>CAKRWH010000016.1:0-75088 GCA_934416185.1 uncultured Blautia sp. | reverse complement strand
GTAAAGAATTTTCGAGAATCGTATGTGTTTCACTGTTTAGTTATCAAGGTTGTCTGTCTTGCGACAGCTTGTTTATTTTATCATGTTGTTTTCGACTTGTCAAGAACTTTTTTGAGCTTTTTCAAATCTTTTTTTCAACCGATTTACTGTTCGTTGACAGCTTGTTTACTTTATCATAGTTTCAAGTGTTTGTCAACATCTTTTTTTATTTTTTTAAGTTTTTCAAAAAAATAAAGCGGAGAAGGAGGGATTTGAACCCTCGCGCCGCGTTAGCGACCTATACCCTTAGCAGGGGCACCTCTTCGGCCTCTTGAGTACTTCTCCAGACTCCGAACTAATAGTTCAATATTAAATTCGAATGCACTTTGGTATTTCCCGAAGCGCATTTGTAATTATATGTAAAAAAACCTGTTTTGTCAACAGGTTTTTTTACTTTTTTTATTTTTTTGTTTTTAGTTAATATTTCGCGAGGAATTCTTGCATGAAAACACCAATCATGCATACTGTGAGATCGTCGCTTCAATGCGTCTTTTTACCTCTGCAGCAATCTCTGTTGTCTTCATGTCTTTATACTCTTCATAGTATATAGGTTCCAAAAAATGTACCTGTACTGTAAGCGGCTTAACAGAACCTGTATCAAAAGCTTTATAAGAATCAATCAATGCCACCGGTACGATTGGGCATTTTGATTTGGTTGCAGCTTTAAAACTTCCGCCTTTAAATTCCTGTGGATGATTTCCGTTTTTGCTTCTGGTTCCCTCGGCAAAGATCAGATAGTTCCGTCCTGCTTTTACTTCTTTAATAACATTAATGATCACCTGCATGGACTGCTTGACATCCTCACGATCAATCATAAAAGCTTTCATAATTGCAAATACCTGTTTCAGGAACGGTACGTCTGTCAGTTCTTTTTTCGCTACTACTGAAAAAGGTACCGGGCATACCTGTATGATTGCAAGTACATCAAAAAGGCCCTGATGATTCGGAAAGAACATAAATCCGTTCTCTTTTGGAATGTTCTCTATTCCATGACCATCAATTACAAGATTACCGCCGTTTACTGCTCTGTTATCAACATACTTAAGAAGCTGGTATCTCTCCTCTTCGCTGTAACGATCCACATGCGATGCATACCAGCATAATTTAAACCATCCATATGGAACAAAAAAGAGATTTCTAAATACCATTAATAATATTCTTTTCATTTATCTTTTTCCTCAATATATCATGATCCTATTTTTTCCGAAATCTTGTCTTCATATCCCGGATTTTTTTTGATAAATGTATCGTATGCTTTGGTATAGGTCTTGTAACTATCTGTTTTCATAAATTTAGCATAGTCTGCGGCTGCCTGTGTTCTCATATCATCTGTAATCTGTGACGGAGCCATGATATAGTAAGTTTTATCCTGTTTTCCTACCATATAGGTTCCTACACACGGATATTCCTGGTCATCCTCAAGAATCAGATTATAGGTTATATACACATATGTATAATTATCATTCTGAGAAAGAACCTGGCAGTCCTGAACAGATACTTTCTTTGGATTATGTGCTTCGAAATACTTAAGCGTTGCTGTAATCTCCGTCTGAAGGTCAGCTTCTGTATTGTCTTTCTGGTTATAGCAGTCTTTTACTTTTTTTTCTTTTCCGTCAACATAGGACTGGATCAGTTCCTCTGTTACCTTTTCCGGTGATTTGTGGCTTACACCCCCACATCCTGCAACGCAGAGTGTCAGTAATACCAACACTCCTGCAACAAGATATCTGTACCATTTTTTCATGGTTATTCCTCTTCTCCTGTGTTCTCACTCTGTATATCCTGATTCATTTCCTGATCAGATTCTGCAGCTTTTTCTGCTGCCGGCTGCGTATTTGTATCTTTCTCCTCTTTATCTCTTACCTTGGCTACACTTGCTACAGTGACACCATCTGTAAGATTAATCAGTTTTACACCAGATGTAATTCTTCCGAGAATGGAAATATCAGCGCATGCGATTCTGATAATGATACCCTCAGTAGTGATCAGCATGACTTCGTTTTCTTCATTTACAGCTCTCGCACCGATTACATCACCAGTTTTTTCTGTGATCTTATAGCATTTCACACCTTTACCACCACGGTTCTGGCATGAAAATTCTGCCATAGCAGTACGTTTACCCATACCATTTGCAGATACGATCAGAAGGCAGTCTCCCTGAGAATTCAGCTGCATTGCTACAACTTCATCTCCGTCATCGAGATTCATACCACGTACCCCCATAGAGACTCTTCCGGTACTTCGTACGTCTGTTTCTTTGAATCGAATACACATACCGTCTTTTGTTACCAGGATCACATCCTTCTTATCGTCTGTTAGCTTAACCTCGATCAGCTCGTCATCATCACGTAAAGTGATAGCTGCCAGTCCGTTTTTACGTACATTTGCGTACTCGTGAATAGGAGTTTTCTTTACAAGCCCGTTCTTTGTAGCCATCATAAGATAATTGCCGTCTTCAAACTTACGGATTGGAATCACTGCTGTAATAAATTCTCCAGGCATAAGCTGCAAAAGATTAATAATTGCGGTTCCTCTTGCAGTACGTCCTGCTTCCGGAATTTCATATGCTTTCAGTCGGTATACCCTTCCTGTATTTGTAAAGAACATCAGATAATGATGAGTTGTCGTCATCAGAAGTTCTTCGATATAATCGTCCTCAAGAGTCTGCATACCCTTAATTCCTCTTCCACCTCTGTTCTGGCTTCTGAAATTATCTACTGTCATTCTCTTGATATATCCAAGTTTGGTCATTGTGATAACGGTATTCTCTCTTGGGATCAGATCCTCTGTAGAAATATCGTATACATCATATCCGATGGAAGTCTTTCTGTCATCGCCATATTTCTCCGCAATTGCAAGAATCTCCTCACGGATTACACGAAGCAAAAGGTTTCTGTCTGCAAGAATAGCTTCATATTTACGGATTTTTTCCATTAAATCAGCATATTCTGCTTCCAGTTTCTCTCTTTCCAGACCTGTCAGAGCACGCAGACGCATATCTACGATCGCCTGTGCCTGAACATCTGTCAACGCGAAACGCTCCATTAATTCCTGTTTCGCGATCTGTACGTTCTGAGAGCCTCTGATAATACGTATTACTTCATCAATATTATCCAGTGCTTTCAACAGCCCCTCTAAAATATGAGCACGTTCTCTCGCTTTATTCAGGTCATATTTAGTTCTTCTGGTCACTACATCTTCCTGATGAGCCAGATAATATTCCAACATCTGTTTCAGATTTAATACCTTCGGCTCAAGGCTTCCGTTATTCGGGATAAGTGAAAGCATATTTACGCCAAAAGTATCCTGAAGCTGAGTATGCTTGTACAATAAATTCAGAACTACATTCGCATTTGCATCTTTTCGCAGATCAATACAAATTCTCATACCCTCGCGGTTGGAATGGTCGTTCAGGTCTGTGATTCCGTCAATCTTCTTATCTCTTACAAGTTCTGCGATCTTGGAGATCAGACGTGCCTTGTTTACCAGATATGGAAGCTCTGTAACGATAATTCTGGACTTTCCGTTCGGAAGTGTCTCTATATTTGTTACGGCACGTACACGGATCTTTCCACGGCCTGTTCTGTAGGCTTCTTCAATTCCTCTTCTGCCAAGAATTGTAGCTCCAGTTGGGAAATCAGGTCCTTTTACAATGTCCAGGATCTCTTCCATTGTGGTTTCACGCTGCTCTTCGATGATATTGTCAATAATCTTGACAACAGCGTCTACAACCTCCCCCAGATTATGAGGCGGGATATTGGTAGCCATACCTACTGCGATACCGGAAGTTCCGTTTACCAGAAGATTCGGGTAACGGGATGGCAGTACAACAGGTTCTCTCTCTGTCTCATCAAAGTTTGGCTGGAAATCAACGGTATCCTTGTTGATGTCTGCCAGCATTTCCATGGAAATCTTGCTCAGACGTGCCTCGGTATATCGCATGGCTGCTGCACCATCACCATCCACGGAACCAAAATTTCCATGTCCGTCTACCAGCGGATATCTGGTAGACCATTCCTGTGCCATATTTACAAGTGCGCCATAGATAGAACTGTCACCGTGTGGGTGATATTTACCCATTGTATCACCGACAATACGCGCACACTTACGATGCGGCTTGTCAGGACCGTTGTTTAACTCTATCATGGAATACAGTACACGACGCTGAACTGGCTTCAGACCGTCTCTTACATCAGGTAATGCTCGTGAAGCAATAACGCTCATAGCATAGTCGATGTAAGAGTCCTTCATGGTCTTCTCCAGATCCACCTCGTGGACTTTGTCAAAAATATTATCTTCCATTTATCTATTCTCCCTATTATCAGATATCCAGATTCTTTACAAATCTTGCATTCTCTTCAATAAATTCACGTCTCGGCTCTACCTTATCGCCCATCAGTGTAGTAAATGTCAGGTCAATCTCAGATGTAGCTGCTTCGTCCATGGTAACCTTGAGCAGGATTCGCTTCTCAGGGTCCATAGTTGTCTCCCAGAGCTGGTCTGCATCCATCTCTCCAAGACCTTTGTAACGCTGGATCTTATTATTTCCATCACGGCCGATCTCTGTGAGGATCTGATTAAGTTCATCGTCATCGTATGCATACCATACTTTTTTGTTTTTCTCAACCTTGTATAAAGGCGGCTGAGCAAGGTATACATATCCCTGCTTGATAAGTTCCGGCATAAAACGATACAGGAAAGTCAGCAGCAGAGTGGCAATGTGCGCACCGTCAACATCGGCATCAGTCATAATGATAATCTTGTGATAACGAAGCTTACTGATATCGAAATCGTCATGGATTCCTGTTCCAAATGCAGTGATCATAGCTTTAATCTCAGCATTTGCATAGATTTTATCCAGACGTGCTTTCTCTACATTCAGGATTTTACCTCTCAGAGGCAGAATAGCCTGTGTCACACGGTTTCTGGCAGTCTTTGCGGAACCACCGGCGGAATCTCCCTCTACGATGTAAATCTCGCAATTCTCAGGATTTTTATCTGAGCAGTCTGCAAGTTTTCCAGGAAGTGACATATTATCAAGAGCTGATTTTCTTCTGGTAAGATCACGTGCTTTACGGGCTGCTTCACGGGCCCTCTGTGCAAGAACTGATTTCTCTACAGTAGCTTTAGCTACAGTCGGATTCTGCTCAAGGAAGATTTCAAGCTGTTTACTTACTACACTGTCAACCGCACCTCTTGCTTCACTATTTCCAAGTTTCTGCTTGGTCTGTCCCTCAAACTGAGGATTCTCAATCTTGACACTGACGATTGCTGTCAGTCCCTCTCGGATATCATCACCGCTTAAGTTCGGTTCGCTGTCTTTGAGCAGCTTGTTCTTTCTGGCATAATCGTTGAAAGTTTTTGTCAGAGCGTTTCTGAAACCTACAATATGAGTACCGCCCTCAGGTGTATTAATGTTATTAACAAATCCATAGCAGTTCTCTGTATAAGAGTCATTATGCTGCATGGCAACCTCTACAGATACTCCATTTACCTGTCCCTCGCAGTAAATGATCTCCGGATAGAGTGCTTCTTTACTTCTGTTGAGATAGGTTACGAATTCACGGATACCGCCCTCGTAATGGAAAACTTTCTCTCTTTCCATTCCTTCTCTGGTATCTTTGAGACAAATCCTCAGACCTTTTGTCAGGAATGCCATTTCTCTCAGACGCTGTTTCAAGATATCGTAATCGTATACAGTTTCTTCAAAAATATCTTTATCCGGCAAGAATACAACTGTTGTTCCCGACAGTTCCGGATCGCAGTCCCCTACAACTTTCAGAGGATACATTGTTTTACCACGTTCGTATCTCTGCTGATAGATTTTTCCCTCATGATAAATCTTTACTTCAAGCCATGTGGAAAGTGCGTTTACTACTGATGCGCCTACTCCGTGGAGGCCGCCAGATACTTTGTACCCTCCACCGCCAAATTTACCGCCGGCATGAAGAATTGTAAATACAACTTCTACAGCAGGGATTCCTGCTTTATGATTGATACCTACCGGAATACCACGTCCGTTATCAACAACTGTAATAGAATTATCCGGATTGATAACTACCTGAATTTCCGTACAAAATCCAGCAAGAGCTTCATCAACTGCATTGTCTACGATCTCATAAACCAAGTGATGAAGACCTCTGCTGGATGTACTTCCGATATACATACCTGGTCTCTTTCGTACGGCTTCCAAACCTTCCAGAATCTGGATTTGATCCGCTCCGTATTCTGTATTTTCTCCGCCCATTTCATTCCTCCTGTTATCTATTGATCATAACCAGAATATATCTGAAACCCCTTACGGGTTCGCCATAAACAGGTTTTCAAATATATTCTGGTATTTGGACATAATAATACAAATTTATTATAGCACAAAAGCCTATATCTTGCCACATTCATAATGAAAAAACAATTGTATATTCCTATATTTTCTCAGGATTATACCTGATTTTTATACTACAGAAAAAGAATCCCCGCGGACGGGAATTCTTCTGTCTGTTTCTCTTATTCTTCGCTTTTGTTAATGAGATACTGATACACATCTCTCTTGGTCATTCCTCTGTCATTTGCTACCAGTTTCATGGCTTCTTTTCTGGAACGGCCCTGGTTTTCGTAGATTTCCATGTGTTCTTCTATTGTGATCTTTTCCCATGAAGCCTTCTGTTCTTCTTCCATTTCTTTTCTGCTTCTGCCCTCGACCACAAGAACACATTCACCCAGTGGTTTCTCTGTCTGGTAATAAAGGATCAAATCCTCAATGGTCGTATGGAAAGCTGTTTCGTGTTTCTTTGTCAGCTCTCTGCATAAAGTCATTCTGCGGTTTCCCAGAGTTTCTTTTAACTCCTCCAGAGTTCTCACCAGTCTGTGTGGTGCTTCGTAGAGAATGATTGTTCTTGTTTCATCTTTTAATTCTTCAAGAATTACTTTTCTCTCTTTTTTATCTGCCGGAAGAAAGGCTTCAAATGCGAATCTTCTTGTTGGCAGACCCGACAGAGTCAAGGCTGTGATACAGGCAGCAGGTCCCGGAAGTGAGGTTACTTCGATTCCAGCTTCGTAGCACATTGCGGCCAGTTCTTCACCCGGATCGGAAATTCCGGGAGTTCCCGCATCTGTGATCAGGGCTACGTTCTGTCCTTCCTGCATTTTATTGATCAGGACGTATGCCTTGTCGATCTTGTTGTACTCATGATAACTGGTCATGGGTGTTTTGATGTCAAAATGATTCAATAGTTTGATACTGTTTCTTGTATCTTCTGCTGCTATAAGGTCTACTTCTTTTAATGTACGGAGTACCCGGAGTGTAATATCCTCCAGGTTTCCTATGGGTGTTGCACATAAATACAATTTACCACTCATAATTGATTCCTCTCATAATTGCTTTGCAAAAAGTTAAGCAGATAAAACCATCCGCTACTTACTCATCCTGATACAAATAAGCCCCACTACTTATTGCTTTTCGCAATTGAAACAGGGATTTACCTGATTCAGTTTAAATCATATCATAAATTTTCAGTATGTTCTCTGTATAAACTCCCGGTTCTTTGTATACGATCAGCGGCGGTTCCACGGTTACTCTGGAATTTCCGCCCTTTAATGCCTCGATCAGTACCATATTCGGCTCTCTGTCTATGTATGGGTACACAAGCTGCATTCTCTTCGGCTCCAGTCGGTATTTCGTCAGAACATTCATAATCTCTGCCAGTCTGAACGGTCTGTGCACCATATAAAATCTGCCCCGTTCTTTCAGTACTTTTGCCGCCTGGCTGACCACATCCTCCAGATTGCAGAGCACCTCATGTCTGGCAATTGCTTTTGGCATGTCCGGATTGCGCAGCCCATGCTGTCCGATCATATAAGGTGGATTGCTCGTCACTACATCAAAAGAGGCTGCCCCAAAAATCTCGGCCGCCTCCTTAATGTCACCCTGTACGATGTCAATGTCGTTCTCCAGATGATTATACTTAACACTGCGTCCGGCCATATCTGCGCATTCCTGCTGAATTTCAAGGCCTGTAAAATGTTTTCCATCTGTCTTAGCCTTAAGCAGAATCGGGATAATGCCCGTTCCTGTTCCCATGTCCAGAGCAGTCTCACCTTTTTTTACTTTTGCAAAGCCGGAAAGAAGAACCGCATCCATTCCAAAACAGAATTTATCCGGATCCTGGATCACATAATATCCGTTCTGGAGATCATCCACGCGTTCATTATCTTTTACCAGCTGATCATTCATTTAATTTGGAATCTCCTTTTTTATCTTCCAGATTTCCAAGTTCCTTTAACTCTTTGTCAGAGACTTTTACTTTCTTCTTTCTTGGTCTGAATTTCAGTTCATCCACCGGGAATTCCTGAATTTCTTTCTCGTCATTGATTTCTACAATTACTTTTACTCTCTGGCGAAGTACATTTACACTGTGTACGGTTCCCTGAAGTCCGTCCGGAGTTGTAACAGAATCGCCCAGTCCCGGAAGTTTCTTGTTCAGTTCTTCGTATGTCTCCTGCTCGTTCTTCAGACAGCACATCAGTCTGCCGCATACCCCGGAAATTTTAGTCTGGTTCAAAGACAGGTTCTGCTCTTTCGCCATCTTGATGGATACCGGTGCAAATTCAGACAGATAAGTATGGCAGCATAAACATCTGCCACAAATGCCGATTCCACCAAGAATTTTTGTTTCATCGCGGACACCAATCTGACGAAGTTCAATACGTGTCTTGAAAATCGCTGCCAGATCCTTTACAAGCTGGCGGAAATCAATTCTGCCGTCTGCAGTAAAGTAAAACAACACCTTATTATTATCAAATGTATATTCTGCATCTATCAGCTTCATTTCCAGACCATGTTCGCGGATCTTCTTCTGACAGATTTTGAATGCCTCTCGTTCTCTGATTCTATTCTGTGCCTCTCTCTCATCGTCCTCCTGTGTTGCTACACGAAGTACTTCTTTAAGAGGATGCACTACACTTTCCTCACCTACTTCTCTTGGTGCAAGTACGACTTTCCCGTATTCAATGCCACGGGCAGTCTCTACGATCACATGGTCGCCAGTTTTAATTTCATAATCCTTAGGACTGAAATAATAAATCTTGCCTACATTACGAAATCTCACGCCTACTACTTTTGTCATTCTATTTCTCCCTGATCGTCAGGAACAGTAATTCAAATGCCAGGTCAAAATTAACATTTGCTTTCAGACGTACCTTTGTCTTCTGAATGGAATCCAGAATGTTCTCCAGATTCTCATAGGAACGCTGTTTCGCCTGTTCTCTGATAAAATTAATTTCCTGCTTAAATACCAGATTGTCAACCTCCTGTGTTGCCTTGAACATCAGAACATCTCTGAACCAGAACTGGAAAATATCCAGATAATCATTGACATTCTGTTTCTCTCCTGAAATGCTCTTGATGGCATCTGCCAGCTCGTAAACTTCCATAGTATTTGCATATTTGAGAATTTTCAGAGCATTCTGCGTCATCTCTGCAAATTCCTGTGAAGTAGCAGCTTCCTTAGCTCTTCCAATACTTCCCTGCGCAAAGGATGCATCAATCTCAGCCTGATAATCCGGCACATGGAGATGCTCCATCAGGTATTTCTTTACAAGACCGTCATCTACTACCTTAAGATCAAGCCGTACACATCTTGACTGAATCGTAGGCAGCAGTCCACCAATATTATTGGTCAGCAAAAGTATCACTGCATATTCCGGCGGCTCTTCAATGGTTTTAAGAAGAGCATTCTGTGCCTGCGGTGTCATAAGGTCTGCATCAGCAATAATATAAATCTTGTAAGGACTGTAATATGGTCTGATGTCCACATCATGAATCACCTGATCCCTGATCTCATCAATCGTGATCGTTCCCGGTTTCTCATGTGTAACCATAATAATATCCGGATGATTCTTGCCTATCGCCTTTTTGCAGGAGTCACATTTCTGGCACGGCTCCGTACCGCCTGCTTCACACTGAAGTGTTGCTGCAAAAGTTCCTGCAAGAAGTTTCTTACCAGAACCTGGTTCGCCGGTAAAAATATAAGAATGCGATATTTTTCCTGATTCTATTGCATTTTTTAAATGTCCGATAATCTCGTCATGTCCAATAATGTTGTTAAATCCCATCATAAGAATCACCTCACCAGTCCGTTTTGTAAGATATTATACCATAAAAGGAGACTTATTGCATAGATTTTATATAATTTACGATTTCTTTCACACATTTGTCGAGGTCTGTATTCTGAAAACGTTTCCAGATTTCTGCTCTCAAAATATTCTCTTCTGAAAAATCCGACTGGTCTGCAATAAATCTTCTGCACATTTCCTCGTATTTTGGATTGGCCTGCTCGCGTTCCCGTTTAAGAGCACGACTCAGTCTTTCTCCGTCTTCCACCTGGATATAAACAGGACAGACTGCATCTTCACCATAGTACTTACGCATTTTCTTAAAAGACTCCAGTGTACCGATACCCAGATAATCGGAATCTGCCAGATCTACCTGTCCGTCATCTGCTGTGAAATATGTCCATATTCCATGAACTGTGTGATAGGCTCTGGCCTCTATCAGATTCCCATTCTTTCGAAATTCTTTCAATTTCTTATCATCTACAAAATAATAATTCTTTCCATCCTGCTCACCAGCTCTGATTGGCCGTGTAGTGTACAGGACAAGTGTTTTTAAATTCAGTTCTTTATTTGCTGCCAGAAGTGAATAAATCTTATCCTTTCCTGACGCGCTCTTTCCCATAATGTAAAAAATCTTTCCCATTTCTACTGTTTTATTCCTTTGCCGGACTGTCTTCTTCCTGACCCGAATCATTCCGGGCAGCTACACAGATTGTCTCAGAAGATGTATCACTGAGTCCCTGCACTTCCAGTCCCTGTTCCATGTATCTTCTCACATTTCGCACAAATTGTCCAGTAATCTGCTCACCAGGCACAATAATCGGTATTCCGGGAGGATACAGATAAGCAAACTCTGCACTGACCTTTCCGATACTCTCTTCCAGAGGATATCGTCTCTGCTGTGCATCCACTGCCTGAGAAATGGTCATAAGCTGTTTCATTCTTGCATGGGAAGTATTCTCCTGTGATTCCTCTGCTGCAGATACCAGTTCTGTTTCTGCGTCTATTTCTTCAATTGCACTACATATTCTGTCAAATCCCTCTTCCGTATCTCCCACTGCTGCAATTCCAAGGGCATATTTCTCGGCTTCCATTTCCATCTCAATATGATATCTGTCACGTAATATTTCATGAAGCTGATGTCCATTAATGGAAGTTCCAACTGTGGAGAACAATAACTTGGATCTGTCATAATCGTAGATTCCAGTGCCCTGAAGCATGGAGGCTTCGATCAGTTTTATCTTTTCGCACTTTGAAAGGCGCTGTCTGGCTTTTTCCAGATTGTAAGTAAATTCACGGAACATTTGCTTTCCATCTTTCTGCAGTTTATCCATGCAGGCATCCATACTGGCCATCAGAATATAGGACGGACTGCTTGTCTGATAGATTCCCATAAAGCGCTTAATTTTCCCCACATCCACCATATCGCTGCACACATGAAGTACTGCTGTCTGTGTCATGGACGGCAGAGTCTTGTGAAAGCTCTGGACCACAACATCTGCCCCCAGTTCTGCTGCCGAAACCGGAAAGTACTCCGAGAAACGGAAATGTGCTCCATGTGCTTCATCTACGATCAGCGGAATTTCATGTCTGTGTACCACTTCTGCAATCTCTTTTATGTCGGATACGACTCCGTCATATGTAGGCGATGTGAGCAGAACTGCCTGTACATCCTGATTTTCCTCCAGATATCTTTCCACACTTCTGGCTGAAATGCCACCGTTTATCCCCAGTCTTTTATCTTCGTGTGGATAAACATAGACCGGCTGCAGGTCCCGCAGATAAAGTGCATGGTAAACTGCTTTGTGACAGTTTCTTGCTACCAGGATTTTGCCGCCTTTGTTTACGGATGCACTGACTGCTGCCAGAAGAGCGGCTGTACTTCCGTTTACGCTGAAAAAGCATTTCTTTGTACCGTAAATCTGTGCGGCATTTTCCTGTACTTCTTTCAGGATTCCCTCTGCATGATGAAGATTATCAAATCCGGAAATCTCTGTGATGTCTCTCTCAAACGGGAAATCCCCTGCTGAAGATGCTTTGTTTCGTTTATGTCCCGGCATATGGAACGGATAATAGTCGGACTTGCCGTAGCTTTCTAATTTTTTATATAATCTTTCCATTTTTTCCTTTTATATTCATAATGAATCATAAATTTTAGCCCCGGTTATCCTCAAACGTCCTGACAAATAGATTTCTGCCAGGACGCCTGATTCAGTTACACTTTAAATCTGTAGCCTACGCCCCAGATTGTTTCAATATACTGCGGCTTAGCTGTATTAAATTCAATTTTCTCACGGATTTTCTTGATATGGACAGTAACTGTAGCAATATCTCCCACAGATTCCATATCCCAGATTTCTCTGAAAAGTTCTTCTTTGGTAAACACTCTGTTTGGATTCTCTGCAAGGAATGTAAGCAGATCATATTCCTTGGAAGTAAAAGTTGTCTCCTCGCCATTTACCCATACACGTCGTGCAGTCTTGTCAATCTTGATTCCTCGTATCTCTACGATATCATTCTTGTGGACATTAGAACCGATCAGACGGTTATATCTGTCCATATGTGCTTTAACCCGGGCTACCAGTTCACTCGGACTGAACGGCTTTGTCATATAATCATCTGCGCCAAGTCCCAGACCTCTGATCTTGTCGATGTCATCTTTCTTTGCAGACACCATGATGATCGGAGTATTTTTCTCCTGGCGTACCTGTCTGCAAATGTCGAAACCGTCCACTTCCGGAAGCATAAGATCCAGAATGATCAGATCAAATTCCTCGTTCAGTGCACGTGTCAGTCCTGTGTCTCCTCTGTTGCATATCTCAACCTCAAATCCGGAGAGTTCCAGATAATCTTTCTCCAGATCCGCGATTGCTTCTTCGTCTTCTATTATTAAAATTCTGCTCATTTCATTGGTACCTCCTGATACTTTCTAAGTACAAAATACATGATCGTGCCAATTCCCAGTCTGCTGGTTGCCCAGACCTTTCCACCATGATCCTCCAGGATCTTCTTTACGATGGAAAGTCCGATTCCGCTTCCTCCCTTGGAAGAATTTCTCGACACATCTGTTCTGTAAAAACGATCAAAAATAGACGGCAGATCTTTTGCTGCGATTCCTTTTCCGTTATCTTCGATCTCTACCTGAATGAAATCTCCAACATCCTTTACACGGATCTGGATGATTCCTTTTGGCTTGTCCATATATTTGATGGCGTTGCTGATGATATTATGGATGACACGACGGATCTGTTCACCATCTGCAATGACCTGTACACCGCTCTCTACATAGTTGGCATATACCAGCTCAATTCCTCTGGTCTCCAGTTCCAGTCCTACTTCCTCCGCACAGTCACTGAAATAGTCTTCTACATTGAGTTTGCTGAATGTGTATGGAATTCTGTTTGTATCGATCTTAGAGTAGAAAGTTAGCTCATTGATCAGATGATCCATCTCGTTTGTTTTGTTGTAGATCGTCTTTACATAACGATCCATTTTCTCCGGAGTATCTGCCACTCCGTCCATGATTCCCTCGACATATCCTTTTACTGCTGTGATCGGGGTTTTAAGGTCATGAGAAATATTGCTGATAAGTTCCTTGTTCTCTTTATCCATAAGAACTTTCTCTTCTGCAGATTCCTTGAGCCGCTTTCTCATCTCCTCAAAATCCCGGCAGAGTTCCGAGAATTCATCGTCACCTTCTACCTCCAGAACAAAATCCAGATTGCCCTCCTTGATATTCTGAGTGGCTTTCTTCAACTTAACCAGCGGTGTGGCAATGCTTCTGTAAATCCACAAACCAATGGACAATGCCGTAAATACCAGAATTACGGTTGCCGTAAACAATACATCTTTCGCAATGAGTCTTACCTGTGTCTGGCTGTTGGCGGATTCCCCGACGGAAATGTCATATACTACCTCTGTTGAGTTCTTTGCCTGCTGTGCAAGCTTTGTATGGCTTAATCCATATAAAGTTGCTGAAAACAAAAGCAGCGGGACCAGAATGCTCATGCCGAATCCTATCACGATCCTTGTCTTTAACTTCATTTGAACCATCCTTTATCTTTTATTTTTTGTTTTCCTCTCTATTTCATTCCCTGAACATTGCTTTTCGTTTATGCCCTTCAGAAATATTCTCTGAGTTTATCACTCTGTCACCCTCAATGTCTTGGATTTATTATATCATAAAGTTCAATTTCCATATCTAAATTTTCTATAAAATACAGTCCCGTTAGAGCGTGTTTGAAAAAGGCTTTCTGCAAAATATACCGCAAAGTGGGGCGTGCAAATTGCGGGAATGATTTTTCAAACACGCTCTAGCACCATTTCGAGTATACAGACACCCATTTTATCACTATAAATCCAATTACGCACAACACAATTATTGGGAATATTCTTATTCCAGGGAATTAAAAAACAGGAACTATCCGTATTTCAATTCCAGATAATTCCTGTTTTCTCTTTACGCTGTATATTACAATTGTAAATTGTTCAGCTGTGCTCCAGCTTCTGCAAATCTTTTAATTATGCAAGGTATTTCTTAAGATCTTCAACCTTGTCCAGATGCTCCCATGGAAGATCTACATCTGTACGTCCGAAGTGTCCGTAAGCAGCTGTCTGTTTGTAGATCGGTCTTCTCAGGTCAAGCATCTTGATGATTCCTGCCGGACGAAGGTCAAAGTTCTCGCGAATGATCTCAACAAGTTTTGTATCGGAGAGTTTGCCTGTTCCAAATGTGTCTACATGAACAGATGTCGGATGAGCAACACCGATTGCATAGGAGAGCTGGATTTCACACTTATCAGCAAGTCCTGCTGCTACGATATTCTTTGCTACATAACGAGCTGCATATGCTGCAGAACGGTCAACCTTTGTGCAGTCTTTTCCAGAGAAAGCTCCGCCGCCGTGGCGACCAGCTCCACCGTAAGTATCAACGATGATCTTACGTCCTGTAAGTCCGCTGTCACCGTGAGGTCCACCGATTACGAAACGTCCTGTCGGGTTGATGAAATACTGTGTATTCTCATCTACCATATCTGCAGGGATGATCTCATCGAATACATATTTCTTGATATCCTCATGGATCTGTTCCTGAGTTACATCCGGATCATGCTGTGTAGAGCATACAACTGCATCAATACGGAATGGTTTTCCAGCTTCATCATATTCTACAGTAACCTGTGTTTTTCCATCTGGTCTTAAGTATTTTAATGTTCCGTCTTTACGAACTTTTGTTAACTGACGTGCAAGTTTATGTGCCATGTTGATCGCATATGGCATATACTCTTCTGTTTCATTGGAAGCATAACCAAACTGGATACCCTGGTCACCTGCTCCAATTGCATCAATCTCTTCTTCACCCATCTTAGCTTCCAGTGCTTTGTCTACACCAAGAGCGATATCTGCGGACTGTTTGTCCAGAGCTGTGATAACTGCACATGTATCTGCATCGAATCCGTATTTACCACGGTCATATCCGATCTCACGAACAGTATCTCTTACGATCTGCTGAATATCAATGTTTGCTGTTGTTGTGATCTCACCCATTACCAGTACAAGACCTGTTGTTGTAGCTGTTTCGCATGCAACACGTCCCATTGGGTCCTGTTCCATGATTGCGTCAAGAACCGCGTCAGAAATGGCATCGCACATTTTGTCAGGATGTCCCTCAGTTACAGATTCGGATGTAAATAAAATTTTCTCCATTGTGTTCTCCTTTATTTGTTGTATCTCACTATATGTACCGTACCAGCAGTCCGGCTCCCCCGCCGTCTTTTGTACAGTAACCTGCTGATACTTTGCAGTTAACAAAAAGAAACAGCCCGAAATAATCGGACTGTTTGATTATCTAAACAATCCTCTTATTGTTCGATCACTCGCTCAGGTTGGCACCTTCCTCCGTAAACAGGGGTTGCCGTGGCTTCGCAGATCCTTTGTATCTCCACCACTCTGAATAAAAGGCTATTACTAATTATTAACTTTCATTAATATTGCTGCACACCATACAATATACTTAACATAAAAAAATGTCAAGCTATTTTTTGATGTTTTTTTCTCATCCGTTATATCATCCTACTCTTAAGCGGAATTTCTGGATTTCTTTTTCACTGGATACTCGTTCAATCTCAGCTCCAAGGGATCTGAGCTTCTCTTCGAAATTCTCATATCCTCTCTGAATATATACAATATCATCAACAACAGTGATTCCGTCTGCTGCCAGACCTGCGATAACCAATGCTGCACCTGCACGTAAATCCGGTGCACTTACTCTTGCACCTGTCAGCTTCTTTACCCCATCAATAATTGCGGAATTGCCCTCAACCTTAATGTTAGCTCCCATACGTGACAGCTCATCTGCATATTTAAATCTGTTCTCAAAGATGCTCTCTGTTACAATACTGGTTCCTTCTGCAAGTGCCAAGGTTACAGCAATCTGTGGCTGCATATCTGTCGGATATCCCGGATAAGGAAGAGTCTTTACATGAGTACGATGAAGCTTTCCTGTAGAACGTACACGAACTGCATCATCAAACTCTTCTACTTCACAACCAATCTCTTCAAGCTTGGCTGTTGTTGCCTCCAGATGCTTCGGAATTACATTCTTAACCGTGATATCTCCGCCTGTTGCTGCTGCCGCAAACATAAATGTACCGGCCTCGATCTGATCCGGAATAATGGAATATTCTGTACGGTGAAGCTTCTCTACACCTTTAATACGGATCACATCTGTACCTGCACCTTTAATGTTGGCTCCCATACTGTTCAGGAAGTTTGCAACGTCTACGACATGCGGTTCTCTTGCAGCATTCTCCAGGATCGTACGTCCCGGTGCAAGAGATGCTGCCATCATAATATTAATTGTTGCCCCTACAGAAACAACATCAAGGAAAATATGGCTTCCATGAAGTTCATCTGCTTTCGCAACGATCGCACCATGCATAATATCAACATCTGCGCCAAGTGCTCTGAATCCCTTCAGATGCTGGTCGATCGGACGGCTTCCAATGTTGCATCCACCCGGAAGCGGTACTTCTGCATGTTTATATTTACCAAGAAGTGCTCCAAGCAGATAATAGGAAGCTCTGATCTTCTTGATATATTCATAATCAACACTTACATCTCCAATTGTAGATCCGTTAATCTTTACCGTAGATTTATCAATACGATCTACCTGTGCTCCAATACCAGCGATTGCTTCAAGCAATACATTGATATCCCTTACATCCGGCAGATTCTCTATGAGAATCGTCTCATCAGTCATTATGGCTGCTGCAAGAATCGCAAGTGCTGCATTCTTAGCACCGGCGATTTCAACCTCACCGACTAAAGGGTTGCCTCCTTTTATAACATACTGTTCCATATCACACCTCTTATTTATTTTCACTCCATGAGCAGAATTAAAGTACATCCTTTGCAGAACACCGGAAAATCCGGTTTTTTGCGTATTTTCTAAGGCGTACCTCACATTTCAAATGAATATATGATCATACTAAATGATCATCTTATTTCAAAGTCAGTTGTATATTATAGCATATATTTGTCATTTGTAAACAAAAATTATTTACCACGGTCCATTCCCTGACCTGTAATAATCATTTTCCCTGCTCTCTGGTATGTATTATCTCCAGAATTGCTCTGAGACTTTCATCCAAATCTTTCCCCTCTTCATCAATGGTAATATCTGCATATTTTTCATATAAAGGTACTCGTTCTTCATAAAGATCTTTCAGGCTCTGTCCTTCCTTGAGCAGAACTCCGCGGCCTTTCAGATTGCCAAGTCTTTTGGATAAAGATTCCAGAGATAATTTGAGATACACAACTTTTCCAATGGACTTCAGATGCTCCATCGCCTCTTCGCAGTAAATAACACTGCCGCCTGGCGCAATGACCGTATCTGTTACATGAATATCTGCATTGACACGGTTCTCAATTTCCTTAAAACGTTCCGGCCCGTCCTGCTCTATGATTTCGGAAAGTTTTCTTTTCTCCTGTTTCTGTATCAAAAGATCAGAATCAAGGAACTCATATCTTAAAGCTTTTGCAAGGATAACTCCTATCGTACTTTTCCCTGAACCGGGCATTCCAATTAATGTCACATTATTCATGTCTATGTCCTTTCATTTTATCACACATTATCTGTGCCTGCAATTTGCATGTTGCTGCTCACTTGCCTCTTTTTCCGGAAGCTTTTTTCTTCTTTTTTACACTGTAGCCAAAAGTTCCCAGCTTCTTACCAATTCCAAGATATTCACCGTGGGAATATACCAATGGTTTCGCATCATTGAGATGAAATTTCTTCTTCTCATCCATATACTGCTGATCAGCATGAACTGCAAGTACATCTGCCACAAACATATGATGGGAACCTAATTCCAAAACCTGCTTCACTCTGCACTCAATACTTACCGGAGACTCTGCGATCATCGGTGCTTTGACAAAATCTGCTTTCTCTTTTGTAAGTTTCATTTCTTTGAATTTATCAACATCACGTCCGGAACGTATTCCGCAGTAATCAGTCGCATACGCAAGCTTTTCTGTTGTAAGGTTTATTACAAATTCCCCAGTCTTCCTGATCATATCATAGGAAAAACGGGATGGCCGCACAGAAATGGAAACCATTGGCGGATTTGTACATACCGTACCTGCCCATGCAACTGTAATAATATTGTCATTGCCTTCACCGTCAGAAACGCTTACCATAACTGCCGGAAGCGGATATAACATATTTCCTGCTTTCCAGGTTTCTTTTGCCATTTTACTCTGTCCTCGATTTAATTATAATCATTCTGTCCTGCCTGAGCCGCTTCCATAAGTGCAGGTATCAACTGTTTCTTACGTGAAACTACACCTTTCAGGTCAAACACTCCGTCTTTAGGTTCCATATGAAATGCAATGCTGGCCATTTCTTCGCTTCCCTCACCATAATAAAGAAGTTCTGTAGATTCTTCAATAATGTTAGTAAGCATAAAGAATACGCGGGTAACTCCATGACGCCCGCACTCGCTGACCATAAACGGAACCAGACGTTCTTTGATTTCTACCAGTTCATCACTGTCCATAGAACTGATCTGTCCAACCCCAAAGTTAATATCATCCTCTGCAATAAATTTCTTATAATCCTGATAGAAGATTTCTTCCGGTGATTTATCTTTAAGATTACTTCCGGCCTTAAACATCTCTCTGGCAAACTGCTCAATATTAATTCCGGCGATCAGTGCCAGAGCTCCTGCTGCCATTTTATCAGATAATGTACAGGTCGGTGAACGGAACATCAGTGTATCTGAAATAATCGCAGCACAGAGAAGACCTGCAATGTTTGGTGAAATCTCCAGTTTCTGCTCACCGTACATTTCATACAGAATTGTTGCGGTACATCCAACCGGCTGATTTCTGAATGAAATCGGAGCCATAGTTTCCAGTGAACCAAGTTTATGATGATCAATAATCTCCACAATCTCAGCTTTATCAATATTATCTACCGCCTGGTCTTTCTCATTATGGTCCACAAGCGCAACTTTCTTCTTGTGCATATCCAGAAAGTTTCTTCTTGAAATAGTTCCGATACATTTTCCCTTTTTATTAATTACAGGGAATGCACGATGACGATGTTTAATCATCTCATTCTGAATGTCATCAGTAAAATCCTCTGTACTAAATGTAACCAGATTATCGGTTTTCATAATGTATCTTACAGGAATACTCTGATTGATCAATCGTGCAATAGTAAAGGTATCATACGGAGACATAATGATAGCAATTTCTTTTTCATGCGCAAGCTTTATGACTTTCTCACTTACTTCTATTCCCATACCAACAATAATACAGCTTACATTTTGAGCAATTGCCTGAAGGTGATCCTCTTCTCTGTCTCCCATGATGATCAGATCATCCTCCTCAATATAAGCTTTAAGCATTTCCGGATTTGCAGTTCCTACCAGAACCTTTCCCTTTGTAAAATATCCATGCTCATTTCCCTCTATTACTGTACCGGCAATAGTTTCAGCAATTCTTTTATACTGTGTTTTTGCTCTGGAAAGAAGATAACTGTCTGTTGTATCCATATAGGTCTTAGCAATATCTCCAATTGTGATCAGTCCCTCAAGCTGCCCTTCCTTATCCTTGATCGGAAGCGAAACAATACTCTTCTCCATCATAAGATCCCATGCATTTTTCAACGATATACTCTTGTCTGCATCCGGGCTTACACGGATATCCATATCCTTTACCTGTGTTCCGATATTAGACAGATATCCCGGTGGCTGCATGCCGAAACGGTTTAATACATATTCGGTTTCTTCGTTAATCTGTCCTGCACGTTTCGGAACATATTTTACCTTCTGAGAAGTTCTGTTCTTTATGTCCGCATAGGCAATTGCTGAACAAATAGAATCCGTGTCAGGATTCTTATGGCCTATTACAAATATTTTCTCCTGATTTTTCATACAGAATTTAACCTCAATCTACTAATCTAATTTTATGTTTGCAAAAAGTGCACCAAGAGAAGTGGACGCTTCTTCTTTAGAATCCGGAAGCTCAAACACTTCTTCTTCAATTTCTTTCGCCATCATATCTGTTGCTTCTTTGATGCTCAGGCTCAATTTTCCATCTTTAACTGCAGTTACTTTGACTTTTACTTTATCACCCACTGCCAGAACTTCCGATGGTTTCTTGATTCTCTTCTCGCAGATCTGAGAAATGTGTACAAGTCCTGATAAACCATTTCCAAGGTTTACGAACGCACCATATGGCTGCAGGCTTTCAACGACGCCTTCTGTTACCAGACCCACCTGCACATTGGAAATTTTTGCCTTTCTCTCCTCTTCTGCTTTCTCTCTTAATATTTCCTTTGCTGAAAGAATTAATCTTCCTTTTTCTTTATCAATGTCAAAAACCTGAACCTGGATTGGTTTATTCAGGTATTCATTTGTATCCTCTACATAGCTTAATGCAAGCTTGGATGCAGGAATAAATCCGCGTACGCCTTCTACATAGGCGATCACACCGCCGTTCACAATTCCTTTTACTACTACATCAAGAACTTCTCCCGAATCCTTTAACTCTTTTAATTTGTCCCATGCAAGCACATCTGCCGCTTCTACTCTGGACAGGAGAATATTTCCGTTTCCATCGTCTTTTTTCACAACAGTTGCAGAAACCTCATCTCCCACATGTACTTCTTCCTTTAATGAAAATCCCGGTTCTCTGCTGTAGTCCTCTGCGGGAATGATTCCCTCTGCATAATATTTAAGGTCGATCACAACCTCTTTCTCATCTACACTGATTACAGTTCCTGTAAGAATATCGCCCTCTTCAATTTTCTTAAAAGAAGCCTCTAACTCTTTTTCGTAATCTTTCATTGATTCAGCCATTATCAGATCTCCTTTGCCTGGATTTTTTATATAATGCCAACTTTTTGCAAACATTATAGCACACTAGCTCCAATAATGGAAATCCGAAATTACAGGTAAACAGTAACCCAATTTTACAAATGGATATTTACACAAACTGATAATTATATGTTATAATAATGTTATTATTCACCAAGAACAACTCTATGCACTACAAAGCATAGCTGAAAGGATATTTATACATGAATTATGATTCCGTCCCGCTGAGGGACTTTAAAGAACTGAATGACTGGGAAACTGTCATTTTTGTATATAAGTCTGCCCTGAAACAGGTAAGAACTAAGATTGATATTTTAAACGATGAATTTCAGCACCGACATAAATACAATCCCATCGAGCACGTGAAATCCAGAATTAAAACTCCTGAAAGTATCGTAAAGAAATTAAAACGACATGGTTATGAATCCAGCATTGAAAATATGGTCCGTTACGTCAATGATATCGCTGGTATCCGTATCAGCTGCTCTTTTACTTCTGATATTTATCTGATAGCAGATATGCTTTCCAAACAGAATGATCTGACAATCCTTGCCAGACGTGATTACATGAAGAATCCGAAAAAGAGCGGTTATCGAAGTTACCATATGCTGGTCACCACACCTGTTTTTCTTTCAGACAGTATTATTGATACAAAAGTAGAAATACAGATCCGCACTGTTGCACAGGATTTCTGGGCAACACTGGAACATAAAATGCATTATAAATTCGAAGGTGACGGACCTGATTACATCACAAAGGAATTAAGAGAATGTGCCAGGTACGTAGCGGAGCTGGATGCCCGCATGGAAGAACTAAATAACGAAATCCAGAAATATGGAAAATTAACAGACAAAAAAATGCCGCAGTAATCATAACTACTGCGGCATAACTAATCAAAAAGCAATCAATTCTATCCAAACCCTTCATTTATAAAATCTCCCATAAAACGAGGAGTGCCCCGGCAGTGGTTTACCGGGGCTATTATTATGAAAAAAATTTATGTGTAATGATAACACATTACAACGTCTTTCGTAGGTTCTTTCGAACTGTTTATATAATAACAATCATTTATGAACAAAATATGAACTCGCAGTTAACTTTCGTTCATTTGCACAATTAATTCTACTTTTTTTATTTTTTTTTAGAGAAATAACACATATTTTTTTGTTTTCTCTTATTTGTCAGTTGTATAACTTGTATACTCCCGTTACGTTCATATGTCCGCATCGGGCGGATAATTTTTAGTTAAAAAAGCTCTTTGCAAAATCAAACAACTTATTCAGGATTCCCTTCACTTCTTCCTTACCGATGCCTAATTCCTCTAACTTGTCATAAACCTTTGTCACAGTACTTCTGAGCTGCTCTTCATCAATATTAGTATCTTTGACCTGTTTTACGATCTTAACCACTTTGTTCTCTTCCTCATCAGTCAGACTTACTCCTACTGTACTTTCTGCAGTCTGAATCAGTGACTTAATCTGCTCATCAGAAATGTCCTGCTGATCTACCGCATCCTTTACATACATAATAATATCTACTACAGCATCAGGATCTGATGCAAGTGAATCAATAGCATTATCAGTAATAACTTCCTGTACAGCTGTAGATGAATCTGATGCCATTGCAGGTACAGCAGGTGTTGTACACATAATTGTTCCCGCAAGAATAAGTGCTCCTAATTTCTTTATTGTCATAATTGTATTTCCTCCATAATCTCAGGCTGCCTGTGGCTGCCGTTTCCATATGCAGATAATATATCCACCAGTCTATTCCTTTTTCTGTATGGCCATATCTGCTCATTTCTCATTTACCGGCCCCATTATAGCATACCTACCATGCTTTCTGTAAAATAAACATCACTTATCTGCTATTCCTTTATCCCCCAATGTAACTGCATCAAATAATATAAAAAGCATCCGGTGGCTAAACGGATGCTTTTTATATTACGTTCAAATTTATTTTTTAAAAGGAAGGAGAGTTAATTGCCTTTCCCGGCAATCAACATATGAAAAAGAAATTTTATAAAAATAATGTTGGCTTTATTATTTTTATGCACTTAGTATATCCTGCAATTATGATAGAATCATGTTTAAGTTGTGAAAATTTTTTGAACAAATGTCAAATGAATTATGAAGGCAGTAAATAACTCTCCGCATTGTGCTCCAGGAATGTTCATCAGTAGTTTCTCTATAAACTACTGAATGCATTTGCCAGCTGTGCAAACTGCTCCAGGGTCAAAGCCTCTCCTCTGATATTCAAAGAAAGTCCGCACATTCCCAGGGCTTCCTCAATCTGCTCCTTTGAAAATGGAATCTCAGGTGAATTTTTCAATCCATTCAACAGTGTCTTTCTTCTCTGGTTAAAAGATGCCCGGATAATTCGAAACATTAACTTCTCATCCTTCACATCAACCGGCGGCTGTGCATACCTTTCCAATCTGATCACTGCACTTCCAACCTTTGGTCTTGGCATGAAGCAATTTGGCGGCACATTTGCTACAATCTGAGGCTTTGCATAATACTGCACTGCCAATGACAGAGCCCCGTAATCTTTTGTTCCGGGTCCTACCTGCATTCTGTCAGCAACCTCTTTCTGCACCATAATAGTAATCGAATCAATAGGAACCTGATTCTCAAACAGCCCCATGATAATCGGGGTAGTAATATAATACGGCAAATTGGCAACAACCTTGATCGGACGCCCCTGATTTTTTTCCAGAGCAAGCTTTCTGATATCCACTTTCAGGATATCATTATTGATCACAGTTACATTATCCCAGTCTTTGAGTGTATCCTGCAGAATCGGAATCAATGTTGTATCAATTTCAACAGCAGCAACTTCTCTAGCTGCCTCAGCCAGATATTGAGTCATAGTTCCAATTCCAGGCCCAATCTCCAGTACAAAATCGTCCTTTGTTATCTGTGCAGAATCTATTATTTTATCCAGAACATGGGTATCGATCAGAAAGTTCTGACCAAACCTTTTCTGGAACGCAAAATTATACTTCTGAAGCACTTCTATTGTATACTTTGGATCTCCTAGATACGGTCTGGTCATAATTTTAACTCCCTTTTCTTATATTATTTGCTGAAATCTTTTTCGTACAGAACAATATATCCATCTCTGTCCATACATTTCTTTGATATGTTACGTTTAAATTTGCGGATTCCGCCCTGTGACTTGGCAATTGCAGCATCGATCAGCTCTTTTACTGCACCAATATTCATAGGCAAGTCCTCTTTTTGGTTAATACCAATCAGATTATACAATGCCAGCATTCCCATCTGGTCAATGGTATAACCGTTTTCTTTTGTATAAATCCTTGCAAAGTTAACAAGCTCATCATTGGTAAATACCGGAATATTGATCATAGAAGTAAACTTTTTGGCAAATTTCGGATATTTTGCAATCAGTTTACGCATGCCGATTTTCTCATCCTCAATAATCACAGTTAATCCATCTGTTTTTACTTCCATGGCCTTATCAAGCATTTCAACTGTTTCCTGAGTTAACTGATTTGCATTCTCAATTACCAGGAAACCTCCTGCCAGTTTTGCAAAAATCTTATAAATATTTTTTCCATTTATCTGCTCTGCAAAAACATAAGCAACTTTGGATGCTTCCAGATTTAATTCCTTACAGATTGCCGGTATCAATCCTGATATCAGTCTTGTCTTTCCGCATTCCTTACCGCCCATGACAATAATATTTCCTGTCCTGGATGATTTATCTGCAGCAGCCATCTGCACATCACACAAGGTATCAACCAACTGCTCTTTCATACCGGGAACTTTTACAAAATATGTAAATAACTGTTTCTCATCTTCAGTCAGCTCTTTCGCTCTCGGTACGATGTCTCTTGGATCTGCTTCATCTTTAACCTGAATAGATTCAATAAAGCGTTCCAATTCCTCTTCTTCAGTCAATGGTTCTGCTTTCTCTTCTGAAGCGTTTTCCAACTCCTCAGTTTCATTTTCATCAATATCTTCCAGATTCAGATCTGCATTTCCGGTAGGTCCATGCAGAAATTCTTCTTCTGCTCTTCTGAGATCTTCTTCTGTAACAGCATCCTCATCGTCTTCCTCAAAAACAACATTTTCCAGATCCGATTTATCAGCTTCACTTTGTTCCTGAACAGGTTTATCAGAATCTTCTGCTTTTTCTATCTGAACTTCAGTATTCTTTTCCTCATTAATGTCTCCGCTGAGGAAATCCGGTTCCTCCAGCTCACCTGAAAACTTCTGTGTTTCTAACTCAGTAATTTCCGGTTCTACAGCCTTTTCCTGTTCTTTTTCGTCTTTTGGTATCTCAATCCCCTGCGCAGTTGCAGCAGCCAGAATTGTATCCTCCAAATTAAATTCCGTGTCTGAAGAACCAAAGGAATTCATTGAAAGAGTTGTATCCGCAACATCTTCAACCTTAGGTGCTTTACTCAATTCCATATTTTTCATGGACTCCGGAATATTTAATTCAGGCATTTTGATTGTTGCTCCAAAATCAACTGCCTTTTCCTCTTTCTTAAGATTCTCAACAGAAACTGCTACAGGTGTCTCTCCTGGCTTCTCAGGCTCCGCTTCCAATTCCGGAACATCCTCCGGATCCTGCTGTGCAGCATCACTTTTTATGATTTCTTCAGGTATCTCGTCCTCTTTTGTAATACCTGCCTCATTGATCATATCCATAGATTGATCAGTAAAGTTTTCTTTCTCTTCCTGAGATTTACCGCCAAAAATATCACGGATGCCTCTGGAGATTTTTTCCTGAATCCCCTCCATATTGAAAGGAACTTCCTGCTCCTGAGCAGCAGCTTCCTCAGGCTGTTCCGCTTCCACTACATCTTCGCTCTCTTCTGCAGTTTCAGATGTGTCATCCTGTTCCTCAGCCTCTGCTGACTTCTCATCAGCTTCCGTTTTCTTCAGTTCCTTTGCCTGTTCTGGCGTAAGAAGTTTCGGAACAAACTGCTTCTCGTATCTCGCTTTCTCTGCGCCTGTCAGTTCACCCATTCTCATCTTGAGATCATAGGCTTTCATAACATATTTGCCTTCACTGAACCAGAGAATGATCTCATTACATAAATCCAGACATTTCTGCTTTTCTCCGGCTTTGTAATATAATGCAGCCAGTTCATATGACCATTTCTCAGTAAATTCCTGTTCCTTATATTCTTCCAGTATTCTGATCTGTTCATTTAATGAAGAATTCTTTGCCCTTGCAATTTTATATTGTAAAATATACTGTGTACTGTCATTGGAAGCCACCTGTTTATATTCTTCAAAAAACTCCTCTGCTTCATCAATATCCTTCATCCTCAAAGAAATCTCAACTAAACGGTAAAGTATATTTTTACCAATAGATGATTTATGATATGCCAGCAAAAAGATCTCTTTACTGTCCTCATACCTGCCATTTGCAGCATAAATTTCGCCGACAACACATAAAGTACGGACATTTTTCACTCGTCTCCAGTCGATGCTGTCTACGATATTCATTGCGCCTTTATAGTCTTTATCCTGAACCAGCTTATTGATCTCTTCCAGCTTTATCCGAAATTCTTCTTTGTCCAATGTATTCACCAACTTTCCATAATTATGTTCAGTGTATCATATGCCCATATCCTTGTCAAAAGATTAAAACGCAGGCTGTGACACTGTTCCCTGAATGTTACTGTTCACAAAGTGAACAGTACCCCTGCACTACCTGAAATACTCTGTTTATCCTGAACTGATGACTGATAAAATCATCCAGTCCCGTACATGTGATCAATGTCTGGATATCACTGATACTGTCCAAAAGATAGTTCTGTCTGCTGCTGTCCAGCTCCGAAAGAACATCATCCAGAAGCAGGATCGGAGTATCCTTAATTTTACTTTTTACAATATAAATCTCTGATAATTTAAGTGAAAGTGCAGCTGTCCTCTGCTGTCCCTGTGAACCATATCTGCGGATATCAATTCCATTTGCCATAACACAAAGATCATCCCTGTGCGGTCCAACGGAAGTCAGTTTCATCCTCATATCTCTTTCACGATTACTGCTTATAGCACTTTCCAGTCCCTCAGCTTCAGAACTTGGCTCATAGATTACTTCAAGCTCTTCCAGACCGCCAGTAAGATTATAATGAATTTTTCTGACAGTCTCATTCAGCTCCCTAATAAACTCTCTGCGCTTCTCAATAATTCTTCGTCCATACTCTGCCATCTGCATATCCCAGATTTCAAGCGTACTTTTCAGTGATGGCTGAACATAAATGTCCTTCAGCAGCTTATTTCTCTGATTTACAATATGATTATAAGACGCAAGATCGGTCAGATAAATCTTATCCAGCTGACACAATTCCAGATCAAGAAATCTACGTCTCTCGCCCGGTCCGTTTTTTATGATATTCAGATCCTCGGGAGAAAAAAACACCAGATTGACAACTCCAAACAGTTCACTTGCCTTTTTTATAGGCAGTCCGTTGATCGCCACGCCTTTTGCCTTATTCTTTCTCAGGTGCATATCAATCTTATAAGAAAGTTCGTCCCTGTTCACCATCATCCGAATATGAGCTTCATCCTCCCCAAATCGGATCATATCCTTATCCTTGCTTCCCTTATGTGACTTGGTTGTTCCGCATAAATAAATCGCTTCCAGGATATTTGTCTTTCCCTGGGCATTATTTCCATAAAAAATATTTGTTCCCGGCGACAGGTCAAGTTCCAGAGATTCATAATTTCTGAAATTTTTTAATTGAACAGATTCAATATACATTTACTCACCTGATCACTTTAATCTCATTTCCGTCGTAAGAAACAACGTCACCTTCATAAACTTTACGTCCGCGGCGTTCGTCTACTTCGCCGTTTACTTTTACCAGCCCGTCACTGATAACATACTTTGCTTCAACCCCATCCTGAACCAAATCTGCAAGTTTCAGTAACTGCCCCAGTTTTATAAATTCATCTCTGATCTTAATTTCTTCCATTGTCATTTACTCCCTATCTTGCCTGGTTCTGGTTGATATTTACAGGCAGAATCAAATATGTGTAATTTTCATCATCATCTCTGATAAAGCATGGCGCTTTTGGATTTACGAGGTAGATACTGATTGTTTCATCATCAATTACCTTAAGGGCATCAATCAAAAATCTCGGGTTAAATCCAATCAGAATATCCTTGCCCTCTTTATTAATATCAATATTTTCATTCATGGAACCCATGGCAGAATCAATACGCAGTTCCATAGAATTATCAGTAATTTCAATAATGATCGGTTTCTTTTCTCCCTCTCTTACCAGCAATGTAGCACGGTCAATACAATCCAGAAATTCTTTCTTGTTGATTACGATCTTTGTTTCATAATCACTGGAAAGCATCTGATCAATACGGAAATATTCACCGTCGATCAGTCTGGAAACAACTATTGTTTGGTCGAATTCAAATAAAATGTGATTCTTGGAAAAATAAATATTTACAATGTCGTCAATCTCACCGGAAAGAATTTTACTGATTTCATTCAAAGTCTTACCAGGTACAACAACCTTACGGTCAGCATAGTCTTTCTTTAATTCCATACGTCTTATGGCAATACGGTGTCCGTCCAGGGAAACAATTTTCAGATAATTATCTTTAATTTCAAACAGTTCACCAGTCATTAATTTGTTTGTCTCGTTAGAAGCAATTGAGAAAATTGTCTGTCTAATCATTTCTTTAAGAGTGAATTGTGAAATAGTTAAACTCTCTTCTCTTTCAATAATTGGGAGATACGCAAAATCTTCTCCTGATTTACCAGGAATTGTGAATTTTGCTTTTTCACAGGTAATGGTGGCAGTAAGTTTTTCATCTGTTTTTATAGTAACTTCATTATCTGGGAGACGACGAATGATTTCATAAAAGATTTTTGCATCGAGTGCAATAACACCTTTTTCTTCAATAACGCCGTCAACAATTGTTTCAATGCCTAATTCCATATCATTGGTTGTAAATTTAATTTGATTTGTTGTTGCATCTATTAATATACATTCAAGGATTGGCATAGTTGTTTTGGAAGGAACTGCCTTGAGTGAGATACTTACACTTTTAAGAAGGTTACTTTTCTGGCAAATAATTTTCATAATGTGTATAACTTCCTTTCTGGGTGATGTGTGTTTTTTATAGATAAATATATAAAAGGAATCCGTCGTCGCCGCCGTAGGGGATGTGAATATGTGAAAAACTCCATTTCAGGTTGATTTTTCAAGGGTTTTGAATATGGATAACTTCGTGTACAGAGGTACTTAAAATATGTGAATAACTTGTGTACAATTCTATCGCCCGAAAAGGGGCAGAAAGTTATACACACTTATACACATTCAATCAACATCTTATACACAAGTTATACAGTCAGTTATCCTCATCCCTGTGGATTAATTTTTTTCTTCAAGGTTTCGATGGTATTTTTAAGGTTTTCATCGTTTGCAATTTCTTTTTCAATTTTATCAATACCATGCATAACGGTAGTATGGTCACGATTTCCCAAACATTTTCCAATTGATTTCAAAGGTGTAGAAATAATTTCTCTGCACAGATACATAGCAACCTGACGAGGGGTTACAATTTTTGAGTTACGTTTATTTCCGGAAAGGTCGTCTACTGAAACATCGAAATGCTCTGCGACCATAGAAATAATGTATTCAGGTGTAATTACTTTCTTCTCATCCGGAGAGATAATGTCTTTCAGTGCTTGTTCTGCAAGTTCAAGTGTAACTTCTTTCTTTTCAAGTTTGGCAAAAGCCATAACTTTGTTGATTGCACCTTCCAGCTCACGAATGTTGGATTTAATATTAGTTGCGATGTATTTGATCACTTCTTCATTAATATCATATCCATCCATTTCTTCTTTTTTATGAAGGATTGCCATTCGGGTTTCATAATCCGGCAGCGTGATGTCTGCAATCAGTCCCCATTCAAAGCGTGAACGGAAACGTTCTTCGAGAATTTCCATATCTTTTGGTGGTTTATCTGATGAAATAATAATCTGCTTCTTTGCACTGTGCAGACTGTTGAAAGTATGGAAAAATTCCTCCTGTGTAGATTCCTTTCCTATAATAAACTGAATATCATCGACCAGAAGAACATCAATATTTCTGTATTTTTCACGGAATTTGGTCATTGCTGAGTTATTTCCGTTTCGGATTGTTTCGATCAGTTCGTTTGTAAATTCCTCGCTGGTAACATACAGTACTTTACTGTTTTCATCGTGATCAATAATAAAATGCGCAATAGAGTGCATCAGGTGAGTCTTGCCCAGACCGGCGCCACCATAGATAAACAGCGGATTATAGGTATCTCCCGGAGATTCGGCAACTGCAAGCGCGGCTGCCTGAGCAAATTTATTATTACTTCCAACTACAAAAGTATCAAAAGTATATTTTGGATTCAGATGAGCCTCTTCGCAGCGTGCATCCTGAGACTGTGCTTTCTGGGAGACAGTCTCTTTTTTCGGAACATCTTCCGGTAATATGAAATTAATATCACAGTTTTCCATTCCGGTAACCTCGCTGATTGTTACCTGGAGTGGAAGTTTGTACTTCTTACTTATATAATTGAGACCAACCTGCTCAGATGGCACAATAATAGTGACCACATTGTCAACTACTTCATAAACTGTCAGAGGCTTTAGCCATGTGTTAAAAGAGACGTCAGACAGATCATGTTCAGTTTTGACGATTTGCAGGATTTCATCCCATTTTTCCACAACTTTGTTCATTTTTGGTTCTCCCGGTTCGTTTTACTTCTATATTTAAGTGTATGTAGAGTCTGTTTTTCCACAAACTCTGGCCGTATTCTTTAAAAAAGACATAAATATCCTTATATATATTATAATAAAACCATAGTTTTAGCAATGTATATTTGATGGAAATGTGGAAAAAAAAGTTATCCCCACTTTTTATGTGGATTAGTGTGGATAACAGTGGATAAGCCTACATTGATTAACATAATTCGACATTATCTACTTGAAATCCCCCAAAATATGTGTATAATTTTATACACTGTCGAAAAGGCGAAAATAAAAGCGATTTTTCTGAATATGTGTAAAATTAAGGGATAAAAAGTGGAAAGATTTGCAGGTATTCCACAAGTTATCCACAAGTTATCCACAAATTGTGGATAATGTTACGTAAACCAATTTAATAATCCACAATCCCCTGAAAAACCCGATAAATCTTTGTGCAAATAATACTTGACGAATCTGCTCTTTATGAATATAATTGAAATGATGTTCTAATAAGTGAAGTAAGCAGGGATTTTGAAGAATAATTCGCATTCTCTGACTACTGAGAAGTTACAAAATTTAACATGGATAATAGATAAAGGAGGTGCTTTACCTATGAAAATGACATTTCAGCCGAAAAAAAGATCTAGAGCGAAAGTTCATGGCTTCAGAGCTCGTATGAGCACAAAAGGTGGTCGTAAAGTATTAGCTGCCAGAAGATTAAAAGGAAGAAAGCATTTATCAGCCTAAGAATAAGACCGCAGTTATGTGGTCTTTTCTTCTCTTAAAAAAGAGATTATGAAAGGGGATTCTATGCAAAGATCAGAGTCCTTAAAAAAAAATCAAGATTTTCAAAAAGTATACAAAAATGGAACATCAAAAGGTAATCGGTATCTGGTGATGTACGTACTGAAAAATCAGTACATGAAGAATCGTCTGGGAATATCAGTAAGTAAAAAAGTAGGGAATAGTGTGGTTCGCCACAGACTCACCAGATTGATAAGAGAGAGTTATCGGTTAAATGAAGCGGAATTTGAAAATGGTTTGGATATCGTTGTAGTTGCACGCCCACAGGCAAAGGACAGAACCTATCGTGAGATAGAGAGTGCACTGATGCATCTGGCGGGAAAGCACTGCATAGCAGGTAAGAACAATGATAAAGAAGTTTCTGATCAGAATAATTAAACTCTATCAAAAGTATATATCACCGATGAAGAGAACAAAATGTCCTTATATTCCCACATGTTCTCAATATGGTTTAGAAGCAATCGAAAAATATGGTGCATTAAAGGGCGGTCTTCTTGCGGTATGGAGGATACTTCGCTGTAATCCTTTTTCCCATGGAGGCTATGACCCTGTACCGTAAAGACAGGAATGTACTTGAAAATTGAATATTGATCGATCGAAGGAACCTCCTGTCATTTATGGATTCTAGGAGGAAATGAACTTGGAAATGATTTTAGCGACAAAGAGCAGCACTCCCATCATTGGTCAGCTTGCGACCGTTATGGGATGGATCATGGATGGTATTTACAAATTGCTGAATATCTTTGGAATTCAGAATATCGGTATTTGTATTATCATCTTCAGTATCCTTATTTATGCTCTTATGACCCCACTGCAGATCAAACAGCAGAAGTTTTCCAAACTGAGTGCGATCATGCAGCCGGAACTTCAGAAGATTCAGAAGAAGTATAAGGGAAAAAATGACCAGGTATCTATGCAGAAGATGCAGGAAGAGACACAGGCTGTATATCAGAAATATGGGGTTTCTCCTACAGGAAGCTGTGTACAGCTTGCGATTCAGTTCCCAATTTTGATGGCATTATACCAGGTTATCTACAAGATTCCTGCATATGTTGGCAGCGTTAAAGATATTCTTGCATCTGCTGTTACAAACATTACAGGTGTCAGCGGATACACAGATATCCTGCAGCAGTTTATCACAGATAACAACATGACCAGAGTTCGTCTTGTTTTAGATGGAAACAATGCTACAAGTAATTCTGTAACAGATTTCTTATATGCATTGTCACCATCACAGTGGAAAACTCTTGCTGAGACAAGCCAATTTTCAGGTTTTACTGATACACTGAACAGTACAGCAAAAGAGATTTCACATGTGCAGAACTTCTTTGGTCTGAACATCGCTGATCAGCCACTGACTTATATTAAAGCCGCTTTTGTCGGCGGATCTATTCTTATTGCAATTGCTGCAATCCTGATCCCGATCCTTGCATGGGCTACACAGATGATCAATTTAAAGTTGATGCCTCAGGCAGGACAGCAGGGTAACGGAGATTCACAGCAGGATGCAATGATGAATTCCATGAAGACCATGAATACAGTAATGCCGCTGATGTCAGCTGTATTTTGTTTCACATTCCCTGTAGGTCTTGGTATTTACTGGGTGGCAAGTGCAGCAGTAAGAAGTGTGCAGCAGGTTGTTATCAATAAAAAGATGGATAAGATCCAGATTGAAGACCTGATCAGTGAGAATATGAAGAAGATGGAAAAGAAGCGTGAGAAAGCGGGACTTCCACCTCAGAAGATTACAAATCAGGCCCATCAGAGCGCCAAAAATATCAACAAAATTGAAAAAGGCATGAGCAATACTGATGTCGAGACAAGAGCGAAGAAAGTCGAAGAATCTTACAAAAACGCTTCCAATGCAAAACCAGGCAGTATCACTGCAAAAGCTAATATGGTTAAAGCATTTGATGAGCGTAATAAGAAGAAGTAGTCAGGAACGGAGGGGTTGGCATGGAGGATTATATCCAGTTTTCAGCGAAAACAAAGAGTGAAGCAATCACAAAAGCATGTATCGAGCTTGGCGTATCCAGTGACCAGCTTGACATTCAGGTAATAACAGAAGGCAGCAACGGATTCTTTGGAATCGGAAGTAAGCCTGCAATTATCAAGGTTCGCAAAGTTGAACCGGTTTCTGAAGAGCAGGAAATGAAAGAAATTGTAGAGACAGTGAAGCTTGATTCTTTTAAGGAAGAAGTTCCTGTAAAAGAAGAGAAGAAACCGGAACCTGTAAAACAGGAAAAGAAAGAAACAAAGTTTGTTTCTGAGAAACCAAGACAGCCGAAGCCTGCAAAGGAGAAAGCTGCCAAGGAAAAACAGCCAAGAGAGCCAAAGAAAGATTACAAAGAGTCAAAACAGACCAGAGAAAAAGCGGCAAAACCTGTAAAACCAGCGAAGCCGGTAGAGATCATCACTGATCCGGAAGAGATCAAAGAAGTAGAGAACAGAGCAAAGGAATTCCTGCGTGATGTATTTGCTTCCATGAATCTGGGAGAAGTAGAGATCACATCCGAATACAACACAACAGACGGAAGTCTGGAAGTTGATTTTGAAGGTGAGGATATGGGTATCCTCATTGGTAAGAGAGGTCAGACTCTTGATTCTCTTCAGTATCTGACAAGCCTTGTAGTAAACAAAGGAAAATCAAATTACATCCGTGTAAAACTTGATACCGAAGATTACCGCAAACGCCGTAAAGAAACACTGGAGAACCTTGCAAGAGGTATCGCTTATAAAGTAAAAAAGACCCGTAAACCGGTTATTCTTGAGCCAATGAATCCTTATGAGAGAAGAATTATTCATTCTGCTCTCCAGGGAAATAAATTTGTTGAGACAGTAAGCGAGGGTGAAGAGCCATACCGCCATGTAGTGGTTAAATTAAAAAGAAATTAATAGCGTAAGATAAAAAAGAATGTTATTCTAGGTGAAAGCGTGAATAACACGTAACTTTGCGTGTGGACTTTTACTTGGGATAACATTTTTTGTATTAACATAATAATGTTAATATAATAAAAATGAGAATTGAGACGAAATTTCCTGTCATATTAGGGGAATTATAGTGTAAGAGATGTCTTTTTTGAGCATTTTTTGATAAAATGTGCAGAGCTTAACCAAATCAAGTAAGTCTCCTGTTTCAATTGGGAATATCCGCTTGACTGAAAATACAGGAAACAGAAAAGGATATTTTATGGTTATAAAAAAGTTCAACATCTCCTGATGAAATACAAAAAATAGATTGAACTAAATACAAAGAATAATTGAACCTAAAATAGTGGGATAAAACAGAAATTGAACAAAAAAACAAGCAGCAGAAGAGAAATATTTATGTATATAACAGGGATATTACAAAGAAAAATACAGACCTGATCTGTAATATTCCTGTTATTTACATAAAAATACAGACTGAATAGATACAGCTTTCTAAAATTGAACTTAAGTTATTGAAAAATAGTGAGGAGGAAAAAATGGAAACAACAATTGCAGCAATTTCCACAGCCATGAGCGCATCTGGAATCGGAATTGTCCGTATCAGCGGAGAGAACGCCATGGATGTGATTTCCCGCGTTTACAGATCTAAAGGCGGGAAGAAAAATATAAAAGAAGTTCCGACTCATACCATCCACTATGGATATATTTATGATGGAGAGGAACTGATTGATGAGGTTCTGGTCATGATCATGCATGCACCGAAAACATTTACAGGAGAGGACACTGTAGAGATCGACTGCCACGGCGGAGTATACGCTATGCGCAGAGTTCTCGAAACTGTATTGAAGAACGGAGCGCAGATAGCGGAACCAGGAGAATTTACCAAACGTGCATTTTTGAATGGTCGAATGGATCTGTCCCAGGCAGAAGCAGTCATGGATGTCATTCATGCAAAGAGCGAATACGCTCTGCGAAGCTCCATGGATCAACTCAGAGGTTCTGTGCAGAAAGCAATCCGCGAAATCAGAGAGAAACTGATTTACCATATTGCCTATATTGAATCGGCACTTGACGACCCGGAACACATCAGTCTGGACGGATATCCCCAACAGCTTCTGGAAGTTGTGGATAACGAGCAAAAAGAAGTGAAACGACTGTTGAAAACTTCCTCCGACGGAAAGATGATCCAGGAGGGAATTCAGACGGTCATCCTTGGAAAACCAAATGCCGGAAAATCATCCCTGCTGAATCTTCTGATCGGAGAAAATCGTGCCATTGTAACAGATATCGCAGGAACAACCAGAGACATCCTGGAAGAATACATCACACTCCACGGTATCTCCCTGAAGATCATTGATACAGCTGGAATCCGTGAGACTAAAGACATTGTAGAGAAGATTGGAGTAGACAGAGCCAGAGAAATGGCACAGAATGCAGATCTGATCCTTTATGTGGTAGATTCTTCTGTACCGCTTGACGAAAATGACGAAGAAATTATGACCATGCTTACTGGAAAAAAGGCGATTATCCTGTATAATAAAACTGACCTTACACCAGTGATCCAGCCGGAACTTCTGAAAGAAAAAACAGGACATCCGGTTATTCCGATTTCTGCAAAAGAAGAAAAAGGAATTGCAGAGCTGGAAGAACAGATCAAAGAAATGTTTTTTGGCGGCGATCTGTCGTTTAATGATGAAGTATATATAACAAACGCCCGCCATAAAGCTGCGCTGGAAGAAGCAGATAAGAGTCTTGATTTGGTCAGAAACAGTATTGAAATGGGAATGCCGGAGGACTTCTTTTCCATTGATCTGATGAACGCATATGAGAATCTGGGAAAGATTCTTGGAGAGTCTGTCGGAGAAGATCTGGTAAATGAGATATTCAGTAAGTTCTGTATGGGCAAATAATAAAGAAAAAATTGTCCGCGGCGATTTTTCAGATAAATAGATTGTATAATAGAACAAGAGGAGAAAAAATGAAGACTTTAGTAGAAGATTATGATATCGTCGTAGTCGGCGCCGGCCATGCCGGTTGTGAGGCAGCCCTTGCAGGTGCGCGTCTCGGTCTGAATACGATTATGTTCACTGTAAGTGTAGACAGCATTGCATTAATGCCATGTAACCCGAACGTAGGCGGCAGCTCCAAAGGTCATCTGGTAAGAGAACTGGATGCCCTTGGCGGCGAAATGGGAAAGAACATCGACAAGACCTTTATTCAGTCAAAAATGCTTAACTGCTCCAAAGGTCCTGCAGTCCATTCCCTTCGTGCCCAGGCAGATAAACAGGCCTACAGTACTGAAATGAGAAAAACACTGGAAAACACCCCGAATCTTACTATTAAACAGGGGGAGGTAACGAAACTTCTTGTTGAAGACGGTAAGATCACAGGTGTAAAAACCTATTCAGGTGCCATTTATAACTGTAAAGCGGTAGTCCTTTGCACGGGAACTTATCTGAAAGCAAGATGTATTTATGGTGATGTGAGCAATTATACAGGTCCGAACGGCCTCCAGGCAGCGAACTATCTTACAGATTCCCTGAAAGAACTGGGAATCGAAATGTTCCGTTTCAAAACAGGAACTCCGGCCCGTATTGCAGGAAATACTATTGATTACAGCAAAATGGAAGAGCAGTTTGGCGATGAGAGAGTTGTACCATTCTCATTCTCAACCAACCCAGAAGACGTTCAGATCGAACAGAAGTCCTGCTGGTTAACCTACACAAACGAAAAAACACACGAAATTATCCGTGCAAACCTTGACCGTTCTCCATTATATTCCGGTATGATCGAGGGGACAGGCCCGCGTTACTGTCCGTCTATCGAGGATAAAGTAGTCCGTTTCGCAGATAAAGACCGACATCAGGTATTTATCGAGCCAGAGGGACTTTATACAAATGAAATGTACATCGGCGGAATGTCCAGTTCTCTCCCGGAGGACGTACAGGAAGAAATGTATCACTCTGTGCCAGGCTTGGAACATGCGAAAATCGTAAAGAATGCATATGCCATTGAATACGACTGTATTAATCCGCGCCAGTTATATCCGACACTGGAATTTAAGAAGATCAAAGGGTTGTTCAGCGGTGGTCAGTTTAACGGAAGTTCCGGATATGAGGAAGCAGCAGCACAGGGGCTGATCGCGGGAATTAATGCGGCCATGGAAGTGAAAGGACAGGAACAACTGATTCTGGACCGTTCAGAGGCATATATCGGCGTTCTTATTGATGATCTTGTAACAAAAGAGAATCATGAACCATATCGTATGATGACCAGCAGGGCTGAATACAGACTTCTTCTCCGTCAGGATAATGCAGATCTGAGACTTCGTAAGAAAGGTTATCAGGTAGGCCTCATCAGCGAAGAAGAGTACCAGAAAGTCCTTACAAAAGAAGATGAGATCGCAAAAGAAATCGAACGAATTGAGCATACACATATAGGCACAAGTAAAGAGGTTCAGGATCTTCTGGAGAAATACGGAAGTACACTGCTGAAATCAGGAACAACACTTGCAGAGCTGATCCGCCGTCCGGAACTTTCCTATGAAGCAATTGCACCGATCGATAAAGATCGCCAGGAACTTCCATGGGATGTGCAGGAACAGGTAAATATTAACATTAAGTACGATGGTTATATCCGCAGACAGTTAAAGCAGGTAGAGCAGTTTAAGAAGCTGGAAGCTAAAAAAATTCCTGCAGATATTGACTACGAAAAAGTAGGAAGTTTAAGAATTGAGGCACGACAGAAACTGGAATTATATAGACCGATTTCAATTGGTCAGGCTTCCCGTATTTCCGGAGTTTCCCCGGCAGATATATCTGTTCTGTTGGTTTATCTTTCAAGCACAAAATGAGAGAAAATACCATATAAAGTACTTTAAAATGACAATAAGTACAATATATAGAACTTAAAATGTAAAAATAGGACTATATATCGTACTAAAAACAGCAATAAAAGAATACAAAACAAAGAGGAAATATAAAACATAGCGGCAAAAAACAGAGAAAAATAGCAAAAAACTGTAAAAGAAACCGGTATAATATAATGGTAATAAAAGGTGAAGAAAAGATAATAACAAGCGTAGATAATAGGAATATAGAACTAACAGAAAACAGCAAATAAAAAGGAGAAAAAGTGACATGCCATATAATCTGTCAACACTGGAAAATGGATGCAGAGAACTGGGCATAGAATTAAGCGAAAAGCAGAAAAAACAATTCATCCAGTTCTATGAATTTCTGGTAGAGAAGAATAAAGTTATGAACCTGACAGGAATCACAGAATTCGAGGAGGTACTTACAAAGCACTTTCTGGACAGCCTTGCCTGTGTAAAAGCAGTCGATATGACAAAAGTAAAAACACTCATGGACATCGGCACAGGTGCCGGATTTCCGGGAGTTCCATTAAAAATTGCATTTCCACACTTGGAAGCATGCCTTCTGGATTCACTGAAGAAGAGAGTAAACTTTCTTGAAGAAAGCTTCCAGCTTCTAGGGTTAGAGGGAATCAAGGCCATACACGGAAGAGCGGAAGAGTATGCAAAGAACAAAGAATACCGTGAGAAATACGATCTTTGCGTATCCAGAGCAGTATCAAACCTTGCAACCCTGTCAGAATATTGTCTTCCTTATATAAAAACAGGTGGAACATTCATTTCCTATAAATCAGGAACTGTACAGGAAGAAGCAAAAGAAGCAGAAAAAGCAATCAAAATCCTTGGTGGTCAGGTGAAAGATATCACATACTTTAAGCTCCCGGATTCCGAGATTGATCGATCACTTGTCATCATAGATAAGAAGAAACCCACACCAGGAAAGTACCCGCGTAAAGCAGGAACACCATTAAAAGAACCATTATCATAGAAAAAGTTGTAACTGTTCAGTATCTTTACAGTTGACTGCTGAACAGTTACGAAAATCAACAATAAAACAGTAGCTGCCCCATGAAAAATTTCGGTATAAACATGCCGGATTCCGGGGTGGCTATTTTTTTCTCACACAAACATCACAGAATAATCACACTTTTATCCTAATTTCATCACAACTTCATCATAAACTATTTTTATAGAGATGTCCTCGGGTTCCCCCATTCTCTGTTTCACCTGGGGACATTTTCTATATTTTTTGGCGAAAATTAAAAGGAGGAGAACACATTGATTGAAGTAAACAATCTGGTCAAACGATATGGTGACCATACGGCAGTTGACCACCTTTCCTTTAAAATAGAGAAAGGCAAAATTTATGGATTTCTTGGACCAAACGGCGCTGGAAAATCCACCACAATGAACATGATAACAGGATACATCGCATCCACAGAAGGAACCGTTAAGATTGACGGACATGATATCCTTGAAGAACCGGAAGCAGCAAAGAAATGTATTGGTTATCTGCCGGAACAGCCGCCGGTCTATTTTGATATGACTGTTCTGGAGTACATGAAGTTTGTAGCAGATCTTAAAAAAATTCCAAAAGACCAAAAAGCAAACATGATTGAAGAAGTCATGGACATGGTAAAGATTTCCGATATGCGAAACCGTCTGATAAAGAATCTGTCAAAAGGTTACAGACAGAGAGTCGGACTTGCAGAGGCAATCATGGGATATCCGGAAGTGATTATTCTGGATGAGCCGACTGTAGGACTCGATCCGAAACAGATTATTGAAATCCGAACATTAATTAAAGACTTAAAAAAGAAACATACAGTTATCCTCAGTTCACATATACTTTCTGAAGTAAGCGCTGTATGTGACTATGTGCTGATCATTTCTCACGGAAAACTGGTAGCCAGCGATACACCTGAGAATCTTGGAAAGCTGGCAGAAGGTTCCAATACTCTGGAAATGCTCATTAAAGGAGAGCAGTCACAGATTAAACAGGCTCTCGAGGATATTGAGGGTGTCAATAGTGTGACTGTTGAAAAAGATGAAAAACAGAACCTCTGGAGCGCGAAAGTTTCTACGGAAGAGCAGAATGATATCAGAGAAAAAGTATTCTATAAGATGGCAGAAATCAACAGTCCGATTTATGAGATGAAGTCCAAGAAAGTATCCCTTGAGGAAATCTTCCTTGAACTCACTGAATCTGATAAACCGGGATCAGCAGAAACAGCACAGGATACACTTGAAAATAAAGATGCTGAGACAGAAGAAAAAAACGTGAAACAGACAGCGGCAGAAAAACCAGAACAACAGAATAATGATAAAGGGGGAGAAAAATAACCATGACAGCTATATATAAAAGAGAGCTGAAGAACTACCTGACATCCATGGTAGGATATTTATTTATCTTTTTTATCCTTGTACTGGCAGGTATTTATTTTTCAGCATATCAGCTCTCAGCAGCATATCCGAAATTTGAGTATACTTTAAATGCTATTACCTTTGTGTTTCTGATAGGAGTACCAATCCTGACCATGCGTGTACTTGCAGAAGAGAGAAAGCAGAAAACAGATCAGCTGCTTTTAACAGCACCTGTTTCCGTTGGCGGTATTGTAATCGGTAAATATCTTGCACTGATAACGGTATTTGCCATTCCTATGGCAGTTATGTGCACTTATCCGCTGATCATGTCCAAGTTCGGTACAGTAGCTTTTGCATCTGCTTATACAGCAGTTCTGGGCTTCTTTCTTCTTGGATGTGCAAATATTGCGATCGGTGTATTTATGTCAGCTCTAACTGAGAGCCAGGTGATTGCAGCAGTACTTACTTTTGTTCTCTTATTTGCTTTCTATATGATGAATGGTATTTCTTCATTTTTCTCCCAGACATCAATGTCCACATGTGTGACATTCGGATTATTGATTCTGGCAGCAGCCATTATTATCTATACAATGATCAAAAATGTTTTGATTTCAGCAGTAATTGGTGTGATTGGAGAGGTAGCACTGATCATTGTTTACGTTGTGAAATCCAGCATTTTTGAAGGAGGAATCCAGAAAGTACTCGATGTGTTTAATCTGAGCGGACATTTCGATAATTTTACAAGTAACATTTTTGATATAAAAGGAATTGTATATTTTCTTTCAGTGATCGCTGTATGCTTGTTCCTTACAACACAGTCTATTCTGAAGAGACGCTGGAATTAGTAGGGAGGTGAAAGAAAATGAAACTGAAAGAAAAGATGAAAAACAATAACCATAAGAAATTTGATAAAAAGAAACTGATTGGTACTATCAGCAAGAAACATATCAAAAACGGATCCTATACAATGGTAATGTCGGTGATATTTATTGCAGTAGTAGTAGTGATCAATATGATCGTAAGCACGATTCCATCCAAATATTCAGAAATTGATATCAGCAGTCAGAAGCTTTACAGTATCGGTGATGATACGAAAGCAATGCTGAAAGATCTGGACAAAGATGTAACGATTTATCAGATCGCACAGAGCGGATCAGAGGATGAAAATATTACAAATCTGCTTAAGCGATATGAAGATGCATCCAAACATATTAAAGTAGAGCAGAAAGACCCTGTAGTAAATCCTAAATTTGTAACTCAATATACAAGCGATGATATTTCTGCAAACAGCCTGATCGTTGTATGCGGAGACAGAAATAAAGTTATTGACTACAATAATATTTACGAAAGCACAATGGATTACCAGACCTACAGCTATCAGACCACCGGTTTCGATGGCGAGGGTCAGATCACAAGTGCAATCGGATATGTAACATCAGAAAATCTCCCAATCCTGTATACACTTGAGGGACATGGCGAGAAAGAGATGGATTCTACCATCAAAGAAGATATCGAGAAAGCAAACATGGACATTCAGTCTCTGAATCTCCTTACAGAGGGAAGCGTTCCGGATGATGCAGACTGCCTGTTCATCGATTCCCCATCCACAGATATTTCCGAGGATGAAAAGAATGCTATCATCGAATATCTTGAAAACGGTGGAAAAGCAATGATCTTCTCTGATTACACAACAGAAGACCTGCCAAACTTTGACGCAGTTCTGGAGAACTATGGCGTTCAGAGAGTCAGCGGAATCGTATTTGAGGGTGACAATCAGCATTATGCAATGCAGATGCCATATTATCTGGTTCCTACTATCAACAGCACAGATGCAAGCTCTGAGACTGCTTCAGGCGGCTATTATGTACTTGCACCATATGCGCAGGGAATCAAGAAAATGGATGATGTAAGAGATACTGTAACCATCAATAGCATTCTTACAACATCAGACCAGGCATATTCCAAAACAGATCTGAACAGTGAAACATTAGAGAAAGAAGACGGAGATGAAGAAGGTCCGTTTGATCTGGGAGTAAGTATTACAGAAACTCTGGACAATGATAAAGAAACTCAGATCGTTTACTATTCAACTTCCAATCTGATGGAATCACAGGTAAACCAGACGGTATCCGGCGGTAACGAAAAGCTGATCATCGAATCCCTGAAGTGGATGACAGATACAGAAGACAGCGCAACAGTATCTATTCCATCCAAGAGCCTGTCTGTATCTTATCTGACACTTACAGATTATGACGCTGCATTCTGGAAGATCTGCACCATCGGTCTGATCCCTGGATTCTTCCTGGTTGTAGGATTTGTAGTCTGGATGAAGAGGAGAAAAGCTTAAATGAAGAATAAAACTGTAAAAATGATTCTTGCAGTTGTGGTTCTCGGTGTTTGCTGTGGGGCTTACGCGGGTGTAAAAACCTACGTAGCCCATCAGGAAAAAGAGGAGTCGAAGGAAGAAGCCGAAGAGAGTACAACTGTATTTACTGCATCAACAGATAATATTAAATCTCTGAATTTTATGGTTGATGATACGGAGACAACTTTTGAAAAAGACAATGACAGCTGGGTAAAAAAAGACGAAACAGATTTTCCGGTAAATCAAAGTACTCTGGACAGCGCAGCATCTGCCGTTGCATCCATAGAATCAGATAGAGTTCTGGATGATGTTGATGACCTTGCGGAATATGGTCTGGATTCTCCGTCAAATACCATTAAGATTGTAACAAAACCTGATGATGAAGACGGCGATGATACAACAACTACATTATATGTAGGAGATGAAAATTCATCCACCAGTCAGTATTATATAAAAAAAGATGATGATGACAAAACTGTGTATCTGGTAGATTCGTCTTGTGTAGAACCGTTTACCAAAACTCTTAATGAATACGCGCAAATGGAAGATTTTCCAGCAATCTCCAGTACAGACACCATTACAAAAATCTCTGTAGATGGAGATAAATCTTATAAACTGACAAAGAATGCAGATACAAGCGTATGGTCAGTCAAAGGTGATGGTGATGAGGAAAAAGCAGATTCAGCCACAGTAAGCTCTCTGGTATCCTCATTTGGAAGTATGGCATATAACTCACTTGCGGACTACAAGTGCGAAGATAAGAGTAAATATGGTCTGGATAAACCGTATGCAACAATTACTGTAGACTATCAGGAGGAAGTTACTGATGATAGCGAAGATACCAGTGAGACAGCGGACGAAGCTACTCCATCTGCAGAAGAAACTGGTGATGATGTTGAGCAGGATTCAACTGAGGCAACAAATACAGAATCTGATGAAACAGTAAGCAAATCTACTGATGAAGAAACCGAAGAGGTAAAGGAAACATCTACAGATGCAGAACAATCCAAGACGGTAGATAAACAGCTCACAATTTTGGTGGGAAATAAAGCAGACGACAGTAATAGATATGTTATGGTAAATGAAAGCAGCGAAGTTTACACTATGTCAGAAGACACTTTGTCTGCACTTACTGACAAATCAGAGGAAGATTTCTGGGATATGACAGTAAGTTATGTATCTGTAAATAACCTTGCAAGTCTTAAGGTGAACTATCAAGGCAGTGATTATAAAGTAAATGTTTCACGTGAAACATCCACAGATGATGATGGAAATGATAAGGAAACAGTAACTTACAAACTGAATAATTCAGATTTGGATGAAACAACATTTACAACATTTTATAACAAGCTGATCAATATGGCTGCTCAGAAACGTCTCACAGATAAATACGAACCGGATGGCAGTGCGGAACTGACAGCTACATTTACAGAAGAAGACGGCGATACACTGGAAGTTGCATATTACAGTTATGATACAAACTATTATGCAGCAGTAGTAGATAATAAAGTATATCTCGTAAACAAGATGAATGTAAAAGATCTGTTTACAGCGTTTGAATCAGTTGCAGAAATAGAAGAGAACGATTCAGATGAAACTAAAACAGAGGAAACAATGTCTGATGATTCAAATTCTTCCCAGGAGAGCAATACAGATTCCGAAGATGCAGAAACTGCAGACAGTACAGAAAAGTAAATAAATTTAAAATCTGAAAATTAAAAGAAGTGGCATACGGAAATTTCTGTATGCCACTTCTTTTGTCAACCTAAAGAACTATTGTAAATAATAAAATCAAAAGAAAATTTTAACCTGTTCAAGAAATGCGTCCGGTGATTCAACGTGTGGAAGATGTTTGGTTTCTTTCAATACAGAAACTTCTATAGCAGGATTAGAAGCACAATAATCTTTTGTAATAGCTTTTCCATTCGGCTCCGCTTCACCTTCAACAATATAAATACTGTTATCCAGTGCTTTAAGTGCATGACTGATATTAATATTCATATATTTAGCTATAAGGCTGGAATATAAAAATCTGGTATAATAGCCACCCTTATGTGCTGCCTCGTAATAAGCATCTGTCATCTGAGAATCTACATGGAATGGATTATAATACATCTTCTCAATAAACAGATTATTTACATTGTCACGGGACACAATCATATGATAAACCAGAGTTCCAAAAACAGGAATTTCCAATGCCAGCTTTAACAGACGATCTTTTTGAGTTGGCATCTGTTTTAACTGAGTAAGACTGGGCGGATTAACGAGCATGATTTTGTTAAAAAGCTCTTTTTCATTGTGACAGGCCATTGCAACAAAAGATCCGGAGAGACCACTTGCAATCACATCTGTTTTCTGTCCAATAACTTTTCTGATAAAATCACAGATCATTTGTACATACACAAAATTAGTGTATGTAATACCAGATTTATCAGAACGTCCACAACCTAAAAGATCAATAGTGTATACGGTATGCTCAACAATCAGTTCCTCTTCAATCTTGTTCCATTCATATCCGGATGAACCAGGTAAGGTATCATGGATTAAAAGAATAGGTGAGCCAGCTCCTTTTTTTGTATAATAAATATTTCCAAAACGCCATTCGAAATAGTGTTCATTGGAAATGTGAAGCATCTGTTTTAATTGTGCAGCAGCAGCGACAGTTCGGTTGATAAAATGAACAGCAACAGTTGCGCCAGTCATCAGAGCAGCAAATGTAAGAAATTTGTGCTTGTTTTTACTCATTTTCAGCCTCCTTTATTAAGTATAACAAGTGTATAATCTGCTAAAATTATATATGTGTATTATACCTCTATACGTTCTGTTTTACAAGAAAATCTGCTAAAAGATATGCGAATAGGTCGGGTATAAATTATTGGCCATCACACTTTGAGTAATGCATTTCGTTGTAAAATGAACGTATGTTATTTGTATAAATTTTGGTCTTATGTTTTGGAAGTTTGGAATATACATGCAAGAAAAATCTCGTGGAAAAAAACTTGGTTCAAGCCCCGGAAAGTAGCACTTATGCAAATTTAAACCTAGTCAAGTAAGTTTCTACCCACTGCTTATTGCTTTTCGCAATTGAAGCAAGTAGCGAATTTGATTGCGAATATCCGCTTGACACTGGAAACAGTTATTTGATGTAGAGCCACATAGCAAAGTAGGTAATTTTATCCACTTAAATAAAATTACTGACACGAATATGTCTTACAATATATAATATAATGAAAAACGTAAATATGGAACTATTGGGACTATAAAAATTAATAAGTATCAGGAACATAAAAATACACAATATTTATTACCAAAATACTGCGTTTTTTTATGTTTCACGTGAAACATTATGTGGCGTGATCAAAACAAAAGTGTTATAATAAATCTGTATATGCCTATACACCATAGAAATGTGGATGTAACAGGCAAAAATAACTACAATTAAAACCTCATAAAGGAGGAATGAAGTTGGGTAGAATTATAGCAGTTGCTAATCAGAAAGGCGGAGTTGGAAAGTCAACAACTGCAATTAATCTTTCAGCATGCCTTGCAGAAAAGGGCAAAAAAGTTCTTACAATTGATATGGATCCACAGGGAAATACAACCAGTGGACTCGGCGTTGACAAAAACGGGGTAGAAAATACTTTGTATGAACTTTTGCTTGGAGAGGCAGAAACGAAAGATACAATTGTAAAAGATGTTGTTGAAAATCTGGATCTGATCCCATCTAATATTAATCTTTCCGGAGCAGAGATTGAACTGGTAGGAATTGATGATAAAGAATTTATTTTAAAAGGGATTACAGATAAACTTCGACGCAGATATGATTACATAATACTGGATTGTCCACCGTCATTAAACATGCTGACAATCAATGCACTGACAGCAGCTACATCTGTTTTAGTGCCGATTCAGTGTGAATATTATGCGCTGGAGGGACTTTCACAGCTAATTCATACCATTGAGCTGGTAAAAGAAAGACTGAATAAACGTCTCAAAATGGAAGGCGTGGTATTCACAATGTATGATGCAAGAACAAATCTGTCTCTGCAGGTAGTGGAGAATGTAAAAGAGAATCTGAACCAGAATATTTACAAAACAATTATTCCGCGAAATGTAAGACTGGCAGAGGCTCCAAGTTATGGACAGCCCATAAACATTTACGATCCAAGATCATCAGGAGCTGAGAGTTACAGGCTTCTGGCAGAGGAAGTAATTAATAGGGAGGATAATTGATGGCGGGCAGGAAAAACGGTCTTGGCAGAGGATTAGATGCATTCTTTCCGGACAGAACGTCTACTGTCAAAGAATCTACCAGAAAGACAACAACCAAAACAGTTAATACCGACAAAAAAACAGGTGTAACTGAAAAAGAAGTAGCCCATACTACAGTAAAAAGAAAAACTGCAGGACAGAAGTCCGGTGCGATGATAGTAAAGATTTCCAGTGTAGAACCAAATATTAATCAGCCGCGTAAACAGTTTGATGAGGATGCACTTTTAGAATTATCTGAGTCCGTTAAACAGTATGGAATACTTCAACCACTACTTGTGTCCGATAAAAAGGACTATTACGAGATAATTGCAGGTGAAAGACGTTGGAGAGCTGCAAAACTTGCCGGACTGAAAGAAGTTCCTGTAATTGTAAAGGAGTTTTCCGAGCAGGAATTAGTGGAAATTTCTCTGATTGAAAATATTCAGCGGGAAGATCTGAATCCGGTCGAGGAAGCGAAGGCCTATAAGCGCCTGATTGATGAATTTAATCTAAAACAGGATGAAGTTGCTGATCGTGTAGGGAAGAGCAGAACTGCAGTAACAAACTCTATGAGATTATTGAAACTTACTGATAAAGTACAGCAGATGTTGATTGATGAAATGATCACTGCCGGACATGCCAGGGCAATTCTTGCAATTTCTGATAAAGAAAAGCAGGAAACAGTTGCAATGAAAGTTTTTGACGAGAAATTAAGTGTTCGTGAGACAGAATCACTGGTAAAACGTATGCTGGAACCGCCAAAAACAGAGAAAAAAAGTAAGTTTACTACAGCAGAAGATGCAATATATGAGAGCCTGGAAGAAAAGATGAAAAGTATCATGGGCACCAGAGTTCAGATTCATCGAAAGAAAAAAGATAAAGGTAAAATTGAAATTGAATATTATTCCAAGGATGAACTGGAAAGAATCATAGATCTTTTTGAATCCATTGGTTAGGAGTGACAGTAATATGAGTGGCATTTTTGAAAATCTTGGGATTGATTCCGGGATCATCATTATTATACTGCTGATTCTTACTATCTTCCTGCTGGTAAGGAATATCAGTATGAATATGCGTCTGAGCCGTCTGGAACGCAAATACAAAACATTTATGAAAGGTTCAGATGCACAGTCTCTGGAGAAAGTCTTCGTAAGAAAATTTGCGCAGATAGACAAACTCTATGAGGCGAAAGAAGAACATGACCATGATATTCTTTTTATCAAAAAGAATGTTGATAAAATGTTCAATAAATATGGTATAGAGAAGTATGATGCATTTGACGATGTTGGCGGTAAATTAAGCTTTGCGCTGGCACTGCTGGACAAAGATAATACAGGCCTTATCTTAAACGCCGTACATAGCCGTGATAATTGCTTTTTGTACATGAAAGAAATTGTAAAAGGTGAATCCTATGTTATGCTCAGCCAGGAGGAAGTCGAAGCACTTCGAAAAGCTGTTAATTTTGGATTGGATAATATCGAAGAAGAATAAGACAGTTTAAAAATGGAAAATAAGAGCATACTTAAAAAGAATCTGTTTTGCGCAATGCGCATAATATGATAAAATTTTAATATAAGGATTGTGCAAGGTGCTTTGCAGCGGAGCAATCGAGGATATCATTACATAATGAAATATAACATTTCAGGAGGAACAAGATGTTAGACATTAAATTTGTGAGAGAAAACCCGGAAGTTGTAAAACAGAATATCCGTAATAAATTTCAGGACAACAAACTTGAATTAGTAGATAAAGTTCTGGAACTTGACAAAGAAAACAGAGAGATTAAACAGGAAGTGGAAGCTCTTCGTGCAGAGAGAAATAAAATTTCCAAACAGATTGGTGCCCTGATGGGACAGGGTAAGAGAGAAGAAGCAGAAGAAGTAAAGAAACAGGTAGCTGCTTCAGGAACTCGTATTGAAGAACTTTCCGCAAGAGAAAAAGAAGTAGAAGAAGAACTTCTCAAGAACATGATGGTAATCCCGAATATCATCGATCCATCTGTGCCGATTGGTAAAGATGACAGCGAGAACGTAGAGATTGAGAAATTCGGTGAGCCGGTTGTTCCGGACTTCGAAGTTCCATATCATACAGATATTATGGAAAGCTTTGACGGAATTGATCTTGACAGTGCTAGACGTGTTGCGGGAAACGGTTTTTATTATTTAATGGGAGATATTGCAAGACTTCACTCTGCAGTTATCTCTTATGCGCGTGACTTTATGATCAACAGAGGATTTACTTACTGCGTACCGCCGTTCATGATCAGAAGCAATGTTGTAACAGGCGTTATGAGCTTTGCAGAAATGGATGCTATGATGTACAAGATTGAAGGTGAAGACTTATATCTTATCGGTACAAGTGAACATTCTATGATCGGTAAATTCATCGACCAGATTATTCCGGAGGAGGAACTTCCTAAGACCCTTACAAGTTATTCTCCATGTTTCCGTAAGGAAAAAGGAGCTCATGGACTTGAGGAGAGAGGTGTTTACCGTATTCATCAGTTTGAAAAACAGGAAATGATCGTTGTCTGCAAACCAGAAGAGAGCCCAATGTGGTTTGATAAATTATGGCAGAATACAGTTGATCTGTTCCGTTCTCTTGATATTCCGGTTCGTACACTTGAGTGTTGCTCCGGTGACCTGGCAGACCTGAAAGTAAAATCTCTTGATGTAGAAGCATGGTCTCCACGTCAGAAGAAATACTTCGAGGTAGGAAGCTGCTCCAACCTTGGTGATGCACAGGCGCGTCGTCTGAAAATCCGCGTAAACGGTAAAGATGGTAAATATCTCGCACATACATTAAACAACACTGTTGTAGCACCGCCTAGAATGCTGATTGCATTCCTGGAGAACAACCTGAATGCAGATGGTTCTGTAAGCATTCCAAAAGCCCTGCAGCCATATATGGGCGGCATGACAAAGATTGAGAAAAAGCACGCTTAATGAGGAGTGAGCTTTTTCAGGGAGGTGTTCTTATGCACAGTTATCTGAGGGCAGTTGGTTTTTCTAAGATCACCAAAAGAAGCAGTATCAGGCAGATTATCACAGACGTGGTAGAAACCTATGATGAGAAAAATGTTATAGAAGATTACCCGGATGGTGTATTTGCTGAATTTTCAAAGAATTATGGATGCGATTGTGGAATCACTGTCTGCGGACAGTATGATGAGAACAATGTGTTTTATCCAGATTACTACTTTCCCTTTTTTCGTGGAACAGGCATTACGACGCAGGAGAGTGTTGTGATAGAGAAACACGCAGAAAAAGAATCCTTTGCAGGTGCCTGTGACGACCTGAGAATAGGAGTTACATTAATTTTTTATCTTCAGAATGCTGCTGAATATTTGCAGCAGCGCCAAAAAGATGGTATGTTTCCAGGAGGCCAGCCATTAACTCTTTCCGGGCTGGCCAGAGAAGGAAAAATTCTTTTTCCGGTAGAGAAAGATAAAGAGGCGGTTAAGGCTGAACGAGAGCTTACAAAAAACAGAAATCATTTGATCGCAGCTGCCCGTAACGGAGATGAAGAGGCTATGGAGAGTCTCACAATGGAGGATATGGACACATACTCCATGATTTCGCAGAGAATTGCTACTGATGATATTCTTTCTATTGTAGATTCATATTTTATGCCATATGGTATTGAATGTGACCAGTACAGCGTAATGGGTGAAATTGTTGATTTCATGACTTTTAAGAATATTATTACAGGAGAAGAAATCTGTCAGATTACCATAGACTGCAATGATATGCTGTTTGACGTATGTATTAACCGGGAAGATCTTCTGGGAGAACTCAAGATTGGCCGCCGTTTTAAAGGAATTATATGGCTTCAGGGACAACTGCATTATTAAAAAAATGCTAAGTTGTTTCTGGATTGTATGTTCTGGAATTGAGTTATATACGTACCGGGTTTATAGGACAGTAGTAGATGAATTTGTGATATATGTTTCACGTGAAACATATTTGCCAAACGTGTTTGAATTTTTTGAGATATCATTTGCTGTTCATGAATTGTACGCTAACAGATTCTAATGCATGCGGAAAGAAAATTTAAGATTCCCTTGTAATTTAATACAAAATATAGTAGAATTACAGTCGTGAATCAAGTTGTCCTCGTAGCTCAGCTGGATAGAGCACTCGCCTCCTAAGCGAGGGGTCGGAGGTTCAAATCCTCTCGGGGACGCCAGAAAATATTGCTGTAAATCTTTTAGAAATAAAGGATTTACAGCTTTTTTGATACATAATATGCAGAAAAATAAAAAGATCTATTTGACTCAGTGACTGGAACAAATAGATCTTTTTGCAGTACATACATAAGATGATATCATGTTAGGACAAAAATGCATTTTGATCCTAATGTCATAAGATATAAGAATATGAATAAGCACTATAATAATATTGTGTGGAAATAAAAATACATATATAAATTGGGCAAATCAATCAAGTTCTCCTGCTTTAACCAAATTAAGTAGCGAAGCGTATTGCGAATATCCGCTTGACTTATAAAAAAGTGAGCAGAGAGAACTTGTGTAAGTAAGAATGAACTTATTTGATATCGTCTTCGGTTATGGATTTAACATTCGGGGTTCTTCCGTCTGCAGAAGTTTCAATAGTTAATTCTCCGGATTTCAGAAGTTCTACGGCTTTTTCGTGAGATTCTTCGTTCCAGTTGTTTCCGGTGATCTTCCAGTTATTGTCTGTTTCAGGGCTGATAGTTCCGCCTTTTACTTCAGATATATACTGTCCGATCAGTTCGCGGACACCGCCAATATCACCTTTTACATCCATTTCCAGAAGTACCGGAAGTTCATCACCTTCCTGGAATACTTCACCTACAGTGAGAAGCTGAGAGTTTGCGCGATAGTTGTTAACTGCGATTGTAAAGGTATCATCATCTTCTACAGGTGTACCATCAGGCCATGTCAAATTTTCAATACGGCTTCCGACTTCATTGGCAATATTAATCTCATAATTTACACCCTGGAACATATCGTAGTTGTATGCACGCATATCTTCACTAAAGGAAATTGTGAGATCGCCTGGTTTATAAGTGTTATAGTAGGATACAGTCCATTCCATATATTTCTTTAACTGCGCGCCGGTCATTTGGATTTTGTACAAGGTATTATTGTATTTGTATACCTGAGCGGTATCACATTTGCGAATATCTCCTTCATGAAGGTTTGCATCCATAATAAATAATGCAGCGGCGGATATATCTGCATCTGTATAATACAGCTGCACTTCCTGGATAAGATCCATTAATGCAGTATCCTGAATCTGAGCGGTTGGGATTTCTGCAATTTCATTTTCAGGAGCCAGGCTGCCGCCTTCAAGTTTACCAATTACAATAGAAGCGTCTTCTTTAGCCTTTTCGTCATAAGGAGCCAGAAGTTCATCCAGTTCTTTGTCGGAATCATATTCTCCGATTGCATGGCTTACTGATGTGCGATTTACAACATCCCATCCAGTGTCTGATTTTTCAAGTTCCAGATGAATTTCTGCCAGTGTGGTAGCACCACTCTTATTTTCAATTATATAGACACCGTTAATTTCTTCACCTTCGATAAGCTGGTGACCATGTGCGGCAACAATCAAATCGAGTTCCGGACACGCGTTTGCCAGATCTCTTACACCAGAGTCTTTTGCTTCATATTCATTTTCAATATCCATATGAACAACTGCAATCATAACATCTACCTGATCCTGAATTTCATCAATTGCTGCACGAATCTCTTCAACAGGATCTGTTACTGTACAATCCTTCAGGTTTACGGAGTCCCACCTGGTAATATTCGGTGTAACCATGCCGATAATACCAACTTTTACTCCGTTTTTTTCAATAATTGTATAATCATCTGCAATTGCTTCACCGTCTTTGTCATAAACATTTCCAACCAGAGGTTTGGATTCCTGCTGAGCCATAATCTTTTTCAGGACATCCATACCATAATTGTATTCATGATTTCCTGTAACACACACATCATATCCAATTTCATTCTGAGAAAGGATCATAGGATGGATATCTTCGTCCAGGAAAAGTTCAGCAGAGTTACCCTGAATGGTATCACCTGCGTCAACAAGAATTGTATTCTCATTACGAAGAGAATCAATTGCAGTAGACATCTGGACCATACTTCCTGAAGTGTCTTCTGCATTTACGGCATAATCCCAGGTTGTAAATTTTCCGTGGGTATCACTGTTGGCAAGAATCTGAAGATCCATAGTTTCAGATTCACTGGCGGTTTCCTCTGTGGCATAAACAGCTGTTACTGTACCGAAACTGTTTACAGCTAATGCTGACATAAGAAGCATTGCTAGAATTTTTTGTCTCTGTTTCATAAATTCCTCCCAATTTTGAATCATAATAATTTTCTTTTTTCGACGTCGTGCTATGTTTATATCATTATTTTGCTTAATAAAAAAGGACTCGTGACGGTTTTGCTGTGCAATTTACACATAAAAAGGTTTTTCGGAAAAATAGACAACTTTGTATGTTTTAATTTAGTAATTATTGCCATCAAAAATAGTTTGATCAAATAGCGAAGCGGATGATTTTATCCGCTTGACAAATGTAGCGTGCCAGTTAGTACACGCTTAGCGCTGATTATAGTTATAGTAAGGGGAAGATAAGGATGTTGTAAGGTAGCAGAGCAATTTGTAAATATCAGGTATGAGGCTTACGTGATTGAAACTGTAACGCTATAAAGAGATGATATAAATTTAGATGTTACAATGCAAAAAAGGACCCAAGTCCTATTTTGAGTATTAAAAATAAAAAATAATTAACAAAAATTACAAAACAAAACTGGAAAATTTTTACGAAATGAGTATAAATACACAAAAAAGGGACTCGAGTCCTGTTTTATATTTGGGACATATGTCATTATCAGTGCATCAAACACGACAAAAATTGTGCAAAAGGAGAAAAAGAAATCATGAAAAAAAGAGTAGTAGCAGCGGTACTTGCAGGTTTAATGGCATTTTCACTTACAGCATGTGGAAGCAGTTCCGATAGCAAGACAGAAACAAACACAGAAAGCAAAACAGAAGAAACAGCAGACAACGATGCAGATGAAAGCAGCGAAGAAGAGACAGGTGACGCATCTGATATGAAAGTAGCGATGGTTACAGACTCCGGTGACATCACAGACCAGAGCTTCAACCAGACAACCTATGAAACATGTAAAGCATGGGGAAACGAAAACAACGTAGAATTTAACTACTATAAACCGGAAAGCGATTCCGATGAAGCAAGAAGCGCAAGCGTAGATCAGGCAGCAGCAGACGGAGCAAATGTAATCGTACTTCCTGGATATATGTTCGCATCTGCAGTAGTAGAACAGTCTGAGATGTATCCGGATATTAAATTCGTAGCACTTGACGTAAGCGCAGGCGATATCTGCGAAAAAGGTGTTGGTGAAGGATACAGCTACAATCCTGATGAATATGATGTGACAGAGTACTATAATACGGACAATGTTTATTGCTGTACATACCAGGAAGAACTTTCCGGATATATGGCAGGATATGCAGCAGTAAAACTTGGATATCATCACCTCGGATTCCTTGGCGGAATGTCTGTACCGGCAGTTACACATTTCGGATATGGATATGTTCAGGGCGCGGACGAAGCTGCAAAAGAACTTGATATCGTAGATGACGTAGCAGTTGAGTATGTATGTGGGGGACAGTTCTACGGTGATGCAGATATCACAGCATACATGGATACATGGTATGGAAGTAAAGGTGTAGAAGCTGTATTCGCATGCGGCGGCGGTATTTATACATCAGCAGCAGAGGCAGCTACCAAGACAGGCGGTAAAGTAATCGGTGTTGACTCCGACCAGTCTGGAATCATCGGTGAAGACTTAACTATTACATCTGCAATGAAAGGTCTTGCTCCGACAATTAATGACGTTCTCGATGCGATCAAAGCAGACAACTGGAAAGATTATGCAGGAAAGATTGATAACCTGGGTCTTGTATCAGAGAATCCTGAAGACAATTTCGTTCAGCTTCCTGTAGAAACAACACAGTGGTCAGATGATTTTACAGAAGATGATTACAAAGACCTTGTAAAGAGAATGTATGACGGAGAACTTACAGTAAGCGGTGATATTACAGCATTACCGGAAACTGAGATCAAAGTAGAAGACTACGGCAGCATTAAATAATTAAGATTTCATGCAGACAGATAATGGCCTGAGAAAGGGGAGTGAGCATGCAGACGCTCAGTACTCCCTTTTCTTTAACGCCAATATCGGCAAGATCAGCGCTTTTTGCTGTTATTCTGCAATATTTCCGGCAAAGAGTTGCTTCAGAAATGGTGCAGAATAACAGCAAGAATAAAACCGTAATGACGGTTTACTCCGCTGCCGATAATAAACACTTTGCATGATATAAAAAAGGAGAAAGAAAAATGAGTGAATATGCAATTGAAATGTTGGGAATCACCAAACGATTCCCAGGAATCATAGCAAATGACAATATAACACTTCAATTAAAAAAAGGTGAGATCCATGCACTCTTGGGAGAGAATGGAGCAGGAAAATCAACACTGATGAGTGTTCTCTTCGGATTATACCAGCCGGAAGAGGGAGAAATCCGCAAAGATGGCAAAAAAGTAGAAATCAATAATCCAAACGATGCCAATGACCTTGGAATCGGAATGGTACATCAGCATTTCAAACTTGTAGAATGTTTCAGCATCCTTGACAATATCATTCTCGGTGTAGAGACAACAAAAGGCGGTTTCCTCCAGAAAGACAGTGCAAGGAAGAAAGTTATGGAATTGTCCGAGAAATACGGACTTGCTGTGGATCCGGATGCTATTATCGAAGATACTACTGTAGGTATGCAGCAGAGAACAGAAATCCTGAAAATGCTTTACCGCGATAACGAAATCCTGATTTTCGATGAACCGACTGCAGTTCTTACTCCTCAGGAGATCCAGGAACTGATGCAGATCATGCAGAACCTTGCAGCAGAGGGAAAAAGTATTCTGTTCATCACACATAAACTTGCAGAGATCATGCAGGTGGCAGACAGATGCAGTGTTCTCAGAAAAGGTAAATACATTGGAACTGTAGATATTAAAGACACCACACCGGAAAAACTCTCCGCCATGATGGTAGGACGAGACGTCAACTTTATTGTGGACAAAGAACCTGTAAAACCAGGAGATGTAGTCCTTGATATCCAGAATATGTGTGTTGCATCCAAACGTCACAAAAACAACGCTGTAAACAACGTTTCCATGCAGGTACACAGAGGTGAGATCGTATGTATCGCTGGAATCGATGGAAACGGTCAGACAGAATTTGTCTACGGGCTCTCAGGACTGGAACCATTAACCGGAGGAAAAATCGTTATGAACGGTCAGGACATTACAGAAATGCCAATCCGTAAACGATTGACATCAGGCATGAGCCATATTCCGGAAGACCGCCACAAACATGGTCTGGTACCGGATTACTCCCTGGAAGATAACATTGTTCTTCAGAGATATTTTGAACCACAGTTTACCAACAAATTTGGTTTCCTGAAACGAAAGGAGATCAGAAAATATGCAAACAGACTGATCGAAGAATATGATATCCGTTCCGGTCAGGGACCAATCACAAAGACAAGAGCTATGTCCGGAGGAAACCAGCAGAAAGCCATTATTGCACGTGAAATAGACAAAAATCCTGAGCTTTTGATTGCAGTACAGCCGACCCGAGGTCTGGATGTAGGTGCTATCGAAAATGTACATAAACAGCTTGTACAGGCCAGAGATGCCGGAAAAGGTGTACTTCTGGTAAGCCTGGAGCTGGATGAAGTAATGAATGTATCAGACAGGATCCTTGTTATGTATGAAGGTGAAATCGTAGGAGAATTTGATCCGAAGAAAGTAACTGTAGAAGAACTGGGGCTTTATATGGCTGGTTCTAAAGGAAAGGAGACAAAGGGCAATGAATAAAGAAACAAAGAAAAAAGAAAGCATTCTCAGAAATAATGCAGTCCAGACCATCCTTGCGTCTTTGCTCTGCATTATCGTGGGACTTCTGATCGGATATGTGGTACTACTGATCATCAATCCGAAAGGAGCATCAGGAGCTATCGTATCGATCTTAAAGAACTATCTGTATTATCCTAGTTCAGTGGCAGTTATGAAATACTGTGGAACAACACTGGTAAAAGCATCAGCACTTTTATTATGTTCTTTATCCGTTTTATTTGCATACAAAGTAGGTCTCTTTAACATCGGAGCGGCCGGACAGTATGTAATCGGAGCAGGCGCAGCTTTATATTTTGCATTAAAATTCGGAATGCCATGGTATGTATGTCTGATCGCAGCAGTTGTACTGGCAGCATTAGTAGGCGGACTTTCCGGATTCCTGAAAGCATATTTTAACGTAAACGAGGTTATTTCATGTATCATGCTCAACTGGATCTCTCTGTATGGAGTAAATATGCTGCTTTCACAGGTAAAAGCAGAGTCCACACCATATACCATTGATCTTTCAAGTGGAAATAAAAGCGCACTCATGCCAAATGCCGGTCTTGATCAGCTTTTTTCAGGAAACAAATTTGTTACTATTGGATTACCAATTTCTGTGATCATGGCAGTAGTTGTATGGGTTGTCCTTGAGAAAACAAAATTTGGTTTCGAGTTAAAAGCAACTGGTATGAACAAAAATGCTGCAAAATACTGCGGTATGAAAGAGAAGAGAAATACTATCGTAACAATGATGATCGCCGGAGGCCTGTCTGGTCTTGGCGCTGCGGTTTTTTACTTAAGTGGTATTGAAACCTGGATGGTACAGCAGACAACTGTTCCGGGAATGGGATTTAATGGAATTGCAGCAGCATTCCTTGGCGGTCTGAATCCGATTGGCACAATCTTTTCTTCTTATTTTATTCAGCACATTACAAGTGGTGGAAGCTATGTAGACAAAACAATGTATTGTACACCGATCTCTGATCTGATCTCAGCATTTATCATTTACCTTTGCGGATTTGTATTCTTCTTCAAACTCTGGCTTAACCGTTATCTGGACAAAAGAGATGAGAAGAAAGCTGCAAAACAGGTGAAAGGAGGAGAAAAATAATGGTTTTATTACTCCAGTATACATTAATATTTGCATCTGTTCTGATTCTGGTAGCGCTTGGCGGATGTTTCTCTGAACACAGTGGCGTTGTAAACATTGGTCTTGAGGGAATCATGGTTATGGGAGCTCTTGGAGGAGCTCTGATGATGAAATATCTTCCGTCAACTATGGCGGCACCGTTGGTGATCCTGCTGGTAATCCTCGGCAGTGTGATCGTAGGAATGGTATTTTCTCTTTTTCTTGGTGTTGCGGCAATTCATTTTAACGCAGACCAGACACTTGTAGGTACAGCACTGAATCTGCTTGGACCTGCAGCAGCAGTAGTAATTGTAAGAGCCATCAATATGTCAGAAAGTATTGATAATGTTTCCTCTACGGTTGCGTACAAAGAAGCAAAAAAAGCGTTTCTTGTAAACATTGGGAAGTTTGAATTCAGCTGGTTTATGCTTTTGGCATTGCTGATTCTCATCGCATCATATATCATATTATATAAGACTAAGTTCGGTCTCCGCCTTATGGCATGTGGAGAGCATCCGCAGGCAGCAGACTCCGTGGGAATCAACGTTTACAAAATGCGATATGCAGGTGTTCTGATTTCCGGAGCATTGGGCGGACTTGGCGGACTGGTTTATATTACAGCCGGTGTCAGTGAATGGAAATTTGAAAACGGCGTTGCCGGATTTGGATTCCTTGCACTTGCAGTTATGATCTTTGGTCAGTGGAAACCGGTGAATATCGGACTTGCAGCACTTCTGTTTGGCCTGTTCCGTGCGCTTTCCAATGTTTATACAGGATTTGACGTACTGGTAGCATTAAAGCTTCCAAGTACCTTATATAACATGTTCCCGTACATTATTTCCCTGATTGTTCTTGTATTCGTATCAAAGAATTCCAGAGCACCGAAAGCAGAGGGTATTCCGTATGATAAGGGGCAGAGATAAAGTCAGAAACGTATAAAAAGATAACTATAAGATGTGAAAATGTTTCACGTGAAAAATTGTAACTGTTCAGTATCGTCACAGCAGTGAACTACTAAACAGTTACGAAAAAATCAGGTAAAGGATGGAAAGATCATGAAAAATTATTCAGAAGATGCAAGCAGACAGTATCATATTCAGGTGGCAAAAGGTGAAGTAGGACGTTATGTAATCCTGCCGGGAGATCCAAAAAGATGTGCAAAAATCGCACAGTATTTTGATAATCCGGTACTGATCGCAGACAACAGAGAATATGTCACATATACAGGAACACTTGACGGTGTAAAGGTAAGTGTAACGTCAACAGGAATTGGTGGTCCGTCCGCATCCATCGCAATGGAAGAACTGTATCGCTGCGGTGCAGATACATTTGTAAGAATCGGTACATGCGGAGGAATGCAGCCGGAAGTAAAGAGCGGAGATGTAGTGATCGCCACAGGTGCAGTCCGTATGGAAGGAACTACCAGAGAATATGCACCAATTGAATATCCTGCAGTAGCAAACCTTGATGTTATCAATGCTCTTGTAGATGCTGCAAAAGAAAAAGGTTTCCCGTGCCACACAGGTGTTGTGCAGTGCAAAGACGCATTCTACGGTCAGCATGAGCCGGAAGAAATGCCTGTAAGCTATGAACTGATCAATAAATGGGAAGCATGGAAGAGAATGGGATGCCTTGCATCTGAAATGGAATCCGCAGCTCTCTTTATTGTAGCCGGAAAGCTTCGTGTAAGAGCTGGTTCCTGTTTCCTGGTAGTAGCAAATCAGGAAAGAGAGAAACTCGGTCTGGAGAATCCGGTAGTCCATGACACAGATATGGCTATTCGTGTAGCTGTAGAAGCTATCAGAAAAATGATTAAAGAAGATCAGGCTAAATAAACAGTTGGTGAGCACAATGAACAACGGTAATGAGCGAAACTGACAGTGGCAGAAAGAAAAGAGGACGAGCAAAAATGGAAATTAAAGAAATCTTAAGACATGTAGATCATACACTTCTTCTTCAGCCATCCACATGGGAAGAAATCAAACAGATCTGCGACGATGCGATGAAATATGGAACTGCATCTGTATGCATTCCTCCATGCCATGTAAAAGAAGCGGCAGAATACATGGACGGAAAAATGGCAGTATGCACAGTTATTGGTTTCCCAAATGGAAACACAACAACAGCAACAAAAGAATTTGAGACTAAAGACGCTATTGCAAACGGCGCATCTGAAATCGATATGGTAATCAACATCGGATGGTTAAAAGATAAGAAATATGACCTGATCGAGAACGAGATCAGAACTCTCAAGGCAGCATGCGGAGAAAAAATCCTCAAAGTTATCATTGAGACATGTTTCCTCACAACAGAAGAGAAGATCAAAATGTGCGAAATCGTAACAGCAGCAGGAGCTGATTATATCAAGACATCAACAGGCTTCGGCGGTGGCGGAGCAACATTTGAAGATATAGAACTGTTCTCCAAACACATTGGACCAAATGTAAAAATGAAAGCAGCAGGTGGTATTTCCTCTCTGGATGACGCTGAAAAATTTCTTTCCCTGGGTGCAGACAGACTGGGAACGAGCAGAATCATTAAGATTGTAAAGAATGAAGAAGCAACAGGTTATTGATTTTGAGCAAGAAATCTCATCGCCTATATTTGGCAGCGAGATATGAAACTTGTAATTATCGGAGGTGTAAAACTATGCAGAACTTAGACGAAAAAATGATCGATAAACTGATCGGGACAGCAATTGAGCAGCTGAAATTTTCCTATACACCATATTCCAATTTCAAAGTCGGTGCAGCACTGCTTGCGAAGAGTGGAGAAATCTATACAGGGTGTAATATCGAGAATGCAGCATACACACCTACCAACTGCGCTGAGAGAACTGCGTTCTTTAAGGCTGTAAGCGAAGGAACAAAGGAATTTGATGCAATCTGCATTGTGGGCGGAAAAGACGGCGTTCTGACCGAATATGCGGCGCCATGTGGCGTATGCCGTCAGGTAATGATGGAATTCTGCAACCCGGAGACGTTTAGGATCATTCTGGCAGTAGATAAAGAGCATTACGATGTTTATACATTAAAAGAACTCTTGCCACAGGGATTCGGACCATTGAATTTAGCATAAAATGGAGGAACATCATGACACAGGAACAACTGATCGCATTACCGAAAATAGAACTGCATTGCCACCTGGATGGTTCACTCAGCCGTGAATTTATAGAAAAGCGTCTGGGCAGAAAAGTCCATCAGGAGGAACTGAGTGTATCAGATAATTGCACCAGTCTTGCAGAATATCTGGAAAAATTCACATTGCCGGGACAGTGCATAATGGATGAAAAAGGACTGGAAGAAGCCGGATATGATGTACTCAGAAGTATGAGTAGAGAAAACGTTTGCTATGCAGAAATTCGTTTCGCACCTTTATTATCAGTGACAGAAGAGATGAACTGTAAAAAAGTCATCGAAGCGCTGCTGAAAGGACTGGAATGGGGCAGAAATGATTTCGGCATAGAATTTGGTGTGATCACCTGTGCCATGAGACACCACAGCGAAGAAGAAAACAGCAGAATGATAATGACTGCCCGCGAATACTTAGGTTTCGGCGTATGTGCTGCAGATCTTGCAGGTGCAGAAGCCTCATATCCCATGACGGAATTTATGAATCTGTTTTACAATACACATAAAATCGGAATGTCATTTACAATTCATGCAGGGGAATAAAGAAATTCGCCGGTGACGGACTGATCACCAAAAAAGGAAATCAGATATTGATCGATCAGGAACAATATGAGGGTCTGAGAAAGATTGTCAATGAAAATATGGACAGTTTTTCAGGATAAAAGATCATGCAAAGATTGTTTCACGTGATACATTTTGCCTGATATCTGATCATGCAAAGAAGTGTATTGACATATAAGAAAGAGATGATAAAGGAGATTAAGCAGTAAATGAGTAAATTATATGAGAAATTGGAGACATGCCTTGCAAGTGTACGTCAGAAAACAGATTTTAAACCGGAAGTAGCACTGATCCTGGGTTCAGGACTTGGCGACTATGCAGACGAGATTAAAATTGAAACAACCATCGATTATACAGACATCGAGGGGTTTCCTACTTCAACAGTAGCAGGTCATAAAGGAAGATTTGTGTTTGGATATGTTGGAAGTGTGCCGGTAGTGATCATGCAGGGAAGAGTTCATTACTATGAAGGATATCCAATGACAGACGTTGTACTTCCGACAAGATTGATGGGAATGATGGGAGCAAAGAAACTCATTCTGACAAACGCAGCAGGTGGTGCAAACCCGGAATATAAGCCTGGAGACTTTATGATGATCACAGATCACGTTACAACAGGAGTGCCAAGTCCGCTGATTGGGGAGAATATTGATGAACTTGGTGCAAGATTCCCGGATATGAGTGAAGTATATAGTCTCCGTTTGCAGGATGTGATCAGAAAATGCGCAGATAAATGCGGTGTTAAGCTTCAGGAGGGTGTATACGTCCAGTTTACAGGACCAAACTATGAAACTCCGGCAGAAGTAAGACTTGCACAGAAATGGGGCGGAGACGCAGTAGGAATGAGTACAGCATGCGAAGCCATGACAGCCCGCCACATGGGACTTGAAATCTGTGGAATTTCCTGTATTACAAACATGGCAGCAGGAATCTCCAAAGAAGAACTTAACCACAAAGAAGTCCAGAAAACAGCGGATCGTGTGGCAAAATCATTTAAAGAACTGATCACTGAGATTGTGGTAAATATGTAAAACTACAGTATATATGTTGTAAATATAATAAAATATAATGAAGCAGAAAAAGATCTTTGCAGGTAAAAAGCAGAGGTCTTTTTTTAGTGTATTATTTTTGGCAATTGAACAAAATCAAGCAAGTGGCGAAGCGGATTGCGAATATCCGCTTAACTGAGGCGGCTTATCAGAACAGATTAAGAATAGATTTAGCGTGGCATTGTAAAAAAGACAGGAATATTGAAAACAGGCGTTTTCAATCCCTGGTCTTTTGTGCTAAAATAGGAAAAGAGTTTATCTAAATAAATCGCTAAAGAGAGATAAATCATTAAAACATAAATGATACAGAAAGGAAACTGGTTTTTATGGAAACAGGAACAATTTTTAAATTTCATAACGATCTGGACACAGACCAGATCATAGCATCACAGTATCTGTTACTTCCGAATCTGGATGAGATGAAAGGCCATGCCTTTGAATCCCTGGATCCGGATTTTTCTAAAAAAGTGAAACCTGGTGATTTCGTAGTAGGTGGAGAGAACTTCGGATGCGGATCCTCCAGAGAGCAGGCACCGGGTGTACTCAAAGCATTAGGCGTGCAGGCAGTCGTAGCGAAATCTTTTGCACGAATTTTTTACAGAAACTCTATTAACATCGGATTACCGGTAATTGTCTGTAAAGATCTTCCGGACGAAGTAAATACCGGAGATCAGATGGTTCTTCACATGTCAGAAGGAACTGTAGAAGCCAACGGAAAAACATATTCCTGTACAAAACTTCCGGAATATATGCAGAATATTTTAAATCAGGGCGGCCTGATCGCATCTCTGAACAAGGAGGAAAAGTAAAATGGGAATGACAATTGCAGAAAAGATCATCGCTGCAGCAGCAGGAGTAGACAGTGTAAAACCTGGAGATATTCATACAGTCAAACTTGACCGTCTGATGAGTAACGATGGAACAACCCATCTTACTGTTGATATGTATAACAACAAATTAAAGAATCCGCATATTGCGGATTCGAAGAAACTTGTGTTTATCATGGATCATAATGTACCGTCTGACAGCCCGAAAACAGCAGCATCACAGAAGAAGATGAGAGATTTCGCAAAAGAAAATAACATTGATTTCTGGGAAGGCAAAGGTGTCTGCCATCAGGTTATGATCGAGAACTATGTTCGCCCAGGTGAACTGATCTTTGGTGCAGACAGCCATACATGTTCTTACGGTGCATTAGGTGCATTCGGAACAGGCGTAGGATGCACAGACTTTCTGTATGGAATGGTTACAGGAACTTCCTGGGTACTGGTTCCGGAGAGCGTGAAATTCAATCTTGTAGGCAAACTGCCTGAAGGCGTTTATGCAAGAGACCTGATTCTTACAATTATCGGAGAAATTGGTGCAAACGGATGCAATTATCAGGCAATGGAGTTCACAGGAGAGGGTGCAAAAACACTTAGTATCAGTGACCGTATGGCACTCTGCAATATGGCAGTAGAAGCCGGTGCTAAGACGGGTATTTTTGAAGCAGACGAAAAAGCTATCGAATACCTGAAAGAACACGGACGTGAGCCGAAAGCTGTATATCACAGCGATCCGGATGCCGTTTATGCAAGAGAATATACATTTGACTTATCAAAAGTCCGCCCTGTAGTTGCCAAACCTGATTTTGTAGATAATGTAGTTCCTGCAGAAGAAACCTGTGGAATCGAGATCAATGAAGCATTCCTTGGTTCCTGCAACAACGGACGTATCGAAGATCTTCGTGTAGGCGCAGAAATCATCAAGGGTAAGAAGGTAGCTGAGGGTGTCAGATTCCTCGTTGTACCTGCAAGCCAGACAATTTACCGTCAGGCATTAAAAGAAGGCATTATAGACACCTTTATGGAGGCAGGAGCCATTGTTATGAACCCGAACTGCAGTGTATGCTGGGGAAGCTGTCAGGGTGTTATCGGTGAAAACGAAGTTCTTATCAGCACAGGAACACGTAACTTTAAAGGTCGTGCAGGACATCCAAGTTCTAAAGTATATCTGGGATCAGCAGCGACTGTTACAGCATCTGCTATTGCAGGAAAGATTGCACTGGCAAGTGAAGTATAAATAAATTACATAAATAATACAGTGAAACCGGGATGCAGAGAGGTCTGATTCTGGTTTCATGTGATGTTAAACACATATGTTTCACGTGAAACATGAAACATTTTTTGAAAAATCTGTAGATTCTGTTGTATATTGATATTTAACCAAATCAAGTAAGTTCCCTGCTTCAATTGCGAAAAGCAATAAGCAGTGGGTGGGGACTTGCGACTTGCATGTATCAGGAGGCGTGCAAGCGCTTTCTGATAAACTGCGGGGCAGTTATTTGGGTATGAGCAAGTAGTGAAGCGGATGATTTTATCCGCTTGACCAGTAAGGGACACATTTGATGCTTAATCATATATTCTCGAAAGAGAAGAAGGGATTTGCCTAAACAGGTATTGACTCTTATTGAGACAGATGCAGGAATAGGATTTCTACAACAAAATAAATATGCAGGTAAAAATATAAAGAGGTAAGATTATGGATAAATTCACAGGAAAAGTGTGGGTACTTGGTGATGATATTGATACAGACATCATTATCCCGACAGAGTACCTCGCACTGAAAACAATTGATGATATGAAACAGTACGGTTTCAGCCCACTGCGCCCAGAACTGGCAGGACAGATCCAGCCAGGTGACATTATTGTTGCAGGAAAGAATTTCGGATGCGGTTCTTCCAGAGAACAGGCACCGGAAATTATTAAAGCACTGGGCATCCAGTGTGTAATTGCAAAATCTTTTGCAAGAATTTTCTTCAGAAACTCCATTAATAACGGACTTCTTCTGATTGAACAGCCAGATCTTCATGATGACATCAAAGAAGGCGATGAAATTACCGTAGTGATGAACGAACACGTAGATTACAATGGGAAACAGTATCCGATCGCTTCTCTGCCGGAGAATCTGATGAGTATTATCCAGGCAGGTGGACTTGTGAAAGCCATGCGTAAATTAAACGGACTGGATTAATGGGAAAGGAGAAGCAAATGGGCGAGACAGTTATTGAGAAAATCATTAGAAACAACGTTGGAAAAACAGTAAAGCCAGGAGACATCGTAACGGTCAATGTAGACAGAGTTATGATCCATGATATATTTATCCCATTCGTAGCAGAAAAGTTTGAGGAAATGGGCTTTACGAAGCTTTGGGACCCGAATAAAGTAGTTTTGATCTACGATCATCTGGTACCTGCAAGCCAGTTAGACGACACCAGACATTTCCATACAGGAGATGCTTTTGCAAAGAAATACGGCATGAAAAACGTCCACAGAAGTGACGGAATCTGCCACCAGTTAATGACTGAAGCAGGCTACGTGAAACCTGGCAATATTGTATTCGGTACAGACAGCCATACAACTACTTACGGATGTGTAGGCGCGTTCTCATCAGGCATAGGATATACAGAGATGGCAAGTATCCTGGGAACAGGAACGATGTGGATTAAAGTTCCGGAGACAATTAAAGTTGTAATTGAGGGAGAACTTCCGGAAAATGTAATGTCCAAAGACATTATTCTGCGTCTGATCGGTGATCTGGGTGCTGATGGAGCTACCTACAGAGCACTTGAATTCACAGGCAGCACAGTGAAGAATATGACTGTAGCAAGCCGTATGACCATGGCAAACATGGCAATCGAGGCAGGGGCGAAATGTGCATTATTCACACCGGATGAAAAGACTGCAGAATACTGCGAAATCGAGTTAAATGACTTCCAGAAGAGCCTTACAGGTGATGAAGATGCAACATATATGAAGACTATTACATATCATGCAGAAGACTTTGTTCCAGTTATGGCATGCCCGTCTCAGGTAGATAAGATCAGAGATGTAAGCGAACTCGAAGGAACAGAAATTGATCAGGTATTCATTGGATCCTGCACCAACGGTCGGCTGGAGGATCTTAAAGCTGCTGCAGAGGTCTTAAAGGGCAAAAAAGTAGCAGATTACGTTAAATTGATTGTAACTCCTGCAAGTCGTAAAATATACCGCCAGGCAATCGAACTGGGAATCCTGGATACTCTGGCAGAGGCGGGAGCTATGATCACACATCCTGGATGCGGATTATGTTGCGGACGTGCAGGCGGAATCCTTACAGATGGTGAACGTGTAGTAGCTACAAATAACAGAAACTTCCTTGGAAGAATGGGAACTTCCAAAGTAGAAATCTACCTTGCATCTCCAAAAACAGCCGCTGCCTGTGCAATAGCAGGAAAAATTGTAAGCCCAAAATAATAAAAGCAGCAAAATATATTAAAAATCATGCAAATTATAATATAAAGACCTATAAAATGGACTTAAAAGATAAATATTGACAAAATAACAAATAAAGAACGATAAAACGGACTTATATGGCAAGGGTTACTATAAATATTATAAAAGTAGAATTTAGAAATACCAAAAGACAGTACATGAACGGCAGGAATACCTGAGTGTACTGTCTTTTTATGCTATGTTATTTTATAGAAAATTACTACGTAATGCTTTGATGATATAAAAACTTTTCCGGATAGAATCGTATTGCGCTGGAGAGGAAGTCAAGCGGATAAAATCATCCGCTTCGCTACGTGGCTCTACACCAAATAACTGCTCCGCAGTTTATCAGAAAGAGCTTGCACTCTTCCTGATACAAGCAAGTCCCCACCCCCTGCTTATTGCTTTTCGCAATTGAGGCAGGGGACTTACTTGATTTGGTTATATAAGTTTTCTGCTTTGAGTGTGAATACCTATTCACATGGCTGGATAAATCATATTTTTGACCTGGCAAATTGTAAAACATAAAAATTATAGTAATTGTATATTGAACAATAATTGAACTTAAAATAAACTTTAGAATTTAAACAAAACTACATAAAAAGCTATAAAAAAATAAATACTTATTGAATTATAGGTTCAATTATAGTATAATACGAAGAAAATCAGATGAATATTTCTGAAAACAGATTTATACATTCTGTAAAGCTGATAGTATATGATTTTTGTTTTCTAAGACCTGTAAGTGGATAGAATTGAACTTGATTTAACCGGATTGAGAATATCCGCTTGACTAAGAAACTGAAAATGTAGGTTGAAAATATAACATGGTAAAAGCCACAACAGAGTAAGGCAGTAAGGAGAACATTTTATGAATAATAAATTTGCGGAACGTTTAAAAACAACGCTGGAACAGAAAAATATGAAACAGATCGATCTTGTAAAACGTGCATCAGAACAGGGTGTGAAGCTTGGAAAGAGTCATGTGAGTCAGTATCTCAGCGGCAAAACAATGCCGAGATCAGAAATTTTACATTTCCTTGCAGATGCCCTGGAAGTAGATGCAGAATGGTTAAAGGGAAATGATGCAGTTACAGAAAACGCAACATCTGCCCGGAATGTTCAAAAGAGGGATGTGCCACTGGATAGAAATCTTAAAGGAAGAGGAAAAGATATGAAAGAAGAGAACAAGGTTCGTGAATTTAAAAAATCATCAAAATTGAACAATGTGTTATATGATGTACGAGGACCTGTTGTAGAAGAGGCCGCACGTATGGAAGAGGCAGGAACTCAGGTGCTGAAATTGAACATTGGAAATCCTGCACCATTTGGATTTCGTACACCGGATGAAGTAATCTATGATATGAGACAACAGCTTACTGAATGTGAGGGATATTCTCCTTCAAAAGGTTTGTTTGCTGCCAGAAAAGCGATTATGCAGTATGCGCAGCTCAAAAAACTGCCGAATGTAACTATTGAAGATATTTATACAGGAAATGGTGTCAGTGAACTGATTAATTTAAGTATGTCAGCATTATTAGATGATGGTGATGAAATTTTAATCCCGTCACCGGATTATCCATTATGGACTGCATGTGCTACTCTTGCAGGCGGAAAAGCTGTACATTATATTTGTGATGAACAGTCAGAGTGGTATCCGGATATGAATGATATTAGAAAAAAAATCAACAGCAGAACAAAGGCGATTGTTATTATCAATCCGAACAACCCTACCGGAGCATTATATCCTAAGGAAATTCTTCAGCAGATTGTAGATATTGCCAGAGAACATCATTTGATCATTTTTTCTGATGAGATTTACGACCGCCTTGTAATGGATGGAGAGAAGCATATTTCCATAGCTTCTCTGGCACCGGATTTATTTTGTGTAACATTCAGTGGTCTGTCTAAATCACATATGATTGCGGGATTCCGAATTGGCTGGATGGTTCTCAGTGGTAATAAGAAAATTGCAAGTGATTATATAGAAGGAATTAAGATGCTTTCAAATATGAGACTCTGTTCTAATGTTCCTGCACAGTCAATTGTACAGACTGCTTTAGGCGGGCACCAGAGTGTTGACAGTTATATTGTCCCGGGCGGACGTATCTATGAACAGAGAGAGTATATCTATAATGCGTTGACAGACATTCCGGGAATTACGGCAGTAAAGCCAAAAGCTGCATTTTACATGTTCCCTAAGATTGATGTAAAGAAATTTAATATTGTAAATGATGAAAAATTTGCATTAGATCTGCTGAAGGAGAAGAAAATTCTTCTTGTACATGGTGGCGGATTTAACTGGCATCAGCCGGATCATTTCCGTGTAGTTTATTTACCACGAATTGAAGTCTTAAAAGAAGCAGCTGGTAAGATCAGAGAGTTTTTGGAGACATATCGTCAGGAAATCTAACAGAATAGGAAAGCAGAGATATAGAATTACTGTTTGGGTAATATTAGTAAAAATGGGTGAATATGTTTCACGTGAAACATAGCACCCATTTTAAGTTTCACGTGAAACTATTATCCTAATTTTATAAAAAATTAAGTGGTGAAGAAAGCGCAGATGTGTTAAACTATATTCAGCGTATACTTTGCAAAGCAGTTATTACATGCGGGTACACATCATTTTCAAAATAACTATATTATTCACTTGGATGTAAGCTTGTTCGAATCAAGTTGGTTTGCTGTTTCAATTGCGAGAAGTAATAAGCAGTAAGTGGAAACCTGCACAGGTGTAAAGATATCAGTGTAGCTCTGACAGTGGTTATAGTTGCATTCCGTATTGATATAATAATTATTGGAGAAATGATGTACTAAAAACAGGTGATATACTTAGCTGCAAAGCTGCATCGGCATGAATTTTTGGAGGTACGACAGAAAATGGAAAATGAGGAAAAGAACCAGGCTGAGCAGGAGAACAAAAGTCAGTCTGTCTGGAAAGAGATATGGGACTATGCGAAAATTATTATTGCTGTTTTTGTCATAGCATATCTGCTGGGACATTTCGTATATATTAATGCGAGAGTACCGTCAGGTTCTATGGAAGAGACGATCATGACAGGCGACAGAGTATTTGGAAACCGGTTGGCATATATAAAAGATGACCCGGAGAGATTTGATATTGTAATATTTAAATATCCGGATGATCCGTCTCAGCTTTTTGTAAAAAGAGTGATTGGTCTGCCTGGTGAGACTGTAAATATTGTGGACGGAAAAGTTTATATTAATGATTCAGAAGAACCATTGGATGACAGCTTTTGTCCGGAAACACCTGAGGGAAGTTTTGGACCGTATACAGTTCCTGAGGGATGCTATTTTATGTTGGGTGATAATCGAAACCACAGTATGGATTCGAGATATTGGCAAAATACATTTGTAGAAAAAGATGCAATAGAGGCACAGGTAGCAGTGCGTTACTGGCCGTTAAATAAGATAGGTGTTGTTAAGTAAAAACTTATAAAAAGACTGTTAAGAACAGAAGCTTCTGGTACTTTTAGAAGAAAATGATCTTAACAGTTTTTTTATGCCATAAAATATTGTTTTATAATTTTCCTATACTTATCTGTCAGGCGTATTATGCGGAGCCGCTTTTTGGTGTAGAGCCATGTAGCGAAGTGGATGATTTTATCTGCTTGATTTGGGGGAGTAAAGAGGAAAACAGACTCTCTGTTATTGTGTAGAGATTTTACAAATGTTATACTTAAAACAGAATACAAATGAAAATCTGTCTGTGTAGATATCTGTCTAAAAAAGTATGAGAGAAGGAGAAGAAAAATGGGAAAATGGAAAAAGTTAATAGCAATAGGTCTCGCTGTATCAATGATAATGCCATCCTGTATACCGCAAACGTTGTGGGCTGCGGAATTTTCAGCAGATGATAGTGTGAGTGTTAAGGAAGAATTTGCAGATGGTACAGAAGAGGAACAATTGTCAGAGAATATCAGAATGCAGGAATTTGAAACAGGAGAAACTGATGCTGATAATGATATGAGCTTCCTTTCTCCGGATACAGATAATTCTGAACAGTCAGAGCAGAAAGAAGCTGATACAGACCAGGTGGCGGAAGGGATTACTATGCAGCTTTACAGTGAAGGCAAACTGGAAAAAGTATATGTAATCCCATATGCAGACATTGATGCAGCGACAGCACCGGCTGCATTAAATGGAAAATCGGGATACATATTTAAAGAGTGGAATACCAAGGATGATGGAACAGGTGATGTATATAAACCAGGAGATTCTCTTAAGAACTTATTAATATCAGTAAATCCGGAAGTGCAGAATCAGGAAGAAACTGCAAAGATTACAGAGAACACGGTTGATTCCGAACAGAGTATAGAAAACAGTGTGAATGTAGATGCAGAAAAAGTAAGAAATTCACAGCAGACAGTAGACTCAGAAGAAGGTGTCAGCGCTGAAACAGCAGAAGCTACGGAAGTGGCTGTTGACATAGAACAGACAAAAAGTACAGAAGAATTGTCAGGAACTTCGTCTGCAGATATATTAAATGCAGAGAGTAAAAATACAGTAACTTTATATGCTATATGGGGAAAAGCGTCAGTATATAAGATTACATATAAGCTTAATAAGGGAAAAAATAATTCTTCTAATCCTAAAACCTATACTGTAAAAGATGAGATAAAATTAAAAAATCCTACGCGTTCAGGATATCATTTTGCAGGATGGTATACAGACAGTAAATATAAACAAAAGATAGATGTAATAAAAAAAGGAACAACCGGTGCGCTTACTTTATATGCGAAATGGACAAAAGAAATCAGTCCATCGGCAAAAGCTGCGTCGCTCACTTCGATAAAAGGAATAAAGGCAAAGACTATTGCCGCATCTGCGATAGTTTCTAATTATGTAAAAAGTGCAGATAGTTATTATTACCTGGTATACGTTGATTCTAATACAGGTAAGGTAAAAAAGGCAGTTGCGAAAGTAAAGAAACCTGAAACTGCAAAGGCCCAAATTACATTTAAGCTGGGGATTTCCGGACATCCTGAATATGCTCAGGGAAAATTTGCTGTAGGAGTGAAGAAGTCTAAAACGGTTTATACAGTGATCAGTTCGAAAAGTTATGTTAGAAATCCAGAAAAACTTAGTGGAAATACAGCGGCATATTTTGTGCCGAAGACAAAAAAGGGAATTCAGGCTACTAATATTAATGAAGTGACAGGGACGAAATCCAAGACAGTATTTTTTAATTTATATATTTCAGATTTACTGAGAAAAGACAGTGGTGTAGAAGCGTATAAATATAATGGCAAGACTTATTACTTTAATAGTTTGCATGGGTATCGCTACCTGGTACAGCAGTGTAATACGAAAGGAATTCAGGTGACTGCGCAGATTAGTATTGATAAGAATACAAGTACCCGAAACCTTACCACGGGAAACAGTCCGTATGCAGAGACTGCTTATTATGGATGGAATACAGACAACAGCACGTCGAGACAGACTATGGAAGCGATGTTTGCATATTTGGGGGAGAAGTTTGGAAGTAACAGTTGTTATATCAGTAACTGGATTCTTGGAAATGAAGTAAATAGTACAAGTGCTTATTATTATGTAGGAAAAGTGAGCTTTTCGAAATTTATCTCCATGTACAGTGAAGCTTTTCGATGCCTGTATAATGCAGTGCGCAGCAGTCGGGAAAGCTCAAAAGTGTTTATCTGTCTGGATAACTGCTGGAATCAGAAAAATGCTTTCAGTGTCTGCTATAGCGCAAAATCAACTCTGGACAGTTTTGCTGCAAAATTATCCGGCATGCAGAAAGGTGTTAACTGGAATCTGGCATATCATGCTTATAATCAGCCACTTTCCGACTCCAGGTTCTGGTCCGGGGCAAATGCATCACTGTTTACTAATGATACGAACTCAACAACATTTATTACAATGAGAAATATTGAGACACTCACAAATTATGTAAAAAATAAGTATGGATCAAATACGAGAATTATTCTTTCGGAACAGGGATTTTCTTCTGCTTCCGGCGGCCAGGCAAATCAGGCAGCTGCGCTGGCACTGGCATATTATAAGGCAGCGTGCAATCCAATGATCGATGCGTTTATTATAAGAAGTTATAAAGATGAAGCACATGAAGTGTCTCAGGGCCTGGCTATGGGATTAAAAGATACCAATGGCAGAAAAAAGACATCCTATAATGTTTTTACTAATATGGACGGTTCTAATTCTCTGAAATATACAGAGAAAGTACTGAACAGTCAGGTGGGAAACTGGAAAGCAAAGGTTCCGGGATATACAGCCAAGAGAGTTTCGAGCATGTATCGAAATTAAGCACCGCGAAAAGGAAGCTGAAAATGTGTAAAATCGTCACAAATTAAACACATTTTTCCCACACAAAGAACACAAATAATTTCTATACTTAGAAGCATCAAAAGGAAACAGAGATAAATAAACATAAAGCAATACCTAACAGAAACATTTCAGTTTGCTTTGTGGAATTGATATAAATTCAGGGAGGGACTTTATTATGATGAATAAAGATAACAGAAATGATAAAATCAGAAAAATTGCAAAGAAAGGTCTTACACTTAGCCTGTGTGCAGTACTTGCAGGTGGACTTGCTGCAGGAAGTTTCGAAGGAATCAACAAGATTACAGGAGCAGCAACAGTAGAAGCAGCAAATAAAGATGAGACAACTTTAACATATGCAAAATCAGAAAAGAAAGCAGACGACAGTGATGCTAAATCTGATGATAGCAAAGATGCAGAACAGAGTACAACAAAAGGAAGCCTTGATGTATCTGACATCGCAGAAGAAGCGCTTCCATCTATCGTATCTATCACAACTAAATCTGTTCAGGAAGTACAGAGTTACTACGGTATGTACGGTATGTACGGATATGCACCACAGCAGCAGGAACAGGAGGTAGAAGGCAGCGGTTCCGGTATTATTGTTGGTAAGAATGACGATGAACTTCTGATTGCTACAAACTATCATGTAGTAAGCGGTGCTGATACATTATCTGTTGCATTTGTAGATGGAAATGCAGTAGAAGCATCTGTAAAAGGATTTGATGAAGAGCGAGACCTTGCAGTTGTATCTGTA
>CAKRWH010000015.1:0-75152 GCA_934416185.1 uncultured Blautia sp. | reverse complement strand
TTTATTGATATTCATACCCGCAAATACATTAATGAAGCATGTTTTGAAGATATAGTTGCTCTTTATGAATTTGATGAAGAATTACGTGGGATTTTCTTTAAGTATTTATGCCGCGTAGAAAGAAAAATGCGTTCGTCCATTTCTTATCACTTCTGTAAAAAACATGGAGAACGTCAAGAAGAATATCTCAACTCCAATAATTACGGCAATATTCCAAAAAATAAAAATGGAATTACCAAATTAATCAAAATGCTAGATATGATGGCGAATAAAAACAAGGATCATGCATATCTTGTTTATCAGCGTAACAAATATCATAATATTCCGTTATGGGTGATTATGAATACCCTTACTTTTGGTCAGATATCCAAAATGTTTGAATTCTTACCTCAAAATATGCAAGGAGCAATTTGCCAGGATTTTGGAGATGTCAAGAAAAATGAAATGATAAAATATTTAAAGGTATTAACGCTGTACCGAAATGTATGTGCTCATAACGAAAGGTTGTTTTCCTATCACACATATATTGACATTCCAGATACACTGTTACATAAAAAATTAGGCATTTCTAAAAACGGCTCAAAATACATATATGGAAAAAATGACTTGTTTAGTGTAGTCATTACTTTTCGTTATCTACTTCCCAAGACCGATTTTTTACTGTTTAAAAAGCAATTATTGCATATTTTTGACCGATATGAAAAGCAGAATTCAAATTTGAAGTTGAATGATCTTTTTGAATATATGGGATTTCCGAGTAACTGGAAAGAGATAACAAAATTTCGCAAAATATAAGTGGAGATATTAGCAAAAATATTTCCACTTATATTTAAAGCTATTCTATTTTCTGCGACTTCTTCGCACTATTCAACCCATCCACCCAATTACACAAAATTACAATCGTCTCATAATTTACATTGATATATGTACGCCACCTTTGCGGCCGCCAAGAACTTTCCTGCCCTTCAGATCTTCCCATTTAAAATCCGGCATTTCTTCTCTTGCCACAAGGAAATTTCCGGCTCGCTGGGTAAGCTGCGCAAAATTCACAACAGGATCAGTAGCTCCTTCCTGATAGGCATAGATAGATGCTTCTGCTCCCATAAATCCAATATCCGCCTCACCGGAAATCAGAGCAGTCATCGTCTTATCCGCTCCAAATCCAGTGACGAGAGTCAGATCAAGTCCCTCATCTTTAAAATATCCCTTTTCGATTGCCACATATTGCGGTGCATAGAAAATAGAATGAGCTACCTCATTTAAAGTGATTTTTGTGATTTTTTCTTCTGTACTTTCTTTTTTGGCGGCAAATGCTGTCATGGGCAATGCAGTTACAGCCAAAAGGATTGCCGCTGTCAGTGAAATCCATTTCTTATTTTTCATTCAGATACTCCTTTAAAGACTTCTGCTGTTAAGATATGCTTCAAATGTGAGTAAGGTTCATAATGATATTCAAATTTCAAAGCTTGAGGAATTTGCTGCAAAAAAATATCGAATTTTGTTGACAAGCCTGAATACATTTGATAAGATTTGTCAAGTAAATTAATATTCCATGAGGGAGTAGTTAGCGCGAAAGTGTGATTTGTCAACATTCTGATTATATTAGAGAGTATAATCTGGCAAATCTTAAATAATGAGACTCATGTATATCGATTAACAGCTTATGTATGATGCATTGGCTGGTAATTGATATACATGAGTTTTTTTTATACCACAGAAAATTACTCTGTAACGTTTCTATAGTGTAAAACACTCAGGGCAGGATCACAGGATTCTTTTCTGACTGCTGGTTATAATTGTAATAGCAGATATTTCGGCTGACAGCGCTGTTGTGGAGAATGAAAAGGAGGAAAATATGGAAAAATTCATTAACAACGCCCCATTTGCTTTTGTGCTTGTATTTCTTGTAATAGGTTTTGTACTGCTTATCAAAGGGGCAGACTTTTTCGTAGAGGGGAGCTCAAGTGTAGCAAAGAGAATGCATGTTCCATCTATCATTATCGGACTTACCATCGTTGCAATGGGAACATCACTTCCGGAGACTGCGGTCAGTGTGTCGGCTTCACTGACTGGCAATAATGAACTTGCGGTAAGTAATGTAGTCGGTTCCAATATATTCAACCTGATGGTTGTTATCGGCGTGTGTGCAATGATTTCTACAGTAGATGTTGCAAAAGAAACAATAAAGAGAGATATCCCGTTTTCTCTTATCTGTGCAGGACTTTTATTACTTTTGGGAATTGCTGGATTTGGTGATAAGGCAGGCATGACACTTGGTCATCTTGACGGTGTGATATTCATTGGTGCGTTTGCAGGATATATTTTCTATATGATCAAAATTGCATTAAAGGCAAGCAAGGAAGGCAAGAAGGTCGAGATTGAAGGCGGTTCAGATGAAGAAATTAAATTGATCTCCGTGCCGCTCAGTATTGTGTTCATAATCGGCGGTGCAGCTGCGATTGCAATCGGCGGAGATGTAACTGTAGATGCCGCGTCAAGAATAGCAGCTGACCTTGGCATGAGCCAGACACTTATCGGACTTACAATTGTTTCAATAGGAACATCACTTCCGGAACTTGTAACTTCAGTAGTTGCAGCCAGAAAGAACGAAGTCGATATGGCACTTGGCAACGCGATTGGTTCCAATGTATTTAACATACTTATGGTACTTGGTATTGCATCAGCGATCAGTCCGATCAGCATAATTACTGAGAATATCATTGATCTGTGTGTACTTATCGCATTTACAGTGTGTGTATGGATATTTGCAGGAACTAAGAAGAAAATCGGAAAAATTGAAGGATTCGCTATGGTTGCATTTTATGCGGCATATGCAGTTTACATCATCATAAGATAAAGGAGATACCAGAAAAATGTTATTATTTTTAAAGGTATTTTTTACTGAATTCATAGCAGAGATGGGAGATAAAACCCAGTTGATGCTTATCGCTCTTACTTCCAAATATAAGTTAAAAGACATTATATTTGGAACTGCTGCAGCAATCCTTGTACTTAATGGACTGGCTGTTCTTGCAGGTGGACTTGTCAGTGAATTTATTCCTGACTGGCTCATTAAAACTGCTGCAGCACTTGCATTTCTTTATTTTGCTGCATCAACGATCGCCGGAGATGATGACGATGAAGAGGAAGAGGGCGGCAAATCAAAGATTAAATTCGCCCCACTTGCAGTTTTCTGTACATTTTTCTTAGCAGAACTTGGGGACAAGACACAGCTTACTGCCATTACATTTGGCGCCAATGAAGGTATAGAATCAGCGCTTGTTGTATGGATCGGATGTTCACTGGGACTTTTTGCAGCGGATATTCTTGGAATGTTAGTCGGCTATCTTTTAAAGAGCAAGACTTCGGATGGACTGCTTAATACACTTGCATTTGTAATATTCTCTGTATTCGGTGTATATACATTCTATCAGGGACTTAAGCTTATAAGCACAGGCGTCTGTCCAATCCCGGTATGGCCGGTACTTATAGCTGTAACTGCTGTGCTTGCTGTTTTATGTGTCTGTCTTTTTGTGAGAAGAGAGAAAAAGAAAGTTAAATAAATTGATGAAGGGACATGTTGTGTCTCTATAATAGAAGCTGTAAAAGTTATTAAATAATTGCGTGTCGTATTCTCGTTTTTAAGTGATGAGTCAGACGCGCAAGTTTTTTGGAAAAAATTAGGAACGAAATTGAAAGAGCTTTTTTGTGAGATAGACACAACACCGTTGCAGTTACTAAAGAGAACCTTATAGATGACTTTTGATTACAAAAACACCTTATGGGATATTATCGGTGAACAATAATGTATTTTTCGCTGTGCTGGATGTAAGAAAGTCCGACAATTATAGAGAGATGTATGCTATAATAAAAAAGTAGAATTTATCAGAAACAGTATTTGAATCAGCTATAGCTGGCAGCGATTTTGTCTGCTGCAAATTAGTATTGGAGGAAAATAAAATGGCCAAAAACGAGAGATTCAAAAAAGTTTATTCTCAGGGTGCGGTGACAGGGACAGAAATCTGGGTTGATAAAGAAACAGGTGTAAATTATGTATTTCATTTCAGTGGGTATGCAGGCGGATTGACACCGTTGCTGGATAAGGATGGAAAACCTGTTGTCACTCCGATTGAAGATTAATTTTGACAAAATGTAACTGTTCAGTGCCTTTACAGTTATGATAAAATAACTATAAGAAGAACATTATTTAAATGGAGGATACAAATATAATGGATATTAAAGAACAAATTCATGGATTAACAGACGAAATGCTTGAAAACCTTGGCAGACTGGTAGCAATTGACTCTCAGCTGGGGACTCCGGCAGAGGGAATGCCTTTTGGTGAGGGACCTGCCAAAGCTCTGGAAGAGGGACTTAAAATTGCCGGAGAACTTGGCTTCAAGACTGTAAATCTGGATAATTACTGCGGTTATGCAGAAATGGGTGAGGGCGAAGAAATTGTTGGTATCGCCGGACATCTCGATATTGTACCTGTAGGCGGAGACTGGAGCTATGATCCATTCAAACTGACACGTGACGGCGATTATGTATACGGACGTGGAACAACTGATGACAAGGGCCCTGTTCTGGAGGCACTTTATGCGATGAAACTTCTCCGCGATTCCGGAGTAAAATTAAACAAGAGAGTTCGTCTCATTATGGGATGTAATGAAGAAACAGGTTCCAAATGTATGGAACATTACAATGAAGTAGCAGAAGAATTATCCTGCGGCTTCACACCGGATGCCAGCTTCCCATGTATCCATGGCGAGAAAGGTCATATGGGAATGATGGCATATTCCAAGAATACAAAGATCATTTCTGCAGATGGCGGTTTCGTTTCCAATGCTGTATGCGATTCCTGCACTATCGTTGTTCCGGCAGAAGCAGGCTTGAAAGAAAAGCTGGAAGCAGCACTTTCTGAAACAAAGCTTCAGGAATATAAACTGACAGAAGAAAACGGTCAGCTCAGCATTTACGCAAAAGGCGTTCCGGCACATGCCAGCACACCAACTCTCGGAGTGAACGCAGCAGGCGTTACTTTTGAATGCCTGGAGAAGGCAGGATTCGAAGATGATTTCGTGAAATTCTATAATACACATATTGGAACATCCTGCGATGGTTCTGGAATCGGACTTAAATTTGCAGACGAGTACGGAGATCTTACTTTATGTAACGGAATCATCAAGACAGAAAATGGCGTAGTTTCCTGCACCATTGATATCCGTGTTCCTGTCACATTAAAAGCAGATGAAGTCCGTAAAATGTGCGCAGACAGACTGGAGGACGAAAACGGTCGTATGGAAATCCTGGAGATTGGTGATCCGTTATTTTTCCCAAGAGAATCTCCACTTGTAAATGCTTTATATAAAGCATACACAGATGTAACAGGTGATACAGAGAATAAACCAATGGTGATCGGCGGCGGAACTTACGCAAAATCTCTCAAGAACATTATCGCATTCGGACCTGAGAAACTGGGAATCGATTACAGAATTCACAGTGCGGATGAATATATTCTTGTATCTGGCATGGAAGAAGCAGTTCTGATCTATATGGAGGCTATTAAGAATCTTCTTGCCATCTAAAAATATGAATTGGGCTATAAAGAATAGTGGAGCAGCATATCAGACTGGATGTGCTGCCCCTTGTTATTTTGGGGTGAATAATTTGAGTGAATCAAATAAGTGATGAAGCAGATTGTGAATATTTACTTGATTTACTAAAAGGAAAATAGAAAAGGAGAACATGGAATATGAAGCTGGCAATATTTTTTCCGGGCATCGGGTATCATTGCGACAAACCACTTTTATACTATTCACGAAAACTGTCGCAGGAATGTGGATATAAAGAGACAATTACATTGAGCTATTCTTACGATGGCGGGAACATCCGCGGAAATGAAAAGAAAATGCAGCAGGCATTTGAGAGTTTGTATGTGCAGGCGGAGAAAAGTCTTTCTGTGATTGATTTTAACAAATACGACGAAATATTATTTATCTCAAAAAGCGTAGGTACGATCATCGCATCAGCATATGCAGAAAAACACAACCTCAAATGCCGCCAGATTCTCTATACACCTCTGAAATACACATATGATTATAAACATGATGATGCAATCGCTTTTATCGGAACAGCAGACCCATGGAGCATAGTTCCGGAAGTTCAGGAGCTTTCCCAAAGACAGAAAGTATCAATATATGTTTACGAAAATACAAATCACTCACTGGAAACAGAAGATACATTGGAAAATCTGAAAATTCTTCAGGATGTGATGATAAAAACAAAGACGTTTTGTATCGGCTAAAAACAGCAATATAATAGATAGAATAAATAGCATTTTTGCCGATAAAATGAAAAACCTACTGGCAGAGTATAACAGAAAAGAAGAAAAGACTTTTGAAGATATATTGGACTTCCATGTGAAGTTTGAACGTATTCATCCATTTCAGGACGGAAATGGTCGCGTAGGCAGACTGATCATGTTCAAGGAATGTCTGAAATACGATATTGTTCCGTTTATCATCGAGGATAATCTGAAAATGTTCTATTACCGTGGATTGAAAGAATGGAATAATGAAAAAGGCTATCTGACAGATACTTGCCTGACAGCACAGGATAGGTATAAAGCTTATTTGGATTATTTTAGGATTGCGTATTAAAAAGCGATTCAAAGTACAATGTGAAAGGGCAAAAATTGTACTTTGAGAAAAATTGGATGATATATATTTGTTAGCTTGTTTTAATTGAAAAAACACAAGGACGTATGTCAGATGACCATCAGTGGATTATGATTATAAAAAAGAGCAATAATTAAACATAAAATGGTGAATAAACATGGATTTACGAGTATTACGCTACTTTCTGACAGTAGCAAAAGAACAAAGTTTTACAAAAGCCGCCGAACAACTTCATATCACCCAGCCAACCCTTTCCCGCCAGCTTGCAGCCCTGGAAGAGGAACTGGAAACGCCACTCTTTAAACGTGGCGGCCATCATATTACCCTCACGGACGAGGGCATTCTGCTGAAGCGCAGGGCACTGGAAATCATAGACCTGGAAGAGCGTCTGATAGATGAGTTCAAAGGAAACAAGGAACTTATCGAGGGCACGATCACCGTTGGATGCGGAGAATTTGCAGCAGTAGAGACTCTGGCGAAGATATGCAAACAGTTCAGAGAAAAATATCCCATGGTACAGATCGCGATTCACACAGCAACTGCCGACATCGTCAGCGAAATGATGAACAAAGGTCTGGTAGATATCGGAATGTTCCTGGAGCCGGTAGATACAGAGGGTTTCGATTACGTTCGGATTAAAAACAGTGACCACTGGGTAGTAGGAATGCGCCCTGACGATCCCCTTGCTGAAAAAGAATATATTACAAAAGAAGACCTGATTGAAAAACCGCTGATCCTTCCGGAGCGTGTCAACATCCAGAGCGAACTTGCCAACTGGTTTGGAAAAGACTTCAAGAAACTCAACATCGCATTTACAAGCAACCTCGGAACAAATGCAGGAGTCATGGCAATGAATGGGCTTGGATATCCGATTTCTATAGAAGGAGCACCGAAATACTGGCGCAGAGATCTGCTTGTCCAGCGGAAACTCTTACCGGAAATCAAAACAAGCACTGTGATCGCCTGGCGTAGGCACATACCACATTCCCGGGCGGTGAATAAATTTATCGATGAAGTTAATGCTTTTCAGGCATAAAAAACGATTCGATATAAGTATTAGACATAATGATATTTACAGATTAAAATAGTGTGTAGGATACGAAAAAGTATCCTGCACATTTTTTATATGGTTTCGAAAAACTTTCAGAGCAGATATTTATAGTAATCCTATAAATCAGAGAAATTCCTGCTTTCATTTACTAAAAAAGTCAGGTGAACAATAAAAACCAATGTGCCAACAAGAGTGTTTCAAAAATCAATTTGTCGGCACATTAATTTTATCAAGGAGGATTTTTATTATGGCAAAAAAATTAGTAGCATATTTCAGTGCAAGCGGAACAACAAAAAGAGTAGCAGAAATGGTTGCAGAAGCAGCAGGTGCAGACCTGTATGAGATCGAACCAACTGTACCATACACAAAAGCAGACTTAAACTGGATGGACAAGAATTCCAGAAGCAGCGTAGAAATGAAAGACAAAACATCCAGACCGGAAATCAAACCAACAGATGCAAAAGTAGCAGACTACGATGAAATCCTTATTGGATTCCCAATCTGGTGGTATGTAGCACCAACTATTATTAATACATTCCTGGAAGCTTATGATTTTTCAGGAAAGAAGATTACACTTTTCGCAACATCCGGCGGAAGTGGATTCGGAAAAACAGTTCAGGAATTACAGCCATCCGCACCGGGCGCAGAAATCCGCGAGGGCAAACTTCTCAATGGTGGAAGCAGACAGGCAGTTGAGAGCTGGGTAAAATCATTATAATAAAAAAGAGAATCAAATTCCCGTAACAGAATTTTAGATTTTTAAATATAAAAATTTATAAACTGAAAATTAATAATCGCGAATGAATAATTAGCAGAAATCACAACTCATAGCTGGAGGTAATTATAATGGCAAAGATCGTACAGACAGCAGGCAGAAATGCACTCGGAGAATTTGCTCCGGAATTTGCACATTTCAATGACGATGTACTCTTCGGAGAAAACTGGAATAACCAGGACATTGACGTAAAAACAAGAAGCATCATCACTGTAGTAGCATTAATGGCGTCCGGAATCACAGATTCTTCCCTGAAATTTCATTTACAGAACGCAAAAGACCACGGCGTAACACAGAAAGAAATCGCAGCGATCATCACACATGTAGCATTCTACACAGGATGGCCAAAAGGATGGGCAGTATTTAACCTTGCAAAAGAAATCTGGCAGAACGGTGAGGGAGATCTTCCATACGAAGATGAAGCCATGAGAGCACATGCAAAATCCATGGTATTCCCGATTGGTGCACCAAACGATGCATTCGCTCAGTATTTCATCGGAAAGAGCTATCTGGCACCTGTATCCACAAGCCAGGTTGGAATCTTCAATGTAACATTTGAGCCGGGATGCAGAAACAACTGGCATATTCATCACGCAAAGAGCGGCGGCGGACAGATTCTCGTATGTGTTGCAGGACGTGGATACTATCAGGAAGAGGGAAAAGAAGCCATCGAACTGAAACCAGGCGACTGCATTAACATCCCTGCAGAAGTAAAACACTGGCACGGCGCAGCACCGGACAGCTGGTTCTCCCACCTTGCAGTTGAAGTCCCGGGAGAAGAGGGCTCCAATGAATGGTGCGAAGCAGTTTCTGACGAAGAATATGGCAAATTAAAATAAAAATCTAGTTGAGTCAAGGAAGCTAACTGCTTTAATAGCAGAAAGTCACCTAGTTCTATTATTAAGCAGCGGAGCAGAGAATTTTATCTGCCTGATTTAAGTAAGTCCCCCTTGGATTTAATTGTGAAAGCAATCATTCATAAAGGGGGATTTATTACTATATAGAATAATTTGGTGCTCATTGTCTTATAAAACAAGCAGATAGTAGTTTGGAACCTGATAATAAATTGAAAAATATATCCGCAAATATAAAATCAACAAAGCAGAAAATGAGGACAAAAATGGAATACACAAAACTTGGAAATACCGATATAGAAGTGTCAAAATTATGTGTCGGATGCATGAGCTTTGGCAAAGTAGGCACCATGCATGATTGGACATTGGATGAAAACGATAGTGAAAAAGTAATCAGACATGCCCTTGACCTGGGCATTAACTTCTTTGACACAGCTAACGGTTATTCCGCAGGAACCAGCGAAGAATACCTTGGCAGAGCCTTAAAGAAGAACATCGCACGTGACAAAGTAGTCATCGCCTCCAAAGTTTATTTCAACGAGGGCCGACTTTCCCGTGCTGCCATCATGAGAGAAATCGATGGCACTCTCAGCCGTCTGGGAACAGATTACCTCGACCTCTACATCATCCACAGATTTGACTTCGAAACCCCAATCGAAGAAACTATGGAAGCTCTCCATGATCTGGTAAAAGCAGGTAAAGTCAGAGCCATCGGAGCATCTGCCATGTATGGCTATCAGTTCTACAACATGCAGCTTGCCGCAAAAGAACACGGATGGACTCCATTCTCTACTATGGAGAACCACTATAACCTCCTCTACCGCGAAGACGAACGTGAACTGATCCCAATCTGCAAACAAATGAACGTATCCTTAATGCCATACAGTCCTCTTGCAGCCGGACACCTCACAAGACCACAGTGGAACACAGACACACTGAGAAGCAAAACCGACAGAGTAGCTATGGGTAAATACGACAAAATGGAAGAGTACGACATGAAGATCGTCAACCGTGTCCACGAACTCTCCCAGAAATACAACTGCAAAATGTCACAGATCGCCATTGCATGGCAGTGGGCAAAAGGCATTGCTTCTCCGATCATTGGAGCAACCAAAGCTTCTTACCTCGACGACGCAGTTGGTGCCTTTGATATAAAACTTACTCCGGAAGACATCGCATATCTGGAAGAAATGTACGTTCCACATCCAATTGTAGGCGCCATTAACCACAATCCTGCGCAGGGTGTGATCCTGTTGGATGAAAAGAAATAAAAACAATAGAGAAGAAACATCATAAATAGAATACCTCTTAAGCAGACTGAGAAATTTAACCAAATCAAGAAAGTCTGTTTAAGAGGTATTTTTGATTATGTTTGTTATTATTTATATACTTGTTCTGTCGAAAAATACATTACAATATTGGAAGCCAAACTTCAGTTTTCGCGCCGCAAGGAGTATTTGGGCTGAAAAGTGTTTTTCCACCATGGGACGCCACGATTTGTTCAACTACATGTAGCCCAAGAATATGTGGTACATTTTCCTGTGTTTCCTTAGAATTAAGCGTAGACAGAACTTCCGGCGGATAACCTTTCCCGTTATCCGATACTGTTATCAGGAAAAACTTCCCGTCAATATCGGTCTTTATAGAGATTTTTACATCTTCGGAATTATGCCGTACACTGTTATTCAACAGATTTTCCATCAATCGTCCGAGCAGCCCCTCATCAGCAGAAAGCAGCGTATGTTCAGCTTCAGCGCTATGTATCAGTGAAATTTCACATTTCTCTGCCAGCGGACTGTCATAAAACTGCGCTACCAGTTTCCGGATCAGCGGTCCTGCTTCCATCTGGCATCGTAACAAGTGCATCGTTCAGAGCCACATTTCTTTCACCTAATTTCAGTGTTTTTTTCTCAGTACCTGTAAGTTCAGCCCGATAAGCGCGCTGCAAGATATGCTGAATCCGAAGAAGCAATTCCTGCATCAGAAAAGGTTTCGTCAGATAATCATCCGCGCCAAACCCAAGCCCAAACAGCCGGTCCGCATCTGCATCCCGCGCAGAAAGAAACAGAGCCGGGACATCTGCCTCTGCCCGTAGCCTGCGGAAAAGAGAGAAGCCGTCTCCATCAGGAAGATTGATATCCAGAATTATCAGCTCTGGTCTTTCGGCAGCAAACATTTTTTGCTTCCACACAGCTTTGTGCAGTCTGAATTTGACGGTAACCAGCTCCAGATAGCTGTTCATAGAGCAGGTGAAGTAAGTCGGTATTGTCATCTACGATCAGAATCCGAACTTCATAAATACTATTCATAATTCTATGCCTCTTTCTATTTCATTTTCGAAGATTGCCATAGCCCAATCAGATAAGTTCCCTGTTTAACCGAATCAAGTAAGTACTTTGCTTCAATTGTGAAAAGCAAAAAAACAACAGGCAACAGTTAAGATTTGCTTTACTATAACACATTTAAAAACTCTCCAGTCTGAAAATCCGAAATCTTAAGGGAAAATTAAGCCTGGATTCGGAGGGGATTAAGGCAGTAGGTGTAATCTGAGTATGTTCCGAAAAAGTTATTGTTTACACGCTGATCAACAACTGGAAAAACAAATTAAAGGAGAGCACATCATGAAAAATGTTATAGAAACTCATAACCTCTGCAAAAGCTATCACGGACGAATAGTAGTAGATAATCTAAACTTGAACGTCCCACAAGGCAGTGTTTATAGCTTCATAGGTCCAAACGGTGCCGGAAAATCTACCAGCATGAAAATGCTACTCGGACTGACACATCCCAGGAAATGCGAAGCCTCATTGCATCCATGCCGGAACGAACCGGAGCAACAGTGCTGATTTCCAGTCATTTGCTCAGTGAGATGGAGCAGATGATCACACAGGTGGGAGGAGCGCTGTTAGGACTGTTCTCTGCGTTTATGCCGCCAATTGTCAGTTACTTTGTGCCATGGGGATATTTTATCCCGTTAAGTTCTTATGAAGTTGCAGAATGGGCTCAGGCTACACATACAGTGACTTATGGAACCCGCAGCTTTAACTGGGGACTGCTGGCGTTTACATTTGCTCTGGCAGTATTATTCTTTTATGCGTCATGGCACAGAGTACAGAAACAGGAGGTGTGATCATGCTGAAACGTTGCATTACTGCAGAAAACCGTAAACTTCATGTATCCCCGATCTGGGTGATGTTCTTTCTTCTTCCAATCATTTCTGCCGGATATGGAACCTTTAACTATCTGCAAAATTTAGAAATACTCAAAGACAAATGATACAGTCTCTGGACTCAGCATACATTGTTTTATTCCATGTTTTTCTTCCACGCCATGGTAGCCGTCTATGCAGCATACCTCTGGCGTCTGGAACACCTGGGATATAACTGGAACATCATTATGGCAAGCCCGGTGAAAACGCGGGATCTTTTTGCTGCAAAATTTGTAGTCGTAGCAAAACTGGCTCTGCTGACACACGGATTCGTATTCCTGCTGTATACATTCTGCGGCAAAATATTCGCCCATCTCTCAGGATGGCCGCCGATAGAACTACCATTCTTCTTACGCGGTGTCCTGGGAGCCCTCGCAGTCATCGCCGTTCAACTCGTCCTGTCTATGCTTATCAGAAGTTTCGCCCTCCCGGTATTCCTCGCCCTGATCGGCGGAATCTCCGGCATTTTCGTCAGCTCCAAAGGCCTCGCCCTGCTCTGGCCCTACTCCCTGATGCAGGCGGGCATGAACGCCAACAAAAGCAAAGATGTACTGGCCGGAGGATACGGACTATTCATTGCCGGCTGCGTGATCTGGTTGATCGTGATATTTATACTGGCAGACGTTCTTCTGAAGAAAAAAGACGTCCGGGCATAAAAAATACCACCGCATTGCTTTGATATATGTTAATGCGGTGGCACTTTTATTAGCTGTTTTCTTCTATAGATTTGCGATATTTCTCACGTTTATCTTCTGGAATTTCTAATGCATTCATAGCTTGGTCAATCGTCCAATTCATATTTTTCATAAGATTTCTAATAGATTATTTCCGATTGTCCTCCTTTATATGTCTATCTTATCAGAAAATATCACGCTTCACCACATAACAATTATGAAAAAACACTTAAATTTTTATTCTATTAGATTGTTCATTCTGAAAAATTAAAATTTCATTTTAGAAATTCTTTTTGCCCTATATTTTTACGATACTTTTATCAGATAGTATGCTATACTTAGACCAACAAAAATGGATGCGAAAGGAGAGGTGATATGTTTTATATATTTAACGTTTTGTTTTCAATAATATTTTTCTGTATTCTGGCATTGATAATCTATAATATTGTGAAAAACATAAGTACATGGAACCAAAATAATCATTCAGAAAGACTTACAGTTCCAGCAAAAATCGTTGCAAAACGAACTAAAGTTTCGCAGCATCAGCAGCCTAATGCAGGAGATGCAACTGGAGCACATGGATTTACAGTTATGTCATCTACTTCTTATTATGTAACCTTTGAACTGGAAAATGGTGAACGGATGGAACTGTCAGTGAAAGGTCCGGAATATGGGATGTTAGCAGAGGGCGATACCGGAGCATTAAGCTATCAGGGAACAAGATATCTCGGATTTGAACGAAAATAAGATAAAAATACCACCGCATTGATTTAACATATGTCAATGCGGTGGTGTTTTATAAATGATAGTTGACTAATTAGTTGGTTGTGACAATTGTCTGACGATATTTCTCACGTTTATCTTCCGGAATTTCCAGGGCATTCATTGCCTGGTCGATCGTCCAACTCATATTTTTCATAAGTTTTTTGATGGAATCAATACCTTTTTCGATACCTTTTTCAATACCCTTTTCCATTCCCTCATCCATTAACATCTGCCCAAGTCTATTCATTCGAAATCCCTCCTTTTATAATTTATTCTGTCAAAGAACGTCAAGTTCTAAAAGGTAAAAATGACAAAAAGGATTTAAATTTTTTCATATATTATTTATCCCCAAAAATTAAAATCTCTTGTTACCTTTCACAATTTTATACGTTATATATTATGAACAGAAAAATACTACAGAAAAAATTAAAAGGCGCCTTACTCAAAACAGCAGAAAAACAGTTTAATTTTTACTGCTGAACTACACAAAATCTGGAGGACAACCTGTAAATGAAAGATAATGAAATCATATCCCTGTTCAAAGCCCGGGATGAGAATGCAATAAAAGCATTAAGCGATAAATATCACCCTTACTGCTACAAAATCGCATGGAATCTGCTAGCGAACAAAGAGGATACCGAAGAATGCCTGAATGACACCTGGTTTTCGGTAGGGTCACTGATCCCGCCGAAACATCCCCCTGTCCTGTCGCATTTCTGCGGAAAAATCACGCGGAATTTAAGCATTAACCGCCTGCGCAAAAAACATGCAGCCAGACGTCCAGATGCGCATATGACAGATGTTCTGGGAGAAATGGACCAGCTAAATGTCACCTACACCGTAGAAGACCAGTTGGCGGAAAAAGAACTGCTGAAAGTAATCAACGATTTCCTTGAAAACATGGAACCAGAAAACAGAGATATTTTTGTAAGAAGATACTGGTTCCTGGATTCCATTTCGTCTATTGCACAAAGGCATGCCATGTCTGAGGCAAGTGTAAAAATGAATCTGTACAGAAGCAGAAAGAAATTGTTGAAACTGCTCAAAAAGGAGGGAAGAGATTTATGAAAAAATTTGATTTTTCCAAAGAATTTGGCAACATTGATTCTAAATATATCCATGAAGCAGAGAAAGAATGGCAAAGAAAAACAAGACCCTGGACACCAAGGTTTTGGAGCAGAGTCGCAGCAGCATGTGTGATCATAACTCTTGGTTCTGTTATTTTTTCCAATCCCAAGGTGCAGGCCGCAATTAAAGACTTTGCTCTTTCCATAGGAGATACATTGGGCTTCAGTAAGGGAATCGAATCCTATACAGAAGTTCTGAAGACTTCTCAGACAAATAATGGGATTACTGCAACATTAGAAGAAATCGTGCTGGATGAGGGAATGTTGCTGGCAGAAGTCCATGCGGAACCTGTTGATCCCGAAAATAAAACATCTTTTGACAGCATGGCAGGAATTTCAATCAATGAAGAAAAAACTACAATAAACGGACAAAAACTTGAGGTATATGCAAGCGGAGATTATCTTCCATATTCTGAAGAAGATATATTGAGTACAGATATGGATGAGTACTATGAAAAAGAATATGACAATGTGATGGAAATCCGTTTCCATATCCCAAAAGACCTCGGAGAAAATCCGCAGATACATCTTGTGCTTAACGCTTTTAAAGACGATTGGGGAATGACATCAGCAGCTGAATTTCAGTTTGATTTTACGATTTCACGAACAGAAATTCTGAAACAAACTATTCATAAAAAACTTGAAAATATCTCCATTTCCACAACGGAGGGAGAGGTGAAACTGAAAGAGCTTTCCATAAATAAATTACAAAGCACTATTTCAGCAGAAATTCCCGAAACACTAAGTGAAAATTATTTTGCTGAATTACGGGGAACAGACAGCAAGGGGAACAAAATACGGTATGAATTAACAGATGAGGCAGAATATAACAGCCATCACTGGAGTTTTCGAACAAATTTCTGGAACTCTTTTGAAATAGAAGACAGTACATCATCCGTTTATCCTAAAATGCAGCTTCCAGATATTGACAGTGAGTATCTGGAACTACAGCTTTATATAAAATTAAATACCTTACCGGCAGAGATACAAGACACTGATTTTGATGATTATGAACTGTCAGATACAGACGAATCAACAGAAGACGCAGAGGCCGTTTTAGAGGAAGAGATTGTAGATAGTGATATAACTTCAGAAGAGGAAACACCTATAGAAAGTGCTATTATCGGTGGTGCCGATGCACCAACCACAATAATACTTCGAAAAAACCAGAATGATAATGCATATACGGAAGACAGTGATGATTATGCAACGGAAGACAGCGGCACATACGATGAAGAATCTGAGGACGAATGGACAGCTGTAGGTGACAAAATAAAAATCCAGATTAAATGATTCTCTGCAAAATAAATATCTGATATAATAATTTTCAGCAGAATCCAAACTATATACAGGGGAGAACAATATGAGCAAAGATATACTTTCCAGAATTGAAACTCTTATAGAGAAACCAGCATTCCTGATAGATATTTTCCCGAAAACAATTCCACAGAGAGAAGACAATCGATATTTTGTCATCGAAAAATATTTCCAGAACCGTAGAACAGAGACTGATCAGAAATTTCTCAATATACTGCTAAAATTATATTGTTATTATAACTTTATAATCAACTATACACCAGAAAAATTACTTGAAAATACATCACCTGATCAAGTACTTGCTTTCCTCGACAGTTTTGTTATGGGAAAAAATCAAATAACAGATTTTCTCAACATTTTTCTTCCAGAATGTGATGCTTTGCTCGTATTAAATAGAGATGATTTATACATAACAGTATATAATCCAGACAGTCATTTGAAAAATTTGTTATCTCAACTGGCATATTCAGAGGGATTGTTTTTCTATAAAGCATAGGAGTAGAAAATACCGCCACATGCCTTGCAATAGGACAATGCGGCGGTACGATTTACCAGTTAATTGTTTGAAATAATTATCTGGCGATACTTTTCACGTTTATCCTCAGGAACTTCCAGAGCATTCATTGCCTGTTCGATGGTTAAATTTGCATTTTTCATAAGTTTTTTGATGGAGTCGGTTAGGCTAAGTTCAATCCCTTTTTCCATTCCCTCATCTATTAACATTTGTTCAAGTCTGTTCATTTGAAATTCCTCCTCCTTTTATCCTTCATTTTAACAAAGAACAATAAGTTCTGAAAAAATAAAAGCGATAAAAAGAATTTAAATTTTTTATTAAAACTGCAACTTCACACCCCCAAAATCCGTCTTATCTTATGAAAACCCAAATAAAAGAAACGCGAGGTGAAAAAAGTGGAAGATACAGCAATCATCAACCTGTATTTTGACAGATCAGAAGAAGCCATACAGGCGACTGCACAAAAATATGGCAGGTACTGTTTCAGTATCGCCTGGAATGTCCTGTATGACAAAGAAGATTCCGACGAATGCGTCAACGATACCTGGCTGGCTACATGGAACTCCATACCACCCAGAAAACCAACAATCCTGTCTCCCTTTCTTGGAAAAATAACCCGAAATCTGGCAATTGACTGTTTCCGCAGGAAAAAAGCTGCAAAGCGGTCCGCAGACCACATATCAGAATTATGCAAAGAACTGGAAGAAATAGAAGACGCAACCGCATACTCTTTAAATGATGAGATTCAGCGAAAAGAGATTCTCGAAATTCTTGAAAAATTCCTGGACTCCCTGAAGAAAGGTGACCGTGACATCTTCATCCGGCGCTACTGGTATATGGACAGCATCAGCGAAATTTCAGCCCGGCATGGAATTTCAGAAAGCAGAGTCAAATCCAGTCTCTATCGAAGCAGAAAGAAACTATGGGAAAGGGTGAAGCATTTATATGGAAAAAGGATTTAAAACATTAGAACTGATTGGTGATCTGAACGATAAATACATCTATGAAGCCTCTAAACAATGGAAAAAACAGCACCATTTTTCCCGGATACACAGAAACTGGAAAATAGCAGCAGCCGGAATTATACTGCTTATTATGTTTGGATGCACACTGAGATACCAGGAAGATGTAAAAGCAGCATTACAGAGAGTAACCTCCTGGATCGGACAGGCACTGGGAATCGAGAATGGTGACACCGATTCTTATACCAATGTTGTAGGAAAAAGCATTTCAAGAGATGGAATCACCATAACTCTGAATGAGATTGTAATGGACAGCAAAAATCTATGGATCGCATATTCTGACAGCGAAGATTTGAACAACAAGAATCACATTGAACAAGAACAAACGAAAAAAGACCTGACCTCCCAGGACGCAGACTCAGATACGCAGGACACAATAGAGGACAAAATCTTATTTACAGAAGTACGAATTAACGGTCAGGAAATCCAGCAGGGCCTGGGCCAAAGAACAGTCAATAACAATGCTCTGTCAGAAAATCCAATAACAGTAGAAGACTTTACAATCGGAGAAGAGATCAACACAGAGGGAACTGTAAACATAGAGTTTAAAGTATGGCCAATCGCAATGGCCGATGCCGAAACCTGGGAAAATATCCAGAAAATACAGGCCAATACAGAACCTTATACATTCAAACTTACAACATCAAAAGAAGAACTGGAAAAAAACACCGTAGATTTGAACCTGGATCAGAACATTAAATTTGATTCCAACATCCTGAACATCACAGGATTCAGATGGAATCCATTCGAAAGTACAATTTACGGAACATATCATGGAACAGTGTATATTGACAGTGATTATTATCTGATCGGAACAGACGATCAGGGAAACAAAATCTGCTATCAGGAGACAGGAAGGAATGGCGAAGAAACTGCATTCCAACAAACCATAGACCCTGAATTCACCGGCTACAAAGAAATCTCCCCGGAAGCAAAATCAATCACACTACAATTATATGAGGTAAAAAACGATACACTCCATCAGGTATTCTCCTCCGACGATGTCTACGAAGAATCCGCAGGCTACGTATATGACGAAGGCGAAAACCTCACAGATGCCGCAATACCAGTGGGAGACAAGTTTACAATACAGATAAGATAGGAATGCGGATATTTACAAAATATAAAAATATATGATGTTCAAAGTCATGTGTAATTGGTATAATGATTTATATAAAGGAGGAATGTGACATGCCGGAAATTTCATTATTTTACGGAATACGAATTACAATGTATTATGAAGACCATAATCCACCACATTTTCATGCTGAGTATAATGGGAATAAAGCAGTGATTGATATAGACAAAGCAAGAGTAATAAAAGGAGCATTACCCTCCAGACAATTGAAACTGATTCTTGCATGGTGTGTAATTCATCAGGATGAATTGATGCAGAACTGGGAGCTTTCGAAAGATGGTCTTCCGCTTAACAGAATTAACCCATTGGTATAATTAAGGAGGCATCTAGTATGTTATATGATATAGTTCAGGTAATTCCATATGAAGATTATACAGTATATGTATATTTTGAAGACGGAAAAATAGTATGTTACGATGCAAAGCCATTATTGGATAAAAAAGCGTTTGCACCATTAAAAAATATAGATTTTTTTATGAACGCATGCACTATTTTAAATGATACTCTGGCATGGGATGTATCTGGGAATAGGGATTGCAGTAAATGCCTGGATATTGATCCGGATATGTTGTACAGTTTGGAAAATGTTGAAGAAAAAATAGCATAATCTTTATACTGTCTATATGAAAAACACTAAAACCAGAGAATAATATCACCCCGTAAATTACAGGCGAAATATTATCCTCTGGTTTTTCGTTTATCTTCAAAATAGAGCTTTATATAACCACAAAAGTTTAATATTCCAAAGACAATCGTAAATTTTTACGATTGTTTTTGCGAAAAGGGCACGGAACTTTGCTCAAGGACAATGTGCATAAAAAGACATATACAAAATTGTGCATATTTATAATTGCGCAGATTTTCCGTAAAGAGAAAGTTAAAAACTCTTTAATTTTGTGCATATTTTGTCTCATTCGGTTTATATAGTTTCGATTTCTTTTATTTTATAATAATCACCGAACAAAGGCGAAAACCGCCTGAACGGAGAAATCGGTATAAACTATGAGAGGAAGTAGAAAATGGAAGAAAAAAAGTACTTAAAATGGTATAACAAAGTCGGATATGGCTCGGGTGATGTGGCAGGTAATGTTGTGTACGCATTCTTATCCTCCTTTGTCATGCTGTATCTGACCAACACGGTTGGATTGAATGCAGGTATCGTCGGAACTCTGATCGCATTATCTAAATTATTTGATGGCGTAACAGACATCTTCTTTGGCTCCATGATCGACAAAACCCACACAAGAATGGGAAAAGCAAAACCATGGATGCTTTACGGCTATATCGGATGCGCAGTAACCCTGATCGGCATCTTTGCAATTCCGGAAAGCCTTGGAAAAACTGCACAGTATGCATGGTTCTTTATTGCATATTCCTTATTAAACGCAGTCTTCTATACAGCAAACAACATCGCATATTCAGCACTGACCGCGTTGATCACAAAGAACAGCAAAGAGCGTGTGGAGATGGGTTCCTATCGTTTCATCTTTGCATTCTCAACCAGTCTTCTGATCCAGTCTGTTACAATTAAATTTGTTGAAGTTATGGGTGGCGGAGCAGCAGGATGGAGAACAGTAGCTATTATTTATGCAATCATCGGTCTGGCAGTAAATACAATTTCTGCATTATCTGTCAAAGAACTTCCGGAAGAAGAATTAAATGACGGTGTGGATAATTCTTCAGATGAGAAATACTCTCTTGTTGAAGCAGCAAAACTGTTGTTTGCAAATAAATATTACATTATGATCTGTGTTACTTATATTCTTCAGCAGATTTATTCAGCTATGCTGAATATGGGTATTTACTATATGATGTATGTTCTGTTAAATGAAAACTTATTCCCTGTATTCTCATGGGCGATCAATATTCCATTGATCATTGCTCTTGTGGTCACACCATCACTGGTAGCGAAATGGCAGGGATTATATAAGTTAAATGTTACCGGCTATGCGATCGGAACTATCGGAAGAGGTCTTGTAATTGTTGCCGCATATATGCATAGCGTTCCGCTTATGCTGGCATTTACAGCTGTTGCAGCTTTTGGTATGGGACCATGGCAGGGAGATATGAATGCAGTAATTGCCAGCTGCTCTGAATACACATATCTTACAAAAGGCAAACGTGTAGATGGAACCATGTATTCCTGTACATCTCTTGGCATCAAGCTTGGAGGCGGACTTGGAACAGCTATTACAGGATGGCTTCTGGCATTCAGTAAATTTGACCAGAACCTGGCAACACAGCCGGCTTCCTGTATCAGTATGCTTCATATTATGTATCTCTGGGTACCGTTTGTAATCTGCATCATTATTACATTTATCATGTCAAGAATGAATGTAGAAAAAGCAAATAAAGAGTTGATCTCAGGCAGAAGATTAAACGGATAATAAATAAAAATCATATAAAGATTAAAAAGATAATTCCCCTCTGTTTTGAGAAAAGCAGAGGGGAATTATTAAATAGAAATAAATGGGGTGAGTAAATGCCGAACAGGAGAAGAGAAGCCAAATTCAAATATTGCCAGATCCCGGACGGAGAGGATCTGCTGGCAGTGCTGGGAAGTGCAGGGATCAAAACATATGGTCTGGATGAGGTGAGAAGAACCGTTCTGCCAAATCATTTTCATAATTTACTGGAGATTGGAATCTGCAGAAGGGGAAGAGGAACGGTAGTATTTAATAATGACAGAAGATTTTATACAGAGAATTCAGTGATCATTATTCCTGCAAATTTTCCTCATAATATTATTAATGCGGAGGGAGAGAAAAGCTTCTGGGAATTCATTTATGTTGATACCATGGAATTTTTATTAAGCGCAAAATTCAGAAAAAGAGATGCTCAGCGTTTCCAGAATCGAATTGAAAGCGGCCCGATCAAAAGGCAGAAGGAAGAAGTCCCGCTGCTTGTGCGTGAACTTGACTGTCTCATGGATCAGATCAGAATACAGGACTATGGGTACAGAAATTGTGTAAAAGGACTTCTATTTACGGTGCTTATGGAAATCGTGAAAATTAATTCGGATGAATTTGTAAATGAGAAGCGTCAGGATACAATGGAATATGTAAATGATGATAAGTCCGGAAAGTTACAGCTTGCACTTTCATTTGTAGAGGAACATTTTGCGGAAGACATCAAGATATCTGATATTGCGGAAGCAACATTCATCAGTGAAAGCTATCTTAGAAGGTTATTTTCCGAAAAATATAATATGACTCCCGTTCAGTATGTAAATTATATCCGGATACAGGAAGCCTGTAAGCTGTTAAAAAATAAAAAATTTAATATCAGTGAAGCGGCACAAAAAGTAGGATTCAATAATATGTCTACATTTATAACAAATTTCAGAAAAGTAAAAAACCAGACCCCAGGACAGTGGATAAAAAATGTGCATAAAAGCATAGAAGAAAATACATATAAACAGTAAATCGGAGAAAAAAGCAAAAGATGTGAGCAAAAACTGAAAATAGATTTGTAATGGCGATAGAAAAAGTGCTGGCATCTGATGTGAACTGTATTCTGTGTATGGACGATAACATCTGCATGGTGATCTTAAGAATTCTGCGCAAAAAGGGAATTCCGGTTCCTGAAAGAATAAAAGTGGCTTCTCTTCATAACAGTAATCTGCTGGATGAATGGTATCCACCTGTCAGCTGTGTTTACTTTGATGTGGATGAGCTTGGAAAAGAGGCAAGCAGGATTTTGTATGTATATCTTACAGAAAATAAGAGACTGCCGAAATCTATATTAGGTTATGAACTGCAGATGAAAGCTTCTACAAATTAGCCGATAAGCTGCGATATAGCTACACAATATAAACTGCATGTAAGGCAGAAAGGCTTATTTGCCGGATAGAAAAAACGATGTCAGATCCCAAGAGGTGTTCATGATCTGACATCGTTTTTCCATATAAGTATATTTATGTTAAGGAGGTTTTTATGGAGTTTAAAACAGACATGCTGCTTCATGGCGGCGACTATAATCCGGAACAGTGGTTAAAGAGACCTGATATTCTTGAAAAAGATATAGACATGCTTTCAGAATCAGGATGCAATGTGGTAAGCCTTGGGATTTTTTCCTGGGCAACACTGGAACCGGAAGAAGGAGTCTTTAATTTTTGGTGGCTGCAGGAGATTATTGATAAGCTTTATAAAAGGGGAATCTACACAATTCTGGCAACCCCGTCAGGTGCGAGACCGAAATGGATGGCAGATAAATATCCTGAGGTTCTCCGTGTAGATGAAACACGACACAGAAATCTTTTCGGATTCAGACATAATCACTGTTATACATCTCCTGTATACAGAGAAAAAGTACATATCATAAATAAAAAACTGGCAGAAGAAGTGGCCACACACCCGGGAGTGATTTTGTGGCACATTTCCAATGAATATGGTGGAGAATGCCATTGTCCGCTCTGCCAGGATGCATTCCGCAAATGGTTGAAAGAGAAATACCAGACAATTGAAAATCTGAATGATCAGTGGTGCACTACATTCTGGAGCCATAATTATAACAGCTTTGATCAGATCGAGAGTCCGTCCAGGATCGGAGAAACTCAGCTTCATGCATTAAACCTGGACTGGAAGCGGTTTGTTACCCATCAGACTGCGGATTTTCTCCATCATGAAATTCAGGCAGTGAGAGATGGAGGAAGCAATCTTCCTACAACAGCAAATCTCATGTATCATTATAAAGGGCTGGACTATTTTAAGATTGCAAAAGAAATTGATGTCGTTTCCTGGGATACTTACCCTACATGGCATAAAGAAGATGCGATCGACACAGCTGATGATAATGGATTGTATCATGATCTGATGCGATCTCTGAAAGGGAAACCATTTATCCAGATGGAATCCTGCCCGGCAGCTACTAACTGGCAGGGTGTAAGTAAACTGAAGAAGCCGGGAGTTCTCTTTGCACAGTCTATGGAAGCAATCGCACATGGAAGTGAGGGGGCGCTTTATTTCCAGATCCGTCAGAGCCGTGGAGCTTCTGAGAAGTTTCACGGAGCAGTGATCGATCATTATGGCGGAAAAGATACAAGAGTATTTAAAGAGGTTTCTGAAACCGGAGAAGCCCTGAAAAAGATAAAAGAACTGGCCGGAACAATCGTAAACAGTAAAGCCGCGATCATCTATGACTGGGACAGCCAGTGGGCAATGGAAGACAGTCAGGGACCGAGAAACAAAGGGCTTCACTATATGGAAGCGCTGAGAAAATTTTACAGAAGTTTCCGCAGACAGGGACTGAATGTAGATCTGATAGATATGACCTGTGATCTGGACAAATATAAGATACTGGCATTGCCTATGGTATATATGTTTAAGAAAGGATTTGCAGAGAAAGTCCGTGCTTTTGTGGAAAATGGCGGTTATCTGATCACAAGTTACTGGTCAGGAATCGTGGATGATACAGACAGATGTTATCTGGAGGGAACTCCTCACGGACTGATGGATGTCCTGGGAATCAGAAGTACAGAGCTTGATGCTCTTTATGACTGGGAAGAAAACAGACTGGTTCCTGTACACAATAATGAACTTGGACTGAACAGAACCTATACCTGTAAATATCTGTGCGATCTGGTGGAACTTCGCGGTGCGCGTTCGCTGATGACTTATGGAGAGGACTTCTACAAAGGATATTCCTGTCTGACAGTCAATGATTACGGAAAAGGAAAAGCATGGTATGTAGCTGCTGATGCTGACAGAGATTTCTATGATGATTTTATTGGAAAAGTAGTTGCTGACAGTGATATTTCCTGTGGAATAAAAGGCGAAATCCCGGATACACTGGAAATTACAGTAAGAGAAAATGACGATGCGAAATATTATATTTATCAGAACTTCGGAACAGATGCAGTTGAGCTTCCATTGCCGGATGGAGAGGCTGAATGGATTTACGGCAGTGGAGAAGAAAGGCTGAAAATTTATGGACTTGCGGTTGCAAAGATAAAAATAGTTTAACCAAATGTTATATAAATAAATGAAAAAAGGTGACAGCTGAATGGATTTTCAGACGGTCACCTTTTTAGTTAAAAAGATCATTAGAAGTATTAATATAGTCAAATGGATAAATATTCGTTTCACTGTCTGTTCATAACCAAATGACAGACATGAAATTCTATTTAGAATGATATTCTTCATTGCTTAACAGCTGTTTACGAAACTGTGATGGAGATACTCCAAATTGTTTCTTAAAAAAGCGACTGAAATATAACGGATTCTCATACCCAACCAGATTGGATATCTCCGAAACATTATAATTGGTCGTTTCCAGCAGAGATTTCGCATTGGTTGTCCGCAAAAGCTGAACATACTGAGCCGGAGTGGTATTTGTATATTGCTTGAAATTCTGGATAAACCAGCTGACGCTGATATTGTGGGAAGCAGCATAATCTTCAATACTCACAGGTTTATTATAATGTGTCCGAAAATATTCCACAGCCTGAGCCATGTCATCCATGATCATTGGATTCTTTTTTCTTGGTTTGGTAAGAAGCTGGCGGTGAATCAGAATAAAAAGCTGACGCAGATAATTGACCAGTAATTCTTCATAGTCTTCCTGCTTAAGCTGCAGTTCCTGAATCATGTTTTGATACAGTTGTTTATATTCCATAGAAATACCAGAGCAGATTACATGCACATCATCTGCGATCCCGTATTTACGCAGGATATTCTTTACATTATTTCCTGTGAAATGAACCCAGTACACTTCCGGATGCTCCGCTCCATAATAATAGTAGCGCTGTTCTTCTTTCGGACGGTACAGTACCATGTTTCCGGCAGATACGACCTGCTCTTTTCCATTAAAATAGAAGTGAGCTTTACCGGAAGCAATGTATAAAAGCTGATAATCTACACGCCCGCGGGGACGGTGAGTGGGAAGTTTTTTTACTGTATAGAGACGGTAAGTACCGCAGCTTCCGACAAATAGAGAATGCTTTTTATCTTTAAAATCAACACGGGACTGATGCCAGTATGCGGAGTTTGTGTACATAGGAAAACCTCCTGTAGAATTCGGATCTGATATTTAAAATTATATCATTTTGTGCATGTTTTGTCGAATAGAGTTTATATGTTTTCCGGCTGCAAAATACTATAATAACAGTATTCACGGGGTGAATGGAAAACTTTGATCCGGGCGTGAAAATATAAGGGATTTCACGCAGAATATAATGAGAAAAAGTATTGGGAGGAAGCCACATGATTGTACCAAAATATTACGAAAACCTGAACGTGTTACATGAGAATACTATGCCATATCGTGCATATTATATGCCGGCATCAAAAGAGATGGGATCGCTGGTCCATGACAGAGAGAAATCAGACAGAATGCAGATTCTGAATGATGTATGGAAATTTAAATTTTACAAGAGCATTTATGATCTGCAGGAGAAATTTTATGAAGATGGAGCAGATACAGAAAGCTTTGATCGGATTCCGGTACCAGGCATCTGGCAGAATTTTGGCTATGACAGTCATCAGTATACCAATGTCCGTTATCCGATTCCGCTGGATCCGCCATATGTGCCGCAGGAGAATCCGTGTGGAGCGTATGTTCATGAATTTGAGTATCACAGAGATGCAGATGCACCTAAGGCATTTCTTAATTTCGAGGGCGTGGATTCCTGCTTTTATGTATGGATGAATGGATGTTATGTGGGATATAGTCAGGTATCTCATGCAACAAGTGAATTTGATGTAACCGCATATATGCACGAGGGTACAAACAGACTGGCAGTGCTGGTTCTGAAATGGTGTGACGGAACTTATCTGGAAGATCAGGATAAATTCCGAATGACAGGTATCTTCCGTGATGTATATATTCTGAAAAGACCTGAGAATGTTCTGTACGATTATTTTACCAAGACAGAAATCCAGGATGAAAAAGCAAAGGTAGAAATCCAGGCATGTTTCATTGGGGAGAACTGTATTTCACAGAAACTTGAAATACAGATACGGGATATGCAGGGAAATCTGGTACAGAAAGGAAAGTTCAGTCCGGTAGAATGTGGGGGAGCTTATAATTATAGAGCAGAATTTGTAATTGCTGATCCGAAATTCTGGACTCCGGAAACACCATATCTGTACCAGATTGTATTTGCTTCAGAGAACGAGGTGATCACAGACCGTATTGGTATCCGTGAAATCCACCGTGAGGGTAGTGTAATTTATGTCAATGGAACAAAGATTAAATTCAATGGTGTAAACAGACATGACTCAGATCCTGTAACAGGTGCTGTGATCAGTATTGAACAGATTAAAACAGACTTGTCTATGATGAAACAGCACAATTTCAATGCAGTCCGCAGCAGTCACTATCCGAATTCTCCGTATTTCTACCAGTTATGTGATGAGTATGGATTCTTCGTAATTGCAGAAGCAGACAATGAGAGCCATGGAACACAGACACAGTATCTGCAGAATTCAGAATGGGACAATGTAGTAGAGCACTGGAACAAACGAATTTCCAACAACCCGGACTTCATTCCGGCTACTCTGGACCGTACGAAACTTTGCGTGTGCAGAGAGAAAAACCGTCCGTCTATCGTGATCTGGTCAATGGGAAATGAGTGCGGATACGGATGCACTTTTGAAGAAGCACTGAAGTGGACAAAGGAATATGATCCGACTCGTCTGACTACTTATGAGAGTGCTTTCTACAGAAGCTCAGACAGAGAGTATGATTACTCTAATATTGATATTGTAGGCAGAATGTATCCTGCGTTTGAAGAAATTGAAGACTATATGGAAAAAACTCCGGACAAACCGCTGTTGCTGGTAGAATACTGCCATGCTATGGGAAATGGCCCTGGAGATTTAGAGGACTATTTTAAATATATTCACAAATATGATTCTCTCTGCGGAGGCTTCGTATGGGAGTGGTGCGACCACGCAATCTACAAAGGAAATGCAGAAAACGGAAAGCCAATCTACTTCTATGGCGGTGATCACGGAGAAGAAATCCATGACGGTAATTTCTGTATGGATGGTCTGGTATATCCGGACAGAACTCCGCACACTGGATTGAAAGAATACAAAAATGTATACCGTCCTGCAAGAGTCATATCCTATGATCAGGAATCAGGAGAAGTTGTACTTCATAATTATCTGAACTATCTGGATCTGAAAGATTATCTTTATCTGACCTATGAAGTAAGCTGCGATGGAAAGAATATGCAGATAGGAGAAATTCAGTTAAAAGAGAGTATACCTGCGGGGGAAGAGGGAAGAGTAATTATTCCGGTTCATATTCCAGATGCCGGAAAATGTTACCTCAAAATTAACTACCATCTGAAAGACGAAACAACACTTCAGGAAAAAGACCAGGGTCTGGGACTTGATGAAATACTGCTGATGAATGAAGATGGAAGAAATCAGACTGCTGTAAACTTGCTTGCAGGTAAGATGCAGAGTAGCGATACTTCTGAGAATGCTGGTAGTGCTGACAGAGATGAAGCTATTGTCAGAAGCATCACGGAAAGTGAAGATATCGACAGAAACGCCACAGAAAATGAAGCTACAGACAGAAGCACTATAGAAATCGAAGAATCAGACAGATATCTGAAAATTACCGGTAAGAATCAGGAATACGTATATGTATTTAATAAACTGACCGGCCTGTTTGACAAAATGTATGCAGGAAATAAGCAGCTTTTCACACAGCCGATGGAATTAAACATCTGGCGTGCACCAACAGATAATGACCGAAAGATCAAATTGGAATGGATGAATGCACACTACGACCAGAGCTATGCAAGAGCGTACGAAACTACTTATGAAATATCAGAGGGAAGTGTTCTGATACATAGTGTGATTGGTCTGATGGCACCTACAGTGCAGAAAATTCTGGAAGTAAAAGCAGATTGGCAGATCACTCCTGACGGAGCAGTGTCAGTAAAAATGCAGGTAGAAAGAGACCTAGAATTCCCGATGCTTCCAAGATTTGGGCTTCGCCTGTTCCTGGACAAAGAGTTCACAGACGTTACCTATTCCGGAATCGGACCTGCAGAGAGTTACGTTGATAAAAGACAGGCAGGATACCATGGAGTATTCCAGACAACAGTTGAGGAAATGCATGAAGACTATCTTCGTCCACAGGAAAACGGAAGCCATACAGACTGTGATTATGTAAAACTTTCCAACAAAGACCAGAGCATCTACGCAGTCAGTGACCTGACATTCTCATTCAATGCATCTGTCTATACACAGGAAGAACTCACAAACAAAGCACACAGCTATGAACTTGAGAACTGCGGCAGCACAGTATTATGCCTGGACTATGCACAGAACGGTATCGGCTCTAACAGCTGCGGCCCGGAACTCTCAAAGAAATACCGCCTGGATCAGGAGAACTTTGAGTTTGATATCAAGTTAGTATTTATAGAAAAATAATTTTGCGGATGCAATGCTGATAATCTCTAAAATAAAGAGTGATAGTTCCTTGCGTTTGACTGGAATTCTAATTTTTGTAAATACAGTCAGTCATAATTTGTTATTGGGGTGACTATATTTCTGTTTCTTGCTTTTTAAGTCATTTACAATCTCTTTTTTGGATGACCGTATTTGCACTTTTATTGAATAAGGTCATTGGGGATTTTGTTTTAAGATGACTGAAATTATACTTTTAATGATTAAGGTCAACCAAGATCTTGCCTTAAGCTGACTGCAATAGTCTTTTTTCATAATGACCGTAACTATATTTTGTTTCATTTCAAGTCACCTAAATTTCTATCTTGAAATAAATAGAACTAATATGCAAAAAGAAATAAATAAAAAAGTCAATATCTGTATCATGTAAATCAATACCAGAATCGTCTTTCAGACAGGTTTCGAATATAATTAGACATGCAGCAGAAAGAGAAGTATTCATCAGACATTCTGCCGCTTAAGAGAATTGTATTCACCAGGATTGCATCCGAACTGCTTGCGGAATGCGTGGGCAAATCGGCTTGCATTGCTGAAACCTGTCATATCTGCAATCTGGATCATAGAGTACTGACTGCTCTGTACCAGTGACAGACTCTGATTGACACGGTATTCTTCCAGATATCCGGTAACTGTCTTGCCTGTCATTTTCTTAAACAGACGGCAGCAGACCTCTCTGGACAGATGAACTTGATCAGCCAGTTCCTGCAGAGAAACTACAGACTCAAAATGTGTATTAAGATAATTCAACATTTGCTCCAATCGTTCCAGTTCAAGTTGGTTAGACGGAATGAATTTTGTGAATTCTTTCTGATGTTCACAAAGGATCAGACTGTACACTTCACAGAGAAGACCTTTGATCTTCAGTTCATAACAATAAGACTTCTGATCAAAGATTTCCTCAACTTCATTGAGTTTCTGTAACACGCTTTTAGTACATTCGTTTTCTTCATTCAGCAGAATACAGGGAACTGCAGAATTCTGCAGAAAAGGCCGAAAACAGTTGCGTTCCACATCACTTCCGAATTCGCCATATATGAAATCCGGACGTGCCAGAAACGTACTGTAACGGGCATGACTATTATTGGGCGAATGGCAGCTATGCGGCACATTTCGGTTCAGTACAAGAGCTTCACCCGGTCTGACAGTATAAGTTTTCTGGTAAACCTGATAAATCGCTTCCCCTTCTCTGGGAACGCTGATCTCCAGGTCATTATGCCAGTGAATAGGAACACTTTTCCCCTCAAAAGCCCAGAGGTCATCATGATTCACTGTCATGGGAAAACCTGCAGTTCCATGTTCACAAAGTTCCCGGTTGGTGTCATCCACCAGAATTTTACGCATAGCCATTTTACAATTCTCCGATTCTATCTCATATATTGTGATGAAATGATTCCAAATTAGTACATTACCTGAATAATAATTGTGAGACTTTATTTTGAAGTCTGAAGAAAATATATAGAAACATAATTATTAACAGGTTTTGGCAGTTCATCACTGGATATATCAATTTTTGTAATGATAATTATAACGTTGACACGCACATCGTGCAAGGAGAGGAGTAAGAAACATGGCAAGATCAAAAGAAATGGATCTGACCACAGGAAATCCGTTCTGGTCACTGCTGAAATTCGCAATCCCTGTAATCCTGGGAAACCTGTTTCAGCTTTTCTACACACTGGCGGATTCCGTAATCGTAGGTAAAACATTGGGGGCAACTTCCCTGGCGGCGGTAGGTTCTACCAGTATTATCATCTATTTTGTATTCTGCTTTATCAATGGATTCACAGGCGGTTTCGGTATCTGTCTTGGACAGAAATGCGGGGCAAAAGATGAAAAAGGAATGCGCAAGAGCGTTGCAGTTTCGACACTGCTGAGTATTGCATTTACAGTAGTTCTGACACTGATCTGCTGTCTGCTTGCACATCAGATTCTGCGCTGGATGCAGATTCCTGCTGATATTTCAGGCGAAGCGTATGACTATATGTTTGTAGTTTTACTCGGTACAGGAGCAACTGTTTTCTATAACATGATCTCCAACATGCTCCGTGCATTGGGAGACAGTAAGACACCACTGTATTTCCTGGTATTTTCTTCTGTACTGAATATCTTTCTTGATGTTCTGTTTATCGTACCGTTACATATGGGTGTAGCAGGCGCTGCATGGGCAACTATCCTGTCACAGTTCCTGTCAGCAGTTTTGAGCCTGGTGGTAGGATTAAAGAACTTCCCAATCCTGCATTTGCGCAGAGAAGATTTCACAGACTTAAAAGATGCAGCAATCCTGCATTTAAAGACCGGATTTCCAATGGGATTTCAGATGTCAGTTATGTGCATCGGACAGCTTGCCATGCAGACAGTCGTAAACTCACTGGGTACTGCAGCAGTTGCAGGATATACTGCCGCATCCAAGGCAGATCAGCTCTCCGTACTGGTCAATAATGCGATGATGACAGCAATCTCCAACTATGTAGCACAGAACTTCGGCGCTGGCAGAACAGACCGTATCCGTCAGGGCGTACGTGCCTGCCTGATCCAGACAGAAACATTCAATCTGATCATGTGTATCGGAATTTTATTGCTCAGACATCCGATTGTAAGAATGTTCCTTTCAGATCCGACGAAAGAAATTTACTATTATTCAGATATGTATCTGACAGTTGTAGCTCCATGCTACTTCATCTTGGGACTGCTGGCAGTATACCGTACTTCCATTCAGAGTATGCAGAACGGACGCGCACCGTTTGCAGCATGTATGATCGAACTGGTAATGCGAATCGCTGCAACAGTAGGACTTTCCGGAATGATTGGATATACATCTGTATGTATTGCAAGCCCATTAGCATGGATCGGAGCCTGCTCACTGCTGATCCCGGTTTATTATAAGATGATGAAAACATCAAAAAACCTCAAAGCATCAACAATATAAGAATAGAAAAAGAACTGTAGCTGATATATAATAATCTCCGGAGGTATCCTATGGAATTATTATTACTTGGAATATTTGCTGCAGTTCTTTTATTATGTGTATTTACCGGAATTTCCATTATATATGCCATGATTCTGGGACTGGTGCTGTTTTTTACATATGGACTGATAAAAAAGAAAACCTGGAAACAGATGCTGATTTTCTCCTGGCAGGGAATGAAGACTGCGAAGAATATCCTGCTGACTTTTATCCTGATAGGAATTATGACTGCAGTGTGGCGGGCGAGTGGTTCTATCGCATTTATTGTCTATTATGCGTCAGGAATCTGTGCGCCGTCGATCATGCTGTTGGCATCATTTCTCCTGTGTTCTCTGGTATCTTTTCTGACCGGAACTGCATTTGGAACGGCGGCTACCATGGGCGTGATCTGCATGACAATGGCAAAGAGCATGAATGTTTCAGATGTCCTGGCAGGAGGAGCAATTCTTGCGGGAATTTATTTCGGTGACAGATGCTCCCCGGTTTCTACCAGTGCATTGCTCGTAGGCGAACTGACGAAAACAGATTTATACGATAACCTGAAAGGAATGGCGAGGACTGCGGTAGTGCCATTTGTTATCTCCTGTACGGTTTACTGGACTCTTGGCCTGCGGACACATGCAGGAACTGCAGATGGAGAGATTCGGACAATATTGGGAGAATTCTATCATCTGTCAGTATGGACATTACTTCCTGTTATAGTTGTGCTTGTTCTTTCCGCACTGCGTGTCAATGTAAAAAGAACTCTGGGAGTAAGTGCATTGTGTGGAATATTTGTGGCAGTCCTGATACAGAAATATCCGGTTTCCAGACTTCCTGCATTATGTATTTCGGGCTTTCAGCCGGATGATATGCAGATCAATCGACTGATGGGCGGAGGCGGAATCCTTTCCAATATGAAAGTCATTGCTATCGTAGGAATCTCATCCTGCTATTCCGGCATTTTCAAAGGAACAGATTTCCTTCATGGAGTTAAAGATTTAGTTGGAAAATTAAACAGTAAAATCACGCCATTCGGAACAACCCTGTTGACCTCTGTTGTGACAGCAGCCGTATCCTGCAACCAGACCCTATCAATCATGCTGACCAATCAGCTTTGCGGAGAAAACAATCCGGATAAAAAAGAATTTGCACTTTCACTGGAAAATTCAGCAGTTGTAGTCGCACCGTTGATACCCTGGTCGATTGCATCGGCGGTTCCTCTGGCATTTATCGGTGCACCGACAATGAGTGTATGTGCGGCGATTTATCTGTATTTGCTTCCGGTGTGGCATTTTTTTGCCCGCCAGAATAAAAGAAACCTTTATTACAAAGGAAAAAAATGAGCAGGGAAGAACTGGGATAGTGTATTCTTGACACTATTGAGGTAACGTGTTAAAATACAGCCATTAAAATTGGAAACGAAGGCGTTTTGCGATCATGCAAAGTGCCTTTTTCAGTTTTTATAGTATGGAGGAGGGAAAGACGTATTGAATAAAAAAATCCAGATAATTATCTCATATATGGCAATTGTTCTTGGCGCAATTTTGGCAAGTTTTTCTGTTGCCTGTATTCTGCTTCCGAATGATGCCATTGACTACGGAACAGCAGGAATTGCCATTATTATCAGCAAACTTACCGGCTATAATCTTTCATTATGTGTTCTTCTTGTTTTCCTTCCGTTTCTGATCGCTGGAATCTTCTTTCTGGGAAAAAAGTTCTTTGTCAGAGTATTCATTGGATTTGTTGTCTATACGATTGGTCTTGCTTATTTTGAAAAAATTCCGTTTGAACTGAATACGGAACATTTTCTTGCGGTGGCTTTTGGCGGTGCGATTCTTGGAATCGGGCTTTCACTGATTTTGCGAAATGGCGGTTGTATAGATGGTTCTGAAATTTTTGCCAATATCATTGTAAATAAAATTTTCAATAAAACAGGAAAAGATTATAGTATTTCCTATATTCTGATCGGGTTCAATGTCATTGTATATATTGCAGTATTTATTCTTATTAACCGGGATTCTGCTATGCTGAGTTTTCTGGTATATGTCATTGCCACTGCGATCATTGATCATTTTACAGATCATTTCGATGCGATCAAACAGGTTACGATCATTACAAAAGATCCGGATGCAATTATCCGTCAGATAAAAGAAGAACTGAACAAGACCTGTACGATATTAAAATCTTCAGGGGTGATTGCCGGGGAAAACAAAACACTGATCTGTTATGTGAATTACTTTGAACTGCAAAGAATGAAGACGATTATATCCCAGAACAAAGGAACATTCAGTACGGTTTCGACTATTGAGGAGATTTTAAGATAGCCACATGAAGTGACGCTTTACTTTACTAAAGGCTTGTACTATAATATGCGAAAAAGCAGCTACAAAATAACTACTATTATAAATAAGTCGGATCATATGAGAGGAGTTAAACTTATGAAAATCGGATTTATCGGATGTGGAAATATGGGTTCTGCAATGATCAGCGGTATGCTGAAAAAAGGTCTCTACAAGAAAGACGAGATTATTGTTTCTAATCTTACAGAAGAAGGAAGCAAACGAAGTAAAGAAAAACTTGGCGTAGTGACAACTCTGGATAACCGCGAAGTAGTAAAAAACACAAAACTGGTTTTCCTGGCAGTGAAGCCGCAGTTTTATGAAGAAGTACTGAACGAAGTAAAAGATGAACTGACACCGGAACACACGGTCGTAGGCATTGCACCGGGGAAAACTCTTGCGTGGTTAGAAGAGAAATGTGGACAACCTCTGAAAGTAGTAAGAATGATGCCAAACACTCCTGCTCAGGTTGGTGAAGGTATGACAGGTGTGTGCGCTAATGAGAAAGTATCAGCAGAAGAACTGGATCAGATCTGCGAGATCACGAACAGCTTCGGTCGTACAGAAGTTGTTCCGGAACGTCTGATGGACGCAGTAGGTGCTGTAAGCGGTTGCTCACCGGCTTATGTGTTCATGTTTGTAGAAGCAATGGCAGACGCAGCAGTAGCCCAGGGAATGCCGAGAAAACAGGCTTATCAGTTCGCTGCACAGTCTGTACTCGGAAGTGCGAAAATGGTACTGGAAACAGGAATGCATCCAGGTGAATTAAAAGACATGGTATGCTCTCCGGCAGGAACTACCATTGAGGGAGTACGTATTCTGGAACAGAATGGGTTCAGAAGTGCTGTTTTCGAAGCTCTGAATGGGGCAGCTGAAAAAGGAAAGAAAATGTAATTTTATTTGTATAAGAGGGACGCTCCGAAATATTGTTCTGTTGATATGCGGTTTCGGAATCTAGGAACTCTAAGGCCCTGAAAATCCGCTAAAACCATAAAAAATCCGCCCAAACTCGCCGCTATGCGGCTCAGACAGTGGGCGGATTTTTTATAACGCGAATTTCCAGAACCTAAGAGTTACTACGATTCCTGCAAATGCATATCAGCAGAACAATATTTCGGAGCTGTTTTAGTTATAGTGTAATAAGTATTAGATTTAATTAAGTTAAGTAAGTTTTTTGTTTCAATTGTAAAAAGCAATAAGCAGTGGGTGGGGATTTGCTTGTAGAATATCCGATTGACTCATCTGAGAGTATAGGGGATGTCTAATATATAAAAGAATTGTTTATGAAAAATCACAAATTTCCCTGACTTAAGCGGCTGTTATGATATTTCCCGGAGTTTGTAACATCTTCTCCGAACCATGCAGGTGGATTATAATTGAGTGCTTGGTCTTCAGAAGAAAATTCTACTTCTGCAAGATAAAGTCCTTTATATGGTGCATCAAATATATCTAATTCTATGGTAAGTCCATCTTTTTCCGGAATAAGATAGCGGGTTTTGGAAATAAGGATTCCATCGGCTTTTGGACGCATATGTTCATAAGATTCTTTTGTAAGTGGAAGATTATATTCTTCGCGAGTCATAAGACCTTTAGATTTATAGGTGAGATAGTAGTTATCATCCTCTTTGCGGATACGGACTACAGGTGCGGTGGATAAATAACCCTGCTCCAGTTTATGATGTGGATAAGAATCGAGATCTGCAGGCAGATTTTCTTTGGATATTAAAAATTTACGTTCGATTTCCATTTAAATTTCCTCCATTGAGTTAAAATGTGTCAATCCTTTAGTTTGTGCTATAATGATAATAGCATAGATGAAAAATAATGAAAATGCATATTTTATTTAACCAAATCAAGTAAGTCCCCTGCTTCAATTGCGAAAAGCAATAAGCAGTGGGTGGGGACTTGCTTGTATCAGGAGGCGTGCAAGCGCCTTCTGATAAACTGCGGAGCAGTTATTTGGTGTAGAGCCACGTAGCGAAGCGGATTGCGAATATCCGATTGACATTAGGTAGCAGAACAGAATGTGAATATCTGCTGGATTCAAATTGAACACGTAGAAAAAAGATACTTTATCTGTTTGATGTAAAATAGGTAAAAAAATATTACAGGTAACATAGAAAAAAGCAGGAAATAGCATGGAACAGGAAGAAAAATATATGGATGAATACATAAAAGAAATATCAGAAAAAATTGACAGTAAAAAAGAATACTATGCTAAAATCAGCAATAAAATCTGGGAGTTTGCAGAGCCGAGATTTCAGGAATATAAATCCTCTGAATTACTCCAACAATCATTAAAAGAAGAGGATTTTTCGGTCAAAGCCAATCTTGCAGGAGAGGAAACTGCATTTATCGCAGAATACGGTTCTGGAAAGCCAGTTATAGGCTTCCTTGGAGAATTTGATGCATTGCCAGGTCTTTCACAGAAAGCAGATGCAACAGAGCGGATACCGGCACAAAATTTAAAATGCGAAAGTGAATCAGAAAGGGAACAAAAACAAGAATCAGAGTATGTGAATAATTGCGGTCACGGCTGCGGTCACCAGCTTATCGGAACAGGCACCCTTGCCTCCGTAATAGCATTAAAAGACTTTATGAAAGAGCATAACCTGAACGGTACAATCCGCTACTATGGCTGTCCGGCCGAAGAGAACGCAGGCGGTAAGGCGTTCCTTGTACGTGATGGCTATTTCAACGACTGCGACCTTGCCCTATGCTGGCACCCGGAACAGGGGCGACGCGCATGCTACGGAAGCACCAAAGCAAACTTCAGAGTATTTTTCACATTTCACGGAACCCCGGCCCACGCCTCCATGTGCCCAGAACTGGGCCGCTCCGCATTGGATGCAGTAGAATTAATGGACATAGGCGTAAACTACATGCGCGAACACATGATAGACGAAGCCAGAATCCACTATGCTATCACCGATACAGGCGGAGACGCTCCAAACGTAGTCCAGTCCAGAGCGCAGGTCCTCTACGCCATCCGCGCCCCAAAGATCACCCAGGTAAAAGAACTCTACAACCGCGTCTGCAACATTGCTAAAGGCGCTGCCCTCATGACCGAAACCACCGTAGAAATCCGCCAGGTAGCCGCTTACTCCAACCTGATCTCTAGCAAAATACTTGCAGACCACATGAATGCATACCTGGAAAAACTTGGCCCGATTTCGTATACAGAGCAGGAATACACCTATGCTCAGAAATTCCAGCAAGCTCTCTCAGACCAGGATAAAAAACAACTCCCGACCATTGCCAGAGACTACTTTGGTCCCAAAGCACCGGAAGCAATGAAAACCCCAATCTTCGAACCAATCGCCTACCAAAACCTGTACAGCGATCTCAAATACTCCACCGATGTAGGAGACGTAAGCTGGATCGTTCCAACCGTCCACCTCAACATCCCCACATTCGCTGCAGGAACCGCCCTCCACTCCTGGCAGGCAGTAGCCCAGGGCAAATCAGCTATCGCCCATAAAGGAATGCTCTATGCCGCCAAAATCATGGCCCTCACCGCCTTGGATTTTTTACAAAATCCAGAACTGGCAAATGAAGCCAGAAAAGAACTGACAGAAATATTAGACGGAGAAACATATCCAAATCCATTACCGAAAGACTTAAAACCAGAAGTATGGTAAAAGTAACATTTTGCCAGCTACCAGCGCGAAGCCCTCTGTCTCCTGGGGTGAATTTGACGAGTCTTAGTAACTCTTAGGTCTGGGAAATCTGCGTTATGGAAAAGAATCGCAACGTGTCTGAGCGAAGTCTGCAACGGAGCGAGTTTTGCATTCTTTTCCATGTCTTTAGCAGATTCCCCAGGCCTTAGAGTTACTTAGGCTCACGAAACTGAACCCCAGGAGACAGAGGGCTTCGCGCGTCCCTATTCAAAATCAAACAAACATTGTAACAATCCATAAAAAATGCTATAATCCATTTCAGAAAATAAGCTGAAAATCTAAAAAACAAAACAACCAGGAGGCACAAAAAATGAGTAAAAAAGTATACATCTTCCTCGCCGACGGATTCGAAGACATCGAAGGCTTAACTGTAGTAGACCTTCTCCGCCGCGCCGGAATCGACATCAAAACCGTATCCATTAAAGAAACTACCCAGATCCAGACATCCCACGGCATTACCATGCTTACCGACACCACATTTGCAGAAACCGACTTCACCGATGCCGACATGCTCGTCCTCCCGGGAGGAATGCCAGGAACCAAATACCTCGCCGGCTACAAACCACTCACCGACCTCCTGACAGACTTCAACAACAAAGGCAAAAAAATCGCCGCCATATGTGCAGCTCCAAGCGTATTCTCCGGTCTTGGATTCCTCAAAGGCAGAAAGGCTACATCCTATCCATCATTCATGGAAATTATCGCCAAAGACGGCGCCCAGACCAGCGAAGACAGTGTAGTAGTAGACGGAAACATAACTACCAGCCGAGGCCTCGGAACCGCCGTAGACTTTGCACTTTCCCTGATCGCTCAGCTCGAAAACGACGAAAAAGCAAACGAAATTGCAGAATCAGTAGTGTATTCACGCTAAAAACACCCCAAAACCCTTATTTTTATGCGAAAAAACACTAGCACTTTTATATTTTTTGTGCTATACTGCTACAATGACTGTAAATATATAATTAAGTTATAGACAGGCCTCTTGCGTTGCTGGGCACGGAGTGAACAGTAACTCTCCCGCTTCTGCATTAGTGGGAGCGGAGCTTAGACTTGAATATATAGAAATAGGTAAAAACTGTGAATGAAATAACGCAGCTGAAAAACCAGTCGCAAAATATAACCTGAAAATTAAGGAGGAACATGTAACATGAGTTTACAGGTGGAAAAAATGGAAAAAAACATGGCTAAACTTACTATCGAAGTTGCCGCTGAAGATTTAGAGAAAGCTATGCAGAACGCATACCAGAAAGCTAAAGGAAGAATCTCCATCCCTGGATTCCGTAAAGGAAAAGCTCCAAGAAAAATGATCGAGCAGATGTATGGAAAAGGAGTATTCCTTGAAGACGCTGTTAACGCTCTGATTCCGGAACATTACAGCAAAGCATTAGCAGAATGCGACCTTGAGATCGTTTCCCAGCCAACAATCGACATTACACAGGCTGAGCCAGGAAAAGCTCTCATCTTCACAGCTGAAGTAGCTACTAAACCAGAAGTTACATTAGGTGACTACAAAGGAGTAGAAGTACCGAAGACTGAGATCAACGTAACAGACGAAGACGTAGACGCTGAGATCAAAAAAGAGCAGGAAAAGAACTCCAGAACAATCAACGTAGAAGACCGCGGAGCTCAGTTACAGGATGTTGTAACAATCGACTTCGAAGGATCTGTAGACGGAGTACCTTTCGACGGCGGACAGGCTACAGAGTATCCTCTGACACTTGGTTCCAACACATTCATCCCAGGATTTGAAGAGCAGCTTGTTGGTGCTAAAGTTGGCGATGATGTAGACGTAAAAGTTACATTCCCGGAAGAATATCAGGCAAAAGAACTTGCTGGTAAAGAAGCAGTCTTCAAATGTGCAGTTAAGAAGATCGAAGCAAAAGAACTTCCAGAACTGGATGACGATTTTGCAAAAGATGTTTCTGAGTTTGATACACTTGCAGAATACAAAGAACATGTTAAAACAAATCTCGTAGAGAGAAAAGAAAACGAAGCAAAACGTGCAAAAGAAGATGCAGCAGTAGATAAAGCAATCGAGAACGCACAGATGGATATTCCGGAAGCTATGCTTCAGACACAGTGCCGTCAGATGCTTGACGATTTCAGCAGAAGAATGCAGTCTCAGGGATTATCCATGGATCAGTACTTCCAGTTCACAGGCATGACAGCTGATAAGATGATGGAAGACATGAAACCACAGGCATTAAAGAGAATCCAGACAAGACTGGTTCTTGAGAAAGTAGCAGAAGTTGAGAACATTCAGCCAACAGAGGAAGAAGTAAATGAAGAAATCTCCAAGATGGCTGAAGCATACAAAATGGAAGCTGACAAGTTAAAAGAATTACTTGGAGAGCGTGAACTTGAGCAGATGAAGAAAGACATGGCTGTACAGAAAGCAGTTACTGTTATCGCTGACGCTGCTAAGGAAGTTTAATTTTAAAGTAATCAAATTTTAATATCGGGAAAGAGGCAGGCTTAGGTGTTTCCTCTTTCCGGAAAAAAAGTCAGCCGCGTAAAATGGAGGCGTTTATATGAGTTTAGTACCTTATGTCATTGAACAGACAAGCAGGGGAGAGAGAAGCTACGACATCTATTCAAGGCTTCTGAAAGACAGAATTATTTTTCTGGGCGAAGAAGTAAATGATGTGAGTGCAGGACTGATTGTATCACAGCTTCTTTTCCTGGAAGCAGAAGATCCTGGTAAAGATATCCAGCTGTATATCAACAGCCCGGGCGGTTCCGTAACAGCCGGCATGGCGATTTATGATACCATGCAGTATATTAAATGCGATGTTTCTACCATTTGTCTTGGAATGGCTGCCAGCATGGGTGCATTTCTTCTGGCAGGCGGTGCAAAGGGCAAGAGATTTGCTCTTCCACATTCCACTATCATGATCCATCAGCCATCCGGTGGTGCACAGGGTCAGGCAACAGAGATCCAGATCGTGGCGGATCATATCGCACAGACAAAGAGAACTTTAAATGAATTATTGGCTGCAAATACCGGTCAGCCGATAGAAGTTGTTGAGCGTGATACAGACCGGGACAACTATATGACTGCTGAAGAGGCAAAGGCATATGGACTGATTGACGGTGTAGTCATGCATAAATAATGCGAAAGATAAGACTCCTGTGAATCATCACAGGAGTTTTATTATTTAGTATAGAAAGGATAGACACAAATTCATGGCAGAAAAGATGAGAGAAGGAAAAGTAAGATGCTCCTTTTGTCAGAAGACAGAAGATCAGGTGAGAAAACTGATCGCAGGTCCTGATGGTAAGGTATTTATATGCGATGAGTGCATTGGCATCTGCTCAGAGATCATGGAGGAAGAATTAAATCCTTATGATGATGAGGTTATCAATTCCGATATTAATCTGTTAAAACCAGAAGAGATCCATGCAGTTCTGGACGATTATGTAATCGGTCAGGACGCTGCAAAGAAAGCTCTTTCAGTTGCTGTTTATAACCACTATAAGAGAATCCTTGCATCACGAAATTCTGATGTAGAGCTTCAGAAGAGTAATATCCTGATGCTTGGACCGACTGGTTCAGGTAAGACTCTGCTTGCTCAGACACTTGCCAGACTTCTGAATGTACCATTTGCCATCGCAGATGCTACTACACTGACAGAAGCCGGTTATGTAGGTGAGGATGTTGAGAATATTTTGCTCAAGATCATTCAGGCAGCAGATTATGATATTGAACGTGCACAGTACGGAATTATCTATATTGATGAAATCGATAAGATCACAAGAAAATCCGAGAATGCATCTATTACCCGTGATGTATCAGGAGAGGGCGTACAGCAGGCACTTCTGAAAATCCTTGAGGGAACGGTGGCAAGTGTTCCGCCACAGGGAGGTCGTAAGCATCCGCATCAGGAATTTATCCAGATTGATACAACAAATATTCTGTTTATCTGTGGCGGTGCTTTTGACGGAATCGAGAAGATCATTGAGTCCAGACAGGATACCAAGTCCATTGGTTTCGGTGCAGAAGTTTCTATTAAGGAAGAGAGAAATGTTGGTGAAGTTCTGAAAGATGTAATGCCGGAAGACTTCATTAAATTCGGTCTGATCCCTGAGTTTATCGGACGTGTGCCAGTAGTTGTAACTCTGGATGCACTGGATGAGAATGCACTGATCAGCATTCTGAAAGAGCCAAAGAACTCCCTTACCAAACAGTATCATAAATTGTTTGAACTGGACGGAGTTGAACTTAATTTTGAAGATGAGGCACTGCAGCTGGTTGCTAAGAAATCTCTGGAACGTAAGACTGGAGCCAGAGGACTTCGTGCGATCATGGAGGGTTCTCTGATGGATCTGATGTACAAAATCCCGTCAGATGATACTATCCGCAAGTGCACAATTACCAAAGATGTAGTAGAAGGCACCGGTGAGCCGGAGATCGTCCGCGGAGAAGCTCCTGCACAGGCGAAGACAGCCGGAAGCAGAAGATCGTCCCGGGCACACAAGAAGGACAAACCGGAAACAGCCTGATGAAAGGGACTGAACAATAAATGACAAATCACAATATGGTGCTGCCGTCGATTGCTCTCAGGGGAACAACGATTCTCCCGGGGATGATTGTTCATTTTGATATAAGCCGTGAGCGTTCTGTTAAAGCCATTGAAGCTGCCATGCTTCATGACCAGAAGATTTTTCTGGTGACACAGATTGATCCTGAGGTGGAGACACCGGATCTGGCAGGCGTCTATCAGGTGGGAACCATTGCTTATATCAAGCAGGTTGTGAAACTTCCGCAGAACCTCCTGCGAGTGCTTGTAGAGGGAACAGGACGTGCCACACTTGTAAAATTTGAACAGGAATTTCCATTTATCAGAAGTGAGATCACACCGGTAGATGATGAAACTATGCAGATGCCGGAGCCAGTGATGGAAGCCATGTACAGAAGTCTGAAGGAATTGTTCCACAGATACTGCATGGAGAATGGAAAAGTCAGCAAAGAACTGGTAGCACAGATTTTAAATATAGAGAATATAGAGGAACTGGTTGAGCAGATTGCTGTAAATCTTCCTCTGTCTTATCAGAATAAACAGAAGATCCTGGAGGCACTTACACTGGAGGAGCGATATGAAGTTCTGGGCGCGATTTTAAGCAATGAGATCGAAATTATGCAGATCGGAAGAGATCTCCAGAAGAAAGTGAAAGCCAGAGTTGACAAGAACCAGAGAGAATACATTCTCAGAGAGCAGCTGAAACTGATCCGTGAGGAATTGGGAGAGGACAACACTGCGGATGATGCAGAGGAATTCAAGAAGAAGCTTCAGGAGCTTCAGGCCAGTGACGAAGTAAAAGAGAAGATCAGCAAAGAAATCGAGAGATTTAAGAACACCAACAGCAATGTATCCGAGAATGCGGTACTCCGTGGTTATATCGAGACCATGCTGGCACTTCCGTGGGATAAGAAATCCACAGACTCCGATGATCTGAAAGAAGCATGGAAAGTGCTTCAGGAAGGTCATTATGGACTGAAAGATGTGAAAGAGCGCGTGATGGAATTCCTTTCTGTCCGTAAACTGACACACAAAGGCAAGAGTCCGATCCTTTGTCTGGTAGGACCTCCTGGAACAGGTAAAACATCTATCGCCAAGTCTATTGCAGAAGCTATGCACAAGAAATATGTGCGTATCTGTCTGGGCGGTGTGAGGGATGAAGCCGAGATCCGAGGCCACAGAAAGACTTATGTAGGAGCAATGCCTGGCAGAATTACTGCCGCATTACAGCAGGCAGGTGTAAGTAATCCGCTGATGCTTCTGGACGAGATCGATAAGACCAGCAGTGACTATAAGGGAGATACTTCTGCCGCACTTCTGGAGGTACTTGATCCGGAGCAGAACAGCAAATTTATGGATCACTATATAGAAGTACCGCAGGATCTTTCCGAAGTACTGTTTATTGCAACTGCAAATGATGTGCAGGGCATTCCGAGACCTCTTCTCGACCGTATGGAACTGATCGAGATCGCAGGCTACACAGAGAATGAGAAAGAGCACATCGCAAAGGAACACCTGATTCCGAAGCAGATGGAAGAGAATGGTATTGAGAAAGGCAAACTGACAATTCAGTCTGCTGCACTTAAGAAGATCATCAATAATTATACAAAAGAAGCCGGCGTTCGAAATCTGGAGAGAACCATCGGACAGATCTGCAGAAAAACTGCACGTCTGATCATGGAAGAGGATAAGAAGAAAGTCACCGTAACTTCTAAGAATCTGTCAGATTTTCTCGGAAAAGAACATTTCAACTATCTTATGGCAAATAAGAAAGATGAGATCGGTATTTCACGTGGTCTTGCCTGGACACAGGTTGGCGGTGATACTCTGCAGATTGAAGTCAATGTAATGCCTGGAAAAGGGGAGCTGATACTTACCGGACAGCTTGGAGATGTGATGAAAGAGTCTGCGCAGGCAGGTATTACTTACATCCGTTCCATTGCTTCTGACTATAATGTCGGACCGGAATTTTTCCAGGAAAACGATATTCACGTGCATATTCCGGAAGGGGCAGTACCAAAAGACGGACCGTCCGCAGGTATTACCATGGCAACTGCGATTCTTTCCGCAATTATTAAAAAACCAGTAAGAGCAGATCTTGCAATGACCGGTGAGATCACACTGAGAGGAAGAGTACTTCCAATTGGTGGATTAAAAGAGAAACTTCTTGCAGCAAAATATGCGAAGATTAAAGAAGTATTAGTACCGGCCGAGAATAAGCCGGATATTCAGGAATTAGATAAGGAAATCACGGACGGACTTACGATTACATTTGTAAGTTCTATGAAAGAAGTACTGAATAAAGCACTTGTATAAAAAGAATAAAGAGTCAGTCTGATTGGATTGACTCTTTGTTGTGAAAAAGAGAGGAAATCAATGGTTATTAAAAATGTATCATTAGATATCGTATGCGGTATCACCAGCAAACTCCCGGATACTAACAGACCGGAGGTTGCATTTGCAGGAAAATCAAATGTAGGAAAATCATCTCTGATCAACGGGCTGATGAACCGGAAATCTCTTGCCAGAACAAGTGCACAGCCGGGAAAAACACAGACCATTAATTTTTACAATATCAATGAAGCTATGTATCTGGTAGACCTTCCGGGCTATGGATTCGCAAAGGTTTCACAGTCTGAGAAGGAAAAATGGGGCAAGATGATCGAGAGATATCTTCATACATCCAAAGACCTGAAAGCGGTTTTTCTTCTTATTGACATTCGTCATGACCCGTCTGCAAATGATAAGATGATGTATGACTGGATCCTGAACAATGGTTATGAACCGATCATTATAGCAACCAAGCTTGACAAGCTTAAACGAAGCCAGGTTCAGAAAAATATCAAAGCAATCAAAGAAGGGCTGAAGCTGAGCAAAGATGGCATCATCATTCCTTTCTCCGCTGAGACGAAGCAGGGAAGAGATGAAATCTGGGCTCTGATCGATGAGTTGACCGGACTGGCAGCTACTGAAGAAGCCTGAGAAAATAAATATTTGCTGTTTACTGACGGGATTTTTTTCCTGTGAAACAGGCAGCAGACATACAAAATACGAGGACAAAAAATATTATGGGAATTATCAAGGCATTCAAGCTGGGATTTGACTATCTCAAGTATGATGAAGACGGCAATGTGCAGGATACACAGCGTGCCGTCAATGATGTAAACCTGGACATTGAAGCCGGACAATTCGTGGCTGTTCTGGGACATAATGGTTCCGGAAAATCTACTCTTGCGAAGCATCTGAATGCACTTTTGCTTCCGACAGAAGGGACATTGTGGGTAGATGGGATTGACACGTCTAAAGAGCCGGAATTATGGAAAGTCCGCCAGAAAGCGGGCATGGTTTTTCAGAATCCTGACAATCAGATTATTGGAACTGTAGTAGAAGAAGACGTAGGTTTCGGACCGGAGAATATGGGTGTGCCTACAGAGAAAATATGGGAGCGTGTAGATGAGAGCCTGAAAAAAACAGGCATGACATCTTACCGTTATCATTCTCCGAATAAACTTTCCGGCGGACAGAAGCAGAGGGTTGCCATTGCCGGTGTCATGGCAATGCGTCCGAAATGCATCATTCTGGATGAGCCAACTGCAATGCTGGATCCGAACGGACGAAAGGAAGTTCTTGAGGCAGTCAGTGACCTTAACAAACAGGAAGGAGTAACAGTCATTCTGATCACACACTATATGGAAGAGGTTGTCCGTGCAGACAAGGTTTATGTCATGGACAGCGGAGAAGTAGTGATGCAGGGAACACCAAAGGAGATCTTTTCCCAGGTGGAAACTCTGAAAGAATACAGACTGGATGTGCCGCAGGTAACGCTTCTGGCACACGAACTTCATAAAGCCGGAGTGGATATTCCGGAGGGAATACTGACTACAGAGGAGCTGGTGAATGCCTTATGTCTATAGAATTAAAGAACGTAACTTATACTTACAGTCCGGGGACTGCTTATGAGATTCATGCGCTGAAAGATGTGAATCTCACGATTCCGGACGGACAGTTTATCGGAATCATCGGACATACAGGAAGTGGAAAATCCACTCTGATCCAGCATTTCAACGCACTGATCAGGCCGACTTCCGGTACCATTACCTATAATGGAGAGGATATCTGGAGTGAGAAATATGACCGCCGCGCTCTGCGAAGCGAGGTAGGCCTGGTGTTCCAGTATCCGGAACATCAGCTTTTTGAGAATGATGTGCTCTCTGATGTCTGCTTTGGACCGATGAACCAGGGATTGTCCAGAGAAGAGGCAGAAGTAGAAGCGAAAAAAGCACTGCAGCATGTTGGGTTTAAGGAGAAAAATTACAGCAAATCTCCTTTTGAACTTTCCGGCGGACAGAAGAAACGAGTTGCCATCGCCGGTGTACTGGCAATGAACCCGAAGATTCTGATCCTTGATGAGCCGACTGCAGGTCTGGATCCGAAAGGACGCGATGATATCCTTGACCAGATCGCAGAACTTCACAAAGTAAGGGGAATTACTATTATCCTTGTATCTCACAGTATGGAGGATATTGCGAAATACGCGGAGAGACTGATTGTAGTCAATGACGGAGAAATTGCATATGATGATGCTCCGAAAGCTGTATTTGCCCATTATAGGGAGCTGGAGGCCATGGGACTTGCAGCGCCGCAGATCACTTATATCATGCATGCGTTGAAAGAAAAAGGACTTGATGTAGATGTGACCGCAACTACAGTGGATGAGGCGAAAGAGAATATTCTGGCAGTGCTGAGAAAGACAGCACCAGAGAAAATTAAGGGAGGACAGGAAGCATGATCCGAGACATTACATTAGGACAGTATTATCCTGCCAACTCCATCCTCCACAAGATGGACCCAAGAGCAAAACTGGTAGGCACCATGGTATTCATTATCTCTGTATTTGTATTCCATACATTTCCGGGATATGCAGTAGCAACTTTATTCCTGGCGGGCATGATCATAATCTCAAAAGTTCCGCCCAAATTCATGTTTAAGGGACTGAAAGCAATCGTAATGCTGCTTATGATCACAGTAGTATTCAACATCCTTCTGACACCCGGAAAAGTCCTCTGGCAGTGGGGAATCCTGCATGTAACAGAAGAAGGCCTGAAACTGGCAGGAAGAATGGCAATCCGCCTGACTTACCTTGTGATCGGTTCCTCAATTATGACACTGACAACAACGCCAAATCAGCTCACAGATGGTCTGGAACGACTTCTCAGACCACTGAATAAGCTTCATGTGCCGATCCATGAGATTGCCATGATGATGTCTATTGCATTAAGATTCATCCCGATCCTTCTGGAAGAAACTGACAAGATCATGAAAGCACAGATTGCCCGCGGCGCAGACTTTGAAAACGGAAACCTGATCCAGAAAGCTAAGAACATGATTCCGCTTCTGGTACCGCTGTTTATCTCAGCATTCCGAAGAGCTAACGATCTGGCAATGGCCATGGAAGCAAGATGCTACCATGGCGGCGATAACAGAACACAGATGAAGCCACTCCATTATGAATCCAGAGATTATATTGCATATGTGGCGATGTTTGCTTATCTGGCGATTGCGATTATATTCAGAATCGCAGGAATTTGATGAGATACGGAATAGTTACTGATTTATAATGATATTTTATATGCTGTAATCCGGTAAAAATGGGTTACAGCATATTTCTATTTATGAACAGAAAAAGGCATATTTTTATCTGTTATAAAGATTCTATAATAAACATTAATCGAAAGATTTTAAAAGAAGCCTTTGGCAGGATAACCAAAGTAACCCGAGTTCTGATTGAGACAGCTTAGAAAAAGTTATATTTAATAAATCTTCTATTTTTTTTATCCGATAAATAACAGTATGACGATGTATAAATAAATTAGAAGCTGTTGCCGACAAATTCAGACCGGAAGAAATATATTGTTCAAGGCAGATGAGTAAATCCTGTCGGTATTCTTTTTTTATGTTTTGAAAATTTTTCATAGATGGAAACATCAATCCATCTGCTTCATTTGATGTAAATAATGTTTTTACAAGATATTCTGGCAAAATTTCCAGAAAAGATATCCCTGGTTCTTTTTTTCTTTGACTTAAAGCTATCTGAGACTGCATAAATGCAGTATGCAACTCCGTAATGTTTTCAAAGCACATACTTTGACCAAAATACATATGACATTGATTTAGAAAATTAGTCATTTTTTTGTAAAGTGTTAAGTTGTGATAGTGTTCAAGATTTTGGTCGACTGCAACAATTTGATCAGAATAATTATATATCATCTCAAGATTCAGGAGATATGAAATATTAGGAATGAAATTTTTTATAGATGGTCCATCTGCTGAGTCTTTTTGAAAAGTCCAGACAAAATATTTCTTTTCTTTAATAAATCCATTACGCGCAAGATTGAAAAAAAGTACTTCCTGATTAATTTCTTTCCCTCTTATAAGCTGTTCAATGTACCATGGCATATGTTTACTTGAAAAAGCAAATTCAGTGGTATGTTGAATTGCCTGTTCAATAAATGTCTGAATCTGTACGACATTCAGATATTCTCCAGGTGTAAATTCTGCAGAAACATCACTTAATGCCAATGTACCAAATATTGATTCATTTCGATAGAGTGGTGCAATGAGTCGCTTTATTTTGTGGAAGCGATTATCTGACTGGAAGAAAAAAGGTTTACGTCCATTATTTAAAAGTGAATTAAGACTCGGATTGATTTCTGATTCGTCAGGCGAACGGCCATGCGACAGAACATAATTCCAAAGTTCTCCTTTGGTGGAAATATCTGGAACATGGCCGGCCGTCATTAAAAGATTTTGTTGCATGTCAAAAATAGCGATAGGATTTTTGAGCATTTCTGTACATATTTGTAAAATATTTTTTAATGATGAATTTTTTAAAATACATTGAAGAATCTGACATTCCCAATTTTGATATTCTGCAATGATATCAGATATAGTATACAGTAGCGAATCTATAGAAATATCTGTTGTAGTGAGAACACTGCAGGAGAGAAAAACAGAGGGAACAGATTCGGGATATTGATTAATAAAAAGCATATGTGCTGGAAAGGAAAAATCTGGTGGGAAAGAATACGACGAATCAATCAGATAAAGAGTATCAGAGTCAATAACTGTTGTTTCAGGTAAAAATTTCCGTACGCGGGTAATTGTGCAGGAATTTTGATTTTGTTCTTTTATTACAAAAATATCTGCTGAAATTTGTTCAAAAATCTGATGAATATTGAGTTTCATAGGAACCCTCCTGTAATATGGACATTTATGTATAAAAATAGTATCTGTTTTTTTGATTATACAGACGATGAATATAAAAAACAAGTGTATTATACTTGGGTTTAGAAAGTGTACAAAAATATATAAAAAGAAAGGGGAAAAATTATGAACGAATCAAGAAATCCACTAATGGAAGGTGCCAGTTTACTATATCAGGTTGCACCGGGAGCATTGCTTCCATATGAATATCGAGGAGTAAGACCGGAGATTAAAGCATACCAGACAAGTGCATGGATTGGAACTGCACTGATGATTTCACCAATTTACGATGTGTATGGACCGGATGTGATCAAGTTTTTTAATTCTATCTGTACAAATGATTTTTCTAAACTCGGTATGAAAGGGCTTCGTCATGCAGTAATCTGCAATGAAAAAGGACAGATTATGACAGATGGTGTTGCAATTAAGGTTGCTGAGGACAGAATCCGAACATATTGGTTAAATCCACCTCTTGCGTATCTTGTAGAATCATCTGAAATGGATGTACATGGGGAAGATATGTCAGGAAAAGAATATATTATTCAAATTGATGGAGAAAAATCTCTTGAAATTCTGGAAGATGCTTTTCAGGCAGATTTACATGATATTAAATTTGCACGTCATAGATGTCAGGATGTAGATGGAAAGACAGTACGTATTATTCGCCTTGGGATGTCTGGCAACCTTGCTTATGAAATTCATGGGGATATTTCAGAGTTTGTATATATTTATGATAAGGTTTGGGAAAGCGGAAAAAAATTTGGTGCTCAGAAATTAGGACTTCATGCCTATAATCTTTTTAATCATACGGAAGCAGGATTTCCAAACATCAATCTCCATTATCCGCTTCCATGGTTTGAATCGGGAGAAGGACTGGCCAATTATCTGTATCAGCACCCGGAGACTGCTTTTTATAATATTAAACGTTATCTGCTTGGCAGTGTGGGAGATGATCTTGAAAGTCGTTTTATGACGCCGTTTGATGTTGGATGGGATTTCCTTGTTAAATTTAATCATGATTTTACAGGAAAAGATGCTCTTTTGAAACTTGCTGAAGAAAAACGCAGAACAGCAGTAACTCTTGAATGGAATGGAGAGGATGTAGGAAAAATTTTTACTACGAAACTGATTCCGGGAGAGGAACCTTGTGAAGATATTTCCGTACAGAGTGATGCATTCTGGAATGAACAGCCGGAAGAACCAGGATTCACTTATAGAGCAGATAAGGTATTTGTCGGAGAAAAACAGATTGGCATTTCATCTGGAAGAATAATTTCCTATAATTATAATAGTATGATTTCTCTTGGCTTTATTAATCCTAAATATGCAAAAGAAGGAACGAAACTGGAAATTTTGTGGGGAACTCCTGGTACGCGTCAGATGAAAGTACGTGCAACAGTAAAAAAACTTCCTTATAATAGCGAGTTTATCCGCAATGAAAACAAAGATGTAGAAGAAATTCCTCATTTATTCTAAGGTTTAACAGGGGGCGGCTGTTTTACGACAGCCGCTTTTCATATATTGTTTGGAAGGAGATACATATTGAATAAAAAACAGAGATATACATTTATAAGTCTTATGCTAGCATCTACTGTTGCTGCTTATGCTCAATATCAGATGAATGTGTTTTCGATTGATCTGATAACAGCGTATCAAATATCTGCTTCTCGTTTTGCGTTTTTATTTACTGCACCAATGCTTCCGGCAATTTTTCTGAGTATTCCATTGGGAAAATTGTCCGATAAAATTGGCTATAGAAATGCAATACAGTTGGGACTTGTTTTTACTATATTAGGACTTACAGGTCGTATTTTTGCAGAAAGTTATTCTACATTATGGATTTGTATGGCATTTAGCGGCGCATCTTCTATTACACTGTTTGTTAATAGTGCAAGGGTATTGGAAGAAGTAGTTCCTGCAGAAAAATCAGTTTTATTTATGGGAATATATACTACGGCCAGTATGCTTGCGCAGACTTTTGCAACTGCAACATCTGCAGTTTTGTATTCAACATTACAAAAAGCTTATATTGGAGCATTAGTATACGCAGTTGTAATTACTGTTATATGGGCAGGCAACTATTGTATAGAGAAAGAAAAGGCTGAAAATACAGAATTCAGAAATGCAGATAGGTCTTCAGAGCAAAAAGGAAAATTCCTGGAACTTCTGTGCTGTAAAGGTATCTGGTTTACTGCAGTCAGTTTATTCTGTATTCTGGGAGCGACTATTACATTAAATACATTTCTTCCAGCTGCACTTATGGAAATTCATGGATTTTCTAAATCGCAGGCAGGTACTGTTGCATCTATGATATCATTTGGAAATATGTTTGGTGCAATTATAGGACCCGTTTTGTATCGAAAGTTAAAGAAGTTTTCAAGACTTATCTTTTTATTTGGAGGAATTTCTATTATAGGGTGTATTGGGGGATGGATGATTCATGAACAAATCCTTATGATAATTATATATTTTATTACAGGGATTGCTATTGGAGGTGCAATGCCAATTTATTTCACGATGCCGATTAGATTAAGAGAAATTTCATCTGATAATATTTCTACAGCAGGAGGGCTGATTACAACATTTCAGTTAGGTGGAGCGGTAATAGTTCCATCTTATATTATTGCTCCAATTGCAGGAAATAATTATTCAGAAATTTTTATCCTGGCTGCAGTTGTAATTGCAATTGCTGTTGGATTGGGTGTATTGCTTGAAAAAGAACTGGTTAAATTATAAAGAGAAAGGAAGTACTGATTATGAAAAAATTATTGCTTAATGGTGTTGATGGAAATTTCGGAGGAAAATCTGCCGGAATACTTCTGGAAAAATATCCTCATGAGGATTTGATTTTTACTGCACCAAGAGAAAAAGCACTTGAAAAGTACAAAGAAATGGGAATTGAAACAAGGGTGGCTGATTTTAATAATGCAGAAACTCTTGTGGAAACATTTAAAGGCGCAGACACTGTTGTATTGATTTCCATGCCTTTTGTAGGACCTAAAAGAAGAGCTGCACATAAAACTGCAATTGATGCAGCAGTACGTGCCGGTGTCAAAAAGCTGGTGTATACTTCTATTGTAGGTGCTGGTGAAAAAGATATTGATACATATGAGGTAAATGATCATGTCTGGACAGAAAATTATATCAAAGAACAACCGATACATTATCTGATTCTTCGTGATTCGCAGTATGCCGAGGCAATGGTTTCTTCTTTTGTAGAAGCATATGAGAGAACTAATGGAGTTCTGGCAAATAATATGGGGGAAGGAAAGATGGCGTTTATATCTCGTGACGATTGTGCAACAGCTGCAGCATATGCGGCAATGTCTGAAGATATTGATAAAGTTTTGAATATTAATGGAGCAGAGCTGTTAACAATTGCCGATTTTCTCGAAATTGCTTCAGAAGTAACAGGGAAGAAAGTTGTATATAAATATATTACGGATGATGAGATGTATGCATATTTTGATTCAATCGGAGTGCCCAGAACAACAGAAGAAATGTGGGCTGATACGGCAAAGAATTTTCCGTTTTGTTCTGATGGAATGGTTACTTTCGGGAAAGCGATCCGTCAAAATCAGATGAGTGTTTATACGAATGATTTTGAAAAACTGACAGGCAGAAAACCATTGTTTGTTAGACAGATTTTTGAAGATTTTTCGAATCATCTTATCGGTAACAGGACTTCAACAGATAATTAATGGAAAGTATAAGAAGCCTTTATTATTGTGCATGAAATAGACAGGAATATCTTTTTTTAATAAAGAATTTTCACCACTTTACAACTTTTTCTGTTCCGACAGCAGATACCTTATTTCTGCTGATATTATCCATACTGACCTTAGAATCCGCACATTCCATCCGGTTTCTGTATCAGCATTTTTATCCGGAATAACGGAGAAATCACTGAATGTATTTTATTATGCATGTTCCTATGCAAAGGGATTGAAATGCTGGTCAATCTGATTAACATCAGTTACTGTGCCATGAAGATTCTGCCCTATCAGAACGAACATTTTTCTGAGTACCATCAGGTTTTTACCGTGTGAAATAGCTTTACCCTAAAATAGATTTATGATATTATTTAACAAATACATTAAAATGAAATGTTAAACTGAACTGCGAGGCAGTTATTGGTTATGAATCAGTAAACAACGAAGCAGATGATTTTTTGCTTGGGTAAATATTATAGATTTATTTTATGGAGGAAAACAGATGAAAAGAATTGGCCTTGTAGTTGCATATGACGGCACAAACTACTGCGGCTGGCAGACACAGCCAAACGGAATTACCGTGCAGGGGGTATTAAATGATACACTGTCCGAGCTTCTGGGAGAGAAAATAGAAACTATCGGTGCAAGCCGTACAGATGCAGGTGTTCATGCCATGGGAAATGTGGCAGTATTTGACACTGACACACGCATCCCGGGAGAAAAGATTTCTTATGCACTGAACCAGCGGCTTCCGGAAGATATCCGTATTCAGCTCTCCGAAGAAGTAGAACCGGATTTCCATCCCCGTTACTGCGACAGCGAGAAAACATACGAATACCGCATCCTGAATCGCAAATTCCCGGTTCCGACAGAGCGCTTATACACCTATTTCTACCACTACAAACTGGATGTAGATAAGATGAAAGCAGCAACCTCATACCTGATCGGACAGCATGATTTTGCTTCTTTCTGCGGTGCAAAAGCGCAGGTAAAAACAACCATCCGTACAGTGACAGGAATTGATGTATGGCGTGACGGAGATATCGTAACCATACGTGTAACAGGAACAGGATTCCTTTACAACATGGTACGAATCATCTCCGGAACTCTGATCGAAGTAGGAAACGGACAGTATCCGCCTGAGAGAGTAAAGACAATCTTGGAAGCCTGCAACCGCGAAATGGCAGGCCCGACTGCTCCGGCGCAGGGACTGACACTGATGGGAATTGAATTTTTTGACTGATCTATAAAAATTGATGCATGTTGCAGTTGAGCAGATTAAATGGCTGAAATGTAACATGCATTTTTTGAATGATCAAATCAGGGGAATTTTTGCTTTAATTGTGATAAGAGATAAAGGCGGAAAACAAAAAAGGGGGAGTAACGAAAAAAGTTGAAAAAACGACACAAAACCTATTGACAGAACAGGGTCCTTATAATATAATAACCCAATGTGACGTAGTGCGAAATGCTTAAGCCAATAGCCCAGGCGAAAGTATTTATCAGCGGTTTCGGACATTTCCGCGTTTCTTAGCACCGGCGTTTCCAATAACTTATTTTCGCGGGAAATTCCGCGGTTAATTAAACTATCGTTGATAAATAACAGGAGGTAAAACCATGCAGACTTATATGGCTAATCCAGATAAAATCGAAAGAAAATGGTATGTAGTTGACGCTGATGGATGTACTCTTGGCCGTCTGGCTTCCGGAGTAGCAAGCGTTTTAAGAGGAAAGAACAAACCACAGTTTACACCACACGTAGACACAGGTGATTATGTAATTATCGTTAACGCTGACAAGATCAAAGTTACAGGTAAGAAATTAGAGCAGAAAATCTACTACAATCACTCCGATTATGTAGGTGGAATGAGAGAAACCACATTAAAAGAAATGTTAGCAAAGAAACCTGAGAGAGTTATCGAGCTCGCAGTTAAAGGTATGCTTCCAAAAGGACCTTTAGGAAGAAGCATGTACAAGAAACTTTTCGTATATGCAGGACCGGAACACAAACATGAAGCTCAGAAACCAGAAGCTTTAACATTTTAATTAGGAGGTAGAAAACATTGGCTAGCGCAAAATTCTACGGAACAGGAAGAAGAAAAAAATCAATCGCAAGAGTTTATCTTGTACCTGGAACCGGTAAGATCACAATCAATAAAAGAGATATCGATGAATATTTTGGATTAGATACACTGAAAGTTATCGTTCGTCAGCCTTTAGCTGCAACAGAAACAGAAGACAAATTCGACGTATTAGTTAACGTTCATGGTGGTGGATACACAGGACAGGCTGGTGCTATCAGACACGGCGTTGCAAGAGCCCTTCTTCAGGCAGACAACGACTACAGACCAGTTCTGAAAGCTGCTGGATTCTTAACTCGTGACCCACGTATGAAAGAACGTAAGAAGTACGGTCTCAAAGCAGCTCGTAGAGCACCACAGTTCTCCAAACGATAATTCTAATCGAATACAGAAAACTATTAAAACCTCGGAAAGCCTTGATTTTCCGGGGTTTTGTTGTAGCCAAACGAGCAACAAAAGTTTGACTTGATTCGAAAAAGTATATTGAGTATATTGCAAACAAAAAACGCATATGATATAATGCCAGTAGGCAAAAGGTATTAAAGTGTTTATAACAAAAAGAGTGAAAGCCCTTGAAGTTGCAGCTTCTTGGGCTTTCTTCTTATTTTATTATAGTGGATAAGAAACCACCAGGCTATTTGTTGTCCCTATCGTGTCTGTCTAACCATTTGCAAATGAGATGGCAAGTCACACCTGCCGCAACAGTGACGATAAAGGTAGTTAAAGTGTTTATAACGTTCACCTCCTCCCGTTGCCGGGTATTGGCTGGACAACAAAATAAGTATAACACAGAACAATATGTTCGTATAGATGATAATATAATTATTAATCTTTGACATTCCCGCATCTTTTTGATACTATAGAATCAGTAAAAAACTAGTAGACCTCCCATGGGAGAAATCCTATGGGAGGTTTTTGTAACGAGGTGAGGTGTATAATGAAAAAAGAAAACAATTCTGCACATAACCATAACAGAGGAAGCTTTTCCGGGAGGATTGGTTATGTACTGGCAGTTGCAGGTTCTGCAGTAGGACTGGGAAATATCTGGAGATTTCCATATCTTGCAGCGAAATATGGAGGCGGAATTTTCCTGCTGATCTATATTCTTCTGACAGCATCATTTGGTTATGTGCTGATCATGTCAGAAACAGCCCTTGGACGAATGACCAGAAAGAGTCCGGTAGGTGCATTTGAGCATTTTGGAAAAACGAAATCATTCAAAATCGGTGGATGGTTAAATGCAGTGATTCCAATGCTGATCGTTCCTTATTACAGTACGATTGGCGGATGGGTAATTAAGTATCTTGTAGAATATTTCAAAGGAAATGTCCAGGCAGTAGCGGAAGACGGATATTTTGGAAACTTTATTTCCGATTCCTGGCAGGTGGAACTCTGGTTTCTGGTATTTGCGGTGCTTGTATTCATCATCATTCTCGGTGGTGTACAGAACGGTGTAGAGAGAATGTCAAAGATTATGATGCCGGTTCTGGTAGTTCTGGCAGTCGTGGTTACAATCTATTCTGTCACACGTCCGGGCGCTGTTGAAGGTGTGAAATATTTCCTGATTCCGAATGTGAAAAATTTCTCCTGGATGACTGTAGTAGCAGCGATGGGACAGATGTTTTATTCTTTGTCCATTGCAATGGGAATCCTGTATACTTACGGTTCCTATGTCCGTAAAGATATGGATATCGAAAGATCCACCACACAGGTTGAGATTTTCGATACAGGTATCGCAATCCTTGCAGGACTGATGATCATCCCGGCGGTATTTTCATTCTCCGGTGGAAATCCTGAAACACTTCAGGCAGGACCATCTCTGATGTTTATCACATTGCCAAAAGTATTTGCAAGTATGGGATTTGGTACTGCAACAGGAATCGTATTCTTCATACTTGTATTACTTGCAGCCCTGACAAGTGCAGTTTCCCTGATGGAAACCAGTGTTTCCACATTCATGGATGAACTTCACTGGAGCCGTAAGAAATGCTGCGGTCTGATGGTCGTGATCATGATTGTACTTGGAACCGCATCTTCCATGGGATATGGACTTCTGGATTTCATTCGTATCTTTGGAATGAACTTCCTTGATTTCTTCGATTTTATGACAAATTCAGTAATGATGCCGCTGGCAGCACTTGCAACCTGTATTCTGATTCTTCGTGTTGTTGGTATTGATGGAATGGTAAAAGAAATTGAACAGTCTTCTCCATTCCGCAGAAAGAAACTGTATAGAGTATTTATCAAATACTTTGCATCGATTTGCCTGATCATTATTTTGCTGAGTTCTATTGCAAACGTTTTGGGAATTATCAGTATGTAAGAAAATTTATAACTTCTTCTAAGTGGATTGAGTAAATAATCTGAAATCTGCTTAGAAGGAGTTTTTCTTATATGATTTTGCAGTTTATGCGAAAAAAATACCGTTTGTGAAAGATGCAGATTTGTTATATGACATTATGCTATTCTACAATCAGAAAAAGAATGACATATCATAGAGAGTATATTTGACAACGTAAATTAAAAAATATTGTAACGGTTCAGTACTTTCACAGTTATGAGTCAAAGGGTAGACTGCTGAATAGTTACAAAACATTACAGCGAAGAGAAATCATATAAGATAAGGCGAGGTTTTAGCATGAGTTTAAAGTATGAAAAGATCATAAATCAGATGACATTAGAAGAAAAAGCCCGGATGATGTCGGGTAAGAATACTTGGGAAACCGTGGATTTCCCTCAGTATGGAATCCCGTCTATGTGTTTGTCCGACGGTCCTCACGGACTGCGCAGACAGGCGGGTGCAGGAGATCATCTTGGTTTAAATGCCAGTCTTCCGGCGACTTGTTTTCCTACTGCGGCGTCTGTAGCAAACAGTTGGGACGAGCAGCTTGGGGAAGAAATCGGAACAGCACTGGCAGAGGAAGCTGTGACAATGGGAGTAAACGTCATTCTTGGTCCGGGACTGAATATTAAGAGAAGCCCTCTTTGCGGACGAAACTTTGAATATTTTTCCGAAGATCCGTATCATGCGGGAAAAATGGCAGCAGCATACATCCGTGGAATCCAGAGCCAGGGAATCGCAGCCTGCCCGAAACATTTCGCAGCAAACAGTCAGGAACTTCGACGTATGGCAAATGATTCCGTAGTAGACGAACGTACCTTTCGGGAACTCTATACAACTGGTTTTGAGATTGCAGTAAAAGAGGGAAAAGCGAAATCCATTATGTCCTCTTACAATGAAGTGAACGGCATATATGCAAATGAAAACAGCCATATGCTTCAGGAAATCCTTGTGGATGAATGGGGATTTGACGGTTTCGTAGTATCAGACTGGGGTGGCAGTAATGACCACGCGCTTGGGGTAAAGAACGGCAGTCATCTGGAAATGCCGGGAACGGGAAATTCCGGAGTTCATGATATTGTAAAGGCAGTGAAGAATGGTGACCTCACAGAGGAAGTCTTAGATCAGCGTCTGGATGAATTATTAAGTGTAATCTTTGACACTCATCAGGCAACAGAGGAGAAAAAAGGCACATCTTTTGACATCGAAGCACATCATAAACTGGCACGAAAAGCAGCTCAGGAGAGCATTGTACTTCTGAAAAATGAAGACAATATTTTACCTCTGCAGCCGGGAACAAAGGTAGCCGTGGTCGGAGATTTTGCTCAGACGCCGAGATATCAGGGTGCAGGTTCTTCTCTGGTAAATCCTGCGAAACAGCCGGAATCTGTTCTGAATGAAATTGGAAACTGCGGTCTGGAAATGGTTGCATTTGAGCAGGGATACCGCAGAAACAAAAAGAGTGATGCGAAACTGATCGAGCGTGCAAAAGAGGCGGCAAAGAAAGCAGAAGTTGTGCTGATTTTTGCGGGTCTGGATGAAATCAGCGAGTCAGAGGGACTGGACCGTACGCATATGAATATGCCGCAGGCGCAAAATATGCTGATCGACGAGATTTCCACAGTAAATCCAAACGTGATCGTAGTTCTTTCCGCAGGTTCCGCAGTGGAAATGCCATGGTATTCCTATGTCAGAGGAATCGTACACGGATATCTGGGCGGCCAGGCAGGGGCTTCAGCAATGCTGAATGTTCTGACCGGAAAGATTTGTCCGTCCGGTAAATTGAATGAAACTTACCCGATCCACTGCGAGGATAATCCAGTTCTGCATTATTATCCGAGCAAAGAACGCAGCAGTGAATACCGCGAATCTCTTTATGTGGGATATCGCTATTACACAACTGTAGATAAGAAAGTACGCTTCCCATTTGGATTCGGACTCAGTTATACTACATTTAAATACAGTGACCTGAAAGTGGATGACAGAGGAGTTACATTCCAGATTAAAAATACCGGAAAAACAGCAGGTACAGAGATTGCACAGCTTTATGTCGGAAGAAAATCAGATACCGTATTCCGCCCGGTACGCGAGCTGAAAGGTTTTGCCAGAGTAACGCTGAAACCAGGAGAATCAAAGACTGTACATATTGGATTTGATGACAAAACATTCCGATTCTATGATACCAGAACCAACACCTGGGAAATTGAAACCGGAAACTATGAGATCATGGTTGGAAGTGATGCGCAGACTATGCTGCTGGAAGATAAATTCTATGTAGCAGGAACCGTTTCAGAAGGCGGATATGAGAAAGAAAAAATGCCGGAGTATTTTAACGGAAAGATCCGTGCGGTAGACAATGACACATTCCGCCTCCTGTATGGCAGAGAAATCCCGGACGGAAGCTGGAGCGGTGAGATCAGGATGAATGATGCGGTATGCCAGCTCTACTATGGAAAAGGAATCCTGGGAAAACTTTTCTACGGAGTACTGCGGATTCTGCTGAAGATCAGTGAATGGCAGGGAAAACCAAACCTGAATGTGCTGTTTAACTATAATATGCCAATCCGCGGTTATGCGAAAATGACAGGTGGATTTGTCACTATGGATATGGCGAGAGCCCTGACAGAAATGGCTAATGGTCACAGAATAAAAGGAACTGCGCATCTGATCAAGGCGGCAGTAAAAAGAGACTGAAAATAAGAGAGAAGATATCGCAAAATAAAATGATGACAGACAGGACTTGGCAGGAAAAATCCACGCTGAGTCCTTGTTTGCGTATTATTTATTTCTATAAATGGGGCTTGCGAATATTCGCATGGTTTGGTGTAAACAATCTGGAATGAATTTCAGCATCATAATTGAGCATGGAGAGAACAGTAACGATTTGTTTTAGGTGCAGATGTTGGAAAAATATGTGGATTCAATTGCGGCAAACAGTGGAAATTGATACAATAAAAAGTAAATCAAGGTGGATAACTCACCACAGTAATTACGAAAAGTGAAACGGGGGAAAGAAAGCAAATGATAAAGATTGCAATAGTAGAAGACGAAGCAATGTATGCAAAACAGCTGCAGGATTTCCTGCGGCAGTACGAGACGGAGAATGGAGAAGCATTTGACATTACAATTTATTCCGACGGCGACCAGATCGTTCACAAATATAAATCACAGTTCGACATCATCCTGATGGATGTGGAAATGAAGTTTATGGACGGCATGTCCGCAGCAGAAGAAATCCGCAAGATCGATACAGAAGTAGTCATCATTTTTATTACAAATATGGCACAGTATGCCATCCGTGGCTATGCAGTAGATGCACTGGATTATGTACTCAAGCCGGTATCATACTTTGCATTTTCCCAGAGACTCAACCGTGCAATCTCCAGAATGAAAAAGCGTGAGACCAAGATGATCATGGTAAATATCAAAGGTGGAACCGTCCGGATCAATATTGCAAATATCTATTACATTGAAAGCCAGGGCCACACATTGATCCTGCACACAATCCTGGGAGATTATGAGACGACCGGAGTGATGAAAGAGATGGAACAGAAGCTGCAGGGAATGAACTTCTGCAGAGGAAATAAAGGATACCTGATCAATCTGCAGCACGTAGACGGGATACAGGAGGGATGTGCTCTGGTAAAGGGAGAACAGCTTGTTTTGAGCCGTGCACGTAAGAAAGAATTTATGGAAGCACTGACAAATTACTGGGGAGAGGTTGTGAAGTGATGGAACATATTATGCCGGATATACCGAGAATTTATACTGCGATCGCAGAATGGATGGCCTGTATGCTGTTTATCTTGCCTGTCAAGAAACGCTTTGACCGTGTGAAAACAGGTGCACTGATGGCAGCGGCGCTGGTTATACAGAGTCTGTTTCTGACAGTGACAGGGAATGTGCAGATTTATTTCTGGATTCCGTGTATGATCATAGCAGTATTGTTAATGATAGGCTTTATTTATGGATGCTGTGACATCAGTTTGACAGATGCAGGATACTTTGGAATGATCGCATTTGTTGCGGCAGAGTTTATGGCATCGGTGGAGTGGCAGGTGGTATGCTATTTTTGGAATGGGACGGTACCTGCAGTGTTTATCCAGATTGCAATGCTGGTTCTGATTTATGGAGGTGTGGCAGTGATTTTATATAAAATACTGCATATGCATCTTCCGAAAGATGGAAAAATGGGAATCAGTCTGAAAGAATATATATCCGGACTTGTAATCGCAATTGCAGTATTTGCAGTCAGTAATATGAGCTTCCTGACAGAAAACACACCATTTTCCGGACGGTATTCCTTTGAAATCGGAAACATTCGTACACTGGTGGACTTGGGAGGAATCGCAATCCTGTATGCACATCTGATCCAGTGCTGCGAACTGCGTGTGCGAAAGGAACTGGAAGCAGTCCAGAATGTGCTTCAGAATCAGTACGTGCAGTACAAGCAGTCACGCGAGAGTATTGAGCTGATCAATTATAAATACCACGATCTGAAACACCAGATCGCAGTACTCCGAAGCGAAGAAGACCCGAAGAAACGAGAAGAATTTCTGAATCGAATGGAAGAAGAAATCCGACAGTACGAAGCCCAGAATAAAACTGGAAATAAGGTGCTGGATACAGTACTTACGACTAAAAGTCTTTATTGCGCGAAACATGGGATTACGTTTACATGTGTGGCAGACGGAACGTTGCTGGATTTTATGGATGTTATGGATATTTGCAGTATTTTCGGAAATGCGCTGGATAATGCAATCGAATGTGAGTTAAAGATTCAGGAGAAAGAGAAACGTCTGATCCATGTAACAGTGTCAAAACAGAAGCAGTTCCTAATCCTGAGATTTGAGAATTACTGCGAAGAAACGCTGCAATATCAGGAAGGAACGCCGGTTACAACCAAGAAAGAGAAAGAATTCCATGGATATGGGCTAAAGAGCATCCAGTATACGGTGAATAAGTATGATGGAGCAGTCAGCGTGAACTTGGAGGATAATTGGTTTGAACTGAAGGTTTTGATTCCTATTGTGCAAAAATAAATATGGATGGTATGGGGACACAGGGTTTCATTTTCGTGTTCAGATGCGGTTTCGGAATCTAGGAACTCTAAGGCCCTGAAAATCCGCTAAAGACATAAAAAATCCGCCCAAACTCGCCGCTTTTTTTTGCGGCTCAGACAGTGGGCGGATTTTTTATAACGCGAATTTCCAGAACCTAAGAGTTACTACGATTCCTGCAAATGCATCTGAACACGAAAATGAAACCCTGCTGTTGATTGAAACAGATTATGCTATTTGGTTATAAGCAGGTTGTGAATATCTGCCTGACGGGAATATATGAATAATACACAAATATGACAAAATAATTTTGGATAAAATATCCAATATAAAAACAGTTTATGCGTATTTTTTACAGATTATGCAATTTTTTACCAGAGAAAAAATGATGTGATAGGATATAGTTACAAAGTCCACAGAGGGAAAGAAGAGGAGGAAATTTTATGTTAGACATTAACTGGGGCGATGTGGTTAACATTCTTAACACTTGTAAACCATATCTGATCGCACTGGCAATAGTTGCAGTACTTGCACTTGTTGTAGTAGTTGCAGCGAAAAAAATGCAGGTCAGAAAAAGAAAACTGGTTCGTTCTGAGGCAGGAATTGCATTCTTGCTTGCACTTGTTCTTGTAGTGAATGGTATTTGCTTTGGACCTATGTCAAGTATTATTTCACTGGCAATGGGAAATGGAACAATTGATGATGAGACCGTAAAAGAATCAGAGGATGCATGTGAAGAAATCGCATCTGAAGGTCTGGTTTTATTGAAAAATGAAGACAATGTAATGCCATTTTCTGATACTGATAAACTGAATGTATTTGGATGGGCTTCCACAAATCCATGTTATGGTGGAACTGGTTCAGGAGCGATTTCAGATGCATATGAAAAAGTTACTTTATTACAGGGACTGGAAAATGCCGGTTTCAGCTTAAATACAGAATTATCTGATTTTTATACTTCTTACAGAGAAGAACATCCGGAAATCAGCCCGTTTACACAGGACTGGACCTTACCGGAGCCGCCAGTTTCCACATATTCTGACGATTTGATGAATGACGCAAAAGAATTTTCTGATACTGCTTTAATTGTAATCTCACGTACAGGTGCAGAACATGCAGATTTACCGACAGATGCTACAAAAGAGGGAATTAAGAAAACCTGGGAGGGAAGCGGCAAGTTCTCATCTGATTATGTAGATAACAGCTCAGATTATGAAGACTTTACAGAAGGAATGCATTTCCTTGAGCTTTCAAATTCTGAAAGAGATATGGTAGAAATGGTATGCAACAACTTTGATAATGTTGTTGTTGTGTACAATGGATCTAACACATTTGAACTTGGATTTGTAAATGAATATGAACAGATTAAAGGATGTGTATGGTGCGCTGGTCCTGGACAGAATGGATTCAATGCACTTGGCAAGATGCTGAAAGGTGAAGTAAATCCGTCAGGAAAAACAACAGATCTTTTTGCGGCAGATTTTACTCAGGCACCATATTATAACAATATTGGCAGATTTAAATATGACAATATGACAGATTATACAGGTGATTCCTGGGGAGATGAAACTTCTCCGACATTTGTAAATTATGTAGAAGGTATTTATGTTGGATATCGTTTCTATGAGACTGCAGCAGAAGAAGGACTGATAGATTATGACAGCAGTGTTGTTTATCCATTTGGATATGGTCTTTCTTATACACAGTTTGAGCAGAAAATGGGAGAACTTAAAGAAGAAAACGGAGAAATCTCATTTGATGTAACAGTTACCAATAAAGGTGATGTAAGCGGAAAAGATGTAGTAGAAGTTTATTATAATCCACCTTATACAAACGGTGGTATTGAGAAAGCATCAGCAAATCTTGTAGAGTTTGCAAAGACAGAAACTCTGGAACCTGGAGAATCTCAGACACTGACAATTACATTTAATGAGGAAGAAATGGCATCTTTTGACAGTGTAAATGAGAAGAGTTATGTATTGGAATCTGGTGATTATGGAATTTCTATCCGCACAGATTCTCACAATATCATTGATGAAAAAACTTACAATGTAAAAGATACTGTTGTTTATAATGAAAATAATAAGAGAAGTACAGACGAAGAAGCTGCAGTCAGCAGACTGGCGGATTCTGAGGGTGATGTAGAATATCTGTCAAGAGCTGATGGATTTGCAAATTATGATGAAGCAACAAAGGCTCCGGAAAACTACACATTAAGCGATGAATATAAAGATGCATTCCTTTACTTTGGAAATTATAAAGCAGAGGAACATAATGATGACAGTGATGAAATGCCAACTACAGGTGCAGATAATGGAGTGAAACTTGCTGACCTGAGAGGAGCAAACTTTGATGATCCGAAATGGGATGAACTTCTTGATGAACTGACAGTTGATGAAATGAAAGAGCTGGTTGCAATTGGTGGATACAGCACAGCAGCTGCTGGTTCTGTAGAGAAAGTTTCTACAATTGACTGTGATGGTCCGGCTTCTATCAACAATAACTTTACAGGTGTAGGTTCTATCGGCTTCCCATCTGCAACAATGATTGCAAATACATGGAATGTAGATCTGGCTACAGCTTTTGGTGAAGGAATTGGAAAAATGGCCAATGAAATGGGTGTATCCGGATGGTATGCTCCAGCTATGAACATTCACAGAAGTGCTTTTGGCGGAAGAAACTTTGAGTATTATTCTGAAGATGGTGTCCTTTCAGGAAAAATTGCAGCAAATGCAATCAAAGGTGCAGCCGAGTATGGTGTATATTCTTACATGAAGCATTTTGCATTAAATGATCAGGAATATAATCGTCAGAGTATGTTATGTACCTGGTCTGAAGAATAGGCAACAAGAGAGATTTATCTGAAACCATTTGAATATGCTGTAAAAGAAGGAAATGCCGGTGCAGTAATGTCCTCTTACAACTATATTGGTGTAACATGGGCAGGCGCAAAAGATGAATTATTAAATGGAATTCTTCGCGATGAGTGGGGATTCAAAGGATTCGTATTAACTGATTACTGCGGTAACTTTAACTACATGAATGCAGACCAGTTTATCAGAAATGGTGGAGATTCTGCACTTGTAGCGTATGATGTAGGAAGCAACTATCCAACAGATACAACCAGTGCAACTGCTGTAAAAGAAATGCGCAGAGCTGCAAAAGATATTATGTATACTGTAGTAAACAGTCGTGCATATGATGAGAATAATCTGAATGTAGGTATGGAAACATGGAAGAAGATGGCGATTGCAATCGATATTGTACTTGCAGCAGGTCTGATCGCACTTGAAGTTGTAACAATCAGAAGATTTAAGAAAAGACAGTCTGAATCTGTATCAGAATAATCAGGTATTAGATATGGTAGAAAGAATAAAAACTTCATGGCAGAATTTTGCCGACAGACATCCCGGAGCCTCAAAATGGATCCGGGAGGGAGGTCTGTTTGTGATCGTCAGTAATCTGATCACGGTACTGAAATATCTGCTCCTGCTGTTCCTGCCGATGGCATTCGCCGGACTGCCGAAGATTGACTTCGGATTTCCGGGAATTGATATTACATTATTTGGTGAGACATTTAAGTGGAACATTATTGGGTATGATGCACAGCATGGGGGACTTCCTTACTTTTGTGCTTACATGGTAGCCATGGTTCTGGGAGAATGCATCAATTTCCCAATTCAGAGGAACTTCGTTTTCCGAAGCAAGGGAAAAGTTGGATATCAGGCGTTCTGGTATCTGATCGCATTCTGCATCGTGACCTGTATCGTAAATTCCATTAACTGCATCTGGGTCGCAGTTGCAGGAATGTTTGTACCGGACTGGCTGTACAATATCGGAACTACAGTGCTGAATGGCGGTGTATCGATGGTGGTATTCTTCTTCGTGAATAAGATTATTTTCCCGGAAGGAGTTGCTAAGGCGTAACAGTACAAGGGATGAAATGACAACAGAATAGGAATATATAATAGAAAGGACTTTCTATGGAGATAAAATCCATGGGAAGTCCTTTTAGTATCGTTCACACACCAATATTCAGTGAGATGTTTTGACATGTATATACCAAAATCCTGAGATGTAATGTTCTTTTAAATTCGTGTTATGTTCTGAAAAATGTTGACAGCTATATCTATCAAGAATAAACTTGATAAAAAGGAGTTTCAGATAAATCAGGAAGAGGAGGGTGACGCACCATGGAACAGGGACTGGATAGATTTATAAAAGCGCAGAAAGCATTTTATAAAGAAGCTCTGGAAGAGATCCGCCAGGGCCAGAAGCAGAGTCACTGGATGTGGTTTATTTTTCCACAGATCATTGGTCTGGGACGAAGTGAAACAGCACAGTATTATTCCATAAAGAACTTACAGGAAGCAAAAGATTTCCTGAATAATGAAGTACTTGGTGCAAACCTGTGTGAGATATCAGAAGCATTGCTTAAGGTAGATTCTAATGATGCCAGAGAAGTCATGGGATGGCCGGATGATATGAAACTGAAATCATGCATGACATTATTCCTGGAAGCAGATCCGCAATGTGAAGTATTTCAGAAAGTTCTGGACAAATTTTTTGATGGTGAAAAAGACCAGAAGACGATAGATATATGTTATAATAACTAAAATTTCCAATTTTTTATGTTGGGGGGGGGTGACACTTATTGAACGTAATGCCAATTTCGGATTTAATTGCGCAGGTATCTCAAATATGTAAAAGAAACGGTGTGCAGAGATTAGATCTTTTTGGGTCTTTTGCAACAGGGACAGCTACACCGACCAGCGATATTGATTTTGTTGTATACGGATGTAAAGATATTCCGCATCTGGAAGAGGAATTGGAAAATATTGATACACTTCGAAAAATTGACATCTTCGAATATGAGAGTATAAATAATAAATTTCTGAAGGAGGATATTGAGAAATATGGAAAGCAAATATATTAATCGCTATCATACTTTTTGCAGCAGCCTGAAGAATCTTGAAAAAAGCCGACACGCTGATCCAAAAGCTGATTTTGTACTGGAAGGTACTGTATTAAATTTCAATCTGACTTTTGATATTTCTTGGAAGGTAATGAAAGATATCCTTATTAAGCAGCTGGGGATTCTGGACTTTGCAATTGGATCACCGAGGGAAACACTGCATCAATCTTTTATCAACAAAATAATTGATGATGATCGTTGGCTTCAGATGCTGCGTGCAAGAAATCAGCTGGCACATGACTATGACGGTACTTTCGCAGCTGAAAAGTTTCAGGATATTATTAATGTATATTATCCTTTGTTTGAGAAACTGAGAGATAATGTGAAAAAATATTATACCACAGAGTAGATTATATGCAAAAAAATAATGCGTATAAGGGGTGGCATAGAAGCCTCCCCTTTATTGATCAGTCATTCAATTTCCAGTTTTCCAGTAATTTCAGCTCAATCTTTGTACCATCTGGCAGTGAGAACCAGTGGTCATTAATGATGCGGACAGGATAAGCTTTGATTTTTTCCATGATTTCCGGTACAGAATCTACTGCAATAGAAATATGGTCGTAGCCATTTTCGGCAGTAGTGTTGATTTCTGTAGCTTCACAGAGCTGAATGCCTTCTCTGAACCAGCATTTACGTTCCGGCTTTTCACCGATTTCACGCCACATATTCATTTCAAAAACATCTTCAAAGAATTTCTGTGCATCTTCATAGGATTTGGTGCGGATAGCCGCATGGTCAATCTTTGCCATAATATTGTGTGCTCCTTTTTCTGAAAGTTCATAGATATTATACTATAGAAAAAAGAATAAGAGATTTTTTACAGACATGCAATAGAAATTGATAAAATTTTCCGTTATAATAGAATAGTTAAACAGAATATTAAGCAAAAAATAAACAAGGAGGTCTTCACATGGCTTATTTAGGGGAAAACATTAAGAAACTTGGATTTGGTCTGATGCGTCTGCCGAAGTTAGAGGGCGACGTGATCGATGTAGAGCAGACAAAAAAGATGGTAGACCTGTTTATGGATGCAGGATTTACTTATTTTGATACAGCCTGGGCGTATGCAGGCAGTGAGGATGCAATCCGTCAGGCTCTGGTAGAGCGTTATCCGAGAGAGAAATTCCAGCTTGCCACAAAGAACGCAGCATGGATCAACTGCAAGACAAAAGAAGAAGCAATGGCACAGTTTGATACTTCTCTGAAACAAACAGGAGCAGGATATTTCGATTTTTATCTCTTACATAATCTTGGAGAAGCACGTACCAAATATTTTGATGATTTCGGACTTTGGGACTGGGTACAGGAGAAAAAAGCGCAGGGCCTGATCAAACATGTAGGTTTCTCTTTCCATTCCACACCGGAAGAACTGGACGCAATCCTGAATGCACATCCGGAAATGGAATTTGTACAGCTTCAGATTAACTATGCAGACTGGGAAAATCCGGCAATTCAGTCCAGAGGATGCTATGAAGTAGCACGTAAGCACGGTAAACCTGTTGTAATTATGGAACCTGTAAAAGGTGGTATGCTTGCAACTCCTCCGAAGAGCGTAGAAGAGATTTTGAAAGCAGCAGAACCGGAATCTTCCGCCGCATCCTGGGCAGTTCGTTTTGCTGCAAATCTGGAAGGAGTGATCACAGTTCTGTCCGGCATGAGCAATGTAGAGCAGATGCAGGACAATCTTTCTTACATGAAAGACTTCAACGGCCTGACAGAGAAAGAGCAGGGAACCCTGAACAAAGCACAGGAAGAACTGAAGAAAATCCCGCTGATTCCGTGTACAACCTGTAACTACTGCGCAAAAGTCTGTCCAATGGAAATCGGAGTTTCCGGTTCCTTTACAGCAATGAATTATCTGACCTTATACGGAAGCAAAGATCAGGCACTTCATCAGGAAGGATGGCTTGTAGGTGGCCATGGCAGAAAATCCGCAACTGAATGTGTGAAATGCGGTAAGTGTGAAGAAGTATGTCCGCAACATATCAAGATCAGAGATGAACTGGAGAAAGTTGCAGCAGAACTTCTTGGAAAATAATATATAATTGTAAGTTGTATGGAGCCTCCTGAATGAATTTCAGGGGGCTTTTAAGATTACAGGTTTGACATTTTCATTCAAGGTGTTAAAATATGTTCTAAATAATTTGGTTTTCAAATGAAATGAGTAAAAATACAATTGACTGCCAGAAAAAAATTAGGACATTAAGAAAAAGACGAAAGTGAGAAAAACTATGGAGGACAATAAAAAGAAAGGCCTTGGAATGGTTCTGGAAGGTGGAGGTATGCGGGGACTGTATACAGCCGGAGTTCTGGATGAGCTGATGGAGCAGGGGATTTATGCAGATTCTACAGTTGGCGTTTCCGCCGGTGCAATTTTTGGATGTAATTATAAGTCCCGTCAGATTGGACGAACCCTTCGTTATAATACCAGATTCTGCAAGGATAAACGATATATGGGATTGAAAAGCTGGATCACTACCGGCGATCTTTACAGCAAAGATTTTGCGTATGGGGAGGTGCCCTGGAAGCTGGATGTTTTTGACACAGAGACATTTGCCAGATCACCCATGAAGTTTACGGTTGTATGTACAGATATTGAAACAGGAAAACCCTGCTATCAGGAATGCAGAATGGGAGACAGGCTGGATGTGGAATGGATGCGCGCATCAGCTTCCCTGCCACTGGCTGCCAGACCGGTAAAGCTGAATGGAAGAATGTATCTGGACGGAGGCATCTCAGATCCGATTCCTGTAAACTGGATGCTTTCACAGGGTTATGAGAAAAATGTGGTAGTTTGTACCCGTCATCCGGGATACAGAAAAGAACATAATAAGCTGATGCCGCTGCTCCGGCTGAAGTTCAGGGAGTATCCGGAGCTTGTAAAGCTTCTGGATGAACGTCATATTCAGTATAACCGTATGTTGGATAAAATCGCATATCTGGAAAAAGAGGGCAGGATCCACGTCATCCGCCCGGACAGAGACATCAGTGCCAAACCGGTTGAGCGTGATCCGGCCCATTTAAAGGAGATTTATGAGGTGGGACGGAGAGTGATGAAAGCGGATATGGAGAAACTGAAGGCGTATTTGGCAGAGTAGATCAGATTGCAGATATCCGCCTGACTCAATTCAACCGCTAATCACTTATTTGATTATTATTTTATCCGTTTGATATAAATACAAATATAGAAAGATACATAAAAAGAAAGATATGTTCAGACAAATCGACTGTTGAACATATCTTTTTTATATATTTGCCAGACTATAAAATTAAACATAGATTAGAGCGTGTCTGAAAAAGGCTTTCTGCAAGATGTGCGTCACAATTTGTGGGATATTTTACCCGGATGAGGGCGCCGTAGTGGGCTACGGCAACTAAATTCGGGTGAAATATCCCGCAAAGTGGGGCGTGCAGATTGCGGGAATGATTTTTCAGACACGCTCTAGTACTTAGAGGGAAATAACTGATTATTTATAAAAATTATTATAAGAGTATCGCGCATCGATGGCAATGATCGGAATGGAGCAAAGCGAGAGGTTATCAGTGAACGGTAGGAATACTGGATAAAATATAAAGTATAACAGTATAAAACAGTTGACAACAGTTATGCACTGTTATATACTGTTTGCAGATGGAGGAGAAACATATGCATATAATAATCAATAATTCATCCATGGTACCTATTTATGAACAGATTATCGACCAGATTAAGTCTGCGATTATCAGAGGAGAGTTACAGCCGGACACTGTATTACCTTCAGTACGCAGTCTGTCAAAGGAGCTGAAGATCAGTGCCCTGACTGTGAAGAAAGCCTACGACAATCTGGAAGAAGAGGGATTTACCGTCACTGTTCATGGAAAAGGAACCTACGTTGCAGCCACAAATAAAAACCTGATGAGGGAAGAACGGCTCAAAGAAGTAGAACATGATCTGGAGCAGGCGATCATGAAGGGCAGAAGATGTGGACTGAACGATGAGGAAATCAGAAATCTTTTTGAAATGATCATGGAGGACTAAGACATGTTAAAAATCAGCCATTTGCAGAAAAATTACAGAGGTTTTTCGCTGGACTGTTCTATGGAAGTACAGCCTGGGATGATTACAGGACTTATTGGAAGAAATGGTTCCGGGAAATCCACCACATTTAAAGCTCTGCTTGGCCTGATTCATCCGGATGGCGGAGAGATAGAGGTCTTTGGGAAAAAGGCAGAAGAGCTTAAACCGGAGGATAAGCAGAAACTGGGAGTTGTTTTTGCAGATTCAGGCTTCAGTATGTATCTGACAGCAGCGGGCGTGGCCAATATTATGAAAAGCATATATCCGGATTTTGACAGAGAGAAATTCCTGCAGCAGTGCAGAAGATTCAATCTGCCCACAGACAAGAAAATCAAAGAATTTTCCACTGGTATGAAAGCAAAGTTTAAAGTACTGGCAGCATTAAGCCATAAGGCAGAACTGCTGATTCTGGATGAGCCCACAGTTGGTCTGGATGTGATTGCCAGGGATGAGGTGCTGAACATGCTGAGAGAATATATGGAAGAAAATGAAAGCAGTTCTATTCTGATCAGTTCGCATATTTCATCAGATCTGGAGAGTCTTTGTGACGATTTTTATATGATCCATGCCGGAAAAATTATCCTCCATGAGGATACAGATGTACTGCTGTCAGATTATGCAGTTCTTAAAGTTTCAGAAGAAGAGTACGAAAAACTGGATCAGCAATACCTTATTAAGATCCGGAAAGAAGCTTATGGATACAGATGTCTAACAAACCAGAAACAATTTTATATGGAAAATTACCCGGATGCTGTAATTGAGAATGGAAAGATTGATGATCTGGTAGTGATGATGGAGGGACAGGTATGAAGGGATTATTTGTAAAGGATATAGAACTGATGAAACAGCAGAAACAGTTTTTTATCCTGGTTGTTGTAATGGGAGTCATCCTGAATCTGACAGGAAGCGGGAGTGTCAGTTTTGCTACAGGATATTTTACGATTGTCACAGCAATTTTTGCCATTACGACTATAAGTTATGATGAGTTTGATAATGGTCTTGCATTTCTTATGACCTTGCCGGTTACCAGAAAACAGTATGTAACAGAGAAATATCTGCTGGGAGCAGGGCTTACGGCTGCAGCGTGGGGAATTACAACGATAACGGGAGTGATCTGCAAAGGCGTGGCAGAGCTTCAGGGGGACCTGAGTGAGAAAATTATTGGCACTCTGATATACATTCCACTGGCACTTCTTATGTTGGCGGCATCACTCCCGCTTGTAATACATTTTGGCGCGGAAAAAGGACGTTATATTGCAATGGTCATGTGGGCTATTATAATTGCCGTAGTTTATACTCTGATAAAAACAATGGGACTTTCAGCAGACGCAGTCGATGCATGGCTGAATGGACTGAACTGGGGAATGGTATTGGCTGGAGTTGCATTGTTCACAGTAATTGTATATATGGGGTCTTTCTGGATTGGTGTCCGGCTTATGGAGAAGAAAGAATTCTGATGTAAAATCTCTTTTGACCCTAACATCATAAATTAAAAAGAGTATAAAATGCCTTGAAAATGAGAGATAGGAATGCTAAGATAAACTCAAAGCATATTTCTCTTATATTTCAAGGCATTTTTGCCGTCTGATTATTCTAATCTCAATTCAGAAATCCATGCTTTTAATTCCAGTTAATTATGAAAAGCAGGAGCTGAGAAGTGATAAGAATAGCACGATATGTTCTTTGGTTCCTGCGGAAAACAGGAGGTATTGCCAATGGCAAAAAGAAAGAACAAAAAAATTATTGTGAAAAGAAACCGATTGAAAGGCAACACAGCAACTGCAAACTGTAAGTACAAAGATACAGTATTCCGTATGCTGTTTTCAGACAGAAGGAATCTGTTGTCGCTGTACAATGCAATCAATGAAACTTCCTATACAGATGCAGCTCAATTAGAGCTGCCCATATCAGAATCAGTGCCGTCCAAAGATTTATAAAAAAGTTGCCACCTTTATTACTTCAAAAAATGCATCTAACAGAGCGAAAAGCCAAAGATACATGCAGAGTGAAGAATTCAGTAACTTAGCAAGGTTGAGAAATGGTGCAGAAACCGTTCCTGCTAACATCCGAAAGAATTATCACCTTGATAAACTTCCAAGAGGTAAACAACGTGGTAAATTTTTCTTTGGAAGCAAAATAGCAGCATTAAATTTCCGAAAGCTCTTTGGATTCCGAAAGGGTCTTGGTAACTATGCACAAAATCCGATATTAGCTTAGATGTGAATCAGAAGTATACCAATCATTCTAAGCTAATGAAGGCTCTTATATCAAATCTACTGTGAAATATTAAATTTTCAAGGTTCAAGCAGGGGTTAGCACATAGAAAACACTATGTTTTGACCCCGGCATCATGACATTGCGGAGTGAACAGTAACCTGAGAAGTGCAATCAGCATAGAGTGTAAATATTATACAAAAATGATAAAAATAAATGGAAATACATGAAAATAATGGTCGAAATGACTAAAATATGATAGAATAATAGAAAACAAAAAAGCCGTTGCACACGACTTTTTTTGCCGCACCTTGCGGCACCAGAGGGCGGTTTCGGGTTTCCCCTTATTTGAACTCGTCTTGTTAATACATGATTACCATAGCATTAGAAATTTCAAATGTCAATAT
>CAKRWH010000014.1:0-76344 GCA_934416185.1 uncultured Blautia sp. | reverse complement strand
GCAGTTTCTTAAGAGTGTCTTTGTTAAAGATTGCCTTGTGTGCATCATCCAGTGCATCATAAGCAATCCTTGCTGCTTTGATCTGTGCCTTGGTGCTGTTGTCGTCCAGGGCGAGGATCAGATCATTTACATCCTTGGTCGGAACTGGTACATCTGAGAAATCCCAGAAGTTTGTCTGACCTTTACGCTGACGTACAAAGGCGTTTAATCCACGGGCGATCTGTGGAACATCATAATTGGTAAATCCATGGATGCTTCCATCTACTTCTCCGTCCACGTCAACCAAGTCAAAGAATGCATCTACAAAGTTATTTCCATTTTTCGTAAATCCGCTGCTGCGGTCCAATACATTTACATCAAAAATTGCTGCAAAAAGCATTGCCTGGGCATCATTCCATGCATTGTTTCCATAGGAAGCACAACCTGTCTCAAATCCTGCTGTACAGAAGGATCCTGTTGCACGCTGTGCAACCTCCGGAAGTCTATGTAATGCCTGATCTACTGCTTTGTTTACATCCTCAAAGCCTTCTTTTCCATACCAGTAAATCAGCGGCTGCCAGCCCATGGTATTATCCGGATTTGAAAGTGCATTGTCTTTTACATTCAGAAGGCTTTCCGCTCTCTTGTGTACCCACTCTGCCATCTCTTCCTCTGTAAAGGTAGAAGAAGTATAGCCGCCGGATTTGATAGCGTGGATGGCATACTCTGTATTCAGATAATTGGAACCGTTTCTGTTTCCTACTGCATCCAGCAGGTTCACAGAAGAAATGTCCCTCGGGTCATAACCGATCGCTTCAATGGCAAGGATCAGTTTGGAGAGGTCTGTTGCCTGCCATTTGGACAGGTCTGTTCCGGAAACTTTTAAATTCTGTAAATAAGCTTTTGTATTCGTAAACCATTTGTCAAAATAAGTATCATCGTTATATGGAATATAGCCACATCTGGCTGCAGTAAAGATTGCCCAAATATCTGTGTTTTCATAAGAAGGTGAATCTTTAGGTCCAAATGCATTTTTATCCTTACAGTAATCCAGAATAATTTTGATGGCTTTTTCCGCTTTGGTCAGATATGTTCCCCAGTTAGCCTGATCATCTGCTGCGCTTGCAGCTCCATTATCTTTGACTTCACAAGTACCGTTTATTACTTTTATCTTGAAAGTATATCCGTCTTCTTCAGCCTTTACTTCCTGGCCTTCGTCAAACTGCAGAACCGGTTCTTTAATCCATTTCACCGTTAAAGGACGCTGACCTAAAAAGCTGGTGTCTACAGTAGCTGATTCAATATCTGTTTCAGGATTACATACTGCTTTGATACCATATTTGTCAATCAATTCCTGTGTCTCTTTTGTTTGATTGACAATTTTTGTACCATTTATAGTAACTTTGTTATTATCACCATCGTCGTAGATATTAGTTTTTGTACCATCGATTATTTCAACGCGATATGGGAAATGATAATTCGTGGAATAATCTTTGAAACGGTTATAATCACGAGCATAATTGGTTTTCCATGCTTTGGGTTCTGCATCTGCCTGAACCTCTAAAGTTATTTCAACTGTTCTTGGATCATAATATGGATAACCGTCATTTACATCTGGTGAAATAGACCATACCTTTTCAAAATCGAAACCTGTATAGGTTTCTTTTGTTTTCATTTCAGCAGTTGTTTTGCCTAATTCATCATAGTTTGGTAATTCACTATTTTTAAATAGTTCTTCTGTATATTTGGTAACAACACGAATATCTTTGTAAAGTTCTTTATTGTACCAACAATTAGTAGTTGTGGAATTACCATTGGCATATCGGAATGAATATACTGTGTATATTCCAGATGTATATGTAGCATCAAAATCTAATACTTGAGATAAAGATGTTGCTACATCAGATATTTTAGAATTATAACTTCCGTGACTTATGCAATTTATATATTTTATTTTGGAAACAGAATCCCTTGTTCCGAGCTGACATATTTCCCAAAGTGCTTTGTTGTCTGTGATTTTTTTCGCTATTTCGTCAGAAGACATAGAACTTTGGAGATTATAATTAATGGAAAATTCACAATTTTCTAAAGTTCCTTCACCACTTACACTTCCTATATTGAGATTCCAGTTATTAGTTGATTCATCACATGTTAATGTTACATTTCCGGTAACACTAACACCTTTTACAATTCCACGATTAGATTTTATTGCTGTATATGGCACAATGCTGTCGCCGATATATATTTTTGTTTCCTTAATGTAGATTTTAACATTCTCTAGTATTCCATTTGCTCCTAGAGAAAAAGCAAACGCTGTAATATTTTTTTTATTGAAACTTCTATCAGTTGCAGAATAAGTAATAGTATGTCCCTGACCGTCAAATTTGCCTTGAAACATACCTGTCCCTTTTTTTTCATTTGTTATTTCAATATCATTGGTTAGAACAAAAGCACTTGTACTATAAGGAGCCTTGTTGACTTTGCTTAAAAAGAAATAATAGTCATCTGCTGTATTAATACAGTACCGTCCTTTATCATCCTGCTGCAATTCCGTCACATCCGCTTTCGCTATATGACAGTTCACGATGATCATTGCAAATGCAATACTCAGCATGTACATCAGGACTTTTATAATCTTATTTCTGTTCCTGTTTTTTTCCATACTTTTTTACAATAACGGCGAAATGCCGTCTCTTCCTCCTTTTTATCAATCGTATTTGTTTCTTACACTTTCTTCTTTTTTAGTCAGCTATAACTTCCTTATTCTTCCAGTATTCAGTTTTCAAGGTACAAAAAAATCCCTGTCGGATACCGACAGGGAATATCTTTCATGTACAGAGTTCACTTGTCTCTCATGAATCTGGCACCCCCTTGGTATACCGACTATAAGAGTACAGTGAAATGCAGACTAAAATACTGCAGGGTATTCGCCCTGTTTGGGATTCTCACCCAATAATTCTTCAATCATTACCATAATAATGAGCTGTACATTGGCGCTAAACGCAATTCAATTATCATAGATACAATAACATTTTTTGCACAAATTGTCAATTTTTTCATTTACACTAATCCCATCTTTTTCTAATTATTTTTGCTATAATTACCTTTTTTCGTACATCTCGTGCTTCTGTCTGAAACAAAAAAATTATTGAATTTTATACAAAATCCATTATAATAGAAGATAATTGAATAGAACATTTATTGACAATTACCGGTTTTAAGTTCTGCTGGTCACGATAGCAATTATCGGATCTTCAGCTAAGAGGGAATCAGGTGGAAATCCTGAACAGTCGTGCTGCTGTGTACGTGCAGTTGTATCTCGCATCCATTGCATTTTGTGTGAGAAGGAGAGATATAACGTTACTGCGTGAGTCAGAATACCTGCTTTAAGCTGCCGCCATCTGTTACACGCAATGACAGTTGGAAGGGTGATCTTCTTTAGTGTTCCCTAATATTATAAGAAAATCATCCTTTATTTATGTTTTCTCCTTTCCTCTGGATGGTAGACATTGGCAGTATCATCGGTATTTTGTTTCATATAGATTACCCAAAAAGCACTGCTCTGTCACAGAGAAAACATTTTTTCTATTGTGAAGGAGTATTTTTTATGCAATTTTATAACAGCAATAACCCAAAAACACTAACTCTTACCAGGCGTAATTCTTCGCCTTATCTGAAACCGGATATGATCTTGCCAGATAATTGCCATACCATTTCATCTGAAACCTTTTTCAAGCGGTCAATTATAAGATCTGTTATTTTTCCATATGAAATGCAGCAGATTGGTGCCAAAGCATTTCAGGGCTGTTCCAGACTAAACAGTCTGGAGTTTCCGGGCAACCTGCAAAAAATCGGTATTGGCGCTTTCAGTGACTGTCCTTCCCTTGAGCAGGTTCAGATTCCGGTCGGACTGACAACTATACCCAAAAATGCATTCCGCAACGGTCTGCGCTTAAAGAAATTAGAATTTGCCCCTGACAGCCATCTGGCTTCCATCAAAGCAGATGCCTTTTCAGAATGTTCTTCTCTTACAGAAATCGCTTTTCCTTCTTCTTTGTCGGAAATCGATGACAGAGCTTTTTATAAATGTAAGAAATTAGAACATATCAATTTTCCGGACGGCCTGAAAACAATCGGTAAACAGGCATTCTATTTCTGCGGCATGAAAAATCTGAAATTACCGGATTCCCTTGAATTTCTGGATGACAGCGCATTTTTTAAATGTAATAATCTGACACATGTGACGCTCCCTGAGAATGTCCGTTACCTTGGCAAGTGGATCTTTCACGGCTGTAACCGACTGCAATATCTCGAAATACGGCATGATCCGGAATTCATAGGTCCATGGATCATAAACAAGGCCGCATGTATTCGCTGCTATAAAGGTTCTAAAGTTGATCGTTACTGCCAGGAATCCGGTTTCCGTGTAGAATATATTTAGGGAGGTATCCATGGAAAGAAATAATCTGCCTTTAAACTTTCATATTACAGAAAAAGACGGATGCACTATCTTCTCTTTTCCCGGCAGAACAAAAATTCTCAGTACCAGTCCATTAAACGGCGGTCTCACCACACATTTATCTCACGCATTAAATATCAACTGTATGAACGGTGCTTATGAATGTGAAATGCTCGGTGATACTTATGAAGAAGATCTTGCAGTTCATGCAAAACTGCTTGGAATTGATCCTGCCTCATGTACGGCTTTAAGTACCGCTGCATGGACTGAACTCTGCGCTGTAGAAACTGTCAGTTTTCAGGATCTTTCTGTAACTGCAGCTGTCACCGGCGGAATTGATTCTAACGGAATGTGCCCCGGAGATCCTTCTTCCTATTACGAACAGGAAGGAAAATACGAAATGCTTCCTCCCGGTACTATCAATGTATTTCTTTATATCAATCAAAACCTTACAGATCCTGCCATGGTACGCGCATTAATGGTCTGTTCCGAGGCCAAGGCTTCTGCCGTTTCCCAGCTTCTTCTGGGGAGCTGTTATTCCGAAGAACCTGCCACAGGTTCCGGAACTGACGGTACTGTCATTGCCGCTGATATGGATGGTGCACACACTCTCACAGATGCGTCCGGACATTCCAAGCTGGGCGAACTGATCGGCAAGGCAGTAATTGCAGCTGTAAAGCAGGCTCTGCTGAAGCAAACTGCTGCATGCGGTCCCAGGCAGTTTCAGGTTCTGGTCCGTACTTCCAGATATGGAATCACAGCAGGAACTTTATGGGATTTTTATACAGAATACATAGATATCTTTCAGAAATACCACATCATTTTTTCCCGTGCCTCTGACCTGGAGCGTACAATACAGTTCCATAACCGTACCAGCAATCTGGTATTATGCACTTCTCTGTATCTGCATCTGATGGATCAGCTCCGCTGGGAACTTATCATGGAACCGGAAGCCATCAGAGAAGGAAAACGGCTGATGCTGTATGGTCTGCATTGGAGAAATGATCTTTTTTTGCAGAATGCCTATCCTGATGAAGCATGGCAGATTCCTGCGCTTAAGAAGTTTTCGTTAAAAGACCAGCTGATGTTCCTGATGATTTTTTATTTTGGACTGGATCAGCAGCCGATCTGACAGAGACAGGAAATCTGACATTGTGATTCATTTCGATTTATGTTAAAGTACAAATATACATTTTAACCGAATCATTGGAGCATTTACCATGCAGATAAAAATAGACCATTCCCTTGCCATGCAGATTGTAAATACTGTAAAAGATGTCTGCGGGCAGGATATTAATTTCATAGATCAGTCAGGTATTATTTTTGCAAGCACAAATCCTAAAAGAATCGGAACCTTTCACGAAATCGGTCAGAAGGCTGCTGCAACCGACAATACAATCGAGGTCTCTTCTGACAACAGCTTCTATGGAATCCAGAAAGGTATCAATATGCCCGTTTATCATAATCAGTCTCTTCTTGCTGTGATCGGAATTACGGGCGAACCAGATACTGTAAGGAAATATGCTCATCTGGCAGAACGCATCACGAATCTTCTTGTCCGGGAGCAGGAGCTGAATATGATCAGCCGCAGCCAGAATGATAAAAGGCAGTATCTCATTGACTCTCTGATCCGAAACGACAATGCTGACAGAAATATGGATTATGTTCACAAGCTGCTGAAAGAATTCGACATCAGTGTCCAGACTTCCAAACGCCTGATTTTGATTCAGGTAAACACCAGATACAATATGGCAAATCTTTCTCTTCTCGAGCAGAAAGTAACACAGATGTTCTCCATGTTTCCGGTGAATCTGTATACCTTTCATTATCCCAATGAGTATCTGGCAGTCATAGATACAGAGCTTTTTGAAAAGAATTCTTTTATTCTGAAACAATTTGCCGCTGACAATAAAATGCTTTTGAAAATTGCAGTTGGAAAAAGCACATCCATTTACCAGCTTGCAGAATCCTGTTCTTCCGCACGTACTGCTTTAAAAAGCGTCACAGACACAACAGAAGGTTTCGTAATGTTCGATGATCTTGTGCTGGAACTTATCCTCTCCGGACTGGGTGAAGAAGAAAAAAAAGAGTTCCTCTCCCGGACGATTGCAAGTCTCACGGAAGAAGAACTTCATATTATCAGTACTTATTTTGAGCAGGATATGTCCCTGCATGATGCCAGTGAGCAGTTATTTCTGCATAAGAATACACTCCAGTATAAGCTGAACCATATTTATAAAAAGACAGGATTAAATCCACGTAAATTCAAAGATGCGGTACTTTTGTACCTGGCAGAAAAGTTGTAATCTCTATGCAGTCAAGCGGATAAAACCATCCGTTTCGCTACTTGCTCATAACCAATAACTGCTCCGCAGTTTATCAGAAAGCTTACTTGATTTATTTAATATTCATCAGACGAAATACCTGTTCTACGGTATCTGTCATGTTCGCTTTTGCATTCTCCGGGTTCATAGCTTCTTCCAGTGTCACCACACCTCTGAGGATTGGGAAGAATGCGTCGATTCCGTTCTGGTTACAGGCAACGGCTTCTTTTGTTACGCTTCCTGCAAAAGCAATGACAGGAATGTTATGTTTCTTCGCAAGACGTGCAACTCCTACAGGCGCTTTGCCCATTGCAGTCTGACCATCCAGGCGGCCTTCTCCTGTAATTACAATATCTGCATCTTCCATATATTTCTCAAGACCGGTTTCCTCCAGAACAATCTTGATCCCGGATTCCAGAACCGCATTGGTAAAGCTTAAGAATGCAAACCCAAGTCCGCCTGCTGCACCTGTACCAGCCTGGTGTGCATTGGCTTTTGTGTATTTCTTTTCTGTAAGTGCAGCATAGTTTTCCAGCCATTTGTCCATCTGCATGATCATGGATGGGGTTGCACCTTTCTGTGGACCGAATACTGCACTGCAGCCATTTTCTCCACACAAGATGTTTGTTACGTCGCATGCAACACGAAATTCACATTCTGCAAGTTCCGGAAGTACATATTCATCTGTAATCTCTTCCAGCACTTCCAGTCCTCTTGCACCAAAAGGAACCTGTTTTCCTTCTTTGTCAAGGAACCCATATCCCAATGCCTGAAGCATTCCGATCCCGCCATCATTGGTAGCACTTCCGCCGATTCCTACGATAAAGCGTCTGCAGCCTTTGGCAATGGCATCTTTGATCACTTCTCCAACTCCATAGGTTGTGGTGTAAAGCGGATTGCGTTTTTCATCCGGAACAAGTGTAATTCCTGCTGCACCGGACATCTCGATAACTGCAGTGTGACTGCTTTCAATAATTCCATATTCACAGTTTACAGGTGTTCCAAGAGGTCCTGTTACCATTACATTCTGTGTCACTCCGTTCATTCCGCTTACTAATGCTTCCACAGTTCCCTCTCCTCCGTCTGCCAGAGGTCTTACTACGATCTCCGCATTCTGTCCATGAACTTTGCGGATTCCATCTGCGATAGCGTATCCTGCTTCCATGGAGCTTAAACTTCCCTTTAATGAATCAATTGCGATCACTGCTTTCATTTTCAACTTCCTCCTTATGTATTTCTTTCTGTACAATTTGTTTTGTTGTACTTAGTATAGTGTGTTTTGTTTTGGATTGATATAGTATATATAATATTTATTTCTTATTTTTTCAACTTTTTATTGTTCTATATAACATATCCATTCTGAAGATAACTATAGTCGAAGCAGAACAATTAACTGATTTCGCTAAAAGCCAATCGGATATTCGCAATTGAAACGAAGAACCTACTTTAGCATAGTAAAATGGCTGATCACCTACATTATTGGTAATCAGCCATTTTGTCTACATTTCTATATTCACTCATTTACAATATTGGAATTCACTCCCAAAGTCATGTCTTCATCCAGATAAACACTGAAATAGGTCTCATTATTAATCAGTCCTGTGAAAAACCCGGACAGCTTCATACCGCCTTTTGTACTTCCGGTAATTTTTACTGAAATAACAGGTTTTGCATCCTCTAAAACTTCTACTTTCACGGATTCTCCGGGATTTATTACATTTACGGTAGTTTCTTTTTCGTTATTGTACTGAATTGTAAGATTCTGTAACTCAAATAGAGTTGTATTCTTTATCGTAACCATGTCCTGTGCCATGAGCTGTTCGGCATAAGTTTTATTGTCATCTACCTTAAATGCAGCTAAACCTGCAACAACTCCAACCACAAGCACTCCGATCAAAATATTTCTTAAAAACTTTTTCATTTATGAAATCCTTTCTTTCATGATGTCATCTCTTTGCAGCTCAATTATTGTAACATCTTTCTGAAAAGATTCCTATGAATGAAATTTACAAAATTTGTGTATGGTTTGTCTGATTTCTCATAAAATCCACAAAAGCAACCATGGAATTTATTACTGTAACTGACACCTATACTCTTTATTCTCCGCAAATGCCACCAGGCTTTCCAGGCCGCAGTGAACCATACTGACTACTGCCTGTTCTGTATAGAAAGCCATGTGCTGGGTCATAATGACGTTTGGGAACTGACGGAGATATGCCATATCTTTGTTTTTGATGATGTCAGTTTTTCGGTCGTGGTGATAAATGCCGTTTTCGTTTTCGAATACATCCAGAGCCAGTGCACCTATCTGTTCATCTTCAATTCCTTTGGTGATATCATTGATGTTCATCAGTTCTCCACGGGCGCAGTTGATGAGGATTACACCTTTTTTCATTTTTGCGATGGTGCGTTTATTAACCATATGGTAAGTGGCATCATTTAATGGAGTGTGGAAAGAAATGATGTCACATTCGGAATAGATAGTGTCCATGTCTACATATGTCGCATATTTCTTCACATTTTCATCCTCATGTCTGGAATGTGCGAGAATCTTACATCCAAAACCGGACAGATTCTGGATTACTGCTGCACCAATCTTGCCTGTTCCTATAATTCCTACAGTCATATCATGGAGTTCTTTTCCGATGAGACCGTTCAGGGAATAGTCGTTAACATTAATTCTGTATAATGCAGGCTTGTAGTTACGCAAAGTCATGAGGATTAACATTACCGTGTATTCTGCTACTCCATGAGGGGAATAGGTGGCATTGCTTACACGGATTCCGGCTTCTGCCGCTGCTTTCAAATCTACATGATTATATCCGACCGTTCTGGTGGAATAGCCTTTTACACCTGCATCTCTTAATGCCTGACAGACATTTTCATCAATAATACTCTGTCCCAGAGTTGTGACACCTGCTGCTCCCTCTGCAAGACGTACAGTCTCAAGAGTCAATGGCTCTGCAGTAGTAACCAGTTCATCTATTCCAAGTTTACCTGCAAGTTTTTTCATGATTTCCGCTTCATCTTCTCTTACTTCATATGCTACAATTTTCATATGTGCCCTTTTTCCCCCCTTAGTAATTCTCTTCTGAAAGCAACTGTTCTACACGCTTCTGAAATTCTTCGAATTTAACCAAATCAAATATCTTCCAGTTCTTCTCGGAGTTTCCCGTTATCTTTTGTACCGCATACAGCAATATCTATATCACTTCTTTCCAGCGCAGTTCCTTTTGCCCTTGAACCAAATAGTATAACTTTTGTTGCCGAATTATTTACGCATATTCGTATAATTTCCTGTAAAATTTCTTCTATCTGCATGCCTTACACTTTTCCTTTATACCCATAGTCATATCAAACACATCTTAAGATTTATAATACGAGATACCTGAAAAAAAATCAATCCCTGACCAAAAGTATTAACACTTACATTGACTTTCCCTCAGTTATATCGTATTATTTAATACAGTTCAAAAAAATACTTTTTTAAGAAAGAGGTGAACCTATATTATGGCTCCATCCACATTTATAACTTTTTTTCATGATGCCTTGAATGCTTACAATAAAATGTGTGAACCTATTCTTCATGAATTTGATATTCCGCAGGTATCTTTCGATATTTTAATGTTTCTGAAGAATAATCCGGATTTATGTACTGCCCAGCAGATCAGTGAATTTCGAAATATAAAAAAGAATCTGGTATCTGTGCATGTGGATAAGCTGGTAACTGCAGGCTATCTGCAGAGGGGGACTGTTGCCGGAGACAGGCGGAAAATCTTGCTTTCCTGTACGGAAAAAGCGGAACCAATTCTTAAAGCAGGGCTTAAAATGCAGCAGGATTTTAACCAACGACTGATTCTCAATATTCCAGAAGAGCACATGAGTATTTACAAAGAAATCATTGAATCTATGGCAGCTAATGCACGCCAGATGATGAATGAATGACCGGCAAATTCGCCTGAGTTATTAAAAATTTTAAAGGGAGGTACGTCCATGCAGGACAATAAAAACTTTCTGGGTACGGAACCTGTTGGGAAGCTTCTGCTGAAGCTGTCTATTCCAACGGTGATCGCCCAGCTTATCAACATGCTTTATAACATTGTAGACCGAATTTATATCGGCCATATCCCGGTGGAGGGAAGTCTGGCACTTACCGGTGTAGGAGTTTGCATGCCGATCATTATGATCGTTTCCGCTTTTGCTGCACTGGTCAGTTCCGGTGGTGCACCAAGAGCTTCTATCTATATGGGAAAACAGGATAATGACTCTGCCGAAAATATATTAGGCAACTGTTTTAGTCTGCAGGTTATTATTTCTGTTATTCTGACAGCAGTCCTGCTGATCTGGGGAAAAGATTTATTGCTGGCTTTCGGTGCCAGTGATAATACGATCAGTTATGCTGTAGATTATATGAATATCTACGCTTTCGGTACATTGTTTGTACAGTTAACTCTTGGTATGAACGCATTTATCACTGCGCAGGGATTTACAAACATTTCCATGGTATCTGTCCTGATCGGTGCTGTCTGCAATATTGCCTTAGACCCTGTCTTTATCTTTGCTTTCCATATGGGCGTAAAAGGTGCAGCGCTGGCAACTATTATCTCTCAGGCGATTTCTACAATCTGGGTTGTTCTGTTTCTTTGCGGTAAGAAGACTCAGCTTCATCTCAGAAAGAAATATATGCGTCTGATACCAAAGGTAATTCTCCCATGTGTCGCACTTGGACTTGCTGCTTTCATTATGCAGGCAAGCGAAAGCGTTGTATCTGTCTGCTTTAATTCTTCCCTGCTTCGCTACGGAGGAGATATCGCAGTCGGAGCTATGACAATTTTAACCAGTGTTATGCAGTTTGCCATGCTTCCGCTTCAGGGAATCGCACAGGGAGCACAGCCCATTTCCAGCTACAATTATGGTGCAAAAAATGCAGACAGAGTGAAGAAAACTTTCCGCTTACTTCTGATTGTCTGTCTGTCATATTCTGCAATTCTCTGGGCTGCTGTGCAGCTTGTTCCGAGAATGTTTGTAAGCATTTTTACTGCAGATACAAGTCTTATCGAATTTACTGCGCCAATGCTGAGAATTTATCTTGGCGGTCTGTTCCTGTTCGGCATTCAGGTTGCCTGCCAGATGACATTTACTTCTCTTGGAAAAGCGGTAAATTCTATTATTGTTGCAGTTGTCCGTAAATTTGTACTTCTGATCCCGCTCATTTATATTATGCCGCATTTGGTGTCTGACCCAACTACAGGCGTATATATGGCAGAACCGATCGCTGATATTATTGCAGTACTCTTTACTTCTGTATTATTTACGGTTCAATTTAAAAAAGCACTTGCTGAAATTCGGAAATAAATATTTATGAATTTATAATAAGGGGCGAATATTAATTGATAAGATACCTTCTAAGCAGATTTTGGTTATTTACCTTGTCTGCTTAGGCGGTATCCTATCGAAACATTCGCCCCTTAAGCTATGTTCTTCTATAAAATTAAGTTTTTGCCATTCTATTTCTGTGGATAGTCTTCCAGTCTGAATGGAATTCTGAATGTTTCCATAGCCTCTTTCAGGTCTGCAATATTTCTAGGTCCATATAATGGCAGACACGGGAATTTCTGGCAGGTAAGATATCCAAGGACCGCCTGTGTGACAGAAATCTCGTACTCTTCCATCAGTTCGTGAAGACGTTCTGCATTCTTCAAATTTCCTTCTGTGTAATATTCTGAACCGGAAACTGCACCTTTTCCTTCTGCAAAAAGTTTGTGGAAGAATCCATTGCAGACAGATGAATACGGTATTGCCAGGTTTCGCGGATTCTCTTCATGATATTTCTGCATTTTTTCATCCAGCATTACAAGAGTGTCATCTGTCATAGGTTTCATCCAAGGTTCACCAACATTATATAATGCCTCATTTGCCACAAAACCACGATAACCTTTGGAGACAGCATAAGCATCTGCTTCTTTCATTCTGGCAGTTGTCCAGTTGGAGCATGCATAGTAGCGGATTTTTCCCTGCTGTCTGAAATCTTCCATAAGATCTATCAGTTCGGAAACAGGAATTTCTTCATTATCTCTGTGATAGAAATAAATATCAATATAGTCTGTTCCCAGTACTCTTAAGGACTCTTCGAGATCATATCTTACACTTCTTTCATCGATCCTTGACTGATGCATGTCCGGATTTGGTTTTGTCATATCCGGATGACCGCCTTTGCTTGCCAGAACAATGTCGTGCCGTTTGCCACTCTGTGCCAGCCACTGGCCAATCACACGCTCACTGCGGCCTCTCTCTGATGGAATCCAGTCTGAATATACTCTTGCAGTGTCATATACATTTCCACCCATATCCAGAAACACATCAAACAGATTAAAAGCTTCCTGTCCGTCCCATTTCACACCGGCTTTCACGCATCCCAATCCAAGTCTGGATAACTCCAGGTCTGTGTCTTGAATCTTTATTCTGTTCATAATGATTTCCTCCATTTTTATGTAATGTTTTCCATACTTTACCACAGATTCCATATAAAATTTCTTTCAGCTACTACCCATCTTTTATAGATTGTATTTTCATGGAATCAACACATAAGTATCAAATTAGTTTCAACAAACATATCTTGAAATTAATAATACGAGATAAATAATGAAAAATCAATCCCGATATCTAATTATTATTTTCAATAAAAAATGGCCTTATACTGTAAAATCAATCACAATACAAAGCCATTCTATTCCCATAATTTATCTGTTTTGAGCCAGATGAATATTCGCAATTAAAGCAAAGAACTTACTCGCACGAACACCATTATATTAAAAACCTTGAAATTTCTATGAAAAACTTTACATTTCAAAAGAAATCTCAAGGTTTTCAAATTTTCACCCAATCAATACTTTCTTCCCCTGAAACGCAAACCCATAACACCGTATTCTCTCCGGCTTTATTCCTCTTGTTTCCAGTACTCTGGTATACTGTTTATCCTGTATCTGTTTTCTGGCTGCTGCTACGGTATCTTGCAGTGTTTCTTCCCCTTCTTCAGATGTTTTAAATTCCAGGACAAACGCCAGGTCTGTTTCGTTGACAGGTTCCAGCATAACATCGTAACGTCCATAGCCACTTTCTCTGTTAGAAGATATGTGGTATCTTCCCTTCAATTCTACAATCAGTCCCAGTACAAATCCATGGTAAAAGCGTTCTGGTCTGTCTGATTTTGATGTGTAATAATTCTGAGAATTACCGACATCGAAATAACTGAATGTTGCTATAGATATATCATTCATATAATGATTCATTTCCTTTACATCATCACGCAGCAATGCACGGACAAATTCATTATATGGAACATCTTCATCCGAAAACCAGTCCCGGATCATGTTTTCAAACATCATCCGAACTTCCCTGTTAGTAATACTCAGATAATATATATAACGATCGGTCTGCTCGTCCATACAGACTTTATCTACTTTCAGATACCCGCTTGCAAGCAACAGACTCCATATGGCGTTTTTCTTTTTCCCAAGCTGTTCAAAAATAATTTCTTCGTCAATCTCTGTTACAAGTTCTCTTCCCTCAAGGAGTTCCTCCATAATTGTTTTGGTTTCGGCATTTCCTCTCTGGATCAGCGCAGTGATCATCTCATTAGAGCTGGTGTTGACCCAGTATGGTTTAAATTTTCTTTCCTCCAGAAAACAGGTAATGGACCATGGGTTATACATTTCTTTCTGGTTTCCAAAAGAAAAACCATCGTACCAGTATTTTACTTTTTCTTTCTGCGCTTCCAGTCCATATTCTTCAAGTGTGTATGAAACTTCATCCTGAGTAAATCCAAACTGTGTACTGTATTTTTCTGATGTTGTCGTTACTACTGTAAGATTGTTTAAATCTGAAAAAATGGATTCCTTGCTGACTCTGGTAATGCCAGTCAGCAGACCACGTTCCAGAAACGGGTTGCTCTTAAAAGTTGCATTAAATAACCCCCGCATAAAATCAACCAGTTCTTTCCAGAATCCATTTACATACGCTTCCTGTAGAGGAGTATCGTATTCATCAAGAAAAATCAGCACTTTTTTTCCATAATAACGGCTCAGATAATCGGACAGCGAACTGACAGCCAGTGCAGCAGTTGTATCTGACATTTCAAGACGCACGGAATCAAAGAATTCCTGATCCTGCTGCGACATAAATTCAGCATTTCGAATATGTGCATATTTTCCATACAATCTGACCAGGCTCTGTATAATTCCCTCTCTGGCAGACTGAAAGGTGCTTCCTTTAATATTTGCAAAACTCATATATATTACCGGATATGTTCCCTGAAGTTTGCGATATTCTTCTCTTTTCCAGATGGATAATCCCTTAAATAAGTCACTTCTGTTCTTGTATGCAACAGAAAAAAAACATTCCATCATACTCAAATTCAGCGTCTTTCCGAATCTGCGTGGGCGTGTGATCAGTGTAACTGCGTCTTTATTCTCCCACCATTCTCTGATAAAATCAGTTTTATCTACAAAAAAGCAGTCGTTTTCTCTGATATATGCAAAATCCTGTACTCCCAGGGACACTGTCTGACTCATGAGTAAACACCTCCATCTAAAAAGTTCAATCTCCAGCTACCGCTTATTATTTTTCTCAGTTGAATAAGAACTTCCTTCGTCATATAACCTCAGTTTAACATGAAGCAATCCTCAAAACAAGTCATTAATCACTTCCGGGACCGTCTGCAAATGATCTGCTTTCCATGCTTTTGCTCCACAAAAAAGAAGTCCCTCTTCTATATTTCCTTTCACTGCATTGATAAGTCCGTCAGTAATGCAGTAAGGAATATCTTTTGGACTGCATTTTACGAGGCATCCGTGGCAAGGGGTGTGGGGGATCTGTTCGCCGTTCATGACGCGGGTCATGAATTTGTTCATGATGGCACGGCCGGGCATTCCTACGGGGCTTTTTACGATGGCGATGTCAGATTCTTTTGCTTTTAAGTGAGCCTGTTTATAACGGATATCGGCATCGCATTCTTCAGTTGTGATAAAGCGGGTGGCTACCTGAATGCCGTCGACACCGAGGGTATCTACTTTTCGGACGTCTTCCCGGTCGTAGATGCCGCCGGCTACGATTACGGGGATTTCTGTCTGGTATTTCTCTGCGTATGATTTTACTGTTGTGATGATTTTCTTAATTTCTTCGCTGTAAGATTCTTCGGTGTATTTCTCCAGTTCTTCTCTGTGGAAACCGAGATGTCCGCCTGCCTGTGGACCTTCGATCACTACCAGATCTGCAGTTCTTTTATATTTTCGTTCCCAGTATTTCAGGATTACTTTGGCGGATTTGTCTGTGGATACGATGGGGGCAATCTCTGTCTGGCTGCCTTTTACCAGTTCGGGGAGTTCTGTAGGGAGTCCAGCACCGGAGATGATGATGTCTGCGCCTGCTTTTACTGCGGCTTTTACGTGGGCGGCATATTCTTTTAGCGCTACCATGATGTTGTAACCTATGATTCCGTCTCCGGAAATCCCGCGGGCTTTTTTCATTTCACTGGCAATGGCGCGTTCGTTGGCTGCTGCCGGATTTCTGTCGAAGTCTTCTTCTCTGTAACCGATCTGTGCAGTAGAAATGATACCGACTCCGCCTGCCTTCGCAACAGAACCGGCAAGCCTGCCAAGGCTGATGCCAACTCCCATTCCGCCCTGGATCAGTGGAACTCTTGTGATTTTATCTCCTATTTTGAAATTCTTCATTATGATTCTTCTCCTATTTGTTTGTAGTTTAAATATTTTGATATTCAAAGTATATCATAATATTTATTATTGTCAAGAGGAACTATTTCATATAGTTTTTAATACTATATATCTGGTAAATATTCGCTGCCTGCTTGATTCGAATCAAGTGGATATTCTCAATCTTCTTTTTTCATAGCACACGGCATTTTTACGAAAAAATCCGCTGACATGATTAACTTGCTCGATCACGTCAGCGGATTTTTTTCAATATTTTTTTATCTGTCTGCAGCTATCTGCTCACAACTGAACAGTTCTCTGACCACATTTTCATATACTGCACATTTTTCAGCTTTCTTGATTTTCTTCGCATATTTCTTATTATTTGTAAACATTGGTGCCAGATACGACCATAATTCTTTCATCCGGAACAGAATATTTCTGTCTCCGGACAGATCTTCGCAGTATTCCTGATACATGATATCATGGAACCTGTGGATTTCTTCTTTTGATGCTGGTGCACCGCCACGGATTTCTCTTGCAAGTGCCGGATTCTTTAAAGTTCCTCTGCCTGTCATGATACAGTCCAGCTCTGGAAACATCTCTTTCAGTCTGGTGCAATCCTCTGCAGTAACAATATCTCCGTTATAGCATACCGGACTTTTGGCACGCTCCAATGCCTCTCCGAAGGTTTCCAGGCGCGGCGTATTTTTGTAATAATCTTTCTGCACTCTTGCATGAACGATCAGCTCCTCCAGAGGATATTTATTATATATTGTCAGCAGGTCCTCAAATTCTTCCGGATCATCCATTCCCAGGCGGGTTTTGATGGAAATTTTCACATCACATTTGCTGAAAATTTCATCCAGAAATTTATCCAGTTCATCCGGTCTGTCCAGAAATCCTGCACCCCTGCCTTTCGTCACAACTGTCTTTGACGGACAGCCAAGATTCAGATTTACTTCGTTATATCCGTATTCCTGCAGAGTTTCCGCTGTCTGAATAAAATCCTCTGCATTCTTTGTCAGGATCTGCGGGACTGCATACATTCCTTCGTTATTCTCAGGCATAATATCTTTCTTTTCTCTGGTGCTGAGATGGCCTTTCTGATTCGGCAGAATAAATGGAATGAAATACTTATCAAATCCACCAAAACACTGATAGAGTGCACGTCTGTATGTGTATCCTGTAATCCCTTCAAGAGGGGCTAAATATATATTCATATTTTTCTCCTGTTTTTTATTACATTTTTATATACTGCTCCAAAAAATGTATACTGAAACTTTTGTATTTTATTTATAATTATAAGAGAGTGCTGTGTGCTAGTAGCACAATACTTTTTACCTCTAACATCTCTATAATATTTCAAAACATTTATTGAAACAGGAATCTACCTCAATTCCCTGGTTTTCTACAGTTTCTTATTCTACCGTCTTATGCAAGACACGTCAAATCCTTTATTGGGAAAAGCACAAACACCCTGTCCTCGACATAAACTATATAGAAATCCCCTTCGAGGTAAACATTTGAAGGCTTTTTTGAAACCTTTGTCCATATCCCAGGAGAAATATTATCTTCAAAAATATCAGGAGGGTGATTCTCAGGCAAAGAATATCCTGATTGAACATAATCTCCGGCTGGTAGCCCATGTGGTAAAAAAATACCAGGGAACCGGTGAAGATACAGACGATCTGATTTCAATTGGTACTATTGGACTGATCAAAGCAGTTACTACTTTTAATCCGCAGAAAGCTTCGAGACTATCTACGTACTCTGCCCGGTGTATAGAAAATGAATTGCTGATGTACTTCAGATCCAAAAAGAAGCATTCAAGGGAAGTGTCTCTGTATGAGCCGATTGGAACGGACAAAGAAGGAAATGAGATTAATCTGTTGGATGTGATCGAGAGTACGCCGGTAGATATTGTAGAGGATTGTTATATAAGAGAAAATACTTCTTATCTTCTGAAATCTCTGAAAAAGATCCTGTCTGATAAGGAATATCAGGTGATCTGTTACCGCTATGGGCTGTTTGGCATGGAAGAGGAAACTCAACGTGAGATTGCCCAGAAGCTGTGTATCAGCCGTTCTTATGTCTCCAGAATTGAAAAAACAGCTTTGCAGAAGCTTCGCGGACTTTTTCCTCAAATGCAATAAACGCAGCCAACGTTATTTTTGTTGGCTGCGTTTGTTTTATTCTGCTCTTCTCAATAAATCATAAACCTGAATCTCTGTTCCCAGATCAATAAACAGTTTCTGCTGTGCATGAGGTGCGCTTTCCATTGAATTGCCTTCCTCGTCATAGATTCCTTTCACTACAACAGATACATTCTGTCCGTCCGGTTTCATGATTTCAATTGTCTCACCTACTGAGAATTTATTTCTCTGGGTGATCTGTGCATAGCCGCGTTCATCCACTGCCTCTGCAAAACCCAGATATGTGTATTCTTTCTGATAGGTGTTATTGTCGTAAATCTGCGTATTCTCATCCGGTTTTCCGTAGAAAAATCCGGTTGTAAACTGTCTGTAAGTACAGTTGGAAATCTGTTCCTGATACCATGGCATGTTTGCCTGATATTTCTCAGGACTCTCCATATAGTCGTCGATTGCCTTACGGTAAGTTCTGGCAACGGTTGCTACATAGAGTGCTGTTTTCATACGGCCTTCAATCTTCAGACTGTCGATCCCGCTGTTTAAGATGTCGTCCATATGCTCGATCATGCAGAGATCCTTGGAGTTAAAGATGTAAGTTCCTCTTTCATTCTCAAATACCGGCATATATTCTCCCGGCCTTTTCTCTTCCACAATGGAGTATTTCCAGCGGCACGGATGAGTACAGGCTCCCTGATTTGCATCTCGTCCTGCAAGGTAATTACTGAGCAGGCATCTTCCTGAATAGGAAATGCACATAGCTCCGTGAATAAATGTCTCAATCTCCATATCATCCGGAATATGCTCTCTGATCTCTCTTATCTCAGCAAGCGACAGTTCTCTGGCTGTTACCACACGTTTTGCTCCCAGGTTATACCAGAAACGATAGGTTTCGTAATTTGTATTATTTGCCTGTGTACTGATATGACGTTCAATTTCCGGACAGATTTCCTTTGCATACATAAAGATTCCCGGATCAGCAATGATCAGTGCATCCGGTTTCAGTTCCTTCAGCTCTGTCAGGTATTCTCTGACACCCGGCAAATCATAGTTGTGAGCCAGGATGTTTACAGTTACATAAACTTTTACCCCGTGCTCATGAGCAAAAGCGATTCCTTCTTTCATATCATCATGGGAGAAATTCTTTGCCTTTGCTCTCAGTCCAAAAGCTTCTCCCCCGATATATACTGCATCTGCTCCGAAAATAACAGCGATTTTTAACACCTCAAGGCTGCTTGCCGGAACCAGCAATTCTATTTTTCTCATATTGTTCACTCCTGTTTCACACTGACTGTAACTCCGTCTCCAAGCGGAATGATCGAAGTTATCAGGGATGGATTATGTTTCAGTTCATACAGATACTCACGCATCCGCTTATATATGGTTCTGTTCCTTCGTTCCACCAGGTAATGAGACTCTATAATGTCTCCCTCCTGAAGCACGTTATCAGAAATAAGAACACTGCCCTTCCTCATAAGACGCATCACATCAGAAAGCCAGTTAATATACTGTCCCTTTGCGGCATCCATGAAGATCATATCAAAAGGACCTTCCAGTTCTTTTAATATCTGTCCTGCGTCTCCTTCCAGCAGAGTGATCTGTGATTCACGTCCGGCTTTGCGGAAATTCTCTTTTGCAATAGGAATTCTTTTCTCATAATTCTCAATGGTAACAATTTCCAGATCCTGCGGACCATACTCACACATAAGAAGTGTGGAGAAGCCAATGGCTGTCCCCACCTCCAGAATACGTTTCGGCTGGTTCAAAGCCAGAAACATCTTTATAAAACTCTGCATTTCCCTTCGGATGATAGGCACCCGTTCTCTGATGGCATACTGTTCCAGTTCCTCCAGAAACGGTGTATTTCCCATATCCAGTGAGTTGATATAGGTACGCATTCGCTCATCAACTATCACGAATCACTTACCCCTTCCTGTTCATCATCTCCTGCCAGGATTCCCATGATACGGTTCGGTGTATATGCAGTACTTAAGAGATAAGTTCCTGCCTGAAGCTTACCATGGTAAACAGACAGTCTCTCCTGTACATAGAATACCGGCGCACTCTTGACCAGCCCTTTCTTCTGAAGGGTTCTGGCAATCTTGTACAGAGAAGTATCCTCTTTAATCACAACTGTGACTTCCTGTCCCTCTCCCGGACTCATGGCCTGTTGGTTAAACACATCATGTCCAAACTGAAATGACGCCTTTCCAACCCAGAAAAGTAAGACTACCACACAAACATAAAGTGCGATCTTAAAAAACACTCCAGCTACAACAACGCCAGCCGCACCTGCACGTTCTTTGGTATCACTCATAATTTACTTCCTTTCATAGTTACCTGCAATTACTCAGATTCCGGGAACATCCATCTCAATGCCTTCTGCAAGTTTCACACAAATTCTCTGCATCATTTTGCAGAGAGCAAGTTCAGCATCCAGATATGCATTTACTTCCGGATGTCTGCGCAGCTCTGCGGATTCTTTTCCCATCTGCTCTACAACTTCAAACAGATTATCAGAGTCACATTCATTCTGAACTCTGTAGTTGTCTCCTCTGAATGCGTCTACCCTTGCCTTCAGCTCCGGATTCTTTCCGAGAATCGCACTCTGTTTCTGAAATTCCAGATATTCCGGACTTTCCTTGATTGCCTCCAGAAGTCCGTTAATACTTTCTTCTATTGTATTTGGTTCCATTTTATGCCTCCATGATGATAGGCAGGATCATCGGACTTCTCTTTGTGCGTTTCCATAAGAACTCACTGAGTGCATCTTTTACTACAGTTTTGATCTTGCCCCAGTCTGTAATATTACGTTCCAGACAGGAATCCAGTGCATTCTCTACTACTTCTCTTGCATGATCCATCAGATCCTCAGATTCTCTTACATATACGAAACCACGGGATACGATGTCCGGTCCTGCAAGAATCACGTTGCTGTGACGCTCTAAGGTTACCACAACGATCATAATTCCATCCTCTGCAAGATGCTGACGGTCACGGAGAACGATATTTCCTACATCACCGACACCAAGTCCGTCTACAAGGATGGCACCTGTGTGTACAGTTCCTGTTACCTGTGCACTCTGGCTGTCAAGTTCCAGAATATTACCGGATGCAAGAACGAAAATATTCTCTTTCGGGATTCCAAGTTCCTCGACTACATTCTTCTGAGCTGTCAGATGTCTGTATTCGCCGTGAACCGGGATTGCATATTTCGGTTTTACCAGAGAATAGATCAGCTTGATTTCTTCCTGGCAGGCATGTCCGGAAACATGAACATCCTGAAAGATAACTTTTGCACCTTTCATGGAAAGTTCATTGATAACCTTGGATACGGCTTTCTCATTTCCAGGGATCGGATTGGAACTGAAGATAATCGTATCGTTCGGCTTGATCACGATCTTCTTATGGATGTTTGCCGCCATACGGGAAAGAGCTGCCATGGACTCGCCCTGGCTTCCGGTTGTGATCAGTACTACCTGCTCATCCGGATAGTTCTTCACCTGGTCGATCTCGATCAGTGTCTGATCCGGGATACGAAGATATCCAAGTTCTGCTGCAGTTGTGATAACATTTACCATACTGCGGCCTTCTACTGCAACCTTACGTCCGAAGCGGTATGCAGTATTGATGATCTGCTGTACACGGTCTACGTTAGACGCAAAAGTCGCGATGATGATTCTGTTTGTCTTATATTCATTAAAAAGATTATCAAATACATGGCCTACGGAACGTTCGGACATGGTAAATCCTGTTCTCTCAGCATTGGTACTGTCACACATCAGTGCAAGTACACCCTTCTTACCAATCTCTGCAAAACGCTGCAGATCGATCGCATCTCCAAATACAGGTGTATAATCTACTTTAAAGTCACCGGTATGAACTACGATACCTGCCGGTGAGTAGATTGCAAGTGCAGATGCATCCTGAATACTGTGGTTTGTTTTGATAAATTCAATGGAAAAATCTCCAAGGTTAATGACCTGTCCGTGTTTTACTTCTTTTAACTTGGTTGTACGGGTCATATTGTGCTCTTTCAGTTTATTTGCGATCAGAGCAATGGTAAGCTTTGTGGAATAAACCGGAACATTTACGTCCTTGAGTACATATGGCAGTGCACCGATATGGTCCTCATGTCCATGTGTGATCACAAAACCTTTTACTTTGGAAATGTTCTCTTTTAAATAAGTAACATCCGGAATTACAAGGTCGATTCCCAGCATGTCATCTTCCGGGAAAGCAAGTCCGCAGTCTACTACTACGATGCTGTCCTCGTACTCAAATGCTGTGATATTCATTCCAATCTGCTCCAGACCACCAAGTGGAATGATCTTTAATTTGGATGTTGGTTTCTTAGGTCTGCGGGAAGCATTCTTTACAGAAGCCTTAAACGGTACCGGCTTTCCGCTTTTCTCTTTCTCTGCCGGTGCTTTACGATCCTGCATCGGTTTTCTTCCATGAGAGTTTCTGTGCTGTGGTTTGAATTTATAATTCTTCTTATACGGTCTCTTATATCCGGACTGTCCCTCATGATCCTCACGCACTTCATTATTAAATTGGTTGTTATTTTCGTTACTCAAGCATTACACCTCCATGCTACATTTCAAGGTCTACGTCATCTAACATCTGTTCAAATACTTTAAAAACTGCCTGCAGTTCGTCCTCGTCCTCGACCATCTCATAACAGGCTTCCTGACTGTCATCCTCTGACACATCTTTAAAAATATAGGCCGTCGCCTCATCATCCATAGAGTCAGATACCAGAAGATAAGCCGTTCCTCCGATTCTGGTCTGCTCTTCTACATAAAACTCAGCTACTGTTCCGTCCTCAAGCTGAAATTTAATTTTTTCCATCTTATTACTCTCCTAACAGGACAGGGAATCCAGATATCCCTGTAAAATAAAAACAGCAGCCAGCTGATCCAGATACTGCTTACGGTTCTCTCTGCGCACACTGGCTTCCATTAAAGTACGATTGGCTTCTACTGTAGTCAGACGCTCGTCCCACATGATCACTTCCAGACCTGTACGTCTCTCCAGCATCTCTTTAAACTCCAGTGACTTCTGGGCACGTTCTCCAATCGTATTGTTCATGTTCTTCGGATATCCAAGCACGATCTTCTCCACGTGATATTCCGAAACAAGTTCTTCGATACGGGCAAGTGTCTGGCGCAGGTGATTCTCCTGCTTGCGCCAGATCGTCTCTACGCCCTGTGCGGTGAGCCCAAGCGGATCGCTGATGGCTACGCCGACTGTTTTTGAGCCATAATCTAATCCCAGGATTCTCATATCAGCGTTCCCAGGATTTGTTCTTAATATACTCGTTTAAAAGTTCCTCTACCAGTTCGTCACGCTCTACTTTCATGATCATACTTCTTGCGCCCTTATGACTGGTAATATAAGTAGGATCTCCGGACATAATATATCCAACGATCTGATTGACCGGATTGTATCCTTTCTCATCCATTGCTGTGTAAACAAGATCCAGTACTTCTTTTACCTGAAGTTCCTGGTCTGGTTTTGTTCTGAAATATTGGGTATTACCCAGATTGTTCTCTGCCATTTTATTCACGTCCTTACCTGATTTATTGTTGCAAAGCCCTCTGATTATTGTCTTGCCTGTTATAGCACCATTCTCAATAATTTTTCACTTTGCTATGTATTGTAAATTTCGTATTATAACTGTTCAGTGCGAAATTGTTATTACTGAATAGTTATTTCGTATACAATACACATATATTCTTCTATATTTTAATATAATTCCACGTATTGTGCAACCGCAAATTTACTACTGACTATTCTAGTACATCGTTTTCGAAATAACTATATCACTCACTTGTCTGCGCGATTGGTATGGTTATTTACGAAACGATATACTAGTTACTGTTCATACGCTACTATCCCGCGAGGTGTTTTGGCATGAATATGCCAAAATCCCGAGACATACCGCGCGAATTTATGCCTGAGGCATAAATTAAGTTTGCGAAGCAAACGATACTCCTTGTGCAAAGCCCAAGGAGGTTCATATTTTCTGCATCGCAAAGCGTGTTACTGAGAACGGAGTGAACAGTAACCTATTCCACTCCCAGAAACTTGCCAGTTAATGTATGTTCTTCCAGGAATTCTTCAGCTTTTACAGTAACGATGTCATTTACACCGTAGTTGTCCTGTTTCTTCACTGCTGTTTTAATATATTCCATGCTGTGACCGATATACCACTGTTCGCCGTTGATTTCTACTTCTTCCTCCAGAAGCACTTTCAGTTCATTTCCAAGCATGGATTTCTCATATTCTTTTGCATGCTGTTCATTTAAGGCAAGCATCTTGTCACTTCTGACTGCTTTCTGTGCTTCCGTGAGCTGTCCGGACATGGCTGCTGCTTTTGTGCCGTGGCGGCGGGAATATTTAAAAATATGAGTTTCGTAGAAATGAATACTCTCCACGAAATCATAAGAAGCCTGGAAATCTTCCTCTGTTTCCATTGGGAAACCGACGATCACATCTGTGGTAAGTGCGGGATTTCCAAAACATTTTCTCAACAGTTCACATTTCTCTGCATACTCCGCACTTCTGTATCTGCGGTTCATTCTTTCCAGCGTAATATCGCATCCGCTCTGCAGGGACAGATGGAAATGCGGGCACATTTTCGGCATGGATGAAATTGTTTCCGCAAATTCTTCTGTGATGATTCTTGGTTCCAGAGAGCCCAGACGGATTCGTTCGATTCCTTCTACTTCATGTACTGCCTGGATCAGGGACAGCAATGTTTCTTTCTCTTCTTCCGGGAAATCCACTCCATAAGAACTTAAATGGATTCCTGTCAGAACTACTTCTTTGTATCCTTTTGCAGCAAGTGCACGGACCTCGTCCATTACATGTGCGATCTTGCGGCTTCTGACACGGCCTCTTGCATAAGGAATGATGCAGTAAGTACAGAACTGATTGCAGCCATCCTGAACTTTGATATATGCACGTACATGCTCTGCAGTATGATCGATTGCCAGCTCTTCGTATTCTTTGGTCTGGTTGATCTTGAGCACATGTTTCTGTTTGGTGTGCTGCTGCTCATATTCTTCAAGTACCTGGACAATATTTCCTTTCTGGTTATTTCCAAGGATCAGATCTACTGCCTCGTCCTTGTCCAGCTTGCCCTCATCAGTCTGTACATAACAGCCTGCTGCGATCACGATGGCATCCGGATTCATTTTCTTTGCTTTGTGCAGCATCTGTCTGGATTTACGGTCTGCAATATTGGTTACTGTACAGGTATTGATCAGATATACATCAGCGCCCGGTTCAAAAGGTACGATCTCGTAACCTGCTTCTTCCAGGAGCTGCTGCATGGCTTCTACTTCATAGGCATTTACTTTACAGCCTAAGTTGTGAAGTGCAACTTTTTTTCCCATTCTTTCCTCCTCAACTAATTTTTTTACAATTCTATACTTGCATATTTATTTTCTGTAGTCTGAACTTTGTATACATGCTGACATTTTGGAAACTTATATGCTTACAGAATAGATTTTGTTTTCGCTTTAGTTATTGTTCATTTTCTACAAAACAGTCTGATATTTTAGCACTGTTCTACATTTTCACTAAATCTTTCTGGAAATTTTATCCGTTTTCACCTTGACTTTTATGACTGCTGCCGTTAAGATGAAAACTGTAAGCTGACAGGCTATTAGGTCAGCAAATAACTATTATTAAGGGAGGTTCTCATAATGAAAACAGTTAAAATTTCACTGAACTCTATCGATAAAGTGAAAGCATTCGTTAATGAAATCAGCAAATTCGACTGCGATTTCGATTTAGTATCCGGAAGATATGTAATCGACGCAAAATCTATCATGGGTATTTTCAGCCTTGATTTATCCAAACCGATCGACTTAAACATCCACGCTGATGGCGCTGCTCTTGATACCGTTATGGCAATCGTAGGCAAATACGTTACAGAATAATTTTTCGCAGTCATTGAGGAACTGGTAAACAGTTCCTCTTTTTTTGTACCACCAGGGTTTCAAACTCAAATACCGTTCGTGCTTGTACGATAAGGCATTTGAACTTGAAACCCGCCAAACATGAGGAAGCAGCGAAGCGGATTCCGAATGTTTGTAAGATTGTGGCACTGCAGAGCAGCACCACGATCGGATAGCAGCTACTACACTATAGCACCTCAATCTGCAGGTATTAATGTACCGTAATCGACATTAATTAATCAATCTCAATAATCTCAACAGTCTCCAGAGCAGTCTTCATAAGCTCGTCAATCTTTTCTTCCAGTTTTGTTTCTGAACGATGAATCACATTCAGGTTTGGTTTTGTAACCGGATGCTTTGCTACGAAAATTGTACAGCAGTCTTCGAATGGCTGGATGGATGTCTCGTAGGTTCCGATCTCCCAGGATCTTTCAACGATCTCCTGTTTGTCGAATCCGATAACCGGGCGGTATACAGGGAGGGTGCAGACTTCATTGGTTGCTGCAAGACTCTGTAAAGTCTGGCTGGCAACCTGACCGATGCTCTCTCCTGTGATCAGGCCGAGGCATCTGCTTTCTTTTGCAAAATGCTCTGCAATACGCATCATGTAACGACGCATGATGATTGTCAGTTCGTCATGTGGGCACTGGTCATAGATGTAGAGCTGAATATCTGTAAAGTTTACTACATGGAGACGAATCGGTCCACTGTATTTTGCTACCTGTTTTGCCAGGTCTACAACTTTCTGTTTTGCTCTTTCGCTTGTGTATGGCGGAGCATGGAAATATACAGCGTCAATCTTAACCCCACGTTTTGCGATCATGTATCCTGCTACCGGGCTGTCGATTCCGCCGGAAAGGAGTAACATGGCTTTTCCGTTTGTGCCGATTGGCATTCCGCCAGCGCCTTTGATTGTCTGAGAATATACATAGATCTTATCTCTGATTTCTACAGAAAGAGTCAGATCCGGTTCATGTACATCTACACTTGCATCCGGGAATTCATCCAGGATACGGCCGCCAAGTTCTGCGCTGACTTCCATGGATGTGATCGGATAGGATTTCTTTGCTCTTCTGGTATATACTTTGAAGCTTCCGTTGTAGTTCGGATGGCAGTTTTTCATATAAGAAACTACGTCCTTTGCCATCTGCTCGAATCCCTGGTCTTCATAGATTACTACCGGGCAGATTCCAACGATACCGAATACGTGCTGCAGAGCTTCTACAGTCTCATCATAATCATACTGCTCCGGGCAGAATACGTAGATTCTTCCCTGTTCTTTCTTTACTTCAAACTCGCCTTCTACTTTAGAAAGGGCGATGTTCATCTGCTTTACAAGGGCATCTTCAAAGATGTATCTGTTCTTGCCCTTGATGGCGATTTCTGCGTATTTTATTAAAAATGCGTGGAATATCATTTGTTTCTCCTTCTCTTATTTTGCTTATTAATAAATTGTTTTATATAATATTAGAATTCATATTTTCCTGGATTTAATATCTGTAATTTTCAAATAGAATTCATATAAATGCTATTGACAACCTCTTCAAATATTCCTGAGCTTATCTCAGATTCCATTCCAAATATTACTTATAACTATTATTTGTTATCTGCGTGCATAGCGTTTCAGCATTGGCAGTACTTCGTTCAAAACTTCCAGGCAGTAATCAACTTCTTCGAATGTATTCTCCTCTGAGAAGCTGATACGTACAGTGTTCTCGATCTGTGCGTTGCTCATTCCCATTGCAGAAAGTGTTGCACTCGGTTTTCTCTTATGACTGGAACATGCACTTCCTGCTGATACATAAATGTTTCTGTCCTCTAAGGTATGAAGCAATACCTCGCTTCTGATTCCCAAAAAGCTGACGCTTAAGATATGCGGCGCACCTTCTCTGCCAGGCATTCCGTTGATCACTACATCATCAATCTTGGAAAGTCCCTCTGCCATGCGTTCTTTCAGCTGGTAAAGATGCTCTACTTTCTCGTCAAAGTTCTGGTACATCATCTTCGCTGCAACGCCAAGCCCTGCGATTCCCGGCACATTGTCTGTTCCTGAACGCATGCCATTCTGCTGGCCGCCACCAAGGATCAGAGGCTGTACCTTTGCTTTGCTGTTAATATACAGGAATCCAACACCTTTTGGTCCGTGAATCTTATGTGAGCTGACAGACAGAAGATGAATATTCCATTTCTTCGGATAAATGCGGTATTTTCCAAATGCCTGAATTGCATCTACATGATACAGTGCCTTTGGACACTTCTCCTGAATCATGGCACCGATTTTCTCTACAGGCATAACTGCACCTGTTTCGTTATTTACCATCATGGTAGATACGAGAATGGTATCCGGTCTTAAAGCCTTCTCCAGTGCATCAAGCTTTACAACGCCATGCTCATCTACAGGAAGAATGGTTACTTCAAATCCCTGTTCCTGAAGAAAAGCTACCGGCTGGCTGACTGCAGCATGTTCTACGGCAGTTGTGATGATGTGATTGCCGCTTCGTTTATTGGCAAGCGCACCGCCGATCAGAGCCAGGTTATTGGACTCTGTTCCGCCGGAAGTAAACAGGATTTCTTTGTCTGTTACTTTCAGTATCTGTGCCAATGTTGTGGCAGATTCTTTGACATACCTTTCTGCGTCCACACCTTTCTGGTGCATGGCAGATGGATTTCCAAAATCTCCCATCATTGTTTTTACCACGATGTCCTTTACTTCTTCGAAGCAGCGGGTCGTGGCTGAATTATCAAAATATGCTTCCATTTTTATTCTCTCTTGTTTCTATATATTATCATGATGTCTCTAAATTGCTTTATTGCCTATTGTTTTAAATATAAATCATAGTCAAGCGAATATTCGCAATCCGCTTCGCTACTTGCTCATAACCAAATAATCAAACCTTCATCTTTAATACATTTCACACCAGTTCAACACTTCACAAGTATAAGATAAAATACACTAAAGTTTGTTTTCGAAAATGGAAATAAGTATTTTTTAACATCCTGAATATCTCATTTATTCATTCTCCAATTGGAACATCAGCACTGACAAAATAGCAAGTCCTGCTGTCTCCGTTCTGAGGATTCGTCTTCCAAGTGTGATTGCATGCGCCCCTGCTTCCAGTGCTTTTGCTACCTCCTCTTCCTCGAATCCGCCTTCCGGGCCGATAAAGATGCCAATGGACTGTCCTGGTTTGATCTCACTGAGGATTTCCCTGGTTTCTTTCATTCCTTTTGCAAGTTCATACGGGATCAGCTTTACATCTAACTGTTTTGCAAATTCCAGTGCCTGTTTGTAAGTCATCACCTCATGGATCTCCGGAATCAGCATTCGCTTGGACTGCTTTGCTGCGCTTTCTGCGATCTGCTGCCAGCGGGCTACTTTCTTTGCCGCTTTCTTTGCATCCAGTTTAACCACACATCGCTTTGTCTCTACCGGAATTACAGAGAAAGCTCCCAGTTCTACTGCTTTCTGAATGATCAGTTCCATCTTGTCTGCTTTCGGCAGTCCCTGGAACAGATATATTTTATTCGGCAGTTCATATTCCGGCTCCTGGGCATAAAGAATATGAAGCATTACCTCATCCTCGCCCAATTCCTCAATCTGGCAATGATACTCTTTATTTCCACCGTCACTGATCCAGACATCTTCACCGCATTTCATACGAAGAACATTCTTAATGTGATTTACATCTGTCCCATTGATATGGATGCGATGCTCCTCTTCCTCAATCTGATAAGGCTCCACAAAAAAACGCTGCATAGGATCAGTCCTTTCTTGCTGTTACGGAAACCCATTCGCCCTGATGTGTCACTTCTACGACTGTCAGGCCTGCTGCTTTTACTGCCTCTACTACAACTTCTTCTTTCACATCAAGGATACCGGAAGTGATGTAGTAAGCACCTTTCTTCATCTGGTTTACGATTACCGGAGTCAGCGGGATCAGTACATCTGCAAGGATGTTTGCTGTTACGATATCATATTTCTCATATCCTGCCTGATCCTGGATTGCTTTGTCATCGATGATGTTTCCGATCACCATGTCAAAAGTTTCATCCACGATCTGGTTTGCTTCTTTGTTCTCTGCAACTGCCGGAACTGCGCATGGATCAAGGTCTGTTCCCAATACATGTTTTGCACCGAGTTTCAGTGCAACGATGCCAAGGATACCACTTCCTGTTCCTACGTCAAGCATCTCTGTATCCGGTGTTACATATTTCTTTAACTGACGGATCACAAGCTGAGTGGTCTCATGCATACCTGTACCGAATGCTGTGCCCGGATCAATGTGGAGGATCATTTTATCTTTATCTTCTGCTTTTACTTCTTCCCATGACGGTACGATCAGGATATCGTCTACATAGAACTGATGGAAATACTGTTTCCAGTTGTTGATCCAGTCCTTGTCTTCTGTCTGGGATTCTTCGATAGTGGCTTCTCCGATGTCCATGAAATTTCTCAGATCGTCTAATGCTTCACGGACGTCTTTCAGGATTGCTTCTTTGTCTGCATCTTCTTCCAGATAGAAGTTCAGGTAAGCAATACCATCATCTGCTGGACCTTCCGGCATGATGTCTACAAACATCTGGGCTTTGTCTTCCTCTGTCAGAGGCTGTTTGTCCTGGATTTCCACGCCTTCAATGCCTACTTCTGCGAGTGTGCTGATGACGATATCTTCTGCTTCTGTTTTCGTTTTTACTGTAAAACGGTTCCACTTCATATATTTGTCTCCATTTCTATTATATTGTCAAGCGGATAATATCATCCGCTTCGCTACTTGATTCGGTTAAATAACGATCAATTTTTAATTTTACTTATTTTTTTGAAAAAATGTCTAAACACCTCGTGGTGGTTTCCTTTACTGTAAAATCTCCACGCCAGTTCTACCATTCCCACTCCTGCAATAGCATCTACCAGATAATGCTGCTTGAGCACCTGTGTGGAAATAATGATCAGTACTGCAAAAATCAGTGAAAAATGCTGATACCATTTGGGAATCTTCTCTTCTTTTCTGACTCCACGCCAGCTGAGCCAGCTGACATAACAGTGGATAGATGGAAATAAGTTCGACGGACTGCTTCCACCATCCAGCAGATAAACCAGTCTGAGGAGTTGTTCAGACCATGTACTACCTGAAATCTCAGGTCTTATATTCGTCGTCGGTAAAATAAGAAAGATCACAAAGCACGCAATATGCACGGTCAGATCTGTTGCCACAAACCGATAAAATCCATCTTTTCCTCTCTGCGCTGCCAGAATGTAGTTCGCTGCCCAGAATGGAAATGCCAGAATGTAGATCCAGACAAACTGTGGAATCAATGGCACTGCTCTGTCCAGTGATGAGGTAAAGTCAAAATGATATCTGCTGGTCGTCAATATGCCACTGCCCCAATAAATCAGACAGTTCAGCACAACAATACTTACCAGCGGCAGTATTGCCCATGTTGGGAGATATTTCTCCCGAAAAGTACGGATTTTCTCTTTTTTAGTCAAATATCTCTCCATTTCTCAGGATTCTTCATTCCTGCTAAGCTGTCATGCGCACCCAAATAGGCTCTGTAACTTTTCTACTGCTTTTTATCGTTACCTTTCAATATACACGACCGCACAAAAAAAGAAAAGAGGTTTCCCCTCTTTTCTTTAATTTTCTTTTATATTTCTGAACTTTTATAGAAGCCCAATCCTTAAATCTCTAAGAATTAATCTTCAAAAGTCTCTTTTAATTTGTCCATGAAGCTCTTTTTCTTCTTCTCGGATTTATCTGTTCCGTCGGAAGATTCTTTTGGGCGGTTACCGCATGCTTCATCGAATTTACGCAGTGCTTCTTTTGCTTCTTCGTTAAGGTTTGTAGGAACCTGTACAACGAAAGTTACATAGTGGTCGCCACGTACATTCTTGTTTCTTAAAGATGGTACACCTTTTCCTTTCAGACGGATTCTTGTGTCTGTCTGAGTTCCCGGTTTCACCTCATATTCAACTTCTCCGTCCACTGTGTTGATACGTACAGTACCGCCCAGTGCAGCCTGCGCATATGTAAGAGGCGCAGTAGAGAAGATATTCATATCCTGTCTCTGGAAGATCGGATGACGTGCAACATTTACCTCTACAAGCAGATCGCCTCTCGGTCCTCCGTTTGTACCCGGTTCACCTTTTTCACGAATACGGATGCTCTGACCATTGTCAATACCAGCTGGTACAGATACCTGAATCTTCTTTCTGGAAGATGTGTATCCGGTTCCACGACATGCACTACATTTATCCTTGATGATCTTACCTGATCCATGACAGTCCGGACAAGTCTGTACATTACGCACCATTCCAAACATGGACTGCTGTGTATATACGACCTGACCTTCACCGTTACACTTCGGACAGGTTGTCGGGGAAGTACCTGGTTTCGCACCTGTTCCGTGACAGGTGGTACATTCGTCTTTCAGTACGATCTCCAGTTCCTTTTCACAGCCAAAGACAGCTTCTTCAAAAGTAATATTTACGCGTGCACGAAGGTTTGCGCCCTTCATCGGCCCATTATTGGCACGTCTGCTCCTGCCGCCGCCTCCAAATAAATCGCCGAAAATGTCGCCGAAGATATCACCCATGTCAGCACCGTTGAAGTCAAAACCTCCGAAGCCGCCGCCAGCACCGCCACCGCCGTTTTCAAACGCTGCATGGCCAAACTGGTCATACTGTCTTCTCTTATCCGGATCACTTAAGATGGTGTAAGCTTCTGTCGCTTCTTTAAATTTCGCTTCAGCCTCTTTATCACCCGGATTTACGTCCGGGTGATATTTTTTGGCTAACTTACGATATGCTTTTTTAAGTGTTGCGTCATCGGCGCTTTTGTCCACGCCTAAGACTTCATAATAATCTCTCTTATCAGCCATGATTTATTTATTCCTATGCTCTCAATTAAACTTCTTTGTAGTCAGCATCTACAACATCATCGTTGCTTCCTGCTCCAGTGTTTCCTGCTCCGCCCATGTTGCTCATGTCCGGACCAGCCTGGCCGCCTGCCTGCTGTGTCTGCTCATACATCTTAGCGAACAGTTTCTGAGCACTTTCCATCATCTTCTCCTGAGCAGCCTTGATATCAGCTACCTGAGAATCTGTCATCTCTTCTGCATTTGCAGTCTGGGACAGTAAGTCTTTCAGTGCGTTCAGGTCTGCTTCTACGGCAGCTTTATCGTTAGCATCGATCTTGTCGCCTGCTTCTTTCAGTGCATTCTCAACCTGGAATACCATGGAATCAGCATTGTTTCTTGTATCGATTGCTTCTTTACGTTTCTTATCCTGTGCTTCGAACTCAGCAGCTTCTTTGACTGCTTTATCGATATCGGAATCAGACATGTTAGAACCAGCTGTGATTGTGATGTGCTGTTCTTTACCTGTTCCAAGATCCTTAGCAGATACATTTACGATACCGTTTGCATCGATATCGAATGTAACTTCGATCTGCGGAACACCACGACGTGCTGGCGGGATTCCATCCAGACGGAACTGGCCAAGAGATTTGTTGTCTTTCGCGAACTGACGCTCACCCTGTACAACATTGATATCTACTGCTGTCTGGTTGTCTGCTGCTGTTGAGAAAATCTGGCTCTTTCTTGTAGGAATAGTTGTGTTTCTCTCGATCAGTCTTGTTGCGATACCACCCATTGTCTCGATGGACAGTGACAGTGGAGTAACATCCAGAAGAAGGATATCGCCTGCGCCTGCATCACCTGCAAGTTTACCACCCTGGATAGAAGCACCAAGTGCTACACACTCATCTGGGTTGAGGTTCTTGCTTGGCTCTTTGCCTGTTAACTGTCTTACTTTATCCTGTACAGCCGGGATACGGGAAGATCCACCAACCAGAAGTACCTGACCGAGTTCAGATGCTGTGATACCTGCATCAGAAAGTGCACGGCGTACCGGTTCAGCTGTCATTTCTACTAATTCATGTGTTAATTCATCAAATTTAGCTCTTGTAAGGTTCATGTCGAAGTGTTTCGGGCCTTCTGCTGTAGCTGTGATGAATGGCAGGTTGATGTTTGTAGTTGTTGCGGAAGAAAGTTCTTTCTTAGCTTTCTCTGCAGCTTCTTTTAATCTCTGAAGTGCCATCTTATCATTGCTTAAGTCAACGCCTTCTGCTTTCTTGAACTCTGCAAGCATATAGTCTGTGATCTTCTGGTCGAAGTCATCACCACCAAGACGGTTGTTACCGGCTGTGGAAAGAACTTCGATAACGCCGTCACCGATTTCGATAACAGATACATCGAATGTACCACCACCTAAGTCGTATACCATGATCTTCTGTTCTTTCTCGTTGTCAAGACCATATGCAAGAGCTGCTGCTGTTGGCTCGTTGATAATACGTTTTACATCAAGACCAGCGATCTTACCGGCATCTTTTGTTGCCTGACGCTGAGCATCGTTGAAGTATGCAGGAACTGTGATAACTGCTTCTGTAACTTTCTCACCAAGGTATCCTTCTGCATCTTTTTTCAGTTTCTGAAGGATCATAGCAGAGATTTCCTGTGGAGAATATTTCTTCTCGTCGATTGTTACACGGTAATCTGTACCCATCTCTCTTTTAATGGAAGAAATTGTTCTCTCTGCGTTTGTTACTGCCTGACGTTTTGCAGGTTCACCTACAAGACGTTCTCCTGTTTTTGTGAAAGCTACAACAGATGGTGTTGTTCTTGCGCCTTCTGTATTTGCGATAACTGTTGGCTGTCCACCTTCCATTACGGCTACACAGCTGTTTGTTGTACCTAAGTCAATACCAATGATTTTTCCCATAATCTTGTTCCTCCTAATTTATTCTCAATTCATTTTGATATATTCTAATTTATTAGTTGGCTACTTTTACCATACTGTGGCGAACTACGAAATCCTTATAAGTATATCCTTTCTGGAATTCTTCTACCACAATATTCTCACCAGCTTCTTCGTCCTCCACATGCATCACTGCGTTGTGGAAGTTCGGATCAAATTCCTTACCGACTGCTTCGATCGGTTTCACACCCAGCTCATCTAATGTAGTGATCAGCTGTTTGTAGATCATCTTCATGCCATCTGCGAAGGAATCTCCTTCAGGTGCCTGTGCAAGACCTCTCTCAAAGTTATCCACAACCGGAAGGATCTTCTCAACGATGTCCTTGGCTCCGATAATGTACATGCTGGATTTCTCTTTCTCCGTTCTCTTACGGAAGTTATCGAACTCAGCCATGTTTCGTTTCAGTCTGTCTGTAAGATCTTCAATCTGCTGTTCAAATTTATCTTTCTCTTTTTTCTTCTTGCCGAAGAAAGAAGTTTTGGATTTGCTGTCTTTCTTGTCATCCTGGGAAGCTTCCTCGTCTCCATCCTCTACCGGGATTTCCTCTGTTTCTGCTTCACCATTCTCTACAACTTCAGGTTCATCCTCAACAGTTTCTTCTGTTACAGGAGTCTCTGTTGTTTCCTCTTCCTGAGCTGTGTTCTTTGTTTCTTCTGACACTCTTTATTACCGCCTTTCTAACTCTCTTTCTTAATCAGTTCGTCCAGCTGGACTTTCAAAGCCTTCAGGCTGTCAACTACATTTGCGTAATCCATACGCTTCGGACCGATGATACCAATCGTACCATGCATTCCTTTTCCAAGTTCGTAAGTGGCTGTCACCACACTGCAGTCTTTCATGGTCTGCACCGGCATCTCATCACCAATGTACACCTGAATTCCTGTGTTCTCGGTATCAGACATTCTCTCTTTCACCAGGTCTACCAGATCCTGCTTCTCTTCAAATGCTGAAATCAACTCACTCGCCTTACTTGTATCTGCAAGCTCCGGATACTTGAAAATGTTTGTTGCTCCTGAAGTATATATCTGCATATCGTCTTCGTCCACCTGAATGGTATCTGCCACTGCATCAAGGACTGTACCGACTACGGAACTGTGGACACCTGCCTGTTCTTTTAGGCGGGCGATCATTCCGAGGTTGATGTCCTGGATTGGAACACCATTTAAGTTGGTGTTGAGAAGAAGATTTAATTTCAGGATTGTCTGATCGTCCATCTCCTCATCCAGATTGATGATCTGGTTTCGGATGACGTTGTTATCACTCACTACTACTGCTACAAGCTGAAGCGGTGTTACGCGGGAAAGCTGGATAAATTTAATCTTGCTTCCGCTGTACTGTGGTACGGAAATCATCGTTGCATAGTTGGTATTGGAGGCGAGTACCTTCGCTACCTGCTTAAGCATCTTATCCAGTTTATCGGTCTTCTCGATCATGAGATCTCTGATTTCCCGGACCTCTGACTCCTTTTCTTTCATCAGCTCGTCTACATAGAGGCGATAACCCTTATCAGAAGGAATTCTTCCGGCTGAGGTGTGAGGCTGTACGATATATCCCATATCTGTCAGATCTGACATCTCGTTCCGGATGGTGGCAGAGCTTACATTTAAATCTGCAAACTTGGAAATGGTTCGGGAACCGACTGGTTCGCCTGTTTCCATGTAGGTTTTGATGATGGCTTTTAGTATTTTCCTTTTTCGATCATCTAATTCCTGATCCATGAAATTCCACTCCTTTACTGCCTTTGTTTTGGTTGTTAGCACTCAACTATCAGGAGTGCTAACACCTTATGTTCATAAGATAGCACTGTTGGTTGGGTTTGTCAATATTATTTTGTGAATTTTTTGTTATTTCATAACAATATTGTTTATTTCAGTTTGGAAAAAGGGACGCGAGGAGAAGTTGTTTGGGGCGGGTGCGGTTTCGGACGCTAAGAGATACTAAGTCCTCAGGAATCTGCTAAAGGCATGAGCCGTCTTGTCAAACTCGCTCCGTTGCAAACTTCGCTCAGACAGTGATGCAGACGGCTCATAACGCAGATTTCTGAGAACTAAGTATCTCTAAGCATCCTGCAAATGCACCCGCCCCAAACAACTTCTCCTCGCTGGGTTTTCAATGTAGAAATGTATAGATGATAAAGTTCAAATTTATCGTTAATAACCTATTTGATAGATATAAAGACTAGTACATCATTTCGTAAATAACTATACCAATCGCGCAGGATACGGATTCGAGTGTGCAGATGAAAAAGTCTCACTAAAAAGAATTTAAATATAAATCCCTGCTTATAATTTATCGCCTAGTACAAGTAAGTCCCACTGTTTATTGCTTTTTGCAATTGAAGCAGGGAACTTACTTAATTCGGTTAAATTACTCAGCAGGGATTTTACTTGCTTGATTAAATATTATTTGTCGAGATCGTCGAGATTCTTTTTCAGTTCGATCATCTTGTCGCGGAGTTCTGCGGCCTGTTCGAAGTTGAGGTCGGCGGCTGCAGCGCGCATTTGTTTTTCTACCTTGGCGATGAGTTTGGTGAGTTCTTTGCGGTTCATGGATTCTGGATCTTTTTCCAGTTTCATTTCGGTTTCGGCTACTGCTTTGGAGACGGCTATGAGGTCGCGGACCGCTTTTTTGATGGTTGTCGGGGTGATTCCGTGTTCTTCGTTGTAGGCTTCCTGGATGGCGCGTCGGCGTTCGGTTTCGTCGATGGCTTTGCGCATGGAGTCGGTCATGTTGTCTGCGTACATGAGAACATGGCCTTCGCTGTTTCGGGCGGCTCGTCCGATGGTCTGGATGAGGGAGGTCTCGGAACGGAGGAAGCCTTCTTTGTCTGCGTCAAGGATTGCTACCAGAGTAATCTCCGGGATGTCGAGGCCTTCTCGGAGGAGGTTGATGCCTACCAGTACGTCAAAGACATCGAGACGCATGTCACGGATGATCTGGGCACGTTCGAGGGTGTCGATATCGGAATGGAGGTAGCGGACGCGGATTCCTACGTCTTTCATGTATTCTGTCAGGTCTTCTGCCATTCGTTTGGTAAGGGTAGTGATCAGGACTTTGTGTTTCTTGGCAATTTCCTTGTTTACTTCGCCTACAAGGTCGTCGATCTGGCCTTCGATCGGACGGACTTCTACTTTCGGGTCAAGGAGGCCGGTCGGGCGGATGATCTGTTCGGCACGAAGAAGTTCGTGTTCGTATTCATATTGTCCCGGTGTTGCGGATACGAACATGACCTGATCCAGTTTGGATTCGAATTCTTCGAAACTTAGTGGACGGTTGTCTTTGGCAGATGGCAGGCGGAAGCCGTAATCTACCAGGGTCTGTTTTCTGCTCTGGTCACCGGCGTACATTCCACCTACCTGTGGGACGGTCATATGAGACTCATCTATAATAAGAAGAAAGTCATCTCCAAAGTAGTCCATCAGCGTGTATGGAGGCTCGCCTGGTTTGAGTCCGGAGAGGTGTCTGGAGTAATTTTCGATTCCGGAACAGAAGCCAGTCTCTTTCATCATTTCGATATCAAAGTTTGTTCTTTCGGAAATACGCTGGGCTTCCAGAAGCTTGTCTTCGCTCTTGAAGTATTCTACCTGTTCTTTCAGTTCTTCTTCGATTGCCACTGCTGCTCTCTGAATCTGTTCCATTGGAACAACGTAATGGGATGCTGGGAAGATTCCTACATGTTGGTTCACACATTTGATTTCGCCGGTAAGCACGTCGATATCTGTGATCCTGTCTATTTCGTCGCCAAAGAATTCTACGCGGACTGCTCGGTCTGAGTAGTTGGCAGGGAAGATTTCCAGAGTATCGCCGTGAACTCTGAAGGTACCGCGGTGAAAATCCATGTCATTTCTTGTGTACTGGATATCTACAAGCTGACGGATTACTTCGTCTCTGTCTTTGATCATTCCAGGTCTGAGTGAAATCATCATGTCCTGGAAGTCTTTTGGCGAACCTAATCCATAGATACAGGATACAGAAGAAACGATAATTACATCTTTTCGCTCAGACATAGCTGCTGTTGCAGAAAGACGTAGTTTGTCAATCTCATCATTGACTGCTGAGTCTTTTGCAATGTAGGTGTCTGTAGATGGGACATAGGCCTCCGGCTGATAGTAATCATAATAGGAAACGAAATATTCTACAGCGTTCTCAGGAAAGAATTCTTTCATCTCACCGTAGAGCTGGCCTGCTAAGGTTTTGTTGTGAGCAAGGATGAGAGTTGGTTTGTTTAACTGCTGGATGACATTTGCCATGGTAAATGTTTTACCGGAACCTGTGACACCTAATAAAGTTTCAAACTGATTGCCTTCTTTAAAGCCCTTGACAAGACGTTCTATTGCCTGCGGCTGGTCACCGGTGGGCTGGTATTCTGAGTGTAATTTAAAATGGTCCATATACATATTCTCCTAAATAGTTCTATTTCATTAGAATTTCCAGATATCATAATTATTTTCTTTTTTTAGGTCTAAATTAATTTCGGAGACAATGTTTCCTGAAATCAAGTGAATAAAATCATCCGCTTCGCTACATGGCTCTGCACCAAATATCTGCTCCGAATTTATCACAAAGAACTTGTACTTCTCCTGATACAAGCAATTCCCCACTCACTGCTTATTGCTTTTCTCAATTGAAGCAGGGAACTTACTTGATTTGGTTAAACATTTCTATATTATTTTTACTACCAGTACAGTATATCATCCACAACAAAAAAAGTACAGAACTCTCGAATGTTTGTTCTGTACTTTTCACGTTCTATTTATTGTTTTCCTTTTTCAACATTACTATATTTCTCAGTTCTAACCTCTTCCAGCTCTACATCTGAATCCGGTCGAAAATCTCCTCTTTCATCCGATCATTTTCCTGCTTAACATCAACTGTTGAAAATACAGGCATTGTACCATATCCGCCTGATAAAAACTCGTCCAGACCAGACTGTGTAACGTCCTCAAACTGATCTGGAAATTGTTTCCGGTATTGTTGTAAATAAGTAAAATATACAGAACGTATCATAATACCTGACCTCCTTGCCAAGAAGCTGTTTGTTTTAATTCTTTTATATAACTATATTGTATATTTACTTATTTTTATATATAATATCAGTCAAATAATATAAATATATAGACAAAATCATTTTATTTTTATATAAGCAAATTGCCTGGTGTAATCTGGGAGAAAGGAATACCTGATCAGATTTTCAGATAATCAGGTTATATGACAATAGAAATGAAAAATATTCCCCAAAATGTGTCAGCCGAAAACATCCGATTGAACAGCAGTCAAATGGAACATGTAGCAGGAATCACAACAGAATATCCTTATTGTATGCACATAACCGATCTTTCTGTAGGCGAATTTCCATGGCACTGGCATGAAGAACTGGAATTTGGTTATGTGACAAACGGACAGATGGAGCTTATTCTAACAGACCGTTCTTATATTCTTTGCAAAGGTCAGGGATACTTTATCAACAGTAATTTGTTATGCAGAGCCCGGGAAGTGGATACTTCTGAAAAAACAGTTGTAGAAACCCACATGTTCCATCCTGTTTTTCTAAGCGGCCATTTCAAGAGTATTTTTGAGACCAAATATATAGATCCTGTGATTCATAATAAAGCACTTGATGTTCTAATTTTTAAAGGTAATACTGCGAACCAGCAGAAAATTCTCAGCAAGCTTCGCGAAGCCAGTCTGCTGCAGAAGCAGGAGAATGCAGAAATGCAGACCAGAAATCTTTTTTCTGAAATCTGGAGCCTGCTTTTAGCGGAAATAAAAGAACAGCCTTCCCACTCTGTAAACCTACATACTCAAGAACGGCTTCAGACTTTCCTGGTTTTTATCCACCGAAATTACGAATCCAAACTTACATTGAAAGATATTGCGGATTCCGCTTCTGTAAGTACAAGAGAATGTCTGCGATGTTTCCAGCATTCTATCGGGCAAACCCCGGTGGAATATCTTTTGGCGTATCGTATTCATATGGCTCAGAAATTCCTGGCAGAGACAGATCTCTCTGTTACAGAAATTGGTCTACAATGCGGTTTTTCTTCTAATGCCTACTTTGGAAAAATCTTTCGGGAAAAATGCCATGAAACACCTTTGCAGTACAGATACAGAATTCATGCTTTGCAGACAGATAAATAATAATATCCCTCAGGACATTTAACCCTGAGGGATATCTACATACATTTTATTTGCTTTAACTATCTTTCATTTCCCACAAAGAACAGAGCCATTGTTCCCGGTCCTGAGTGAGCACCAATGGTAGCTCCTACCTGGTTTATGATGATGGTATCAATCTGGTATTTCTCTTTTACCTTCTCTGCTACATAGTTAGCTTCGTCTTCGCAGTCACCGTGACTGATAAAAATAGTATGACAGGTATCGTGATAGCTGCCTATTTTCTCATCCATGAGTTTCACCAGTTCCTGCAGGGATTTCTTACGGCCTCGGACTTTTCCAATGGCAATGAGTTTACCTTCATTATCTACATGAAGAACCGGTTTAATGTTCAACATGCTTCCTACCACTGCAGTGGTTCTGGAAACACGGCCGCCGCGGTACAGGTGATTTAAGTCATTGACTGTAAACAGATGTACCATGTGGAGTTTGTTCTCCTCTGCCCATCTGGCTACGGTTTCCATGTCTTCGCCCTGTTCTTTCTTCTCCTGTGCAAGGTAGACCAGAAGTCCCTGACCGAGAGATGCTGCAAGGGAATCTATGACGATGATCTTGCGGTCCGGGTATTCTTCCAACAATTCTTCTGCTGCGATGCGGCTGCTGTTGTATGTACCGCTTAGTCCGGAGGAGAATGCAATATGAAGAATGTCTTTACCTTCCTTCAGGTATGGTTCCAGCAGTGCCTTAGCGTTCTCCGGATTTACCTGTGCGGTGGTCGGCATGGAGCCGTTTCGCATTGCTTCGTAGAATTGATGTTCCGGGAGAAAATTTCCGTGTGTGTAGTTCTTTCCGTCCATGGAATAGCTAAGGTACATACATCCTACGCCGTGTTCGGTGAGATATTTCTCTGGAAGGTCTGAATTGTTGTCTGTGGTGATCACATATTCGTTCATACTGTCCGCCCTCTCTTTTTTCTGAATTTTCATATAACTATGTATAGTATAGCATCAAAGTGTTTCTCTCACAACTATATTTACGTTAATTCACAACCGTTCTTCTTTCAAATCGTCACATATGTCAATAAAACAAGAAAGAATCCTGCCCGGAGAGCTCATTACTTTGTCTTAACTGATTTTGCCTTTGACCAGGCAGAATAATATTTAGTTTTGCCTGATGTTTTATATGTACGGATCCGTACATAGTATTTTTTCTTTTTCCCTAAACGCGAAATCGTTCTGGATACAGTTTTTGCAGATGAAACCGTAACGGTTTTTGCATTCTTAAATGAACTGCGGACAGAATACTGGATCTGATAACCTGTTGTCTGCACAAACTGTTTTTTCCATTTTACTGTGAAAGCACCTGACCTGGCAGACAGGCTGGAAATAGTACTTCCTTTCGGATTAATCGTAAATTTTTGATAAATGGTGCCTGTATAATTTCCCCTGAAGGTTATTTTTACTGTATAGCTTCCCACATTTTTACATCCGGATGCATAGGTTACTTTATAATTGGACGATGCGATCTTCTTTCCGCTGGCGTCTTTTACTGAAACAGACGGTTTCTGCGCTTTTCCATTATAGGTATAGCTTGTTTTTGACAATGTCACTGTTTTAGGATAGGAAATCACTTCTTTTGCTGCAATTTCTCCACATCCGGAGCATTTTTTAACAATAGAACCATTCTTTTTCAGAGTTGCCTTGGTAACTGTAGTAACATAAGTATGTTTATGTTCTTCCTGTGAATTCTGTGATTCATAAATTGTAAGAAAATCATCTGACAGATTTGTGTCCTTACCATCCGCTTTTACTATCACATAGTAAACTTCATTTTGTTTTGCAGAAATCTCAAAGGATACTGTCTGAAGATCCATTGGTTCAATTTTTTCCAGCTTTTCTGAGGCAATTACTTTTCCGTCTGCTGTTTTTTCTGTCAGATAAGCAGTCAGTCCATTCCTTGTATTATATCCACGATTTACAATATCTGCAGAAATAACAGCTTTTCCCTGATCATTATAGCCAAAACCTAAGTTTTCCACGAATACTTTTTCGTAAGTCAGATGAATCTTCTGGACATTATTGCTGGTGTCTGTATCATCTGCTGTTTTCGGGCTGACCAGAATTTCAATATTCTGCTCTTTGGCAGCCTCATCTACTGCATAGCTTATAGTTGGCTTCACAGACTCTCCCGGTACCAGTACATCATCTATTTCCTGTGAAGCAAGCAGTTCCCCATTTTCACCTTTCACTTCGATCTTCATACCTTTTTCGATGGTATTTCCTTTATTGGATACTTCTAATGTAAAAGGCATATCCTCACCGGCACAGAAAGCATCTTCTGCATAATATACATTATCCAGGCTGAGATCATGGGCGAAATTCACAGTCAGCATAACCATGGCAGAATCTCCATATGGATTTTCATCTTCCATAGTTCCAATTACCTCTGCACAATTCGCCATGACAAAAATATTTCCGGATGCATCTGTTCCTGCATGAAATGCACCAATAAACCTGCTGCCATCTGTAAGAGCAGTACCACTGCCCCATGAAGCCGTTTCTTCATTATAATAAGAAATCATCAACGTTGAAGTAAGCCCATTCGCTACCGTATACAGTAAAGCTTTCTCCCCATTTACATTCAGGATCTGGAAATTGTCTGAAGAAAGACTGCCTTCCTCCTCCATGGTCTTTTTGTTAACAACATTATTCTGGGTACGCCAGTACAGTTGATGTTCATTATATTCCGGGTTGTAGGATGAAATATTGCCTGAAACCTGAACTCCGTTTTCGTACACTCTGAGATCATCTGATGTAGATATGTTTTTGTCCGTATCCATACTGTAAGCAATATTCAGACTGCCGTCGTAATCTGCGTCAATACCCGACACAGAGTAAAGTCCACCATATGCAACAGCTGCTGAATCCCATGAGGAGCCATTTAGCCGGGTATATAAAATGCTGTTGCTGTCATTTGCTCCCAGCCAGTCGTTTTCACTATTGTTTACCCATACAACATATACTCCGCTTTCGTTTCCTGTAAGCACCGGCATCATATCCAGATTACTGTAAGGAATCGTTGATACACTGAATCTGCCTTCATTCTCAAGAAATGTTCCTACAGAAATATCAAAGTCACCGGCAATCCCACTTAAGCCCAAAGAACCTGCATCTTCGAATTTTCTGGTGGCATTCTGCCATGCAAGATATGCTGTACCATTGATCACTTTCAGGCACGGAGCATAGTCCATTGTTCCATCGTTGTAAACTTTCTCAGGTGCAGACCATGTACCATTTTCATATACAGAGTAATACAGCACGATCTGATTCACATCGGAGGAAGCTGCATCCGTCCATACAGCTATTTTCTTTCCGGAAGGAAGATCTGCAATGACCGGTGTGGATTCTCTGTAGATATTGGATTTGAATATCTCTGTTGTATCTGAAGTTTCTTCTGAAGAAAACATGGCAACTTCAGAATCTGTTTTATCGTTTGCAGTAAAATCAGAACCTTTTTCCAGATAAGACAGATCTTTCAGCTTATACTGATCTGTATCCAGAAGGATATCCGTTCCTGCTGCCTCTTGTGTATCCAGAGACTGCGTCAGAAGATTTTTTTCTTCCGGATATTTGATCCAGACCTTATTGTAAATAGGATCAAAACTATATTTTCCCTCAAAGCAGGCGATACCGGCCTTTGCATAAGCATTTACCGAAGCTGTCAGGATAAAACTGTCTGTATCTCCTTTTACGATCTTCCAGTCAGGTTTCAGTTTTCCTTCCAGACCACCGCTTGCATACAATACGTTTTTGATTCCTGCGCCAAGTCCTCCATTCAGGTTCACGGTTGCGGAAAGCTCACCATCCGGAAGGAAATTCTTAGCCTGTTTATTGAAGAGCAGATTAAACTGTGCCAGCGCATCCACACTGAAACAGGCTTCCCAGTACATCGGAATAGGAACCGGTCCTGCCATAATCACAAATGGCCAGCTTTTACTGATCGACCCAGAAGGATTCAGGATCACCCCACTGTTGATCCAGCTGATATTTCCTTTCTCATCATAAGTTCCTTCTGCAAATCCCAGAATTGTAAAGTCTACATCTACTCCAAATTTACCCTGTGGATATTTTATGGCGTTACTATAGGTCTGCTTCAGATTTTTCAGCTTTTTGAGGCTTTTTACAGCTCCGCCTGCATCCATGATACCTGTGTCTTTGAAATCTTTAATGAAATTTGAAGTCTCTCTTTTTAATGCATGTGCTGTATTTCCAGTTGCCACACTATACGCTGTCTTATTTGAATAACTGTAACTGAGGAGATCCACTCCTATTGCCACATATACCTTACCGTTTTCTGCTGACAGGGTAACAGGAACCAGACTGCTGACTCCGTTGATACCAACACCAAAATTCTCACCAGCAAGAAATCCCGGTTTGAAATTATCAGGAAGACTGATACTGATCTTGTCACTGATTGAGAACGAAACTCCGTTTAAGGAATTTACCACACTATCAACAGAACCATTCTGGAACTGCAGTTTTCTCTTTGTAATGTGTCCGTTTCCATCTTTTGCAGCAATAAAAATATCTTTGCTTGTATCAAAATTATCACTGATAACAGTAGTCAGCGAATCTCCGTTAAATTCTAAAGTTCTCTGATCCTGCATCAGCCTTACTGTGTCACAATAACTATTTCCCCAGTCTATTTCCAGATTGAGTGTAAGTTTCTGAGTACTTGTCATATTCAATGCATATACATTGTTCAGCACATCTGTATCGCCGATCCAGACCCCAGAGATCACCGGTCCGTTATCATTGACCCTCTGCAGATTTATTCTGCTGTTTTCTGCAATCTGTGAGGCTGTAAGGGTTCTTGATATATAACCTTTTTTCGAAATCGTTACATTGCCGGAAGAGATCGTCGGAAATTTTACCTTTCCTGCTTTATCAGTCTTGTATGAATTTCCCTCGCTTTCCACTTCTGCACTATTACTCACAACATAAGAATCACCTGCTGCCGTACTTTTATTTTTATTTTCATAAACAGTCAGACTGGTATTGGAAGTGGAAAGATTCTTTCTGCTCTGACCCGGAGTTTCTACTTTGAGAGTAAGCTTCCTTGTATCTATCACTTTATCACTGACATCTACCAGGGCCATATAGATTGACTCGTTCTGTTTGAACAGTTTTCCTGGAGCAATATCCAGAAAGATTCCCGTCTTGTTTTCGATTGCAAAATCCTTCTGATAAATCCGCACCTTGCCTGCTGTGGCACCATTCCAGTCCGGAGATACGATAATGCTGACTTTCTCTTCAGAATCTTTTGCAAAGCTGATCTCATCTTTATAAAGATCATACTGATCATTGTTGTATTTTAATATGACCGAAGTATTGGTTCCACTTGGAATAGCAAGATTTTCCGCATGAAATGTCCTGGAACTGTCACCGGAATTAATCCCTTTAATAGATTTTTTGTCAGGATTCATGCAGCCATCATACTCTATATGATCCCAGTCACCAGTTGCTTCTGGTCCGGTAGGATACTGAATCCAGGAATTTCCCTGAAAGAACATGACACCTGTCTGAAGGTTTACAATACCAGCCACACTGTCACTGCCTTCTGCATAATATACGGAAGGGTTTTCCAGTGACTGTGATATCGTTCTGATGCCTGCAATTTTTGCTGTATTTTTTGATGTTTTCTCACAAGTATTTATAGTAAAAACAAAATGACGTCTTACAACACTGCCTCCATCTTCGCCATCATATTCCCCATCCCATACTCCAAGAAAATCGCTTTCTGTGTAGGTCACTTTAAAATTGTAATTGATCACGATCTTATCCAGTGTTTCATTGGAAGATGATGAGATGCTGATTTTCGACCAGTCACTGCTGCTTCCTGTATAATTGATCTGAACCAGGGACGGGCAATCATTCACTGCCCCCTGATTAATAGAAGTCACCGTATCCGGCACATTCATTGCAAGAAGTTTATCGCAGTCATTAAACGCATAGTCTCCTATCTTCACAACCCCTTCCGGAATATGTATGGAAGTCAGGGAATCGCAGTTTGAAAAAGCATACTTTCCAATTTCTGTAAGGGAACCTGGAAGATCCATATATTTGATATTGCCGCAATTAGAAAAAGCATAGTCTGGAATCTTTTTCATCCCCTCCGGAAGAATCACAGTCTCCAGTACAGGACACGCCCTGACAATATTTCCCTGTGCATAAGGACCACTTTCTGACCTGAATTCACTGCAGGTTTCCCATCCTGCCGGTACAGTCAGTTCCTTCAGTTTACTGCAGGCCGAAAAAGCACAAAAGCCTATGTCTGTAACAGATTCAGGAATGGTGATACTGGTGATTCCTGTATTGCTGAATGCATAAGGTCCTATGGAGGTGATAGTATCCGGTATCGTAATATTTTCTATTCCGCTTCCAGCCAGAAGACCTCCTGGTATCCTGGTAGAATTTTCAGGAAAGATCACTTCTTCCAGATTGCTGCATCCATTAAAAATTCCCTGTGCAGCACAGGATCCGCCTGTATAGTAACTGTAATAATACGAACTTCCATCCATCACTGTTACCGGAAGAATTACTTTCTTCAGAGAAGTACAATTTCCAAAAGCCTCTGTTCCGATTTCACTAAGAGTTTCCGGAAGATCCAGTTCTGTAAATCCTGTACATCCATAAAATGCACCTTCTCCGATACTTGTCAGCTGATCCAGAAACTCCAGATCTTTCAGTGATGTACAATTAGCCAGAGTATTTTCCCCTATGGACTGAAGACTGCTGCCTGTAATAAAGGAATTCAGAGATCTGCAGTTTGAAAAAGCATAATCACCTACAGTGGCAACCGTATCCGGAAGATCGATTTCTGTCAAACCGCTTCCTGCAAACATTCCCCCATGAATATAGGTAGTTCCCTCTGCAAAATTCACTGTTTTCAGGCTGCTGCAGCCATTAAAAATTCCCCATGCATTATGATCACCGGAATTATACTCATAATAGATATCCACATTCTGCCAGTTCAGAGGAATAGAAACCTCTGTCAAAGCTCCGTCAGAATCAAAAGAATGCGCTCCAATATAGTTAATATTCTCTGGAAAATCTAACTTTTTAACACTTGTACAGTTGCTGAAAGCACGTTCTTCTATTCTTTTCATTGAATCCGAAAAATTGATTTCTTCCAATGATTCACAGTTTGCAAACGCATACATTCCTATCTCTGTGACAGATTCCGGGAAAGTAATCTCTTTCAGTCCGCTTCCCCCAAATAATCCGGAATGAATCCTGGTTGTTCCTTCTGCAAATTCTACAGTAGTAAGTTCCCTGCAATTATTAAAGATTCCCCACGCTTTATTGCTGCTTGGATTATAAGTATAAGACACCAGACCATCTTCCACACTTATAGGAATGAATACTCTTTTCAATGCTGTACAATCCTCGAATCCCCTGTCCTCTATCGTAGATAAGCCTTCATTCAGATCAATCTCTGTCAATGCTGTACACTTTGCAAAAGCATGAGATCCAATTTCCGTCAGTGTATCCGGCAAAATAACTCTGGTCAGGCTGGTACATTCATAAAATGAATAATCACCAACAGATGTAATGCCGTTTTTTATTACCAGCTCTGTGATATCTGTATTATTCTTATAAAGATTATTGTCTATTCTTCCAGTTCCTGAAACTGTCAGCACTCCATTTTCCAGCTGATACTGTGGCAAGTTCTCATCATCCTGCCCTGAAAAAACATCTCCCTCTTCCTCTACTGCAGGTACCTGTTCTGAACTTTCCGTCTCTCCTTCTGAAAAGACTTCTCCTTCCTCAATACTCTCATCCTGTCCATCTGTAAATTCCGCGGTAAACTCATCGGAAGCAGTTTCATTCTCCTCATCTGGAGATACTTCCATGCTTTCTTCTGTATCTGATGCAGTTTCTTTCTGAACCACTTCTATATCCTCAGTACTGCCTGAAGAAAACATCGCTGTTCCTTCGTTATCTGATGTGTCATTTCCGCTTACTGTAATATCTTCATCCAACACACTGCCCGGATCTAATTCTATCGCATCCTGATCCTTATCTTCAGGCATGCCCTGTGCCGCCTCCGTAAACGTATCCAGCGGTTCCACATCTCCGGCAGATATTTCCCAGTGATCTTCCTCACTTTTTCCCGGTAAGGTGATCAGATTGGCGTCAAAATCATATTCCGGATTGTAAATACGGGTTTCACCGAAAGATGTATTTGCCTCCGGATTCTGTTCTTCTTCCGAAACGAAATCCTGTCCGTCTGTTACTGCAACATCTTCCGCCAGTGACATAACCGATGCACTTCCAACTGCAAGTACTAACGAAAGAGTGAAGGCCAGTATGCTCTTTTTTAAACTTTTTCTCTTCATAAGCTTTTCTCCTGTTATTTTTACTTTTTCATAGCTTCCATTATTTTTTCACCAACCACTTCCACGGGATACAAATCCAGATCCCGGAAAATAATTTCCATCATCCCTTCCTGAAGATTCACTGCATAAGTGTAGGAAAGAATCCCGCACAGATTTTCTTCCAGCCATTCCAGAACTGTTCCCAGTTCATGCTGTATATAGTTTCCATCTGCTGAATAAACCTGAAAACCTTTCAACTTCCCAGCTTTAGAATATCCTGCCGGTAGGATTCTCTGGTATACTTTTTCCCTATAACAGTAAATCCATCCTTTTATACAGCTGTCTTTTATTTTCAATACGCATCCCGAAAAACCCCAGTCAGACCATTTCCGCTGTCTGTCAGTGTCATAAAATCTGGTCTGATAGAACAGCTGAACTTCTCTTTCACCGCAAAAGTATTGACATACGCTGTCACATATCAGATTTTCACCATATCCTGCCAGTTCCGGCAAAAGACTGACTGTCTTTCCATCAAAATCAGCTGTTGTCTCTGGTATATTTCTTTTAAACAACACTGCACAACTTCCTTTCCTGCTTACTTGCAAATTTTCATATGACATGCCTTTCTTTTTTTATTGTATCATCCTATCTGATACCAGTACAGCAGAATTTATTTTTCCACTGCTTTTATGGCTTCCTGCAACTGGTTATCTTCATCATGAGTAATCTCGTCTTTATCTTTATTCAGGAGACTGGTATCCAGAGAAACTTCAATATCCGGTTTGATTCCTATTTTGTTGATATTGTTTCCTTTTGGAGTGTAGTAATTGGCGATGGTCAATTTGATGGCACTTCCATCTGAAAGCTGGCGGATGGACTGTACCACGCCTTTTCCGTAGGTGGTTGTGCCTACGATGGTTCCTATTCCATAATCCTGTACTGCACCGGCAAAAATTTCTGATGCACTGGCACTGCTTTCATTTACCAGGACTGCAAGCGGAATCTGTAGTTCATTTTTGCCATCACATTTTTCTTCCTCTCTGTTTCCAGCTTTATCTTCTGTATAAACAATGAGACCCTCTGGAAGAATTTTTCTCAGAATATCACAAACAGAGTCAAGAAGTCCGCCCGGATTATCTCTGAGATCTACAATTAATTTTTCCATTCCCTGACTGTTTAAATTATCAAATGCTTCCTGATACTGTTCACTGGTCACACCTGTAAATTCTGTAATTCGGATATATCCAATCTTTGAATCAAGCATTTCATAGAAAACAGACGGCAATTCTACGTCTGTAATAGGAACAGTGATCTCCATGACATCTTCTACGTTCTCTCTGTGAACAGTCAGCACCGCACTGTCTTTATCTGAATTACGGATCAGACCTGCCACGTCTGATACTTCATCATCAGTAATATCCTCGTCGTCAATCGCACTGATAACGTCGCCTTCTTTCAGTCCTGCTTCTTCTCCTGGCCCACCTTCATAGCATTTCACAATTTTTACTCCGCCTTCTTTATTCTTCTCCATGAGAATACCGATTCCCACATAAGATCCCTGACTGGAAGAATTTTCAGATTCATATTCTTCCGCTGTGTAATAACGAGAATATGGATCATCCAGACCGTAGAGGAGTCCGGTATAAAGTCCTTCCCGTAATTTCTCTTCGTCTTTGTCTCCCAGATAATATTCATCAATCATGTTTTCCAGATATGTCAATTTGGATGTACATTTACGGTCTCCAAGTATCGTATCCTTTGTTGCAAGATCTGCTCCCACATAAGCGCCTACACTGATGCATGCCATAACCAGTGCTCCTGCCACGGCCCCTTTCCAAAATTCTTTATTCTTCATGTCCACACTCCTGTAAAAAGAAAAGCCGCCGGTTTCTGATATTGTATCATTCGCTCCGGCAGCCTGATTCTTATTTTATTACTGTTCACTTTGTGCTCAGTAAATTTCTTATACTCTTAAATGTTTTCTTGTTGTAAAGAAGCTTCCAATAAGTCCGATTCCGATTCCAAGTGCCAGTCCTATCGGAAGTAAGGTCTGGTAAATCTGCCATACCGGAATGAAATCCACCACACCGGTAAGTACATTAAATTTATTCAGAATATAGGATACTGCTGCATTGTAGCAGAAATAAAGTCCGATCATCGGAATTGCAGCTCCGATAACTCCAAGTACCATACCTTCTAACAAAAATGGTGCTCTTACAAATGCATCGGTAGCACCTATGTATTTCATAATTCCGATTTCTTCTTTACGGACTGCGATACCAACAGACACTGTATTACTGATCAGGAAAATTGAAATGATCAGCAACAATGCAATGATTGCAATGGAAATGTAAGAAACCAGTTTGTTGATATTTCCAAGCGTCTTGGCCGCTTCTTCAGACTGATTAACTTTTCTTACATGTTTCAGTTCCTGTATATAGGAAACAAGCTCTGTCTGCTTGGTAATATCATTCATATATACACGGTAGTTTGCTGAGTTCGCAAGCGGGTTGTCATCTTTAAACCCATCTGCTGCTTCTGATCCCTGGAAATACTGTTCTTTATATTCTTCCCAGGCTTCGTCTGCTGACTGATACTCAATCTTCTCTACTTCCGGACGTTCTTTAATCTTTTTCCCGATGGCTTTTATCTGTTTGTTGGTAGTTCCTTCTTCAAAGAAAACGGTAATTGGTACTTCCTGCTCTACTTTATGTGCAATGTTATTAACATTATTCACAATCGAGAAAAAGATACCGAACAAAAAAATGCAGGCAGTCATAGTGATAATCGATGCCAGGGAAAACATCCAGTTTCTCTTAATATTCTTGATACCCTGTTTCAGGGTATACCATATTGTACTAGGCCTCATGATATTCTCCCTCTTTCTCGTCACTTATTATGGAACCTTCATGCATGGTAACTACTCGTTTCTTCATTGCATTTACGATTTCTTTATTATGAGTTACTACAAGGACAGTGGTTCCTCTGTCATTGATCTGTTCCAGAAGTTTCATGATTTCTTCTGAAGTTTTCGGATCCAGGTTTCCGGTCGGTTCATCTGCCAGAAGGATATCAGGTCGGTTAACCAGCGCTCTTGCCAGAGCTACTCTCTGCTGTTCTCCACCGGAAAGTTCATCCGGAAAAGACTTGTATTTACCTGCCAGTCCAACTTCCTGAAGGACTTCCGGGACACGTTTACGAACAACTCGTGTTGGACGGTTGACCACTCGCTGGGCGAAAGCTACATTCTCATATACGTTTCTGTCCTTCAAAAGACGGAAATCCTGGAATACTACACCCAATTTACGACGGTATTTGGCTACTCGTCTGTGCTTCATTTTCTCCAGGCGTTCACCACTTACGATGGTCTGACCGGATGTGGAATCCAGTTCTTTCATGAGAAGCTTGATCAGAGTTGTTTTTCCTGATCCGCTGTTTCCTACTACAAAGACGAATTCGCCTTTATCTATATGTAAGTTCGCATGGTTCACTGCCGGCAGGCCGGGACCATAGGATTTGCTTACATCTATCAGGTCTATCATAGATTTTTCCTCCAAATGGTTCATGTTTTTGTAACATTATTGTAATATATGTTTTTGGGGATTGCAAGTAAGTTTTTTAGGGTTCATAGAATGTTCATAGTTTTCAGTAAGGGACGACAGGAAATTTATTGATTGCGGGGGCGGTTTCGGAGTCTAGGAATTCTAAGGGTTTGGGGAATCTGCTAAAAGCATGAGGAAAAATGCAAAACTCGCTCCGTTGCAAACTGCGCTCAGACAAGTTGCTATTTTTCCTCATAACGCAGTTTCCCCAAGCCCTAAGAATTACTACGACTCCTGCAAATGCCCCCGCAATCAATAAATTTCCTGTCTGTTACTTTGCTGTGGAACTGACTCTTTGCTGCGTGACATTTCTTTGCTATGTGACTTTTCTTCGCCGTGTGATGTTGCTTCACTGTGTAACTGTCTCTTCACCGTGTGATGTCTCTTGCCGTGTGGCGTCTCTCGCCGTGTAACTCTCTTGCCGTGTGACGTCTTTTGCCATGTAACTCTCTTGCCATGTGACGTCTCTTGCCATGTAACTCTCTTGCCATGTGACGCCTCTTGCCATGTAACTCTCTTGCCATGTGACGTCTCTTGCCATGTAACTCTCTTGCCGTGTGACTCTCTTCGTTATATAACTCTTTTAAATCTGCAACCTCGATTTTTAACTATACACTGTGGGGCGGAATTTGTAAAGGGATAAAATCGGACACGTAAAATACCAATATTGTAATAGCAAAGTTAATGCCTGCTACAGTAATTGCTACTGTGGCAGGCATTGAAATTTTTCTTCTATTATAATGTATTAGTATTCCAGTGTTTCCATATACTTCATATAGCGTACTACCATAAGTGCGATCTTGAATGTGATAGCGTCTTCGAATACGCGGAGATCTAAACCAGTACTCTTCTGGAGTTTATCAAGGCGGTAGACCAGAGTGTTTCTATGGATATAGAGCTGTCTGGACGTCTCGGAAACATTCAGGCTATTTTCGAAGAATTTGTCGATGGTTACTAATGTTTCTTCATCAAAATCGTCCGGAGATTTGCCGCCAAAGATTTCTTTGATGAACATCTTACACAGCGGAATTGGAAGCTGATAAATTAATCTTCCGATTCCCAGAGAACTATACGCAATTACTTCTTTATCTCCAAAGAAAATCTTGCCAACATCAAGAGCCATACGGGCTTCTTTGTAAGAACGTGATACTTCTTTGAGTTCATTTACAATAGTACCATATGCCATATGAGTCTTACCATCGTTACCCATTCCAAGTGTATCGAGGATTGTGTGTGCAAGCTGATCCATCTCCGGATAATTCTCACCATCATCAAGTTCCTTAACTACAATGATACTCTTCTCATCTACTGCTGTGATAAAGTCTTTGCTCTTTCCGCCAAAAAGACTCTTCACGCTCTCCATGGAACTGTGATCTTTCTCCTGAGGCATCTCAAGAATCATTACTACACGGCGCACGTCTGCTTCAATATGCAGTTTCTTTGCACGGTTGTAAATATCTACAAGGAGCAGATTGTCAAGAAGCAGGTTTTTAATAAAGCTGTCTTTGTCAAAGCGTTCTTTATACGCTACGATCAGATTCTGAATCTGAAAAGCAGCAAGCTTGCCGACCATATAAGTATCTTCATCGTCACCATGAGCAACCAGAATGTATTCAAGCTGATAGTCATCACAGACCTTAAAATACTGGAAGCCCTTTACCAGCTGACTGTCCGCCTGTGATTCTACAAAGGCCTGTACGTCTGGTGTTGCAATGGAAAAATCTGCAAATGTACTTGCAAGTACTTTGCCTTCTGTGTCGAGCACACAAAATTCTGTTCTGGAAATTTCTTTTAACCCTTCAAGAGTATTCTGAAGCACCTGATTCGATATCATCCAATTTCAATCCCTTCTCATCTATAGTTTTTGTTCGTGTTACCGCTTCTTTTGTTCTTAGTAACGTTTGTTCTTCCGTTTTAACCATAAAAACTTATACCTGTATTGTATTTTAATACATATTTACCAAAAATAAAAGAGGAAAGAGAAAAAAACTTACAATTTTTTGTATATTTTTTTGGTTACTGTTCACACGCCACTATTCCGCGAGGTGTTTGGGCATGCATGTGGCAAAATTCCGAAACATATAGTGCACAATTATGCGATCAGCATAAATCCCGTTCATCGTAAAGCGTATTACTGCGTTACTTCTTTTCAATGAATCCTTCTCCGTGTACTTCTCTTGCATCTGTCACGATAACAAATGCTGCCGGGTCGATCTCGTCTACTTTTTCTTTAAGCATCACGATTTCTTTTTTGTTTACTACACAGAAGAGCATCAGTTTGTCCTGTCCGGAATACATACCTTTTGCATTGATACCGGTTACACCTCTGTCCAGATCATTAATGATCATGTCTGAAATTTCCTCCGGTTTGGACGTTATAATATAAGCAGCTTTGGAGAATTTCAGACCTTCGATCAATCCATCTGATACTTTTGTTACCAGATATACAGCGATAATAGCATAGAGTGCTTTATGAATGCCGAACACATACATACCTACTATTACAACTGCTGCATCAATGAACTGCATAATCTGCGCAATGGAATAATGCTGAAGATATTTCTGGATGATGGCCGCCATCATATCGGTTCCTCCGGTCGTTCCTCCGCCAAGAAAAACAAGGCCAATACCTACACCCTGGATCACACCTCCATAAAGTGCTGCCAGCAGGAGATCATCACCAGCGATATTCCATACTGGCTGCAATGCCAGCCATGCAGAAAGAGAAATCTCTCCAATCAGAGCTTTCCTTACAAAAGAGAATCCATGAATCTTCCATCCGATTAAAAACAATGGAATATTCAGTCCCATATTTGTTACCCAAAGAGGTATTCCACCATCTATAATTCCCTTTGTCCAGGCTTTTATAATAATAGCTACACCGGAAAATCCTCCTGTTACCATCCCGGATGCATCAAATACTGAGTTGATCGCCAGGGCCATCAGTCCGGTTCCCACTATAATCATTAAATATTCAAGAAGTTGTGATTTTTTTCCATTTGCCAGTTTCATCTTTCGCCTCCTGCATTTTTATATATTTTAGGGATTAACAGATAATATCATCCGATTCTCTGTCCGATCAGGTAAGTATCCGCATCCTGACCGGATCAAATCATGAACCTGCACAGATATCCACAGTCAAATCTAATTTTTTTCGATTGGATCAAGTACATATCACAATTGAAACAGCGTACTTGCCTGATTGAATTAAATAAGATACCGCTTTATCACTGCGCTGTAATTATTTTCCTGTAAATTACAAGAACGGCAGCAATCCACAAAGGACTGCTCCCGCTCTTATTCTTACCTTATTTCTCAGGCTTATTGATAAAATTTACAAAATGATAACTCTCCATTATCTGGAAGTATTTAATGATCCTTGGATATAAAGGCTCTGCCTTCTCCCCAAATTCGCCTTTTACCAGTGCAGCAATATCTTCCACTGTCTTCCTGCCATCTATGAGTGGCCAGATAAATGTGCCATTGTCATCCAGATGTATTTTCGTATATCTGGGTTTTCCAAACAGCTTCTGGGCAATCGTATTAAATGCGCCCTTATTTTCTATTTCCAGCACCATTCTCCCCCTGATATCCGTATGCCAGCGAAGCTGTGCACTGCGCTCAGGAATGAGATCCAGATAATTGATCTGTAATTCTTTTTTCTTTTTACTCATTTAGATATTATCATCTCCGCCTGATCAGGCTTTCTTCTTGTTCCAGATACTGAATTTCAGAAGGCTTAAGATCATAAGTAACATCAGAATCACGCCGCCTGCATTACCAAGGTTAATGCTTCCGGAGAGATCAAATACACTGCTTACGTTTACTACTGCAAGGATTGCAAGAAGGATACCTACAAGACCTTCACCTGCGATCATACCTGCACAGTAAAGTGTACCGTCTGTTGCTTGTTCTTCTTTTTTCTTATCATCAACATTCTTTCTTCCGTCAACGAACATACGAACAACACCACCGATCATGATAGCAGCGTTGAGGTAGATTGGAAGGTAAAGACCGATAGCAAATGGCATAACCGGAATTCTTAAGATTTCCAGACCAATTGCAAGGAATACACCGATAAATACCAGTGTCCATGGAAGCTTGCCGCCCATGATACCTTCTACGATCATCTTCATCAGAGTTGCCTGAGGAGCAGGTACTTCTGCACTTCCGTATCCCCATGCAGTATTCAGAAGATAAAGAACACCACCGATAGCAAGACCGGCAGCAACAACACCGATAAGCTCACCGATCTGCTGCTTCTTAGGAGTTGCACCAAGAAGATAACCTGTCTTTAAATCCTGTGAAGTATCACCTGCGATCGCTGCTACGATACAGATTACGGAACCAATAGCAATTGCTGCTTTCATTCCGTCGATACCGGTATTGCCTGATGCTTTGATAACCATTGTTGCGATCAGAAGTGTAGCGATAGCCATACCTGATACAGGGTTGTTGGAGCTTCCTACAAGACCAACCATACGGGAAGATACAGTTGCAAAGAAGAAGCCGAAGATTACGATAATCAGCGCACCGATCGGGTTAACCGGGATAGCCGGAACAAGCCAGATGATCGCAACCATTGCCACAATACCGATCAGGATAACGTTCATTGGAAGATCCTGTGCAGTTCTTTCTGTACTTGTATTCTTGCCACCTTTCATGCTCTTCATGGAATCACGGAAGGTTGTAATGATAAGAGGCAGGGATTTGATCAGGGAAATAATACCACCTGTTGCGATAGCTCCTGCTCCGATATATTTTACATAAGTACTCCAGATTTTAGCTGCTCCGCCTGCTGCATAAAGAGCAGAAATTGTTTCTGTTCCAGGATACATAACTGTATCAGCTCCGAACAGACAGATTACCGGAATCAGCACCATCCAGCCAATAAGAGAACCAACAAACATAAAGGATGCGATTCTTGGTCCTACGATATATCCAACACCGAGAAGTGCAGGATAGCATTCCATACCAATTTCACCTTTGAATCCTTTAAATGCTACTGCAACGTCTGCAGGGATTACCTTTAAACCGTCAACGACAAATTTAAAGATCGCTGCGATTCCCATACCTGAGAATACTGTCGCAGCGTTTGCACCACCCTCTTCACCTGCAAGAAGAACATCTGCGCAGGCAGTTCCTTCCGGATAAAGAAGTGTTGCATGCTCTTTTACGATCAGTGCGTTACGAAGTGGTACCATAAAAAGTACACCAAGAACACCACCGCAAAGTGCGATTAATGTGATTTCCACGATACCCGGCATTTCACAAAGTCCTTCTTCTGCCCAAAGGAACAGAGCAGGCATTGTGAAAATTGCACCGGCTGCCAGTGATTCACCGGCTGAACCGATTGTCTGGACCATGTTGCTCTCCAGAATGGAGTTCTTTTTCATGATCTTGCGAATTACGCCCATGGAAATAACTGCTGCCGGAATGGAAGCAGATACAGTCATACCAACACGCAGACCAAGATAAGCATTGGCTGCACCGAAGATGACTGCAAGGATAACACCCATGATGATGGATGTCACCGTAAATTCTGGTGTGATCTTGTCAGCCGGAATATACGGTTTGAACTCTTTGTTTTCGTTCATGATTTCCTCTCCCTTTTGTATTAATTTATAAACAAATTCCATTATAGCGAAATATATACAAAAAGGCAAGGTGAAAATAATGGATTTTTGTATACTTTACCATATTGACGTGATGATTCGATAAATTTCTGCCTTGTTAGCGTTTTCTAACGGTACTTTTTTGCGTTGTTTTGTCTGTTTATTCATCGGAATCCAACTGTTTGATCAGATATCGTCCGACAATTCTGGAAAAACTTGAAATATCACGAATATAAGCAAAGTCCTTTCCAAAGATCTTTTTTTCTGTCAAAAGGTCTTTTTCTTCCCCTGCAAAGACTCCCAGAACGCTGACCCCAAGGTTTCGAAGATGACGAACCTCAGTCGCAGTGTCATTGACTGCATATTTTCCCATATAAGGTTCCGGATTCTTTGCATGAGGTCTATTTACAATGACGTCATATGGCTTGCCATCACTTAATATAATAAGGATTTTCTTTTCCTCCGGTCTCTGGAGCAGCCCATATCCTACTGTTTTAATGGCAAGGCCATCTCTGTTATTGGAGGAAGTAACATAATTGAAAATATTTTCATTGGCCGATTGTGGATCATCATATTCCCTGAACCGATGAAGGATGGTGTAATCCCAGAATGTGCAGAAACTCATGACACGATGAGGCAGATTCACATTGCTCAGTGCTTCACTGATGATATAAGCCTGTAATGCAACATCTCCCTGTCTTGACATCTGAGAACCACTTGCATCGATCAGCACATCTACCACAAAATCAGATGCATCCGCTTTCAATTCTCTTTTGAACAGATTTGCCTCACTGCTTCTGCCCACACGCCAAAGCCTGGATGGGATGATCGTACCTCTGTCTGAAAGTACTTCCTGTATTTCACTTTTCAGCACCAGAGTTTTTCTCAGGAGATCTGTGAGAGATGCAATATTCTGTTTAACGATTCTGTGTTTGTCGTGGTAGAGCCAGATATTCTTATTTTTCAGGCGCACTGCATACTCATACTGATAGTTGCGTTTCACAGGATTCTTCAGGATTCCTTCTGTAAAATAGAGGCTGCAGTCTCTATGAAGTTCCCGGCACATCAGATAATTCATACGTTTCTCTTCTGCAGGCGTAAGATAAGTTTTTCCAAAGTTCAGTTCTACATAGGTGTATGCCTTCTCAAGTTCTTCCTCAGTAAGGATCGTAATCTTATGTTTTGTCTGGCGCTGTTTTTCCATTTCTTCAGTAATACCGGTATCTTCCATATCAGTAATCTTATTTGCCATCTGTTCGATGTAACTCTCAAGGGCTTCCTCATAAAGTTCTTCTGTAAGGAAATCTTCCCAGTCATATTCTGTCAGTTCTTCCATACTGACTGCCATGACCTGCTCCAGAGTACCGTGATCCTTCTCAAAGTTCGGATCAATAATAGTATTATAGAGACTGTCAATTATTCTGATCAATTCCATAGTATCCGCAGCAGTCCGCGCTTCATAGACCATGTCACGGATTTTCCTCAGACGTTCTTCCACGTGGTGCTTTCCATTTTCAAGTCTGTCTCTTAAGACTGCAATTTTCAAACGTCCGAGAATATCTCCGTATGCAGGCATCTGCTCAAATTCCTGATCCAGGATATCTTCAAAAGCCTGACGCTGCATTTCCCGGACTCCCGGACGTTCCTGACAGATTTTTTCTCCGATTGCCTCTTCTACACAAAGCTGAGCAACTGCAGTCAGTTCTCCCTCGCCTGCCTGGCAGAAAACCTTCTTTACCAAATACAGGCCAAGCATATCCTTATCATAATATTTAGCTAAAGCCCCCTGTTTAATTCCATCATATAGAGCGATTGCTTTTGAGCGAAGATATAGAGAAACGTCTACTTTCATATTTAAAGTATAATCTCCACTGATGGTCCAGAGAAGATTACGTATCCTGTTTTCCAGTTCCAGGCGGTAATCGTCAATTTCTACGATTTTCTCATCCTTCATAAACATCATCCCTTGTCCAGTCTGCCGGAATTCTGGTATTCACTATATCTTCTACAATTTCTTTCTCAAAAATATCAAAAGTCTTATTCACAACACCCATGGTGACTGCTTTTCTCGGCGAAAGTCCTGTTTCTACAATTTTCATGGCAGCAAGAAGTCCTCGCAGATCCAGAGGTTTCGTTGAAATCTCACTATTCGAAGCCTTAAGCTGTAAATCCAGAAATACACCAATAAACTGTGTTCTGGCATTTTCTTTTACTTTTGGGAACATCTGTCGAAAAATGAATTCCAGGGATTCTTGGGTCTGAGCCGGCATATCTATGACCAGAAATCTGGAGACAAGTGCCTCATTCAATTCCTTTGTTCCTGCATATCCATAGTTCATAGTTCCAATAAACCGTGCTGCAGGATGAAGATCAATTTTATCATAGCCCGGCACATCAATAGAGCGACGATAATCCAGAGTAGCATGTAGAACGGAAACTGCATCGTTCTTTGCCATATTGATCTCATCAAGAATTCCAAATCCACCGTATTCTGCACACTGATAGATAGTTCCTTTGCGAAGTTTTACTTCATTATCCGCAAAAGTGTCTGTTCCGATCAGATCACCGCTATTTGTATTTACATGAAAAGAAACATTATACGCAGGACGGTTGAAAATGTATGCCAGATTCTCTGCAAGGATATTTTTTCCTGTGGCTTTGGGGCCTGTGAGCAGCAGATTCTCACCTTTAAGCAGTCCTGCAATAGCCATTTCCAGAATATCTTTTCCATAGAATGGAATAGATGGTTTCACGATTCTGCCGGCTGCTTCCGGTGCTACTTCATATTGGCTGCGAAATTCTTCTATTCTTTTTATCAGTTCAGAGGACACCTGCTGTTCCTCTAAAAACTTCAGTTCTTCCATTTAATTCTCCTTTAACTTTATGTGACTATTACAGTCCAGTTTATATTTTAGAAAAAGACCGCTTATCTTTTTTCAGATCCACGGTCTTTTTATTATATCATTTTTCTTTATTTTCTTACAACCTTATACTTCAAATACAAGATCTCCGTAAGACGGCATCGGCCACATTTCCTTGTCTACGATCATTTCCAGCTCATCTACTGGCTCACGTAAAGCTTCCATCGCAGGAACAACTTTCTCTTTGCAGAATACTGCTCTGTCTCGTCCTTCTGCATGTTCCGGAATCTTCTCTACCAGTTTGCTGAGTTTGCTCATAGCGCTGTTTGTACTCTTTAAGAGTTTGGATGCTTTCTTAAGCAGATCAAGCTGTACGCTTACATCGATCAGACCTTCACCTGCTGTCTTTACTGTGTTGATGGACTCACCAAGAACAGTTGTATATTTAATAACAGCAGGAATGATCTGCTTGGTTGCGATATCGATCATTGTCTTCGCTTCGATGTTGATCGCTTTGGAGTAAATCTCATATTTGATCTCTGCACGGGACTCCAGTTCTGTTCTGGAGAATACATCAAATGCCTCGAAAAGTTTAACAGATTTCTCTGTAGTAAGTGCAGGAATAGCATCTACCATTGTCGGCAGGATCGGAAGGCCGCGGCGTTTTGCTTCTGCTTCCCATTCCGGTGCATAGCCGTTTCCGTTAAATACGATTTTCTGATGTTCTGTTGCATATTCTTTGATCAGATCATGTACTGCCAGTTCAAAATCAGGAGCATTTTCCAGACGGTCGCAGGCTTCCTTGAATACTTCTGCTGTAATTGTATTCAGAACTACATTACATCCTGAGATAGAATCTCTGGAACCAACCATACGGAATTCAAATTTATTTCCTGTAAAAGCAAACGGTGAAGTACGGTTACGATCTGTAGCGTCTTTCATGAAATCAGGCAGTGTCTTAACACCGGTCTCCAGTTTGCTTCCTTTCTTGCTGTGTGTTGCTGTTCCTGTGTTGACCAGCTGCTCAAGGACATCCTCAAGCTGTTCTCCGAGGAATACAGAGATTACTACAGGAGGTGCTTCATGGCCGCCAAGTCTCTGATCATTTCCTACATCTGCTGCGGATTCACGAAGAAGATCAGCATGTTCGTCTACTGCTTTCAGTATACAGGTCAGGACCAGCAGGAACTGGATATTGTCATGCGGTGTTTTACCCGGATCCAGAAGATTGATTCCATCGTCTGTTGTAAGGGACCAGTTGTTGTGTTTACCGGAGCCGTTTACACCTGCGAATGGTTTTTCGTGAAGCAGGCAGCGCATTCCATGACGACTGGCTACTTTCTTCAGGATACGCATCATCATCTGATTCTGATCTGCTGCAATGTTGACCGGTGCATAAATCGGTGCAAGCTCATGCTGTGCAGGTGCAACTTCATTATGCTGTGTTTTGGCAGGTACACCAAGCTTCCAGCATTCTTCATTTACTTCTTTCATATATGCAGAAATTCTCTGACGGATGCTTCCGAAATAATGATCATCCATTTCCTGACCCTTAGGAGGCATGGCACCGAACAGTGTTCTGCCAGTGTAGATCAAATCTTTTCTCTGGAGCCATTTTTCTTTGTCTACCAGGAAATATTCCTGTTCTGCACCTACGGACGGAGTTACTTTCTTAGAAGTAGTGTTTCCGAAAAGTCTGAGCAGACGGAGTGCCTGGGTGTTGATTGCTTCCATAGAACGAAGCAACGGTGTTTTCTGGTCAAGGGCTTCTCCTGTATAAGAGCAGAACGCTGTCGGAATGCAGAGAGTTGCACCTGCTGCATCATGACGTACAAATGCCGGTGATGTGCAGTCCCACGCTGTATATCCTCTTGCTTCGAAAGTTGCTCTCAGGCCTCCGGACGGAAATGATGATGCATCCGGTTCACCTTTGATCAGTTCTTTTCCGGAGAAAGACATCAGAACCTTACCATTATCCATTGGAGCTGTGATAAAAGCATCGTGTTTCTCTGCTGTCACACCGGTAAGGGGCTGGAACCAGTGGCTGTAGTGTGTGGCACCTTTTTCAATGGCCCATTCTTTCATCTCATGTGCTACTACATCTGCAATTTCCATAGACAGCTCCTTACCTTCTTCTATGGTTTTTTTCAATTCTTTGTAGATCTTTTTCGGAAGTCGTGCCTGCATGACGGAATCATTAAACACATCACATCCAAAAGTCTCTACTACATTGATATACTCACCCATTTTATTTCTCCTTTTTATTTATTAACGGGGAAATGCCAATTGATTTGGTTTCCTCATTCTTGGTACTTTTAAGATACAGATTCAGTGCTTCATGACAGTTCTCAATCTCTACCTGAGTATGACTGCCGCCGAATTCACCGTCCAGGGTCCAGGATACTGCTTCCTCTGACGTAATAGTGACTCTGGCTGATTTAAAAGAATAGATCAGATCTGTATTATCCTCGGCTGTCAGCATCGCAGTCATAATTTCCTGCAACTCCAGTGGATTCTTCGGTCTTGTGATCATGGTCACTTCAAAAAGGCCATCATTCATGTCTACATTCTTACCTGTGAGGTTCTTAAATCCGCCTACTGATCTGGAATTAGTTACCATTCCAAAGATAAAGTCATCTTCTACTGTTAATTCTTCTGATTCAATTTTCATATGGTATGATTTGATATCGAAAAGTCGTTTGACTCCTTCCAGAAGATAGGCAACATGTCCCAGGATGTTCTTGAGATCCTGATCTGTCTGGTAGGCTACATCTGTAAAAAGACCGAAAGCTGCAATATATGTAAAGCTCTGGTTATTGAATCTGCCGATATCACAGTGATAAAGTTCCTCTTCCATGATCATAGAGGCTGCTTCTGTCATGCTTTTCGGCATAAAAAGACTGTTTGCAAAGTCATTAGTGCTTCCTGCCGGAATATATCCGATCGGAATAGAACTGTTTTTCTCCATTACTCCGGTGACTACTTCGTCAAGAGTTCCGTCGCCGCCGCTGCATACGATGAGATCTACTTTGTTTTCGTATTCTTTGGCTTTTTCGTAAGCGTCTCTTGATTTCTGTGTAGAATAGATAGTAACTTCGTAGCCGCCTTTATTGAATATATCTACAATATCAAGCAGGTTAGTTTTTATCTTGCCCTTGCCTGCTTTGGGATTGAAAACAAAGAGCATTTTTTTGTTCATTTCGAGCATTTCTCCTTTTTTTCAGAGTTTGGGGACGCATACAAACAGGGTATGCGGATTTCTATTTATATAATATAAGAAAAAAGGGGGTAAAAGTCAATGGGGAGTGGTAGCCAAAATAATTGAGGACGACATGAAATATTTTGGTATTTGGGGCGGTTTCGCGGGCCAGTAACTCTAGGTGTGTGGGAATCTGCTAAAAACATGAGGACAAATGCAAAACTCGCTCCGTTGCAAACTTCGCTCAGACAAGTTGCTATTTTTCCTCATAACGCAGATTTCCACGCACCAAGAGTTACTACGCTCGCTGCAAATTCACCCAATACCAAAATATTTCATGTCTGTTTACTGGCTATATGTGTAAAAATTGTTAATGACAGGTTATTGAATTTCTCCAATCAATTGTATATTATGAATTTCGGTCCTTTTCATACAATTACCTTACAACTTATTGGATTAATTGACTTACTATGAACACGTCATAGATTTGCAGTAATTTTATGTAGAAAGATATAGATTTGCATGGTAGAATGGAAAGTGTTGTTGAAGGAATAGAATGTATTCTTATAGAGAGGATTTTTATTATGATTAAATTGATTGCTTCTGATATAGATGGAACTTTAGTAAAGGATGGAACCCTGGCGATTGACAGAGAGTATATGGATGTTATCGGGAAACTGATTGATAAAGGAATTATTTTTGTGGCCTGTTCAGGGCGGCAGTACCGGAGTGAGCGTAAATTGTTTGCACCGATCGCTGACAGACTACTTTATATTTCTGACGGAGGGACTGTTGTACGAACTCCAAAGGAAATTCTGAAAGTGGATACTATGCCGGACGAAATATGGAAAGGAATGTGTTCCATGGTTCGGGAAAGCATGCCTTCCTGTGATTACTTTATTTCTACTCCAGATTATGGCTTTGCCGAAGATGGTGGAAGCCGGATGTTTCACTGGCTGAGAGACTCATATGGATATGACATCCGTGAAGTTCCTGAAATGCTGAATCTTGAAAACGAGCAGGTGATCAAATTCTCTGTTTATCACCATAATGCCTGTGAAGAAATGTGCGTGCCTTTATTTACACCTGCATGGAAAGATAAAGTCACACTTGCATCTGCCGGCAGAGAGTGGATGGATGCCACCCTACAGGGTTCAGGGAAAGCTTCTGCGTTAGCTTTTCTGCAGGAATATCTTGGAATTACATCTGATGAAACCTGCACTTTTGGTGATAATATCAATGACATTGAAATGCTTCAGGCATCCGGCCTCAGCTACGCCGTTTCCAACTCCCGTCCCGAAGTACAGGCCGCTGCCAAAAACACCTGCCCGCCTTACTGGGAAAACGGTGTTCTGCAGGTTTTAAAAACATTTCTATAAAAAACAGCGCAGAAACATAGTTGATGTCGCGTGCATTTGCAGGAGCTTTAGAACTTCTTAGCTCCGAAACCGCACACGACATCAACTATGTTTCTGCGCGTCCCCTTTTCACATCCTTAAACTTCCATTACCGCATCTTTCATAGATTTCACATATTCTTTTACATACGGCACACAATCTGCACCATATGCTGCACACAACTTGACGATCGCAGATCCCACGATCGCACCGTCAGACTGTGCTGCCATTTTCTTCGCCTGCTCCGGTGTAGAAATTCCAAAACCTACCGCACAAGGAATATCTTTCGCTGCTTTCACCAGTTTCACCATCGCACCAATATCTGTCGTAATATTTGTTCTGGTTCCTGTAACACCAAGTGAAGATACACAATATACAAACCCCTCAGCTTCTTTTGCAATCTGCGCAATTCTCTCATGAGAAGTCGGCGCAATCAGGGAAATCAGATCAATGCCATATTTCTTGCATACAGTATCAAACTCTTCTTTTTCCTCAAACGGCACATCCGGTAAGATCAGACCATTCATACCAATCTCTGCGGCAGTCTTGATGAAACGTTCTGTTCCGTAAGAGAATACTACGTTTGCATAAGTCATAAATACCATAGGAATGGAAGTGTTCTTTCTGATCTTTACTACCATATCAAACACTTTATCTGTTGTTACACCTCCGGAAAGCGCTCTTACATTCGCCCCCTGGATTACCGGCCCCTCTGCTGTCGGGTCGGAAAATGGAATTCCAAGTTCTATCAGGTCCGCTCCTGCTTCCTCCATTGCGTAAACAAGCTGTTCTGTTACCTCCAGAGACGGATCTCCACAGGTAATAAATGGAATAAATGCCTTACCTTTTTCAAATGCTTCTGCGATTTTCTTATTCATGGATATCCTCCCCTCTGTAACGTGCGATTGCTGCGCAGTCCTTATCTCCACGTCCGGAGATTGTAATGACTACGATCTGGTCTTTGCTCATCTGTGGAACAATTTTCTTTACGTAAGCTACTGCATGAGCGCTCTCGATTGCAGGGATGATTCCCTCTGTTCTGGAAAGATACTCGAATGCTTCTACTGCTTCTTCATCTGTAACAGGTACATATTCTGCACGTCCTGTGTCATACAGATGTGCATGTTCCGGTCCGATTCCCGGGTAATCCAGACCTGCAGAAATGGAGTATACCGGTGCAATCTGACCGTATTCATCCTGACAGAAGTAGGATTTCATTCCGTGGAAGATTCCCAGTTTGCCGGTTGCGATGGTTGCTGCTGTCTCAGCTGTGTTTACACCGCGGCCTGCTGCTTCGCATCCGATCAGACGAACGTCTTTGTCATTGATAAAATTATAGAATGTTCCGATTGCATTGGAACCGCCGCCTACACATGCAAGAACTGCATCCGGAAGTCTGCCCTCTTTCTCAAGGATCTGCTCTTTAATTTCTTTTGAAATGATCGCCTGAAAATCGCGAACAATTGTTGGAAATGGGTGTGGTCCCATTACGGAACCCAGTACATAGTGAGTGTCAGAAATACGGTTTGTCCACTCTCTCATTGTCTCAGAAACTGCATCTTTCAATGTTGCTGTACCAGAGGTAACTGCATTTACCTTTGCTCCCAGAAGACGCATTCTGTACACATTTAACGCCTGACGCTCTGTGTCTTCTTTTCCCATAAAAATCTCACATTCCATACCCATGAGGGCTGCTGCTGTAGCCGTAGCTACGCCGTGCTGGCCTGCACCTGTTTCTGCAATGACACGAGTCTTACCCATTTTCTTGGCAAGAAGTACCTGACCAAGTACATTGTTAATCTTATGGGCACCTGTGTGGTTTAAATCTTCTCTCTTTAAATATACTTTTGCACCTCCAAGGTCTTCTGTCATGTGGGATGCAAAGTAGAGACGTGATGGTCTTCCTGCATATTCGTTCAGAAGCTCTGTGAGTTCTGCGTTAAATTCCGGGTCATCTTTGTAATGGTTGTAGGCTTCTTCCAGTTCGATGACAGCGTTCATTAATGTTTCCGGTATGTACTGTCCTCCGTGGATGCCGAATCTTCCTTTTGACATCTGTGTTGTCCTCCTTGTGTATTCAAATTATGGTAATAATAAAAATCAATTTTCAGTTGTTTTATGCACCAGATTCACTGCTTCCAGAATTTTGCTTCTGTCTTTTACACCATCCGTCTCTACGCTGCTGCTCAAATCTACCGCATAAGGGCTGATCATGCAGACTGCCTGTTCAAGATTGTCAGGACCGAGACCTCCTGCCAGGAAAAATGGTCTGGTTATCTCCGGGATCAGGGTCCAGTCAAAGGTTTTACCGGTTCCTCCGCCTCCCTGGTCCAACAGGATGTAATCTGCCGGGCTTTGTAATGCCAGTTCAATATCCTTGACCGTTTTTACGGAAAAGGCTTTAATGACCTGATGTCCTGTGTTTTTCTGAATTCTTCTGATGTAAGCTTCGTCTTCCTGTCCATGGAGCTGTGCAATCTGGATGGTTCCATCGAGAAGCAGTTCCTCTACCCTTTCCGGGGAAGCGTTTACGAAAACGCCCACTGGGATAATATCCGGGTGCAGGTCTGCGGTAAGAACTCTTACCTGGTCTCCTGTGACATTTCTGCTGCTTTTTGGAAATTCTATGATAAATCCGCAGTAATCTGGTTTTGCCTCATTTACATAGGTAATGTCTTCCGGGCGTTTCAGACCGCAGATCTTGATTTTTGTTCTTTGCTGTAATTCTATGGTCATGTTAAGTCCTCCGCAGATGATAGTTTCTATCTCAACGTAATGGACTGCCATTCAGACTTTCCAGAGCTGCTTTCTTGTCCAGGCTTCGCATGAGTGTTTCACCGATCAATACGGCGTCTACCTGATTTTCATAAAGAAGTCTGATGTCGTCCGGAGTGCGGATTCCACTTTCAGAGACAAATACTACGTTGTCCGGTGCCATTTTTCTAAGACGGATGCTATTGTTCATATCTACCTGGAAAGTTCTGAGGTCACGGTTGTTTACTCCGACAATCTCTGCTCCCAGATTTAAGGCTCTGTCTACTTCATACTCATCATGTGCTTCTACCAGCGCATCCAGTCCCAGCTCTTTTGCAAGCTGTCTGTAGGCTCTCAGAGCGCCGTCATCAAGGATTGCACAGATAAGAAGTACTGCAGAAGCTCCCAGGGATTTCGCCTGGTAGATCATGTATTCATCTACTGTGAAATCTTTGCGGAGCACTGGAATCTGTACGATGGATGCGATTTCTTTCAGATACTGATCGGAACCCTGGAAATAAAAAGGTTCTGTGAGGCAGGAGATCGCGCTTGCACCTGCCTGTTCATATTCCTGTGCGATTGCCAGATACGGGAAATCCGGTGCGATCAGGCCCTTGGACGGGGATGCTTTCTTTACTTCGCAGATATAGGACATGCCATCTTTCTGCAGTGCCTGCAGGAATGTCATTTTCTGTGATGCGATTTTATTAATCTCCTGAATTCTGTTCTCCAGTTCGGAGATGGAAACCTGCGCTTTTTCTTTTGCGATTCGCTCGGTTGTTCTGACTGCAATTTCTTCTAATATGTTTTTCATAAACTCTATGACTGTTCTTTCAAATTATTTATTTGTCTCTTCTACAAATTCTTCCAGTTTCTTCAGTGCTGCTCCGCTGTCGATAAGGGATTCTGCAAGTTTTACACCCTCTTCTATGGAAGCTGCTTTTCCTGCGATATATAGTGCCGCTCCTGCGTTTAAGCAAACAGCCTGACGCTTCGGACCTCTTTCTTCTCCATTTAAGATTGCTTTGGTGATCTCTGCGTTCTCTGCAGGAGTTCCGCCTGTCAAGGCACCTTTCTCACATTTTTCATAGCCGAACTGCTCCGGAGTAATCTCATAGGATGTAAACTTACCATCTTTGATCTCACATACAGATGTCGGTGCACACATGGAGATCTCATCCAGACTATCCTGTCCGTAAACAACCATTCCTCTGTTTACTCCAAGGTTTGCCATTACCTGTGCAAGCGGTTCTACCAGCGCATTATCATAGACACCCATCAGTTCCATATTTGCACCTGCCGGGTTGCTTAACGGTCCAAGAATGTTGAATACAGTTCTGATACCCAGCTCCTTACGGATCGGTGCCACATACTTCATTGCAATGTGATAGTTCTGGGCAAATAAGAAACAGATGTTGATCTTTTTCAGAATTTCAGCACTGCGTTCCGGTGGTAAGGTAATCTTAACTCCAAGAGCTTCCAGAACGTCTGCTGCACCCGATTTGGAAGAAGCCGCTCTGTTTCCATGTTTTGCCACGGGAACACCGCCTGCTGCGATCACCAGTGAGGAAGTAGTTGAAATATTAAATGAGTTAGCTCCGTCTCCTCCTGTACCTACGATTTCCAGAACATCCATGTCATGAAGAAGTTTGATACAGTGTGCTCTCATACCTGCTGCAGAAGCTGTGATCTCATCAATAGTCTCTCCTTTTAAGGATAAGGCAGTAAGATAAGCAGACATCTGTACCGGTGTTGCCTGACCGCTCATGATTTCGTCCATTACGGTTTCTGCTTCTGCGTATGTTAAATCCTGTTTCTTTGATAATTTGATAATGGCTTCTTTAATCATTTCTTACTACCTCCATAAAATTCTCTATCATTACTCTGCCATCCGGTGTCATTACAGATTCAGGATGAAACTGTACTCCGAATACAGGATATTTTGTATGTTCTACTGCCATGACTTCACCGTCTTCTGACTCTGCGGTCACTTTCAATTCTTCAGGCAAAGTGTCTTTCAATGCTGCCAGAGAATGATATCTGGCTGCTGCAAAAGTTTCCGGCAGACCTTTGAAAAGCTGACTTTCACATGTTTTGTACATCAGCTTTTTCTTTCCATGCATCAGTTTCTTTGCATAGGATACGGTTCCGCCAAAGGCTTCGCAGATAGACTGATGGCCCAGACAAACACCAAGGATCGGGATCTTTCCTGCAAATTCTTTGATTGCCGGGATACAAATACCTGCATCTTCCGGTCGTCCCGGACCAGGGGATAAAATGATTGCTTCCGGTTTCATCTCTGCGATTTCTTCCAGTGTACACTCATCATTTCTCACTACTTTGATATCCGGTTCTACAGCTCCGATGAGCTGATATAAATTATAGGAAAAGCTGTCATAATTATCGATCAGTAATATCATTCTAATCCCTCCTGCGCCTGTTCAATTGCCTGCACCACGGCTCTTGCCTTATTGCAGCATTCCTGGAATTCTTTTTCCGGGACACTGTCTGCCACGATTCCGGCTCCGGACCGGATACAGATTTCTCCGTTCTTCTTGTAGACCAGTCGGATTGCAATACAGGTATCCAGGTTTCCTGCAAAATCCAGATAACCGATGGCCCCTCCATAAATACCTCGTTTACTCTGTTCCAGTTCTTCAATGATCTGGCAGGCTCTGAATTTCGGTGCTCCAGAAAGGGTTCCTGCCGGAAGTATGGAATCCACTGCATCTACAGCATCTTTATCATCTCTAATGATTCCTGTTACTGTGGATCCCAGATGCATAACATGTGAAAAACGCTCTACGCAGAGATATTTCTCTACTTTTACAGTTCCGATCTTGCTGATCTTTCCGATATCGTTTCTGCCCAGATCTACCAGCATGTTATGCTCTGCCAGTTCTTTTTCATCTTTGAGAAGTCCCTCTTCAAGAGCTTTGTCCTCTTCTCTTGTCTTTCCTCTTGGTCTGGTTCCTGCCAGAGGGAATGTACTTAATGTGCCGTTTTCCAGCTTCGCAAGCGTCTCAGGAGAAGCACCTGCCAGTTCGATATCATCACTGGAGAAGTAGAACATATATGGAGATGGATTGGATGCACGAAGAACACGATAGGTATCAAACAGGCTTCCGGTTGCTTTTGCACGCATCGGGTTAGACAGTACTACCTGAAAAATATCGCCTTCTTTGATATAATGTTTAGCTTTCTCCACCATATCTGCGTATTTTTCTTTTGGAAACTTTGGTTGAATCTCTGACTGAAGTTTCAGCGGTTCGAATTCCATGTGTTCGCCGTCTCGGATAAGCTGTGCCATTTCATCCAGTTTTTTTATTGCTGTTTCGTAAGACGCTTCAAGATTATCTGTCATTACACCAGTGATCAGGAGTACTTTCTGTTTGAAATGATCAAATACAATGACCTGGTCAAAGAGCATTAAGTCCATATCTCTAAAGTCCTGCTGCTCTTTATCCTCAAGCTTCAGTTTTGGTTCGCTGTATTTGATGTAGTCGTAAGAAAAATATCCTACCAGGCCGCCTGTAAAAGGAGGCATATCTTCCATTACAGGAGTTTTGTATTCCCGGATAATCTCACGGAGAGTATCTCCTGGATGTGTAACCTGTTTTATTGTTTCTTCGTCTTTTCCCTGAGAATCTGTTTTTCTGATTTTCAGAGTACCATCTGTACAGGTGATTTCCATGGATGGTTCATATCCCAGAAAAGAATATCTGCCCCACACTTCTGTCTGACTGGCACTTTCCAGCAGGTAACAGTGGCGGCTGGCTTTTCGCAGAGTACGCATTACTTCTACCGGTGTGTATCTGTCTGCATAAAGTTCTCTGCACAAAGGAATGCGACGGTATTCTTTTATCTTTGCAAGCTGTTTAATAGTTTCTAATGTTGGATACATGGGAACACCTCCTGTAATTGATCAAGTATCTGCCCGGAGAACATTTTATATTATAGAAACATTATGGAATAATTTCTTACTAGTATAAAAAACGCCCGCCCATGACAGAATTTTTGTTTCTGTCAAGGACGAGCGTATATAATTCACCCGCGGTGCCACCTTGATTTACGGTATGATCCGTACACTTTGCGAAATACCTTCATATTTCCGGCAACTCACGTATGCCTTACGTCGCAGGATACTAAGCTGATTCTCCATGCCTTTCACTGCGCCCTCAGCGGCCCATTTGGCAGACTGCATTTCCACCCGGCTCTCACCTTCCCGGATTCTCTGTGCGCGCATGACTGCTTTGACTTCCGCTTCATCGGTTTAATCTGTTAAATTAATTAACAATTTACCACTGCTAACTTCATTTGTCAAGCCCTAAATTGAAATCATTTGGCATTTTTTATTATTTTGATAGGAAATATACGAAACAAGCGTTCATAATCGTGTATCACAGATAAAAACATTCTCTTTGATATCTGCTCATAACTCAATAACTGCTTCGCAGTTTGGTAAAAAAAGAAAGCGCGAAGTCCACTATTTATGAATTTCACGCTTTCTGCTGTTTCTTCTATCCTCAGATAGTTCTACAATTTATTTATTCTTTTCTTCCTGTCTCTTGATATCCAGAATCTCTTCTGCAATTTCTACTTCGGATTTCTCATCCGGTGGAAGTACAATATTCAGTACGATTGCAAATAATGCAGCAGGTACGATTCCAGAACCGCCGAAGATCAGTGTGATTGCCTGCGGAAGATGTGCAAGGACTGCAGAGTTTGCGCCAAGTCCATATCCAAGACCAAGTGCAACAGAAACGATAGTTACATTTCTCGGAGTTACCGGCCACTTGGTGATCAGCTGGATACCGCTGACTACGATAGATGAGAACATCATAACTGCTGCACCGCCAAGTACGCTCTGCGGCATAATGGAGATCAGCGCCGCAAGTTTTGGAAACAGACCGCATGCAATCAGGAAAATACCGCCGGTTGCAATGGAGAATCGGTTTACAACTTTATTCATGGCAACCAGACCTACATTCTGACTGAATGAAGTGTTCGGAAGTACACCAAATATCGCTGCCAGTGAAGATCCAAGACCATCACACATAACACCGCCTGAAAGCTCTTTGTCTGTAGCTTCTCTTCCAAGTCCGCCCTCTGTGATACCTGAGATATCACCTACTGTCTCAACAGCCGTTACTATGAACATGATACAGATCGGAACAATAGCTTTCGCGTCAAATACCCATTTAACAGGCATGAGTTTTGGTACTGCAAACCAGGATGCACTTGCTACTTTGTCCCAGTTTAATACCCAGGATTTGGTTGCTTCTACAGTTGCACCTGCATCATCTACATAAGTAAACGTAGTCGGCAAAACTGCTGCCATGATGCTTACCAGCACGTAACCTACGATAATACCGATCAGGATAGATGCAAAGCTTGTAAATCCTTTGGTTCCGTGTTTCAATGCAATAATCACAATCAGGACCACAAGACCTACAAAAAGATTCTCCAGTGAACCGTAATCCTTAGAAGAGCTTCCGCCTCCAAAGGAACCGATACCAACTGAAATCAGTGAAAGACCAATTGAAAGTACAACAGTTCCCGTTACTACAGACGGAAAAAATCTTCTCAGTGGTTTAAGAAAGCTTCCCAGCACTGTCTCAAAGAGACCGCCAATAAAGGATGCTGCCATAATAGCACCATAAGCGACTACGCCGTTTCCCATAACTCCGGCAACACTCTGACATACGCCGATGAAACCGGAACTGGTTCCCATAACAATCGGAAGTTTGCCGCCGACCGGTCCGATAGTGAATACCTGGACTAAGGTTACAATACCTGCAATGAGCATAGCATTCTGCAGAAGTGCTACCTGTAATTCTCCGCCAGGTTCAATTCCGCAGGCTGCTGTAATGATCAGAAGAGGCGTAAGGTTTCCCACAAACATGGCCAATACATGCTGCAGACCAAGGGGAATTGCCAATTTCAGCGGCGGCCTTCCGTCAAGATCATAAGGTGTTGCTGTGTTTTTCTCTTGTTTCTCCATTCCTTTCCCTCTCTTTCGTGGATGTTAATACGTAGCGGCAAGGCAGTCTACTTACCAATAATCAGGAATTATGCTATAAAAAAGATAGCTATCCCCGAGAATAACTACCTTGTTATCATTTCATAATACTGTTGATATAGCCCCTTGCTTTTACCCTTTAATATTATAAAAGATTTGAGAAATTATAGCAATAGATATACAAAAATTTATGTACTATATTAAATCATCAATAGACTTCATATCCGGGCTTACTATTCCAACACGTTACAGTGCCATATTTTTTTCTACCGCCTGCATTCTGTTCTCAAGATTTGCAACATGTTCTATCAGGTAACTGGTTTGTACTGCATTCACATGATTATTATGCGCCGCTTCCACAGCTTCATTAAATTTCTTCACCAAATAACCATGATTTTCCGCTAAGATTGAAATATTTCTGTCAGTTACATTTTCAAGATGAAGTTTGATACCATTTACTTCTTTTTTCAAATCACAAATATCCTGCTGTAACGGTTCAATAGCTTTCTGAACGGTAATTTCTACTGTTTCCTTCACTGTAGCTTCTACTGTTTCCTTCACTGTAGCTTCTACCGTTTCCCTCACTGTAGCTTCCATCATTTCCTTTAACATTTTCATGTCATTTTTATCCAGCATGTTTCTCACCTCCTGACATGCCTGTCTCTTTATTTCTTTTCTGCTGATTATAACAAGCCCTGGATATGAAGTCTATTGATTTTTCAATATTCCATATATAACCATTCTCTATATTTATATTTCTTTTTATAACGTATTTCATAATTCTTCTGTATCATAATTATTTGCAGGGTAAATATCGTGAAAAAGCAATTTCTCGATTGAATTGATTTATTCAGAAATAAAAAAAAGCCCATAAACCCAATTCTCAGGTTTATAGACTTATCTTTCGTAGGTAGTAGCGAGAGGGGGATTCGAACCCTCGACACCACGGGTATGAACCGTGTGCTCTAGCCAACTGAGCTATCTCGCCA
>CAKRWH010000013.1:0-79952 GCA_934416185.1 uncultured Blautia sp. | reverse complement strand
TCAGCTTGCTGTAGTTGGAAACTGCAGCCTGTGACTCTGCGTCAAGCGCATCATAGAGAGTTCTTGCTTTTTCTACTGTCTTCTTATCTTCCAGTGTAAGCTGGTCTGCTGCAGGGATGGAGTCAATAGCTTTCACTGCTTTTTCAATCAATTCTCCCTTGCCTTCTGCATCCAGCAGTTTCCTCAGAGTGTCTTTGTTAAAGATTGCCTTGTGTGCATCATCCAGTGCATCATATGCAATCCTTGCTGCTTTGATCTGTGCCTTGGTGCTGTTGTCATCCAGGGCAAGAATCATGTCGTTGACGGACTTGGTTGGGACTTTTACGTCTGAGAAATCCCAAAAGTTACTTTGTCCTTTACGCTGACGGACAAAAGCATTTAATCCACGAGCAATCTGTGGTACATCATAATTTGTAAATCCATGAATACTTCCATCTACTTCTCCATTCACATCAACCAAATCAAAGAATGCATCAAGGAAGTTGTTTCCATTTTTGGTAAATCCTGTACTGCGGTCTAAAACATTTACATCAAAGATAGATGCGAAAATCAATGCCTGTGCATCATTCCATGCATTATTTCCATAGGACATACATCCGGTTTCAAATCCTGCTGTACAGAAAGAACCTGTTGCACGCTGTGCAATTTCCGGAAGTTTGTGTAATGCCTGGTCAACAGCATTAGTTACATCCTCAAAGCCTTCTTTGCCATACCAGTAAACCAATGGCTGCCAGCTCATTGTATTGTCCGCATTTACAAAAACGTTGTCCTCCGCATTTATGAGACTCTTAGCTTCCTTATGTACCCATGCAATTATTTCATCATCATTAAAAGTTGATGAAGTATATGCTCCGGATTTAATAGCATGAATTGCATATTCTGTATTAAGATAATTATCACCATTTCTGTTTCCAACTGCATCCAGAAGATTTACAGATGAAATATCTCTTGGATCATATCCAATTGCTTCAATAGCAAGGATCAGCTTTGAAAGATCTGTTGCCTGCCATGTGGACAAATCTGATCCGGAATCTTTTAATTCCTGTAGATATATTTTAGTATTTGCAAACCATCTGTCAAAATAAGTATTATCATCATAGGGGACGTAACCACATCTGGCTGCAGTAAAGATTGCCCAGATATCTGTATTTTCATAAGAAGGTGAATCTTTTGGACCAAACGCATTTTTTTTATCTTTGCAGTAATCCAGAATAATTTTGATGGCTTTTTCCGCTTTTGTCAGGTATGTTCCCCAATTGGCAGAATCATCTGCTGCACTTACAGCGCCATCATCTTTAACTTCACAAGTGCCGTCTATCACTTTTATTTTAAAAGTATATCCGTCTTCTTTCTCCTGTGCTTCCTGCCTTTTGCCAAATTGAAGAACCGGTTCTTTGATCCATTTCACCGTTAAAGGACGCTGACCTAAAAATCTGGTATCTACAATAGCTGATTCTATATCTGTTTTAGGATTACATACTGCTGTAATGCCATATTTATCAATCAATTCCTGTGTTTCTTTTGTCTGATTGACAATTTTTGCGCCATTTATAGTGACTTTGTTATTATCACCATCATCATAGATACTGGTCTGCTTTCCATCGATTATTTCTACGCGATATGGAAAATGATAATTGGTTGAGTAATCTTTAAAGCGATTATAGTTACGTGAATAATTTGTTTTCCATACTTTTGGCTCCGCATCTGCCTGAACTTCTAAAGTTATTTCTTTAACTCTTGGATCATAGTATGGATAACCATCATTCAAATCTGGTGAAATAGACCATTTCTTCTCAAAATCAAAACCTTCATAAGTGTCTTTATTTTTTAATTCGGCAGTTGTTTTACCGAATTGTTCGTAATTTTCGAACTTTTTAAGCGCATACTTTTCTTGTGTAAAATTATTAACAACAGAAATATCTTTGAAAACTTCATTATTATAATAAAGATTCGTTGCCGAACATGCCGTACTAGAACGTAATGCTACAGTTGCATAAATTCCTCCACTATATGGTTCGGTCATATCCAGTTTAGATGATAATAATTCTGCTATATCATATATCTTTTTCCCACATGATCCGTGACTAATACAGTTTTTATAAGTCATTCTAGATGTACTAGCGCCAAATTGACATATTTCCCAAAGCCCGCTTTGACTCAACCCATTAGCTGCAGCTTCAGAGTCAATATTTTCTTCCATATCATAATTAATAGAAACATCACAATCTTCTAATATTCCTTTTCCTTGAGTTGCTCCTATTTTTAAACTTTTCTCTGGAACCGTATATACCAATGTTACGTTTCCTGAAACTTGAAGTCCTTTTACTGTACCGTTATTCATATAAAGTGCAGTACTAAACTGAGAAGTTGTATCTCCGATATATACTTTTTCTTCTGCAATATGAACTTTAACATTTTCAATGACACCATTTGGATTAAGAATAAAATTTAAAGCAGCAAGACCAGATGTATTATTTGCTCTATCTGGTGCAGAATATGTAATTATATGTCCTTGACCATCAAATTTTCCTGAAAACTTGGTTATAGCTTTGTTTTTTTTCTTGTTTATAATTTCTATATCATTTGTTAAAACAACAGTACTTTCATTGTATAAGGTGTTCTGACAATTATTTTCAAAGAAGTAATAATCATCTGCTGTACTAATACAATATCGTCCCTTATCATCCTGTTGTAATTCTGTCACGTCTGCTTTAATAATATGACAGTTCACAATAAGCATTGCAAATACCATGCTTATAAAAATTTTAAGAATTTTATTTTTGTTTTTTTTCATATTTATTATTTAAATTAGGGTAAAGTTGCATGATTAACAACTTTACCCCTACTATTGTTGTTTTTATTTTGTAGTTACATTATCGCCATTATCAGATGTTTTTTTCCATCCACTAACCGGAACCCATTTTCCTTCTGAATTTTCAACATAGCTGTCATATCCTAAATCCAGTCCCATCATCATAGAATAATCCAGACAAATGGTATCGCCATTTTTTACAACGGTATCTACACCACCATTGTTTGTACTCTTATTAATTTCACACATCCAGCCAGAATAATTATTATAGTCTTTTTCAGAAAGCCATCCTTCTTTATGAACAGTGTTATTCCATGTGGAGTTTTCACTTACTTCCATATCGTTTAATTCTGTCTCTTTAAGCTGTTCTGACCATAAATAGTTTCCTCTGTTACCAGCAATAGAATTTTTAATTTTGTTAACTGTTCCATTATCTGCAAAGAATTTTCCTTTATCACTGTTATTATGATTATCAAGTTTTATTGCTGGAATATAATTTCCATATTTAGTATTATACCAACATAAAATTCCCTGATAATGATAGGTTGTTGTTCCAACAGTGTTTGTGTCGCTTTCAGAAGAAGCACCCGAAATTGCTTTTAAAGCGTCTAAAGCAGTTACAGTATCTGTTTTTGTTGTAACATTCAAGGTTTTTGGTGCTACAATATAATTTTCAGCATCTTTAGCGTTATCTCCGGTTAAACCAGTAGCTTTAATACTTACTGTTACATTTGCTGTTGCTGCCATAGCCGGTACTGCAGTGCTTCCCACCATTGTTGTTGCCATTAAGAATGCAATTACGCTTTTTCTTACTTTCATGTTCATTTTGTTTCCTCCTTGAATTAAATGTAGTTTTGTTTTTTCGCAGGTTATCCTGCAAAATATATCATTTCGCAGCCTTTTCAGACTACGTTGATACCTGTTTTCCATAAAAAAGGGTATAAAAAATAAACCTCCGTTATGCCTACAGATGTTTGTTTTTTATTTTTTTACTAAAGTCCGTCTCCTGACTTAAAGTTCAAACCTACTTGCTGCCCTTCTCGGAAAGGATCTTTCCAATGGTTTCGCAGCGTTCGTCCTTATTACAGTGGGGATAAACCGTACCGGTATCTCACCGGATTTCCGAAAACTAAAGGGATAAAAAGCGACTTCCGATATTTAGTTATCAAAGTGCAAAAAAATCCCCGCCAAATGGCAGGGAATGTAATGTACAGATTGAACTTCACTCATATCCTTCGCATTACAGTATTCCCTTTGAATACCATTACAAGAATACAGTGAACTGCAGACTAAATACACTGCAAGGGACTTATACCCTGTTTGGGATTCTCACCCAACAATTCTTCAATCGTTACCGTAGTAACAAGCTGTACGTGTGTTTATCAGTATGTATTTTTTTAACAAACTCATCATAACATTGCATCTATTGTTTTGTCAACAATTTTCTTGAAAAATATTTATAAAAAAAGTATTGTTTGAAAATTAATTTTAAATTTACACAGAATCCCAGAAAAAGTTCAAATTTTCTCGAATATTTAGTAGAATTATGTCGAACTATTACGTTAAATGTCGAAGTTAACTAAGAACTTACTGTTCTAATGTGACACAATGTAATTTTTTTGACATTCTAAAAGTTTTTTATTGATTTTTTCTTAAGAACATGTATAATACAATCTTAATTGAACATTTATTGACAATTACCGGTTTTTAGTTCTGTTAGTTACGGCACATAAATGTCGGACTTTCAGCTAAGAGGGAATCAGGTCAGAATCCTGAACAGTCGTGCTGCTGTATGCGTGTAGCTGTGTCTCATATCCATTGCATACTTATATGTGAGAAGGCGAGATTCAGCGTTACTGCGTGAGTCAGAATACCTGCTATAAACTGCCGCCATTTACTACACGCAATAGAAAATGGAAGGGTGATCTTCTTTAGTGTTCTCTTTTTTACTAAAACATCACCCTTAAGTATGTTTTCTCTGTTCTCGTTGGGAATGCGGATTACTGGCAGTTATCGGTATTTTGATGCAATGTGGTATATTTGATATAACGTGTAGCCCAAAATGCTCTGATACAGAGAAAGAATGTTTTCTATATTGTAAAGGAGTATTTTTTTATGACAAAATCAGCGGCTGATTCTTCTAAATCTTTCATACTTACACGCCGTAATTGTGGGCAGTATCTTGGGAAAAATATGGAAATACCGATAAATTGCCGTTCTATATCAGCAGAGACTTTTTTTAACAAATCAGTGATCCGTTCAGTAGTATTTCCGTACGAAATGGAGCAGATTGGAAGTAAAGCTTTTCAGGGATGCTCCCGTCTGAGCGAAATTGAACTTCCGGAATATCTGGGTAGGCTTGGAACAGGTGCATTTTCAGACTGCGTTTCTCTGAAAAAAGTTGAAATTCCATCCGGACTTACCAATATTCCTAAAAGTGCATTTAATAATGACCGGAAGTTAAGTGATTTAAAGTTTTCATCAGACAGCCATTTGGTTTCTATTGGTCCCAGTGCTTTTTCTGAATGTACTGCTCTTACAGAGGTTATTTTTCCGGAATCTTTGGAGAAAATTGATGACAGAGCTTTTTATAAGTGTAAGAAATTAAACAAAGTTTCTTTTCCGGAAGGATTAAAAATTATCAGTAAGCAGGCTTTTTATTTCTGTGGCCTGAATTCACTGGAACTGTCGGATTCGCTGGAGGTGCTGGATGAAAGTGCATTTTTTAAATGCTGTAATCTGACTCATGTGGTAATTCCGCCGAATGTGCGTTATATTGGAAAGTGGGTTTTTCATGGATGTAATCGTTTAAAATATCTGGAGATTCGCCATGATCCGGATTTTATCGGAGAATGGATCATTAATAAGGCAGCTACGATCCGGTGTTATAAAGGCTCTCGAATAGACAGGTATTGTCAGGAGACAGGATTTAAGGTGGAATACTTATCATAGTCTAATATAAAAAGCTTCCTCCTGTCAGTCATTAATTTTCAGACCGGCAGGAGGAAGTTTTTACGTTATATCGTTATATATTATACTCTTTATAAAGTTCTTTTCGCCTTTCAGCATCTGTCGCAGCACCTTGAACTTCTGCCCTTCTTCCATCCAGAATCAGACGATTGATCAATATCCTCTATTCTATGGATTTATAAATTTCTTGAATAATCATGAGGAATCCTGGGTATTGTCAAGAAGCAGAATTTAAAGTAGAATATCCCTCATAATCCAATATAAAAAGTCTTGCACAAAGATGCAGATGTAAAGGGGAAGTTTACGAATGAATGATATTTTTAGTTATGAACAGAAAAAAGGGGGGACAATTTTTACTTTTCCGGGTAAGACGAAAGTTTTGAGTACTAGTCCGTTGAATGGAGGGATTACTACTCATCTTATGCATGCGTTAAATATTAACTGTATGAATGGGGCTTATGAATGTGAAATGCTGGGGGATACTTATGAGGAAGATCTGAGGGCTCATGCACGGGAGCTGGAAATTGATCCAGAGACTGCTACTGCGCTGAGTACAGCAGCGTGGACGGAGCTTTGTGCGGTTGAGAAAGTTCAGTATCAGGAGCTGTCTGTGACTGCTGCTGTTACTGGTGGGATTGATTCGAATGGGATGTGTCCGGGGGATCCGTCTTCTTATTATGAGAGGAATGGTTCTTATGAAATGCTGCCGCCGGGGACAATCAATGTTTTTATTTATATTAATCAGAATCTTACGGATGCGGCAATGCTTCGGGCATTGATGATTGCTTCGGAAGCAAAAGCTTCTGCTGTTTCTCATCTTCTGCTTGGCAGCTGTTATTCGGAAGAAATTGCGACAGGTTCTGGTACGGATGGAACTGTGATTGCGTCAAGCATGGAGGGAGAACTGACACTTACGGACGCTTCCGAGCATTCGAAACTGGGAGAACTTATCGGAAAGGTGGTCAGTTCTGCAGTGAAGCAGGCTCTGATGAAACAGACGGCCGCCTGTGGTCCGAGACAGTTCCAGGCTCTTGTCCGTACTGCGAGATATGGAATTACTGCTGGGACTATGTGGGATTTTTATACAGAACATCAGGAGATTTTTCAAAAATATCAGATTTGTTTTGACAGAGCATCTGAACTGGAGCAGGCTCTTCTTGCACATAACCGTACCAGTAATCTGGTTTTATGTGTATCGCTTTATCTTCATCTGATGGATCAGCTGCGCTGGGGACTAATCATGGAGCGGGAAGCTCTCAGAGACGGAAAGAGGTTACTGCTTTATGGATTGTACTGTGGACAGAATATGTTTCTGGCTAATCGTTATCCAGATGCTTCATGGGAAGAGAAAGTGTTGAAAAGCTTTTCGCTAAAAGAACAGCTGATGTATATTTTGATGTTTTATATAGCGGTCAGCTAAGTTTTGCGCCGCGAAGCGGATGATTTTATCCGCTTGACTTATGTACTATATACCAAAAGGAAACAGAAAAGATAAAAACTTTAGTATCCTCTTCTGTTTCCTTTTGGTTTATTATATAGTTTTTACGTTTTCGGAGTTAACGATTATTTCTGGGTTCCGTCATAGAAACCGCATCCGTTTCGTCCATGTTCTTTTATTTCATAGAGTGTATAGCGAATATAAATAGTTTTATCCGCTGGAATATATGAATGCAGAAAATCTCCTTAATGGAAACTCTTAATCCAGTTTACCAGAGAATCATGCCAGATGTTGTCATATACGGTTTTCTTCATCTGATCTGTGACCGGACCGTTGTTTGCCATTTTGGCAAGGATTGCCTGCTGTAACTCTTCTACAGTCATGTCTTCGGGTGCTTTGTCAGGATCTACGGTTACTGTCTTAGACGGTTCTTCAGAAACTGGTGTTTTCTCAGAAATATTGTTTTCAACAGATTTTTCCGGCTGAACATCTTCTGCTTTCGCTGCTGCAGTTTCTGCTTCTGCGAGAGTTTTGTCCTGTACAGGAGTTTCCGGCTGTGTGAAAGCTGCTTCTTCAGGTTTCTCTTCTGTTTTTGCAGCTTCAGTATCTGTAACTTCTACTTTTACAGGTGTGTATTCTGGCATATCACCTGCAGGAACCCAGATCTCTCCGCTGTTGGCAGCTACTGTTACGTTGATGCGGCCACCCTGGACGGATACTTTCTGACCTGTTAGGGTTCCAATATATTCCGCGCAGTTTCCTGCCGGGAGGCTCATACCTGCTGCATTGTCATCGTTATTTACGGTAACGATCACACGGATTCCGTCAAGGTCACGGGCAAATGCGAACTGGCGGTTGGTAAGCTGGAGCTCTGTGTAACTTCCGTAGCTTAATGCCGGTGTGTGCTGTCTTACTTTTCCAAGGGCTGCGATCAGTGCAGTGCATGGATTCTTCTGTACAGCATCTGCATAATCTTCGATGTTCAGGGCAGGTCTGAGACTGTCGTCAGAGAATTTCTCTTTCTTTCCTTCAATGCCGAATTCAGAACCATAATAGATGCTTGGTACACCCGGAAGTGTATAAAGTAATACATGAACAGGTGCAAAATGTGCTTTATTGGAAAGTTTAGTATAAATACGTTCTACGTCATGGTTGTCCACAAAGTTGTAAAGATCCAGATTTCCCATATTCTGGAGATATTTTACAGTGTGTGCGATCTCAAAATAGTTATGATCGTTATGTCCGCTGTAAAGGGCTTTGTGCAGTGCATAGTTTGTTACGCTGTGGAGTGTTTCTCCGTTTACCCAGCGGCTGTAATCACCGTGGATGACCTCACCCATAAGCCAGAAGTCTTCTTTTACTTCTGCTGCTGTACGGCGCAGGGCACGCATGAAATCAAAATCAAGAACATCTGCTGCGTCAAGACGGATTCCATCTACATCAAATTCAGATACCCAGAAACGGATCACATCGCAGATGTAATTCTGTACTTCCGGATTTCTCTGGTTTAATTTTACAAGGAGATTGTAACCGCCCCAGTTTTCGTAGGAGAAACCATCATTGTATTCGTTGTTTCCGCCGAAGTTTACATTGCAGTACCAGTTGAGATATCTGGAATGTTCACGGTTCTGCTGAATGTCTTTAAATGCAAAGAAATCACGGCCTGTGTGGTTGAATACACCGTCGAAGATAACTTTGATCTCTTTTTCATGACAGGCTGCTACGAAGTTCTTAAGGTCTTCGTTCGTTCCAAGGCGGGAGTCCAGTTTCTTGTAATCAGTGGTCTCATAGCCATGTCCTACACTCTCGAATAAAGGCCCGATATATAATGCAGTGCATCCAATCTCCTTGATGTGGTCAATCCATGGAAGTAGTGTGTTCAGACGGGGTACTGGAGCACTGTAGTCATTGTGTTTTGGTGCACCGGTTAAGCCCAGTGGATAGATGTGATAGAAAATTGCCTCGTTATACCAGCTCATAATAACACCTCTGTTTTTAAAAATTTATAATTTCAGCAAGTCCCCACCCTCTGCTTATTACTTTTCGCAATTGAAGCAGGGGACTTACTTGATTTGGTTAAATAAATTGTATTAAAGTTGAAATTATATTTATGCAGTCTTTATAATAACAGATTTTTCGGACAGAATCCAGTTTTTTTCGATTTTTCTGACTTTTGCAGTAGGGTATTGACGTATTAACGAAAAATAACCGCTATACTATACAAAATGCTGTTATAGTATGGCGGTTGTTTTATGCATTATTTAACCAAATCAGGTATGAGCAATGTTATCCCTGGAAAGGTTTTACGTCTGCTACTGCTTCTTTTGTGGAGATGACTTTGTTGTCATTGTCTGCATCAAGAAGCTGGTATCTGTCATTTCCCATATGAGCTTCTTTCATATAAGTAAGCTGACGTAAGCCGTGACGGCTTTCAATTCTTTCTACCAGATCTTTATGGTCTTCTTCTTTCAGTGCATAGACAAGATCTACAGAAGCCTGATCTGCTGCAAGGATATCTGTGGAGGCTACGATTCCAATGTTCGGTGTAACAACCGGAGCTGCGCCAACGCCCTCGCAGTCGCAGGATACGGACATGTTTCTTAATACGTTGATAAATACGATATGCTCACCGAAATAATCTACAGTAGCTTTGGAGGATTCTGTGATTCTTTCCATCAGTTCTTCTTCTGCAATGCTCCACATATTGTCGGAACCCTCTGCTGTATGGATCATTCCTTTTCCGATACGGCCGTCTGCACATCCGATACCAATGTTCTTATTGGAACCGCCGAAGCCGCCCATTGTATGGCCTTTGAAATGTGTTAATACCAGCATGGAATCGTAGTTTGTAATATTCTTACCCATGCTCATTTCTGTGAACCATTTGCCCCCCTTTACAGGGAGCATAACAGTTCCGTCTTCATCCATGATATCTACCGGGCAGAAAGTCCATCCGTTTACTTTCAGAGTTTCTCTGTGCAGCTCGGTTGTATAACGGTCACCTTCGTAATAAGTGTTTGTTTCTACAATGGAAGCATCTGGAAGCCTCTTTTCAATCAGTTCTTTTACCCATGGTCTTGGAATAATGTTTGGGCCATTTTTCTCGCCTGTGTGAAGTTTGATGGCTACTTTTCCTGTAAGCTTATCTCCTGCTATACAGTCAAAAATTTTCTGAAGTCCTTCAGGAGAAAGGTCTCTGGTGAAATATACAGTGGATTTTTCACCTGTACGTTCTTCCATCGGAGTATATTTATCTCCGCCTGTTCCCGGAACTGCTTTACAACATTTGCAATCTGACATATATCTGTACCTCCTGTAATTCTATTTTCTGGTAAAAATTATACAACTGAAAGTGGACTTTAAGTCAAGGGTGGATTGTAAAATGTAAAGGTTATTTCCGGGATATGAAAGAAAATTTCAATATCCGCTTGACTTCAGTTAAATACATTGGATAGAAATCCGTGTAATAAACTCTTCCTCTTCTACTGTCAGTTCATCCCATACTGCTTCTTTGTAGCAGAATTCGCCGGGAGTCAGATGATTTGTTTTCATGTAATTGAACAAAATGCGATAGGCCTGTTCTGCATCATAGTAGTTTCCTTTTAAATAAACAGCTGCATATGTTCCGGCAGGTTTGATCAGCTGGGAAATATCTGGAGAGGGAAAAGCTACTTTTGTGAAAAAGTATGAATAAATGTCTGTATTTCCTTTCTGAAGTTCAGAAACAGGCATCATTGCGCCATAAGGGTGGCCGGTGTTTAGCATGGAATGATTACAGTACCCGATATGCTGACATAAGGCATGAAAAAGTTTTTCATGGTCTGCAGTGTCAAGCCTTGGACTTGTGATCAGTATTTCTTCCGGATGAGTTTCTGTTACAGGAGCGGAAATACGGTCTGTAAAGTGAATTTTTTCTCCAGCCTGTATCAGGGAAAGTTTGGTATGGATTACTTCCTGAATACGCTGGAGCTGTTTTAAATTTGCTGCTACTTTCTGTTCCTGTTCTTTCAGCAGATTTTTCAGATCTGCCGGGTTCTTGTCTATGATGTATTTTTTGATTTCTTTTAATGGCATGCCTATGTCTTTCAGGCAGGTGATGGTGAAAAAGACATCGCTCTGACTTTCTGTATAATATCGGTAGCCTTTTTCATCCGTATATGCGGGGGAAAACAGGCCAATTTCATCATAATGGATGAGTGTACGTTTGTTTGTATTGCATAATTTTGCAAATTCTCCAGTTTTTATGCAGGGTTCATTGAATTTTTGCATATTTAATCATTTCTCCTATTGACTATAACGTAACGGTATACTTTATTATAGAGAACCGAAGGAAAAAATACAATGTTATTTCTATATATGAATACAAAGGAGAAGTAAAAAATGCCGACATTAAGTGACAGAGTACAGAAGTTTACAGATTCCGTTATCCGCAGAATGACACGTATCAGTGACGAATACGGAGCAATTAATCTTTCACAGGGATTTCCTGATTTTGATCCGCCAAAGGAAATGTTGGATGCGTTGGCAAAGGTAGCTTATGCAGGGCCTCATCAGTATCCGATCACATTTGGTGCGGAAAATTTTCGCCAGGCTCTTGCCAGAAAGCAGGGAAAGGCAATCGACAGAACAATCGATCCGGAAAAGGAAATTGTAGTAACATGTGGTGGAACTGAGGCTATGATGTGTGCCATGATGACCATCTGCAATCAGGGGGATAAGGTTATGGTCTTCTCTCCGTTCTATGAAAATTACGGGGCAGATGCAATTCTTTCAGGAGCAGATCCTATCTATATTCCATTGGTTCCGCCAGAATATAATTTTGATATCAATCTGGTTGAGGACGGTTTCAAGCAGGGTGCGAAAGCAATCATTGTATGTAATCCGTCTAACCCTTGTGGAAAAGTTTTCAGTCGTGAAGAACTGATGGCAATCGGGGAACTTGCACTGAAATATGATGCATTTGTAGTGACAGATGAAGTATATGAGCATATGGTTTATGCTCCGAATCATCATACCTGTATGGCATCTCTTCCGGGAATGTATGATCATACTATCACCTGTAATTCTCTTTCCAAAACTTACTCTATTACAGGATGGCGTCTCGGATATTTGATCGGACCGGAAGAAGTAATCGAATCTGCAAAAAAAGTACACGATTTCCTGACTGTAGGTGCTGCTGCTCCGCTTCAGGAGGCTGCTGTGACAGGATTGAATTTCCCGGATTCTTATTATACAGAACTTCTGGCAACCTATACAAAAAAACGTGCTTACTTCTTGGATGGACTTGACCGGATCGGGTTGAAGCACAATGTACCGCAGGGAACGTATTTCGTACTGATCGATATTCAGGATTTTCTGGATCTTCCTCAGTTTAATGGTTATACAGATCTTGAGTTCTGTGAATGGATGATCCGAAACATCGGTGTAGCTGCTGTACCGGGCTCCAGTTTCTTTAAAGAAGAGGTAAATCATCTGATCCGTTTGCATTTCGCAAGAGAAGAAAAAACACTGGATGAAGCGTTAGATCGTCTTGGTAAATTACAGGAGCTTTTGAAATGATGAATACAGATTCGGTATATTTTTGTAATTATTCTATTGGAGAAAACGTAGGAAAAGAAATCGCAGATGTCTGCAACAGACATGGAAAAAAGATGTTGCTTATCGGCGGTGAAAAAGCGCTGGCAGCAGGAAAAAAACGTCTGCTTTCTGCACTGGCAGATACAGAGATTGAGATTGTTGATATGGTGCTGTTCGGTTCTGATTGTACGTACGATAATATTCATAAATGGGCGTCCTATGCTAAGGAGTGCGGTGCAGATATGATCATGGGTATGGGAGGCGGAAAAGCTCTGGATACAGCGAAAGGTGCAGGATATGAAGCTGATCTTCCGGTATTCACTTATCCGACGATCGCATCTACCTGTGCAGCAACTACTGCCCTGTCTGTTGTTTACAGAGCGGACGGAAGCTTTGACAGTTTCTATTTCTATGAGCGTCCTGCTTATCACTGTTTTATAGATCTGACCATAATCGCTAACGCACCTGATCAGTATCTGCAGGCAGGTATGGGTGATACCATTGGTAAATTTTTTGAATGCCATTTTGCTGCCAGAGGGGACAAGCTGCAGCATAGCTCTGCTCTTGGAAGAGAGATCAGTAATATGTGTTATGCACCACTTCTGGAATATGGTGAGCAGGCATTGAAAGACTGCCGCAGCCACGAGGCCTCTGTATCTCTGAAACAGGCAGTTCTCGCAAATATTGTAAGTACGGGACTGGTTTCGCTGATGGTACTGGATGAATATAACTGTGCGATCGCGCATTCTGTTTATTATGCGCTGGTTCTCCTGCCGGGATTTGAAGAGAAATATCTGCATGGAAATGTAGTGGCTTATGGGGGTCTGGTCCAACTGTTGGTTGATCATGACAGGGAAGAGGCTTTGAAGTTAAAGGAATTTCTGCAGAAACTGGATATTCCGACAACCTTAAAGGAAATGGAGGTTCCGGTGGACAGAGGATATTTGAAAGATGTACTTCATGAAACTGTTACAGGACCGGATATGGAGCATATTCCTTATGAGGTTACAGAGGATATGATCTTTGTAGCGATGCAGGAAGTTGAAAATTTGTAAAAATGGAGAAAAAGATGAAAGAAAAAAGTATTAATACCAAAAATCTTTTGAAGTTTATTCTGGGTTCTGCATTTGGAATTATGATGTTTCTGGTTCCGATTCCGCAGGGGGATTCTTTTACCACTTTACTGGATTATCTGAAGAATTTCCTGAAATCTCTGTTTGGCGGTGCGTTGCCGTATATTCTGGTAGTGATGATCACAGGATCTGCAATTTTGAGCGTGTATGATTATTTCTGCAAGCCGGACTGGATCCGTAAGAATAATTATCTGAGAAAAGGATTCTCTACTACTCCGCTGTATCTGATTTCTAAGGTAATCGGTGCGATTGTAACCTGTATGGTTGTATTTGGAATTGGACCGGAGTTTGTTACCTCACCTGATACAGGGGCAAGCATTGTCAGTCTGTGTGGAACTTTATTCTGTATTGTTTTGGGATTCAGCTTTATCCTGCCGTTTCTTACAGACTGTGGAATTATGGAGTTCATGGGAGTATTATTGAAACCAATCGTTCGTCCATTATTTCATGTACCTGGCAGAGCTTCTATCGACCTGATCGCGTCCTGGTTCGGAGCTTCCAATGCGGCTGTTATCCTTACACGTGAGCAGTATATGAAAGGATTTTATACCAAAAGGGAAGCAGGTTATATTATGACAAACTTCTCTCTTGTATCAATTCCATTTTGTCTGATGGTTGCAGATACGATTGGAATTGCTAATCTGTTTCCGGCATTTTATCTGTGTATCTGTGTAGTTGGTATCATTCTTGCAGTGATCATTGCAAGAATACCTCCAATCCGCATACTGCCGAATACTTATCGTGAAAATGTAGGCAAACAGATTAACGAGGATATCCCACAGGAACAGGGAACTCTGCATTATGCGCTGGAACTTAGCTGTAAACGTGCAGAAAACTTCCATATTAAAAATGTACTTGCGAGCGGTCTGGAAGTTGTTATGGGTATGCTCTTTGATCTGATCCCGATTGTTGTTGCATGGGGAACGATTGCGCTTGTGATTGCTGTTTACACACCTGTTTTCCAATGGATTTCCTATCCGATGGGATTATATTTAAAGTTGTTTGGAGTTAAAGAAGCCTTTTCTGTTGCACCGGCTACGCTGGTTGGATTTACAGATATGTTTATTCCTGCGCTTCTGATCACCGGAGTTCAGTCAGTGAAAACTAAATTTGTGATCGGTGTGCTTTCTCTGGTACAGATTATCTATCTGACAGAGGTTGGAACAATTGTTATCAAAAGTGAAATTCCGCTTAATTTCTGGAAACTTCTGATCATCTTTCTGGAAAGAACACTGATTGCAATACCATTGATTGTGCTGTTTGCGAATCTTGTATTGTAGAATTGAAAGTGGTTTTATCATAGGAATAGGATTCTTGGTTTAAGTTAAACAACACTTACTTGTTTTATACCCTGAGCATTTTTAAATGAACTATTGCGGATATCTTTTTTGATGCTTGGATTATTTTTTCCTTAGTATTTGCAATATGGAAAAAGGTGCCTTTAAGTATTGCGCCGGCGAAAATCTATACTTCATATTTAACAGAGTATGTTAGAATATAAAAGGGTTACTGTTCACAGGCAATATCCTGCGAGGTGTTTTTTGTGAGCGAAGGTCACCTACAGAACTTGCCACTGGCAGCTCCTTACGGATGCATGGAAACAGAAAACCCGAGACATACTGTGCGCGTATTTATGCGATTAGCATAAATTCTGTGCATCGCGAAGCGTGTTACTGGGCACGGAGTGAACAGTAACATAAAAGGTAAAAATTGTTAGGGTAACTAAAAATTAACTCTACAAAAATAATTATTTCCAGTATATAATGATATAAAATACTATTTTAACGGGAGAAATTGGTTATGAAACATATAGATGAAATTCAGATTGCGGGAACTGCAATTCTGCTTTGCGGAGCAATGTTTGCGATTTCTGCTGTTGCACCTACCGGAAATACGGTATCAAAGGCAGTTACAAATTTTACGGAAGCACCGGAAACTGCTGCGGAAGCTCAGGCTCAGGCAGAAGCTCAGGCTGAAGAAGACGGGTTTACCATTTATACCCAGGACAGCAATTATGATTATGATTCCAATGATGATGGCGGCTATGACGATTCTTATTATGATGACTCTTCCAATAATGATCAGCAGGATAATCCAGATCAGGGTTATGATGATACAGATAACGGCGATGGAACTTCGGATGATGGAAGCGATGACCAGACACCGTCGGATGATACGGGAGATGATTCTACCGGTCAGATTGATTATTCAGATGACGACAGTTCAGGTAACGGATCAGATGGTTCTCTGGACAATTCTGATATATTGGAAGACAATGGAGAGGATATACAGTAGATAGATCTTTTCTACATAGCAATCAAATCTTTCCATGTAGCAGGACCGCAGATTCCGTCCACTTCCAGAATTTCTTTTCGGGCTTCCTGGTATGCTTTCAGGGCATAGATGGTGTTTGTGTCAGCACTCCACGTGAGTTTCAATGCTTTGCCGTTTTTGCCTTTGAAGCCTCTGGCTCTCAGGATTTCCTGAAGTAATAATACGGATGTGTTTTTGTCTCCTGCTTTTACTGTCTTTGGATTGAACTGATAGGTATTTTCAGGAACTTTTTTTACTGATTCTGCTTTAGGTCCGGATGTTACCGCAATTGCTACATGATGGTTATCATTCAACAGAATATCTCCTGCCTTGAGGTAGTCACCGGATATCAGATATTTTTTATTTGTTAATATGCTGGCTCCTGCAGTTTTCAGCGCCTGCCTCATATTGTAAGTTGTAAGATAAATACTTACAGCTTTAAGTTTAGGCAGATTCAGCCGGTAACCTGCACCTTTGATAATGGCTGCAGTACTTGCACTGCAGTCTGTTTCGCAGGATACTGTGATCTGCGCAGGATCATAATTACTGGCTTTTAAATGCTGCCAGAATGTATAGCGGTCGTTACTGTTTCCCACAGTTCCCTAATCATATCCGATCAGATTATTCAGGGCTGCTTTCTTTGCCATATCAGCGATCAGAGAAGCAGTCTTTCGATTTTCAAATCTGAGGACACACATCCATGGACGACTGTACCAGTTCATAATCCGATATTCGGTTCCTGTCTGGTCACCTGCTTTTCCTCCTGCATAACGGCCGTTCTCGTCATGACCGCAATTGGAAATCTTTACCATTATTTTTTTCTCCCTTTTTCATTCTCTGATTCTGAATCTTTATATTTTGTCCGATCCCAGATTCCTTTTACTTTTTCCCAGCCACCAGTCGATACCAGATAGACAATAAATGCTGCGACCAGGGAAGCAAACACATAATACCATGTGATTGCAATATTATAGTATGTGCATAGAACTACCAGTGTCACCGGACATAAGAGCAGAGAGGCTGCGAGTGCCACGATGCTGGTGGGAATCTTTTTCATTACAGGGAGTTCTTTGATCACCTGTACGATGATTGATACCAGGAATGCCAGACCTCCGATCAGTGCCAGACCATAAGTTACATATTGCATCATTACATTTACTTCCATAGAAAATCTCTTTTTTCTAATACAATATGCTTTTTTCCATGATTGGTTTACAGGTAAAAATACCATTGAATTTCTCATGGGAAATTCAGAAACTGTAAATATTCTGAGGGTATTGTTTTATAGGATTATCATACCTCTGACCAAACTGATTATAAAATTCATTATAAGAATGAAGAGACAAGAAAGAATCCTGCCCGGAAGGCTTCAGACGGATTTAAAATCCTTCCTGTCTGCGGACTTTCCAGAGCTTGGCTCGTTTTTGAGCAGCTTCATTTTCAATCTGCTGAGTTACACCCTCAATGATAAGTCCCGGAACTTCGACAGGATTCTGATTCTCGTCTGTTCCAACCATTGTAAAATAAGCGCGGTTGATCATAGTTCTGGTTCCGTCAAGAGCTTCGCAATAAGTATCAATACGGACCTCCATAGAAGAACGTCCTACATGAGTAAGCCTTCCGATCAGGACAATGGTATCATTTACTCTGGCTCCTGCTTTGAAATACATGTTATCGACAGCAACAGTCACTACATTCATTTCCGCATGGCGTTTTGCAACAATTCCGGCAGTTTCGTCGATCCACGCGAGCAGTTGACCGCCAAATAAATAGCCGGCAGCGTTAAGACATTTCGGCATTAATAAATGGGACTGTTCTGTTAAGGAGTCTTCGACCCGTTTCATTCTTCTTTCTGACATTTCATATCTCTCCTTTTTCTGACGTGCTTTTATATTTATCTGCTTTATTGGGATAATCCCGATAACAGGCAGCTTTTCTAAGCTGAATTTCTGTCAAGCCAATACTCACAGTTGAAGCAGATGATCTAATTGTAACCTGACTTGATTCAGATATAAACTCAAAACACAAATATTATAGCACATTCTTTATATTTGTGGTATATTATATGAATATTTACCGTAAAAACAGCAAAAGTATATATAAAAGCCACCTTTACTCTGTAGAATTTTAATGCGTTATCACTTTAATATGATTGTACATAAAAAAATACAATCTTTAGCTTGCCTTTCCCTTCACTTTACTGTAAAATCATTAAATAGGTAAAAATACAAATGTTCGCCATACCAAAACACTGATTGCAAGGACGTATCCGCTCTTCACTGTATCAGTGTTTTTTAGCAGAAATGCCTACATAATAATCATGGGGAAATGAGGAAAGATATTATGGAAAAACATGAAATGATGAGTCTGGAAGACTCCAAACAGCTTCGTGAAAGAATGAGATTCTTCGAGCAGGAATTGCTCAAGAATCATCATATCGATCCAAACCTGTATGTAGAATATGATGTAAAAAGAGGCCTTCGTGATTCAGCAGGTAAAGGTGTTCTGACAGGTCTTACAGAGATTTCTGATGTCAATGGATATAACCTGATCAACGGAAGACAGATTCCGGCTGATGGCCGTTTATATTATCAGGGAATTAATGTACAGGATATTATCAGCGGTCTGAAAGGCAGACGCTTTGGCTTCGAGGAAACTATTTATCTTCTGATCTTCGGTAAGCTTCCTGACAAAGATGAACTTGCAAGATTTCTGGATGTAATGTTTGATATGGAAGATCTGGGCGGCCGTTTTGTTCGAGACGTCGTTATGAAGGGAACTAATGCAAACATTATGAATGCTATGCAGCGTTGTGTCCTGGCTCTTTATACATATGATGACAACCCGGAAGATATTTCTCCTGAGAATGTACTTCGTCAGTCTCTGGAACTGATTGCAAAGCTTCCTGAAATTGCGGTATATTCTTATCATGCATATCGTCATTTCCGTAAAGATGATACCTTATTTATCCGTAATCCGCAGAAAGGGCTTTCCCTCGCTGAGAACATCCTTCTTATGCTCCGTCCTGACGGACAATATACAGAACTGGAAGCGAAGGTTCTGGATATTGCACTGATTCTTCACGCAGAGCATGGTGGTGGTAACAACTCCACTTTTACTACTCATGTAGTAACTTCTTCAGGTACAGATACTTATTCTTCTACAGCTGCGTCTATCGGATCTTTGAAAGGACCGCGTCATGGTGGTGCAAATCTGAAAGTCCAGAATATGTTCGCTGATCTGAAAACAAATGTAGAACACTGGGATAATGAAGATGAGATCATTGACTATCTCCAGAAAGTACTGAATAAAGAAGCTTTTGACCATGCAGGACTCATCTATGGTATGGGCCATGCAGTTTATACACTCTCCGATCCCCGTGAAGTGATCCTGAAACGTTTTGCTCAGGCACTGGCTGAAGAGAAAGGAATGACAGAGGAATTTGAACTCTATGACAGAGTAGAAAATATCGCTGGCAAACTGATCATGGAACACAGAAAACTGTTCAAAAATGTCTGTGCTAATGTGGACTTCTACAGCGGATTTGTTTACAGTATGCTTGGTATTCCGGAAGAATTATTTACTCCTATTTTCGCCATTGCGCGTATGCCTGGCTGGAGTGCTCATCGTCTGGAAGAACTGATCAATGCAAACAAGATCATCCGTCCTGCTTACAAGTATGTCGGACATCATACAGACTTTGTTGCTTTTGATGAAAGATAATATATGAGAAATATAAACTGGCTGCGGTTAATTCTGCAGTCAGTTTTTGGTCATAACAGACAACTTTTTGATAAAATATGTTTGCATTTATTCTATGATATCTGTATAATTTAGAAAAATACATATACTTTATAATTTGATACCATGTAGTTTTATGATAACTCATTGTAAATAAGGAACAGCGATCCACTAATACTGATATTACCAGTGTTTTGTCGGATTGCTTTATTTATATCAGAAAAAGGAGGTATTTTATTATGGCAAAGGAACAGATTGCAGTTGCAGAACTGGTTTTAAATATGATCTTTGGCAAAACAGGCGGTACGCGGGTAGATTATTTTCCCCAAAAACCGGATTTCCCGTTTGGTGAGCCTTATGAACAGGAATTCGAACGTGCAACACCGGAGAGCCAGGGGATTTCCTCTGATCTGTTTACTGCTCTTCTACGGGAACTGGATGCTTCGAAAGATACGGAAATGCATCACTTTATGGCATTGCGTCATGGAAAAGTAATCTGTGAATGTAATTTTGCTCCCTATCCAAAGGGAATGTGGCATATTACTCATTCCATGTGTAAAAGTATTACAGGTATGGCAATCGGTATGCTGGTTGAAGAGGGGAAACTGAAACTTGATGAAAATATATACGATATTTTTTCAGATCAGGTAAATGCTTTTTCAAAAATTTTCCGCCCTGTGATCACAGTGGAAAATCTTCTGACTATGACAAGCGGTGTGACCTTTAATGAATCCGGGATTGTATCCGGAAATGACTGGCTTGGAAGTTATCTGAATGCATCGGTAAACGGAAAACCGGGAACAGAATTTCAGTATAACAGTCTGAATACTTATGTGCTTTCTGCAATTGTGACTAAACGTACGGGAGAGACTTTGACCGACTATCTGAAGCCACGACTTTTTGAGCCTCTTGGAATTACAAAATATTACTGGGAAACCTGTCCCAAGGGCATTACAAAAGGCGGATGGGGACTTTTTCTCTGTACTGAAGATATGGCTAAACTCGGTCAGCTGTATCTTCAAAAAGGGAAATGGAACGGTCGACAGATCGTGTCAGAATATTGGATAGAGGTATCTGTCGCAAAGCATCTGGAAACACAGAAAGATACTTATGGATACGGTTATCAGCTCTGGATGGAACAGCGCCCGGGCAGTTTTGAGTTTAATGGAATGCTGGGACAGAATGTTGTGATTTATCCGGATATGGATATGATCCTTGTTACAAACGCGGGAAATAAGGAGCTCTTTCAGGACTGTATTATGCTCAACATTATTCGCAAATATTTTCCATTAAATTATCATCCGGCAGAAACGCTTCCGGACAATCCTGTTTCTTATGGCCTTCTGAAACGTCTGTGCGGAGAATTGGAGTATGGCGCAAATTCTTTTACTTCTGATTCTCAATCCGGTTCACTGCGAGGAGGATGGAAAGAATGTAAAATTTCCGGAAAGAAAAATACAGGAAAAAAATATAGTTATCGTATTCAGAAGCATACTGCTCTTCCATCTTCATTTAACAATTTCAGACAATTCGTAGATGGCCGAACTTATGTTATGGATCAGCATCATATCGGAATTGCACCCTTGTTTTTGCAGGTATTCCATAACAACATGACAGATGGGATCACCAAAGTTTCTTTCACATATACTGCCGGAAAATTTTACGTTTCTTTTAATGAGGGTGATGTAATTCATAAACTTCCTGTCGGCTTTCATCAGGCCGCACCGGGCTGTGTTTCTCTTCATGGTGAGAATTATCTTGTCTGCACGCTGGGTGAATTTACATGGGATGAGAATCGAATACCTGTATTAAAACTGGAGATTACTTTTATTGAAGAATGCGTGAAGCGAAAAGCACATATTTTCTTCCATGAAGATAACGAAATTGAAATCAGATGGAAAGAAACACCGGGTAAAACGATGATTATGGAAGGTTTAAGCTCAATTACTGAAGAATTATCAAAAAATTTCCTGTATAATTCCATTCTCGGAGATAATAATATTACTACTGAACTGCTTCACAGGCTTATGGAACAGACAATAGAACCGATTGCATGGGGACATCTGGAAAAGTCAGAGACTGAGGTAAATGAAACAGACACTGAAATGAATCATATTTTCCAGATAAATAAATAATAAGGTATATTACAAATACTGGTCTGACAGACAGTTCTTAATAAGTTCATAATAAAAACAAAAATGCATCTCCCACTAGTAAATCAGAGGGAAATGCATTTTTGTTTTTATGGTTTATTTATGGAAGTAAATCCTTAGTCCTGTTTAACGTTGAAGGCTTTCATTCCAGGATATACTGCGCTTGCACCAAGTTCTTCTTCAATGCGGAGAAGCTGGTTGTATTTTGCAACACGTTCGGATCTGCTTGGTGCACCTGTCTTGATCTGGCAGGTGTTAAGTGCTACTGCAAGGTCAGCGATTGTTGTATCTGCTGTCTCACCGGAACGGTGTGAAGAAATTGCTGTATAACCTGCTTTATGTGCCATCTTGATTGCTTCCAGTGTTTCGGATACGGAACCGATCTGGTTTAATTTGATCAGGATTGCATTACCGGCACCAAGGCTGATACCTTTTGCAAGTCTTTCTGTATTTGTAACAAACAGGTCATCTCCAACAAGCTGTACTTTGTCGCCAAGTCTTGCTGTAAGTTTCTGCCATCCTTCCCAGTCTTCTTCATCCAGACCATCCTCGATGGAGATGATTGGATATTTTTCGCATAATTTAGCCCAGTGCTCGATGAGCTCTTCGGATGTATATTCTGTACCGGCTTTTGGAAGTTTGTAATAGCCTTTACCTTTTTCGCTCTTCCATTCAGAGGAAGCTGCATCCATAGCAATCTTGAAGTCTTTGCCTGGTTCATATCCTGCTTTTTTAACTGCTTCAAGAATTGTTTCGATTGCTTCTTCATCGGATTTCAGTGCAGGTGCGAAACCGCCTTCATCACCTACTGATGTAGCAAGTCCGCGCTCTTTCAGGATAGAAGCAAGTGCGTGGAATACTTCAGCACACCATCTTAAGCATTCTTTGAAGGAAGGTGCGCCTACCGGCATGATCATGAATTCCTGTACATCCAGACCTGATGATAATGCATGGCATCCACCATTTACAATGTTCATCATTGGTACAGGGAGACGGTTTCCGGAAACACCGCCAAGGAAACGATACAGCGGGATCTCGAGAGATGTTGCTGCAGCTCTGCAGCATGCGATAGATACTGCAAGAATTGCATTTGCTCCAAGTTTGGATTTATCTTTTGTTCCGTCTGCTGCGATCATTGCTGCATCTACTGCATAGATGTCACTTGCATCGAGACCTTCGATTGCTTCGTTGATTGTTGTATTGATATTTTCTACTGCTTTCTGTACGCCTTTTCCAAGGTAACGAGCTTTATCTCCATCTCTTAATTCCAGAGCTTCAAATTCACCGGTAGAAGCACCGCTTGGAGCTGTTCCTCTGGCAACAGTGCCGTCCATCAGATATACTTCTGCTTCTACTGTTGGGTTTCCTCTGGAATCCAGAATTTCTCTTCCAATTACTTTCTCAATTTCTAAGTACATGATAAATCCCCTTTCTGACTTTGCATTTGGACTCCTGGTACACCATAAAATATGGATGTACCGGTTGGATCATATCTGAGATACGGTTTCAGCATAACCGTGAATTCAGCAAGTTTACAGATCTGATCCAGATTTCCGAAGGTTTCAGCAGTTCTCCGGATGGAGCTCAAATGATTAATTCACACGAGAGTTCGTTGCATCTAACTCTATTGGTTAGTATATTCTAACTTTAATGGAAATGCAAGAGGAAAATGAAAGAGATATTGAGAAAGTATTTCAGAAAATAAATATTCAAGCTTTTAATAGACTCTATAAGAATAAAACCCTTTCATAGTACGTATTTATAACGTATTAATGAAAGGGTTAATTGATATTTCTATTACTTATGTGGGCATTTTACATAGGTTGTTGTAGAATAATATTTTGCATTAGCCAAATATCCACATTTCTTACATCTTTGACACGTATATGTTTTTACCGTGCAACCACCAGAACTATTACTCATATGATTTGAAAAATATCCGTCTACCATACTATGAGTACATAAAGCATAAGAATCGACATCATTATCTTGCAATATAATATAACTACCATCTCGATAAATGAAAGCATGATTTCCTAATGAAAAATCAATATTATCTATTATACTAGTTAAGTTATATTCAGAAAAATCTGGTTCATCTTCAAAAATAATATCACTAAAACTTGAATCCGACGATGGCATAGCTTCATATGCTAACACAGTCCCTGCTCCAGCCACAATCGTCAACGCTGACACTGCCACCATAATCCCTCTCTGTAACAATCCTTTTCTCTTTTCTTTCATCATATAGTTGATCCTCCTTTTAATAATATTCATAGCTCTTCCGGATTTCTTTTTATGTCCGGAAAGGTTATTTTTCCACACAGCCGGAAGGATATCCGGAGTTGAGGCCAGTAATACCAGCAGAGTTGCATAAGCACGGCGTGTTTCTTTATCGCAGCCTTCTACCGCTGCGCCGTCACTGACTATTTCTGCTGTATCTCTATAAAGATAAAACAAAAGATATGCTACTGGATTCATCCAGTGTAAGCACAAAACTAAAAGACATAGTAATTTTACAAAATTATCATGATTTCTCAAATGTGCATATTCATGCTTGTATACCATGATAAAGTTAGGATGGAGCGGAAAACTCTCAGGGATCGCTATTTTCTGATGAAAAAATCCTATCGTACATGGACCGCAGATCCCATCAGGTATCAGATAATAAGTAATATTATTTTCAGTATCATTCACTGTTTCGAAAATATAATTTTTAATTGAACGTGTCTCTTTACAATATTTGATAAGTTCATAAAGAGAAAATACAATAATTCCAGCCATCCAGATGGTCGCAACAACATTAAACCATTGCGGCATCCAAATATATTCGCCCTTTCTTTCATGCCAGAAGGACAGAGAATTGGACAAATATAACTGGGCTTCTTCATTAAAAAGCACTTCCGGGTAAGCTTTTTCCGGAATCAGATATTTAATCAGCTGCACAGGAACCAGATAAAAGAACAATCCTGTCAGAAGTAATCTTTTTCCAAGAACATAGTTATAATTTTTACTTTGAATTATGTATATAAATAAACATATCACAACAGGAACAGATCCTGCGATGGACATACAGGCTAATAATTCCATTTCATATCACGTCATTTCTTCTTAATGTATTCTAATAAATATTCTTTTTCCTCCTCTGTAAGTTTATCTTCGGAGGTAAGAGCGCTGATAAGAATGTTCATATCAGGTACTGTATATCCTGATGCAGATGGTCTGGATATTTTTGGAGATTCTGCTTTTACTGTTTCATCCTTCTTTTCAGCAAATTCATTTAATTTATCATACAGATATCGGTTTCTCAGTCCCAGGATCAACATGGATACCGGATACAGTAAAGAAATTACTGCCGCACCGATCATATATAAGGTAAATGCACGTGTATCGTCTACCGGTGGCTTGCTCATAAAATTAATAAAAAAGCAGACACCAGAACATATGGTAAATAAAATCCAGCAGACAATTTCTATCTTTCTTTTCATCTTTTCGTCTCCAGATTGTAATTTTCTATTGATTTTTTAACTGCATTTAGTGTATCACAAGTGTACAAAAATCACAACCAAATTTTAGTAAATTTCCAGACTTCTTACCGCCATTGTTCGAGTTTTATCGAGGATTTGCACAATATCCTATTGTCTTATGTCATGCTTTTTTGAGCATTTCTTCCATAGTATGCCATCCAAGAACTGCACATTTCACACGGGAAGGCATATGGGAAATATCTTCCAGAATACCTGCTTCCTCCAGCTGATCTTTCTCCTCAGATGTGATCTGTCCCTTGATCATACGAAGAAAAATTTCTGCCAGATTTAAAGCTTCTTCTGTAGATTTGCCAATGATCAGATCCAGCATCATGTCTGTGGATGCCTGAGAGATGGCACATCCATCTCCTTCAAAAGCACCGTCTGTGATCTTGCCATCTTTAATTTTCAGCTTCAGAAAAATATCATCTCCGCAACTTGGATTTACTCCCTCCAGAACCAGATCCGCATCCGAAAGATCGTGCTTGTGACCCGGATGTAAATTATGGTCAGTCAAAATCTCATTATAAAAAGTATTATTCTGCATACCCCATTTTCCTCCTTATCTCTTTAAGGCTTCTAAGCAGCTGCGAAACCTCTTCTTCTGTATTGTAAAAAGAAAAACTTACACGTGTAGAAGAAGAGACACCATAATATTTCAGCAATGGTTGTGCGCAATGATGGCCTGCACGCACTGCAATATGATCTGCATCCAGGATTGCTGCTACATCATGCGGGTGAACGCCATCTATTACAAAAGAAATAATCCCCTGATGTTCCATAGGGTTCTGAGATCCCAGAATATGTACAAATGGAAGCTTTTTCATGCCATCCACAGCAATCTCTGTAAGTAGTGCTTCCTGCTTTTGAATATTTTCAAATCCGATCTGTTCATAATACCGAATTGCTTCGGCAAGCGCTGCAGCACCGCCCGCATTTACTGTTCCAGCTTCAAATTTGTGCGGTACAGGAGCATAAACAGCACCATCTCTGGAAACCGAATCGATCATCTCCCCGCCACACAGGAAAGGTGGCATCTTATCCAACAATTTTTTCTTTCCGTAGAGTACACCGATTCCCATGGGTGCAAGCATTTTATGTCCGGAAAAAACCAAAAAATCCACATTAAGGTCCATGACATTTACCGGAATATGCGGAACACTCTGCGCCCCGTCTGCTACAAAAACCGCGCCCTTTTCGTGAGCTGTTTCCGCCAGTTTTCTGATGTTATTTGTACATCCCAGAACATTGGAAATCTGGGTAATTGCTACAATTTTTGTCCGGGATGTTATGGCATTTCGAAGTTGATTTTCTGTAATAGAAGGATTTTCTTTTGTACATTCAATATACTTTAATACGGCTCCTGTTCTGGCTGCTGCCTGCTGCCACGGGATCAGATTGCTGTGATGTTCCATAATACTGATCAGAATTTCATCGCCAGGTTTTAACATCAGAGCAGACAGACTGTATGCAACAAGATTCAGACTCTCTGTTGCATTTCTGGTAAATATGATCTCCTCCGGCATTTCTGCATGGATAAATTTCTGCACAGTAATACGGGCATTTTCGTATTCTTCTGTCGCATCTTCTCCAAGTTTATATATTCCACGAAATGGATTGGCATTATTTTTTTCATAAAATTCCTGTTCTTTTTGTATCACACAGAAAGGCTTCTGAGTGGTGGCGGCATTGTCCAGATAAATCAGATCCGGTCGATTTTGAAAAACAGGAAAATCCTTTCGTATGCTGCTGATGTCATTACACATCTGCCTCTCCTCCTTCAAGATAGTGTCTGATTTCTTCTCTTATCTGCATATCCGGAATTTTGCTGCAGATGGCATCAATTCTTGCTTTTGCAAGCATTTCATAAATATATGATTCGGAAAGGCCTCTGGACCGGAGGTAAAACATAAGTTCCCCATCCAGTTGTCCGATCGTAGCTCCATGATTACCTTCCACGTCTTCTTCCGCACAGAGAATAACAGGAATCGTCTGATTTTTCACTGTATCATCCAGTAACAGAACATCTTCTTTTTCGTTTCCCTTTGATCCTGCACAGCCTTTTACAAAGTCTATGGTGCCCCTGAAAAGTTTGGATGCCTGGTCTTTAAGAACACCTGAAGAATTGATATCGCAAATCGTATTTCTTCCAAAATGGCGAATCACATAATTCATATCCAGATGCATTCTGCCGCCTGCCAGATAACCGATTTCTCCCTGAAAATGACTATCTCTGCCAAGCAGATCAGCCCTGCATCCCTGCCATATGTTCTTTCCTCCAAGGATTAAATGAAATACCTGTACGGAAGCATTTTCTTTACAACAGATTCCTACATCATTCATACATTCAAAATTCTGATCCAGTCGCTGGACTTGTATCAGATTCAGATGAGAATCTTTTTCTCCCATGATTCTGGTACGGACAGCAGCCAGTCCTTCGGCTCCTTTTTCGCAGGAATAATCCATTATAACCGTTGCTTCACTGCCCTGTTGAATATGAAAATCGATTACATTTAATTGCCTGTTATTATCCTTATAATGGAATGCCAGTCGCAGCGGCTGCAGGATTTTTTCTCCTTTTTCTGTTACAAAAGTAAGGGAGGATATTTCTGAACCGGAGACCAGTTTATCCATGTCATCTCCCATTCCTGTTGCGATTTTTTCAAAATCTGTTTCTGGTGTATTACCCTGACTGATATTTGCCGGCAGGGTAATAGTAACTTTATTTTCGCCTTTTACCATTACCTGATTTATGACAGCTTCGTTCATGTGGAGCCAGTTCCAGGTTCTGGACGGTAAACAGTTAACTTTCATATCAAGTGTCTGATTCATGATCATTCCTCCTGTCTTTATCCTATACTGCCTTTCATTTCCAGATGTATCAGGTTATTCATTTCTACGGCATATTCCAGAGGTAGTTCCTTAGAAACATTATCTGCAAATCCACTTACGATCATCGCCCTTGCATCTTCTTCTGAAATACCTCTGGACATGAGATAAAAGACTGCATCATCATTGATTTTACCTATCTTTGCCTCGTGTCCGACATCCGCATCTTTAGTACGGATATCCATGGCCGGAATCGTGTCTGAACGGGAAATATCGTCCAACATCAATGACTGACAGGACACTGCAGATTTGCTTTGTTTTGCTTTGTTTGTCACAACTACAGAGCTTCTGAACGTACTGATTCCGCCATCTTTTGAAATGGATTTTGTATTTACATAAGAAGAAGTTTTTGGTGCATTATGAACAATCTTAGCACCTGTGTCCAGATTCTGGCCTTTTCCTGCAAATGTGATCCCGGTAAATTCTGCCCTGGCACCTTCACCGTTTAAAATACTCATTGGATAAAGATAAGATACATGTGATCCAAAAGAACCAGAAACCCATTCAATAGTTCCGCCTTCTTCTACTCTGGCACGCTTGGTGTTCAGGTTATACATGTTCTTAGACCAGTTTTCTATGGTGGAATATCGAAGCTTTGCATTCTTTCCTACAAATAATTCCACACATCCGGCATGAAGATTTGCTACGTTATATTTCGGTGCAGAGCATCCTTCTATAAAGTGAAGATAAGCGCCCTCGTCTACGATGATCAGTGTATGTTCAAACTGTCCTGCACCCGGTGCGTTCAACCGGAAATAGGACTGAAGCGGAATGGTTACTGATACACCCGGCGGTACATATACAAAAGATCCGCCTGACCAGACTGCACCGTGAAGTGCTGCAAATTTATGGTCTCTCGGAGTGATCAGTTTCATGAAATGCTTTCGTACCATGTCTGCATATTCACCTTTCAGGGCACTTTCCATATCTGTATAAACCACACCCTGTGCAGCTACTTCTGAACGCACATTATGATAAACAAGTTCTGAATCATACTGTGCTCCAACGCCTGCCAGGGACTTACGTTCTGCCTGAGGAATTCCAAGCTTTTCAAAAGTATCTTTAATATCCTGAGGGACATCGGACCATTTGGCTGTCATTTTTGTATTGGGTCTTACATAGGTTACGATCTGGTCCATATTTAAACCTTCGATAGACGGTCCCCAGTCAGGAACCTGCATTTCATTATAAATCTGCAGAGATTGTAAACGGAACAGTTCCATCCATGCAGGATCATGTTTCTCTCTGGAAATTTTCTCAACAATTTCCGGAGTCAGTCCTTCTTTCACTTTATATGCATCTTTTTCGTCATACCGAAAATCGTATTTGTTTCTGTCTATATCTTCCACGTATGTTTTTTCTCTCATGAAGCCTCACCTTCTTTTTTATTACTTGCCGATAAAACGCTCGAAACCGTGGTTATTGATCTCGTCTACAAGAGACGCATCTCCGGATGCTACAAGATGCCCGTCCACCAGTACATGAGTTCTATCTACGTGGAGAGACTGCAGGATCCTTGTTCCTGTTCTTTGTTCCAACGCATTGCGGATAAAGTTTGCAAGAGAGATTCCCGGAACCTCCAGAGGATTCTGGAAAGAAAGGAATATTCCTTTCTGTGCACGTTTATCTGCTGACTCATCCTGAAGTTCTGTACCGTTAAAATAGATTTTACCGTTGGTGACCTGATATCTGGGGTTTCCCATCAGTGCATAACCCAGAGTAGATTTCCCTGCTCCATTGGGGCCCATTAAAACATGGGTTTCTCCCTTTCCAATTTCAAGATTGATTTTATGAAGAATCTCTTTCTCTTCTACATTTACAGAAAGATCTTTCGTTATTAACAAAGATGTATTCATTTTTATCCTCCATTTCTCAGCACAGAGCTGAATCTATGATAGCTGGTTAAACACTGGACAATGTATTTAACCAAATCAAGTAAGTCCCCTGCTTCAATTGCGAAAAGCAATAAGATTTGATTAATTCCCAGTAATTAACTCAGACTAACTTTATTATACAAATATAGTCCAATTACGCAATAGTATTAATGCACAAAATTCCCAGTATTTTGCTGCGAATTATTTACAAGAAAGAATGATACAAGTAAGAATCCTGCCCGGAGGGATTTTTATGTTATAGGAACATTACAGAGTAATTTCCTATGACATAAAAAAACCAGGCAAGAACTATTCTGCATAGAACAATTCCCGCCTGGCTTAGTAATTATTTTTTATTTATGAAGAAAAGAAAACAATCCTTTTTTCTTTTCATAAGGCTCTGATGTAATACCTTTTACTTCATATCCTGTTGCACTGATGGCTGTTTTCAATTTGGATTCGTCTACAGGTCCGTTTGAGATAATCACTGTCTCGCCCTTGCTGTGTGAAGAAGTAACCTTGTTTACCTGAAAGGCTTTTCTCACTGCATCATTTACGTGAGATTCACACATACCGCACATCATGCCGTCTACTTTTACAGTTGTTTTGATCATGTTGCTGTCCTCCGTTTTTATGTTGTCAGTTAGAATTCACTAACAAAAATTATAGCACATTGCACTCTCTTTTACAACAGGCTTAAGACTTTATGCAAGTGCCTGGGCAAGCGCTTTCTGAACTGCTCCAAGGATTCCCTCTGAAGAAAATGTAGCACCGCTGACTGTGTCTACGCCATCTGCTGACTGATTGGCCATAATCTGAGGATAGATAGAATTCCATGCTTCATCAAAAAATTCAGGAGAATCACTGTTACTTTGTTCAATTGATACAATCTGTCCTCCCTGAATTGTTACAGTTACATTTACCCTTCCACTGTAACCATAACTTGATCCGGAATATGTTCCGTCAATGTATGGTCCTGTTGGTTCCGGTGTAGGTTCCGGTGTTTCGTCCGGTGCAGGGGTCGGTGTTTCCTCAGGAGTCGGTGTAACAGTTACTTTTGGAGTTGGCGTTGCTTTTGGAGTCGGAGTAACAGTTACCTTAGGAGTTGGTGTAGGAGTTACTTTTGTGCTGCCTTGTGCTGCCTGTTTCAGGATATCTTTCATTGCATTTAATATTCCTTTTGAAGAATAGGTAGCTCCACTGACTGTATCAATTCCTTCAACAGACTGGTTCTGAATAATTTCCTCTTCAAGAACATCCCATGCTTTTTTGAAAAACATAGGAGTATCTGTATGTTCCACTTCCAGAGATTTGATCACACCTTTTTTGATCGTAGCTGTCAGTGTAACTGTTCCGCTATATCCTTTACCGGTTCCTGTATAGGTTCCGTCTTTATATTTCTGCTCTTCTCCTGGTTTTGGTGTGGGAACAGGCTTTCTTGTAGGCTTGGGTGACGGTGTTGGCGTTGGTGTGGCAGTCGTCTGATTTCCTGATGGAATTGCCTGAGACAGTGCGTTCTGGACTGCTGAGATAATTCCATTGGAAGAGTAGGTAGCGCCGCTGACTGCATCTACATTTGGGGATTGACTGGAAATGATTCTGCTGATCACTCCCTGCGCATTGGCAAAATAGGAAGCTGTTTCGCTGGATGCATCCAGAATATTGATGGATACGATCTTATGATTGCTGACTGTTACCTGGACAGTAATGGTTCCGCCAAAACCGGTTCCTGAACCTGTATATGTTCCGTCTGCATATCCTCCGGCAGGAACTTCTGTCGTAGGAGTTACAGTGCTTCCTGCACCCCCGCCTGCAGCAGCATTCGCGGCAGCACCGGAAGTTGTGTTTTTCTTTGTACCGGTTTTTATCTTACCGGCTTTTTTTGATGATGTCTTTTTAGCAGAATTTTTGCTGCCTTTTGCAGAAGATGCTGTAGTTTTTTCGGTTAAATCTTCTGCCAGGATCATTTTTTTGATATCATCAGTTGACATGATATTACTGTCAGTGACCTGAACGGATTCTGCCGGGCTCTTGTCTGCCTGATAACAAGTTATGCAGACAGCTGCAAAAACAGCTGCAGCCGGAAGAAGTTTCAGCCACGGTCTGAAGCTGTCCTGACCTGGTTTATTTTCTGTCTGTTTATTATTTTTCTGTTCTTTATTTTTATCCACAAATCTTCTCCTTCTTATGCTCAGTTATTTAGCAGCTCTGCCTTTTATACAGCGAAAAGAAATCCTGTTCTTTATGCGAGACACAGGATTTCTTCCCTTTGTTTATAATCAGTCAGAGTAAATCTGTCTGAATTATTTTACAGTCACTTTTACTGTCTTGGATACACCGTTGCATGTTACAGTGATTTTAGCAGTACCTTTTCTGATACCTTTGATTGTACCGGAAGAGGATACTGTTGCAACTTTTTTGTTGCTGGATTTGAATGTGACTTTTCCGGCTGGAGCTGCTTTAGCTGTGATCTTAGTTGTTTTTCCGACTTTTACAGCTACAGATGTTTTGCTCAGTGTAAGAGACGGATTCTTAACTGTTACTGTGCAGGTTGCTTTCAGACTGCCACATTTAACTGTAATCACTGTTTTACCTGCTGCTTTAGCCACAATTCTACCTGTTGTTTTGTTTACAACTGCAACTTTTGTATTGCTGGAAGTAAAGGTTACTTTTGATGCATCAGCACCTTTTACAGTTGCTTTCAGAGTAGCTCTGGATCCTTTGTAAATAGTTGTAGATTTTTTGCTTAATGTAAGAGATGGATTCTTAACTGTTACTGTGCAGGTTGCTTTCACATTACCGCATTTAGCTGTAATAACAGCTGTACCTGCTGCTTTAGCTGTAACTTTACCTGTTGTTTTATCTACAGTAGCAACTTTTGTATTATTGGAAGTAAAGGTTACTTTTGATGCATCAGCACCCGTTACAGTTGCCTTCAGAGTAGTTGTTGATCCTTTATAAACAGTTGTTGCTGTTTTATTAAGAGTTACAGTTACTTTGTCTTCTTTTACAAGTGCTTCTATTGCAGCATTAAGATGAGTAGTAGCCTCATCAACTTCTGCCTGGGTTGGTTTTTCTTTTGCAAGTAAATCTTTCGCTTCTTCAAGCTCTAACTGCATAGCGCTCCAGGACTCAGCTGTATAATCTGATTCGTTTAATGCAGATGCTTTTTCAACAGCTGCTTTTAACGCAGTTGTATCAGCTTCTCCGGCATCCGGTTTTACAATGTTTGCATCTGTTGCTGTAAATTCAAATGAATAATCAGCATATCCCATAGCATATACAGTAACTTTCCATTTACCTGTTCCGTCTGTTCCTGTCGGAAGCTGACAACGATAAGAATCTGTCAGGCCAAGCTGGATTCCCATAGCTTTATGCATCCAGTTATCAGCTGCAAATTTAGTTCCGTATGATGCAAGAACAGTATCTCCGTTTCCGTAATAGTCCCACTTTGTAGCATACATTTTAGATCCGAGAGCGCCATAACCGTCTCCTGTAAGGTCTACTCTTAAGAATTCACCATAACTTCCACTTGCGTCTCTTACCTCTACATTGATATTAGATGCTGTCTGCAGTTCTTCATCCTTAAGTCCGGATCCTGTGCCTGTTTTTCTTGCTGTGAAAGTAAATGTTCCGTCAGAACCTTTAACAGCTTCTTTTAAACCATTTGTTTCTGCTGTCACATCAGCAATTCCATTATATGACTGTAATTTGCCTTCACCATAGCCACCTGCCACAGCACTGCCGTCTTCAACAACTTTATACTGTGCTCTGAATGCTTCATAATCCTCGGCTTTAACAGCAACCGGAACATATTTCAATCCAACAACTTTATAATTTGCAAAATCAACAACACTGCCATCTGCCTTTGTAATCTGGCCTCTTTCTGGCTTGTTAAGTTTTACAGTACTTCCATCTGTAAGAACTGCATCATTGGCAGATGTCCAGTAAGAAATCTCATATGAGTCGCCATTTGAATCATACATAATAGCTTCACACTGATAACTTCCTCTGTGAAGACCATGATTTACAGTTGCTCTTGTAACAGTATCAAATCCGCCTTTATCAAATTCATCATGACTGTCTTTAACGCTGTTTGAATCTGTGTTTGTTGCATTATAAACACCTTCAGATGCCCAGTACTGTTCCCATGTCAGACCGGCGTATACATATTTGTATCCGTCTTCTGTTGCTGTTGCAGAGAATGGATCCTCTTCCTGTTTTTCGTCAGCAAATGGAGTTTCTTCGTTTGTTCCGAAAGTCTCTTCGTCATCTGCTGCGTCGAAAGCATCTACAGATGCCTCAACAGATGTGTCCTCTGTAAAATCTGCAGCCATAACCGGTAATCCTGAAACCATCATTGCTGCACTTAAAATTGCAGGTGCTGCCATTTTAATTAAATTTCCTTTGCGCATACCTTTCAGTTCCTCCTGAATATGAATATTTACAGCAACTATTTAGTAATTCACTATTCTGTATAATATCCTGACACAAATGTGCCAAAACGCCAGAATCTTAAGTTTTAACAGATTTGGGCTTATAGTTGTGAAGATACTGAACAGCCACTATTTGTATATAAGATGAGCTTATTCACTGATGGAATAAGTATCTTTCAGTAATTGAAATCTTTCCTTCATGCCTTCCGTAAGCCAGACATGACCGGAATCATCCACGAACAGTCCGTCTGCATTGTACTTTTTCAGAAGCTCCTCGGCTTTATCTTTTCCAAGTACAAAACATGCAGTAGAGAGTCCGTCTGCATCCAGACCATCATCACATACAACTGTGACAGATGTAAGACCGCTTCTTGCAGGATATCCAGTAGAAGGATCAAGTATATGATGATATCGGATACCATCTTCAATAAAATACTTCTCATAATCTCCGGAAGTAGATAAAAATTCTGTTCCATTTAAAGTGACTACGCCAAGGTAATCTCCCTCTGTATCTCGTGGATCCGTAACAGCCACCTGCCAGGCGGAACCGTCAGGTTTTGAACCATAGCTCATTACACTGCTTCCGCCAAGATTCAGAATCATTCCGGACACCTCTTTATCTGCATCAAGAATTTTCTTTGCTGCATCACAGCCGATTCCCTTACCTGCTGCACCCAGATCTAAAGTTACGCCCTCCGGCATAGTAACATCGTTTCCGTTCAGGATAACTTTGTCATATCCTACATCTGCAAGTAAGGACTTCAGATCATCTTCCGCAGGAACGTGAGGATTCTCTCCATCAATATCCCACAGACGGATAACTTTTCCCATAGTAGGATCCATTGCACCGCCAGAAGATTCAGACAGATCCAACACCTGCTTCAAATAGCCTGCTGTTTCGTCAGAAACGGTCGTTGTACTGCCGGCATTCTGATTGATCTTATATATCTGAGAACCTTCCTCTGTCCAGGAAATCAAATTCGTTTCCACATCTTTTAAAGCAGTGATCACATCCGCAGTAATGTCTTCTCCCGTTGTGTAAAGAGTTTCTGATACTACAGTGTCCATAGCAAAATCTGTCTTAGAATATGTATTTACTTCAGGAGCTCCGAATACTGTCTGGGATGTACACAAAAGAGAGGTTGTAATTATAAATCCCCGTACAAAAGAATGTCTGTTTGGCATATGTTGTATTGTTTCCTTATCTGTTATAATCTATTTTTCAATAATGTAATTTATTAGTGTCAACTAACTCTATAGACTATAACACTGTTTTTTTTTCTTGTCTACCCATTAAGTTAGCCCTTACTAATCAAATTTTCTCAATAAGTTAATTAATGCTAATTTTTCTCAATAATAAACGCCCGGTGCAACAGGACCGGACGTTTAAAAATTCACATACTATAAAATTATTTTGTAATTATTTTCTCTGCGTTCACCTCTCCAAAGTGGATATTCTTTCTTGGGCAAACCGCTGTGCAGGCATGGCAGCAGATGCACTCTCCTGAATGTGCAGTGTCACCGTCGATATCCAGGTGTGCCGGACATCTTTTCTTACAGAGAGTACATTTTGGGGCACAATTTGGACGATTTCTCTTAAAAAGTGCTCCCGGAAAGATTGGCAGAATCGCAAAAACAGCACCCATTGGGCAAAGAAACTGACAGAAAAATCTTTCCTGTGTACACATACCGATCATAATAAGGATCAGTAATATTGTGCCTACAATATAAGTAGATTTAGGCAGACGGCCTGTTGTAAGCATGGAAAATACATCCCATGGACTCATTCCCTGAAGTCTGGAGTACATTCCTGTTAAACAGGAAAGAAGCAGCAGTGCAAGTACAAGATATTTTACTTTCTGAAGTCTGTGGACCCAGATTTCGGGATATCCATGTTTTTTCTTTTTTCCAAAACATTTTGCGCGTATAAATGCTGTAAGTTCATATAATGCATCACCTAATGAACCAAACGCACAGGCATAGCCGCAGAAATGCCGTCCAAACAGAATCGTGATAATCACAAGCAGAGCTGTAATATCGAGAAATGAATTCCAGGTTACACTCTGCTGTCCTCCAATTGCAAGAAAAATAGATTTAATTCCTGCAAATGCTGTGGAGAAAAGGGACGGTGCTGCTATAAAAAATATAAGCTGTATGGCGGCACGGATCAGACGTACCTTTCTTTGTCTCTTTTTCATTAGTTTTCCGCCTTTGATAATGCGTCATTTACTGCCTCCAGGATTCCTGTGGAACTGAAGGTTGCTCCTGAGATAGTATCAACATCTGTACTCTGTTCACTGATAATGCTGTTAATAACATTTTCACCCTGTGCAAGGTAAGCGCTGTCCTCTCCTGGTGCGCTGACCACACTCACCGCAGTGATCGTATCATCTTCCAGAGTTACCTGTACTGTAATTGTACCGCCGTATCCGGTTCCGGAACCCTCATATGTACCGTTTTTGTATACATTGTCAGAATCATCAGATGTTTCCTCTGCATCTGTACTCTTCTTACTGTCAGAAGATTTACTGTCGGAATCTGTTTTGCTTTCCGCTGCAGTTTTCTGCTCTTCATAAGCCTCCTGTAATGCTGTAAGAATCTGTTCCTGCTGATCCTGAAGATTCTGTACCTGTGTAGTCAGATCTGCAATGTTCTGTTCCTGCTCTTTGTCTTTTACTGTACCATTATAGAAAAATACTGCCATGATAATCATTAAAAGAGCGATCAGACGCAGGTAAAAGTTTTGATTATTCACGTTATGTCCTCTCCTTCATTATTTTTTCTGCAATGTGTATCGTATTAACTACAACTAACTTTAGAAGTGTATCATTTTTTTATAAAAATTTCTATTCTTTCATCAAAATGTTAATGTTGTTTTTTTATCATTAAGAAAGTCCCGGAATAATATATCAATTCCGGGACCTCTGAATCGGGCAATTCAGTTTGAAATTTATTTTACAGTAACTTTGAATGTTTTACTTACACCATTACAGGTTACGGTAATCTTCGCAGTTCCTTTTTTCTTTCCGGTTACTACACCTTTTGAAGATACCGTCACAATCTTTTTGTTAGAAGATGTATATTTTATAGTTCCGGATGGTGCTGCTGTTGCTTTAATAGTTGTCTTTTTACCAACTTTGATACTTGCAGAAGTTTTTGCAAGTTTCAGCGTCGGATTCTTGACAGTTACTGTGCAGGTAGTTTTCAGGCTGCCACATTTAACTGTGATTACTGCTTTTCCGGCTGCTTTAGCCACAATTCTGCCTGTTGTTTTGTTTACAACCACAACTTTTGTATTATTGGAAGTAAATGTTACTTTTGATGCATCAACACCTTTTACATAAGCTTTCAGAGTAGTTCTGGTTCCTTTGTAAAGAGTTGTAGATTTTTTATTTAATGTAAGAGACGGATTCTTAACTGTTATTGTGCAGGTTGCAGTGTATTTTCCACAGGATGCTGTAATTACTGCAGTTCCTTTTGCCCTGGCAGTTACAACTCCCGCGCTGTTTACAGTAGCAACTTTAGTATTGCTGGATTTCCATATAATTTTATCTGTAAGGTTTGTTGTAAGTTTGAGAGAAACTTTTGTCTGACCTTCTGTGTAAAGAGTTTTGGCTGTAGTATTCAATTCAAATTTGTTTTCTGCTTCTTTATAAGTGAAAACAAGATTGTTTTTGTATCCTACAGAAGTTACTTCAAATACGGTTGTATCTGTCACCTGAAGATCTGTAAGATCAAGTGTTCCATCCTCTTTTATAATTACTTTTGCCCCTCTTCCGGATGCGGCATATTCTTTATCATCGACTTTTACTTTGCTGATATTTTTAATGTATGCAGAAAGTTCATCGGCTGTAGCTCCGTCAGCTGCAACCAGCTTAGCTGCCTTACTGTCATATGCCGCAGGCATTTTATCAGTATTTACTGTAAATTCTGCAGTGATAGGGACATAGATTCCATTGGTATCTGTAATTACAACTTTATGTGTTCCCAAAGCCAGAGCTCCAACTGCAAGTTTTCCATCTGCACAGGAAACTTCTGTTCCGTCTACAGTATACTGTGCATTGAAATCAGCAGGCAGTGTCTGGTCAAATGTAACTGTTGCAGAAGAGTCTGTATCCATAATATCTGCAACAGTTGCTTTGATACCTGTTGTTGTCTGAACTTTTACATCAGGTACATCAAAGGTAATAATTCCTTTATCTGTGTAATAAGTAACACTGTCAATGGTTTTTCCCATGATTGATTTATAGTGTGCGGAAGAAACAGGGCATCCATGAACTTCTGTTGTATATCCTGTTCCCCATGCGAGCATACTTCCACGCCAGATATTCTCCAGATGGCGAAGACCATAGTTGGTTCCGTCTGTGGTATTTACTGTTACGCCATATATTTTATCTGTATTTGTGTCGATCACTTCCGGAAAAGCATTGTTATCAAGATCCAGTTCATAATCACCATAGCTTGTTTCTGTTTTCAATGTGGCATTGATAGAAACAGTTTTTGTTTCTGCACCTTTCATTGCGGAGAATGAATAGCTTCCGTCTGTATTGACAGTGAGCTCTTTATAGTAAGATGGTGCTTCACTTAAAACATAATAAGAATAAGATGCATTCTCAATCAGAGAGTCTTTTCCTGTATAAGTATTGGAGCTTGTTTGTCCTCTGTTTGTTACAGTGATCGTTACTGAATCAGAGTCTGTTACCTGTTTCTGATCTTTAAGAATGGAAAGATCGCTGACTTTAACAGGGAAAGTAACGCCCGTAACGTCAGATCCGTCCGGATTTACATGATAAGCAGAATTTCCATTCATCATTCCGGATGTTCTTGATTTGTTAAGAGTTGCTGATGTGAACGCATCAACTTTAACATCATTATTTTTCAGTTCTGCCTTATAAAAATCATCATATGGAATATTCATAAGGACATAAGCTTCTGCTTCTTTATAAGTGAAAACAAGATTGTTTTTGTATCCTACAGAAGTTACTTCAAATACGGTTGTATCTGTCACCTGAAGATCTGTAAGATCAAGTGTTCCATCCTCTTTTATAATTACTTTTGCCCCTCTTCCGGATGCGGCATATTCTTTATCATCGACTTTTACTTTGCTGATATTTTTAATGTATGCAGAAAGTTCATCGGCTGTAGCTCCGTCAGCTGCAACCAGCTTAGCTGCCTTACTGTCATATGCCGCAGGCATTTTATCAGTATTTACTGTAAATTCTGCAGTGATAGGGACATAGATTCCATTGGTATCTGTAATTACAACTTTATGTGTTCCCAAAGCCAGAGCTCCAACTGCAAGTTTTCCATCTGCACAGGAAACTTCTGTTCCGTCTACAGTATACTGTGCATTGAAATCAGCAGGCAGTGTCTGGTCAAATGTAACTGCTGCAGAAGAATCTGTATCCATAATATCTACAACAGTTGCTTTGATACCTGTTGTTATCTGAACTTTTACATCAGGTACATCAAAGGTAATAATTCCTTTATCTGTGTAATAAGTAACACTGTCGATGGTTTTTCCCATGATTGATTTATAATGTGCGGAAGAAACAGGGCATCCGTGAACTTCTGTTGTATATCCTGTTCCCCATGCGAGCTTACTTCCACGCCAGATATTTCCCAGATGGCGAAGGCCATAGTTGGTTCCGTCCGTAGTATTTACTGTTACGCCATATATTTTATCTGTATTTGTGTTGATCACTTCCGGAAAAGCATTGTTATCAAGATCCAGTTCATAATCACCATATTTTGTTTCTGTTTTCAATGTGGCATTGATAGAAAGAGTTTTTATTTCTGCACCTTTCATTGCAGAGAATGAATAGCTTCCATCTGCATTGACAGTGAGCTCTTTATAGTAAGATGGAGCTTCACTTAAAACATAATAAGAATAAGATGCATTCTCGATCAGGGAGTCTTTTCCTGTATAAGTATTGGAGCTCGTTTGTCCTTTGTTTGTTACAGTGATCGTTACTGAATCAGAGTCTGTTACCTGTTTCTGATCTTTAAGAATGGAAAGATCGCTGACTTTAACAGGGAAAGTAACGCCCGTAACGTCAGATCCGTCCGGATTTACATGATAAGCAGAATTTCCATTCATCATTCCGGATGTTCTTGATTTGTTAAGAGTTGCTGATGTGAACGCATCAACTTTAACATCATTATTTTTCAGTTCTGCCTTATAAAAATCATCATATGGAATATTCATAAGGACATAAGCTTCACCCTGCTGCGTTTCTGCTGAAAAAGCATCTTCCTCTGCATCTTCTGTGGTAAATTCATCCTGTTCTTTTTCTGTGGTAAATTCTTCAGGAGCAGAGATATCTGTGTTGTCTGTAATTACTTCACTGTCCGTAAAGTCAGATGCCAGTACAGCATACGGCGTATTGGACATTACGACTGCTGCGCTCATCACAACAGGAGCTATCTTTTTCATAAGATTTTTGTTTGTCATGTTTTTCTCCTCTTCTAAAAATTTATTTTTGGAATAACTCTTACCAGAGGGTTAATCAACTTATTAACCAAAAGGGAGTGACTTCTGCCAAAGATATTCATATAGGATTTTGGTATGCGGTTAATAGCAACTGTGATTAGTCACTACTAACTTTTAAAAGAATAACATGTATATTCAAAAAAATCTACCACTTTTTGCCAGAGTTATTCGTAAAACTTTTTCAATAAGGAACTATAGGGAGTAACTATATGAAATATTAATATGTGTTAGCAACAGTTAACTTATGCTTGCAGGGATTTTTTTTCTGTGTTAGAATATCTAAAGAATTTGATTTTTTTGCATATAACTGTTGAGAGGAGATATATTTTATGAAGCAAAAAACAGCCTATCTTGGACTTTTTTCGGCTGTGGCTATTATTCTGGGATATGTGGAATCACTGGTTCCCGTATTTGCAGGAATTCCTGGAATTAAGCTTGGACTGGCGAATCTGGGGGTACTTTTTATCCTGAAGAAGTATTCTTTTAAAGAAGCTGCACTGGTTTCGGTGGTTCGTATTCTGGTGATCGGATTCATGTTTGGAAATCTGTTCAGTATCCTGTACAGCCTGGCAGGGGCTGCGCTTAGTATGACAGTTATGACTCTTATGTTAAAGAAGACCTCTTTCAGTCTGATCGGAGTCAGCGTTGCCGGAGGTGTTTCACATAATATCGGACAGCTTATCATTGCTATGCTGATCGTAAATAATGCAAGTGTATTTGTATATATGCCGGCGTTGCTGGTCGCCGGGGTTGCTGCCGGGGTTGTGATCGGCGGACTTACAAATGAAATTGTAAAAAGAGTACATATATAATATCTGTTGATCGAATATATCATATTCAAAAGCTTCTACTCATTTGTTTCATCTGAATCTGACATGGCCCATAGAGCAGAATCTGCAGGGTCCTCCAGCAGAGTTACATCTTTGCCAAGCTGCATCTTCTCCTCCATTGTTTCTGCAGTACTTCGAATAGCGGCACCGTGTCCGGTAAGTGCTGCAAAAGGAGCAAACTGGGCCGCACGGTCATTAAGGGGCATTGGGGGATGTGATGTAGATGCGGGATGAGGAAGATTGATAATATCATCATATCTGTGTGAAGACTGATTTCCAATATTACTGTCAGGCGCATATTTGTTTGTAAAATCAGCATGTTTTCTTATATACTTATTCATCTGTTTACTCAAGCTTTATGTCCTCCTATTCTCTGATTTCTGTCAATAGAAGTTGCCCCCTCTTCAAAGTTTGTTCCTTTGAGAATTGCATTTTTTCCATACTTTTTCTTGATCTCCAACATTGCATGCTGGAGCTTTTTTTCTTTCTGAAGTTTCTCTTCTTTTTCCTGCTTTTCCTTTTCAATTGCTGCATAATCTGTAAAAAGATCCAGTTGTTCATAAGTTTCTTTTTTGACAATATCCTGTTCTTTTTTGACATGATTAGCAGTCAGAGTAATTCTTCGAATCAGCAGGTCAGGGTTCATGATACGGTCATAGAGTTTCAGTGTATTCTCAATAATCTCGTAAGTTGAATTTGTAAATTCAGACAGATTCTGTGTTCCGTGGGCATGTTTCGGGATGCTTCTCCCATAACGGTCGATCGTAATTTCTCCTTTATAAGCTTTGCTGATGACAGGATCTGAAAGATTCTCAATATCATATCCCACTGTCAGTACCAGCTGATCTGTAACCATTTCCTTATCAACCAGATCAAGAGCCATCATTTCCACCATTTCCCGGACTACGATCCTTGTTTTTTCGAACGTGTAAGGACATTGAAGAACCTGACCGGAACAGATACTGTTGTTGTCGGGTTTATAAGATTTGATTTCTGCAATGGTACACGGCTCCCATCCCCAGGCATGATCGATCAGTAGTTCTGCATTGATCCCGAACAATTTATAGAGTAATTCTTCATTATGATAATCATTCGGGCCTCCTACAGAACATCTGGCAACATCTCCCATTGTCTTCATTCCATTTTCCGCAAGTTTCCGGGCATATCCACGTCCGACCCGCCAGAAATCAGTAATCGGTTCATGTTCCCACAGCAGTCTGCGATACTCCATTTCATCCAGCTGCGCAATACGGACTCCATTCTCATCCGGTTCTACATGTTTTGCTACAATATCCATTGCAATCTTACACAGATATAAGTTTGTGCCGATTCCCGCTGCTGCAGTAAGTCCGTGAGTATCCAAAATATCCAGGATGATCTTCTGTGTAAGCTGATAAGCACTCATCTGATAAATTTTCATATAATGCGTAATGTCTATAAAAATCTCATCTATGGAATAAACATGCATATCTTCCGGTGCAAAATATTTCAGATATGTCTGATATATCGCAGTGCTGACTTCAATATATCTCGCCATTCTCGGCGGTGCAATATAATATCCCACTGCCAGCGAAGAGTCATTTTTTAATTCTATATCATTGCAGGACTTACCTGTAAATTTATGATCAGGAGTTGTTTTCAACCGTTCCTGGTTCACTTTTCTCACTTTTTGCACAACTTCAAAAAGCCTTGCTCTTCCCGGAATCCCGTAAGCTTTCAGGGATGGGGAAACTGCAAGGCATATGGTTTTCTCTGTACGACTGGCATCTGCAACTACCAAATTAGTGGTCATAGGATCCAGACCATGATCTTTACATTCGACTGATGCATAAAAGGATTTCAGATCTATCGCTACATAAATATGAGATTCCATTTATTCGATCCTCATTTAAATATATTTCGTCTGTTCCATAATTATAAAGATGCCTGTAAAAAATGTCAAATCCAACTTCTGTAAAAAAGGAAACTGCCTGCGTTACATACAGCCAGTTCCTTTTGGGTAATTAATCTTCTTCTATATGCTCTCTGCCCTGATTGATGATCGTGCGGACATGATCATCTGCCAGAGAATAAAAAATGGATTTTCCTTCTCTTCTGTTCTTAACCAGCTTGTTCTGTTTCAGGATACGGAGCTGATGAGAAATCGCGGACTGTGTCATGTTCAGTGCTTTGGCAAGGTCACATACACATACTTCTGCTTCGAACAGTACAAAGAGGATACGAATTCTGGTGGAATCTCCGAAAACTTTGAATAATTCTGCCAGGTCATAAAGTTCTGTCTCTTCAGGTAATGTTTCATTTACGATCTTCAGCAAGTCTTCATGAACCTCGCATCCATCACATACTTCATCTTTACGTTCTTCCATTCTCTCACCTGTTCCTTTCTTACAACTATTTTATTACCACAAATGGTTACTGCCCCTGAGGGACAGTAACCCTATCATTACATATATAGGTATTGCTACCAACTTTATGAACAGCAACTTATAAGTTCTTAACAAATAATGCACGGATTGCATTCAATACTGCAATGATCATAACACCTACATCTGCGAAGATTGCCATCCACATGTTTGCAATACCAACTGCACCCAGAATCAGACAGAGAACCTTGATTCCAATAGCAAAATATATATTCTCATATACAATACGAATACATTTACGTGCGATCTTGATCGCTTTGGAGATTTTCAGCGGATCGTCATCCATTAATACGATATCTGCTGCTTCGATAGCTGCATCAGATCCAAGTGCTCCCATAGCAATACCAATATCTGCTCTTGATAATACAGGAGCATCGTTGATACCGTCACCTACGAATGCCAGTTTCTCTTTCTCAGTCTTATTAGCAAGAAGTTCTTCGACTTTTGTTACTTTATCAGCAGGAAGAAGCTCACTGTATACTTCATTGATTCCAAGATCTGCTGCTACTTGGTCTGCAACACGTTTAGAGTCACCTGTAAGCATAACTGTCTTTGTAATTCCAGCCTTCTTAAGTTCTGCGATAGCTTCTTTAGCATGAGGTTTCACAATGTCTGAGATAAGAATGTGACCTGCATATTTACCGTCAACAGCCATATGCACAACTGTTCCCACATGATGGCATTCCTGATAAGAAATACCAAGTCTGTTCATCAGTTTTGAATTTCCGGCAGCTACGGAAACACCATCAACTTTAGCAATCACACCGTTACCGCTGATCTCTTCGATATCTGTTATACGGTTTCTGTCGATAGGTTTGCCGTATGCCTTCTGCAGGCTCTTGCTGATCGGATGGGAAGAAGAACACTCTGCAAGCGCCGCATACTCTAATAATTTTTCATCAGGCATTTCATTATGGTGGATACCGCTTACTTCGAAAACACCCTGAGTCATAGTACCGGTCTTGTCAAATACAACATATTTTGTCTGAGCCAGTGTTTCCAGATAGTTGGAACCTTTGACCAGAACACCCTGATTGCTGGCTCCACCGATTCCAGCAAAGAAACTTAACGGAATACTGATGACCAATGCACATGGACAGCTGATTACAAGGAATGTAAGTGCTCTGTAGATCCATTCTCCCCACATGGCCGGTTTTCCCATGATCAGTAATATAATCGGCGGGATCAGAGCAAGGGCAAGGGCTCCATAACATACAGCAGGTGTATAATATTTTGCAAATTTGGAAATGAAGTTTTCGGATTTTGATTTTCTGGAACTGGAATTCTCTACAAGTTCCAGAATCTTGGATACTGTAGATTCCCCGAATTCTTTTGTTGTACGGATTTTCAGAAGACCAGTCATATTGATACATCCGCTGATAACTTCGTCCCCAACTTTCGCACTGCGCGGAAGACTTTCACCTGTCAGTGCGCTGGTATTTAATGTGGAAGTACCCTCTGTGATCACACCATCAATCGGCACTTTTTCTCCCGGCTGTACAACGATCACAGTTCCGATTTCCACCTCATCAGGATCTACCTGTTCCAGTTCTCCATCATTCTCTACGTTCGCATAATCCGGACGGATATCCATAAGTTCGCTGATGTTTCTTCTGCTCTTTCCTACTGCATAGCTCTGGAAAAGTTCTCCAATTTGGTAGAAAAGCATAACAGAAGTACCTTCTGTGTAATCGCCCAGAAGAATAGCACCTACAGTAGCGACTGCCATCAAAAAGTTCTCATCAAATACCTGCTTATTCATAATGCCTTTAAATGCTTTCTTCAGAATATCATAGCCAATGATCAGGTATGGGATCATGAACAGCCCGAATCGCAGATAGCCCTCTACCGGAAGCTGAGAAAAGACAACTACCAGGACAAGCGATACAATAATTCTGATAAGCATTTTCTTCTGCTTCTTATTCATATTCTATATGCCTCCTGTCTCTACTATTATATATTACACCTGCATCATTCAAGGTAAACCCGGAATTCTATTTCAGAAAATATTTTAACCAAATCAAGTAAGTCCCCTACTTCAATTGCGAATATCCGCTTGACTTAAAAGCAGGACTGCCGCCGGAAAATATAAATACTATTTTCTGTGCAGCAGCCCCTGAGATGCGTTGGAATTAAAGGAAGATTTCGCAGTCGTCTTCTACTTTTTTACAGTTTTTTAATACATCTTTCATAACTGTTTTCGGATCCTGGCCGTCTTCGAATTCAACGATCATTTTAAGCATCATGAAGTTTACTGTTGCATCCTTAACACCTGCTGTATTTTTAGCAGCTTCCTCCATTTTGTTTGCACAATTTGCACAGTCCACATCGATCTTATAAGTTTTCTTCAAAATATTTTTCCTTTCCGGCTCATCTCTTTATATTAACATATGAGCACTTGTTCATTTGTTTGATTTTATTATAACATTCTTTCCTTTTCTGTCAATAGTTTTTCTCAGATTTCTTTACGAAAATGCAAAATTGTGCTATAATTTATATCATTAGATTAACGTGTTGCTTTGATGTTTCAAAAATTTGGATATTATTATCCAACAGGTATCAAAATCTATAAAAAATGATAGTTACTGAGCACAGAGTGAACAGTAACGTATGATACTCTTTGACAGAACATAACTGCTGGTACTGTTTCTGTACGGCAGTCCAGAACAGCAATATCGAAAACACAAAAAGGAGGGAGTATCAATATGGCGATACATGAATCAGGAGAAGATTATCTCGAGGCGATCCTGATGATCAAGGAAAGAAACGGTAATGTTCGTTCTATAGACATTGCACATGAATTATCTTTTTCAAAGCCCAGTGTCAGCGTTGCAATGAAGAATTTAAAGGCGAATAATTATATTACCATCGATGAAAATGGATTTATCAATCTGACAACAACAGGTCAGGAAATTGCAGATAAAATTTATGAAAGACATACTTTTCTTACTGACTGGCTGACTTCTATCGGGGTTGCCCCGGAAGTCGCTGCAGAAGATGCATGTAAGATGGAACACGCGATCAGTGCCGAGAGTTTTGCTGCTATTAAGAAATCTATTGCAGGTTCACACGAAAATTAAATAAAAAGTTATACTAAAAGACCATATCAGAAGATTTTTGACAGAACAATAATCTATCTTAAAATCTTCACGATATGGTCTTTATTTATGATAAAGATCTATGTTAAAATCTTCCGCCAATATAAATTATGCAGCACAATTTTTATATAGTTTATATTCTTACCAAAAAACCGGAAGTAAAAATAGTTTACTCCCGGCTTTATGTCTTATAATTCCTCCTCTTTCGGAAGAAGGTTTCTCATGCTTCTTAAACTGATTGTCAGTGTTGACATGTTATGAAGCAGTGCGGATGTTGTAGGCATAATAATGCCGGTAACTCCAAGCGCGATCAGACCGCCATTTACACCAATGATCGTTCTGTAATTATTATGGATACGTTTCATCAGTGCTGTACTGAGTCTCTTTAATGTTACGATCTCATGAAGATTATCTGCAGAAATTGTAACATCAGCAATTTCACGCGCAATTGCAGCACCGTCACTGATGGCGATACCAACACTTGCAGAAGAAAGTGCCAGAGAATCATTGATTCCGTCGCCGATCATAATAACTTTATGACCTAGTTCTTTCTCTTTCTCTACGAAGGATGCCTTATCTTCCGGCAGGACTTCAGAATAATATTCATCTACTCCTACACGTTTCGCAATCGCTGCTGCTGTACGTTCACTGTCACCTGTCATCATTACAACCTTTGTGATGCCAGCCTCCTTTAACTCACGTACGGCATCTGCTGCCTCCTCACGAAGCGGGTCCTCTACGCAAATAACTGCCGCAAGTTTGCCTTCGATAGCAAGGTATAAATGAGAACACTCCAACGGAAGATTTTCAAATCGGTCTTCCATTCCCTCCGGAATTACACACTTCTCATCTTCCATTACAAAATGCCAGCTTCCGATTACTGCTTTTTTGCCTTCGATGGTTGTAGAGATACCGTGAGCTACGATATATTCTACTTTTGAATGCATTTCTTCATGAACAAGGTGTTTCTCTTTAGCTGCGTTGACAACTGCTCTTGCCATAGAATGCGGGAAGTGTTCCTCCATACATGCTGCAATACGCAGAAGTTCATCAGGACTCAGTTCTTCGCTGAAAGATACAACATCGGAAACAACAGGTTTTGCTTTGGTAAGTGTGCCTGTTTTATCAAATACGATAGTTATAGCGTCAGCCATTGCCTCCATATATTTGCCGCCTTTTACAGTAATGCTGTGAGTACTTGCCTCACGGATCGCTGATAATACAGAAATAGGCATTGCAAGTTTCAGTGCACAGGAGAAGTCTACCATAAGCACTGCAAGAGTCTTAGTCATATTTCTGGTGAGCAGATAAGTTACACCTGTACCTGCAAGAGTATACGGAACAAGTCTGTCAGCCAGATGTTCTGCATTACTCTCTACAGAAGACTTCAATTTCTCGGAATCCTCAATCATGCTGACAATCTTCTCATAACGGCTGGAACCTGCTGCTTCTTCAACTTTAACAGTGAGTTCACCCTCTTCGAGGACAGTTCCTGCGTAAGCAAAGCTTCCTTCGGCTTTACGTACAGGTGCAGATTCACCTGTAAGAGAAGTCTGATTAACCATTGCTTCTCCGGATACTACATTTCCATCGAATGGGATCACATTACCCATATGTACGCATACCAGATCATCTGCCTTAATAGAAGAAACAGGTACAAGAACTTCTTGTCCGTCCTCATTTACAAACCATACTTTTTCCGCATTGATGGACATGCTTCTGGCAAGGTCATTGACAGATTTCTTGTGTGTCCACTCCTCAAGGATTTCACCGATTCCAAGCAGGAACATGGTAGAACCTGCAGTATTGAAGTCACCACGGAGCATAGATACACCAATCGCAGTTGCATCCAGAACAGGTACTTCCAGTTTACCCTTCATCAGAGTACGTACACCATGATAAATATATTTCACTGATTTCGCTGTCGTGATCACTACACGTACCGGGTATGGCAGAAACATTTTGTTTAATGCACGCATTACCACGGAATTAATCAGTTTTTCTTTGTATGTTTCGTTTAATTCACGTCCGGAATTCTCAAGAGCAGCTTCGGATACCTGAGCAGTTTCATAAGAAAATCTGCTCAGTAAACGAATCAGTTCTTCTCTGCTGCCTGTATAGACAACAGCTACATCCTGAGTTTTTACATAAACCGTAGCCTTGCTGATATTTGCCTGATCCTCCAGATAGCACTGCAGAATGTCTGCCTGTCTGTAGGTCATGCGTTTCTGTGCAAGATGAATACGGATTCGTCCCTTTATTTCATGCTTAATAGCAAATTTCATTATTCTTCGCTGCCTTCTTCTGTTGTTTCTTCTGTCTCTTCTCTGAAATCTGTTACTTCTTCAGCTGTATCTTCTACTACTTCTTCAGCTGCGGCTCTATCTTCATTAATCTGCTGAGCTTCTGCATAAATATCTTCAGCATTCTCCTGAAGTGTGGAAGCTGTTTTCATAACACATGCTTTTGCACGTAAAACAGCTGCTGTGCAGTTTGTGTATAATTTCTTTGCATCTTTGCTTGTGAGGATTTTGATACCTGCTGTACCGAAAGCTACTCCTGCTGCAAAAATTCCTGTTTTTTTACCGTCAAATTTAATCATTGATTTGTCCTCCTGAATGTGATTTTATGATTTAGTTTATAACCTGTTTTATATAAATTGTGTTTACCAGACTTCTGAATACTGATCATCAGGATATCTGTTCCCATATGTCAAGCGGATATTCGCAATTGAAACAGGGGACTTACTTGATTTGATTAAACAGTAATACAAATGTCTGTACCACATCTTTATATCTCATCGCTATCTCGCTTTTATCGAAAATACAATATATTTTCAGATAATATTCCGAGTTAAAACTTTATTTTCGACATCAGGTTATCCATATTTCATGTATTATACAGCCAAAGTTTTTAAATTTCCACTACTTTTTCCTTGTTGATAAACATTTTCATCTTTTTATATAAAAAAACTGATTTGATTTCTATGAAGTTTTATACATAATCATTAAGCAGATAAGTGAAAATCATACTGTCAGCCGACGATTTTTATCTTGTATCTAATTATAAAATACATCAGACAGCCAGATATTAGGTATAAGATAAAAACCGCCGGGAAGTCCTGTTCAATATCTTCCGGCGGTCATGATTCTCTATCTGAAATATTTATTTGTTTTCAAATTTAAAAGTCACAGGAATTTACAAACATTCGTTCAATTTCCTGATTATCAATGTATCCGCATGCTTTCAAGCCTGCCAGAACTACATTATTAAAATTGTCTCTTGATAATTTCTGAACTGTATTATCATCCAGTTCAATAGTGCATACACTCTCGTCCCTGCATTCAGGATTTCTCACGATCTTGTACATGTTTCTTCTGCTGATCGCTCCAATCTCCTCTAAAAGGTTTACCATACGGTACACCGTAGCTGATCCAATGCCCGGATCCAGGCGGGATGCGTTGTAATAAATTTCTTTACAGCAGGAACACTCATTCTCAAGAATGACTTCCAACAACATTCTTCTCTGTTTGGTAATCCTGCATCCTCGCTTCTTTAATTCCTGGATTACAACATCTTTCTGCATTCGGGTTCTCTGGTAATTGGGTTCTTCACATCTGTCCTGTTTTCGTAATGCTGCTCCCAAAATCACATCATCCTTCCGCTAATATATTTTCTGTCAGTCAAATATTAATGACATCCTCCACAGTTACTGCAGTCTCCGCCACATGATGACTTTCCGCTTTTCTTGCCTTTAATAATACTTCTTACGATAAGAACAACGATCAAAAGCAGAATCGCTCCTACAACAAAAGTTCCCATAACCGACACCTCCTGCCGACTTTTTTTGGTTACTGTCTGTAACCCTTTTATTTAGTAGAGCCCGCATCATTTAAGACGCAGGCTCTGTTTTATTGCTATTTATTTGGCCTTTGCCATACCTTTTACGTTAACGTTAAGAGTTTCACTTTCTTTATATGGTCTGAATAACAGATACAGGAAACCGATAACAAGCGCAAATGCAACTACTGTCCAGATGCTGAATCCGCCACCTGTGAGCAGAGTACCGATCTGATAGATGCAAAGGGCAACAATATATGCAAGACCGCACTGATATCCGATTGCGAACCAGAACCATTTTCCGTTGTTCATCTCTCTCTTGATCGCACCCATAGCTGCGAAGCAAGGAGCACACAGAAGGTTGAATACCAGGAATCCATAAGCTGCAACTGGTGTCATAGCTGCTGCCAGGTTACCCCAGATTTCAGCACCATCTTCTGCAACTTCTGCGAATCCATAAAGCATACCAAATGTTGCTACTACGTTCTCTTTTGCGATCAGACCTGTAACAGCTGCAACTGCCATCTTCCATCCTTCGCCGGCTTTTGTCCAGCCAAGAGGTGCGAAGATCCAAGCAATTGCTGTACCGATCTTAGCAAGAATACTTTCGTTAAGTTCTTCAACCATACCGAAGCTTCCGCCTTCCCATCCGAAGTTCATTAAGAACCACAGAACGATTGTTGAAAGGAGGATGATTGTTCCGGCTTTCTTGATGAAGGACCAAGCTCTTTCCCACACACTTCTTAAAACGTTACCAACTGTTGGCCAGTGGTATGCAGGAAGCTCCATAACGAACGGAGCCGGATCACCAGCGAACATTTTTGTTTTCTTTAAGATGATACCGGAGCAGATGATTGCTGCGATACCAACGAAGTAAGCACTTGTTGAAACCCATCCGCTGTTTCCGAAGAATGCACCTGCGATCATAGCGATGATCGGAAGTTTAGCTCCGCAAGGAACGAATGTAGTTGTCATGATTGTCATCTTTCTGTCACGGTCATTCTCGATTGTACGGGAAGCCATAACACCAGGAACACCACATCCGCTACCGATCAGCATTGGGATGAAGGATTTACCTGAAAGACCGAATTTACGGAAAATTCTGTCCATGATGAATGCTACACGAGCCATGTATCCACAGGACTCAAGGAATGCAAGGAATAAAAACAGTACAAGCATCTGCGGTACGAAACCAAGAACAGCTCCGACACCGGCTACGATACCATCAAGGATCAGTCCCTGTAACCATGCTGCACAGCCGATTGCATTCAATCCGGATTCAATTGCCGGAGGAATGATTTCACCAAACAGAACATCGTTTGTCCATTCTGTTACAAAACCACCTACTGTAGATACAGATACATAGTATACAATGAACATTACAACTGCAAAGATTGGCAGCGCCAGCCATCTGTTGGTAACGATACGGTCAATCTTATCAGATGTTGTAAGCTTATCTTTTCTTGCTTTGGTCACACACTGACCGATAATAGAAGAAATGTAAACATATCTCTCGTTTGTGATGATACTTTCTGTATCGTCATCAAACTCGTTTTCCATTTCTCTGATCTCTGCAGATACATCCACAGAAGTATTCATCTGCTCGATGATCTTATCATCTTTTTCAAGAAGTTTGATCGCAAAGAATCTCTTCTGTTCTTCTGCAACTACACCAGTCAGTTTGTCTTCAACTGCACTGATGATCTCTTCTGCTTTGTCACAGAATTCATGAACAGGTGTTACTTTCTTCTTGCTCTGCGCAAGAGAAACGGCTCTATTTGCTGCTTCTGTAATTCCTGTTCCTTTCAGAGCTGAAATTGTAACGACTTCACAGCCGAGTTTCTTTTTCAGCTTATCGATATGTATTTTGTCACCGTTCTTTTCAACAATATCCATCATGTTAACTGCCATGATGACCGGAATACCAAGTTCCAGAATCTGTGTTGTCAGATACAGGTTACGTTCAATGTTAGTACCATCAACGATATTGATGATCGCATCCGGTTTCTCCTGAAGGATGTAATTTCTTGCAACTACTTCCTCAAGTGTATATGGTGATAAAGAATAGATACCTGGTAAGTCAGTGATAATGACATCTTTGTGTCCTTTTAACTTACCCTCTTTCTTTTCGACAGTTACACCTGGCCAGTTACCTACAAACTGATTTGAGCCGGTCAGTGCATTGAATAATGTCGTTTTACCGCAGTTCGGGTTACCTGCGAGTGCAATTTTTACTGACATAATCTCTCTCCTCTGATTTCTTTGATCTTTTTAATTTTGATCGTTTTTATCAGATCTTTCCCTGTTGTCTTTAAGTATCTGGCAAGCTATTGCTTCATGATTAATAGCTTTTGTTAATATTTGGTTGTCACTTTCAGTTTTCCTGATGATAATCGGCAGCTTTTCTTAACAGCTATTAGTCATTACTAATTCTTAGCTCCCATTAACTATTAGGCAAAGCTAATTGTTAGAAAGACCTAACACAATGCCAAAAAAATTATTCTACAACGATCATTTCGGCATCTGCTTTACGTAAGGATAATTCATATCCACGTACAGTTACTTCTACAGGATCTCCCAGAGGTGCAACTTTTCTTACATAAATCTCCACGCCTTTGGTAATTCCCATGTCCATGATTCTTCTCTTAACCGGACCCTCTCCGGTAAGTTTCTGAACCTTAACTGTCTCTCCAACACGGACTTCCTTTAATGTCTTCAAGTCTCTTTCCCTTCTTTCCCTAGAATTTTATTTTTCTCTCAGGAAGAAATTATGGTTTAAACCATAATCTTGCTTGCCATATCTTTCCCAATGGCAACCCTGGATTCTTTAACATTAACGATCAGGCTTCCGTTAATCTCAGAAACAACTGTTACAACTCCTCCTACTACGAAGCCGAGCTCCTCAAGATGTCTCTTTACTTCTTCTTTGCCTCCGATCCTTTTAATTGTAAAAGGTTCACCGGCATTTACCATTGATAACGGCATTTCTTCATCCCTTCCTTTGCATTAATAAGTGATAAACATTATCTTTATCATGGGGTTAGTGTATTCTAATTTTGGTTAGATGTCAATAACTTTACCGAAATTTTTATTGAAAAAGTTTTTCAATTTCATACATTAATAAACTTTCTCATTTATTTATCACTTTATCAGCAAATTTTTACGCCTGGTGCTAAGTAATTATTAAATATCGTTTTTGTAAAAAACAATCATTTATTAGCAGCGTGCTTCAAGAATACCATTAAGTGCATTTCCGCTGCTTGTGTGGCAGCGAACGATATCTGTGGAAGAACCCACTTCATCTAATGCGCATTTTACCATTTTGTGGGAAACTGTATTTGTGAAAAGTACCAGAAGATCAGGACATCCTATTTTCTTGCTGAAATCAGCCTCCATCTGTGTAAAGACTTTACATTTGCATTTATAAGATTTACAGATTTTCTTGTACTGTGCTACCATACGGTCATGTCCGCCTACGATTACAACGCTCATATATCGTCCTCCTTTTGCTTCAGTGTATTTTTATGATAGTTGTATTACAGCTATGACTTAGATAATATCTGTTCATGCTGCAGATAAATTTCCTGCATTTGTAATGCGTTTTATGAGAGTTATTTATCTCTAACTGTAAGTTAGTATAAACTAACATGTGTATTTTGTCAATACCATATAGTAAAATTTTGCATATTTATAATAAAGTATATAGAAATACTATGATATCTATTTCTGCCTTTCTGTTAATTTACACATATATTATTTCAACAAATTACAACTATAAATATCTTTCGTTTATTTATAATTACTTTTTGCGCATGTTATATAAAGATGCAAAAAGACCGCTGTACATTTAATCAGTACAACAGTCTTTTACCATTATCTATAATTGTGTCTCTAATTATTTTATCACCTATGGAAGTGCAACATAATCCAGAATTCCTGTAAGATGCGCGATCGATACCCCGTAATTGGTCATAGGAACCTGCTGCTCTTTTGCTTTATCAATACGGTACATCACATACTTCCGGTTAAACATACATGCTCCGCACTGAATGATCAGATCATAAGGTGTCAGATCATCCGGATAATCGGTTCCGCTTACCAACTCTACTCTCAGAGATTCCCCGAAACGTTTCCTGAGCATCCGCGGGATCTTCACTCTGCCGATGTCCTCTTTGAGAGGTGCATGAGTGCAGCATTCTGCGATCAGAACGCGCGAATTTTCATTCAGAGAATCGATTGCTCGTGCTCCTTCTATATAGTAAGGCAGATCTCCCTTATATGCCGCAAATAGTACAGAAAAAGAAGTCAGCATACTTTCCTGTGGTTTGTGCTCATATACATATGAAAATACCTGGGAATCCGTGATGATCATTTTCGGAGGCTTTGAAAGAACTTTCAGTGCCGCCAGATACTGATCAGTTGTCACACTCATCACCAGACATTTCTTATCTAACAATTCTCTTAATGTCTGTACCTGCGGCAGGATCAGTCTTCCCTTAGGTGCCTGGATATCCTGCGGCATTACAAGCATCACAAGGTCATCTGCAGAGATCAGATCACCTGTGATCATTCTGTTTCCATAACCTTCTGGAAGTTTTCTTGCCAGCAATTCTTTCAATTCCCGGATTCCTTCTCCTGTTGCTGCGCTGACGGGACAGACATTCTCCCCTGTAGTCTTTCGGATAAGTTCAATAAGATGGTCTCTTTGTTCCTGGGTATACAGATCCGTTTTGCTGAGAATCGGTATCACAGGTGTCTGTCTCTCTTTAAAATAATGATACCACTTCATTTCCTGTTCCATCTCTTCTTCGCAGAAAAGAATGATCGCCAGTTCTGTTTTCTGTGCTGCCAGTTCTGTTTTCTCTATTCGCAGGGCACCCAGTTCACCTTCATCATCAAATCCTGCTGTATCGATCAGTATACAGGGACCAAGGGGATAGATTTCCATAGCCTTATATACAGGATCCGTTGTAGTTCCCGCAACATCTGCAACAATAGATACCTTCTGTCCGGAAAAAGCATTGATAAATGAAGACTTTCCACTGTTGGTCTTACCGAAAATTCCTATATGCAGGCGGTTTCCGGAGGGTGTTTCGTTTAATGTTACTGCCATATCTTCGCATCCTTTCTTTTTGGTCAGAAGCCTCCATAAGGGCTGCTTCCCAATTAGTTCTATTTTGCTATATTCAGCAATTGCTTAAGTTATTCAGAAATGAACGGTCAGACCTTATAATCGCCTCTGTCGGTCACAACTTCATAACCAATGCTCTTCATTCGCATAGCCATACAATTCCTACATTCCGCAGCTTCATCACCAGTACAGATTTTATTATCGTAGAGTTTATATTTGTCTCTTACATTTACAGGAGAGAGATTCGGCATCACCACATTGCCGCCTGCCTGAATTCCCTTTTCTCTCCCCCGCGGATCAATGGTTCCCAGCGCAGTTGTGGCTGGTAACAGAACATGTGGCTGAATAAGACGGATAATAGATAATAATCTCAAAGTCATATCCAAGGTTCCGGCCGGCTCTTTTGCAAAAGGGGTATCCTGATGCGGAATAAACGGTCCGATTCCAACCATCTCCGGATTCAACTCTTTGATAAACATCAGATCTTCATAAAGAGCATCTATTGTCTGTCCGGGAGAACCGACCATAAAACCGCATCCCGTCTGATATCCGATCTTCTTCAGAACTCTCAGACAGTTCTTTCTGTTTAAAAGAGACATCTGTTCCGGGTGAAGTTTTCTGTAATGAATCTCATCCGCAGTCTCATGTCTCAGCAGATATCTGTCTACTCCAGCATCAAAATATGCCTGATAGCTGTCTTCAGATTTCTCTCCGATAGAAAGAGTCACTGCACAGTCCGGATACCTCTCTTTAATCTCGCGGACAATCTGACAGACCTTTTCATCTGTATAATAAGGATCCTCACCTCCCTGCAGAACAAAAGTTCGAAATCCCAGATTCCATCCGGTTTCGCAGCAGGAAAGAATCTGTTCTAAAGAGAGACGGTATCTTTCTGCTTTTGTATTCGCACAGCGTATTCCACAATAGTAACAATTATTTTTACAGTAATTTGTGAATTCAATGAGACCACGAATATAAATCTTATTTCCATAAATCTGCCGGACAGTTTGCTGAGCTCTCTTTCGAAGTTCTTCTGTAACTGCAGAATCCTTTGTATGTAGAAGCACATCCAGTTCCTCTTTTGTAATATTTTCTGTCTTTTGGATATGTTCAATTATTTCCAGTCCTGATAATGCCATATGTTACCTCTTCTGTCATAGTTTATATTTAAAAGTAAACTGTCTTTAGTCAAGCGGATACTGTTTATTATTTATTGAATAATTGTATCAAATTTTAAATAAAATTACTATATTTTTGGATGATTTTTACAAAAAAATACTGCTATCTGGAAGATGTCTCATCGTCCGGATAGCAGTATCCTGTTCTGGCTTGTTAATATCAGTCTAATTTCTTACCTGTAAGCATCTCATAGCTCTGGAGATATTTCTCGATAGTCTTATCCACGATCTCCTGTGGAAGTGTCCAGTCATTGTCCGGGTTGGCTTTGAGCCAGTCGCGGGCAAACTGTTTGTCAAAGGATGGCTGACCATGTCCTGGTTCATAGCCTTCTGCAGGCCAGAAACGTGAGCTGTCCGGTGTGAGCATCTCATCACCGATCACCATATTTCCATCTTCATCCAGACCAAACTCAAATTTAGTATCTGCGATGATGATGCCCTTGCTTAATGCATATTCTGCACATTTCTTATAAAGTGCAATTGTATTATCACGAAGTTTTGCAGCTAATTCCTCTCCTCTGCCCGGGAAATATTTCTCAAGGTGAGCAATACTCTGCTCATAGGAGATGTTCTCGTCATGATCACCAATCTCAGCCTTTGTGGACGGAGTATAAATCGGTTCAGGAAGTTTGTCAGATTCTTTCAGACCTTCCGGTAATGTGATGCCGCAGACTTTACCTGTTTCTTTATAGCTTGCCCAGCCGCTTCCGGTAATGTATCCACGTACGATACATTCGATTGGCAGCATCTCAAGTTTACGGCACATCATACTATTTCCATCAAATTTCTCCTGCTGGAAAAATTCAGGCATATCTTTTACGTCTACAGAAATCATATGGTTCGGCAGAATATCCTGTGTCATGTCAAACCAGAATTTGGACATCTGAGTCAGTACAGTTCCTTTTTTTGTTACCTGATTGTTCAGAATAACATCAAAGCAGCTGATGCGGTCTGTTGCAACCATGATCAGGCTGTCTCCGTTGTCATAAATCTCACGTACTTTACCTTCTTTGATCGGTTTCATTTCCTGCATTTTTTCGCACCTCAATATTCTTATGTAATTTTTTAAAACTTCTGGATCATGTCTGTGCAGACAATGATCGGAATGCTTTTCCGGTATCCGCCGGAATTACTGTATTACCGTACCACCATCTCTGTCGGATTGTCAATACACTGAATTTTATTTAGCTTTCCTGATAAAATGTAAGCAATTTCTGGAGTTTACCAATTTTTTAACAATGCATTACCTAATCTTCTTTTGCCCATCCATATGAATATTTAACCGCTTTATTCCAGCCTTTGATTTTCTCATATCTTGCTTCTTCTGTAATGGATGGATAAAATTTCTGATCAATAGACCAATTCTGACGCACTTCCTCTTTACTGCTCCAATATCCTACTGCAAGACCAGCCAGATAGGCTGCTCCCATAGCGGTTGTTTCTACACAGCACGGGCGATTGACAGGTGCATTAATAATATCTGCCTGTGTCTGCATCAGAAAGTTATTTGCACTGGCTCCGCCGTCTACTTTTAATGCTGCCAGGTTAATACCTGAATCTGCTTTCATGGCATTCAATACATCATTCACCTGATAAGCAATGGATTCCAGGGTTGCACGGATAATATGATATTTATTTACTCCACGGGTGATTCCTACAATGGTGCCTCTTGCATATTGGTCCCAATGAGGTGCCCCCAGTCCGGTAAATGCAGGCACAACATAACAGCCATGCGTATCAGAAACTTTATTTGCCATGTATTCTGAATCTTCAGAGGAATCGATTACTTTTAATTCATCTCTCAACCACTGGATTGCTGCGCCTGCAACAAAAATAGAACCTTCCAGTGCGTAGGTTACTTTTCCATTCAATCCCCATGCGATCGTAGTGACCAGACCATTCTTGGAAAATACAGGTTTATTTCCAGTATTCATTAACAGAAAACAACCTGTGCCGTAGGTATTCTTTGCTTCTCCTGCGCTGAAGCAGGTCTGGCCGAATAATGCAGCCTGCTGGTCTCCTGCCGCACCTGCAATAGGAATGGCTCCGCCAAAGACTGATGGATCTGATTTTCCATAGACGCAGCTGGACGGCATCGGTTTTGGAAGCATGGATTTCGGAATATCCAGTTCATCAAGGATTTCCTGATCCCACTGCAGAGTATTGATATTAAACAGCATTGTTCTTGATGCATTAGAATAGTCGGTAACATGAACCTTTCCCTTTGTCAACTTCCAGATCAGCCAGGTCTCTACTGTTCCAAAGAGAAGCTGGCCTTTCTCTGCTTTCTCTCTGGAACCCTCTACGTGATCCAGAATCCATTTGATTTTAGTCGCTGAAAAATACGCATCGATCACAAGTCCTGTTTTCTCACGGAACTTCTCTGTTAAGCCCTTAGCTTTCAGCGAATCACAGTATTCCGAAGTTCTGCGGCACTGCCACACGATGGCATGATAAACAGGTACTCCCGTATTCTTATCCCATACGATAGCTGTTTCTCGCTGATTCGTAATTCCGATAGCAGCAATCTGGGAGGCATCTGCTCCGATCTTCGTCATTGCTTCTACTGCCACGCCAAGCATGCTCGCCCATATTTCATCTGCATCATGTTCTACCCAGCCCGGTTTTGGGAAATACTGAGTGAATTCTCTTTGTGCCACACTGCAACGTTCTCCTTTTTCATTAAATAGAATGCAGCGGTTGCTGGTTGTTCCCGCATCCAATGCCATAATATATTTTCCCATGAAAAGCCCCTCCTTTGTATCTCATCTATTCTATAAATAACCATACCATAAACAACAGCAGGTTGCTATTATTTTTTGTTCATGTTATGATTCTGTCATGCAAAAGCAGTTACTGTTCACTCTATACTCAGTAACTAAAGACAGCTGATCATTTATTTTAGAGAAAGATGGAAATTATTTTGAAGAAAAAAGAACTCATTTTTATAGGTGGAATTCTTGTTCTTGCACTTGCGATATGGGCAGGAATGTCTTTTATGAATAAAGGCAGCCATGGATCAATCCGCATCACAGTAGACGGCGAAGAATATGGAACCTATTCTCTGGCAAAAGACCAGACAATAAAAATTAATGATACTAATGTATGCGAGATCAAAGACGGTAAAGCACATATGATCTCAGCAGAATGCCCGGATCATCTGTGCATGAAACAGAAAGCAATCGATGAAAAAGGAGGCACGATCGTATGCCTCCCTAATAAAGTCGTTATTGAAGGTGAAAAAAGTGTTGGATCAGATAATACGGATGAACTCTCTATTGATGCAGTAACCTAAGGATTCTCCACAAAATGTATCTGTTTTTGGGCTATATGATAATGCAGACAAGTCCTCCTTTACTGTCATTGACAATTTTTTGCATGGTATCCTGAAGCTTCACCTGGCTTTCTTCGCTGATAGCCGCAATCTTGCTTCGGATGCCATCCTGTACAAGCTGTTCAATGGATTTGCCAAAGATATTGGTTTCCCAGATACTTTCACCTCTCTGGCTGCCTTCATCAATATATTCGATCAGATCCTTTGCCTGTTGCTCCGTTCCTACGATCGGAGCAATTTCTGTTTCTATATTTGCTTTGATCATATGAATGGATGGGCTCTTAGATTTAATTTTAACTCCGTATTTATTTCCCTGCCTGATCACTTCGGGCTGTGCGATCTCTATCTCATCCAAATTCGGTACAACTACTCCGTAGCCGGTTCCGCGGACGGCTTCCAGTGCGGCCTGTACTTTTACATATTCTTCTTTCATATGTACCAGTTCCCGCATAGTATGGATCAGTTCGTATTCACTCTCCATTTCAATTCCGCTCATCTGACTGAGCATTTGATAATAGTACTCATCTTTTACCCGTATTCTTACTTTTACTGTTCCATCGGACAGGCCGACATCTTCCAGAAGCGAATCCTGCACATATGGGCCGGACAGATTTACAGTTTCTTTTGTAATGTCACGAATGTGATGCATTTCTTTCATTTTATCACGGATCTGGGTAAGGATCTGCTGTTTTAATTCGTGATCCATCGGCAACATTTCTACCCAGCGCGGGATATAAAACTGAATCTGACTGACAGGAAATTCGTATAAAACCTTCTCAAGGATACGGGCGATATCTTCTTTTCTTAACTGATCGCAGTTTACAGTCAGGGCGGTTACCTGATATTTCTGCTGAATTTCTTCTGCTGTTTTCAATGCTTCATCTTTGTATGGCATCTGAGAATTGACCAGAACAATAAACGGTTTCTGCTGCTTTTTCAGTTCCTGAATAGTTTTCTCCTCTGCTTCCAGAAAATTTGCTCTTGGCAATTCACCGAAGCTGCCGTCAGATGTGATCACGATTCCGATAGTTGAATGCTCCTCAATCACTTTCTGTGTTCCGATGCGGGCTGCTTCACGAAATGGGATTGCCTGTTCAAACCATGGCGTTTTTACCATTCGTTCTTTACCGTCTTCCATGTGTCCGGCAGCATCTTTTACCAGGAATCCTACACTGTCAATCAAACGAATCTTTACTTTCTGATCTTCACCCAGCGTTACCGGAATTGCTTCTTTGGGGATAAATTTAGTTTCTGCAGTAGTGATCATCTTGCCGGAACCGCTCAGAGGAAGCTGATCTCTGATCTCTGTCTGCTTGACTTCGGACATCTGAGGAAGCGCCACAATCTCCATAAACCTGCGGATAAAAGTGGATTTGCCTGTGCGAACAGGTCCTACGACCCCTATGTATATATCTCCCCCTGTACGGGCCTGAATATCACGGTACACCTGAAAATTTTCCATAAAAATAGCCCCCTTGCATATTTACACACAACCTTCATGTATTGTTATAAAATATGTCTGGAAGCAGCCAAATATTCCTGTCAGAGCATTTATCCATACAACCATATAAATATTAAAATTCTGACACAATATTCTAACAGATAAAGGGGGGCGAATAATTCACTGCAAAAACAGGTCTTATAGCTCTTTTGCCGGAACTATAAGACCTGCTTGTTATTTATCGTTTGGACACATTTTTAACTATCAGAAATAACAGATATTTTTTAATAGGACTCATTATGTAACAGATGGTGCTCTTTGCCCTTCAGAAGTCCATTGTAGAGTTCGAGAACTAACGGGTTCTCATCGGATTTCTTGATGATAGTCGTATTATCTGCATTGTACAGCCCCTTAGCCCTAAGAGCTTTAGTTCTGTCACCGGATCTTGTAGGCTGTCCGCCACCCATGATACATCCACGACGACATGCCATGATCTCAATCAGATGATATTCCTTTTCACCATTCTTAACCTGTTCCATAACAGTTCTCGCATTTGCAAGGCCGCTGGCAACACAGATATTAAGGTTCATTCCTTCATAAGGAACTGTAAATTCCTTAATTCCTTCTTCTCCACGAACACCGCATTCTGCGATCTCATGCATGGTTTCTTTGCTGTGGTCCGGAGTCAGACGACGGAGAACCGCCTCTGTAACACCACCGGTAACGCCAAAGATAACACCACCGCCGGAACCAAATCCAAACGGCATATCGCATGCTTCCGGATCAAGAGTTGCAAAGTCAAGACCAAAATTGTCGATCATGCGGAGCAGCTCTGTCGTTGTGATAACGATATCTGTATCCTGTTCGCCGTCTGTGAAGCTGTTCGGGCGGACTGCTTCTGCTTTCTTGGCTGTACATGGCATGATAGAAATCATAACTGTCTTCTTGCCTGCTGCGTGTTCCGGATCACGGAAGTACTCTTTGATAACTGCTGAGAGCATTCCCTGAGGAGAACGGCAGGTAGAAAGATTCGGAATATAATCTTTGTACTGATCTGTAATAAATTTTACCCATGCAGGACAGCAGGATGTAAGAAGCGGAAGTTTCTCACCCTTCTTAACTCTGTCAAGGAACTCAGCACTCTCTTCCATAATCGTAAGGTCAGCACTGAATGAGGTGTCATAAACTTCGTCAAAGCCCATTCTGTGAAGTGCATTGACGATCTTACCCATAACACTCTTACCTTTGGTCAGTCCATAATGGTCACCAACTGCAACACGTACTGCAGGAGCAACCTGTGCAACAACACGGATATTCGGATCTGCAAGTGCTTCCCATGCCTCATCCATATGAGTCTTAATGGAGATTGCACCTGTCGGGCAGTATACACGGCACTGACCACAGTTTACGCACTCAGTTTCTGCAATCTTCTTATTAAATGCCGGCATTACCATAGCTTCTGTTCCACGGAATGCAAAGCCTAATGCACCGATTCCCTGAAGTTCCTCACAGGCACGTACACAATCGCCGCAGAGGATACATTTATTCGGATCACGTACCAGAGACGGGGAACTTGTATCCAGTTCATGGTATTCTCTGGTATTCTCGAAACGGATATTCTGAACACCAAGACGGTGTGCCAGTTCCTGTAAAATACATTCGCCACTCTTTACACAAGTTGTACAGTCACGGCAGTGTGCTGCAAGAAGCAGCTCTACGATCAGTTTTCTATATTTCTTAATGCGTCCGGAGTTGGTGTAGATCACCATTCCATCTCTTGGTTCTTCGGAACAGGAAGCAAACGTCTTGCCTCTGTCGTCCTCTACTGTACATAAACGGCAGGCACCAAAAGTGGATACCTCTGAGTGGTAGCACAGTGTCGGAATATTGATCCCTGCCTTACGGATGACAGACAGGACATTTTTTTCATCGGTAAATTCTACCTTTCTACCGTCAATTATCATATGGCCCATAGTGTATCCTCCCTTCTATGCTTCCACGTATACAGCATCAAAGTTACAGTTGTCTTTGCAGGCGCCGCACTTGATACAGATATCGTTGTTAATGTGATGTGGATGTTTGATCTTGCCTGAGATCGCACCTGCCGGGCAGTTCTTCGCGCATTTGCCACAGCCGATACAGAACTCAGGATTAATGTGGAACTGACGAAGTGCTGTACATACTTTTGCACGGCATTTCTTGTCACGGATATGTTCCTCATATTCATCACGGAAGCGTTTGAGAGTACTGATTACAGGAAGAGGCGCACTCTTGCCAAGTCCGCACAGAGCCATGTTCTGAACCATGTTTGCAAGTTCTTCCAGTTCATCCAGATCGGACATCTCGCCCTTTCCGGCTACAATTCTCTCCAGGATCTCCAGCATACGCTTGGTACCCTCACGACACGGAACACATTTACCGCAGCTCTCACGCTGGGTAAAGTTCATAAAGAATCTGGCAACTTCTACCATACAGGTATTCTCGTCCATAACTACCAGACCGCCGGATCCCATGATCGCGTCTAATTTCTTAACAGAATCAAAGTCAAGAGGTGCATCTAACTGATCAAGGATCAGACATCCGCCGGACGGACCACCGATCTGAACACCCTTAAATGCTGCACCACTCTTTAAGCCGCCGCCGATATCATAGATAATGTGACGGAGCGTAGTTCCCATAGGAACTTCGATCAGACCTGTATTCTCGATAGAACCGGTCAGTGAGAAGGTCTTTGTTCCAGGGCTTCCCTCTGTACCGATAGTGCGGAACCAGTCAGCACCCTGAAGAATGATCTTCGGTACGTTTGCATAAGTTTCTACGTTATTAAGAACTGTAGGTTTGCCCCACAGACCTTTCTCTACTGTACGAGGCGGTTTTACACGAGGCATACCTCTGTTACCCTCGATGGATGCGGTAAGGGCTGAACCTTCTCCACATACGAAAGCTCCGGCACCTCTGTTAATATGTAAGTGGAAGTTTACACCGGAATTTAAAATATTATCACCTAACAGACCATATTTCTCTGCCTGTTCGATTGCCATTCTCAGTCTCTTTACAGAAAGAGGATACTCTGCACGAACATAGATATAACCGTCTTCTGCACCTACTGCGTAAGCTGCAATGGTCATACCTTCGATCATCTTATATGGATCACCTTCCATTACGGAACCATCCATAAATGCACCAGGGTCACCTTCATCACCGTTACATACTACATAACGGGTCTTCTCTGCCTGGCGTGCAACCTGAGACCATTTCTTGCCTGCAGGGAAACCTGCACCGCCACGGCCGCGGAGACCGGACTTGGTCACTTCATCGATTACTTCCTGAGGAGTCATTCCTCCAACAACTTTTGCAAGAGCCTGATAGCCGCCTACAGCAATATATTCATCAATGGATTCTGCATCTATCTTACCGCAGTTCTCCAGAACGATACGTGTCTGCTGATTCAGGAACGGTATGTCATCCGGATGTGGACAGACAGTGTCATGATCCTTATAAAACAGTCTCTCTACCGGTTTTCCTTCCAGAACAGTTTTCTCTACGATCTCTTTACAGTCTTCCGGCTGTACATGTACATACTGATAATCGTATGGCTCAATTCTCATCAGAGGTCCAAGTTCGCATAAGCCCTGGCATCCTGTTTTGACTACGCCTACATGAGGCACGTCCTTCTGCATTTCCACTGTTACGCCGTCAATTCTCTCACAGAGTGTTGCCATCTCATCATAAATCTTCTGTGCTCCGGATGCGATACATCCAGTACCTGAACAGACAAGAACGCGACAGGTGTAAGATTTGATCTGTTCATTTACCTCTGCCTGTTTATTTAACAGGTCGTCCCTGCTATTAATACTCATACGCACTCACCTCTCAATTCATTCAAAAGTTCGACAGCTTTCTCAGGAGTCATCTTCGGGTGTACTTCATCATTTACAGTCAGCGTCGGCGCAAGTCCGCATGCACCAAGACAGGAAACGGTCTCTACTGTAAAGAGCATATCGTCTGTTGTATGCTTCTTATGGCTTAACCCAAGTTCTTTCATCAGAGCTTCTTTTACAGGCATGGACTTTCTTACATGACAGGCTGTTCCGTCACATACTTTGATGACATATTTTCCTTTCGGCTCAAAGGAAAAGTTCTCATAGAATGTGGCAACACTGTATGCCTTGGCTTCTTTTACTCCGATCTCCTTCGCTACATAGGTGAGCAGTTCTCCCGGAAGATAACGGTACTCTGCCTGAATGTCCTGCATGATCGGGATCAGAGATGCCGCTTTTCGTCCGTAGTATTCGATGATCTCATCCGCTTTTCTGTAATAAGACTGATCTAACATTCGGTTCCCTCCTTAAATATGTTTTTTGATCTCCACGCAACTTTAGTTATTTTAAACATATGTGCTGTTGATATTATACAATATGTCGTTATTTTTCACAATATCATTTTCGGATTTTTCTGAAAATTATTTATTATTATATTCTATATATTTATAATTTTTCTTAATGTATGCTGATGAAAAGCAATTTCTTTAACAAGTGTGTTAAATAAAAAACATGACAATTTCCTCTCTTTTTGATATAGTTTTATCGTTAAAGAGCGCGGAAATAAAATTATAGGAGAAAACAAAAGAATATGAGAACTCTTGATACACCCGTAAAGCAGATCCGGCGCAAAATTTTTGGAGAGGTAGCAAAGCTTGGCTTTGAGTCTACAGATGACTCCCTGATTCACGACATTGAGGCAGTTCCTTACAATATCGTTCAGGAGCGCGCCCAGTACCGTGAGAGCATTTACCGTGAGCGTGCAGTTGCAAGCGAACGTGTACGACTGGCTATGGGTCTTTCTCTCCGTCCGGAGAACAAAGCGGTTCATCTGACTGCAGGAGTTGAGGCTTCCAATATTGATGAGAAATATTATGAGCCACCGCTTATGCAGGTCATTCCATCTGCATGTTCTGCCTGTCCTTCCAATATGTACGAGGTCAGCAATATGTGCAGAGGCTGTGTGGCTCATCCATGCATGCAGGCATGTCCAAAAGGTGCAATTTCCATGGTAGACGGCAAATCTCATATCGATCAGACAAAGTGCGTGAAATGCGGAAAGTGCAAATCTGTCTGCCCATATGATGCTATCGCCCATAAAGAACGTCCATGCGAACGTGCCTGTGGTGTAAAAGCAATTGGAAGTGATGAGCAGGGACGTGCACAGATTGATGATAAGAAGTGTGTTTCCTGTGGTATGTGTATGGTGAGCTGTCCGTTCGGAGCTATTTCTGATAAATCTCAGATTTTCCAGCTTGCTCATGCTCTTCGTGAAGGAAATGAGATCATTGCAGAAGTAGCACCTGCATATATCAGCCAGTTCGGAGACGCAGTAACTCCGGGAAAATTCCATGCTGCACTGACAGCACTTGGATTTTCCAATGTATATGAGGTTGCTCTTGGCGCTGATATCGGCGCGATCAGTGAGGCACATCATTATGCAAAGGAAGTTGCAACAGGTAATCTTCCTTTTCTGCTTACTTCCTGCTGTCCGTCCTGGTCTATGCTTGCAAAAAAGCAATTCCCGGCTATGATCGATAACATTTCCCAGGAACTGACTCCGATGGTTGCTACTGCAAGAAGTATTAAGAAAGAGCATCCGAATGCAAAAGTTGTCTTTATTGGACCATGCGCTGCCAAGAAGCTGGAGGCTATGCGTAGTTCTGTAAGAAGTGATGTTGATTTTGTTATTACTTTTGAAGAATTGTGGGGACTTTTTGATGCAAAGGAAATTGATCCTGCTGCTGTAGATGCTTCGGAGAGTCTGCATGATGCCACTGCTGCAGGTCGTGGCTATGCGGTTGCAGGCGGTGTTGCGGGTGCCATTGAAGCATGCCTCAAAGAATATTATCCGGATGTACCGGTACACATTGAGCATGCGGAAAGTCTTACGGAATGTAAGAAGATGCTCACTCTGGCAAAGGTCGGCAAGTTGAACGGATGCATGATCGAAGGTATGGCATGCCCTGGCGGATGTATGGGCGGTGCAGGAACCAACACACCATATGCGAAAGCTGCGAAAGCACTGAAGAGTTATCTGGCTTCTTCTACCGAGAAGCTTCCGTCCAAAGAACTGGAAGAAATTGAATTAAACTAAAATTTTCAAAAAATAAAAGACAGTTGAGCATAATGCTCTTCTGTCTTTTATTTTTTGCAGGTAGTTGTTTTAGAAAAATTGATCTATTTATGTTCATGTTCCTCATGGAAATGCTTATACTTTTCTACAAACATCAGCAGGAAACTGACCATAAGAAATCCACAGGATACCCAGATCATTCTGGTTCCGTAACATATGGACAGGTTTCCTCCAATGCCGGCACCCAGTGCAAACATAAAGATGATTCCAAAGTAATACATTGCCTGTTCCAGCTGTTTGGACTTTCTCTCACGAAAATAAACGGACAATGCTGCGGTACCGCTGCGCAGGTTTCCGATACACATGGTACTTGCATAGGAATATCCGTTTACCTTGCGGAAGGACTGTACCTGCATTGCACAGGCGAAGGATGCCATGGCATTTGCCAGCATATTGTATTCGGTTGGCAGGAAACCTACTGTAAATAAGATCAGGATTTCTGCCAGCAGAACACCCTGCCGCCAGTGGAGCTTCTGGGCATATTTATAATTTGCCTGTATTTTCTCCGCAACCCATACGCCCAGTGCAAAGAAAATAATAGGAAAGAAGTACCCCAGTCCTGCAGTCACTTCCCCTGCCATAAAATGCTGGCTCATAAGAACGACGTTTCCTGTCTGTGCATTACAGAATACTTCGTTTCTTGCATTATAGGTATAAGCATCCTGAAAACCTCCTGACAGTGCCAGGAATGCACTGTTTAAAAAGGCTTCCGACATTTGTATCTCGTGTTGATTATGATCTTTCATGATTTTCCCCGTTCAAGTTTATTTGCAGTTATCTCCTGTATGGATAACTGCCTTTATTCTTTTACCGTTTATTTATGTTATACGTTTATAGGTCAAATGTAAAAGATATAATTCATATTATCGCATATATGATTTTTATATATTGGATACAATATATATATAATTTTGGCTATATAAAGCAACTTCCATATACTGTATATCTACAGCATATGGAAGTTATTATGTATCTGCAGGATTATTTATCTCCATGTTCCTTGAGATATTCTGCTTTTCCCATCTCGTACAGATTATTACCTTCTGAGTCAATGATGACTACAAGTGGCATATCCTCTACATATAATTTACGAAGTGCTTCTGCTCCCAGATCTTCATATGCGATCAGTTCCGCTTTCTTGATGCATTTTGCAAGAAGCGCACCTGCACCGCCGATAGCTCCGAAGTATACACCGTCATATTTCTTCATGGCATCTACTACTTCCGGAAGGCGGGCACCTTTACCGATCATTCCTCTTGCCCCTACAGACATCATAGTAGGTGCATAGGCGTCCATACGTCCGCTGGTTGTAGGACCTGCGGAACCGATGACTGCGCCTGGTTTTGCAGGAGTTGGTCCTACATAGTAAATGGTTGCATCTGTAGGATCAAATGGAATTTTTTCCCCTTTTGCAAGGGCCTCGCACATTCTCTTGTGTCCTGCATCACGTGATGTATAAATAGTACCTGTTAATAATACCTGATCACCTGCATGGAGAGTTCTTGCCAGCTCTCTTGTAAGTGGAAGTGTAATTTTCTTTCTTTCCATCTCAGATCACCTCCGATTTATGACGGGTTACATGGCAGTTGATATTAACTGCACATGGCATACCTGCAATATGAGTCGGCATTGTTTCGATATTCAGGCCGATGGCTGTTGTCTTTCCGCCAAATCCCTGAGGTCCGATTCCAAGCTTGTTTACTTTTTCCAGCATTTCTTTCTCAAGATCAGCATAGAATGGATCCGGGTTCTGAGTATCCAGAGGTCTCATCAGGGCTTTCTTAGCAAGAAGAGCACATTTATCAAAAGTACCGCCGATACCAACGCCAACCACCATTGGAGGACATGGGTTAGGACCTGCTGTCTCTACTACTTCAAGGATGAAGTCTTTGATTCCCTGTAATCCTGCAGATGGTTTGAACATACGGATCTGGCTCATGTTCTCACTTCCGAAGCCTTTCGGGCCTACTGTGATCTTAACTTTGTCGCCAGGAACGATCTCTGTGTAGATCATAGCCGGTGTATTATCACCTGTGTTTCCACGGCGTACAGGGTCTTTTACTACAGATTTTCTTAAATATCCTTTGTCATATCCGCGGCGTACACCTTCGTTGATCGCATCGGTAAGATCTCCGCCAACGAAATGTACATCCTGTCCGATTTCAAGAAATACGCATGCCATTCCTGTATCCTGGCAGATCGGCACATTCTCGTTATCTGCAATGTCAAAATTTTCGATAATATTGTCAAGGATGCCCTTGGCAATCTCTCCGTCTTCGCATGCACGACATGTTTTGATCGCACATTTTACGTCTTCCGGAAGATGTTCATTTGCTTCGATACAGAGTTTTTCGATGACATCTGTAAGTCTGCTTACTTCTACTTCACGCATTCTGGTAAGCTCCCTTCGTTTTTTTATATAGTATCAGAGAATTTTAAATGAAGCAAGAACACTCGTATTTTGGAGGTAAATACATTTTCAGAAACTGATTTTCCGGAAAATTATCTCATCTTTTAAAATTCTCTGAATTACTATAAACTGTATATCACTCTCATTCACTGAAAATCCGAAAATTTCAGCTAAGGATTTTTATTCTGACACTATATATTTTTTAATATATTATCTCTCGTGACGGGCATATTTCGGAAGCAGTAACGGAGATACTTTATCAGTATGTACGTCTGCTTTTTCCAATTCATCTGCATACTTGTAGATGTGATCAAGGTTCATTTCACCAAGTTCAACATTCTTGCATTTTGCAGCTGCTTTTTTACCGGCATTTCTTCCGAATACGATAACATCCAGAAGAGAGTTACCCATCAGTCTGTTTCTTCCGTGGATTCCGCCTGCTGCTTCCCCTGCAACTAACAGATTCGGAAGTTCTTTTGTAAATCCGTCTCCGTCAATCTCAAGACCACCGTTCTGGTAATGAAGTGTTGGATAAATAACGATCGGCACTTTTCTCATATCAATGCCATAGTTCATGTACATACGGAACATAGCCGGGATTCTCTTTTCGATTGTTCCCTCACCGCCGAGAATTTCGATCATCGGAGTATCCAGCCATACACCTTTCAGTCCACCAGGAACTTCTACGCCGCGGCCTTCTTCGCACTCACGGATAACACCGGAAGCATTTACGTCACGAGTTTCAAGCGGATGGATATATGCTTCTCCGTTTGCATTGACAAGCTGTGCGCCAACGGAACGAACCTTTTCTGTTACCAGAGCACCCATAATCTGAGAAGGATAGATTGCTCCTGTTGGATGATACTGGATAGAATCCTGATAAAGAAGGGAAGCACCTGCTCTGTATCCAAGTACAAGTCCGTCTGCAGTTGCACCGTAGTGGTTAGATGTGGGGAATCCCTGATAATGCATTCTTCCTGCACCACCTGTTGCGATTACAACTGTTTTTGCTCTTGCAACAGAATAATCTCCTGTTTCCATGTTAAGGAGAACTGCACCTGCAACCTGTCCTTTTTCATCTTTGAGAAGTTCCACAGCGGAAGTAAACTCAACTACCGGGATACCAAGATTGATCACTTCGTCTCTGATAGTACGCATAATCTCAGATCCGGAATAATCCTTAGCAGCATGCATTCTCTTTCTGGAAGTACCGCCGCCGTGTGTGGTAACCATAGTTCCGTCTTCTGCTTTATCAAATTCAACACCAAGGTCATTAAGCCACTTAATGGCATCCGGAGCTTCCATTACCAGTCTCTTTACAAGTTCCGGTTTTGCTGCAAAATGTCCGCCGCCGAAGCAGTCCAGATAATGCTGTACAGGAGAATCATTCTCTTTATCTGCAGCCTGGATACCGCCCTCTGCCATCATGGTGTTGGCATCACCGATACGAAGCTTTGTAACGATCATAACGTCTGCACCTGCATTGTGTGCTTCAATGGCACAGGAAGAACCTGCACCGCCACCGCCGATCACAAGTACGTCTACGTCATAATCAATTTTTGTAAGGTCAATCTTTTCGTTGATCAGACGGCTTGTTGAATGGAGCATTTCTGCCAGTTCCAGAGGAGCTTTCTGTCCTTTGTTTGGTCCGACTTTGATCTCTGCAAATGCGTCTGGATTATAATCCGGATGGAATTTCTGAAGAAGAGCGTCTTTTTCATCTGCTGTCAGACGTCTTGGCTCTGTTGCCATACGCTCTGCTCTTGTAGCCTCTACCTTTTTGATGGATTCCATCATATTTTCTGGATATGGTGCATACATATTCTTACGCCCTCCTTATTTCTCAATTTCTCTGTTGTTATAAAGTTCCTGCATCTCTGTAATAGGTTTCTGCATGATCTGCTCGATCAGGTCATCAAATTTGCCTTCGTGGATCTCTTCCACACGGTTTTCCAGATGTTCGCTCTTAGGTGCAATATATTTACCTGTGAGACGTCTTGCCAGAAGACCTACCATCGGGTGAGAAATGCCGGCCGGGCATCTTACGGAACAGCATCCGCAGCTTACGCAGTCAAAGGATTCTTCTGCACATTTCTCCAGTTCGCCTCTCTGTGCATATGCAATGTACTGCATTACATTTAAGTCCTGAGTACATGCTTTTGTACAGGTGTTACATCCGATACAGCTGTAGATTTCCGGGTAAAGTTCCATCATTACCTGCTGGTTTGGCTGAAGTTCTTCTATATTATAGGTTCTCTTGTCTGTAGGGAAGAATGGGATGCTTGCTACATACATTCCTTCTTCTACCTTTGTCTGACAGGCAAGGCAGGTTTTCAGTTCGTTCTGACCTTTGATTCTGTAGATGGTTGCACAGGCTCCGCAGAATCCGTGTCTGCATCCGCAGCCTCTCTTCAATGTATAACCGGCATATTCCATGGCAGTCATAATTGTAAGTTCTGCAGGTACACTGTATTTCTTACCGAAAAAATATACGTTTACCTTATTTTCCATGTTGAAGGTCCTTTCTTTATTGTTAATTGTCTGTATGCTTTTTTTATCTGAGATTGGAAGGGGACGCCAGGGGAATTGGGTCTCGCCCACGGCCCCGTCGTAACGCGCTGCCGAACTAATCGCCAACTACGACTAAGCCGCTCGGGAGAGCCCTCGCGCCTAAGTCTGCGTAGGCGCTGGATTTCGTCATCGCTAAAACCACTCCTTAAAAGGGCACTTAGGTCGAGACCCAATTCCCCTAGCTGTACGCTGGCCAAGCGGTGCTGTATACAGCCAAGCTCTCCTGCTATTAACGATAATGTTGCACTCCATATATAGAGCGGAAAATCAGGAGGGGCCTCACCGCGCCTCGCCCCAGCCAACTTTTACTAAAAGTCAACCAAGCTCCATTACTGTCTCGTAAATCGATTACAGTAAAACCAGCGCCCTCGCCCACCGTCTTGAAATGCGTCCCTTATCAACCAATCTTCTTTAATATTCTGCCGGCAGTTCGTCGATCTCATCGCATCTGAATACCGGACCGTCTTTGCAGACGTATTTGGATCCGATATTGCAGCGTCCACATTTACCTACGCCGCATTTCATACGAAGCTCCAGAGTTGTATAAACCTGTTCTCTGGAGAAGCCCAGTTCTTCCAGTCCTGCAAGAACAAACTTGATCATGATGGGCGGTCCGCAGACAAGTGCTGTTTTGTTTGTATCGAATCCGATCTCTTTTAAATAGGAAGGAACAAATCCAACATGTCCATCCCAGCCTTCCTGTTCGCGGTCAATTGTCAGATAAACATTGACTCCCTCTGCCTTCATCCAGACTTCCTGGATTTCCTTTAACTGTACCAGGTCGTCTGCAGAACGTGAACCATAGAGGATATCTACTGTTCCATAGTCAGCACGGTTATCCAGTACATAATTGATCACAGAACGAAGTGGTGCAAGTCCGATACCACCTGCGATAAACAGAAGGTTTTTGCCCTTTAATTTATCTTCTACAGGAAAATGATTTCCGTACGGTCCGCGGACTGTGATCTCATCTCCCACCTGAAGGCTGTGGAGATAATCAGTCAGGGAACCGCACTTTTTGATACTAAATTCCTGATATTCTTTATTTGTAGGTGAAGAAGTAATGGAAAACATACCTTCACTGACGCCTGGTGCGCAGACCATTGCGCACTGTCCGGGCATATGTTCAAAAAGCTTTCCTCCTTCAGGAGCATTTACACGAAATGTCTTAACATCTGGTGTTTCCTGACGGATATCTGTGATCACACCAACCTTTGGGATCAGTGTGTCTAATGTATAGTTTTTATGGCAGGTACATTCGCTCATTATTTTTCACCTCCCTGATTTTCAAAAGCTTTGATGACTTTTACGATATTTAAGGATGACGGGCATTTCTCAACACAACGACCGCAGCCTACACATGAGAACATTCCGTTGTTGTTTACAGGATAGTAAACAAGCTTATGCATGAATCTCTGACGGAAACGCTGCATCTGGCTGTTACGGTTGTTTCCGTGTGCCATCATGGTAAAGTCAGAGTACATACAGGAATCCCAGCAGCGGTAACGCTGTACTCCATGTCCTGTATCATAGTCTTTGATATCATAGCACTGGCAGGTAGGACATACGAATGTACAGGTGCCACATGCAAGACATGGTTTGTAAAGCTCTTCCCATACAGGAGAGTTAAAACGGTCCATGTAATCTTCCTGTCCCCATCCTTCCAGAGAAAGGTTGGAATAAGGAAGCTTCTCTATGATGGCGCGGATCGCAGTTTTCTCTTCTTCTACCTTTGCTTCATCAGCATCGTCAAGAAATTCTGCAACTGCTTTTGTAAGAGCTTCTCCCTTCTCTGTAAGAGGCTTCCAGTAAAGCTCGCCTTCGATCATCCATGCTGCAACATCTGCAACAGGATCTGCACAGTCAATACCGAATACCTTACAGAAACAGCTCTCTTCCGGTTCATGACATGCAAGTGCAACGATGGTTCCATGCTCTCTTCTTGCTGCATAGAAGGTATCTACCGGCTCACTTAAAAATACGTTATCCAGAACTTTTACACCCTGTATATCGCAGGCTTTCATACCGAATACAACGAAATTCTTTTCCTGTAATGCCTGTGGCTCAATGGAAATATTCTTCTCGTCTTTCTTACAGGTATAGAGATTTTCACTCTGTGGGAAGAAAGCATCTTTCGGTGATTTTACGGTTTTTAAGGTGTCAAGGCAGACTTCTGCGTCCTGGCTCCATGCTCTGAAGTTTACCTGGTCACTGACTTTGACCGGTAAATATAAATCCTGATCTGCGGCAATTTTCCGGAATAATGCCTGCAGATTTTCTGCTGCTATCTTATACATACATTATCCCCTTTCTGCCACAATACTCGGCTCAACATCTTCAAATGTAAAGTTTGTAAGAGGTCCTTTGGAGGTTGTGTCCTCTCCTGCCTGATATTCTCCGTAGAAAGTATCAATATCTTTGATAAATTTACGGTTAAACAGGTGAAGTGGGATTCCCTGAGGACATACTCTGCTGCATTCACCACAGTCTGTACATCTTCCTGCTACATGGAATGCACGGATAATATGGAACATCTTTTCTTCAAAGGAATCCACATTTGCTTTCTGTGCACTGTCAAACTTATTGCTGTCAAATACACATTTACGGCAGCTGCATGCTGGACAGACATTACGGCAGGCATTGCAGCGGATGCATTTGCTTAATTCATTCTGGAAGAAAGCAAACTTCTCTTCCGGGCTCATTGCCTCGATCTTCTCTACCTCTGCAAAACGGTCTGCATCTTTTGTTTCTTTGGACTCTCCGATCAGTTCATCGTAGATCTTATGTTCTTTTCCTTTACATACATGACACCTTTCAAGCATGGCATCCTTGTATGCACAGGTCTTCTTACCATAAATAGTCTGAACGGTCAGTGTTTCTGCTTCATCTGTGATCTCTGCACCGGAAATGCTCTCAATACCTTTGATCCCCTGTTTGCGGATCTTCTCGATATCCAGCTTTCCTTTACATCCCACACCAATGATATAAGCTTTTTCACGGTCTACACGATGCTCTTTGATCAGCTGGTTAAAGCTGTAGGTATCACATGGTTTTAAACAAACCAGTGTTTTGCCTTCCAGTTTAGAAGCTTCGATCATATATTTGCTTAAGTTTGCACCGCAGAATCCGTTATATACAAAATCTTTCAGAGATTCTTCTGTTTCAAAGTAAGCCGGTTCCGGATTATAAGGCAGATCTCCGGCTTTCCATCCCAGAACTCTTGCAACTGTACCGTCAGCAAGAAGTTCTTTTGCACGATTTATCAGCTCCTGCATCTTAAATCCTCCAATCTTACGTTCTTACCAAGTGAATGGATCTTCTCTACAAACTCATTCATAGTCTGGGAGAATTTCACACCTTCAGCAGCGGAAACCCATTCTACTCTTGTTCTTCCGTTTTCCACACCGATGTAGTCCAGCATGGAGAAAAGAAGGGTCATACGTCTTCTTGCATAGTAGTTACCTGTGCTGTAGTGACAGTCTCCAGGATGACAGCCACACATGATCACACCGTCAGCACCTTTTTCAAAAGCGCGGAGGATGAACATTGGATTGACACGGCAGGAACATGGAACACGGATGATCTTTACATCAGCCGGATAGGAAAGACGGCTGCTTCCTGCAAGGTCTGCACCTGCATAACTGCACCAGTTACAGCAAAATGCTACAATCTTAGGTCTGAATTCTTCGTTTGTTTCTATCGACATATTGCATCTACCTCCGCGATAATCTGTCTGTTGGAAAAGCCCTGCAGATCCATAGCACCGGACGGGCAGGCTACTGTACATGCACCACAGCCCTGGCAAAGTGCTGTATTTACAACGGCTACTCTTCTTGTTTCACGGATACCGTGGTCATTTACTTCTTTATCCTCATAGGAGATTGCTCCATATGGGCAGACATTTGCACATGTAGAACATCCGTTACATAACAGTTCATCGGATTTCGCTGTACATGGGTTTGTTGTCAGTTTATCTTTTGCAAGAAGACCGATCGCCTTAACTGCTGCAGCACCGGCTTGTGCAACTGTCTCCGGAATATCCTTCGGTCCCTGGCATACACCGGAAAGGAAGATACCTGCTGTAGGAGATTCTACAGGACGAAGCTTTGCATGGGCTTCTGTGAGGAAGTTATTTGTGTCAATACTTGCTGTAAGCATGGTAGCGATCTTACGCACATCCGGATTTGGCTCAATGGCTGTTGCAAGAACGACCATATCTGCTTTCTTAAGGATCTGTTTATTATCGATCAGGTCAGATCCCTGTACAAGAAGGCTTCCGTCCGGCTGAGGAATAACTTTTCCTACCTGGCCTTTGATGTAGTTTACACCGTACTGCTCTACTGCTCTTCTGTAGAACTCATCGAAGTTCTTACCAGGGGTACGCACATCAATATAGAATACAGTCACGTTTGTATCCGGATATTTATCACGGATCAGCATTGCATGTTTTGCTGTATACATACAGCAGATCTTGGAGCAGTATGGCTTTCCTCTGTCATCGGAACATCTGCTTCCCACACACTGGATAAATACCAGCTCTTTCGGAGCTTTTCCGTCGGAAAGGCGCTCTAAGTGTCCTTTTGTAGGACCTGCTGCGTTCATAATACGTTCCAGTTCCAGAGATGTGATCACATCCTTGCTCTGGCTGTATGCATATTCATCGTATTTGTCAAGCTTGATGGTATCGAAACCTGTTGCAACTACGATAGCACCGTATTTCTGTGTTACGATCTCATCCTGCTGATCGTATTCAATGGCTCCTGCCTGACATACCTTGGAACATACGCCACATTTTCCGGTTTTAAACTTGATACAGTTCTCACGGTCAATAACCGGAACATTTGGGATGGCCTGTGCAAATGGAGTGTAAATCGCAGTTCTGTTGTTTAATCCTCTGTTAAATTCATTAGGGATTTTCTTTGACGGACATTTCTCCTGACAGACACCGCAGCCTGTACATTTGTCCATATTTACACTTCTTGCTTTCTTTCTGATATCAACGGTAAAATCACCTACAAAACCGCTGACATGTTCTACTTCACTGTATGTATAGATATTGATCTTCTCATGGGCTGCTGCTTCAACCATCTTCGGTGTAAGGATACAGGCAGAACAGTCAAGTGTAGGGAATGTTTTGTCAAGCTGTGACATTCTTCCGCCGATACTTGGAGTTTTCTCTACAATATCTACTTCATATCCTGCATCTGCGATATCCAGGGCTGTCTGGATTCCGGCAATACCGCCGCCGATGATCAGGGCTCTCTTTGTAACACGGCTCTCTCCCGGCTGAAGAGGAGCATTTAAATTTACTTTTGCAATTGCTGCTCTGGCAAGGATCACTGCTTTCTTTGTAGCTTCTTCCATATCCTTGTGGATCCAGGAGCAGTGCTCGCGGATATTTGCGATCTCCACCATGTATGGGTTCAGTCCGGCTCTTTCGGCTGCTTTTCTGAAGGTTGCCTCATGCATACGGGGAGAACAGGAACAGACAACAACACCTGTCAGATTCTTCTCTCTGATGGCTTCCTGAATCTTGGCCTGACCTGCTTCTGAACACATATACTGGTAGTCTTCTGCATGAACCACACCCGGCTCTTTGGCAGCTAATTCAACAACTTTTTTCACATCTACCGTAGCGGCGATATTACTTCCGCAATGACAGACAAATACACCAATTCTCTGCACGTTTCCTACCTCCTGTATCTTCTGAATGCACTTACCAGAAGCTGCTGTGGCAGTTCCGGATCAAGAAGCGCCGGGATCTCATCTGCTTTCAGATAATCGCCGCCTTTTTCGCGGACAACTAACTGTCTTGCTGCATCGATGAGCTTTCCAGGTTTTACATCTCTTGGACAACGCTCTACGCAGGCAAAGCAGGAAAGACATTTCCAGAGAGATTTTGAATTGACAAGTGCTTCAATATCTTCGTTTACAACATAGGATACAAACTGATGTGGCTTGATATCCATTTCATTGAAGGACGGGCAGGTAGCAGAACATTTTCCACATTTCATACATTTCAGCGGATTTGTTCCTGAGATTTCTTTGATCTTCTCTGCTGCTGAATGTTCGTTTCTCATTTTGCTACCTCCTCTTTTACTCCGAGGGCTTCTGCAAGGAGCTCTGTGAAATAATATACAGGCAGTTCGCTGGAAGCGTTTTT
>CAKRWH010000012.1:0-82515 GCA_934416185.1 uncultured Blautia sp. | reverse complement strand
TTAGCAGTCATTTCTGACTGTTATCCCCCTGTATAAGGCAGGTTACCCACGCGTTACTCACCCGTCCGCCACTAGAATTAAATTAAATCGACCGAAGTTTCAATAAAGTAATTCCCGTTCGACTTGCATGTGTTAAGCACGCCGCCAGCGTTCATCCTGAGCCAGGATCAAACTCTCTGATTAAATGTTTGATTCACTCAAGACAACCAACTAGCTTAGTTATCTCTCGTTTTTACTGTTTTGGTTAAAAACCGTTCTTAAAAATAAATGTAAAGAATTTTCGAGAATCGTATGTGTTTCACTGTTTAGTTATCAAGGTTGTCTGTCTTGCGACAGCTTGTTTACTTTATCACATCTCTCATCACTTTGTCAAGCACTTTTTTCAAGTTTTTTCAAAGTTTTTCGAACTCTTTCGGCTTTCCGAAATGTTCTCCTGATCTGTGATTGTCGGCTCTGTTCAAGCGACTTGACTACTTTAACACGTTTGTCTTAAGTTGTCAAGCACTTTTTGGGATTTCCTTTTTTCTTTCAGAAATCTATTTGAATTATCTCTTTTCAGGAAACAATTATTTCCGACAGCTCAACTAATATACCACCGCAGATATCAGATGTCAACAGTTAATTTCATAATTTGACAAACTTTTTTATTTCACCCTAAAATCTGTCATCCGTATCATTTTCCTGCATCCAGCAATAAATCTACGCCATCCACTATATCAATGTCTAAACCACATCTTCCTATACCATATATAAGACTATATATAAGAAAAAACTACCATCCAGGCGATCCGTCCCAGCCAAGAGCCAGCAGGCTCCAACCATTCTTTGTGGCGACCTTTGCAGGACCTTTAGAAAAACTTAGTCCCGGGAAATCTGCGTTATTCGCAAATCACTCACTGTCTGAGCGCAGCGAGTTTGAGTGATTTACGAATGCTTTTAGCAGATTTTCCGGGACTTAGCTTTTCTTAAGGTCCGAAACCGAGCCGCAAAGAATGGTTGGAGCCTGCGTCCCCTTTTTAGAAGATTTTCCGATCTTAGCTTTTCTTAAGACCCGAAACCGAGCCGAAGAGAATGGTTCGTGCTTGCGTCCTTATTCATTTAAATATTCCATCACATCATAAAGCGACTCAAAAATCTTCTCCGCAAGTCCCCGCATTTCCTCTGTCGGCTCCATCAGATCCGGCACCATAATCGGATGCATCCCCGCCGCATGCGCCGCTCTAATCCCATTATAAGAATCTTCAATCACATAACACCTCTCCGGCTCTGATTCCAACCGTCTGCACGCCTCCAGAAAAATATCCGGCTCCGGTTTACTGCGCTTAACCATATCTCCCCCAATAATCTGGTCAAAATATTTAAGCAGTCCACCCTCGGAAATCTGTCTCCGCACAGTTGCCTCCTGCGTAGAGCTGGCAAGTCCGACTTTAAATCCATTTTCTTTCAGATACTTCAGTAGTTCCTCAACTCCCGGTTTCTTTGCTAATCTGCCATCAGAAGCATGACTGAAAAACACTTCCGCCATCTCTGCCTTATACTCATCATACGGAAAATCTTGTCCATAATGTCTCAGAAAAATCTGCTTACTTACAACACTATTCGTCCCCAGACACTCATGGCATGCCTCCTCGACATTTTTAATACCATGACGATCTGCCACTTCTTTCCACGAACTCAGCACAAGTGTCTCAGAATCAAAGATCACGCCATCCATATCAAAAATTACTGTATCAATCCCACCTGCCATAACTCAATCTCCTCATAATAATATTTATGGATAATTCTCTACTCCACATAAATGTCTGTAAAAAATTATCCATATAGTTCCTCAAACTTATTTTCTCATAATATAACTGATTGCATCACGAATCTGCGACACATAAACCAGATTGATCCCTTCTACTTTACCAACAGAAGACTTACATACCTCAGGAAGCATAACCGTCTCAAATCCCAGTTTCTTTGCCTCCTGTACACGTTGTCCCGCCATGCTGACTGCACGGATTTCACCGCTCAGACCTATTTCACCGAATACCATCACATTATCCGGAATTACAATATCTTTTGCGCTGGAAACAATCGCCAGACAGATTCCCAGATCAATTGCAGGTTCTGTCATTTTCATTCCGCCTGCAATATTCACGTAAGCATCTGATGCTGCCAGATGAATTCCTACTTTTTTCTCCAGTACTGCCATAAGAAGATTCACTCTGTTAAAATCTGTGCCTACCGCCGTACGTCTCGGAATACCAAAATTACTCTGGCATACCAGTGCCTGAATCTCCACCAGAATCGGGCGGGTTCCCTCCATAGAACATGCTACAACTGACCCTGATGCATCTTCCGGTCTGCCGTTCAGCAGGAACTCAGACGGATTCTTCACTTCCTCCAGCCCAGTGTTGCACATCTCGAATACTCCAATTTCATTAGTAGAGCCAAAACGATTCTTCACTGCACGCAGAATACGGTAAGAAGCATGACGGTCACCCTCGAAATAGAGCACAGTATCTACCATATGCTCCAGAACCCTCGGTCCTGCTACATTTCCCTCTTTTGTCACATGACCTACGATAAAAATGGATACCCCCATTCCCTTGGCAATCTGCATCAGGATATTGGTGGATTCTCTTACCTGAGAAACGCTTCCAGGCGCAGAACTTACATCTTCATGGAACATTGTCTGGATAGAATCGATCACTACCACATCCGGCTTCTTGCGTTCAATCACCTCACGGACAACTTCCAGATTTGTCTCACATAAAAGCTGCATTTTATCATTGAACTGTCCAATACGATTAGCTCTCAGCTTAATCTGGCGAAGAGACTCCTCACCGGAAATATAGAGAACAGAAACCTGTTTCTCAGCCAGATTCCTGCACACCTGCAGAAGCAGAGTAGACTTTCCGATTCCCGGATCTCCCCCCACTAAAACAAGGGAGCCGGGGACGATACCGCCGCCCAGCACCCTGTCAAGTTCGCCAATTTTAGTTGTCTGTCGTTCATCTTCGGACAGGCTGATATCCTTAAGAATCACTGGTTCCTGTCTTTTCTCTGACGATTTCGTTATGCCAGAGGATGAGGATTTCTTTGCGGACACAGTTTCTTCCACAAAAGTGTTCCAGGACTTGCATCCCGGACACTGCCCCATCCATTTCGCGGATTCATATCCGCACTCCTGACAAAAATATACAGTCTTTTTATTTTTTAGCATTTTACAATCTTTACTTCTACTCTTGCAGCATTGCCAAGTTCCACACTAAAGGAAAGTTTACCACCCAGGTTTGTTTTCATCTTACCTGTGCTTGCCTGCTCGATAAATACTTCGTATTCTGTGTCTGGTTCCATCTCAACTGTGATCTGAGCGTCTTCCGGTCCTTCTACATGGAAGTCCATCTGTGCTTCGCTCTGTGTGAGATTAAATACTGCAGTTCCCGGAACTGATTCGTAAACGAACATTCCGTTTCTCTCGAGCTTGGTAATCTCCTTGAAAGTTTTTACTTTATACATATCGCCCTGATGCTGATAGTCTGATAATTTAGATTTCTGTGCAAGCTCATAATCACCAAAGCTGATTGCTCCATTCTCTTCTGTGCGGATTAATTCTTTTACTACTGCCATTTCCCTATGTCCTCCTAAGACTCTTTTGTTTGCCGTCCGCCGGAGAATGATTCACCGGCGCTTATAAATTTTTCCGACATTTTATGCCGTTATTATATAATAAATACCTCTTTTTGACCAGTATCTCAATTGTTTTTTTATAAACATTTCACAATTCCGAATACCGGAAGCAAAACTGCACGGTGCGACTTCTGACCGCTATTTTTCTTATTGATTTTTTACTTCAAATACAATCTCGCTCTTGTGAAGTTTTACCTGTACATGATCTCCGCGTTTGACTTTTCCTTCCAGGATCTCGTTTGCAAGTGCATCTTCAATCCTGCTCTGGATGGCACGGCGCAGTGGGCGGGCACCGTATTTATTGTCAGAGCCTTTTTCTGCGATATTGTCCTTTACTGCGTTTGTTACTGTGAGATGGATATCCATCTGCTCTGCGCAGCGTTTCTCAAGAGTTTTGAGAAGCAGAGTGACGATCTTACGGATATCTTCTTTATTCAGCACATGGAATACCATGATATCGTCAATTCGGTTGAGGAATTCCGGTTTGAAGATTCGGCGCACTTCTTCCATGACGCCGCCTTTCATACGCTCGTAATCTTTCTTCTCATCATTATTGGACATAAATCCAAGGCGTTTCGGCTCCATGATTGCCTGGGCACCTGCATTGGAGGTCATGATAATAATCGTCTGCTTGAAGTCTACTTTCCTGCCCTGAGCATCTGTGATATGACCATCGTCCAGTACCTGCAGAAGGATATTAAATACATCCGGATGCGCTTTCTCAATCTCATCAAAAAGCAGGACACTATATGGATTTCTGCGGACTTTCTCGCTGAGCTGACCGCCTTCTTCATAACCTACATATCCCGGAGGAGATCCGATCAGTTTGGAGACACTGTGTTTCTCCATATATTCAGACATATCTACACGGATCATTGCCTGTTCACTGCCAAATACTGCTTCTGCAAGAGCTTTGGAAAGTTCTGTCTTTCCAACACCTGTCGGCCCAAGAAAAAGGAAAGAACCGATCGGACGGTTTGGATCTTTGAGTCCGACTCTTCCTCGTTTCACTGCCTGTGCAACAGCTTTTACTGCCTCGTCCTGTCCGATCACACGTTTATGAAGTTCTTTCTCCAGGCGTGCAAGACGTTTTGTTTCTCCTTCTGTCAGTTTCTGAAGTGGTATCTTGGTCCAGTCGGAAATAGTTTCTGCGACAGCAGCTTCGTTCACAACCAGTTTCTTTCTCTTGTTTCTGCGTTCTGTCTTGATACGGATTTTCTCCATCTCGGCTTCTACTTCTGTCTGACGCGCCTGTGCTTTTCGGGCACGTTCGATGTCTGCAGTCTTAACTGCCTGCTCTTTCTCCTCACGAAGTTCATTCAGTTCCAGTTTGTATGATTCCATTTCTGGCGCAGACTGGTAACCTGCAAGCTGAATCTTAGATGCAGATTCGTCGATAATGTCAATCGCTTTGTCCGGAAGGAAACGGTCGTTGATGTATCTCCGGGACATTTTTACAGCTGCCTCGAGAGCTTCATCTTCAATCTTTACACCATGGTGTTTCTCATAGTATGGGCGGAGTCCCTTAAGGATCTCGATGGTTTCCTCTGCGGACGGCTCCTCAACTGTTACAGGCTGGAATCTGCGTTCCAGTGCTGCATCTTTCTCAATATGCTTGCGGTATTCCTCCAGAGTGGTGGCTCCGATCAGCTGGATCTCGCCTCTGGACAGAGATGGTTTCAGGATGTTAGATGCATCCAATGCACCTTCAGCACCGCCGGCACCGATAATAGTATGGATTTCATCAATGAACAACAAGATTCCCTGATGCTCTTTTACTTCCTGGATCACATTCTTGATACGTTCCTCAAATTCACCTCTGTACTTGCTTCCTGCAACCATGCCGGAAAGATCCAGTACAACCAGACGTTTTTCTTTCACTGTATCCGGTACCATTCCCATAACGATACGTTGAGCAAGTCCCTCAACAATTGCAGTCTTACCAACACCAGGTTCACCTACCAGGCATGGATTGTTCTTGGTTCGTCTGCTCAGTATCTGGATCAGTCGGGTGATTTCTTTCTCACGACCTACTACAGGGTCAAGTTTTCCTTCTGCTGCAAGCTGGGTCAGGTCACGACTGTACTGATCCAGAGTCGGAGTACTTGTTGTTCTTTTATTCTTTGCATTCTTTGCGTACTGAAATTCCTCTGCGATAGTATCATTGTCAAATCCCATTGCTGTGAGTATTGCTGCAAAAAGTTTCTGGATATTTACTCCCATTGTAAACAGCAGTCTGGTAGCTACACATTCCGGTTCTTTCAGAAGTGAAAGCAGCAGATGCTCTGTTCCGCAGAGGCATTCCATACTCTCTGCATCCTCCTGTGCCTGTTCAAGGATTCTCCTTGATCTCGGACTGTACTGCGGTTCCTTTGGCTCCTCCACTGCAGCGCTGCCCTGAGATGGAGCGATCAAGTCGTTGATCAGTTCCATGAGCTTCTCTTCTTCTACATTAAATTCTTGCAGGACTTTTCCCGCAGTGCCTTCTGGCTCCTTTAAAAGACCTGCCAGAAGATGCTCCGTTCCGATATAGCCGTGTCCACAAGACTTCGCTGTCGTCTTTGCCAGTTTGAGGGCATTCTCTGCCTGTCTGGTAAATTGTCTCTCCATGTCGTCTCCTATCTGTCTATGTTATAGTCGTCAAAAATCTCGTCAATCAGCTGGTGTACTTCCTCTCTGGTCACACTCTTACAGCATCCTTTTGCAAGGGCTACCATGAGATTCTGTTTGAGTTCTTCCAGCGCTTTTCGTTTGTTTACATCAATGGAAATCACTGCTCCACGTCTGCGGTCGATAGTAACAAATCCCTCCTGCCGCAGCAGGGAATATGCTTTGTTTACTGTGTGCATATTTATTCCTACTGTATCTGCAAGCTGTCTCACTGAGGGTAAGGTGTCGCCCTCCTGCAGTCTTGATGTAGCAATTCCCATGATAATCTGGTTGGTCAGCTGGATGTAGATGGCTTCATCACTGCTGAAATCTATTTCAATCATCATATGGGGTTTCTCCTTTTTTGTGTTACACATATCCTAGCACAAACCAACATTTTTTGCAACCAAAAGAAGCCCCTCTTTTCCTGCACAAAAAAGGATGTATGCCACCTTTCATTTCTCATGGCATACATCCTTTGCATTTATCTGTCAGAGCTCTGCACTCTGCTCCACCGCTTATTCAATTGTATTATTTTAATCCTGCGATTTTATTAATCTGTTCTCTGTTGAGAATAAGATTAAAACCTAACGGATTTACTGCATAAGCCATTGCCTTGTCAATCATCAGTTCCGGAAGTTTTGCAAACGGTACTTTTGCAATACGAAGTTTCTGACCTTTTGTAAATTTCTCAAGCTCCATTACGTCTGTAAATACAGGCTGAAGAATTTCTTCTTTCTTGTTTTTTAGATATGGAATATTAATTTTCTTTGGATCCTCAGGATCTACATTCATAGCAATCAGATACTCTGATTTTCTTAAATTTACAATCAGTTCTTCTTCCAGTTCACGGAGATTTCCGTGCTGATCTTTTTCAACCGGGCGTCGAAGTTCCTGCATAAAATAGATACCGGACAGTTCCAGTGTCGGATTCAGAAGCGGTCTCTTAGACGGTTCAATCTGGCTCATGTCTGCCTGTTTCGCGATTTCAGGAAGGTCAATTTCTATTTTCTCCTCTCCATCTACCCATACAACTGTATTTACACCAATTGCATAAAAAGTTCCATATAATCTCGGATAGTCTTTCTTAGAAAATCTCATCCCCATAAGAAGAATCTTATCTTCTACCATCTTCTTACCAAATTCCTTTATGCCCTCTTCTGTAGAAAAAATCCATGCCTGGTCGTTAAATGTCTCTTCATCGCATTTTACAAACGGCAGCTTCGTAGCCTGTGAATACGCTACAAATACCGTCTCCCTTGTCTGTAATTCCTTAATTGCTTCCTCTTTACTGATTCCCATTATTTTATCCTCTCTGTCTCATTTCTTTTATGACCTTTTTCATTTCCTTATCAACACGATAAGATTCTGTGATCTTCTGTAATGCTTTCTTATATGTAAATTCATCCAACTTGTGACTGCCCTGTAAATATGCCAGCATTTCATACGGAAATGCCGCAAAATATACGGAAATTGCCCACGCCACTGCCATCTTTGCATAATAATCCGGCTGAGTAATACGTTCCAGACGACGAATACTCTCCTCCAGATATTCACGCTTCACAAAATGTCCCAGAAGCATAACTGCCGCAAATCTTGCTTCATATTCTCTGTCAGAAATCAGATACTTTTCAATAAAATCCCAGTATTCTTTCGGATATTTGTCTGCATCTTTCAATGTACTGCAAAAACAGTCGCAGACTCCCCAGCTGTTAATATCTGGTACAAATTTCTCCACATATTTTAGTCGCTGCCCACAATCCATCTTCGCATAGGCGATCACCAGTCCGCGCAACATAGTTTCTTCATACCATTGATCATCTGCCCGGATAAACCATTCTTGCCAGTTCATAGCAGAGATCTGCTTCGCATATTTTCGCAAAACCGGAAGTCTGACTCCCATGACATTGCTCACTCCCGGCAAAAGACTGCTGTGAAAATTCCGATACTTAACATCCTCATTTTCCTGCAAAAACTCACGTACCTTATCTGCAGTCACCTGAATCTCATTCTTTTTCTCTTTACTCATATATTTCTCCCTACTGTGTTAATTCACAGCACTGTTTTATTTTATAACAGATTGCATGAAAAGTAAAGGAAATCGACGGCAATATTTATGCATTAATATTTGTCAACAGATTTCTGCCCGGAGGGCTTTTTATGTCATAGGAACATTACGGAGTAATTTCCTATGACATAAAACAAAAATCAGAAGACAGGCTGACGGTCTTCTGATTTTGTGATTCACTGTTTTTATACTATTTTATATTTTTCTGTCTTTTATGCCTCATCGATTGCTTTACCGATATCGTGACGCATATATTTATTTGCAAATGTAATCCACTCAGTGGCTTCATATGCATTCTTTCTTGCTTCTTTCAAATCTTTACCTGTCGCAGTAATTCCAAGAACGCGGCCGCCATTAGTAACGATCTGACCATCTTTCAGTTTGGTTCCTGCGTGGAAACAATAATAGCCATCTTTGTCTTTAAACTTCTCAAATCCATACATAGGAATGCCTTTTTCATATTTTACAGGATAACCATCACTTGCAAGAACTACGCATACGGCTGCATTGTCTTCAAACTGAAGTTCTACCTGATCCAGAGTTCCGTTCACACAGGCTTCCATAACTTCAATAATGTCATTCTTCATACGCGGAAGAACCACCTGTGCTTCAGGATCTCCAAAACGCGCATTGTATTCCAGAACTTTTGGTCCGTCCTGTGTAAGCATGAGGCCGAAGAAGATGATTCCTTTGAATGGACGCCCCTCTGCTGCCATTGCATCTACAGTTGGCTGATATACATATTTCTTACAGAACTCGTCTACTTCTTCTGTATAGAACGGACTTGGAGAGAAAGTTCCCATTCCACCTGTGTTCAGGCCCTGATCTCCATCCTGAGCACGTTTGTGATCCTGTGCAGAAGTCATAGTGCGAATAGTCTTTCCATCTACGAATGACAACACTGAAACCTCACGTCCGGTCATAAATTCTTCAATAACCATAGTATTTCCGGCATTTCCGAATTTCTTATCTTCCATAATTTCTTTTACGCCATCTTCTGCTTCTTTCAGGTCTTTACAGATCAGTACACCCTTACCAAGTGCAAGACCATCTGCTTTCAGAACAATTGGAAATTTTGCTTCTGTGCGGAGATATTCCAGTGCTTTCTCCGGATCATCGAAATTCTCGTATGCTGCTGTAGGAATGTTGTATTTTTTCATAAGATCTTTTGAGAATGCTTTAGATCCCTCGAGAATGGCTGCATTTTTTCTTGGTCCGAATACTTTCAGACCGCGAGCCTCAAATACGTCTACTACACCACCTACCAGAGGATCATCCATACCAATGATAGTAAGATCAATTTCTTTTTCCTGTGCAAAATCAGCAAGTTTCTCAAATTCCATGGCTCCGATATCCACACATTCTGCAAGTTCAGCGATTCCTGCATTACCTGGTGCACAATAAATTTTATCTACTTTCGGGCTTTTGGAAACACTCCATGCAATGGCATGTTCTCTGCCGCCGCTGCCTACGATTAAGACTTTCATTTTATCCGTTTGCTCCTTTTCTATGTAACATAATCTGATGTTTCAGCCAAAGCATTTCTATAGCTATTTAAGCCCCACAAAATTCGCAGGCCATTACCAACGCTTATAGAATTGCTTCTGTTTGATTTTTTACAACAGACTATCACTATTCTTCTGTATCAAATTCTTCTATATCCACTCTGCCGTTCACAACTTTTACCTTATCATTGGCAATAAGATTAATAGCTTTTGGCAGAATTTTCCACTCAGCCTTCTCCATGACACGCCTCTGAAGAACTTCCGGAGTGTCATCAGATTTGATCTTCACTGCCTTCTGCAGGATAATCGGACCTGTATCTGTACCAGCATCAACAAAATGTACAGTGGCACCTGTAACACGGACACCTCTTGCAAGCGCTTTCTCATGTACATGAAGTCCATAATAACCTACACCGCAAAATGACGGGATTAAAGATGGATGAATGTTGATGATCTTATTTGGATATGCTTCCACGATCATTGGCGGAATCGCTACAAGGAATCCAGCCAGTACGATCAGATTCACACCGCTTTCTTTCAATTTTGCCAGAAGTGCTTTGTGAAATTCTTCTCTGTTCTCAAATTGTTTCGGAGAAATGCATACAGCTTCTATGTTGTGGTTCTTTGCTCTCTCCAGTGCATAAGCACCCGGATTGTTGCTGATAACCAGTGATATTTCTGCATTTGTTATCTTTCCACTGTCAATGGCATCCAGGATAGCCTGCAGGTTTGTGCCGCCGCCTGAAACCAGTACACCGACTTTTAACATAAAGTCACTCCTTTTTCACCATCTTCGATACGTCCTACTACATATGGAGTATCTCCAGCTGCTTTGATTGCTTCCATTGTTTTATCTACATCTGCTGCATCCACAGCAAGAACCATTCCAAGTCCCATATTGTAGGTGTTGTACATCATCTGTTCTTCGATGTTGCCTTTCTCTGCAAGAAGTTTGAAGATCGGAAGTACCGGGTAACTGTTCTTCTCTACTACTGCACGTGTGCCGTCTTTGAGCATACGCGGAATATTCTCGTAGAATCCGCCACCTGTGATATGACTGCATGCATGTACACGCACACCTGCGTTCTTGATGCTCTTTAATGCTTTTACATAGATTCTGGTTGGTGCAAGAAGTGCCTCTCCAAGTGTTGTACCAAGTTCATCATAGTAGGTATCTAAAGATTCCTTCGTCATGTCAAATACTTTGCGGACAAGGGAAAATCCATTACTGTGAACACCTGTGGATGCCATACCGATCAGAACATCTCCGGCTTTCAGGTCTTCACCTGTGATCATATCTTTTTTATCGCACACACCTACTGCGAAACCAGCAAGATCATATTCATCTTCCGGCATCAGCCCCGGATGCTCTGCTGTCTCACCACCGATCAGGGCTGCATCAGACTGTACACATCCCTCAGCTACACCGCCTACGATGGCAGCGATCTTCTCCGGATAATTCTTGCCACATGCAATATAATCAAGGAAGAATAATGGTTCTCCGCCTGCACATGCAATGTCGTTAACGCACATAGCTACTGCATCAATACCAATAGTATCATGTTTATCCATTACCATAGCAAGTTTTACCTTAGTTCCACATCCATCTGTACCGGACAGCAATACCGGTTCTTCCATATCTTTTATCTTTGCAAGGGAAAATGCTCCGGAAAATCCACCCAGGCCTCCGAGTACTTCTTCGCGCATGGTTCTCTTTACATGTTCTTTCATCAGTTCTACTGACTTGTATCCTGCTTCAATATCTACTCCAGCGGTCTTGTAATCCATAATTATCCTCCGTCTTCTCCTCTCGATCCTGTTTAGAATCTGAGTTGTCCTCATTTTATAGTGGTTTTCAAATCCAGGCTTCTGCTGTATGCCGCCTGTTATACTCAGGCTGCCATTCACTGAGTGAACAATAACCTCTTCAAAGTTTAGTAGTTTTTATATCCAACTTCCTGTAATCTTGCGTCTTTTGCTTCTACCTGTTCTTTTAATTCCTGGCTGTAAGCTTTTAATTTTGCAAGAAGTTCTGCATCTGAGGTTGCAAGGATCTTAGCTGCCAGAAGTCCTGCGTTTGCTCCGCCGTTGATGGCTACGGTTGCAACCGGAATTCCGGACGGCATCTGTACAATGGAATAAAGGGAATCTCTTCCCCCGAGAGAAGTGGTGTGCATAGGAATTCCGATAACCGGCATCGGGAAGATTGCCGCACACATTCCTGGCAGATGAGCTGCCATTCCGGCACCTGCGATAATTACTTTAAAGCCCTTTTCTTCTGCTGTTTTTGCATATTCAAAAAAGACATCCGGTTCCCTGTGTGCGGAAATGATCTTCATCTCATAATCAATTCCCAGTTTCTCCAGAATGTCTGCTGCTTTGCTCATGATCGGCATGTCTGAGTCGCTGCCCATCACAATTCCTACTTTTGCCATGATTATTCTCCTTTTCTTCTCAAGCATCCTCTGACAGATTATTATTTCATAATCCGCCGGAGACTTTATTTTTAATTTTATTGATAAAAAAAGTACGGTTAGAAAGGATTTTCTCAAAAATCCCTCTCTAACCGTAGATTCTACTAAGATTCCCTTTTTCTGTCAACAATATTAGAGCAAAGAAATATTTTGACAGACTAATAAATATTTTTGGTATTCCGAATGTTTACAAGTACATTGTGCCAGTGGCACACATTATGCACCGACTGTAGTGGAACGAAGATTGCGGGAGCGTTAGCGGAGCAATTCATAAATACATTAATTGCTTTATTCTTCAAACGGCTCATTCAATGCTTCCGTTCCTGGAAGTACAAAACGTCCGTCTTCAATAATAGAAGTCATCTCTCCATCATCGTCGATGGTACGGATACTGCACAGTTCATCATACGGGATTGTAATGTCTGTGTGACATCCATAATACGCCAGGCTGACATCTTCTTTTCTCATCTCAGAAATTTCATTGTCTCTTGCAATGATTTCTTTTCCATCCGGATTGTAAACCGGTGTATCTTCTGCCCAACTGTAGCAAGTATCACCTACTGCGAAATGCGGTCCCATCTTTTCGGCAATAAGAATCGGCAGTTTGTCTGCAATATCATATTTCTGTGCTGCCACATAAGCTGTTGTATTAGTACCGATGGCAAACTCACCCATCGCAAGTTTCGGATGATGGAACAGAATATTATCCTCGATATATTTGCGGTTTTCTTCCTCTGTATCGAAGTTTGCGCAGCTGTAATCGATGACCTGACCACAGTCGAATACCAGTTTCAGATCACGGAACTGCAGCCCATTAAGGTATACCCTGGACACATGGAGCATTCCGCCGGTTCCTGCAAGTACAGGTGATGTAAAGACTTCTCCTAACGGAATGTTTACATCTGCTACGCAGTTCTCAAAGTTTGTCTGTGTTTTCGGATCTGTCAGTGTATGGAGATGAATGAGCAGGTCTGTCTCATTTTCTCCTTTTCCTTTAATTTCTACCCATTCACAGGTATCAAGGGTGTCAATAATCGTCTGCTGGATTTTCTGATATTTCTTGTAATCCAGAGTATTGATCTTAACAATCTCACGGAATATCTCTGCGAAATTGTCTCCAATCTCAGGTACCGGATATGCAATGATGGTGAAACTTCTCTCGTCGCCCTTAATATAGCGGTTTGTGATCTGACTGGATTCATTATCCAGTTCAAGCTGAAGTTTCTGCTGTGCCTCTGTAAAAGTCCAGCTTTCCGGTTTACTTACCGGTGAAAATGGTGTTTCACCAAATGTCTCTATCACTGCCGGGCCACCATGTACTGCTGCCAGTTCCGCATATTCATCATAAGATGTCTGCATCGCGCGAAGTTTACGCTTTACAAAATCAGAATCCATGAATAATGCACTGTCCTGTCTGTGATCATAGTCAAACTGAGGGTTTGCGATTCCACCTGTAAAACCGCTTCTGAACTGATTTCTTCTGTTTACTGCATGAAGTGCATGACGATAAATTACTGTCTGAAGCCCCATTTCCTCAAACTGAAGAATAGCTGCCTTTACCATACGTTCAAATCCAAGATGGTATCGAATGTTAACAGTTTTTTTCTTTGTAATATCTTTTCTTCCTGTGATAAAGCCTATACGATATCCCTCTGTATAGGTACGAGCCATCTCATCAATTTCTTTCTGAGTAAGGGAGTTCAGAAACTCTGCTGTTTTCAGTTCATTCTCTGATACATATTCGCCAGACCGATACAGATAACTCAGATCATTCAGATCAGATTCCAGGATCAGCTTTACTATAAAATTGTTCTCAGGATCGATTGCTTCTCTGATACGTGTTTCTACCATGTCCTGGCAGTAATCGTTTACATAAGAAACCAGAATCTCTTTTACCTGTTTTTCCGTTGGAATCTCTTCCTGTGAAAATGCAGAATAGATTTCAAGGAAAAGTTCCAGTACAACAGTGAGATCCCATACTTTCTTTTCAAATGCATAAGCAATCACGCCATGAATCTCTGTATATAAAAACGTGAATACCTTCCCGTATTCTCCCAGTTTTTTCTGCGCATATGCGGGGTTTCCGTAGGAACTTTCATAATTTTCCGGCAGAATATCCTGATATAATTCATGGTTCTGCCTCTGCAGTTCTTCGAAGTTTTTTCCATCTGTTCCATTATCCATTACAGCAATTACCCGCTGTAAGAATACCGCTTCTTTTCTAAAGAAATCACAGTACGGTTCTTCTGCCATTTTCTCTTCCGGTATCTGGGCGATTCTTTCTTTTGCCAATTCATACCGTTCCATAACCCATTCGTCCAAACTTTTTCTCTCCTTTTATTCGTCTCTTAACCTGAAATTCCCATCAGGAAAATCCCAAGCCATCCAATCATTATAATCCCATTTGCAATAGATCCAATCATGCTTGTTCTGTGAGTTCTGTTTTCCTCTGAAAAACTCATAAGTCCCATTGCAAATCCATATATGGAAAACAACATTGCACAGAGACTGACACCGCCTACAATATAACCAAATCTGCCTCCCATAAAAAATGCCAGCAGAACAGCCGTCACAAACAGAACCATGGAAGCCACTGCCAAACCAGTAGAAAGCTTTCCTTTCTGTGCTTCTTTTTTCTTTGCAAATGCGTATCTATATCTTCTTGCCATAAATTTTTCTCCTCAGGTGATTGCAGATAAAGAAAAGCAGATATCCAATCGCTGCCCCTGCGGTATTCAGAATCATATCGTCTACATCAAAGCATCCCACTTTAGTAATCAGCTGAATTACTTCTACAGCAACGCTTAGCCCAAAACCGGACAATACGATCATCCATCCACTTCTCATTTTCCCGGAAATAACCGGCAGCATAAAACCAAAAGGCAGAAAACCCGCCACATTTCCAAAAAGATTGGTAAATACTGCCCAAAATCCAAGTTGTTCTCTGTATACCCAAAAGCGTCGTATCTCAACAAATGGAACCAGATTGTATCTGTATTGTCGTTCTTCCATTGCCACTCTTCCGTATTCTTCTGAAAAGAAAAGGAAATAGATCAAAGCAAGAACATACACAACAAACAGAACTTTTCCCAGTGTCTGTATGATACGTTTTGTTTCTTTTTTCAATATTTTCCCCTGTTTCTGACCGAAAAACCACACGGAGAAATAAGATCTTCTCCATGTGGTTTCTGCGGTCTTTTTATATCAATATTTCTGATTTCTTTTTCAGCAGCCTTGCACCGTTTACGATCATCATAACACCAGTTACAATTCCCGTAGTCAGCACAATAATTCCAACTGCCAGACTGCATGCTCCTGTGGAAGACATGGTTTTATAAATCTTTTCGTTCATAGTCATCCTCGCCTTTGTTGTTTTAGGGTTACCTGCTTTCGCTTATTTTGCGCCGTACTGTTCATAATATGCATCGATTGCAGCTTTCAGTGTATCATCAATGATCACTTTTCCGTTGTATTCTTTGTTATACAGATGCTCAATTACTTCCTGCATAGTAACAATTGCATTTGTCTCAAAGCCATAAAGATCATGTACTTCGTCAAGAGCACACTTTACACCGCCTTTTCCTACTTCCATACGGTCAAGTGATACCATAAGACCAACAATTTCCACATTAGCTGCACCTTTTACCTTTGGCACAGTTTCTTCCATTGATTTGCCGGATGTTGTTACGTCTTCGATCATGACTACGCGGTCACCATCTTTTAACTTACTTCCAAGGAAACTGCCTTTATCTGCACCGTGGTCTTTCTCTTCTTTACGGTCTGAGCAGTAACGAATTTCCTTTCCATATAACTCACTGAATGCAATGGCTGTTACAACACTTAACGGAATTCCTTTGTATGCAGGTCCGAAAAGCACATCGAAATCGTCACCATATTTGTCATGAATAGCATGTGCATAGTATTCGCCCAGTTTCTTTAACTGAGAACCTGTTACATATCCGCCTGCATTCATGAAAAACGGAGATTTTCTTCCGCTCTTAAGAGTAAATTCTCCAAATTTCAGTACTTCGCTGTCTACCATAAATTCAATAAATTCCTGTTTATACTGTTCCATTTTATGTTCTGCCTCCTGTATCTATTGCAACTAATTTTATTATGACTGTTTTTTTGCATTTATTTTACAATGCCAACCATTTCTTTAACAGAATTAAATCCGTTCTTCTTCATGTATGCTTCAATTCCATCGATAACCTCCAGGGTCACTGCCGGATTGTGGAAGTTTGCTGTACCAACAGATACTGCACTTGCTCCTGCAAGAATAAATTCAATTGCATCCTCTGCACAGGAGATTCCGCCCATTCCAATGATCGGAATATTAACTGCCTGCGCTACCTGATATACCATGCGGACCGCGATCGGTTTCACGATCGGACCTGAAACACCGCCGGTTTTGTTTGCAAGTGCAAATGTTTTTCTGTTAATATCAATCTTCATTCCTGTCAGAGTGTTGATCAAAGATACTGCATCAGCACCGCCGGCTTCTGCTCCTTTGGCGATTTCAGTAATATCTGTAACATTCGGTGTTAATTTCATGATCACCGGCTGTTTTGCAATCTTTTTAATCTGGGCTGTGAGTTCTTCTACATGATGCGCGTCCTGGCCAAATGCAAGGAATCCTGCATTTACGTTCGGACAGGAGATGTTAATCTCCATCATATCGATTGGCTGGTCCGCCAGACGTTCTACAACTGCCAGATATTCTTCCGGTGCATGGCCACATACATTTACAATGATCTTGGTATCATACTGTTTCAGAAACGGAATATCCCTTTCACAGAAAAGATCAATACCTGGGTTCTGCAGACCGATTGCATTCATCATACCGCCATAAACTTCTGCTACACGTGGGGTGGGATTTCCCGTCCACGGAACATTAGCTACACCTTTAGTTGTCACTGCTCCCAGTTTGTTAATATCTACATAATCAGCAAATTCTGCTCCTGAACCAAAGGTTCCGGATGCTACTGTTACCGGATTTTTCCATTCTACGCCGGCAATATTTACACTCATATCCATCAGATTTCCACCTCCGTAGAAAGAAATACCGGACCATCCTTGCAGATTCTCTTGTTATGCACATTGCTGTGTGCATCTTTCTCTTTTGACTTGCACACGCATGCAAGGCAGGCGCCGATTCCGCATGCCATACGTTCCTCAAGGGAGATATAGCATTCGATTCCGTTTTCTTCGGCGTAATTCTTGATTGCGCGGAGCATCGGAGTCGGACCACATGCGTAGATAATATCTGCACTTAAACCGTTCTCTCTGATGGCATCCATGACATTTCCTTTTGTTCCTACACTGCCATCTTCTGTAGCAATGTAGAGAGTTCCTGCTGCCTCAAATTCCTCTTTCAGGAATGTATGACAGTCGCGGTATCCGGCTACAATCTGTTTTTTCTCACATTTCAACTGTTTTGCAAGCTCCAGAATCGGAGGAACACCAATTCCGCCACCCATAAGGAAGACATTTTTTCCCTCAGCTTTCTCTACAGGAAAACCATTTCCAAGCGGTCCAAGTACAGGAATGGTATCTCCCGCTTTCAGTCTGGAAAATTCATCTGTTCCGGTTCCCTCTCCGGTTACCCGGTAGACCAGATGAAGTCTGCCATTCTCTTTGTCAATCTCGCAGAGACTGATGGGTCTCGGAAGAATCTTAGATTTATCATTTGTATAGAGAGAGACAAACTGACCTGGTTTCGCTTCCGATGCGATCTTGTCTGTCTGGATCCACATACTGTAAATACCTGCACCGATGCTCTCCTGGCTTACGATCGTGCAGATTTCTCTTTTCTTCTCGCTCATGCTGTCCTCCTAGCGATTGTTTAAAGCACTGTTGATGTCTTCGATCATGTCTTTCACTGCCTGGCGGGATGCATCCGCATAGTTTAACTCGCCAAAGGAAGCATATTTTTCCTGTTTGTAAGCTGCAATGATTCCACGGGAAGAGTTAACGATCGCTCCAAGTCCGTCTTCATTAAAGAAATGTACAAGGTCTGCGCCTTTTCCACCCTGTGCACCGTATCCCGGTACAAGAATGAAGGTTTTCGGCATGATCTTACGGAGAGTTTTTCCCATTTCAGGATAAGTTGCACCTACTACTGCGCCTACATAGCTGTAACCATTTCCCATGTATTCTTCTCCCCACTGGGCAACTTTCTCACCTACCCACTCATAAAGCGGGCGTCCATCAATGATTCTGTCCTGGAATTCTCCACTTGACGGATTAGATGTTTTGACAAGTACGAAGAGACCTTTTTTTTCTTCTTTACATACATCAATGAATGGATTTACGCTATCTGATCCCATGTATGGATTTATCGTTGCAAAGTCTGTATCAAAACCTGCGATTTTGTTGTTTCCTACCTGAACTTTTCCAAGATGACCTACTGCATATGCAGCGGAAGTGGATCCGATATCGCCTCGTTTAATATCACCGATAACCACAAGTCCTTTTTCTTTACAATAGTCAACAGTTCTCTTATACGCCATCATTCCCGGAATGCCAAACTGCTCATACATTGCAATCTGTGGTTTTACCGCCGGAATCAGATCGCCGACTGCATCTACGATTCCTTTATTGTACTGCCAGATTGCTTCTGCAGCTCCCTCTAATGTCTCTCCAAGTTCAGAAAATGCCTTCTGCTGAATGTGCTGTGGAATATAGTTAAGCATTGGATCCAGTCCTACTACAATAGGAGCATTTGTTTTCTGGATTTTTTTAATAAGTTTGTTGATCATGAGTATTTCCTCCTGAATATTGATATTTTTTTTTGCATTCTACATGAAAACCTCAACAGTATATGCAATTATAAACAGTTGTCAAACGGATAAAATCATCCGCATTTGCTATTTGCTTGATTTAGGTCAAGCGGATATTCGCAATCCGCTTCGCTACTTGCTCATAACCAAATAACTGCTCCGCAGTTTATCAGGAGGAGCTTGCACTCCTCCTGATACAAGCAAGTCCCCACCACTGCTTATTGCTTTTCGCAATTGAAGCAGGAGACTTACTTGATTTGGTTAAATTAATTTTTCAGGCGTTCTGATATACCACCTTGCCATCGCAGATCGTGTAAAGAATTTTTCCTTTTACTTTCCATCCGTCAAACGGTGTGTTGCGTCCCTTAGAAGCAAACTCATTTTTGTCTATTTTATATTCATGGTCAATATCTGCAATGACAATATCTGCAGGATGACCTTTCTGTATAGTTCCTCTGTCACTGCCAAGAATCTGGGCCGGATTCCAGCTCATTTTCTCAATCAGCTGTGAAATGGTAAGGATTCCTGTTTCTACCAGTGCAGTGTAGGATAATGCGAAACTTGTCTCAATTCCTACAATACCAAAAGCTGCGTTTCTGATAGAACCGGTCTTCTCAGGCACTGCATGTGGTGCATGGTCTGTACTGATCACTTTGAATGCGCCATCTTTTAAACCTTTGATCAGTGCATCTACATCTTTCTTTGTACGAAGAGGCGGGTTCATTTTGTAATTCGGATCATCACATTTGATATCATCCGAAGTAAGGATAAAATGATGCGGGCAAACTTCTGCAGTAATATTGTCCAGCCCCTCTTCTTTCACAATTTCCATCATCTTGGCAACGCCTTCTGTGGAACAGTGGCAGAGGTGAAGTCTGGCGCCTGTTTCTCTTGCAAGAAGTATATCTCTGGCTGCAATCACATCTTCTACTGCATTGCAGATTCCCGGAAGTCCAAGTCTCTTTGCATTCTCATCGTCATTCATGCATCCGTCACCGCGCAGATCGATATCCTCACAATGTGCAAAAATCGGAACATTTAACTCCTTTGCCACCTCCATTGCTTCTTTGCAGAGCATAGTGTTCATAACAGATTTGCCGTCTTCAGAAAGCGCAGGAATTCCTGCTTTTACCATTCCTTCAATATCTGAAAGTTCCTTTCCCTTCTCGCCCTGTGTGATAGCACCTGCCTGAAGTACGTGGATACCAGCAAGCTGTGCCGCTTTATTATGTACATAGTTTACACGGTCAGGATTATCAATAACAGGTGTAGTATTTGGCATGGCAACTACAGTTGTTACTCCGCCTCTAGCTGCAGCACGGGAACCCGTTTCTATGTCTTCCTTCTGTGTCTGTCCCGGATCTCTGAAATGTACATGAAGATCAATCAACCCCGGCATAACAAGGCACCCTTTTGCGTCTATCACTCTGTCACTCTTATCCTTTACTTCAAGCTTATCACCGATATCAGTGACCACTCCGTCTTCCAGATAAATATCGCCTTTTTTATCAGTATCAGTGGCCGCATCTACAATACGCCCTCCCTGAATCAGAATACCCATGCAATTCTCTCCCTTCGTTGTAGCTAATGCATTCTTGTTTACTGTTGGTCATTTCATACTATGACCGATTATAACCAGTAACTTTCTGATATACATAATACACGAAACCATTCGTTTTATAAAGTCCTTTTTTACTCCCGTACGGTCTTTTTTGCAGTCACTGTTCACTTAGTTCTCAGTAACATGCTTCGCGATGCCCAAATGTGAATCTTCCTGTATGTCGCACAGGGAGTATCGTTTGCTGCGTAACCTTAATTAATTCGTGCTGTATGCATCAGGATTTTGGCGTAATTACGCCAAAACACCTCGCGGAATAGTGGCTTATGAACATTAACTTTTCCTTGACATTTCAAAATACGGGAGATATAATCAATTCATATCTGGATTATTTAATGTATAGTCACTGGTTTTTAGAGATTATATAATGGTATATAATCTGTAAAATCTGGTGATTTTTTTATTTGCCAGAAACTATATAATTTTTTTATTTTTTATGGAGGTAACAACATGAACAAGGGAACTGTAAAATGGTTCAACGCAGAAAAAGGTTACGGATTTATCACTGGTGAAGACGGTGCAGACGTATTTGTACATTTCTCCGCTATCAATGGTGAAGGATTCAAATCCCTTGAAGAAGGCCAGGCTGTAACATACGACTTAACAGAAGGCGCTCGTGGCATGCAGGCTGCAAACGTTACAAAATTATAATTCATAATTTTCGTTAACGTAAGAGGATTGAATTCCGCACTTTTCAATACGGATTAAACCTCAAAAAAATCCCCGGATTATCCGGGGATTTTTTGTTATCTCTTTTTCAGTTATTAATCAGTATCAGACCTTATTCAGCGTCTGCGCTATCTGCTGTAGTATCGTCTGCTGCATCTTTCTCCTCTGTTTCTGCATCATCGGATGATTCTTCTGTATCTGCAGATTCTGTGTCTGTTGTAGAATCTGTTTCAGAAACATCTGCTGTTGTGTCTGCGGCATCAGCATCTTCGCTGTCTGTAGAAGCTGTCGTATCTTCTGCATCTGCTGTATCGGCGTCTGTACTGTCGGTATCATCTGTTGTGTCTGTTGACAGATTTGAAATGTAATTGTCAAGTGCAGTAGTATCCATTACTGTATTCTGAACCACATTCTCTTTGGATCCTGTTACTTTGACATACGCAGAATAACCAATCCACGCAACGATCACAACACAAATAAATACCCAGGCAAACATTTCCAGTCCAAAGAGCATCTTCTCTTTCTTGTCCGCTTTGTTATGCTGTCCTTTTCTGGCCTTATAAGCATCGACTTTCTTCTGGCTCATGATAGATCTCCTTTGCATCAATATTTCGTATTTTCTGATTATAGCACACTTTTCTGCAAAAGGAAACATTTTTTAGACTGCAACGATTACTCCACCGTCATTCGCATACATGGAACTTACACCCGCTGTATCAAGAACTACTATCTTCGCCAGTTTCATTCTCTCTTCAAAGGCTTCTTTTAGCACCTGTGCTCTTGCAGGACAATTGCAGTGGCTGATTGCAAGAACTTTGTCAGCACTGTCTGAAGTTTTCTCAATGACCTGCTCTACCATTTTGATCATAGCACGATTCATTCCTCTTGCCTGATCCAGCTGGCAAATACTGCCTTCATCAGTTGATCCCATAACCGGTTTAATCTTCAGTGCACTGGCAACCAAAGCTTTCACCTTACTGAGGCGGCCATTCTTTCTTAATGTATCAAGATTCTCAAGTACAAAAAATGTATGCTGGCCTTCAATATAACGTTCTACTGTTTCTACAACATCCTCAAAGCTCATTCCCGCTTCTTCACACTCCTGAATCTTCATTCCGATCAGTGACTGACCTATGGATGCAGAACGTGAATTAAACACATGGATCTTCTTCTCCGGATGATCTTCCAGAAGAAGATTTCTGCCAAGCAATGCACTGTTATAAGATCCGCTCAGCTCAGAGGATAATGTAACTGCATAAATGTGTTCTGCTTCACAGTCATATGCTCTCATATATCTCTCCGGTGACGGGCAGGCTGACTTTGGACACTCCGGGCAGGCAGCTACTTTCTTGAGAAAATCTGCCTGATCAAAAGTCTCATCATCTATAATCTGTTCAGCCCCAACCATCAGTGTCAGCGGAACTGATTCAAAATTTTCATTGTTCTTCCATTCATCTAAAAGTTCTCCACAACTATCTATGACAATTTTATATCTCAATTATATCGTCCTCTTTTCCATTATATGTAGTATTCAATACCAGATATATATTATCATACTGATCCCTTTTTGAAAAGACTTTTTCTTAAAAACTCTGTTCTTTTTTTTGAAAGTGATTTATAATAAAAAGACGCTCCCTGTCAGAGGCAGAGAGCGCAGTTGAATCCACTCATTGAATTGTCAGAAAAGTGTTATCCAAAGGAGTTTTTTATGCTTGCTTTAAATATCATAGATGTTAAAGATTTTATGAACAAGCTTCTGATCGGTGAAGTATTTGACCGTTTTTCATTTATAGAAGCATCAGTTACAACTTTTAATACCTTCACAATAGATGGTAAACTTCAGCACGATTTTTTTGATACAGATACCAGAACAGCACTTCAGGAAAAAGCAGTCCAATATTCTCTGTGGCATAACGTAAAATCATATTGCTTTTCTATCATACGTGGCAAACGCACACCATTAAATTTCAAAATCGTATTTGAGCTTTCTCCTGACCAGGTAAAATCCCTGTTAAAAAACGAAGAGATTACCGGAAACATTCCTGTACGCAATTTTTATCTGAATATTCAATACCGAAATCAGAATCTTCTATGTACAACAGGTGTTTCCTACTCCATGTTCAGTCTTGACAAACGTCTGGAGTACCTCTGGGATGATTCTCTGATGTCGTTTCTTTCCAGACATCATATTTCCTGCGAGAAACTATAAACAGTTCCTGATTCTGTGTATCATTAGTTTATGGTTTTATCCACATGGAGCAGATAATAAACCAGAATATCTATGAACTCACTGTTTGTGGGCTTATCCACCATGGTACATCCTGCAATTTCTTCCAGCACATCCCTGTGGCTTGTCCAGCATAAGTTGATCAATGTTCTTATATTATGTTCTACATTAGATGGAGTTGACTTATATTTTCTTGCAAGAACAGGGTAAATATCCTTCGTAACCTTAACCGGACGTTCCTGAATCCCCTGTGCCATCTTTACAGCATCTGCTACATAGTAATAACCTTTGTACTTTGATGTTGCACCTAATCTTCTGATAACTCCGTATACTTCACTCATACAGTTTTCCTCCTAACCGATCACCAGGCTGTGTAACCACAGCTTTTAGGTTTTCTCTCTTATTTACACACATTTTTTCTGTAAATGAAAGCCACGGTATCTGTTACTCGGAAACATCGTTACATTTCACATGGATTCGACAAGATTATATTAAAATACCAGCAATTCAATCATAAAAATTTATAAGACATTTGTCAATACTAATATTCTAAAAGAAGCAGCCCAGATTGTTCATCCAGGCTGCCCTTTTATCAGGTCAAGCGGATAAAACCATCCGCTTCGCTACTTGATTTGGTTAAAATTATTTCGTGATCATCAGAAGGATCTCATTACTTCTCTGAACAAATTTAGTCATCTCTTCAGGTGAAAGCTGTTTATGGCTCATCATCGCAAGATCATACAGCTGTTCACAAATTATCGGAGCATTATCAGACTCCTGATTCTCTGCTAGATATTTAACCAGCGGATGATTTGCATTCAGGACAAGTGTTTCCTGTCCGCCAAACATATTAGGATCCATTCCATACATATTGTACATTCTCATCATATCCTGCATACGACGACTCTCTTCAGAAAGTGTCATCATTGCAGATACATTCTCATTCTTCAGATTCTCTACATGTACTTCCAGTTTATCTTTGTGAAGGTTCTTACGGAACAGTTCTGTCAACGCTTTTACAGTTTCTTCATCTGCTGTGCCTTCACCTTTCATTTCTTCTGTCAGATCAGCATCAATACGCTTAAACTGTACATCCTGATGTTTCTGCTCAAGGCTGGAGATGAATGCACTGTCAATATTGTGTTTCAGGATTACAGCATCTTTACCTGCTTCCTTGAACATATTAATGTACTGGCTCTGCTGAACCTCATCTGTTACGTAGAAGATAGTTATTTTCTCTGGTTCTTTATCCTGTGCATCCTTGTTCTCTTCTGATGCTGTATCTTCCTTCTTCTCTTCTGTCTTAGCTTCTGCATCTTCTTTCTTATTTTCTTCAATGCAGTCTTTCAGGGTAAGATATTTGCCGTCAAGATTCTTGAAGAGTACATAATCTCCCATCTTCTCTGCAAACTTAGTATCTTTGATACAACCATATTTAATGAATGGGCTGATGTCATCCCAGTATTTCTCATAAGATTCACGATCTGTCTTGCACATTCCGGTCAGCTTATCTGCTACCTTCTTTGAAATGTACTCGGAAATTTTCTGTACAAATCCGTCATTCTGCAGTGCACTTCTGGATACATTCAGAGGCAGGTCCGGACAGTCGATCACACCTTTAAGCAAAAGAAGAAACTCAGGAATTACTTCTTTGATGTTATCTGCGATGAATACCTGATTGTTATACAGTTTGATAGTTCCCTCAATGGAATCATATTCTGTATTAATCTTCGGGAAGTACAGGATACCTTTTAAGTTAAACGGATAATCCATGTTCAGATGGATCCAGAATAATGGCTCCTTGTAATCCATAAATACTTTACGGTAGAACTCTTTGTATTCATCGTCTGTGCATTCATTCGGATGTTTCATCCAGAGAGGATTGATATCACTGATAGAAACCGGACGTTTGTTGATTTTTACCTTATCCTTTGCAGGAGAGACCTCAACAACTTCTTTCTCACCGTTTTCATTCTCTTTCTCTTCCGTCTTTGCATCTTCATGAATATGCTCAACAACAACGTCATCATCTCTTAATTCAGACTCGTCAATTGTTTCGTATTCCTGCGGTGCATTTGCTTTGGAAAGATAGATATGAACCGGCATAAAGGAACAATATTTCTCAAGAATCTCACGCATACGATATTCGTTCGCAAATTCCAGGCAGTCCTCGTTCAGAAACAATGTAATTTCTGTACCGACTGTATTCTTGTTACCTTCCTGAATATCATATTCTGTTCCGCCATCACAGGTCCAGTGTACAGGCTGTGCACCCTCTGTAGAAGAAAGAGTATCAATGTGTACTTCGTCCGCTACCATAAATGCAGAATAGAAACCAAGTCCGAAATGACCGATGATCTGGTCATCAGTTGTTTTGTCTTTATATTTTTCAAGGAACTGAGTTGCACCGGAAAAAGCAATCTGAGTAATATATTTCTCTACTTCTTCAGCAGTCATACCAATACCATTGTCAATGAATTTCAGGGTTTTCTCATCAGGGTTTACGATTACCTGAATCTCTGGTTTATATCCTTCCGGGAAAGAGTACTCTCCCATTACTTCCAGTTTTTTTAACTTTGTAATAGCATCGCATCCATTGGAAACCAGCTCTCTTACAAAAATATCATGATCGGAATATAACCATTTCTTAATGATCGGAAAAATATTTTCACTGTTGATTGATAAACTTCCATGTTTTACAGCCATGCTGTCCACACTCCTTTTTATTTTATAAGTATTTGCTGATAACTATTCAGTAGTCTACTATTCTGCAAGGCACTGAACAGTCACATCTATCGCAACTTTTTCTGTCGATTTACTGCTCTCTTAATTATCTTTGCAGTCTGATGCCAAAACTACTCTCTTTTATTTCTCCCTCATAATAGTTTTTGACTTCCTTAAGTTGCTTCTCTGAGAGATATAGTAATACCATTTATCCCAAAAGTCAAGAAAAAATTAGCACTCATTTAAAATGAGTGCTAACAATTCTTTTTATTTATTTTTCTTTTTATAAATCACAACGCCTGCAATGCATCCGGCTGCAACTGCCAGAATAATTATGAATGGCGCAATCGGTGTATTATCTCCTGTTTTTACTGCTGATTTTACTGACGCTCCATTTGGCTGTGGAGTTGGCGTTGCTGTAATAGTCTGTGCCTGAGCAATATTAAAGCTTACCTGTTTGGTATCCTGCTCGCCTGTATTCTTCCACTCTTTTCCATTATACATCTGGCGGTCAAAAACGACGGTTAATGTATAAGTTCCAGCCTTTGTGATTCCAAATGCTGCAGTGTAAGGTGCACTACTCCAGCTGTTTGTGTTAATTACTTTCCAATTGTATGGTACATAGCGGACATCACCTTTCCCCGGACTTTCATTGTCCATTCCGGCACCAACTGCTGTAAACGTAATCTTGGACTGTGTAGTATATCCATCTGAGCTGATTCCCGTAATTTTATTATTTGCCGGATCCGCAATTTTTGCTTCCCGAACTGCTTCAACAGTAAAGTTGGCATTCACTTTTGCACTGACATTCTGCTTATTCTTAATCGCAATAGTTTCTGTATAAGAACCAGCCTTCAGCCCTTCTTTTGGACGAATCTTAAATGTACAGCTCTGACCTGGTGCCAATTCTGATGCGGAAAGCTTACCGATCTTAAAGTTTGTGCTTGTAGGAGCATATAAAGTTACGTTTGTGTTTCCCTTATTGGTCACAGTAATTTTCTGTGCTTTCGGTGCTTCACTGTATCCGGCCTTTACTTTTCCGAAATTCAGTTCTTTCGGATCAACAACTAATTTGTAGACTTTTTCTACTTCAGAAACAGTAATTGCAGCATTTATAGTTGTCAGCACCTCTTCCTGTCCATCAGCACTTGTCTGCATGATCTGGATGCTGTCTGCATAATTGCCTGTCGCAAGTCCTGCTGCCGGAGTTACTGTAAATTCAGCGGTATCTCCCGGTTTAAGTTCTGATGCAGAGAGTTCTCCGATATTAAAATATTTACCATATGGCTGCACCAGTGATACTGTTGTATTTCCTGTATTTGTAAGTGTAACAGTTGTTGACTCAGGAGTATCATATCCTTCTTTCAGATTGTCATAATTAATAACTGACGGAGCTGCCTGAATCTCTGTAATCTGTTCCTGTGCTTCTTTTACAGTAATATCTGCGGTTACCTGTGCTGCAACTTCTGAATCTTCTTCGCTGCTGAATATCAGAGTATCACTGTAATTTCCCTTTGTCAGTCCTGTCTTTGGCTGTACCATAAACATCACTGATTCATCTTTTGCAAGCTGTAAGCCTGATACTGCTTCACTTCCATCCTCATTTAATATATCAAAATAGTCTGACTGTGGCACATTCAGAGTAACAGTGCTGTCGCCTGTATTTGTTATAGTTACAGACAGTGTTTCATTTGCCTGTGTATAATTTTCTTCAATATCGCTGAAATTCAGATTTCCTGTATTTACATCCAGAGACTGTGCTTCCAGAGATGCATCTGCATTATCATCAGCATCATCTGCTATCTCTTCATCCGGATTTTTCACCGGTTCCAAAGCACCATCTGCTGTAGTATCCTCTTCTACTGTAATCTTCGCTTCAAATGATACTTCCACACCCTCATCTGTCTGATAAGTGATCATATCATCATATTCACCGGCTTCCAGTCCTTCTCTTGGCTGTACCCATACGCTTACAGATTCACCGGCTTCCAGTGGTTCTGTAATATCAGCAACCATAAAATGTTCCGGACTGATTTCCTGGAAATTTAATGGTTCACTTCCTGTGTTTGTGATTTGTACAAACTGTGCATCAACATTTTCAGGATTACCCTTTACAGTTCCAAAATCACAAACTGGTTCTTCACTGTTATCTACAGTTGCAGACGCTTCATAAGTTTCTTTCTCTCCTTTGTCTGCTGCTTTCTCATTTTCCTCTGATCCATCAGTCTGTACGTTTCCGTTTTCATCCACCTGGAGCTGATCCTCTGTGTAGATTTTCATCTGAGAATCATCCGTTCCCTCTGAACTGTCTTCGTTATATCTTTCATCTGAAGCATTTTCCTGTGAACCATCAGTCTGCTGAACACTCTCATTATCATCCGTGGTCTGAGTTTCCTCCAGCTGGCCTTCTGTATCCTGAGTTTCAGTTTCCTGAATATTCTCTGTGTCCTGTGTCTCCTCAGTTTTCTGTGACTCATCAACATTCTCATTTGTGGAATCCTGACTGTCCACTGTTTCATCTGTATCTTCTTCCAGCTGTGCATCCTTAGTTCCATCTGTATTCTGCTCTGCTGCAGCCTTTGCCTCTTCTTCAGTGGCTGCCACTTCTAAAGTCTTCGCTGTAAGTGTGCCTGTCAGTCCGTTTCCGTCCACTGGTGTTATATCAAGCACCAGTTTATACCCCAGGTCATCCTGAGTAATCGTATAAGTTTTTTCAGTACCGACCTGTGTTAATTCTTTCTCTCCTGTCTGTCTTGACCAGGAAAAAGTAAACTCTTCGTCTGTCACTCCCTCTGGTGTGACCTTTGAGTAATCTGCGCTCACAGTTACTCCTACTGCTGCAAGCCCTTTGATCTTGAGCTTACCACCCAATTCCCCTGACGGAGCTGCCGCAAAGACCACGGATGGGATCATTGATATAACCATCAATATAGTCATCACGACTGCAAGAAATCTCCTTTTCTCCATCTGTTATCCTCCTTTTTATTTATGATAGAATTTGCAATGCTTTATCTGGCTGCTCTTTATCTCCAGAACAGATCTCAGCATCTTTTTCATTCTCTGTATAAGGTCATTATAGCATCGTATCTTATGAAAATGTAATCTGAATTTTTTCTCCTCTGTCTTTTCCCTTGAAATCAAAAGTTACTGTTCGCGGCGCAAATTTGTGCGATTAGCATAAATTCTGTGCATCACAAAGCGTGTTACTGAGAACAGAGTGAACAGTAACAATCAAAAAGCACCGGGTTCCAAGTGCCAGACTGTTTTTGTCTTGCATTCCGAACCCGGTGCAGCTTCTTTTTATAGATCTTATCCTTCTACGATCAGATATTTACCATCCGGCAATGCAAAGACTTCACTCGCATCTTCCAGTTCTTCATCTGACATCCCGTCTACATCAGCGCCTGCTTCCTCCAGATATTCCCGCACCTCTTCAATGGAATCTACTACTTGCGCCATACAGTCCTCAAGAAAAGCTTCTGCTGCTTCATAAGATTCTGCTACAGGCTGCGGAAAAAGCTGCTCCTGATTTTCCAAAAAAGTATTAATGCATTCTTCTGTGTACATTTTAAATTACCTCCTCAATATTTCCCTTTGCCTGGATCAGCTTCTCAAGAATCGGTTCAACACGCTCTGTTATATAGGACGCTGCTGCCCGTACCCCCTCCTTGGAATGATCCATGGCAAAGCCATATTTTACTGCTTTGAGCATCTCTATATCATTATATTCGTCTCCAAATGTTACGCATTCTTCAGGCGAAATATGATATCTCTTCTGATATTCTCTGATTCCTTTTGCCTTGTTTGTCCCAAACGGCACAAAATCGATCCATTCATTTCCGGATGTTACAACAATACAGTCTTTTCCAAAACGTCCGGTCCAGTATTTTACAGACTCATCAGTAATGCCTCCCGGTTCATATACAGCCAGTTTCATAATGGGATCTGTCATCTCATCCAGGCCGTTCAAAACTCTGCACTCATTTTTTACTACATATAACATATGATCATGAAATTTCTGAGTTTTCGGCATCAAATAATGATAATCTTTTGTAGAACAGGTAAACTCCGCATCTTTTTTAGTCATAATAGCAGAAATAATTTCTTCTGCCAGCTTCCTGTCAAAGGAATCCTGATACAACACTTCCCCATGATCTACTGCCAGAGCTCCATTTTCGGAAATATAGGAAATTTCTGATGCAACAGGCGCAAACAGCTTCATCATATTCGGATACTGCCTTCCACTTGCTGCCACAAACATAATTCCCAGTTCCTTCAGCTGTCTGATCAGCGGAAAAATTTCTTCCGGCAGAGACTGTGCTTTGTTTAAAAGCAAGGTTCCGTCCAGATCACTTGCAATCAGCTTAATCATTTCCGTGTTCCTCACATATTTTCACTAAATCGACCGGCTTGTCAGCAACAAGATCTGCACCGTTCTCGTTTAGTTCCTTACGGTCACGGAATCCCCAGAGTGCACCGACCGTAAACATTCCTGCTGCTTTTCCTGTCTGCATATCTGTGCTTGTATCACCTACATACATACACTCTTCAGGTTTTACGCCGAATTTCTCAGCAACCATCAGAGGACCGTCCGGTGCCGGTTTCCTGCGAATAGCATCGCTCTGTCCCACAACCAGATCAAAATCTTCTCCGAAAAGCTGCGCAATTACCTTCACAGCTGCCGGATGCGGTTTATTTGAGCAAACTGCCAGTTTCATGCCATGCTTCTTAAGCTCTTTCAGTGTTTCCGGCATTCCCTCGTAAGGAACTACTTTGTACATTGGATCCGCTGCAAACATTTCTCTGTAAAGCTTTTGTCCTTCTTCATAATGCGTCAGTTCCGGATCACCGGCATCCTTAAGTGCGCGGCGGATCAGCATGTTTGCACCTTCACCGCTGTAATATCTGAAATTATCTACCGGGAGCGTTTTTAATCCAAACTTCTCCATAATAATGTTGGTAACATATGCCATGGAATCCAATGTATCTGCCAAAGTTCCGTCTAAGTCAAATATACATGCCTTAATCATCTTTTGTCATCCTCTCAAGTCAATTTCTGATTTCTTCATTTCATAAAACAGTCTCGCAACAGGAAGTCCTACCACGTTATTATAGTCTCCGCAGATTCCCCTTACATAAATTCCAAAAATCCCCTGGATGCCGTAACTTCCGGCTTTGTCCATAGGCTCTCCTGTGGCAACATATGCTCGAATTTCCTCATCCGATACCGGGTAAAAAGTCACATCTGTACTCTCATAAAAAGTATGTTCTGTCCAGACTCCGTTTTTCTTCTCTAATACCGAAACACCGGTGTAGACCTGATGAGTATTTCCCTGAAGCTTCTTTAATGTATTTACTGCGTCTTCTATATCGTGAGGCTTACCAAGAATCATATTTTCAAACACAACTACTGTATCAGATCCGATCACTAAGGTTCCGTCTGCGCTGTCTTCTATAGTATGCATAACTGAAACCGCCTTGTCCCTGGCAAGCTGCTGAACAGCTTCTTTTGGGTCATCTGAGATACGGTTTTCCTCGCCTGATGCTGGTATCACTTCAAAATTCACGCCTGCCCGTTCCAGTAATTCTCTTCGTCTGGGTGAGGCAGATGCCAAAATAATTCTCTTCATATATAACCTCTTCTTTCCTGTCATAGTATACCGTGTATCTTTTTGGTATGCAACTGCTTTCAGCAAAAGTTTTACTTTTCTTTTCTGATAAAAAGTATTAAAATAAGGATAACCTATAGCTGATTAAAGGTAGCTGTAAATATAAGATCCAGCAACCGTATTGTACTCACAGAAATAGGAGAATATCTGAAAGGAGTTTACGATTATCATGGCTAAAATTAATAAATACTGGGGTTTTGTAGCAGTAGGTGCTCTTACAGCAGTAGCTGCCGGTGCCGTAGCTGCACTTATCGCTAAGAAAGGATCCTGTAAAGAAGATTTCGATTTTGAAGACGATTTTGATGATTTTGATCTGAATGAAGACAAAGAGGAAAAGCCTGAAGAAAATGCTGAAGAAGCTGCTGAAGCTTTCCAGTCATGGGAACATACAAGCGAACAGGCCGATGAAGCTGAAAACAGCGCTGAAACAGACAATTCAGAAGATGTATCTGGTACAGCTGATGAAGTTGAGATCAAAGATGCTGATGAGGAAACAGAAGACGCTGACGAACCATCTCATTTCGAGGAAGCTATTGATGCAGCCTCTGAACCAGAAGAATAATTAAACGTTCTTCTGTCCTGTCATTCGTAACACTATTATACGCAAAATCAGAAACTGCCAGGTAAATTGCAAACATTTACCTGGCAGAAATTTTATCTGTTTATATTCGATTATGCTTTCGGCAATTTAAATGAACTCTTCAGAGATACAATACGGTTAAATACCGGTGCACCTTCTTTAGAATCATGGATGTCTGCACAGAAAAATCCTGTTCTTACAAACTGGAAGCTGTCATAACCTTTCGCTTCCATAAGTGCAGGCTCTACATATGCTGTAACTTTTGTCAAAGAGTTTGGATTTACGTTCAGAGATCCATCTTCTTTGTTGTAAACACCCTTCTCCTCATCTACGATATTTTCATAGAGACGTACTTCTGCCTTTCCTGCCTGGCTTGCTTCTACCCAGTGGATAGTTCCTTTTACTTTTCTGCCGTCCGGCGCATTTCCGCCCTTTGTTGCAGGGTCATAAGTACAGTGTACAACACGTACAGTTCCGTCTTCATCAGCTTCATATCCCGTACAGGTTACAAAATATGCATTCATCAGGCGAACCTCTGTACCAGGGAACATTCTCTTATATTTCTTAGGCGGGTCTACCATGAAGTCTTCTCTCTCGATATAGAGCTCTCTGCCAAATGGCATCTTACGGGTTCCCAGTTCTTCATTCTCCATATTGTTCGGAGCTTCCAGGTATTCTACTTCACCTTCCGGATAGTTGTCAATTACAAGTTTAATCGGATCAAGAACCGCCATCAGACGCGGACGTTTCAGCTTCAGATCCTCACGGATACAGTACTCAAGCATTGCATAATCAACAGAACTGTTTGCTTTGGATACACCACAAAGCTCAACAAACATCTTAATAGATTCCGGTGTAAATCCACGACGGCGCAGTGCTGCGATGGAAACCAGACGCGGATCATCCCATCCGTCTACAATTCCTTCTTCTACCAGTTTCTTGATATAACGTTTACCTGTGACAACATTTGTCAGATACAGCTTTGCAAACTCAATCTGCTTCGGTGGCTGTGGATATTCCAGTTCTCTTACAACCCAGTCATACAGAGGTCTGTGATCCTCGAATTCCAGAGTACAGATGGAATGTGTGATTCCCTCGATTGCATCCTCGATTGGATGAGCAAAGTCATACATTGGATAAATGCACCATTTGTCACCTGTTCTGTGATGTGTCATATGAGCAACACGATAGATAACCGGGTCACGCATGTTCATGTTCGGAGACGCCATGTCAATCTTCGCACGGAGCACTTTCTCTCCATCTGCATACTTGCCCTCTTTCATCTCTTCGAAAAGCTGCAGGTTCTCTTCTACGCTTCTGTTTCTGTATGGACTCTCTTTACCCGGTTCTGTAAGAGTTCCGCGGTATTCACGGATCTGATCCGCTGTCAGATCACATACATAAGCTTTTCCCTTCTGAATCAGCTTTACAGCAGCTTCATACATCTGTTCAAAATAGTCAGATGCAAAGAACAGTCTGTCCTCCCAATCTGCACCGAGCCATTTGATATCAGCTTTGATGGATTCCACAAATTCGCTCTTCTCTTTAGTCGGATTTGTATCATCAAAACGCATATTGAACTTGCCATTATACTCCTGCGCAAGACCATAATTTAAAAGAATAGATTTCGCATGACCGATATGGAGATATCCATTCGGTTCCGGCGGGAAACGTGTATGCACGGTGTCATAAACACCCTCTGCTAAATCTTTATCAATAATATTCTCAATAAAATTCTTGGAAACTGTTTCGTTCTCCATCTTTTTCCCTCCTGTTATCGTATTTATACTGTTTCATGTACCTGCAATTCCTGGCTGTACACATAATTTTAGGTACAAAAAAAAGCTGATGACGGGAATTGAACCCGTGACCCCTTCCTTACCAAGGAAGTGCTCTACCTCTGAGCCACATCAGCATCGTGTCGGACTTGCCGCTCACATTTGGATATGTTACCAGAACTTGTTCATGTTGTCAATCCCTATTTTTTAAGTTTTTTATTTTTAGAGTTTTTCTAATTGTTCTTTAATCTTGGTGCGGATGCGCTGAAGAGCATTATCTATAGATTTGGGCGTTTTTCCCATAATCTGAGCAATCTCTCCATATCCGTTTCCTGCCAGATAATATTCAAGAACCTGATTCTCCATCGGACTTAAAGTAGTGGTAATTTCCTGCTCCAGGCTCTGGACATTTTCCTGATCAATGATGATCGATTCAGGATTTTCTACCCATGCATCACCAAGGTGCTCCTCATTCTCCCCGTCCTGTTCGCTGAGAGAAATGTAGGAGTTCAGCGGCTGGTGTTTCTGTCTGTTAGAGCTCTGAATGGCATTGTAAATCTGCCTGTCCACACATATACCTGCAAAAGTCTGGAATGAGGCATCCTTATCCGGCTGGTAGTCGCGGACTGCTTTAAACAGTCCGATCATACCTTCCTGTATCAGATCATCATTCTCCCCACCTATCAGGAACATAGTTCTTGCTTTTTTTCGAACCATATTCTTGTATTTCTCCATCAGATAGTCTAGGATCTCTGACTCCCCGTTTTTAAAGCGAAAGATTAATTCTTCATCCTTGATTCCGTCATACTGTTTCATCAATTCAAACCTTCCGTTTTCTATAAATCTTGCTGTTGCCTGAAACTGTTCTATTCTATAACATAGCCAATACTCCGGTTACAACGCAGACGGCTTATATCAAATTGCACTTATTTCTTCTGCATTCTCTGGCGTACGATTTCATAACCAAGTACACCTGCTGCTACTGATGCGTTAAGAGAATCGATATCACCCTTCATAGGAATAGAAGCCACAAAATCACATTTTTCACGAATCAGTCTGCTTACGCCTTCGCCCTCATTACCGATCACTACACCAATCGGGCCTGTAAGGTTAAGATTGTACATGGTCTCTCCTCCCATATCTGCACATACAAACCACATTCCCTGTTCTTTCAGTTCATCAATCGTGTGTCCCAGATTGGTAACCTTTGCAACAGGTGTATAATTTAATGCACCTGCCGAAGTCTTGGCAACTGTAGAAGTCAGTCCTACTGCTCTTCTCTTCGGAATAATCACGCCGTGTGCACCTGCCAGATTTGCAGTACGGATAATAGCCCCCAGGTTATGAGGATCTTCAATATTATCCAGGATAAAGATAAACGGATCTTCCCCTTTTTCTTTTGCTTTCGCAAGGATATCCTCTACACTTGCATATTCATAAGCTGCTACCTGTGCGATCACCCCCTGGTGCGCACCGGTCTCGCTTAACTGATCCAGACGTTCTTTTGCTACATAGTTAATAATAGTATCTTTTTTTCTTGCCTCTCTGGCAATAGTACGGACCGGTCCATCCTGACATCCATCCAGGATAAACAGCTTATCTACACATTTACCGGACCGAAAGGCTTCCAGGACTGCATTACGTCCCTCTATCTGTTCACTCATATCTGATCCTCTCCGATTCCAGCACGGACCAGTTCTATGATCCTGCTGAAATCATCTTTTAAATATAAATAGCCCATCAGAGCCTCAAAACCTGTTGCCCTGCGGTAATCTGCCATTGTTGCATGTTTTGCCATTGTCGGAGAATGGGCATTTCTTCCTCTTCTGTAAACACTGTGTTCCTCATCTGTAAGCATCGGTTCAATTACTTCCATCATAGAAGACTGAGTGCCGGCCTTAACCAGACTGCTGGCTTTTCTGTGAAGCTGGTTGACCGGACAGTTGCCTTTTTTTACAAGGATTGTGCGGATTACCAGTTCGTAGACTCCGTCGCCGATATATGCTAACGTCAGTGGAGAATAGGTTCGCAAATCTTTATCTTCCAAATGAAACGTCTGATTAAGCAAACCTTTCAGAACGCTTAATTTTACTTCTTCAGAAAATCTTTTATCTGAATTTTCGTCTGACTGCTCCGCAAGTCCTGTCATATCTGCCTCAGCAATATTATTCGCTTCATTAAGCTCGTTTGTCTCACTCATACTATTTAAGCTCGTTTCCATTTTACTCCTTCGCGGGTATCTTTGAGAATGATTCCCTTAGCAAGAAGTTCATCTCTGATCTCATCAGCTCTTGCGAAGTTCTTTGCTTTTCTTGCTTCCTGGCGTTCTGCGATGAGGTCTTCGATTTCTTTGTCGAGAATTTCTTCTTTTTTCTCAGCTTTCAGACCAAGTACATCGCATAATTTCACCATTGTATCAAGAAGTGCACCTGTAAACTCTGCAGAGCTTGCTTCAGATACGTTTGTGTTTGCAAATTTAACCAGTTCGAAGATTGCTGCCAGTGCATCTGCTGTGTTGAAATCATCATCCATGGCTTCTTCAAATTTCTTTACAAATTCCTGAGACTGTACAAGCAGTTCTTTCTCTACGTCTGTTGCAGCTTCTGTCTGTGCTGCTGCTTTTCTGTCTTTTAAGTTTGCGGCAGCATCTGTAATACGCTCTAAAGCATTCTTTGCAGCTTCCATCAGATCCGCGCTGAAATTCAACGGGCTCCTGTAATGTGCGTTCAACATAAAGAAACGAAGTACCTGCAGATCATACTGCTCGCTGATTTCACGGACAGTACGGAAGTTTCCGAGAGACTTGGACATTTTTCTGTTATCAATATTTAAGAATGCATTGTGCATCCAGTATTTTGCAAAAATCTTATCATTGCAGCATTCGCTCTGTGCGATCTCGTTCTCATGATGAGGGAAGATCAGGTCCTCGCCACCTGCATGAATATCGATCTCATCGCCGAGATATTTCTTAGCCATAACAGAGCATTCAATATGCCATCCCGGACGTCCGTCGCACCATGGTGACGGCCATGACGGTTCACCTTCTTTTTTCGGTTTCCAGAGTACGAAATCCAGCGGATCTTCTTTCTGGTCTTCACCGGATACCTGCAGAGAACGGAAACCGGACTGCAGATCATCCAGATTCTTATGGGAAAGTTTTCCGTATTCTTTAAATTTCTTAACTCTGAAATATACAGTACCATCTGCTGCCGGATAAGCATATCCTTTGTCAACCAGAGTCTGGATCATGTTGATCATTCCGTCGATTTCCTGTGTAGCCTGTGGATTGGTTGTGGCAGGTTTTACGTTCATGCCATCCATATCTTTCTTGCACTCTGCGATATAACGTTCGGAAATTTCCTGTGCACTTACGCCTTCCTCGATGGCTTTCTTGATGATTTTGTCATCTACGTCTGTAAAGTTGGAAACATAGTTTACTTCATAGCCTTTGTATTCCATGTAGCGGCGTACGGTATCAAAAATGATCATCGGACGTGCATTTCCGATATGGATCAGGTTGTAAACAGTCGGACCGCAGACATACATACGAACCTTTCCCTCTTCAAGAGGTACGAATTCTTCTTTTCTACGTGTGAGTGTGTTAAAAAGTTTCATATTTTATTCCTCCAGTTTTCTCTATTGTTTTATCATCTCATAGAGTTTTTATATAAAAGTCAGGTTAAATTCTCTGCAATTTGGCAAACATTGGTTGTCAGGTACAAAATGAACATTAACTCTATTTTACCTCATTAAGAAGACAGATTGCGTGAGATGCGATTCCCTCTTCTCTTCCCGTAAATCCCAGTCTCTCTTCTGTAGTTGCCTTAATATTCAGCTGAGACTCATTGATTCCCATTGCTTTTGCCATATTTGCTCTCATCTGTGGAATGTGAGGTGCCATCTTCGGTTTCTGTGCGATGATCGTTGCATCTATGTTTCCAATCTCGTAATGGTGTTCTCTCAAAAGCTTCGTTACATGCTCCAGAAGCAGAATACTGGAAATCCCCTTATATGCAGGGTCTGTATCCGGGAAATGTTTCCCGATGTCTCCCAGTGCGGCAGCCCCCAGAAGCGCATCCATCACAGCATGTATCAGCACATCCGCATCCGAATGTCCCAGCAGGCCCTTCTCCCAGTCAATTTTTACTCCGCCCAGAATCAGATCTCTGTCCTCGGTCAACCTGTGTACATCATATCCCATTCCAACACGCATAATTACTCTCCTCTGATTTCCAGCATCTTGCTGATTCTCAATAAACTTAATCGTCTCCTTGTATAAGGAGCAAGTCTCAGGCTTGGTAAAACAGCCGCTTCATCAAGTCCAATGTCATAGACAGTCTTCGCACATCCTGCTTTTTCCAACATGTGAAACATATCCTGTTCATTTGGAAGTTCATCAATGATCTCCGCAATTTTAGTCAGACATTTTTCCAGATATTCCGGCGAAATAGACTTTAGCAGTTCCGGCTCATTTTCTTTCTTTATTTCCTCCAGGAGGCCTTTCTTTCCGAAAGTTTCTTCTAAGAATTCCTCGTCTTCATTCTCATACGGTTTCGCGTGACATCGTCCCTGTGTGATGGCTGCAGCAATACGTTTGTATTCTTCTAATACAAGAATCGCAGCTACCGAAACTTTCTCACCATGCAATGCATCTAAAGGACCATTGATCACTTCCATATCCCATAAATGAGTTACATGGTGCTCTGCGCAGGACGCAGGTCTTGAATTGCCGATCATCTGCATTGCAAGTCCGGAAAGGATCAGTGCATACATAAGCTGCTCACATTCATCTTCCTCTCCCTCTGCAATATCCTGAATGGAAGATTTGACAGTTTTCAGTGCTTTCTCTTCCAGTTTTACAGTTTCACGGCAAAAGTATTCCCCGGTGACCAGGTTCGCAATTTTCCAGTCTGCGAGGCAGATATATTTTCCCATCAGGTCTGAAATTCCCGCAGCTGTAAGACGCTGAGGTGCTTTTGAAAAAATATCTGTATCTGCATATACACAGATTGGAGCTACTGACGGTACAGTCTTCTTCATCCCGTCCCAGGTCATGGCTGCTACTGTTGTTACAAATCCATCTCCACTTGCTGCGGTAGGCACTGAAATGAAAGGAACCTTGTATTTGTGTGCAACATAGCGGCTGATATCATGAATTGTTCCTGCACCCACTGCAAGAATCAGGTCGATATCCTCCTCCATATTATTCTCCACAATTCTTATTGCCTGTTTGTCTGCCTGAAGCCCCTCTGCATCCAGAACCAATACCTGGCATCTGTCATAGATATCCTCCATGATATCTTCCGTTGCCGCATGGGTATTAGTATCGCAGATAACCAGTGGAGATATATATTCTTTAAATATCCCCTCTGACATCTCTTCTTCAAGCTTCTCTACTGCTCCGGCTTCTATCAAAATCTCTTTCACTGCAATCTGGTGTTCCCTGCCGCAGCTGCAAGGTCGGGCAAAATCGTCCGCATCAACTCGCATTTAAATTCTTCCTCCTGACTTTATTTTATTAATCATAATTTTCTATAGGCATAGTTCGTTGGTATTATACATGATTTTCCAGTAAAAATCAATCATTCCGCGAGCATCCGCTGGCTACAGATTTAAATAATTATATACGATCTTTGAAATATTCTGGATATTCGTCACTGCTGTCCCCTCCGGACAGTTTTCGGACATGACACATAATATATAGGTTGTCTTCTCTCCATAGATGATTGCTATATCATGCTGATCCTGATCTGTCTCGCCGGTTTTATTAGCTGACTTTATTCCATCCGGAAGTCCCTGAGGGATTTTCCAGGTATTCTGCTGATTTGACAAAAGGTTCAGCATTGCCTCCGACGCTTCCCTGCTGACACATTCTCCTTTGTAAATACTTTCAAGCAGCCTGCCGCAGTCCTTTACCGAAGTCATATTTCTTCCGCCAAGACTTTCCTGTGCAGAAGCTGCCGGGTGCAGAGTATGCTGTACGGTCGTTTCTGTGTACCCTTCTTTTTCCAGATATTTATTAATATCCTCTGCACCTTTTTTGAAATCAAGAGAATCTGTCTGAAGCTTCACCAGTTCATTGCATGATTCATTATCACTGACTGTGATCATGTTCCACAAAAGATCATCCAGCTTCACTTCTGCTGTTTTCACATCCGTAGTATTCAGTTTCTTTTCCTCGTTTGTTTTTACCTGCTCTATATCCTGATAAGTCTTTGCCATTACAAAAGCCTTTATCAGACTTGCAGAATAAAACTGTGTATCATTAATCAGGATTTCTTTTTCTTCGTTGAGGTCCTTAACATAAACGCTCCAGGTTCCCTGATATCCTGACAGAATACTCTCAAGCTGGGGTTTAAGGTTATCAATTCCAAGATCATCCAGGTTTGTAACTTTTCCAGTTTCATCTACAATAAAACCATCAGAAGTCACTGTACTCTCCTGCAGCAGAGCCCCATTTGCCCCGCCAAAATAATAATTTCCGTCAAAATTCATCTCATAGCAGTTCATCTCAAGCGCATGGATTCCCGGTTCAGTTACCATTCTGCCGTTTTCATCGAAATAATAGTATCCGTTCAGAGTGACCCCATCTATCGTCAGATTATCTATATATCTAACCTGCGGTGCTGCCGACAGGCGTCCAAGATTGTTTACGAAATAAAAGCCGTCAAGTTTTTGCGTTTCCTGAGCAGCCTGTGCATCCGCCGTCTCATCTGTTCCATTTTCAAATACAGCCACGCCTTTTAAGCGCTCCATATGTGGACTGCAGGCCTTAAACTTCCCATCCGCATCATGGTAATAATACCCGTCAAATATAGTTCCATCTATTTCGTAATCCTGAAAATAATGCACCTCTGCCTGGGTACTTCTGGCACCGTTTACATCCAGGCAGTAAAATCCATCACTCTTCATTATATATTTATTACTTCCGTCACCTATAGGCTGAATCTGTGCCTGCTCAGTGACAGACGACAAACTCTGCTGTGCTGCAGGAACATAATATGAAAAAGCCATCGTTATTGAGACAGCTCCTGCCAAAGTTCCTACTGCTACAAGAGATTTTGTGGTTCTTTTGTTTTTTCTCATATACAACTCCTTTTACAGTTACTTTCCATGCTACTCTCTGATCGTCATGCCAGGCTTCTGTCCAATCTTTCAAGAAACATTTTTTATCTATCTTATTAATCAGTCTTTTTTCGGTAAGCAAAGTATATATTGTTTTTTTCAGGATAGCAACATTTTTATCTTCTTTCCAGTAATGTCCTGTTGATACTGATATACAAACGCTAGCTGTTTTTTTCCTGATCCGAAGACGAAGTATTCTCTTTGGCGTTGTCCCAGAACTGTCTGAGCTGTTCTTCTACTGTATTTAAAGTGCAGGTTCCACGGTCGGACCATTCCACAGGAAACAGATTCCGATAATCGTTTCCTGCAAAGCGTTCATCCAACAGAAGTATAATTCCTGTATCCTCCTGCGTTCTGATCACACGGCCAGCAGACTGCAGCACCTTATTCATTCCCGGATAGCGGTAAGCATAATCAAATCCACTGGCACCTTTTTTATCATAATATTGTCTGAGTATTTCCCGCTCTGTTCCGATCTGTGGCAGTCCGGTTCCCACGATAACCACTCCTATCAGTTTCTCCCCCATCAGATCGATCCCCTCTGAGAAAATGCCACCCATTACACAAAATCCTACCAATGTCCCCTCTGATGTAGAAAACTCTTCCAGAAACTCTTCTTTCTCCTGTTCATGCATTCCTGATGTCTGTGCAATACAGCGCACCCAGTCCACCGAAAATTCATTCTCATACACATCCAGCACATCTTCCATAAATTTATAAGAAGGAAAGAATACCATATAATTCCCTTTTCTTGTCCATACGGTTCTGGCAATATATGATGCGATCCTATGATATTCCTCATATCCCCTTCTGGTATAACGACTACTCACATCACGACCTGTGAGAATACATCTCTTCTCTTGCTGAAAAGGTGATGTAACATAAATTCCATAGTCATCCTTTCTGGTGCTTAAAAGTGACCGGTAATAATCCATAGGAAGAAGCGTTGCAGAAAAGAATACCGCACTTTTTCCTTTCTCCAGACATCTACCTATATTTTCTGCAGGATTCACACAGAAAAGCCTCAGGACTACTTTTCCCCGGTCTCCGATTTCTGTGTAAACTACATAGTTCTCATCCAGCAATTCATCAATATTCAGAAAATCTCTGACACAAAAATAAAATTCCAGCAACTGTTCCGGGAGCTCCTTTCCACGAAGCTCTTCCAGTAACTTATCCATCTCGCCCATAACTTGCAACATGCTCAGAGAAACGGCTCCCGCATTTTGCAGAATTTCATAATCTCCGCATTCTTTTTCCAGAGTAAGAAGCTGACGGTTCACTTTTTCCAATGAACGTACAAGGCCTTTGCTGTAATCTGCCGCCAGCTTCTTTGCTTCCAGCACATCCGATCTGTCCACATAAGCACTGTACATTTCCCTGCCTCTGTCCACCAGATTATGTGCCTCATCGATCAGAAAAATATATTCCCCGGAAGTTCCCTCTCCAAAAAATCTCTTCAGATATACATTCGGGTCAAACACATAATTATAATCGCAGATCACAGCATCCACCCAGACAGCCAGATCCAGACATAGTTCAAAAGGACATACCTGCCACTTCCTTGCATACTCAAGTAAAATTTCCCGGTCATATCTGTCACGCGTTGTCCATAATTCATAGACCGCATCATTGACTCTGTCCAGATGCCCTCGCGCCCAGAGACAATTCTCCGGATTGCATTCTGTTTTATCACAGAAACATAATTTTTCTTTTGCAGTAATGGTAATCACTTTAAATTTTAATCCATGCTCTTTTAATATAGAAAAAGCCTCTTCTGCTACAGTTCTGGTAATCGTTTTTGCTGTAAGATAAAAAATATTTTCTCCCATCCCGGCCCCAACAGCTCTTACTGCCGGAAAAATAGCAGACATAGTTTTTCCTACACCTGTAGGTGCCTGAATAAAGATCTGGCGTTCTGTGGATATCGTATGATATACACCGGACACGATCCTGCGCTGACCCTCTCTGTACTCAAAAGGGAACTCCAGATCATTCATGGACTCATTCCGTTCTTTTTTCCATGCAAGCTGGTAAGCGATCCATTTGTGATATCTATCCATAAGTTCCTGATACCATTGTCTGAGTTCTTCCAGCGTATGGTCTTCCCTGAAATATCGAAGTTCCTCTGTATCCAGATTTCCATATGTCATCTGGACTCCGATTTTCTCAAGTTGCTGTTCCTGTGCATAAATCCACGCATAGCACATTGCCTGTGCCCTGTGGACCTCTGCTGGTTTTTCAAGTTGACTGACATCTGCATAAATACCCTTGATCTCATCAATGTAATACTGGTCAGATTCCATAAATATTCCGTCGGCTCTGCCCTCTACCTGAATATCCACGTCTTCATATTCTGTTATATATTTCAAAGAAACCTCTGCTCTGTAATGGCTTCCCATCTGACCTTGTATTTTTCTGTGAAGTCTGCTTCCTTTCAGCATTGCTTCTTTATCCGCAGAACCTCTGCGATTGTCAAGGTCACCGCTTCTCAGTATAAACTCCACCAGATTTCTGACGGAAATACGAACCAACGGTTTATCCATGTCTGCCTCCTTCACCCGAAAAGTTACTTTTCACATGCATCGCCGGATTATAATATGATACACGATTATATCACATCTTTCCTGTACATGAAACGTAAAAAGCCGCCGGAAATCTCTGTACAGATTTCTGGCGGCCTGTTATCTTTATCTACTGTTTGTCGGAATCTTCACGATCCATTCCCCTGTCCAATGCAGAGATTACATCTGAGTAAGTACAAAAATGTCATAAATTGCTTTTACAGCAGCTTCGAAATCTCTGTTCTCAACACCAATAATAATGTTCAGCTCACTGGATCCCTGATCAATCATCTTAACATTTACATTTGCATGAGCAAGTGCGGAGAAGATTCTGCCAGCTGTACCTCTCTGAGATTTCATGCCTCGTCCTACAACCGCGATCAGTGCAAGGTCTGATTCCATCTCTACGAAATCTGGCTGTACTGCACGATGGATTCCTGCGATTACCTGCTGTTCTTTTTCCTCAAATTCATCCTGATGTACGTATACAGTCAATGTATCGATTCCAGATGGAATATGCTCAAAGCTGATTCCCTGATCTTCGAACACCTGAAGAACTTTACGTCCGAAACCAACTTCGCTGTTCATCATAGATTTCTCAATATTGATAGAGCAGAACCCTTTCTTACCTGCAATACCGGTAATTGTGAATTTCGGTTTCTTACATGTACTCTCTACAATGAATGTACCTTTGTCTTCCGGTCTGTTTGTATTCTTGATGTTGATCGGAATTCCTTCCTTACGAACAGGGAAGATTGCATCTTCATGGAGAACTGTTGCACCCATATAAGAAAGCTCACGGAGTTCTCTGTAAGTAATTGTCTCGATCACTGCAGGATCCTTTACAATTCTCGGATCTGTTACAAGGAAACCGGAAACATCTGTCCAGTTCTCATAGAGGTCTGCTTTGATTGCTTTTGCAACAAGGGATCCTGTTACATCAGATCCGCCTCTGGAGAATGTTTTAACTGTTCCGTCTTCATATGCGCCATAAAATCCCGGAATAACAGCACGTTCACATTTCGCAAGTCTTTTGGAAAGAAGCTTGTCAGTCTTGTCTGCATCGAAATTCCCGTTCTTATCAAAACGAATCACGGTTGCTGCATCTACAAATTCATAACCAAGATAAGCAGCCATTACTTTACCATTGAGGAACTCACCTCTGGATGCTGCATAATCAGAACCTGCCTGTGCTTTAAAGTCTTCTTCAATCTGTGCGAATTCTTTCTCTAAGGAAAGGTCCAGTTTCAAACCACGGATAATCTCATAGTATCTCTCTTTGATTTCCTGTAAAACAGCGCCGAAGTCTTCTCCCTGAACTGCAATATTATAACATTTATAAAGTAAATCGGTAACTTTTGTATCTCCGTCAAATCTCTTTCCAGGTGCAGACGGAACCACATAACGTCTGCTCTCATCGCTTCTGATGATCTCTCCCACTTTCTCAAACTGCTGTGCATTTGCCAGAGAACTTCCTCCGAATTTCACAATTTTCTTCATCTTTCCTGCTCCTCATATGTTACTTAATTTTTTCATTCACGTAATGATCTGAACCTGTCATTCTTTGTCACTCTACTAACATAAAGTCTGTTTAATATTTTATTGAATAAATCGGAATTTTGCAAGCTTTTCTTAAAGAAATATCTGAAAATAGTTATTTTTCACAATCTGCAGCAGATTCCTGCTGTTTTTTTACAAAATCTGTTACATCATGGACTCGAAGAGTGTCCCCGTTTATGCGGAAATGAATGTCTTTGTCCCCAAACGGCATCCCATATGAACGTTCCGGATCATTTTGATAGGCAGGCCGCGGGTCGTCTGCAAGTACCGCCATTAATGCTTCACGACTTTCCAACGGGATTTTTTCCAGAAGTTGAGATGGAAATTCTACGTTCAGATGATAGTCTTTAGAAAATTCAGCAAAGCTTCCTGTTGCTTCAGGATGACAGTCTGCATAAGGAATATATGGTTTAATGTCAAAAATCGGCGTTCCATTCATCAGATCCGCACCCTCTACATAAAGCACCGGGCTGTCCGGCTCATCCAAAGATACTTTTGTGAGTTTTACGCAGGACAAACCAATTGAGTTTGGACGAAACGGAGATCTGGTGGCAAATACTCCCTTTCTGATATTTCCCCCAAGCCTCGGCGGACGTACAGTCGGTGACCACTTTGTCCTTTTTGCTTCTGAGAACTCCCAGATTAACCAGATGTGACTAAACTCTTCCAGTCCGCGGCAGGCATCCACATTGCGGTATTCCGTTTCGAATACTATCCTTGCTTTCAGTGCTTCTACCCGACTGCTTTGTCTGGGTATGCCAAATTTGGTTGGAAAGTCATTTTCTATATGTGCGATTGGAATCATATACTTCTTCTCCCTTTTTTCAGAAAATAATAGCCCGGAAAAATTGCTCTCCGGGCTGTTAATATTAATTCTTTTGTGCAAAATACTCTTTCGTAAGTGTAATGGCGGTTCCTGAAAGTAAGAACACACCGATCAGGTTCGGAATTGCCATGAGACCGTTAAACGTCTCCGCAATACTCCAGAGGAGTCCCAGATCTACAGTTGCACCCAGAATCGCTACTAATGAATATGCGATCATAAATGGGCGGATAACTTTTGCAGAGAATAAGAATTCAATGCATCGAGCTCCATAAAGCCCCCAACCGATAATGGTTGAGAATGCAAAACAGCACATTGCAACTGCTGTAAAGATGGAAACCCAGCCTCCGTATGTAGCAGTAAATCCGGAAATTGTAAGTTCTGCTCCTGCTGCTGCGCCATAATTTACCGGCACACCGCTTACAAGAATAACAAGTGCTGTCAGAGTACAGATTACGATTGTATCTGCAAATACCTCAAAGATACCAAACATGCCCTGTTTTACAGGTTTGCTTGTATCTGCACAGGCATGAGCGATAGATCCTGTACCAAGGCCGGCTTCATTTGAGAAAATACCACGGGAAACACCTTTCTTCATACTGAGGAAAAAGCTTCCGATCACACCGCCGGTTACTGCTGACGGATTAAATGCGCCATAAATAATATCATGGAATACCGTCGGAACTCTGCCGATATTTAAAATAACAACTCCAATTGCAAGTACAATATAAAACAGTGCCATAAACGGAACCAGTTTCTCGGAAACGCTTCCGATTCTCTTAATACCGCCGAGAAGCACCATACCTACCAGTAAAGTGATCACAATGCCCAGAATCAGATTCAGTGTTCCTGTAGAAGAATCAGAAATCACATGGAAATTTACAAGTGCTGTATCAATTGCTGTTGTGATCGTATTTACCTGAGTGGCATTACCTGTTCCAAATACAGTCAGCACGCCAAATGCTGAATAGAGAACTGCCAGGATCTGCCCTTTCTTTCCCAGACCATTTTTAATATAGTACATAGGTCCGCCTACATAATCTCCGTGTCTGTTTCTCTCACGGAAATGTACTGCAAGTGTAACCTCAGTAAATTTTGTACACATTCCAAGGATAGCGGAAATCCACATCCAGAATACTGCTCCCGGTCCGCCGATAGCGATAGCTCCGGCAACACCGGCAATATTTCCAGTACCTACCGTACCTGCCAGTGCAGTACAGACCGCCTGAAACGGTGTCATAGAACCGTCTGAAGCTTCTTTTTTCTTAAAAATTCTTCCCAACGTTGTCTTGATCGCATATGGGAATTTGCGAACTTGAATAAAGCCCGTCCGCAGGCTCAGATAAAGCCCTACGCCGATAATACAGATCATAGCCGGGACACCCCAGATGAAATTATTTACGACGCTGTTGATGGATTCGATTGTCTGAAGCATGATAAATAAACCTTTCTTATGTATATTGGATATCCGGCCTCAGTTCTGACTCTTCCAGTCATCCCCTCCCGGACAGGACACCTGCGGCTTACGCACTCAAAAACGTCTGCATCACACGTGCAATATAGACATAGTTTATCACTTTTTTTTCCGTATGTACAGAAAAAGTTTTCCTGAGATAAAGTATTAAAGTATAAATAATTTCTAACTGCCCTCAGCAGTCAGGTGAATACTATGATAAAAATACCAGATTTATCTGACGTTAGTAATAAATTGAATTCATTTCTTCCTAAAAGTCAAAATAACGTATAAATTTGTCATAATTTCAGTAGCGTTTTCTCGCAAAGTTCCCTATTATAAAGCTAAAGACAAGGATAACTGGAATATTTTTTTACCAGTATCCTTAAACGTTTCAGTTATTAATTTATCATTATTTATCCAACAATAAGGAGGACGAAAAAAATGATCCAGAAATATACCTATGGAAACCCTTTTGAAACAGAAGCGATCGTTGTTTCTGTACCTGCTGCAGATGGAACTCCTGCATACGGAACAATCTCCACTGAAAAAGGCTTCTCTTTCACTTATGACATGGACGATAACGATGTTGTCTATGGACTGGGTGAAGCAAACCGTGGTATCAACAAGCGCGGCTACATTTATGAAAGCAACTGTTCCGATCAGCCGGATCACTCCGAAGATAAAATTTCCCTTTACGGAGCGCACAATTTCATCGTAGTTTCCGGAAAGCAGACTTTCGGTCTGTTCGTTGATTATCCCGGAAAACTCAGATTCGATATCGGCTACACTCTTTCTGCTCAGTTAAAGATCACATGTGAAGATGCAGACCTTTACCTTTATGTCATCGAAGGTGAAACCCCTTATGATATCGTGAAACAGTTCCGCAAGATCATCGGAAGAAGCTACATCCCGCCTAAATTCGCATTCGGTTTCGGTCAGAGCCGCTGGGGATATACAACTGCTGATGATTTCAGAAAAGCAGCTGACGGATACCGTGAGAATAATATCCCGATCGATATGGTATATATGGATATCGATTACATGGAAAGATACAAAGACTTCACTGTAAATCAGGAGAATTTCCCGGATTTCGAAGCCTATGTAAACGAAATGAAAGAAAAAGGCATCCATCTTGTTCCGATCATCGATGCAGGCGTCAAAGTAGAAAACGGATATGATGTTTATGAAGAAGGCGTTGAGAAAAACTATTTCTGCAAACGTGAAGACGGCAGCGATTTCGTTTCCGCTGTATGGCCGGGCTGGACTCATTTCCCGGATGTCCTGAACGCAGACGCAAGAGCATGGTTCGGACAGAAATATGAACGTCTCATTTCCAAAGGAATCGATGGGTTCTGGAATGACATGAATGAGCCTGCAATGTTCTGCACACCTGAAGGCATTGCTGAATTAAAAGAATACATCAAAGACAACTTCATGGACAATGAAGAGGCACCTGGATTTACACTCGGTGATAAAGTCAACGGACTCGCAAACAATCCGGAAGATTACAAGCGCTTCTATCACAATGTAAACGGCCAGAAGATCCGTCACGACAAAGTACATAACCTGTTCGGATACAACATGACCCGTGCGGCAGGTGAAGCATTTGAGAAAATCGCGCCTGGCAAACGTTTCCTGATGTTCTCCCGTTCTTCCTATGTAGGAATGCACAGATACGGCGGAATCTGGATGGGAGACAACAAATCCTGGTGGTCACACATCCTTCTGAACTTAAAAATGCTGCCATCCTTAAATATGTGCGGTTTCCTTTATACAGGCGCAGACCTTGGCGGATTCGGCGTAAACTCTACCCGTGACCTTGTACTCCGCTGGCTGGCACTTGGTGTATTCACACCACTTATGAGAAACCACTCAGCTCTGGGAACCAGAGAACAGGAAGCTTACCAGTTCGAACATATCGAAGACTTCCGTCATGTGATCGGTGTCAGATATCGTCTTGTTCCATATCTGTACAGCGAATACATGAAAGCTGCATTAAACGACGACATGATGTTCCGTCCGCTGGCATTCGACTACACAGACGATGCATTCGCAACTCAGGTAGAAGACCAGCTTCTCCTTGGAAACGAAATTATGATCGCACCTGTTTACACACAGAATGCAAAAGGCCGTTATGTATATCTGCCGGAAGAAATGATGTTCGTAAAATTCCTGCCAGATGGAACAATCTCTCAGGAAGTTCTTGAAAAAGGTCACCACTATATAGAAGTTGCCCTGAATGAAGTTCCTCTGTTCATCCGCAAAGGAAAAGCAATCCCGGTTGCTGATGTTGCACAGACAGTAAAAGATATCGACCCTGCTACTATCCGCATGATCGGATATGAAGGAGCTGAATATGACCGTTATGATGATGACGGAGTAAGCACTCTGTAAAACATCAAACTCTGTTTCATGTTTTATCATAAAAAATACTGAAAAAAGCATCCAGAAGATTATTGATATGTACCCTCTTTACTGGACAACCAGTAAGGAGGGTATTTTTATGCATTATAGTTATGAGTTTAAAATGATGTGTGTTGAATTGTATCATTCGGGGGCCTATCCCGATATCCCGGAGGGACTGAATCCAGATACTCTCAAACATCATATACGAGAATGGTCTAGATTAGTTGATTTACATGGTCCAGAAGTTTTAAAACATAAGGTGTTTAATAAGGTGTGGACACCAGAAGAAAAACTCGAACTGATTTCAAAGGTTATTGCAGGCACACCAAGAATGAAAGTTGCCATAGAAGCAGGTATTAGCGCAGGAATGCTTTATCAATGGGTACACAAATATAAATTACAAGGGTATAATGGATTGGTAGAAAGTAAAAAAGGACGCCCAGAAAAGGAACCGAGAATGAAGAAATCAAAAAATCCATTACCTTTAACAGAATCGGAACGAGAAGAACTGATACGCTTAAGAGCTGAAAACGAATATATCAAAGCTGAGAATGAAGTAATAAAAAAACGGATCGCCTTGAGGCAAGAAAAATGGGCTGCGCAACTCAAGGCGAAAAAGCAGCAATCATTAAAAAACTCAGAGAAAAAGGATACCAATTAAAATATCTACTTAAAACAATGCATATGGCCAGATCTACTTATTATTTTGAGATTAACAAAAACGATGTTGTCGCCGAGCGTAATCAAAAAATATTAGAAGAAATAAAACGTATTTTTGATGAGAACAAGCACCGGTATGGCGTAAGACGGGTTCACCAGGAACTGATTAATCGTGGGTATCAGGTGAATCATAAGAGAGTACAGCGTATTATGCATGAAGCAGGATTAGCCGGAAAACGACCAAAGGAGAAATATCATTCTTATAAGGGTGAAGTTGGTAAGATTGCTGATAACATAATAAACAGAGACTTCAGTACAACTTCGCCTTTACAAAAATGGAGCACAGACGTATCTCAGTTCAATTTTTCATGGGGAAAGTGTTATATCTCTCCCGTGCTGGATATGAATACAAATGAAATCATCTCATATGATTTATCCAAGAGTCCTAATCTTGATCAGATAGCAAGAATGCTAAATAAAGCATTTGAGAAATTTCTTTCCGTTGAAGGGTTGATATTTCATTCAGATCAAGGCTGGCAATATCAGCATGCTTATTTTAGAAATGCCTTACAGGAGCATGGCATTATACAATCCATGTCACGAAAAGGTAATTGTTATGACAATTGTATTATGGAGACATTCTTTGGAAGATTAAAAAATGAGATGTATTATGGTTATGAGAAGGACTATTCTTCTTTCGAAGAATTCTCACAAGCAGTTGAAGAATATATAGATTATTATAATAACAAAAGAATTCAGGCAAAAACAAAATGGCTATCGAAGATCAACTACACGTTTACAGCAGCACGACTGTTCAGGATTCCCACCTGATTCCCTCTTAGCTGAAAGACCTGACATCCTGTGTCATGGTCAGTAGAACTTAAAACCGGTAATTGTTAATTATTATGCAATTTTTTTTCATTATAACGTCTTTAAAAAAAAGTTCAATAGGCATCCACATTTTCGGGGGATGCCTATTGATTTCGTATCGTTTTTATTTTGATTTCTGTATAAAATTGTAGATTTCCGCAAACGGAATCTGTGCACTTCTGCTCAGTTCTGCAACACTTTCATATTCTGGGTAAAGCTGTTCTTTTCCATTCAAAATACATACTTTTACCAAAGCTCCCCCCCAGGGAGTCTGTACTCTGCGCTGTTCCCTTGGTAAGATCGTACGTTCCATTCTGGTGTATCGAATTCCAATCGTTGTGGTTTCTTCAAAAATAATATTCTGAAGAGTTTCCATCTCTTCTTCCTTACAGATTACAGTCAGTACCCAGGCAGGTCTGTTCTTCTTCATAAAAACAGGTACATAATGTACATCCCTGGCACCTGCTTTCATCAGACGTTCCATCACAAATCCCAGAACTTCGCCGCTGCAGTCATCAATGTTTGTCTCCATCTTGATAACTCTGTCCTTATTTTCCAGAGCAGTATTTTCTGTTTCATTTCGGAATCCCGTATGTTTATTTTCACAACCGCCGTTTACACTACTACTGTTATTTCCAACACTGCTTTCATTTTCTTCTGATATAATCATTGCACGGAGAATTCCCGGGCACTCATACTGACGTTTGCCCGCGCCGATTCCGATTTTTTGGATTTCAAATGTTTCCGGAAGTTTATCTTTTGTTTTCACTGCTGCTACGATTGCCGCACCTGTAGGTGTTACAAGTTCACCTTCTACTTCTGTCATTTTCAGATGTAAATGGTTTGCGCTTACCACATTCGCAACTGCAGGAACCGGAATTGGCAGGATTCCATGCTGACAGCGGACAGTTCCGCGCCCTTCACAGAGGACAGGAACAATTACGTCTGTAATGTCCAGATTGTCCAGGCAGACTGCTACAGACACGATATCTATAATAGAATCTACTGCTCCGACTTCATGAAAATGTACCTGATCTACCGGTACATTGTGAGCTTTACTCTCTGCTTCTGCAAGAATTTCGAAAATTCTTAATGCGATCTTCTTTGCATTCTCTGTCATTGCACCATGTTCGATGATGTGAGTGATCTCTTTCATACCGCGGTGCTCATGATGGTGATGAACGTGGGCAGATTCTACCGCATGGCTGTGAGTATGTTGGTGAGTATGCGTATGAAGTTCGTCTCCCTCATGTGCATGAACATGTTCACAGTCATTCTGAGAATGATCATGATGATGTCCATGTAGATATTCCATATCATGATCATGATTCTCATGCTCTTTATCCAGCACAACATCGAAATCACAGGCATCAATTCCTGATTTCACCACTCTGCTGACCTTCGTCTGGAATCCTGATACCGGAAGACTTTTCAGTACATTGTCAAGGACTGTCTGGTCAGCGCCCAGATCTAGAAGTGCAGCTACTGTCATGTCGCCGCTGATTCCGGAATAGCATTCCAGATATAATGTTTTTCCCATAATTATAAGTTCCTCCAGTTCCTATTTTCCATTTTCTGCCGGAAGATTTCCCTTTTCATCTGCCCCGGCAGCCAGACGGTTGATCTGCGTTGCCAGATAACCGGCACCGTATCCATTATCAATATTTACCACTGCAATTCCATTTGCACAGGAATTGATCATGGTAAGAAGCGCGGAAAGTCCGTGCATGCTTGCACCATATCCTACAGATGTCGGTACAGCGATCACCGGTCTGCTCACCAGACCGCCCATAACACTTGCCAATGCGCCTTCCATTCCTGCAACTGCGATTACACAATTCGCACTCTGGATCGTCTCCAGTCTGGAAAATAAGCGATGCATTCCGCTGACGCCCACGTCATAAATACGTTCTACATTTGTACCGAAATATTCCGCTGTCTGTGCAGCTTCCTCAGCAACCGGGATATCTGCTGTTCCTGCAGAGCAGACTGCAATCTTACCGATACGCTTCTTATCTTTTTTCTCAATTTTTAAAATACGGGAAATCGGATCATATTCTACTTCCGGAAATTTCTCTTTCACCAGTTCATACTGGTGCTGTGATGCCCTCGTTCCGAAAACCTCGCCGTCTTCTCTGTATAATCTTTCAAAAATGTTCAAAAGATGCTCGTCTGCCTTATTGCTGCAGTAAATCACCTCCGCAAATCCGGTTCTTGCCTTGCGGCTCGTATCCAGCTTCGCATAGCCCATTTCTTCATAGCTTTCTTTCTTAAGAATTCTCTCTGCCTCTTCCACAGATACTGAACCACTTTTTACATTTTCAAGTATCTCCTGTAATGTCATGAGTCCTCCTTGTCTGTATCTCCAAATCGAATCATTTATATTTATCAGTCTGACGGTTTACTCATAACAGAATATCTGCATTGCAGCCCGTCAAATACATCTACACCTTTTTGTCACAGTGAACTACTAAATCTCAATTGCCTTAATCATTCAAAATACTACCTGTATCAAAAACATATAAGCAGCCGTTCCTGCTATAATACTGAGCAGTGTATTTTTCTTCCATAAATGTAATAAAACAACCAGTACACACGCAATCAGCTCAGGAAGTCCATGAGGTGCTGTAATCAGACTCACATTCTTTAAGCAATAGACTACCAGCATTCCCATGATCGCATAAGGCAGTACATCTGCCAGATAGTCAATCACCGCCGTTCTCTTCTTATCTCCCCCAAAGACAGCAAACGGAAAGAATCGGATCAGCATTGTTACAATAGATGCCACAACAATGACACCTGCCGCATGAATATCAAACATGTTCCACTTCTCCTTTCTCTTCCATATGCACTGCATTTTCTTCAGATATCTCAGAATTCTCATTCATATTCTTACCGGTCACTTCATCTGAACCTTTTCTGACTTTCTTCATCAGAAGCAATATTACAGTAATACTGATCATCGCCGGAATAACAAAATTACCGGCGCCAAAAATCAGCAGACACACTACTGATGCTGCAACACCAGTAATCGCACTGGCATGATCCTTTGTACTCTTCCACTGTTCCACAAATACCACCAGGAACAACGCAGTCATTGAAAAGTCAATTCCAGCTGTATTAAAATTCAGTACACTTCCAAGCACAGAACCTATCACACTTCCAAGTACCCAATAAAACTGATCAAATAATGATACCAGAAAATAATATTTATTTCCGTCAACTCCCTCCGGAATCTCCCCGCTGCATACCAGCGAATATGTCTCATCCGTCAAAGAAAAAATCAGATATGGCTTATACTTCCCAGTATCTTTGTATTTATCCAGCATGGAAATTCCATAGAACAGGTGTCTCGCATTCACCATCAGTGTCATCAGCGCAGTCGCGATCATAGACGCTCCGCCCGTGATCAGATCTATGGCAACATACTGCATAGATCCCGCATAAATAAACACACTCATTGCGATTGCCCAGATTACACCGTATCCTTTTGATTCCAGAAGAACACCAAATCCCATGCCAAGCACGATATACCCCGCCATGATCGGAATAGACCGCTTAAATGCATATTTTGCTGTCATCTCTCTTTTGTCCTCTCCTGTATGTCTCTGTCATTCATCTCAATATTTCAGGTAATAAGACTATCTGCTTTGCAGACTGCTCATTCTTCATCCTGAAAAGGTCCTCTAATCTCTTATCAGAAATTTTCTAAAAAGCAGCTCCAAAGCGCAGATATCAGCATTCTTTATCCTTATCAGTACCTTTATTTCCACGCTGATCATAGTCATCCAGGAAGTTATAGTATTCTCCATCTTTATGATATCCCATAACCGTACGAAGATTAATATCCCTCACACTGTTAAAGATATTTGTCTCGATCACACTGCTGGTATTTCTGAACTGTGCAACCAGCTCTTTCATCTCATCACGCTTAGAGCCACGACCGCCTCCACAGCTTACACAATTTTCAGTGAAACGACATGCGCACTGAATAAAGTGCAGTCCATTCGTATCTCTCCATGCTTTGATCGCAGACTCCTTGATCAGATACATCGGGCGGATCAGTTCCATTCCCTCAAAGTTCTGACTGTGCAGCTTCGGCATCATAGTCTCCACCTTACCGCTGTACAGCATACCCATCAGGATTGTCTCGATCACATCATCGAAATGATGTCCCAGCGCAATCTTATTACATCCAAGTTCCTTCGCATGAGAATACAGATAACCACGTCTCATTCTCGCACACAGATAACAAGGATTCTTCTCAATCTCTGCCACTGTATCAAAAATATCACTCTCAAACACAGTCAGCGGAATTCCCAGAAGTTTCGCATTCTCCTGGATAATCTTCCAGTTATCCGCATTATATCCCGGATTCATAACCAGAAAAACTGCCTCAAAATGAATCTTCCCATGTCTCTGCAGTTCCTGGATCAGCTTCGCCATAAGCATAGAATCCTTCCCACCTGAAATACAGACAGCAACCTTATCCCCCTCCTGGATCAGCTGATACTCATTCAATGCCTTTGTAAAAGGTCTCCAGATTGTCTTTCTGAAAGTCTTGATAATGCTATGCTCGATTTCCTTTGTTTTCTGCTTCTTCTGCTCCTCTGCATCATCCGCCATAAAACGGCTCAGGGAAAGTCTCAGATATGCACGATATCCGCCCTCAATATTCACAGCCTCATATCCTGCTTCCGTAAACTTCTCCACACACTCCTGACTTCTGTCCCCTGTATGGCACAAAACATACACAGTCTTATCCTTATCAACAGATTCCATCTTCTCATCAAACTCATCCAGCGGAATACTCACCGCTCCCGGAAAAGATCCCCTGCTGTACTGATCCGCCGGACGCACATCCACGATTGTAATTTCTGAAGAATCAATCTTCTCCAGCTCTTCCACACTAATTGTATTCATATATAACCTGCCTTTTATTTCTTAAGATCAATTACCTGAATCTGGCGAACCGCCTGTATTTCCGCCCAATTCACCAGGAAACATTATACTTGGAAACCCCAGTGTAGTCAACATCTTCCGTCATTTCCTTTCCCACTCACACCGCCACAACTCCGCAAGAATTTTGTGTGATCACAAAATTCTAAGACATACTCTCCTCTTCTTCCACGTCCAGTACACAGCGCGGAAAAATAGTTTAGTTCGTGTGCGGTTTCGGACACGAACTAAACTATTTTTCTGCGCGTCCCTGACAAAAAAAGATGTGCACCATACCACCTCTGATACAACGCACATCCAAAATAAACTCTTCTTATCTTCTGCACTCCGCAGTCAAATCTTTAATAACCTCTCCCGCAATGATCAATCCCACCACAGACGGCACAAACGCCACACTACCAGGAATATCCCTGCGCTCCGTACACTTATGCTTCGCCCCCGGAGGACAAATACAATGCGATCTGCAGCTAATCGCCATATCCTCAATCGGCCTGATCGGCTGCTCCTCAGAATAAACCACCTTCAGCTTCTTAACCCCACGCTTCTTCAACTCCCTGCGCATAACCTTCGCCAACGGACACACCTTCGTCTTATAAATATCCGCTACACGAAACGCACTCGCATCCAGCTTATTTCCAGCACCCATACTGCTGATGATCGGAGTCCCGGACTCTTTGGCTCGCATGATCAGTTCAATCTTCGCAGTCACAGTATCCACTGCATCCACCACATAATCATACTCACTAAAATCAAAATCTGCCGCATTCTCCGGAAGATAAAAGCACTTATGGATTCTCACATCTGCCTTCGGATTAATTTCCAGGATCCTGTCTCTCATTACCTCAGCCTTGTACTGGCCTACCGTCTTTCTGGTAGCAATGATCTGTCTGTTAAGATTAGTCAGGCATACCTTGTCATCATCGACCAGATCAAAAGAATATACGCCGCTTCTCGCAAGTGCTTCGCAAACATATCCTCCAACCCCTCCGATTCCAAATACTGCCACTCGGGAGTTCTCCAGTTTATTCATTGCTTCTTTTCCCAGAAGAAGCTCTGTTCTTGAAAATTGATTCAGCATAGTTCCTCCATTTCACTTTTTTGTTCTGTCCGGTCACTATCATGATCAGAACAGCAACCGCCTTTTATCTTCTGCTATTACTTACGCTGCCATTTTAAATATCTGATAATCGTCTCTGGATTGAACCACAGATTCTGTGTCATTCTTCTCCATTTCCTCTCTCATTCTTCCAACCCTGTTACCCGTAATATAGGCTGCTCTGCACGCCAGGATCAGGAAAACGATCAGCAAAAACCAGAACCAGATTCTTCTTTTGTTTTTTATAATCAACCGCTTCATAGTTATACGCCATTTTCCTCTTAAAAATTAGTGCAGGAGGATTTCTCCTCCTGTCAGATAACTCTGTGTAACCTCAGTTACTTCGAAAAAGCAAGATACGCTGCTCCGATCAGTCCAGAGTCTTCATTTAATGTAGATTTTCTTACTTTAATAAATGGTCTCTGCGCTTCATAAACTTTGCTCTTAACCAGTTCTTCCACTTCCTGCACAAAACCGTCTACCTTAATTGCTACTGATCCACCCAGAATTACGATATCCGGGTCAACAAGATTATAAATCGCCGCGATGAAATTGGCAAGATGAACTTTTGCATCTTTCATAATTTTCTGCGCTGTTTCATTTCCTGATAGCGCCAGATCATTAACTTCACCCGCATGTTTTACATCCAAGCCTGCTTTTCTAGCTCTTACTGTAATGGCAGTTCCACTACTGATTGCCTCAATTCCGCCTGGAAGAATCGTTCCGTGAGACGGACCGTCCTGCATCATGATCGTATTCTCTACTTCATTCGCCCATCCATGAGCTCCCTGATAAATCTTCTTATCGATTACAAAGCCTGATCCGATTCCTGTAGAAATAGTTAAAAACTGAACAAATCTGTAATTTTTTCCCTCTCCCGCCACAGCCTCGGCAAGAGCAGCCAGATTTCCGTCATTGTTCAGATATACCGGAATATGGATCATATCCCTCAGTTTCTGAGCTACCGGTAAATGATACCAGTCTCCTCTGATATTCGGAGGTGTGATAATCTTCTCATTTACCAGATCAAGCGGTCCGGGGCAGGACATTCCCGCACCCACAATTTCGCAATCGTATCCTTTAATCACATCTGCAATCTTTCCCAGTGTTTCCTCCGGACTCTCCGGATTTGTAGGAAATTGCTGTCTGTCAGTGATTTCCAGATTCTCATTAACAAGTGCAACTCTCGTATTTGTTCCACCGATATCAATAGCTACTGCATATCTCATAATAAATTCCCCATCTGTATTTTTCCCCGAAAATACAGTTTTCCCTTTCTTTTATATAATATTTTGCTGTTACTGAATATGGAATAAACAGTAACGCTTTAGCTACGCCTAGTACATCATTTCACCTGTGCGATCAGGATCGCAGGCAAGTAAACGGCATAATTATTTCAGGCTCATCTTTAACGTCTTAATTTCATATGGCTTAATACAGAAAGAAACTGTATTATCTGTATGAGATACCGGATGTTCATCCTCTTCCAGAAGATTACACTCAGCCACATCTGTGATTTTCTCGCCACAGGTAAGAACTACATTTGATCTTCTATTGTAGCACTCATACAAACGGACAATCAGTTCTGCTCCGTTTTCCGCTTTCTTAATGGTTTCAATCACTACATTATCCTGATCAACTTTGAACAAGGAATATTCTGCAACAAGTTTTCCGCCTTCGTTCTTCTTGACAGTAGCAGTCATCGGATTATTCAGCTCATACGCCTGAGCAACCGTACCGGCATCAGTCCAGTTTTCTGCGTGAGGATAAATAGAATATGTAAATTCATGGTGTTCTTTATCTGCTTCCGGATTCGGATGAATTGCAGATTTCAGCATAGAAAGTCCGACCTCACTTCCCCGAACGCTTACACCAAATTTGCAGTCATTCAGGAAACTTACGCCATATCCGTCTTCACTTACATCCATCCATTTATGATGACATACCTCAAATTTAGCGAAATCCCATGATGTATTTGCATGTGTCGGGCGTTTTACGTTGCCATACTGTATGTCAAATGTCGCCTCATTTGTATGCACATCTACAGGGAAATAATCCTTAACAAAAATCTGATGTTCTTTCCAGTCAATAATATTTCTGATATCAATTCTTGGAATATCATGATACAGATAAATTTCCTGAACGATCACAGAGTCCAGATATTTTCTCTCAATCCTTACGCACGCTCTTACAGGTCCATTCTCTGTCACTTCCATAGAAGAAACATCATCAATTTCCCATGATTTCTCTGTATAATAATTGTTTACATCCCATGCGTCGTAATTGTGCGGACGATCCTCATAACTGATGATTACATTACCGGCTTTTCCTTCTTTAAATATCTGTCTCTTCGCTGATTTATCATAAATCTTTGCAAACTGGCCTTTTTCGTTATAATCAACTGCAAACCAGTCGTTCTCCATATGTTTTACGGAAACATCCATAATGGTTTCTTCTGCATGCTCTTCTCCATCTTCCAGGACGAATGTCTTATATCCTTTAGACGGCACACCTGCTGCAAATATATATACATCTCCTGCTTTCTGGATTGCAACTGTTTTTCCGTTATCTTTCAGTACCGGATTCTTAATCTCTTCAGGGCAAACAAAAGAAACAATTCCCGGAACTTCACCGCTGTTCGGATTAAATACAACCACTGCATGTAAAGGTGCATCTACATTCTTTACGATACTGCCGAGGGACCCATCTTTCAATTTCTTATTTTCTGCAAAAATCTTCTCATATTCTGCCTTCGAATCATCATATACTTCTTTAATGGAAGAACCTGGCAGAATATCATGGAACTGATTTCTGAGGATTACTTCCCATGCATCATAAAGCGCATCTTTCGGATATGTAGTTCCTGTCAGTAATTCATCCATTACCGCATAAGTTTCTTCATCCTGATAAGCAAGCTCTGCTTTTCGGTTATACTTCTTATTTCTTGCCATAGAAGTATAAGTTCCTCTGTGATATTCCAGATATAATTCTCCTACCCATGATGGAAGATATTTGCTGCCTTTTGTCTCTTTGTCCAGTCTCTCGAAGAAATCAAGCGCTGTAGACATTTTTGTTCTCGGGCATCCCGGGATTCCCAGTCTTATACGCCGCTGGTTTTCCAGTTCTTCTTTCGACGGGCCACCGCCGCCGTCACCAAATCCAAAGCTGCAGAGAACTTCATCATTCAGATCTTTCTGACTGTAGCGGGCCCATCCACCTTTCATCTGGCTTGGATTCAGGTAACCATTATAAGTTGTAAAATGCTCTGTTTCCGTACCGCCTTCCACAGCAGCTTTATTATAATCTCTGGTAGGAATAAAATGAGTCAGTACTCTGCTGCCGTCAATGCCTTCCCACTCAAACGTATCATACGGCATTTTATTAAATTCATTCCAGCTGATCTTTGTTGTCATGAAATACGGAATTCCACATTTCTGTATGATCTGAGGCAGAGCTGCTGAATATCCGAATACATCCGGAAGCCAGAGGATCTTATTGTCAGTTCCGAATTCATCTCTGAAAAATTTCTTTCCATGCATAAACTGACGCACCAAAGCTTCCCCTGACGCCAGATTACAGTCTGCTTCCACAAACATACCGCCTTCTGTTTCCCAGCGTCCTTCTTTTACGCGCTCTTTAATCTGTGCATAAACCTGCGGTGCGTTTTTCTTTACAAATTTGTAGAGTTGCGGCTGGCTGGACATGAAAATATATTCCGGATATTGTTTCATCAGGTTCAGTACAGTTGAGAAGCTTCTCACAGCTTTATCTTCTGTTACCCTTAATGTCCATAACCAGGCACAGTCAATATGCGTATGACCCACGCAGCAGATCACTGGTTTCTGCTCTTTATCACAATGTTTCTCATAGAACTCTTTTGTAATAAATTCCTGTGCTTTTTCAAGGCTCGCATAATATTCCGGTGAACCTTCTTTTCTCATGTCCACAAAATTCAGGGAATCATTTAACGCCTGAATAATCGTAATATACGCTCTGTCATCTGTATTTAACAGACGTGCAGTTTCATATGGTACAGACAGATCATAGAAATATTTCTCTGTTTTTCTGTCCAGAACTTTTAATCTGGAATCCAGCTTCAGGCTGAAATTCTGATCTCCGGTAAACGCAGAGAGGATAATTCTGTACTGTGTTCCGGCTTTTGCCTGTTCTGCAAGAATAATTTCTCTGTGATTAATATCAAGTCCCTGTACAAGAACACCATTTACATAGATTGTAAACTGTGGATTTGTCGCATCCCATTCCCCTTCTCTTCCTGTCAGAAGTTCATATACCACACACTTTCCATCAAATTCTTCCGGAACCGTTACGAACGTTTCAAACCAGTAATACTCTCTGTGTCCGCCCCACAATTCTGTATTCGTAAATTCTTCCCAGTCAGAAGTATCAAGATTTGCTACATCTTTAAATCTCTGATCTGTTTTGATCATACGATACTTTCGGATTGGCATGCTCTCCGGATAAATCTGCTCTTTTATATACTCCAGCATTTTGCCAATACGCTCTTTAATGAGAATCATTTTCTCCCTCTCTTTCATTTCCCATCAGGAAACCATATTTCATTTGTACCTCTATATAATTTCTATTTATTTTTCTGACAAAATAAAATATTTATCGTCCGTATTTCTCCAATATACCTATGTTGTGTCAAGTGTATCACAGAAAAAGGAATCCCGCAATGCGGGATTCCTTCAGTATCACAGGGGATATTTTACTGATTATTATTTACTCTGTACCCAGTAACTTTTGCTGACTTATCTGATTTTGAATTTACTATTATATTTGCAGATATTAGTCTTATTTACTTCTCATACAGTCTGTGAGCTGTGCTGAGTAAAGTTTACAAACCGGAAATATTTGTCCATCTTGTCACCTATCAGGCCGATTACTTTTCCCATGGTAAATGCCGCCAGCACAGTTCCGATACCCAGACCATTAATATGTCCCAGGATCAGTCCGGTCATACAGGCAGTAATTGTCAGGCAGATTACATCAAAAGATACCTTAATCTTAGAATATTTTACTTTTGTAATTGCTGACAGTTCACGAGGAAACAGATCCGTAGGAATAATTGGCAGACCACATCTGTTGGAAAGTGCGATTCCCACACAGATCAACAGATAACTGATCACAAAATATAACACTCTGAGCGGGATTGTCTTTGGCAGAACATTGATCCACGCCTCATTAACATCCAGAAGTTCACTGAATGCAAATCCAACAAGAAAACTACACAGATAAACAGGTACAAATTTTTTTCTCAGTATCATTAAACTTAAGATCAGAAGCGCCTGAAAAATATAAGTCCATGTTCCCAGTGTGATTATCGGAAATACTTTCTCAAATGCATAAGGGACACTGGATATGGCAGATATTCCGGAACCGGAATACAGCATCAGGATAACTGCAAGACTGTTGATCATAACTGCGATCCCCAGTGCCAGCTCCCCTCTGAAAATATGTCTCGAATCTTCTTCTCCGTTTGTTTTCATAATAAACCTCTCTCCTCATTGCACACAAAAACAAGGGACCGCTATCAAAAAGTATCTGTTTATTTTGTTATACTTTTTCCTGACGGCAGACCCTTGTATGTGTCTTTGAAATTTATATTTTTGTTCTTATATTATTGTTTTTCAGATATTATTCTACGATGCAGACACGGATCATGTTTGTTCTACCCGGGATACCAAGCGGTACACCACCGGCAAATACAACAGTATCGCCGACTTTTACAAGTTTATGTTTCTGTGCTGCTTCGATTGCTCTCAGGCAAAGGATCTCAGAGCTGTATTCTTCTTTGATGAGCATTGGGTAAACACCCCATGACAGATTTAACTGACGCAGAACTCTCTCAGAACTTGTGCATGCACCGATCAGACATCCTGGTCTGTGTTTGGACATCATATGTGCTGTACTTCCTGATTTGGTCACTGCCAGGATTGCACGAGCCTTCAGGTCGATTGCTGTCAGGCAGGTTGCGTGTGCGATCGCGTTTGTGATATCCGGGTTCTCATTTCTGTCTGTTTTCTTGAAGATTGTATTGTAATCAATATTCTGTTCCATATGCTCTGCAATACGACTCATCATCTGAAGTGCCTGTACCGGATATTTACCGGCTGCAGTCTCTCCGGAAAGCATAGTAGCACTTGTTCCCTGGAAGATCGCGTTGGCAACGTCTGTAGCCTCTGCACGGGTTGGTCTCGGATGAGAGATCATAGAGTCAAGCATCTGTGTCGCAGTGATAACCGGTTTACCTGCTGTGTAAACTTTCTGGATGATTTTCTGCTGGATAACCGGTACATATTCCGGCGGAATTTCAACACCCATGTCACCTCTGGCGATCATGATTCCATCTGCTGCTTCGATGATTTCATCAATATTGTCAACACCCTGCTGATTTTCAATCTTGGCAATGATCTGAATCTCCTCGCCGCCATTCTCTTTCAGAATCTTTCTTACTTCACGGATATCATCAGCAGTACGTGTAAAGGATGCTGCAACAAAATCAAATCCTTCCTGAATACCGAAGAGAAGGTCATCATGGTCTTTCTTACTGATAAATGGCATTTTCAGATTAGCGCCCGGAACATTTACACCTTTCTTATCACCAATCACACCTGCGTTGATAACTTTACATACAATATCTTTTCCTGCGATATCCTGAACTTCCAAGTCTACAAGTCCATCATCAACCAAAATGTGTCCGCCCGGCTGTACATCCTTATAAAGTTCTTTATAAGTAATGCTTACATGCTCATTGGTTCCTTCGATATCTTTATTTGTAAAAGTAAAAATCTGTCCTTCTTCCAGAGCAACCTTACCATCCTTGAAACATCCAAGTCTGATCTCCGGTCCCTTTGTATCAAGAAGTGCTGCAACAGGTCTGTCATATTTCTTACGAAGTTCTCTCAGTTTCTGGATACGTCCTCTCTGCTCATCATGAGGTCCATGTGAAAAGTTGAAACGTGCTACATCCATTCCTTCTCTCACAAGCTGTTCCATAACATCATCTTTATCAGTAGACGGTCCCATTGTACAGATAATTTTGGTTTTTCTCATTTAATCTTTCCCTCCAACTGTCGATTGTATCTATTATCCCTGTCAATATTGTGTAAAAAATTACTTTTCTCTCGATTTCCGGCAGAATCACCGAATAAAAAGAGTTGCAAAATCTGTCAACTTTTTTGTTTCTGCCAGCAGATTTCTTAACAGTTTCTATAGTAATGAAAAACATTAAGTCAAATAAAAATTACCATTATTGAGACTATCTGTCAATATTGAATTTCGGTTTATTTTTGTTAGTATTTGACAAAAAAATAACATACTTTTATTGCAAATGTTACATATATTTTGGCAAATCTGACATTTAAAATTCCTTTTAATTCACCGCCTGCTCTAAACAGATAACTGCTTCATATTTATTTATCAGATTTAATCAAAACCCAAAATCTGCATAGTCTTCCGGCAGGAATCTGTGGTAAATAATATGGCATCCTTCATCTTTAAAACAATAATAATAAGGATCTGATCCATCGTCAAAGCGGATCATCACATCAAACTCCCCATTATCCATCGGCTCAGTAACAATCTTATCAGAATAAGAATAAAACAGCTCCCTGATCTCATCCATCGTGCATCCATGTCTGCCGACCAGCTCGATCAATGCCTTGATAAATTCATTATCTTTCATATTATTATGCACATATTCTGACGCTTTATCCGAAACTGTGAAGCAAAAACGATCTCCTTTGTGGGAAACTACTACTTCTCCAAATTTCTCCTCCATATAGCCAGGAAAATCTTTTAAAATTTCCATCATACCCGCTGCATCTGCCTTACTTTCAAAAAAGTGATTCAGAGAACTCAACGGATAATAAAGGCTTATCTTTTCTTTCATATATCCAAGTTTTGCCTGCTCCTCTTTAATCACATCGATCAGACTTGTTTCTAATCTATTATAATTCATCTATAATTCCTCCTGAAAATTTGTTTTTTTGCCTTTTTCTGGTTAATATTTTATCAGACATTATCCGAAAATCAATGGATTTCTTTCCCAATCAGCTCTTGATACCCTGATTTTAAATGTATTCTTTTTCGTACAAATTTAACACCAGCAAAAAAGCAGAAGATTTCTCCCCTGCCTTTTAATGTATGTATAAATTTTATCTGGTCGTTCCCCAGAAAATCAGCGCCAGCATTCCGGGACCTGTATGAGCTCCGATAACAGGACCGATATCTGCAATACGTACTTCTGCGTCCGGATATTTAGAAAGTACAGTTTCTTTCAGCTCAAGTGCTGTTTCCATACTGTCTCCATGACCAATCACTACCAGTTTTCCAAGTTCCGGCAGCCATCCCTGCTCCATCTTTGACAGCTGCAGTTTGAATGCCTTTTTTCGTCCTCTTGGCTTGTCCATAACTTTCAGTGTACCGTCCTGTGCCACATGAAGCAACGGCTTGATATTCAGAACAGTTCCGATAGCAGCAGATGCTGCAGAAATACGTCCTCCGTGACGCAGATGATCCAGCATATCTACAGTGAACCAATGGCATACCTGCAGTCTGTGTTCCTCTGTCCACTTCTGCAATTTCTCCATGGACATTCCTTCTTTCTGCATCCGCAGTGCTTCACGGACAATAAAACCTTCTCCTACCGAAGCACATAAGGTATCCACACATATGATCGTTCTTTCCGGATACTTTTCCTTCAGGTCTGCAATCGTCATATTTGCAGTATTATATGTACCGGACAATCCGGATGTAAAACACAAATAAAAGATATCCTGTCCTGCCTTCAGTACAGGCTCAAAATGGTCATAATAAGACTGAGGATTAATCTGGGACGTAGAAGCAAATTTTCCTGCCCTCTGCATTTCATAAAACTGTTTTACAGTAAGATTTCCTCCCGGTCCAAACAGAAAATGTTCTCCTCCGACCTCAACCTGCATAGGAATAATCTCCAATTTCGGATACCCCTGCAGCATTTCTTCACTGATATCAGCTGTTGCATCTGTAAAAATCTGATATTCCATAAGCCCTTCCCCAAGTTCCTTTCATATTAATCCCAGTTCTTACGTCCATAACGCAGTGTCACATCATGAATCTCTTTCTGGAGTTTCTTTGTGAGATCTCTCTTCTTAATTCTCCACTTCCAGTTGGTTCCGACTGTAGAAGGTTTGTTCATTCGGAATCGGTTATCCAATCCCATATAATCCTGCATTGGAATTACGCAGACTCTTGCACTGCTGCGCATGATCAGACTGATAAAGCATTTATACAACTCTTCTTCCGGTGTTGCATGATCACACAGATAATCCCTTGCCAGCTTTCTCTCTGCTGCTGTAATGCTCTTCCACCATCCCACAATTGTTTCATTGTCATGAGTTCCTGTATATGCCACACAGTTCTCCGGATAGTTATGTGGCAGATAATCGCTGGCACATCCTGAATCCCTGGAGTCAAACGCAAATTCCAGAACTTTCATTCCCGGAAATCCACTCTCATAAACCAGATGGCGTACAGAATCTGTCATATATCCTAAATCCTCTGCGATAACCTGTTTCCATCCAAGTGCCTGCTCAATTTTACGGAACAGATCGATTCCAGGACCTTTTTCCCAGTGTCCGCCTCTTGCATCCGTATCTCCATATGGAATTGAGAAATATTCATCAAATCCGCGGAAATGGTCGATTCGCACAACATCATACAATCTGAAGCAATAACTCATTCTGGAAATCCACCACTGATATCCTGTATCTCTGTGGTAATCCCAGCGGTATAAAGGATTCCCCCATAACTGGCCTGTTGCAGAGAATCCATCCGGCGGGCATCCTGCCACTGCCAGCGGTACATTGTCCTGATCCAGCTGGAACAGTTCCGGATGTGCCCACGCATCAGCACTGTCCATGGCAACATAAATCGGAATATCTCCAATGATCTGGATTCCTTTTGAATTTGCATAGGATTTCAGTTTCATCCACTGTTCATAGAACTTAAACTGCATATACTGCTGGAACTCGATATCAAAATATAATTCCTCGCGATAATAATCCATGGCATTGTTCCAGCGAAGCCTGATATCCTCAGCCCATTTCGTCCATTCTACCCCTCCGAAACGTTCTTTTACCGCCATAAACAAAGCATAATCAGAGAGCCACCAGCTGTTCTCTGCTACGAATTTCCGGTAATCAGGATTCTTACTGATATCACTGTTCTCATAAGCCTTTCTCAGAAGCGGATAACGGCCCTTGTAAATTTTCTCATAATCTACGTCATCAATTTTCTTTCCCCAGTTAACCTTTTCACAGTCCTTCTTATCAAGAACGCCCTCTTCTACAAGTGCATCCAGATCAATAAAATACGGATTTCCCGCAAACGTGGAAAAAGACTGATATGGAGAATCTCCGTAACTTGTCGGTCCCAACGGCAGAATCTGCCAGTAAGTCTGTCCTGCTTCTTTTAACCAGTCTACAAATTCATATGCACTCTTGGAAAAACATCCGATTCCATAGTCTGAGGGCAGACTGCTGATCGGCAGTAATATTCCGGCTGCTCTTCTTCCCATAATTCTTGTCTCCTTCGTAATTTTTCACTCTTACTGCTTATATTTTTCCCAACCGATCCAAAATCTGGTATCAATATTGCTATAAGCAGTAGTTTTATATACCTTATGCGCAATTGTTTTTTTTATTATAATTATTTTTTGTGCAAATTGCAATATAGTTTTCGTAACAACTGTTTTTTCGTGAAAATCACCAGTTATTGTTTACTCCATACCCGGTAACGTGATTCGTAATGTACAGAATTGGGGCTAATCGCCCAATATAACATGGCAGTCTTTTTGATAACACGCAATTCCATATTTGATAATTGTCCGCATTCCATCCTCTTTCAACTTTGCATCATAATGCTTTCGCTCAATCTGCTCCACTGCGTCTGTACAGGCTGCCTGCATATCTCCATTATCTGCATATTTCACTTCAATCACAATTCCAATCCGATTTTTCTGATCTTCAATCAGAATATCACTATACCCAATCCCGGATTCCGCATTAGATTTGACCACCCAGTCATCCATATAAGCAAACAGCCCCAACAGAATTCCATGATAAAAATTCTCTTTTCGTTCTTTTGCCACAGCAGTATCTCTGATACTGATCGTATTCCACAGATAGTCTCCAAAAATCTGCTCAATTTTCTCTGTGTTTTTTCTTAAAAAAGCTTTGTAAAAAGCAGCTAATGTTTCCCTGTCACGGCTCACATTTTCTTTAAACCACTCCCTGATCTGTGTCACAAAAAGTTCCCTGATCTCCATATTAGGAATAGCAAGACGGTATTTCTTCCCATCAACTCTCCCTTTCTGAGTCAGGTATCCGGTTGTAAAAAGTACACTCCACAGATTTTCAATTGTAGTATCCAGTTCATTATAAGTCAGTTCCTGCCGGATCTCTTTTACGATTTCTTCTCCAGCAATCAACTGTTCAATTTCGTTTCTTGTCTGTCTGTTTGCTTTATCAATGAACCGGCGAACAATGGCATTCCCACTTGTATTTGACCAGTAATCCTCTGGAAAAGCTGCCGGATCTGTATAGAGAGTTTTGCAGTAACTCAGCACATCCCATGGGCAATATACTGATTTTTTTCCAAAAAGATATCCATCATACCATTCTTTCACAGTATCATACTTCTCAGAAACCCCATAATATGTCAGCATCTCCCTGACTTCTTTATCTGTGAATCCAAAATATTCATCAAACTGAGCATTCAACACCGATAACACTGTAAAATTATTTAATCCAGTAAATATACTTTCTTTCGCAACCCGGAGACATCCTGTCAATACAGCAAAATAAAGATTCGGATTTGTCTTTAACACATTTCCAAACATAGAACGTATCATAAATACCATCTCATCATAATAGTGATATTGAAATGCTTTGTCTAAAGGAACATCATACTCATCAATCAAAAGAATAACCTGTTTACCATAATGTTTAAACAGTAATGCTGACAGTATCTGTAAACTGGATGTAAGCAGTTCCATCCCCATTGCAAACATACCGGTCTGTGCATTTCCAACTTCAATAAGCTGTTTATAAAGCTGCTGTTCTTCCTCTGTCAAAGCAGGACTATTTTTCAGAAAGTGAAATCTCAGTGCTTCTGTACCGATTACTTTTTTCAGATTTGCACAGGCTTCCTGATAGTTCAGGCCTTCCACTCCTTTCAGACTAATTGAAATTACCGGAAACTGGACCATATATTTCTCACATAATTCTTTGTTTTTGGAAATCTTTAAACCATCAAACAAAGTAGTATCATTTCCTATCTCGAAAAAGGATTTCAACATACTCATATTCAATGATTTTCCGAACCGCCTCGGACGTGTGATCAGATTTACTTCTCCCCAGTTCTGAAGGAGTTCTGCTATCATTTCTGTTTTGTCCACATAATAAAAGTTCTGCCGGATGATTTTATCAAATGTATCTATGCCAACTGGCAGTTTCTTTTTCTCCCCTGTCATTCTTCTGCTCATTTCAGACCTCCCGGAATCATCCTAAAATCTTCTTAATTATCGTCTTCTCAATTAGTGTAATTATAACATGACGTCATATAAAATACTACAATACTGTTTTTATCAATAGCAAATATCATATGCTTTTTTCTCTTATCAAAAAATATAGACCTTCCAAATGCAAATTTCTCATCTGCCTCTGGAAGGTCTATATTACCTTATCTTAGTCTGAACAATTATTTCTATTACTATACTGTTGCCTCACTCTTGTCTGTAAATACCTGTAAGAATACAGCAATGATGATAATGATACCTTTGATAATATCCTGTGGATATGCAGGTACGGCAAGAAGATTCATGATATTACTGATAAGCGCCAGTACAAGTGCTCCTATAACAGCTTTGAAAACACCACCTTTACCACCTGCAAGACTTACTCCGCCAATTACGCAGGACGCGATTGCATCCAGTTCCTGGCCTTCACCGATGGTTCCGCTTCCTGTTGCAGCTCTGGCTGCGATGAAAATTCCTCCAAGAACAGAAAGCATACCGGAAAGTGCATATACAGATACCAGATGTTTTTTTACTCTGATACCTGCCATCTCTACCGCCTGTGCATTAGAACCGACAGCAATCACAATTCTTCCATAAGAAGTAAATCTCTGTACAAAACATAAGAAGGCGATCAGTAAAACTGTAATAATAAGAATTGGATAACCATACTCACTTTTTACAAGAACTGTCACTGTATGGTCCCCTGATAAACGGATCGGGCTTCCGTTTGTGATAACCAGGGATGCACCTCTGGCAATCGTCATCATGGCAAGAGATGCCACAAATCCCTGGAAATTACAGTATGCAACCAGTACACCGGTAAAAGCTCCGCATGCCAGTCCGATGATCAGACTGATTATCATCGCAAGAATATAATTCATTCCCGTATTCATGATCAGGTATGCACTCACCGCAGAACCCAGCGCCATCATGGAGCCTACGGACAGGTCAATTCCGCCTGTCAGGATAACGAACAGCATACCAAGAACTACGCAGATTGGGCCTGCCTGCTGCATGGCTATATTTCTCAGGTTCATGACTGTAAGAAATCTGTCCGAAACAATAGCGCAGACAATGATCAGACCTATGAAAATCAGATATGTATTATTTTGGATCAGTAAATTTTTAATTTTATTTTTTTCCATTAGTTTACCCCCATTGAATATCGGATCAGAACATTTTCACCCATTTCGTCTTTATTGACTTCTCCGCTTATCTTTCCATTGTGCATGACCATAACACGGTCACACATTCCGATAATCTCCGGCATTTCCGAAGAAATCATGATAATGGCTACTCCGCTCTCCGCAAGCTGGTTCATTGTTTTATATATCTCGGTTTTGGCACCTACATCTACACCTCTGGTAGGCTCATCAAAAACCATGCATTTACAATCCGCTGCAATCCACTTTGCCAGTGCGATCTTCTGCTGATTGCCTCCGGAAAGGGAATCTGCATTGTTTTCCATTTTTCCGTATTTCGTCTGGATTCCTGCCAGAACCTCTTTTACCAGACTCTTCTCTTTCCTATGATCAATAACCCCAAAACGCGTAACTTTATTCAGGCAGGCAAGTGTCGTATTCATCCGGATACTCTGTTTCAACAGAAGTCCCTGTTTCTTTCTGTCTTCAGGAAGAAGTCCAAATCTGTCAGCAATTGCCTGTTTTGGATTTTTCCAGTCTACTTCTTTTCCAAAATACCAGATCTTTCCGGAATCTTTCTTATCTACACCGAAAATCGCTCTCATTGTCTCTGTTCTTCCGGAACCTACCAGACCGTTGAATCCAAGGATTTCTCCCGCATGGACTTCAAAGCTTACATCCTGTACCATTTTTCCGGCTTTCAGGAGAACTGGGGCATATTATCGTAAATCCACACAATGGAAAAAAATGTTACTTCGGTCAGACCGGATGTTTTGATACAGTCTGCAATGCCTGTGTGCTTGATAGCTACACAAACGGAAAACTGGAACAATTTTTCCAGAAACTGTATGAGCATGATGCTAAAGCGTTGGAAATCTGGGATACGTATCTGGACCACCTTGCTCTTGCAATCCATAATATTCGAATGCTTCTTGACTGCACGATTATTATCGGTGGATATGTCGGAACTTATATAGAAAAATATATGGGAGATCTTTATCAGAAAATTGATAAACTCAGCGTATTTACAAAATTTTCCCGCACTTATGTACTGCCATGCAGTTATAAGAAAGAGGCAACTGCTGCAGGGGCGGGAATTCAGATCATTGAGAATTTTATAAACTCTTTGTAGAATTTACGGCGGATAAAAGTATTTTTCTCTGCTTTTTATTTTAGCCAAGCGGATATTCGCAATTAAAGCAGGGAATTTACTTGATCCGGTTAAATATATATTTTTAAGCAATGTGTAACTTTCTTATCTCCCATCCATATCAAAAACTTATAATTACAATGCAATATTGCTATTTTACGATTCGTTTCTGATATGATAGGATGTGCTCGGTTAAAAAAATAACAAAGTAACACTCCAACTTATCTGTTGAGAAACACTTGTCATTAACCAATTCAGAAGGTTTCTTATACAGATATCTTCGACATCTTAAGTTATACACATCAAAGACAAAGAAAGAGGTAAGAAAATGGAAGACAACAAATTATGTCTCGAAAAGCAGCCTTTAAATCAGGAAATGCTTGACAAAATCGATGCTTACTGGCGTGCAGCTAACTATCTGTCTGCCGGACAGCTCTATCTTCTTGACAATCCGCTTCTGAGAGAGCCATTAACAATGGATCAGATCAAGAAGAAAATCGTTGGTCACTGGGGAACTGTACCAGGCCAGAACTTCGTTTATGCACACTGCAATCGTGTTATCAAACGTTACGACCTGGATATGATCCTGCTTTCCGGTCCGGGACATGGCGGAAACTTTATGATCGCCAACACTTATCTGGAAGGTTCTTACAGCGAAGTTTATCCAAACATCAGCCAGGACGAGGAAGGTATGAAGAAAATGTTCAAACAGTTCTCCTTCCCATGTGGAGTTCCGAGCCACTGTGCACCGGAAACACCTGGTTCTATCAACGAGGGTGGTGAGCTTGGTTATTCCATCGCTCATGCATTCGGAGCTGTATTCGATAACCCAGACCTGATCGCTACTACAGTTGTAGGTGACGGTGAAGCTGAGACTGGCCCTCTTGCAACATCCTGGCAGTCCAACAAATTCCTGAATCCTATCACTGACGGTGCTGTACTTCCTATTCTTCACTTAAATGGATATAAAATCAGCAACCCTACTATCTTCTCCCGTCTTTCTCATGAAGAACTTGAATGCTTCTTCAAGGGCTGCGGCTGGAAACCATACTTCGTTGAAGGCGACGACCCAATGACAATGCACAAGAAGATGGCAGAAACAATGGATACTGTAATCGAAGAGATCAAAGCAATCCAGAAAAATGCCCGTGAGAATAACGATCCGGAGCGTCCTGTATGGCCAATGATCGTTCTTCGTACTCCTAAAGGATGGACAGGTCCTAAGGTTGTTGACGGACTTCAGATTGAAGGTTCTTTCCGTGCTCATCAGGTTCCGATCTCCATGGAGAAACCAGAACATCTTGAACTTCTGAAAGAATGGCTGGAAAGCTATCGTCCGCAGGAACTGTTCGATGAGAACGGACGCCTGATCCCGGAACTGGCTGAACTGACTCCTAAGGGAAATGCACGTCTCGGTGCTAACCCACATGCAAACGGCGGACTTCTTCTGAAAGACCTTCGTCTTCCGGATTTCCGTGATTATGGTATCAAAGTACAGCCTGGCAAGACAAAAGCTCAGGATATGATCGAACTCGGCGGATACATCCGTGACATCTTCAAACTGAATGAAGAAAACAAAAACTTCCGTATCTTTGGACCAGACGAAAGTATGTCCAACCGTCTGTACAAAGTATTTGAATATCAGAAACGTGACTGGAACGCAGAAATGCTTGATACAGATGACTGCCTCGCAAGAGACGGACGTATCATGGACAGTATGCTCAGCGAGCATATGTGTGAAGGATGGCTGGAAGGTTACCTGTTAACAGGTCGTCACGGCTTCTTTGCAAGCTACGAAGCATTCATCCGTATCGTTGACTCCATGGCAGCTCAGCACGCTAAATGGCTGAAGGTTTGCAACCAGCTTTCCTGGAGACAGCCGATCGCATCCCTGAACTTCATCCTGACATCCAATGTATGGCAGCAGGACCACAACGGATTTACACATCAGGATCCTGGATTCCTGGATCACATCGCTAATAAGAAAGCAGACGTGGTACGTATGTACTTACCACCAGACGCTAACTGCTTACTCTCCTGCTTCGATCACTGCATCAAGAGTAAGAACTATGTAAACGCAATCGTAGCTTCCAAACATCCAAGCTGCCAGTGGCTGACCATGGAGCAGGCTGTTAAGCACTGCACACAGGGTATCGGTATCTGGGAGTGGGCAAGCAATGACTGTGGTGAAGAACCAGACGTTGTCATGGCTTGCTGTGGTGATACACCTACACTTGAGATCATGGCTGCAGTTACTATCCTTCGTGATGAAATGCCAGAACTTAAGATCCGTGTTGTTAACGTTGTCGACCTGTTCAAACTGGAATCCGACCACAAACATCCACACGGTTTAAGCGATTCAGAATACGATGCAATCTTTACAAAAGACAAACCGGTTATCTTTGCATTCCATGGATATCCAACACTGATCCACGAGCTTACATATGGTCGTCATAACCATAATGTTTCCGTTCATGGATATCAGGAAGAGGGTACAATCACTACTCCATTCGATATGCGTGTACAGAACCAGATTGACCGTTTCAACCTTGTAAAAGATGCTATCATGCATCTGCCACAGCTTGGAAACAAAGGTTCTTACTTAATCCAGAAGATGAACGACAAGCTTGTTGAGCATAAACAGTATATCGCTGAATATGGTCAGGATCTTGAAGAGATCAGAAACTGGGAGTGGCATAAATAATTCTGTGTGATCAGATGATAAATTCCTTATAAATATAATCAGCCATCAGGGATTCGCATACTGTGGATTTCCTGATGGCAATTGTCCAGACGTTCAAACAGGGCAGGTATCTGTGTATTTTTACATGATACCTGCCCTGTTTTTACATTCTCTTTCTGCCAGAAACTTCTGAAATGCTTTCGATGCAATACTCTGCGGATATTCCGTATCATGGATCAGAATAATACTCCTCTCCGGAAATGTCTCGTTTACATCTATCTCAAAAACCTTGCCCGATGCCAGATCATCTTTTGCAAACTCCTCCGGCAGAAATCCAATTCCCATATTGTAACGAACTGCAGGAAGAATCATATCTGTAGTCGCCAGCTCTACATCTGGCGAAAACTGCAAGCCATTTTTTGCAAAATACGCATTCAGGAATCTCCTGGTGATTGCCTCTGAAGTCAGGCTGATCCATGGATAGGCAGACAACTCCTCCAGTGAAGTCTTTCTTCCCTTCAGCTCTGTAAATCGTTTTCCTCCGATCAGGATCTCTTTATACTTTCGCACAACCTTCATCTTCAGCGGCTCTGCAACCTGTAAGGACGCAGACACAACCGCAAGGTCTACTTTTCCTTCCTTGAGAGCATTAACAGAATCCGTAGTACTGTTATTAAGTATCTTAAAATGCACATTCGGATATTTAATATTAAAATCCCTGACTGCTTCAAACAGATAGCAATGAAGCGCAGTTTCCGTAGCACTGATATAAATCGTGCCGTTCTCCAGACTGATCAGGTTATTCAGATTATCTTCTGCCTTAAAAAACTGTGCGCATCCTGCAGCTACATATTCATAAAAAATCCGCCCCTCCGGCGTAAGTTTCATTCCGCTTTTGCTTCGGATAAACAATCTGCACCCCAATATATTCTCAAGGTTATGTATCGTCCTGGTTACTGCCGGCTGACTGGTTTTCAGCACTGCTGCCGCCTTTGTCAGGTTTTCGTATTTAGATACATAATAAAAAACTTTATAATATTCAAAATTTGCGTTCATTTCATTCTCCGTCTGTTGCTATTAAGTCCGATTTTTACGCGCATATTCTAACATAAAATTTTCTTCCATACAATCTTTACAATCGTTTTCGCAGGCTTTATAATTAATTCTGGTCATTTGATTATTTTTCTGTTCAGCCATTTTCTGACAGAAGCCAAACAGTATTTATATGTAACCCACAATACCAAAAGTGCTGGCTTTACAGCATTTTTTTATTGCACAATTCTTTTTCAGGAGGATATTCGTAATTCGCTTCGCTACATAGCTCTACACCGAATATGAATTCCCGTATCATTTCAGTACAAATGATTTAAGGAGATTTTTTATGTCTGAAACAACCACTAAAAGCCGTGTCCTGGACATGACAAAAGGAAACATCCCCAGACTTTTGCTTTCATTTGCGTTTCCAATTTTCGTGGGATGTCTGCTCCAGCAGCTTTATAATCTTGCTGATACAGCAATCGCCGGACATTTTCTTGGCGATAATGCACTGGCTCAGATCGGAGCAACTGCTGCATTATACAGTCTCATTACTTCTTTCTGCATCGGACTGACCAATGGTCTTTCCCTTCCGGTCAGCCGCTGGTTTGGAAACGGAGAAATGAATGAAATGAGAAAATCATCCTGCTGGATGATCATTCTATCGCTCATAACTGCACTCGTAATGACTGCCGGATTTCTTATTTTCCGTTATCCACTTCTGCATGTTCTTCAGACACCAGAAGATACCTTTGCAGGGGCTATGAGCTACATTACGATAATCCTTGCCGGAATCCCGCTGACTATGATGTACAACACGGAATCTGGTCTCCTGAGAGCAATTGGAAACAGTATTACTCCTCTGATCTTTCTTATCATCAGCAGTATGATCAATGTCATTCTGGATGTCCTGTTTATGGGACCACTGCATCTGGGAATTCAGGGAGCCGCCTCTGCTACGATCCTTGCTCAGGCAATCAGTGTTGTCCTCTGCTTCTTTTATATTATAAAAAATTATCCACAACTTCGTCCAAAAAATACTGACCTGCATGTTCCTTCCAGTTTTGTCTTTGATATGTTTCTTACAGGTATGAGCATGGCATTGATGAATGCAATCTTCAGTATTGGAAGTGTCATTTTACAAAGCAGTATCAATGCTCTCGGAAATGTATACATTGCAGCTCAGGTTGGAGGCCGCAGACTTGCAGAACTATTTATGATGCCAGGAACCGCCCTGGCAAGCAGTGCCGCAACTTTCTCCAGTCAGAATTACGGAGCAGAAAAGCGTTCTCGTATCTGGGGAGGCGTCAAAGTTGCATTTGGACTTTATCTTATCTGGTGGCTGATTGCAGTAACTTTCTCAGTCTTTGTGGCACCTTACGCAGTACGGCTGATCACAGGAAGTAACAACCCGACAGTTATTGACAATGCACTTCTCTATGTCCGTATCAGCACTGCCATGTTCCCGCCTATGGCATTTCTTGTGATCATGCGAAATGCTCTCCAGGGAATGCGTCATCAGCTCTCTCCATTGCTGTGCAGTGGTCTGGAACTGATCGGTAAAGTTATCTTTGCCTTCTGGATCGTACCTGTAAAAGGATATCTGGCGGTATGTGTCTGTGAACCGGTTACATGGGTGGTCTGCTTTATATTTATTGCCGGAGCTGCATTACTGTTCCGGAAAGATTTCAGGGACTCCCCAAATTTGTAAATTACACCTGTAAAACGAGATTATTTTCATTCATTATCGAAGAAAATAATCTCGTTTTCTTCATTGCGTTTTTTTGCACAATACAATATAATAAATTCAGAATTTATTTATGCAAAAAGACGAAAGGATATACATATGAAACACGAAAAAGACTGGTATAAAGATCTGGTCATCTACCAGATTTACCCACGAAGTTTTAAAGATGGAAATAACGATGGAATCGGCGATCTGAAGGGAATGATCGAGAAACTGGATTATCTGAAAGAACTTGGAATCAATGCAGTATGGATGTCCCCTGTATATGCTTCACCAAATGTAGATAACGGCTATGACATCTCCGATTATTTCGCGATCATGGAAGAATTTGGAACCATGGAAGACTGGGAAGCTTTCCGCGATGGCGCACATGAACGAGGCATCGCCATTATCATGGATCTGGTTCTCAACCATTCTTCTGATAAACATGTCTGGTTCCAGGAATCCAAGAAATCCCGCAATAATCCTTACAGTGATTACTATATCTGGCGTGATCCTGCCCCGGACGGTGGTGCCCCGAACTGCTGGATGTCCGTATTTGGCGGAAGTGCCTGGGAATATGTTCCGGAAAGAGGACAGTATTATCTCCATTTCTTTGCCAAAGAACAGCCGGATCTGAACTGGGATAACCCGGAAACCAAAGAGAAAATCTTTGATATCATTCGTTTCTGGAATGAAAAGGGCGTGGACGGCTATCGTATTGACGCGATCAGCTATCTTGACAAAGGACTGGACGGACGTGCAGATATGAACGAACCGATCGGTACTGTAGCATGTGTAAATCTTGAGGGAACTCACCGCTACATCCGCGAAATGGTTGCTGCAACTATGACTCCGGACAATCTGATGAGTGTCGGAGAAGTCAATATCAATAATGAACAGGATGCCATTAATTATTCCAGTGCTGCAAGCAAAGAGTTCAACATGTCCATTCCGTTTGTTCCTCCTATCGTAGAAATCCAGACCTGGTCACCAGAGAAGATGAAACGTGACCTGAAAAAAGACTACGAAACTCTGAAGAAAGACGGATGGTGGGCAAGATTTTTAAGCAACCATGACAAACCACGTCAGGTTTCCCTTTATGGAAATGATAGAGAATTCTGGTCAGAATCTGCAAAAATGCTGGCATGTTATCTGCATACACTTCCTGGAACCCCATTTGTTTTCCAAGGTGAAGAATTCGGAATGACTAATGTTGCATTCCCGTCTATCGATGATTATGATGACATTGATACCCGCAATTACTATAAAACCATGATTGAAAATGGCTCCTCCCCAGAAGAAGCATTAGCAGAATCCCAGAACATCAGTCGTGATAATGCAAGAACTCCGATGCAGTGGAATGACAGCCCAAATGGCGGATTTTCCGATCATACTCCATGGCTTGGCGTCAATCCAAACTATAAGCTCATTAATGCAGAAAGCCAGATGAACGATGACTCTTCTGTTTTCAGATTCTACCAGAATCTCATCGCACTGCGCAAAGAACATCCGGTAATGGCTCATGGTGATTTCAAACTCTGCTGTCCGGAAAATGGACCTGTGATTGCCTACACCAGAGGCTACCAGGGCGAAACATGGCTGGCAATACATAACTTCTCTGCATCCATGCAACAGTTCCATTATGGAAACGAAAATATTGAATTACAGTATGATACTCCTGTAATCATTTCCAATTACAGCAGAGCTGAAGTTGAATACGGTAACGGAACACTTGTACTCAAACCTTATGAAACTATTGTCTTTCAGTTATAGTCAGACGGATATTCTCAATTCTGCCGCCTGTTCATAAACAAATATACATTTATATACTTTTATAATTATTCTATAAAAATTTGTTTATTTTCTAACTGAAGCGATATAGAATATAATAAAAGAGTCATTTATGATGGAACCTCTCAATTAGAAGATGCCTCATCATAATGACTCTTTTCCATTTGCAACACTTTTTCTTTTTTGCGTTTACTCTGCAAATCCACTCAGCAAAAACATGTTATTTTATAAAATAACTTCTTCCCTCTCAGGCTTCCAGACTCAGTGTTTCGTATGCTCTCAACACATTTTTCCCCTCTATAGTTCCATGCATCATGAAATCACACTTTCCCCTTTAGTCAATCAAATCATTCTGAAATCGTGACAAATGCTCATACGGCAGAATGAGACGTCCTCTGTACAGTCCGCATCCGTCATTGATCAGGCTGTTATTTACTGCTGCAAACATATTTACGTCCAGGTTTGACAAGTCCAGGTTCTGAAGACGGATTCCTCTCTCATATGCGTCATCAAAGTATCTACATTCCCCTTCCGGAATAGCATCACGTCTTGCTCGTTCACTTTCCTGTTTCTTTTCATAACCCAGATGGTTTGCTGTACCGATTTCTGCTACATCATCCATATCTTTGGTACGGATCTGTACTTCCAGGAAAGATCTGGAACTGTTGTCATAGAATGTGATATGTAAAGACTGATAATCAGAATCTTTTTTCTCAGAAATATAGTCCCTGTAATAAGGCTTCGTGGTTTCATCCATTAATTCTGAGTTACTTTCTTTGATTCCGTTTGCCGGCTCTGCAGTAAATCCTCTTTCTTCCAGAAAACCAGGAAGTCTGTTTGCAATGTCATATAAGTATTTCAGTTCCTGTGTTTCTCTGTCCTCTCCCGATTTCAAATGACATTTCGGAAGAGAGATTACAATTCTGTACGCGATAAGGTCACGGAAACAGCTTAATCTATTCTTTAATTCCGCAATCGGTGGATAAGTACCGTGTTTACTATAATAATCGTAAATATATTCTACAATATATCCGTTAAATTTCTCTTCTGCACGGATCAGAGATTTGATCCGGCCTTTTACTGTAAAAGCAAGAAATGGATACTCCTGGGTCATATATTTATAAAATTCTCTGATTTTCTGAGACTGCGCAGTCAGGAAATCATTATGTTCCAGCAATTCCTTGATTTGAATAAGAAAATTACAATGGATCAAATCAATCTCATTATGATTCTTCTTTGCATCTTTTCGAAGGTCTTCAATATATCTCTGCAGTATTTTTAATACTGTATCCCCGGAATATAAATAATCATTTAATGTTATCATATGTACACACCTTACTTTCCTGTTCTTTTGATAAGCTGTTATCCTATCATTTTCTTTCTATTCTATCAAACTTTAACAGTTTAGCAAGAGAAATTGTATCATTTACTTTTTACTCTCTTATTTTTGCACTATATATTATGATACATCAAAAACAGACGGCATACTTTGCCGTCTGTTTCGCATAAGACAATATTTTTATATCAAATAATTCTTCAGATTATCCAATCGGTTCGAAATCTACTGCACCATGTTTACACAATGGGCAAATATAATCTTCCGGAAGTTCATCTCCTTCATAGATATATCCGCAGACTTTGCATACAAAGCCCTTCTTTCCCTCTGTCTCTGGTTTTGGTTTTACATTTTTCTGATAGTAGGTGTAGCTCATGGTCTCCTGATCACTTACCACACGGGCTTCTGTGACACTGCAGATAAACATTCCATGCGTTCCCAGATCTACATACTGTTCTACTTTCAGAGACATAAATGCATTGATATATTTGTCCAGGAATACCAGACCGTTGTCGGAGCGGTTTACTTTCTGTCCGGCAAATTTGTCTGCGCTTCTTCCACTCTGGAAACCAAACTGCTCAAATACAGAGAATGGTGCTTCTACAGAGAGACAGTTTACATTCATCACACCAGTCTGTTTGATGACATGGTGAGAATAATTTGTCTTATTGATATTGACTGCTACACGGAATGGAGAGTCGGTCAGCTGTGTAACTGTATTGACGATCAGTCCATTGTCTTTCTTACCGTCATTGGATGTAACTACATACAGTCCATATCCGATGCGGAATAATGCCGTCATATCATTCTTGTTTGCCAGTTCATCATTCTTTGCAATATATTCCTGGCAGAGTTCAGAAGCCATTGCTTCCATCTGATCTTTGTTGTCCTGATTAACTGCAGACATGATCTTTACAGTAGTATCCAGCCAGTTGATCTTCTTGCATTCGGAGAGCATCGTTTTCATCACTTTTGCCGCCAGAGGTGCCCAGGAACCGTTTTCGATCAGACCTACGGTACGATTCTGGAAGTTATGCTCTACCAGACGGGTGATAAAGTCATTCATAAATGGATAGATTCCTGCATTATAGGTAGTTGTTGCAAGCACCAGTTTGCTGTATCGGAA
>CAKRWH010000011.1:0-82961 GCA_934416185.1 uncultured Blautia sp. | reverse complement strand
CACTCTCCACCCTCTACTTCCACAACACCTCTCCCTAACAAACCCACGCCGACACCGCTTCGCGGTGTCCAGACCCATCCCTCCCACTTCGAATAACCAGCGTATAAAAATATATGTCTTCTGACACATCTACAGGGGTCTTAGTAACTCTTAGTCTTTGGGAATTTGCGTTGTGTCCGAAAAATTCACTGTCTGAGCCAAAGGCGAGTTTGAATTTTTCGGACACGGTTTTAGCAAATTTTCAAAGGCTTAGAGTTACTTGACCCCGCAGCCGTGTCAGAAGACATATATTTTTATACGCGTCCCTTATTCAAAAAAGCTGCAGAGCAATCCCCTACAGCCTTTCCATATAAATCATATCTTTTATATTTACATCATATAATCCTTGATCACGTCATGATCTCTAAGCACTTTCTCAACCACCGTACCCTTAACAACTTTCAACAATGGTTTCTTCAACATATCCAGCGGTCCAGGAAGTTCAATTTCCAGCGGTGACTTACCATCCATCAGCTTCACACTGCTGTCCAGCAACTCTCTGATATCATAAACACTGCCCCAAACCTCCGGTACACCTCTGTCAACACCAAGAAGTCCATAAACAGCCTCCATAGCAGTTCTGACAGAATACTCCGTAGTAAATACAGTATCCCTTGGAGTCTCCGCAAACTGTCCAAGGAATGCGAAATTCACACATCCATCCGGAATAACATCAGGTCTGTCCCCCTTAGTTCTCGGCATAAAGAATGCTGTAATATAAGGCATCATAGTCGGTACACAAACTGCACTGTTCTCAGCCAGATCCTCAATCTCCTCAACCGGAACGCCCAGATGATACAGCCACTCTTCTGTAATCTCCTTACCTGTACACTCTTTCATAGGTTTCTTAATATAATCGCCAGGTACATCTGTAAACAGACCATATACCCATACACAAACCTTATCTTTGTCCTGATCCTTGAACTGTCCCTGTCTGTTGATAGTCCAGCTCATCAGCCAGCTTGAATCCTGACAGCTTACGATACCACCGGTAACAACCTTGCCTGTTCTGGGATCACGTTTACAGATATCTGTAATATATGGAATAATCTTATCATCCAGTGTGGTAACTGTTGCAGATTCCCAATTTGTTTTAGCAATATCAGAGCAGAACTTCTCCGGATGTCCGAAAGACGGATCCTGTTTTGCGATATTTTTCCAGAGGCTCCAGCATCCGCTTGTACGAACTTCTGCATCTCCGTTTGGAGCATGGTTCTGATCACCGTAAATAGTTCCCTCTGTGCAGCTTCCGTTTGTTACAAATACAAGGTCATTTTCTGTAAGAACAATCCCTTTTTCTACACCGTTTACTTTGCATTCAATTGCTTTGGCGATCTTCTTGTTTCCCTCGAATTCAAAGAGTACGTTTGTAACTTCTGTGTTGAACTGGAATTCAACACCTGCTGCCTCCAGATATTTCTGCATTGGAAGGATCAGAGATTCATACTGGTTGTATTTTGTAAATTTCAGAGCACTGAAATCCGGAAGTCCGGAAATGTGATGGATGAATCTCTGGAAGTACAGTTTCATCTCCAGTGCACTGTGCCAGTTTTCAAATGCAAACATGGTTCTCCAGTATAACCAGAAGGTAGAATCAAATACCTCATTATCAAATACATCTTCAATTGTCTTATCATAGAGATCTTCATCTTTTGTCATAAACAGCTTCATGATCTCCATGCAGCCTTTCTGGCTCAGATTGAATTTTCCGTCTGTATGTGCATCCTTGCCTCTCTCCTTGGTTGCACGGCAGAGAGAATAGTTCGGATCTTCTTTGTTCAGCCAGTAGTACTCGTCAAGTACAGATACCCCCGGTGTTTCAATAGATGGAATACTTCTGAAAAGATCCCATAAGCATTCGAAATGATTTTCCATCTCACGACCACCACGCATTACGTATCCTCTGCTCGGATCAAAGATACCGTCGCATGCACCGCCTGCAATGTCCATTGCTTCCAGAATGTGGATATTCTTTCCGGGCATCTGGCCGTCACGTACAAGGAAACAAGCTGCTGCAAGAGATGCCAGTCCGCTTCCTACGATGTAAGCATGTTTATCATCTACACCTTCCGGTTTTCTCGGGCGGGCAAATGCTTCATAGTTACCATTGGAATAATAAATTCCTTTACTGTTTTTCTCATATTTTCCACGCTCTGTATTGCGGTATTCACTTGTGTTGTGAAGTGCATCATACTCTTCTTTTTTCTTTGTTTCTGCTGTTTTGTATTTCTTTCCTGCTGCCACTGCTGCTACGCCGGCTCCGACTGCTAATGCGGATACAAGTCCTAAACCTTTATTTTTACTCATAATACACATCCACCTTTCTGGAATTCTTATTTACATATTTCCCATGTAATAACATTTTCATCCATCTGTTTTCTGTTTATTTGTTGCTATGGCTGTATATTAACAGTAAGAATAACTTTCTACAATTTACAAAAACCGCAGAATGATAAGTTTTTTATCATCCTGCGGTTTTTGTAAAGTATTTTATCCAAAATTTCTGAATTTCAGTTATTTTTCCTGCTTATCTTTCGCATTGTCCTGCTGAAAGTTATGAAGCGAAGTTGTAACTGTATTATGAAGAGTCAGGCTCATCTTGTTCACCAGTTCTTCAATATCCTCTTTCATTCCGGCCTGGATCCACTCAAACATAATACCCACAAATCCATATTTATAGAAATTTGCAATAAATTTTTTATCTTCTTCACTGATATCCAGACCTTTACTTTTCTCTTCTACCACACCGGCGATCAGATCATACGTAAGTCTGAAAAGATAATTCTCGATTCGTTCTCTGTCTACATTTCTATAAACATTCATAATAAACGGTTTATTTTCCAGAACTGCCTCAAATACCTGAGTCAGTCCTTCTGTCCAGGATTCGGAAGTCTTCTTTCCCTGGAGAGCTTTTGTTCCATCTTCTACGCAGGACCATTCTACCAGATCATAGATATCCTTAAAATGATAGTAAAAAGCCATACGGCTGATTCCGCAGTCTGTAGTGAGATCCGTAATGGTGATCTTGTCAAGCGGTTTTTTCAGAAGAAGCCGTTTCAGGGATTCTTCCAGTGCTGCTTTGGTCGCATTTGGCATATATCACTTCTCCTGTCTGTTTCCATTACATTGTTCCACCAATAACCATCTCCCCCGTTATCTTTGGAGTCAAGCGGATAAAATCATCCGCTTCGCTACTTGCTCATAACCACACTAACTCTATCTATTTCCAGTCGTAATTTCTCAGATGCCCTTCCAGATTCATATGATCAAAATTATTCTGGCGCAGTGCTTCATACAGAACGATTGCTACGGAATTGCTCAGATTCAGAGAACGGATATCTCCGATCATCGGAATTCTTACGCAGGTTTCCTGATTCTTTACCAGGATATCCTCCGGGATTCCGGCGCTTTCTTTTCCGAACATGATGTAGCAGTCTTCTTCGTAATGAACGTCTGTGTAAGTCTGCGGTGCTTTTGTTGTTGCATAGTAAATCTTTGCTCCCGGATTCTTCTCCAGAAAGTCTTCGAAGTCCAGATATGTAGTCACATCCAGATCTTTCCAGTAGTCCATTCCGGCTCTCTTTAAGGCTTTTTCACTTAAGGAAAAACCAAGAGGCTCAATAAGATGGAGTCTGGTTCCTGTTGCTACACAGGTACGGCCGATATTTCCTGTATTTGCAGGAATCTCAGGCTCGTGAAGTACAATATTTAACTTTGCCATTTTTTATTGTTCCTCGTATTTCTTATTATATTTATTTTAGAATATACTTGTTATCTCAATTAGGGTTGCTCCTCTTCATTTCCCATCCAATAATATAGTTCCGTATTATTGCATCAGCAAATAAAAGGTATCCCCTTATCTGCTTATATCAAGCTAATAAAATCATCCTCAAAATTCTATTATCACATTATCATTTAAAGAGATTCCATATCTATGATACGATATAATTCATCCTCTGCCGGACGCTCCAGATATCGGGCACTGCCGCCGCTGTACAATAAACGGTCATTGCCGCTGTTTGTCTGTCCAATGATCTCCGCCATAAATCCCTCATTGCGAAGTCTCTGCACAAGTGCCTCGCCTCCTCGGATTCCGATCAGTATTGCACCGTCCGACTGAAGTTTATATGGATTCAGGTCAAAAATCTCGCATACCTCTATCGTCTCCTGACGGATCGGGACTTTTCGGAAATCCGCCTCCAGTCCCACTTCTGATGCTTCTGCCATCTTCCACAGTGCACTTAAAAAGCCGCCCTCGCCCATGGCATATAATGCACTTGCTCCTGCTTCCTGTGCGATATTCCAGACAATGCTGCATTTCTCACTTTGTCCGTTTTCAACTCCAGCCTGTGTATCTAAATTTATATCAAACTGCTCATTCACTGCAGTCTGACCTTCCGCATTTCTCTGTGTCCCATAATCATCCCAGAGTGAAATGCAGTTCTGAATAAAACCGGCAGAGAATCGCTCTGCCAGTTTGTCTTTTTTATTTTTTGCTATTACAGAGGTTCCCTTCAGAGCCACCGGACATGCCACTACCAGTTCATCTCCTGGTTTCAGACATCCGGTTATCTCTGCTCTGAGTGCCTCCATTGCTGCCTGTCCAAGTCTCATTTCTTTTCTCCTGAATATTAATGATGTTATACAAGCAGAGACAGAACTGTCGGCACTACCATTGCCAGTACCAGGATGATCGCAATAATTGCAGTGATCACTTTACGATTCTTCGGATTAAACATTCCCATTTCTCTTCACCTCTTTAAGCTCTGTTCGGATTCTCAATCACATCTTTTGTCACATCTGTCACACGGGCATTATTCGTCAGCGGATCACGATCTGCATAATCAAACAACAGCACTTTTCCATCAGCAAATACTTCCACATGTGCATTCTTTGCCACTTTTTCCCGTTTTCTGAAGTCCCATATCTGTCTCTCAAAAGGCTTCTGGTCTCTGGCAAAGCCCGGGCGGCTTTTCAGATTCTCTCTCAGATAGAGATCATATATCATCTGGTCTTTGACCTGATCCATGGAAATCTCCGGCACATTCTCCAGGAATTCCAGCAGGATCTCATATCTGCGCATTCTTGTATGTGAAATATCGCCATAGCCTTTTTCCATATAAAAGTTGCCAAGTCTCTCATAAATTGAGAACGCATCCGGGAAAAAGCCTTCCAGATATTCAAGTGTATTCTGGAATTGTCCACTATTATAATACACTTCCACCATATTTTCCACCGTTTTCAGTTTCAAAACATGGTCATAGTCAAGCCATTTCGTGGATAGCACCTCATATGGCTCCCGTGTTTTGTACACAATGCCATATTCCTGGCACATTTCCATCATATGAGAACCTTTTAATACTTTCAAGAAACCTAATTGGAGCTGCTGTGGTTTCAGCGCATAGACATCATTAAAGGAATGTCGGAAGCTGTCATAGTCTTCATACGGAAGCCCTGCGATCAGGTCCAGATGCTGATGAATATTTCCGAAACTGTGTATCCTGTCAACAATTCCCTTCAATTTCTCGAAATCCATAGTTCTGTGGATTGCCTTGATCGTGTCCGGATTTGTGGACTGTACTCCGATTTCAAGCTGTATCAATCCCGGACGCATAGTGGACATTTCCTGCAGTTCCTCTTCTCTTAACAGGTCTGCAGAAATCTCAAAATGGAAGTTTGTCACGCCGTTATCGTGTTCATTAATGTACTTCCAGATTGCCATTGCATGGTCATGTTTGCAGTTGAACGTACGGTCTACAAACTTCACCTGAGGCACTTTATTGTCTATGAAAAATTGCAGCTCTCTTTTTACCATTTCAGTATCTCTGAAACGAAGCTTCTTATCAATAGAAGAAAGACAGTAACTGCACGAGAACGGACATCCCCTGCTACTTTCATAATAAATAATTCTGTTCTTAAAATCGGACAAATCTTTATAAATAAACGGAATTCTGCTTAAGTCCATGATCTGGCGCCATCCATTATGTATGATCTGATCTCCGTCTCTGTAACAGATTCCTGTCATATTTTTCAGATTCTGCGGATTCTTTTCTATATAATATCCGGCAAGTTCTTTGAATGTTTCCTCACCTTCTCCGACCATGACACCCTTAAATTCCTGATTCTCTGTCAGGAATTTCTCTGCATCATAAGAAACTTCCGGACCGCCGGCCCAGAAGTCGACGTCCGGAAGAATCTTCGTCAGATCTGCCATCAGTTCTTTTACAAAAGAAAGGTTCCAGATATAACAGGACACGCATACTACATCCGGATGTTCCAGATAAATATCCCGCATAATATCATCTTTCAACTGATTGATCGTGTACTCTTTCAGCACAATATGATCTGCATACTCTGATGCATATGCCTGCAGGTCATAAACAGCAAGATTGGAATGGATATATTTGGCATTGCATGCCGCTAATAAAATCTTCATAAATCCTTAACCTTCCAGTGCACTCTTCAGTTCTTCCTTGGAAGTAAGACCTACAAATCTTTTCACCTCTGCTCCGTCTTTGAACAGGATCAGGGTCGGAATACTTACTACACGGAACTGCTGAGCAAGTGCCATATTCTGGTCTACATCTACTTTACCTACTGCATAGCCTTCCTCTGCCAGTTCTTCTACAACAGGACCCTGACGCATGCATGGTCCGCACCATGTTGCCCAGAAATCAATCAGGATTGGTTTCTCGGATTTTAATACTTCTGTTTCAAAATTTGCTACCGTAATCTCTTTTGCCATGATTTATATCTCCTTTACTTGTTCTTAATTATTAGATACTTCTAACAGAAAACGCTCCGATCGAGCAGCTTCTGCAGAATTATTCCTTATTTAATGATCTTACATATTTTCCGGCACTAATTCCTGCCTGTGCTCCTTCGTAAACTGCTTTCGCCACCTGAAGAAGTCCGCCTGTACAATCGCCTGCTGCATAAAGTCCCGGTATGGTTGTTTCCATACTCTCGTTGACTTTTATATTACCTTTCTCTGTCAGTTCAGCTCCCATCTGGCGGGCAATTTCCGTACTTCCGGCAGTTCCCATTGCGATAAATATACCGTCTGCAGGGCAGAAATCATTTGCCTGCTGATCTATATCTGTGCCCATTTCCTGCGCCTGCACATCAGGTGCAAGACGGATTCCTGATACCAGATCATCACCCTCTACAGACTGGATCTTCATTGTATTGACGTTGATATTTCCTTCGGAAGTAAACTCCGGTTCTTCACCATTTGTATAAATAGTCACTGTAGATGCTGTATTTGACAGTTCCTTTGCTTCATGCATGGCGAAATCGCCATTTCCAAGAACAGCCACATCTTTACCTCTGTAGAAGAAAGCATCGCAGATTGCACAGTAGCTGACACCTTTTCCCTCAAATTCTTTAACACCTGGAATTTTAGGCGCTGCACGTTTGCTTCCTGTTGCAAGGATCAGACTCTGTGTCTCGAATTCGCCTTCTGTAGTCTTTACCACAAAGGTATCAAATCCACCGACTCCCAGAACCTGCGCATCCAGCATTCTCACGCCAAGTGCTTTCGCCTGAGCGATTCCCGTGTCATATAATTCCTGACCGGACAGCGGATGTTCCAGTCCGTAATAATTCTCTATCTTCTCAGCCTTCTCCAGAGCGCCAATCCCATTATTGATCACCAGAGGATCCAGATTTCCTCTTACAGCATAAAGCGCAGCTGAAATTCCGGCAGGTCCGGCACCTATAATTATCACTTTCTCCAATTTATGTCACCTGCTCTCTGTCATTATTCGCATTGATTGCTGATTGATTCCGAAATAAAAAATTAATCTTCTTTCAGTATAATCATCAGCTATTGTTACTATACTACGTTTCCTGCAAAAAATCCATTCTTTTATTTGGATAAATTTTGTATAATTTAATACAAAAAATAAAAGCGAAATACCTCCCATACAAGATGTATTTCGCTTTTATTTTTTGTTCGTAACTGTTCAGCACCCTCACAGTTAGCGGGTAGCCGAATAATTACCATTATTTTTTATTTTATCCAACCAACGGATATTTGTCCGTAAGTTCTTTGACGATTGCCTTCGCTTTCTCCTGACTTCCTTCTTCTTTTAAAGTCATTGCAATTGCTTCTGCGATCTTGTCCATGTCTTCCGGTTTCATACCGCGTGAAGTAACTGCTGCTGTTCCAAGACGTACACCACTTGTAACAAATGGAGACTGAGGATCATTCGGAATTGCGTTCTTATTGCAGGTGATATTTACTTCATCAAGGAGATTCTCCATCTGCTTACCTGTAACACCCAGACTTCTGAGATCTACCAGCATCAGATGATTATCTGTGCCGCCGGAAACGATATCGATACCTCGTTTCTGGAGTCCTTTACAAAGTGCCTGTGCATTCTCTACGATCATCTTTGCATATTCTTTAAATTCCGGCTGGAGCGCTTCTTTGAAACATACAGCTTTAGCAGCGATCACATGCATCAGAGGACCACCCTGGATTCCAGGAAATACTGCTTTATTAAAGTTAAATTTCTTTGCATTCTCTGCACTGCTTAAGATGAGACCGCCTCTTGGTCCGCGCAGAGTTTTGTGTGTTGTTGTCGTTACAACATCAGCATAAGGGATCGGACTTGGATGCTGTCCTCCTGCTACCAGACCAGCGATATGTGCCATATCTACCATCAGATAAGCGCCAACTTCATCTGCGATCTCACGGAATTTCTTAAAATCAATAATTCTGGCATAAGCACTTGCACCTGCTACGATCAACTTTGGTTTATTCTCAATGGCGATTCTTCTGACTTCTTCATAATCGATCACACCGTCATCATTTACTCCATAATATACTGGCTTAAAGTAGGTTCCTGACATATTCGCAGGACTTCCGTGTGTCAGGTGTCCGCCGTGATTCAGGTTCATACCCATTACCGTATCTCCCGGTTGCAGCATTGCAAAGAAGACTGCCATATTTGCCTGTGCTCCGGAGTGTGGCTGCACGTTTACATATTCACATCCGAATAATTCTTTCGCACGTTCAATTGCAAGAGCTTCTACCTCGTCTACACAGGAACATCCGCCGTAAAATCTCTTCCCCGGATATCCTTCTGCATATTTATTCGTAAGGGGGCTTCCCATGGCTGCCATAACTGCTTTACTTACCCAGTTCTCTGAAGCGATTAGCTCAATGTGGGAATTCTGGCGTGCAAGTTCCGCCTCGATCAGATCTGCGATATCTTTGTCTGCCTTTGCTACGTCGTCGATTGAATACATTTTAATAATCCTCCTTCGTTATATGCTCAGTAATTATGTTTGCTGTTTATCCCCGCTGCTCTTATTTTTTTCACAAAAGCAGCAACTTTTCCTAATTGGGTTTAACAGAAAAGTAATTATCCCGATTATAACGAATCCTATCTATCGTGTCAATCCTCAAAAGACATTTGTCCGTGCGCCAAAAATATTTTGATTATTATCTTTAATTTTCATAACTGTTCAATGTCTCAGTAGAATCCATAAAAATTTTTGTGAAACACAGAGAAAATAAATTTTCTGTTTTTTCCTGTGTAAACAAAAACTGTGCTGTTTTTTCCATCAAATAGAAACTTATTTCTATTTTACTTACCATAATTCTACCTTATAGTTAAAATAACTATAGATTGTTTAAGGAGGTTCTTTTTATGCTTAAAGAAACATATCACAATCCGCTTCTTCCCGGTTTTTATCCTGACCCTTCTATCTGTCGGGTGGGAGATGATTATTATATGGTTACTTCTTCATTTGTTTATTATCCCGGACTGCCGATTTTCCACAGTAAGGATCTGGTTCACTGGGAACAGATCGGTCACGGTATTCACAGACCTGGACAGCTTGATTACAAGAACTGTGAGACTTCCGAAGGATTATGGGCGCCAAGTATCCGTTATCATAATGGAACTTATTATATCATTAACACTTTCGTTTCTGCAGGGCGCGAAGCAGATCGTGACAATTACATTATCACAGCTAAAGACCCTGCCGGTCCGTGGAGCGATCCGGTTATTGTAAAAGGTGCAGACGGAATCGACTCCAGTCTTTTCTTTGACGACGACGGTTCTCTGTGGTATGTTGGCAACTATATCAGCCCTAACTGCCTTTATGAGGGGCATCATGGCATCTATCTGAACGAACTTGATCCGGAAACCTTCCAGTTCAAAGGCCCACGTTATATCATCTGGGATGGTGTAAAAACACGCAGCAAATGGATTGAAGCTCCACATATTTATAAAAAAGATGGCTGGTATTATCTTCTCGTTGCAGAAGGCGGTACTTTCGTAAATCACAGTGTACAGATGGCCCGCTGCCGCACGATCCAGGGCGATTATGAGATCTGCCCGAGAAATCCGATCGTTACTCACAGACATATGCCTCTGTTAAACCCGATTTCTGTAACAGGACATGCAGATATCGTAGAAACTCAAAATGGTGAATGGTGGATGGTTCTTCTGGCTGTACGCCCGTATGAGGGAGGTCATTATAATCTTGGACGCGAAACCTTTATGGTTCCAATCGTATGGGCAGAGGACGGATGGCCTATGGTCGATAATGAAACAGGACTTGTCCAGACCGAAGACCGCCTTCCGGATCTTCCTAAGACTATTTATCCTTTAATGCCTGAATCTGATAACTTCGAATGCGATACTTTGCAGATGCAGTGGAATACTATTCATCCACCAATTAAACCAATCTATTCTCTGACAGACCGCTTCGGATATCTGCGTCTGTATACAAGAGAAGAAGTTATAAACGAAATCTGCCTTCCTTCTTTCGTAGGACGCAGGCAGCGCCATAAAGTATTCCTGGCAAAAACAGCGATGGAATTTACTCCTGCAAATGAAAATGAAGAGGCAGGAATTGCCCTTGTGCAGGACGACCGTTTCCATTATCTTATGGTATTAGTTCAAAAAGACGGAAAACCATTCCTTCAGGCTTACAAAACAGAAAATGGTACAAAATCTCTGCTTGCAGAAACTGAGATTAAAAATGTAAAACGTCTCTATCTCAGCGTTCAGGGCAATACTACTGATTATGATTTCTATTATGGATACACAGATCAGGAAATGATCCCGCTTGTCAGAGGACTGGATGCTTCTCTGTTAAGTTCTGTAGTAAATAACGGATTTACCGGAACATACATCGGTATGTATACAAGTTCCAACCATCAGCCAAGTACTAATTATGCTGACTTTGACTGGTTTAACTATCAGGGAGAATAATCGCTGTTTCCAAGTCAAGCGGATATTCGCAATCCGCTTCGCTACGTGGCTCTACACCAAATATCTGCTCCGCAGTTTATAACGTAAAAAACGGATTGCCGCTCAATATAATCTGTGCAATCCGTTTTTACTGTTTACATGCCTATAACTCTTTAGTCAAGCAGATAAGATCCTTCTCTTCTCCACTTGCCCATAACCCAATAACTGCCCGGCAGTTTATTTGATCAAAATGCTTTTTTTATCTGTTTTACCAGTGCATCCACATCTTCCGCTTTCACAAGAAATCTCTCAATTCCATTGATCTCCACACTGTCATAAGTATCATCATATGTGTAATATTTCAGAGTTACTTCCGGAGCTTCTTCTGTGTTTCTGTGGAATGTTACAGTCAGGACTTCTTCTTTCTCTGCCGCATCTTTTGTCTCTTCGATTTCAGAATCAAGCATTACACTCTGAAGTGCCTGATACAGCTCAGTAAATTTCTCTTTCTTTACTGTCTTATTGCCGAATTTGTAATCTCCGCCATCCAGTTTCATCGTATATGTTTTCTTTCCGATTGTCATATCCACACTGTCAAGTGTATCAATATTTACCAGTGCCGGAATCTTCAGAAGCAGGTTAAATGGTTTCAGTTCCAGAAGGCTGTTTACTGACTCTTTTGAAAGCAGGTAAACTGCATCTTCATACCCTTTTACACACGCATAATAGTCACCGTTATCATCGGTATTTCCGATAAGGATCGTTGCTGTTGCATCTGCGTCCTGTGTTTCTCTGGCAGTGTCGTCATTGACTGTATTTACGAAATCTACTGAAAAATACGTCTGAGTCATATCCAATCCGGTATCTGCATCTGCTGCATCAATACCGTTGCTGAGGTCAAAATTGACCAGCACGCCAAACATTTCATACATATTCTCAGTGTTTACTGTTGCAATCTCATCATAAGGATTTGTAATTTCCCAGTAATCGAAATCCATCTTATAATCTGCCGGTTCCTGTTTGATCTGGAATACTTCTTCCCCGTTCTTTACAATGGAAAATCTGCGGATGGAATAGGTGGACATTCTTGGATGTTCTACATTTTTCAGTTTTGTAGTTTTTGCTGTATCATCCGCCTGATCTGTATTTTCAGCTTCGACATCTGCATCTTCTGTCGTTGTTCCTTCTGCGTCCTCAGAATCCTCTGCTGTATCTTCTGTTTCATCCGCCCATACAGGACAGGATATAACTGCTGTGCCCGCCGTGCCAGCAGTAAACATGGCTGTCATCCCAAGAAGTAATATTTTTTTTATTTTGTTTTTCATGTCTGTGTTCCTCCTGTCCATATGTGATATGGCTTTTGTTTTATAAAGTGAAGCGGATATTCAGTTTCCGCTCCACCATTTTGCCGAATAGTCAGGCAGATATCCTCAATCCGCCTCGTTACTTAATTGATGTCAAGCGGATATTCTCAATCCACTTCGCTACTTGCTTGATTTGGTTAAAGTGTAATCTCCACCTCAACAGGTTTATGTCCTGTCAGTTCTGCACTTCTTGCATCCGGCTGGGATACACCTGCAAATAAGCGGAAATGTTTTCCCGCGATATAACGGTTACCATTTTCATCTACTACATTCATTGCTTTATTTGAAACTGTAAATTCTACAGTTTTCTCTTCTCCTGCTTTCAGGGATACTCTCTTAAATCCACAGAGACTGTAGTTGCGGACAGCAAGTGGAGAATCAAGATCTTTGATATATACCTGAACAACTTCATCTGTATCTACTGTTCCATTGTTCTTGACAGTTACTTTTAATGTGATATCGGACTCTGCAGATACTTCACCGACAACCACTGCTCCTGTTACGCAGACATCACTATATGTAAGTCCGTATCCAAATGGATAAAGAGCATCTTTTTCCATATAACGATAAGTTCTGTTCTTCATGGAATAATCTGTGAATTCCGGCATTCCTTCCAGATCTTTGTAGAAAGTGATCGGAAGTTTTCCTGACGGAGATTCTTTTCCAAAAAGGAGATCTGCCACTGCACGTCCGCCTCTTGCTCCCGGATACCATGCAAGGAGGATTCCGTTGCAGTTATCCTGTGCATAGTTCAGGTCAATTGCACTTCCTGCCATAAGAACTACGATGGTAGGTTTTCCTACTGCAGTTACTTTCTCGATCAGTTCTTCCTGTACTTTCGGAAGATGAAGGTCAACCTTATCGCCGGATGCGTCGCTGTTTCCGGTATCTCCTTCTTCTCCTTCCAGAGTTTCATCAAGGCCTACACAGAGTATAACTACATCACTGTTCTCAGCTGTGATCACTGCCTCAGAAATTCTGTCCTGATCCCATGCCAGATTTTCAACTTTATCTTTGTATAAGTCACATCCCTGAGAATAAAGAATTCTTATATCGTCCCCTGCTTCTGCGCGGATTCCCTCAAGAACAGTAATATACTCAGAAGATGTTCCATGATAATTTCCGATCAGGGCAGCACGACTGTCAGCATTCGGACCGATCACGCCGATGGTATTTACTTTAGATTTATCAATCGGAAGAACTCCGTCATTCTTCAGAAGTACGCAGCTCTTTCTTGCCATCTTAAGCGCCTCATCAATATGTTCTTTGCACTCTACCACATCATACGGTATCTTATCATATTCACTTCCATCAAACAATCCCAGCAGATATCTGGTTGTCAGCAGTCTTACTGCAGACTCTGTGATCTTCTCTTCTGTTACAAGCCCATCCTGATAAGCGCCCATCATATGAAGATATGTATTTCCACAGTTCAGGTCACAACCTGCATTTAATGCCATTGCAGCTGACTGTCTTGGTGTGGACGTTACCATATGATGTTCATGGAAATCACGGATTGCCCAGCAGTCAGAAGTAAAATGTCCTTCGAATTTCCATTTTCCTCTCAGAACATCTTCCATAAGATATTTATGTGCACAGCATGGTTCTCCGTTTGTTCTGTTATAAGCCCCCATTACAGCCTCTACATCAGCTTCTGTAACAAGTGCTTCAAAAGCCGGAAGGTATGTTTCCCACATATCCTTCATACTTGCCTGTGCATCAAATTCATGTCTGAGAGACTCCGGACCGCTGTGCACTGCAAAATGCTTTGCACATGCAGCTGCCTTCATTACAGGTCCGTCGCCCTGAATTCCTTCTACAAATTTTACACCAAGTCTGGATGTCAGATACGGATCCTCACCATAAGTTTCATGTCCTCTTCCCCAACGCGGATCCCTGAAAATATTTACATTTGGAGACCAGAAAGTAAGACCTTTATAAATATCTCTGTCTTCTTTTGAAGAATATGCATTGTATTTTGCTCTGCCTTCTGTTGCAATAATATCGCCGACTTTTTTCATTTCTTCATCATCAAATACTGCAGCCATTGCAATCGCCTGTGGGAACATAGTTGCTACACCTGCTCTGGCTACTCCGTGCAATGCTTCATTCCAGTAATTGTACACCGGAACACCCAGTCTTTTCACAGGGGCGGCATCATATTTTAACTGGGAAGCCTTCTCCAGAAGTGTCATCTGGGCTACCAGTTTCTCTGCTTTTTTTCTCGCTTCCGCTCTTTCTTTTCTGTGGTCTTTCATTTCAGATCCTCCCGTATTATATAGTTTGATATTTGCTTTGCAGGTAATATCTCACATTATGTATTCTGCATTTCTTCTCTGTATTTCGTTGGTGATTTTCCTGTATGCTTCTTAAATGCCAGAGAAAAATAATTCGTGTCTCTGTAACCTACCATCAAGGCAATTTTTCCGGTTTTGATGCTGGTAGTTTCCAGCAGACTCTTTGCCTTCTCAATTCTCTTTCTGACAATATATTCGTTACATCCTTCGCCTGTAATCCGCTTAAATAATCTGGAGAAATAATTCGGTGTGATATAGAGGCTTTCCGCAATGCTGGAAACCGAAATATCCTCTGCCAGATGCTCATCTATATAGTGTCTGGCATTGGAAATGGTATAATGTACATCCTCTTCATCATTTTCAATAAGCTGCTCAATAAACATTCTCGTAATCTCACAGGCCTCTTCTTTTCCTGCTGATGACAGACTCTTGGAGAGTGCATCCAGCTTTCCTTCTTCCACCTCACACGATTCTTCCATGTAGGAAAAAATCAGAGAGGATGCAATCTCAAAACAACATCTGCGCACAGCAGCAGGGGAAAGATTGTAGGATTCTGTTGCCTTAGAAAAGGTGTTAAATGCCTTCAGTACATAATCCGGAGTTCCTATGTTGGAGATCATGATATTTCGCAATTCTGCATAGATTTCCCAGAAGATTTTCTTCTTGTTCTGAGCCCCCATTGTCTGTATAATGTCCTGAATATTCTTTTTTTCATGTTCCAGAAGATATCTGGCATCATTGTAGGAAATCGCCAGGTTCTCAAATCCCTGCACAGCACTTCCAACCGTAATCTTTGGTTTATATTCAAATTCATCCTTCAGCACATCCGACAATTCTTCAATCTGTTCCAGAACGCTGTCGTCATCATCCTTTTCAAAACAGACAATCGCGATCGTACCGTCATCATCTGTGAATGTGATTCCTCTGTTCTGAGAATCCACCATGCTCATACAGACATTTTTGACAGTCATTGCACGGAATTTTCCGTCATTCTGCTGGTCTGTATACATTCCCTGTTCCAGAAGGATCAGGCTCATTTTCTGCTTAATATCAAACTGAAAATCTTTCTGAAGAATATACAACTGCATCTCTTTATCTGCTTTTGTATGCACCAGATTTCTCATGCACTGCTCCAGTCTCATCTGCACTACTGAACCTTGAGAACGCCACACTCTGGCCTGATTCTGCTCTTTGTTTTCCTGCTCTTTCAGTTCTTTTATCTGTTTTTCTATCGCATTAAAAAGGTCATCTTCATCAATCGGTTTCAGAAAGAAATCCTGCACCTGAAGTCTCAGGCTCTCTCTTGCATACTCAAAATTATCAAAGCCTGTAAGTACGATCACACGCAGTCCGGGTACTAATTCTCTGGCTGCCTTGATCAGTTCCAGCCCCGTCATCTCTGTCATCTGGATGTCTGTCACCATGATCTCAGGGCCTTCCTCTTTGAGAATTTTCAGGGCCTCATTTCCTGACGCAGCAGTAAACACCTCCTCAATCCCCAGTTTTTTCCAATCTATGGCATTTTTCATACCCATACGTATCATTTTTTCGTCGTCAACAATCAGTACTCTATACACACGTCCACTCGCCTCCCGCTGTGTTCTTTTTGATTTCTGTCTGATATGGCAGATGAATCACGACAGTTACACCACCTGAATCATTCTTCTGATAATGAAGGCCATATCCTTCGCCAAAAAGTAGTTCAATCCTCTTGTTTACATTTCGTACTCCATATCCGAAAAAGTCCTCGTATCTGGAGAGCTGTTCATTCATTTCATCTATCTGTTCCTGGCTCATCCCTGTGCCGGTATCCGATACCTTGATCACAACTTCATCCCCCTCTTTATACGCCGTAAGATAAAGTGTGCCTGTTTTTCCCTCTTTTACTTTCATTCCATGATAAATGGAATTCTCTACCAGAGGCTGCAGAGTCAGTTTCGGTATCAGGCTTTCTTCCACCTGAGATTCTACAACGATCTCACTTCCGATAATATTGTCGTATCGCATATTCTGAATGATCATATAGTTTCTAATATGTTCCACTTCTTCTCTGATCGTAATCACATCATGTCCGTTACTGAGGCAGATTCTGTAATATTTCGCCAGTGCTTTGACCATTGTGGAAATTTCTTTATTTCCTTCAGCCATAGCCTGCCAGTGGATACACTCCAGTGTATTATAAAGAAAATGGGGCTGTATCTGCGACTGAAGAGCATTAAAACGGATCTGCTCCAGCTGATGCTGTTCCAGTTTTACCTGTTCCATCAGTACTTCAATCTCGTCCATCATGGAGTTAAAACCAACTGCCAGCTTGGTAAAATCTTCTCCCATATTTTCCACATTAATTCGTGTTCTCAGGGATCCTGTTGCAACATGATCCATCTTGGATACTACCTTATTAAGAGGCTGGTACATTTTCTTGACCAGAACTCTTATGATAACACTTATAGCTATCAGCACAATAATAAGAACCAGAATTACAACAACCATTGTACGGAATCCGGACTCCATCAGTTTATAGGAAGAAATCGAGCTGACTACATAATAATTCCAGTTTTTAATCTTCTGGCATACATACATATTTCCATTTTTCGAAAATATCTGTATGCCGTTTTCCATCTCATCTATGTAATTTACATAACGTCCTGTCTCCTGTTTATCCTTGGAAAGCAGGATCATTCCCTCTGTATCAACAACTCTTGTTTCTGCTGAAGAATTCCCCACAGCTAACATCCTCTGTACTACCGGATCATCAAAATTCATACACAGAAGACCTCTTGCATCAGATACTCTCCTGGTATCATATAACGGATAATACACACTCAGAGTGTATCTGTTTCCTTTATAATAATCATTATTATAGGAAACTTTCAGTGTCCCTTTCTGCGCATATTTACTTCTGTCATATGCCTGAGGATACACTTCCTCAAATTGTGTTACAGATAAAGAGCCCTTTCCTCTGTAGTAATAACTTTTATAATCTGAACTGACAACAGCAGCAAAATTTAAGTCTTCATACATATTGTTCAAATTCTCAAGTTTACTGTAAATTGCATTAACATCTGCTGTTTTCAGCGCATTTCTCTGCACCTGCCTGCAATAGTTCTGTACTGAATCATCCATGATGGTACCAAGCAGTATTTCTTTATATGAGTCCATCGCTCCCTGAAAAGATTCCGCAACTGTATTATTCTGCATCTGCAGAAGTTCTACAGACTGTTCTTTCATCGATGCCATGGAAAAACACAGAGAAACACCTGCAACCGTCAGCGTTACAAGAAGAATACTGACGGTTACAAGCAAAAGTATTTTTTTATCAAATTTCCAGTGGCTGAATTTCGTTTTCCATTTATTCATGTTGTCTTTCCTCATCTGTCACATAATTTCACATATACTCGTATACATGATTAGGGGGCAAAAAGTTTTGCCCCCTTATATCATACCATGTTCAACGGTAAATGGACACAACAGATTCTGCAGGAAGAATCAACCCTTTACAGCACCTGCTGTCATACCTTTTACCAGCTTATCCTGGAAGATAATGAACATGATAACCATTGGTAAAAGTGTTAAGGTAAGAACCGCCATGATCATTGGTGTGTTCATGGAGTACTGTCCCTGGAATTCCCAGATTGCCAACGGCAGTGTACGATTCTGTGCGGACTGTGTCAGTGTATTTGCGAATGAGAACTCATTCCACATATTTACACCATTGTAAATTGCCAGTGTTGCCATTCCAGGTTTGGAAAGTGGCAGGATCATGGAAAAGAACATCTGGATTTTTCCACATCCATCGATTTCAGCAGACTCTTCGATTTCTCTCGGAATCTCTTTCATAAAGCTGGTCAGAATAAATACAGAGATCGGAACTGCGAATGCAATGTACGGTCCGATCAGTGACCAGATTGTATCATAAAGTCCTGTTGACTTTGACATCTTGAATACAGGGATCAATGTAATATGTACAGGAATTGACATACATGCTACGATGATCGCATAAATCGGCTGTGCCATTTTGAATTTAAATCTTGCCAGAGGGTAAGAAGCACATGCTGAGATAAACAGTAACAGGATCAGGGAGATTGCCAGAACGATCACACTATTCTTAAAGTAGTTTGCAAATCCGCCTGTAAGTACCTCAGTATAGTTAGACCAGTTCAATTTATCAGGAAGCTGGAATACACCTTTGGTCAGCATTTCAAATTTCTCTTTGAATGAGTTCAATACCATGAATATAAAAGGTGTAAATGATACAATTGCTGCACCAATAGCAAGAACAAAAGCAATGACCCAGGCTATGATGCTTTTTCTTTTACTTTTCTTATAGCTGTCCATTCCTTAATCCTCCTTCTTTCCATTGATGAGTTTCATAGTGATCATAGATACCATTGTGATCAGGATAAACATACCGCCTGCAATGGCTGAACCATAACCCATGTTAAAGTTCTTGAATGATTCTTTGTACATATAGGTTGCCATCAGCTCTGTAGCCGTACCAGGACCACCGCCTGTCATAACATAGATCAGGTCGAAGTACTTCAGAGATCCAACCATTGAAAGAATGGCTGCGCTCTTGATTGACGGAACAAGAAGTGGAAGTGCAATCTTCCAGAAATACTGTCCTCTTGTAGCACCGTCGATTCTGGCTGCTTCAAATACATCATATGGAATGTTTGTGTAACCAGCCATAAAGTAAACCATATAGAAAGGTGTAAACTGCCATGCAATGATAAGAATAACTGTAATCAATGCTAATTTCGGGTTACCGAGAAGGTCGATGTTGCCACCTCCGAACCATCCGGAAATTGTGCTGACAATACCGCCGTTTGTTGCAAGTGCATATGTGAAAAGGAAACCAATTGCAACAGAAGACATAAGCATTGGGATAAACCAGATAACTTTGAAGATAGTAAGTTTCTTACCACCAAAGTCGAGGAATGTTGCCATTGCAAGTCCTAACGGAATCTGGATAACGATAGATAAAATCATGATGATAACGTTATTCTTAAATGCTGTCCAGAATTTTGTATCTTTGATCAGCTTTGCCCAGTTTGCAAGTCCGATCATCTTCTTGTCTGCTGAAATACCATTCCACTGGTATCCACTTGTGATAAATGTATCAATAATCGGATATGCGATAAATACTACTAATAAAATGACTACAGGTGCCAGAAACAGTGCCGCTGTCTGACGTGTTTTTCTCTGTCTTAACTGCGCCAGAGATATCCCTTTTTCATTCATTTTAGTGCCTCCTTTTTATTACTTTTTGATGTTTGATCATCTGACCTAAAGTGTGCCAGAGTATGTTTGAAAAATACTTTCGGAATATGTATAGAGATATATTTCTGTTACTGAGCGCGGAATGACCAGTAACATATTCTGAGATGGTTTTGATATATTTCCTGACATGCTGTTTGACATGTAATTTGACATTGAAATAATTTTTCAAGCACGCTCTGTATGCTCACATATTTTTCATGAAAAAGAATCCAGCCCGGAGTTTTTTACATAAGAAAGGTTCTGCACTTTTTATATGTACAGAACCCTTCTTTTCTCACCTTACTCAGGTCAGAATGAATGCCTGCTTTTCTTTAAAGATTATTCAGCATCTTCCTCTGCTGCAGCGTCATCTGTAGCTTCTTCTGCAGTGTCATCTGCTGCTTTTTCTGTATCATCAGCTGCACTGGAATCAGATTTAGTACTTAAATATTCGTCCATAGCTTTCTGCATTTCTTCCTGTGCTTCCTGCGGAGTCTTTGTCAGACCAAATACTTCCTGTAATCCATCAAGATGTGCGGATGCAACAGATGTTGGCAGATACTGGTCATACCACAGCTGGATAGAAGATGCGTTCTGAGCTGCATCAAAGATTTCCTGTACAACAGGATCTGTGATGTGGTCGCCTGCATCTTTTACAGGAACGATCTTGTTGTTAGAGTATGTGATATCAGCAACTTCATCTGATAAATGATCTGCTGCACACTCGAATGCTGCTGCAAGTTTGTCACCTTCGCAATTGAAGGAAATGAACTGGTCACCTACAGTACCAATCTGGATTGTAGAGTCAGCGTCAGATCCGTCGATTGCCGGGAATGGGAACCAGCCGATCTTCTGATAGAATTCTTCGCTGTCAGACTGGAATGTTCCTGTGTACCATGATCCGCAGAGAAGCATACCTGCTGTTTCCTGATACATTAACTGTTTCGCCTGTCCGTCATCCTCACTTAAGGAGTTTACACCGTCCGGGAAGTATCCGTTGTTAACCCACTCCTGGATCTTCTCACCAGCTTTGATAAAGCAGTCATCTGTAAATGAACCTGTTCCTGCAACCGCATTCTGGAATGGTTCCAGTCCGCCGTAACGAGCTGCCAGAGACATGAAGTACATGGATCCTGTCCATTTAGACTGGTTTGCAAGTGCAAATGGTGTGATTCCGTTTTCTTTTAATGTATCACAGATTTTTTCCAGATCAGATAATGTCTTCGGCTCTTCAAGTCCGTACTGTTCAAACATATCTTTGTTGTAGAAGATGCCAGCCAGAGAAACGTTCAGATATGGGATTGCATATACATGTCCGTTGTAACTTCCCTGTTCAATAGCTGCATCCAGAAGTTTGTCTTTAATATCGGACTGATCAAGAAGATCATCGATTGGCTGAGCAAATCCGGAATCAATGTATTCATACATTGGACCGCCTGACCAGCTTGAGTACATATCAGGGCATTCACCAGAGCTCATAGCGATAACAAGTTTTTCTTTATATGTATCGTTCTGGATGGATACCTGATTTACAGTGTAGCCTGACTCTGTTTCTTTGTTGAACTTATCTACTGCTGCGGTAACAATATCTTTGTCCGGGCTCTCTACCGCAATGTTCCAGTAAGTAATTTCTTTGTCATCAGCTGCAAATGCAGTTGTCTGTGCTGCCATAGGTACCACCATAGCTGCTGTCATAGCAAGTGCCATAATCTTGTACATTCTTTTTTTCATTTCTTATTTCCTCCTTTTTTGTTCACTTTGTATATTTAAGTGTATTTATCATAGCATCCCGTTCACATAATGCCCATAAAATTTTCTGTCCAAAATCTATAAATTTCTATCTTTCCCTTTTTTCAGTACACAAAAATATAGATATAATGCAGAAAACTATAGATACTTACCTTAAGTAAAGTATTTGTTATTATAGCAATTCTTAAAATTTCTTCTATATCTTTTTGACTATTTCCATTATTTGCTTTAATATAAAAGAAGTTATTGTTGAATTTCAAGATTATCAATCGGAGGTAATTTAGATATTATGAGAAATTTTGAATATTATACACCAACCCGCGTCATCTTCGGAAAAGATACCCACCTTCAGGCAGGTTCTCTGCTGAAGGAGTATGGAGCAAAGAAAGTCCTGATCCATTATGGCGGTCAAAGTGCTGTCCGTTCCGGACTGATTGATGAAATTACCGCTAATCTGAAAGAGGCAGGAATTGAATATGTGACTTTGGGCGGTGTTGTGCCGAATCCTCATCTTTCTAAAGTCCGTGAGGGAATTGAATTATGTAAGAAAGAAAATGTGGACTTTATCCTAGCTGTAGGCGGAGGCAGTGTTATTGACTCTTCGAAAGCCATCGGATACGGGGTTGCAAATCCCGATACAGATGTCTGGGATTTCTGTCTGAAGAAAGCAACTCCGACTGCGTGCCTGCCTGTCGGTGTAGTCCTTACCATCGCTGCTTCCGGAAGTGAAATGAGCAGTTCAAGTGTTATCACAAATGAGGAAACCAAGGAAAAAAGAGGATGTGCAAAAACAGATTACTGCAGGCCAAAATTTGCCATCTTAAATCCTCGTCTCACTTACACGCTCCCACAGTATCAGACAGAAAGCGGATGTGTAGATATCCTCATGCACACAATGGAACGTTACTTTGTAAACATCGAAACTATGGAGATTACCGACAGCATCAGTGAATCACTTATGCAGACCGTTATCTATAATGCCCGTATTCTTATGAAAGAACCAGACAACTACAGTGCAAGAGCTGAGATCATGTGGGCAGGAAGCCTCTCCCACAACGGACTGACCGGCTGTGGCACAGGCGGCGGTGACTGGGCATGCCACCAGCTTGAACATGAACTTGGCGGAGTCTACGACGTAACCCACGGTGCAGGTCTGGCAGCTCTCTGGGGAAGCTGGGCAAGATACGTTTACGATGTAAACCCGGAACGCTTTGCACAATTTGCCACAAACGTATTCGACATTCCATGCGGAACCGACTATAAAGAAACAGCCCTTGCCGGAATCGAGGCAATGGAAAACTTCTTCCGTTCCGTAGAAATGCCAACCAGTTTACATGAACTCGGTCTTGACCTCACCGAGCAGGAAATCCACGACCTTGCCTTCAAATGCAGTTTCGAAGACACTCGTACCATCGGTGTCTTCAAACAACTCAATATGAAAGATATGGAAAAAATCTACCTCATGGCAAGATAGTCCCTTCCAAGTCAAGCGGAAATTCACAATTGAAGCAGTGAACTTACTTGATTTGGTTAAACAGCTGAGAAAAATAAAAGTCTTCTGACACATCTGCAGGAGGTATAGCAATACTTAGCTTCCGGGAATTTGCGTTATGCCAGAAAAATTCACTGTCTGAGCCCCATGGGCGAGTTTTGAATTTTCCTGGCATATTTTTAGCAAATTTCCGGAAGCTTAGTATTCCTGCCGCCGAAGCCGTGTCAGAAGATTTTTATTTTTCTCAGCGTCCCTATTTCCCCTATTTTCTCTTTTTTCACAAAAATTAAAATTTTTGCTTGCATTCAAACAATCTATATGATATCATAAAATCCGTGGTAAATAACTTATCACAAACCAAATGCCCAGATAGCTCAGTTGGTAGAGCAGAGGACTGAAAATCCTCGTGTCGCTGGTTCGATTCCGGCTCTGGGCATTTTTTTATTGCCTTTTCCCCTCTTTCTTCTCTTTTTCGTATTGTCTTCTCCATTTTTCGGAGTTATAATCCTAGTACATCGTTTCGTAAATAACTATACCAATCGCGCAAGATGCGGATTCGAGTGTGCAGATGAAAAAACGCAGGCGTAGCGGGCTACGCTGAGGCTTTTTTATCTGTGCAATCGGATTCGCAGACAAGTGATTGGTATAGTTATTTCGAAAACAATGTACTAGTACACCGAATATTAAATAACCGCCATATTGACTTGTCTGATCTTTCATATGCTGCTTCAATATAGCAAATATTTAATTTTCACTGTACTAATTAAACTATCATAAAATCTTGTATCAATATCATCACTATTTTCCCAATATTAATACAACATTTTACTGAAGTAATTATACATAAAGAAAGGAACCAAACCCATGAGTGACCTTAAATTAGAGACTAAATGCCTCCATTCCGGTTACACTCCATCAAAGGGTGAACCATGCGCGCTCCCAATCTATCAGAGTACAACATACAAATACGATACTACTGATGAAATGGGACAACTTTTCGATCTGAAAGCAGAGGGTTATTTCTATACTCGTCTTCAGAATCCAACCAACGATGCCGTAGCAGCAAAGATTGCCGACCTGGAGGGCGGTGTTGCCGCTATTCTTACCTCTTCCGGACAGGCTGCCAATTTCTATGCAGTCTTCAACATCTGTGAAGCAGGCGATCATGTTGTAGCAGCTTCCACTATTTACGGAGGAACCTTTAACCTCCTGGCTGTTACATTTAAGAAACTGGGCATTGACTGTACTTTTGTTGACACTGATGCAACTCCTGAAGAAATCGCAGCTGCATTCCGTCCAAATACAAAAGTACTTTTTGCAGAAACCATTGCCAATCCGGCCCTGGTAATTCTGGATATCGAAAAATTTGCAAAAGTTGCTCATGAGCATGAAGTTCCGCTTATCGTAGACAACACTTTCGCTACACCTGTGAACTGCCGTCCTTTTGAATGGGGTGCAGATATTGTTACCCATTCTACAACCAAATATATGGACGGACATGCCGTACAGGTCGGTGGTGCCATTGTTGACAGCGGCAACTTTGACTGGGATGCCTACGGACATAAATATCATGGTCTGACAGAACCAGATGAGTCTTATCATGGCGTTGTCTATACCAAACAGTTCGGCAAAAAAGCCTACATTACCAAAGCAACCTCTCAGCTGATGCGCGACCTTGGATCTATTCCGTCCCCGACTAACTGTTTCCTGCTGAACATCGGTCTGGAAACTCTTCCTCTTCGTGTAGAGCGTCACTGCTACAATGCACAGAAGATTGCAGAGTTCCTGAACGCTCATGAAAAGGTATCTCATGTAAACTATGCCGGACTTCCTGATGATAAATATTATCCACTGGCTCAGAAATATATGAACGGTGGCAAAACGTGCGGTGTTATCTCCTTTGAACTGACAGGCGGCAGAGAAGCTGCAGTACGTTTTATGGACAGCTTAAAACTCGCTACAATCGCAACTCATGTAGCAGCATCAAAAACTATGATCCTGCATCCTGCAAGCCATACTCACCGCCAGATGAACGATGAACAGCTTGTAGAAGCCGGTGTATCCCCTGGAATGATCCGTCTCTCTGTTGGCATTGAGAATGTAGAAGATATTATCGCAGATATTGAACAGGCACTTAAAAACGCATAAAATCGTTTCGTCATTTATATCGACCACAAACGAAATACGGCAGAAGCAGGAAGTGATTTATCATTTCCCGTTTCTGCCGTATTTTTCCGCTTCGCTGTTTGCTCAAAATTTTTATCAGTCTTACTGAATTAAATATACATCTGTATAATATACGCCTTTATCTTCCCCTTCCTGATGCGTCGCAACATATATATCAATACAGTTCTGCTTAATTGCGCCACCGCAATCCTCTGCAACATAAACCTGTCCATTAATTACAACCTTAGATCCATATGGAATCTGAGACGGGTCTACTGCAATCGTATGATTAGTTGTTGCAATCACACCAGTTGATGTAATGCCGTTTGCCCACGGGCCACAACAGATACTGCATGGACAGTAGTGAGTGATCTTAAATGTTCCCAATGGCTTCAGCGTTGCATCAGAAGATACGGCAACCGGAGTACCTACCTTCACCCCTTTAACAGACTCTGCCTTAGATGCAGTCACACCATCCACTGCGTCAGCAAATACACCTTTTCCTTCGCTTTTATGGATTACTCCTGCTTCCTGACCATCAACTTCCGCAATCTTTGTTTCCTCTTCACTCTCTTTAGTATCTGTTACATTTTCCAACACACTGGTCGGAATATATCCTATCGTATTCTTTCCCGCATCATTCTTATAGGAAATCTGGCTCCAGATATCATTGACAGTAGCAAGACGTCTGATTTCATCCTCCTGAATGACCTCACCTACCACTTCTCCATCCTTCTTACCCGGATAATCCAGAATATCACTGTCTTTTAATGCTGTAAAAGTTCCCTTCGCAGTTTTGACCTGGTCGCTGTCATTAATATCCTTCGTTCTTACATATCCGCTGATCTTCTGTGTACCATTCTTGCCCTTGTGCTCATAAGTCACCTTACTCCATCCATTGTCACATACAGCAACACGTTCCACATTAGTTCCAAGATACACTTTCTTTAATTTCCTGGCATCCTTTCCAGGATTAGATCTTATATATGTATATTTCACAGATATGGAAACCGTATCTGTCCTGGCAACAGCTGTTACTTTATCACCAGTTCCATTATCAATTTCAAAAGTCGGGGGAGTTTTTTTATCCTGCTGATACACATTAAGCGTACCCTCATAGTCAAGAATATCCGCTGATACCGTGTTCGGAACCATCAATACAGAACAAAGTGCCAGCATCATCAGTCTTTTCTTCATATGCAAATATCATCTCCTTTATTGCTTTGCATTCACTAATCATAGCACAGCGTCCCCTGTTTTGCAATTTTCCTGTCACAGACTTCACGGAATGTTCAGACTTTACTGCTGAATACAAATTGAACAGCCTTCCAGGTTATAAATAAAATAAAAAAATCCCAAAAAACATTTGACAAGCTTCGCCTTTTATAGTAATATATATCTTGTCGCTGAGGTAAACACTTCAATGATACAATTTCACAAATGCGATAGTGGCGTAGTTGGTAACGCGCGACCTTGCCAAGGTCGAGACCGCGGGTTCGAGCCCCGTCTATCGCTCTTAAAGAATCAGCAATTGCTGGTTCTTTTTTATTTTACTAATCAATCTAGTAAAGCCTCAGCGTAGCCCGCTACGCCTGCATTTTTTCATCTGCACACTCGAATCCGCATCCTGCGCGATTGGTATAGTTATTTACGAAACGATGTATTAGTCAAGAGGATATTCAGAATTGAAGTAGGGTACTTACTTGATTGGGTTAAATTTTATCCATATTACACATTCCCCCCTACCAATAACCAGTGCGAGACCAGTTATGGTTTGGTGTGCATTTGCAGGAGCTTTAGAAAAAGTTAGCGTCTGGAAATCTGCGTTATGTAAAAAAATCTCACTGTCTGAGCCGTTTCTGCGACGAGTTTGAGATTTTTTTACATGCTTTTAGCAGATTCCCAGACGCTTAGTTTTTCTTAAGCTCCGAAACCGCACACCAAACCATAATTGGTCTCGCACGTCCCTTTATTTCTTAATGATGGAACAGTCTGATTCCAGTAAAACTCATTGCCATTCCATATTTATTACAGGTGTCAATCACATCCGCATCACGAACAGAACCACCCGGCTGCGCAATATATTTTACACCACTCTTATGTGCACGTTCAATATTATCACTGAATGGGAAGAATGCATCAGATCCCAGTGTAACATCTGTCATCTGATCCAGCCATGCACGTTTCTCTTCTTTTGTAAATACTTCCGGTTTCTCTGTGAAAGTCTTCTCCCACATTCCGTCAGCAAGTACATCCATATATTCATTCCCGATATAAACATCTATCGCATTATCACGCTCTGCACGTGAAATAGTATCCTTAAACGGCAGGTTCAGTACTTTAGGACACTGACGAAGGAACCAGTTGTCTGCTTTTTGTCCTGCAAGTCTTGTACAGTGTACACGTGACTGCTGTCCTGCACCTACACCAATTGCCTGTCCGTCTTTAACAAAGCATACAGAATTGGACTGTGTATATTTCAGAATGATCAGAGAAATCTTCATATCACGTTTTGCTTCTTCAGTAAGCTCTTTATTCTCAGTCACGATATTAGAAAGCATCTCATCATCAATCACAAGTTCCTGACGTCCCTGCTCAAAAGTGACACCAAATACTTCTTTATGTTCCAATGGAGCCGGTACATAGTTCTCATCGATCTGAATAACATTGTAATTGCCTTTTTTCTTCTGTTTCAGAATCTCAAGAGCCTCTTCTGTATATCCTGGTGCGATGACACCATCAGATACTTCTCTCTTGATCAGAAGAGCTGTATCTTTATCACATACATCAGAAAGAGAAATAAAATCTCCGAAAGATGACATTCTGTCTGCACCACGTGCTCTTGCGTAAGCACATGCTAACGGAGAAAAATTCTTCCAGTCCATATCATTGACCCAGTAGATCTTTGCCAGAGTCTCTGTAAGAGGAAGTCCTACAGAAGCTCCTGCGGGTGATACATGTTTAAAGGATGTTGCAGCAGGAAGTCCTGTAGCTTTCTTCAGGTTTGTTACCAGCTGCCAGCCGTTAAATGCATCCAGGAAATTGATATATCCCGGTCTTCCGGAAAGTACTTTAATTGGAAGTTCTGAACCGTCTGCCATATAAATCTTTGCAGGTTTCTGATTCGGGTTACAGCCATACTTTAATTCGAATTCTTTCATTATATAAATCCTCCATATGAAACAAATATTCTAAATCCGGTCTGATGTTTACTCAGCAGTTATTATTTATTTTTGTTAATAATCTTACTTTCATATTTACCGGTTTCAATATCAATATATCTCACAAACAGAGATACTTTATTGTCTTCATTCAGGCTGTTCCAGAGAAGCTCTGCAAATTCATCCATATCGTCTGGAATTGCTACCAGCTTCGGCTCTCCTTCAAAACTCGGGAGTGGATTTCCGTCACATTTATATGTATGAATAAAATGACCCTCTCCTGCAATTGCATTCTCATATGCAAATGTATAGCGATTACATGCATCCGGATTTCCGTTATTACTCTTGAGGATTGACATTGCATAGTTAAATTTTCCGTTCTCTACATGCATGATACCGGAAATACGAGGTGTATAATTTGGACCATCCGGTTCAAATTCTCTGCTTCTTAAGGACTGCTCAAAGGTAAGCTGACGATCCATGCCTTCATAGACAGTGTCTGTCTGATCCCCGTTAGTTACGATTGTTTTGTTTCCCAGTACACGTACAGGTGCGTAGATGATCAGACTTGGATCTGTAAGTTTGGACGGGTCAAAGGCCTGTGTGCGGATTCCCTCGCCATCTTCTACAAATACTCTGTTTCTGCTGTTCTCGCTTCTGCCCATAATGAAATAAGCTGTCACTGCCTTCTTACCGTCTGCGGAACGTCCGATCACAATTCCTCTTCCAGGATAGGAATTCTCTTTCAGTTCTTTTTCCAGTGATAACATTTCCATAGTTTTTTCTCCTTTTCGTAAAAATAAAGACAAAAAAGCCTGGGAAACCCTTTATCTCCAGGCTGCCCAGGCGGTCGGCTCGTATCTACGCTGCACTCCCTGTAGGTAATCCTACTTCCGCCAGTCATGCAGGCACTGTTGTGAAAAACTCACACGTTGTTATTATAGTACAATACTTTTTTGTGGATTTCAAGGCAAATTTTTTTGTAGAACACTCATTTTCTGTGTGAGTAGTAACTCTGTATGATTTTCTATACTCAAAGAGTCCTGATACTGCATTACTTTGCCCATTTATCTACTGACTATTCTGCAATCCATAATCCACATCAATCTGCGCCGCAATGTCCGATTTCATCTGAATCCATGCGTCAGGATTCTCCACATAATATTTCGGACAGTCTTTTCCGGTAACATCATAATGACGGATCACGTTCTCTGATGTAAGCCCGAATCGTGTACAAAGCCATGCTGTTAATTTCACTACTGAATCATACGTTGCATCATTGAATTTCCCTGTCTCGTCCTGATGACAGCATTCAATTGACAGAGTATCCACATTACGGGAATTCGTCGCATAAGACATCTCTGAAGTAGGAATACACTGAACCACTTCTCCATCCAGTCCAATTACAAAATGGCTGCTCACTTTTGTCTCATGAGTATTTGCCAGATTCTCAAAATAATTCCTGTTTGCAATTGCTGTCGCTCCCGGATTTGCAGTATAGTGAATCGCAATATACTGTACACTTTCGATAGGAATCTGCGGTCTGGAATACTCATTGGGTGTAAGCAGTTCCACATCTATATACGGTGCACCCTCTTTCTGCCATTGCTCAGGTCCGCCTGACGAATCTGCTACATCCGTCTGTGACTGTTCCGTATCGGAAACCATTATACCAGAATTATGTAAAAATCCCCCTATGCTCCATCCGGCTTCATCGGCACGGTTTAACAGGTTCCAGCAGGCCAGAATAATAACAATCAGCAAAGCAGCCATAAGAAGACGTCGATTTCTCTGCCTTACTCTGCTGCTCTTTCCCCTTTTCTTTTTTCTGGATCTGGATACCGTTTTCGATGCTTTTGTACCTGTTTTCTTCTTTCTGTTTGTCTGTTTCTGCATTTTTACCTTCTCTTGCAGTTATCCTGCCCGAAAAAACACCCCGGCCTGCATGCCGGAAAGCATTTATATTCTTTCCATAAGCAGCCAGCCGGGGCATATATTACTTTTTATTATTTATCATCTACGCTATAGTTAGGAGCTTCTTTTGTGATATGAATATCATGTGGATGAGATTCTTTAAGAGATGCGGCTGAAATCTTGATAAATCTGCCTGTTGTCTTAAGTTTCTCAATATTCTCTGCTCCACAATATCCCATACCGGAACGGAGACCGCCCATGAGCTGGAATACAGTATCCTCAACATGTCCCTTGTAAGCAACACGTCCTTCAACACCTTCCGGAACAAGCTTCTTCGCGTTCTCCTGGAAGTAACGGTCTTTACTTCCGTTCTCCATAGCTGCGATAGATCCCATACCACGGTATACTTTATATTTTCTACCCTGATACAGTTCGAATGTTCCCGGGCTCTCATCGCATCCTGCGAACATGCTTCCCATCATGCAGACATTCGCACCAGCTGCGATTGCTTTTGTGATATCTCCTGAATATTTGATACCACCATCTGCGATAATCGGGATTCCGTATTCTTTTGCCACTTCATAGCAATCCATAACAGCTGTGATCTGTGGAACACCGATTCCTGCAACAACACGTGTTGTGCAGATAGATCCAGGTCCGATACCAACCTTAACTGCATCTACACCAGCCTCGATCAAAGCCTTTGTTGCAGCACCTGTTGCTACGTTACCTGCGATTACCTGCAGATCCGGATATGCAGCCTTGATCTCACGTACAGCTTTCAGAATGTTCTCTGAATGACCGTGTGCGGAATCGATTACGATTACGTCTACGGATGCCTTTACAAGTGCATCTACACGTGCAAGTACATTTGCTGTGATTCCTACTGCTGCACCGCAGAGAAGACGTCCCTGCTCATCCTTTGCTGCCAGAGGATATTTAATCTGTTTCTCAATATCTTTAATAGTAATTAAGCCTTTTAAGTTAAAGTCATCATCTACAATGGGTAATTTCTCTTTACGGGATTTTGCCAGAATCTTCTTGGCTTCTTCCAGTGTGATTCCTTCTTTGGCTGTGATCAGTCCCTCAGAAGTCATGCACTCTTTAATCTTCCTGCTGAAATCTGTCTCAAATTTCAGATCACGGTTGGTAATGATTCCGACCAGCTTTCTGCCTTCTGTAATCGGCACACCGGAGATACGGAACTTCGCCATTAAGTCATCTGCGTCCTTAAGTGTATGTTCAGGAGATAAATAGAAAGGATCTGTGATAACACCGTTCTCGGAACGTTTTACCTTATCTACTTCTTCTGCCTGTGCTTCAATGGACATATTCTTGTGGATAATACCAATACCACCCTGTCGTGCCATAGCAATTGCCATGCGATGCTCGGTTACTGTATCCATTCCTGCACTCATCATAGGAATGTTCAGTTTAACCTTCTTTGTTAAGTAAGTTGTGACATCTACCTGATTCGGAATTACCTTTGAATATGCCGGAACTAACAGAACGTCATCAAATGTAATGCCTTCACCAATGATAGTACCCATTGCATTTCCTCCCTTGCGTATATGAAATTGAATTACTATTGTAAATAAAAAGGAACCAGTAACTGGCCCTTTTATTTTTCACAAGTGTAACAAATATAAGTTTCTATGTCAATCCAAAAAAACTTTGCTCGGTGCTGAATTTTTCATAGCTTTTGCAAGTGCTTCATCCGGTTCCAGAATGATCTTGCATAAATCTCCATTCATTTTTGTAATAATTCCAAAACGTTTATGCTCCGGATTTCCTGATGAAAAGTCCATCACTTTCATCTTCTGATTTCCGTTGTAATAGTCCATTCTGTGCGAATTTAACGGTGCTGCCAGATCTGCCTCTGATAGTTTAAAACTGCTCACTTTCTTTCTCTTTGTCTTTGACATGATCATGTCGATGTCAAAATCGCCATTGATAAACAGATATTCATATTCCACATCTGTTTTTGGGATTACAAAATAACATGCAATTCCAAACGCAATGGCCAGGATCAGTGCCAGCGGGTGGATAAAAAGTCCTGCAAATACTGCCAGAGCCGTCAAAACGATCAGTCCGTATTTAACCAGGCTATCCTTGGCAGTCTTGTCTTTCTTTACCAGTAATTCTGAATACAAGTCACCCATTGTTTTGTCTCCTTTTCATTTGTTTTTCTGTAATTAATACAGTTTAAGTACAGCATTTTTAACAATTTTCTTTTTTTGCCATACTGCTTTTCTGAATTATATCACAAAACGGAACCATCGTCTATGACGACGGTTCCGTTTCGCATATTTTCACTTCTGCAGTCGTTACTGTTTACTCTTTTTTATGACAGTCCCAAAACACTTCACAAAAATTACATCATTCCCATTCCCGGGTTAGCAGCCGGTGCCGGTGTGTCTTCTTTGATGATAGCTACAGCAGATTCTGTTGTAAGTAATGTAGATGCAACACTTGTAGCGTTCTGAAGAGCACTTCTTGTAACCTTTGCAGGGTCAAGAATACCTTCACTTACCATATCTACATATCTTTCATTCAGAGCATCAAAACCGATTCCTGGTTCGGACTCTCTTACTTTGTTAATGATTACGGAGCCTTCCAGTCCTGCGTTTGCAGAAATACGGAACAGAGGAGCTTCCAGAGCTTTCAGGATGATGTTTGCACCTGTCTTCTCATCACCTTCCAGAGTTGCTGCAAGTTTTGCAACTTCTTTGGATGCGTGGATGTAAGCAGATCCGCCACCTGCGATGATACCTTCTTCTACTGCTGCTCTTGTAGCTGCAAGAGCATCTTCCAGACGAAGTTTAGCTTCTTTCATTTCTGTTTCAGTAGAAGCACCCACACGGATAACTGCTACGCCGCCTGACAGTTTTGCAAGTCTTTCCTGTAATTTTTCTTTATCAAATTCAGATTTTGTTTCTTCAATCTGTCCACGGATCTGAGCAACACGGTTTGCGATTGCTTCTTTGTCGCCCATACCATCAACGATAACTGTATTCTCTTTTGCAACTTTAACGGATTTTGCACGTCCTAACTGTTCCATAGTTGTCTCTTTGAGTTCAAGACCCAGTTCTTCGGAGATAACCTGGCCACCTGTAAGAGTTGCGATATCCTGAAGCATTTCTTTTCTTCTGTCGCCATATCCAGGAGCTTTAACAGCTACTACCTGGAATGTTCCTCTTAATTTGTTTACGATCAGAGTTGTAAGAGCTTCGCCCTCTACATCTTCAGCGATGATAAGAAGTTTAGCGCCTGCCTGTACGATCTGCTCCAGTAATGGGAGGATTTCCTGGATGTTGCTGATTTTCTTGTCTGTGATCAGGATATATGGATCTTCCAGGTTTGCTTCCATTTTTTCCATATCTGTTGACATGTATGCGGATACATATCCACGGTCAAACTGCATACCTTCTACAAGGTCAAGTTCTGTATGCATTGTCTTGGATTCTTCTACTGTGATAACGCCGTCTTTGGAAACTTTTTCCATAGCATCTGCTACTAACTGTCCAACTGTTTCATCGCTTGCAGAAATAGATGCAACGTTTGCAATCTGTTTCTTTCCGCTGATTGTCTGGCTCATATTCTTGATTGCTTCTACAGCTGCATCTGTAGCTTTCTTCATACCTTTTCTCAGGATGATCGGGTTAGCGCCTGCTGCCAGGTTTCTCATTCCTTCATGAACCATAGCCTGTGCAAGAACTGTAGCTGTTGTTGTACCATCACCTGCTACATCGTTTGTCTTGGAAGCAACTTCTTTGATCAGCTGTGCTCCCATGTTTTCGAATCCGTCTTCCAGTTCGATTTCTTTTGCGATTGTAACACCGTCGTTTGTGATAAGTGGAGCGCCGTATGGTTTGTCAAGAACTACGTTTCTTCCTTTCGGTCCCAATGTTACTCTTACTGTATCAGCTAATTTATTTACACCAGCTTCAAGTGCTGCTCTGGCTTCTGCGCCGAATTTAATTTCTTTTGCCATGATAAAATGACCTCCTGTTTAAATTCTATTTTAATAACTCTTCTGTCGTATCTTATTTAACGATTGCAAGAATATCATTCTGTTTTACGATGATGTATTCTGTGCCGTCCATTTTTACTTCTGTTCCTGAATATTTGGAGTAGATAACTTTATCACCTACAGCAACTTCCATTTTTACTTCTTTGCCGTCAACTACTCCGCCAGGTCCTACAGCTACTACTTCTGCCTGCTGTGGTTTCTCCTGTGCCTGTCCTGGAAGAACGATTCCGGATTTTGTTGTTTCTTCTGCTTCAACCTGTTTTAATACAACTCTGTCACCTAAAGGTACTAATGTCATGATCTATGATCCTCCTTTATTCTCCAACTTAGAATTTGTGCTGTTACCGATTATTCTGTGTTGAATTCCGGTAACTGTTTCGGCGCTCTGTCTAACCTTGCCGATTTTTGCTAGCACTCATTTGCTTCGAGTGCTAATCACTGTCCTTATATTATTGAAAATGAGCTGATTTCGCAAGCTCTTTCAGCATCACAAAATATAATATATGCTCTTATTTTCTCTCTTACTCTCGTTTTTACTCTCATTTTCTTAATTTGCAAATAATTTTAGTTTTTACTGCACTTTGAATAACATAAGATACCTGGAACTTCCACTTCATACACAAAACAATTCACAGATAAACAAGAATGACTATCGGAGGGCTTTTTATATCACAGGCACATTACAGAGTAATTTCCTGTGATATAAAAAAACTGCCCGCAAGTCAGCGGACAGTTTCTTAATTTTCATCAATCAGATCTTTATGACTTTAAAGATTTATTATGATTTCTTATTTCTCTGGGCCTTAATCTCCTCAAGTTCATCAAAGATCACCTCATTGAGAACCTTGATATAAGTTCCTTTCATACCGGAAGATCTGGATTCGATCACACCGGCACTCTCGAATTTCCTTAATGCATTTACGATCACAGATCTGGTAATTCCCACACGGTCTGCAATCTTACTTGCAACCAGAATTCCCTCGTCTCCGTCCAGTTCGTCAAAAATATGGATGATTGCTTCCAGTTCGGAGAAAGATAAAGTATTAAATGCAGATTTCACTACCTGCTGTTTTCTGTCTTCCTCTGCATTCTCTTCATGAACTGCGCGCATCATCTCCAGGCCTACAACTGTTGTTCCATATTCACTGACAATAATATCTTCAATATCATATGGTCTGTCATAACGATACATAAATACAGTACCCAGTCTCTCTCCTGCAATATCTATCGGATTTATAATTCCCTGATAACTGCTTGACACATGCTCGAATCCCAGTGTCTGAAGATTCACATTCTCTTTTGTTGACAGAACTCCCAGAAATCTCTCATTTAATAATGAGTCCACATAGCCCCCAACTTTATCCTCGATCAGCTCAGTAATCTCCTCTACACCCGGACATAAACTGACGCCCAGAACCTTTCCTTTTTTACTGAGAACCAGAATATTGGAACTCAATGTCTCCATCAAAACCTGGCAGATATCATTAAATACTACCTTGCTGGAACTGCTGTTATGCAGAAGTTTATTGATTTTTCTTGTTTTATCCAGCAGCTGAACGCTCATATTGTCCTCCTTTCGCCTTGTGCATATCTGAAATTTTCATTACTGGTCACAAAATGAACAATAACATCTTTTTTGACACGATTCACTGAATGAACAGTAACTTTCTTTTATTTTGAAAGAAGATTCAGACATACCTGGTCAGTAACTTTCCTGATACTTTAATACTACACGTTTCGCAGGTAAATTACAAGACAAATTTTAATATTTTTTAATTTATTTTTGCTTTTCTGAAAATAGATTCCTTTTGCAAATATTATTCAACAAATACATCTATATTATCCGTCCGATCAAATCATCCATCCCGCACTCTTTCATAGCAAATAACTGCTCCATATTTTATCAGAAGGAATTTGTGCTTCATATAAGCAAAAAAATACAGGAAAAAGAGGATTCTTCTCCCTGTATTTACTGACTTTATATTATTTTATCGTATCCTTTGCCTCGACATATCCACATGTCTCCTGACTGCATACAAGTTTGTTCCCCTTTTCCACCATATAACTTCCACATTTCGGGCATTTCTTTGCGGATGGTTTCTGCCAGGACATAAAATCACATTCCGGATTATTCTCGCATCCATAGTATTTACGTCCTTTTTTAGTTTTCTTAAGAACAAGTTCTTTGCCGCATACCGGACATGGTACACCGATTTTCTCAAAATATGGCTTGGTATTTCTGCACTCAGGGAATCCCGGGCATGCAAGGAAACGTCCATGAGGACCATATTTTATAACCATATTTCTGCCGCAGTTATCACAGATCACATCTGTAACTTCATCCTGAATATCAACTTTCTCAAGCTCTTCCTCTGCAGCATCTACGTCCTTTTTCAGATCTGGATAGAAGTTGCTGACTACTGTCTTCCATTTGACCGTACCTGCTGCTACGCAGTCCAGAAGTCCCTCCATAGTTGCTGTAAAGTTTACATCTACGATACTTGGGAATGCCTGTTTCATGATGTTGTTGACAACTTCACCAAGCTCTGTAACATAAAGATTCTTCTGCTCCTTGGCCACATAACGGCGGCTGATAATAGTGGTAATAGTCGGCGCATAAGTACTCGGACGTCCGATTCCCAGTTCTTCCATCGTCTTAACCAGGGATGCTTCTGTGTAATGTGCAGGAGGCTGTGTGAAATGCTGTTCCGGTTTCAGTTCCTTAAGTGTAAGCCTCATACCTTTCTCAAGGCTCTGATTCAGCACATTCCCCTTCTTCTGATCCTCTTCGTCTGTATATACGGACATAAATCCATCAAATACAATTTTGGATGCAGAAACAGTAAAGATGTATTCATCTGCTCCGATCTTTACAGAAGTAGTCTCATACTTCGCAGGAGCCATTCTGCTAGCTGCAAAACGTCTCCAGATCAGCTGATACAGTCTGAACTGATCCCTGGACAGAGATTCTTTCAAAAGTGCCGGTGTACGGCTGATATCTGTCGGACGTATCGCCTCGTGGGCATCCTGGATCTTCTGTCCTTTTTTTACTGTTTTCTCAGACTTTGAAACATAATTCTCTCCATACTGGGCAGTAATATATTCTCTTGCTGCTGCATCTGCTTCTTCGGAGATTCGTGTAGAATCCGTACGCAGGTAAGAGATCACACCGACTGTACCATTTCCCTTGATATCAATTCCTTCATATAACTGCTGCGCCAGACGCATAGTCTTCTGAGTAGAAAAGTTCAGTGTTTTGGCAGCTTCCTGCTGTAAGGTACTGGTAGTAAACGGAAGCGGAGCGTTCTTGATTCTCTCACCTTTCTTTACCTCTGTGATCTCATATTCCTTATCCTGCAGAGATGCAAGAAGTTCATCCATCTCCTGTTTATTGTGGATATTCATCTTCTTATCTGTACCATAAAACTTGGCCTGAAGCGGTTTCCTCTCACCCTTTACCTGAAACTCTCCGTCAAGACTCCAGTATTCCTCCGGAATGAATGCGTTAATCTCATCTTCTCTGTCGCAAATGATACGCAAAGCAACAGACTGTACACGGCCAGCACTTAAACCTCTCTTGACTTTCGCCCAAAGCAGTGGACTGATCGTGTAACCAACCATACGGTCAAGCATACGTCTTGCCTGCTGTGCATCTACCAGATCCATATCCAGGTCTCTTGCCTGCTTAATGGAAGATTTTACTGCTGTCTTGGTAATCTCATTAAAAGTAATTCTGTGCATCTTCTTTGGATTTTCTTTCAAAGCCTGCATCAGATGCCAGGAAATTGCTTCTCCCTCACGGTCAGGGTCAGTTGCCAGATAGATCTTATCTGCTTTCTTTGCTGACTTACGAAGCTTCGCAAGCAGTTCTCCCTTTCCTCGGATCGTTATATATTTAGGTTCGAAATCATGTTCTACATCAATTCCGAACTGACTCTTAGGAAAATCACGAACATGTCCGTTTGAAGCTTCCACATCGTAATTTGCACCAAGGAATTTTTTAATTGTTTTCACTTTTGCAGGTGATTCTACTATCACCAGATATTTCGCCATGCTACCTCTCCTAGTCGTAATCTGTTATTGTTCACTTCGCTCTCAATAAAACTCTTCGCAATGCACTGATTTTATGCCGGTCGCACAAACCTGCGCTGTATCTCCGGGAATTCTGACATTTTCATGCCCAAACACCTCGCAGAACAGTGGTACTGGAACCATAACAGTATTCTTTCTCTATTTTAACTGCTTCTTACATAGTAGTGTCTCCCGCACTCTCTTATGAGCCCCCGCAGTGTCAGTTCCACCAGACAGTTACTTACTTGTGCCGGGGAAAAACCTGTTTTTCTCACAATATAATCGGGATTTTTTGGTCGTAAATCGAGACAACTATACACCATATTCAAATCAGTTGCAAGTCCTAAGTCGTTTTTTTCCTCTGTTTGTGTGACTTTTCCTGGAGAAATTCCAAGTTCTTCCAGCAAGACTTCCGGACAATATGCAATCCCTGCGCCATCATAAATCAACTGATGACATCCTCTGCTGAGAGCGTCTGTGACAGCACCCGGAATAGCATAAACCATCTTCCCCTGTTCCAGCGCAAAACCCGCTGTGATCAATGAACCACTGTTTTCTTTTGCTTCTACCACCAGAACTGCATCTGCCAATGCACTGATGATCCGATTGCGCGCCGGAAAATGCCATGCTGCAGGTTCGGAACCCGGAGAATATTCGCTGATAATCCCGCCATTTTCCCACAGAATCCTTTCATATAATTTTCTGTTAGTCTTTGGATAACATATATCTACTCCGCTTCCAAGTACTGCAAATGTAGGCATACTGCCCTCCAGCGCACCTTTATGACTTTCTGCATCGATACCAAGAGCCAGACCACTGATGATCTGGACTCCTGCCAGACTTAAAGTTTTTGCATAACGAAAAGCCTGGATTCTGCCATAGGGACTGCACATTCTTGCCCCGATCACAGCTACCGTCCGTCTGTCAGGATCAGGCAGGCATCCTTTTACATATAATTTTGCCGGCATGGAAGTATATTGTTTCATTTTCTGCGGATAATCCGGTTCTGTTTTCTCGATGCACCGAATCTGATCTGTGTTACTGTTGTTTCCTCTTATATCAGTTCTTTCCATATAAAATACCTCGCAGATCTTTATTTTATGACAGAATCTTTATCAAACACCCTGTATGACAGCGCCTCACCGATATGACAGTCCGCAATGAATTCTTCGCCATCCATATCTGCAATTGTTCTGGCTACTTTCAATATCCTGTGATAAGATCTGGCACTGAATGCAATTTTATCAAATGCTCTTGCAAGAAGCCTGAACGCGCTGTCTGTGAGAGGACAAAATTTATCAATCTGACCGCTGTCAAGCTGGCTGTTAAAGTTAATCCTCTCATCCTTGTACCTCTCTGCCTGGATTTTCTGTACTTTCTCCACCCTTTTTCTGATGATTAAGGAGGTTTCTCCCTTTTTCCCACAGTGAAGCTGCGAAAAGGATATTGGCGGTACTTCCGTGCTGATGTCAATCCTGTCGAGGAGCGGACGACTGATTTTCCCCATATAATGGCTGATTTCTCCTGCTGAACAGGTACATCTGTTCAAATCCGGATAGTATCCGCACGGACAGGGATTCATAGCTGCACATAACATAAAATCTGCCGGGAAACTATAAGTTCCGCTTGCCCGGGCTATCTGTATCACTTTGTCCTCCATAGGCTGTCTCAGAAGTTCCAGGCTTGCCCTTGAAAACTCCGGCATCTCATCCAGAAAAAGCACACCTTTATGTGCCAGTGTGATCTCTCCGGGTCTCGGATTGCGGCCGCCGCCTGCAATTGCCTGAGGAGTACTTGTGTGATGAGGACTTCGAAAAGGACGTTCACTAATTAACGGATGTTCTCTGGATAGAAGTCCTGCAATACTGTAGATTCTTGTAAGTTCCAGTTTCTCTTCAAATCCAAGTCCGGGCATAATGGTAGGAAGCCTTCTGGCAAGCATAGTTTTGCCAGTTCCCGGAGAACCTATAAAAAGTATATTATGGAAGCCGCTTACTGCAATCTCTGCTGCTCTTTTTGCTCCTTCCTGACCTTCAATATCTGAAAAATCCATCCCTCTGCCGGGCTTTATAGTTAATCCCTTATCTGCTTCTGTTTTCATCTTCAGATAAGGTTCCGGATTCTGAAGGCATTCGATTAATTCCTTTAAATTCTTCACTCCCGCTACCGGTACATCGGAAACCAGTCTGCCTTCTTTCAGATTATCGTAAGGAACTACACAAAATCTGCTCCCCAGGTTTCTCGCGCACAATACAATAGGAAGAATACCTGAAACTCCATGAATCTCACCATCCAGGCCGATTTCACCGGACATCATAACTCCGCTGACAACCTGAGGACTGATCATGCCAAAAGCTGCCAGAACTGCCGCTGCCACGGGAACGTCAAATCCTGCCCCCTCTTTCTTCACATCTGCGGGAGCAAAATTAACTGTGATTCTCTTCGGTGGAAACTGATAGCCGTTGTTTTTCAATGCTGTGCGGACTCTGTCCTGTGCTTCTTTTACCTGCGCAGATGGAAATCCTACCATAATAAAGGACGGCAGTCCATTACTTACATCTGCCTCTACCTGGACAGGACATACTTCTACACCGAAGATTGCAGCTGATAATACACTTGCAAACAAAAATTACTCCTTTCTACGAGCATAAATTTCCCCGAATATTTATGTGCATATAAATCATTACAAGTCTCCACCCACTGCTCATTGCTTTTCGCAATTGAAGCAGAGGACTTACTTGATTTGGTTAAATTATTTTATATGGGATCTTTCTGAGAAATCAGATTTGAAAAAAAGATTATCTTTTATTATAGTCCATTTTGCTCCATTTTGCAATAGTGCAATTTGTTCTGTTTTATACTTTCTTCACAATAGGATGTTCAATCAGAGATTCATAGCAGCACATCAGAATCTTCTTATCGGAATCCGATTGAGATCAAAATATCTAACAGAGAGGTGAATCATATGAAATTTCAGCGTATTCAGGATTTACGAACAGACGCAGACCTGTCTCAGAGACAGCTTAGTGAGATTCTTCATATCAGCCAGCGTTCTTATTCACACTACGAAACAGGATCACGCAACATTCCAATTGAAATGTTGATTAGACTTGCAAATTATTATGACATCAGTATCGATTATCTGGTCGGGCGCACTGATAAAAAAGAAATGAACAAATAGAACTTCAAAACAAAAGGATTCCTGTAACCTGCTGCGTTACCTGAATCCTTTTGTTTTTCTTATATACTTTTATGTATTTACCATTATCCTCTGATCATGACGGTATCTGCAGACGGATGTATTTTCGCCCCTTCTGCTTTTGTCTTTGTTTTAATATTGACATACAGGATGCCGTTATCAAAAGTAAGATAACCTTTTGCCACATTCCCCAGGGAGTCTGTAAAAGAAAATCTTGATGCATTGCCGGCTACAGATTTCTTTACCGTTGCTTCGCAGGTTGCTGTTTTTTTCCTGTTCGTCTGTGAATAAGTAAATGTAACCGATTTCTGACTGAGTTTCGTAATCTCGATCACAATTCTGCCATTCTTGCTGTGCCAGCTTCCCAGATAGTCATCCGGATCAAAAACATACGCTCTCTCCAGGACTGGAGTTGGCGTTGCCGTCGGGATCGGTGTAGGGGTCGGAGTCGGAGTAGCCGCTGGTGTCGGGGTTACAGTCGGAACACTTTCCAGTGCTGCGAGTGCTTCTTCCTTTCGCTGCTGCCTGTCTGCATTTTTTCTCTGCTGAACCAGCAGAGTTCCTGCAAGTATAAGCATAAAGAACAGTATCAGTACAAATATCAGAAGCTTCTTAAGTCTTCTTTTCTTGTTGTTCCTTTTCTGTTTCATCTGATTCCGATTATTGATTTCCGACAAATTTTACGTCTCCTCTTTGTTTTCGTATTTCTTACATTAATGCATTCTTTAGCTGTTTTTCAACAGAATATTTTTATTCTTTTCCGTCCCAACAGTAAGTACAAAGTTTGCAGGGAGAAATTCCGATGGATTCTTTCAGATCATCCAGTCTGTGGAATTTCAGAGATGTGAAGTTTAATTCCTTGCGGATTTCTTCCAGCATTTCTTTATAATTGGTTGAATTCGGGTCTGCATAATCTGAAAGGATCTTATCGCTGACATTATCACCTTCACGTTTCGCAATAATGCGTCTTGTGATCAGATCCATCTCTGATTTGGAACGTGAGAAGTTCAGATATTTACATCCATACAGCAACGGCGGACATGCAGGACGGATATGTACTTCTTTGGCCCCGTTTCTGTAAAGAAATTCTGTGGTTTCTCTTAACTGAGTTCCACGTACAATGGAGTCGTCGATCATAAGAAGACTCTTGTCCTTGATCAGACGATGTACAGGAATCAGCTTCATTCTGGCGATCAAGTTTCTCTGGCTCTGGTGAGTCGGCATAAAAGATCTCGGCCAGGTTGGTGTATATTTGATAAACGGGCGGGCAAAAGGTACGCCGGACTGGTTGGCATATCCGATGGCATGGGCAATACCGGAATCCGGAACTCCGGCTACAATGTCAGGATTTACTTCTCCTTTATCTCGTTTTGCCAGCATATCCCCACAATGATAACGCATTTCCTCTACATTGATGCCTTCATAGGTTGAAGTCGGATATCCATAATATACCCATAGGAAAGAACAGATACGCATCTCTTCTCCAGGCTTCTGCAAAGTTTCCACTCCATCAGGAGTCACTGCAACAATTTCCCCTGGTCCAAGTTCTTTGAGATCTTCATATCCAAGGTTCAGATATGCAAAGCTCTCAAAAGATACACAACAGGCATCTTCTTTCTTTCCAATGATCAACGGAGTTCTTCCCAGACGATCACGGGCTGCAAGCAGACCTTTTGGTGTAAGGATCAGCATGGTCATGGAACCCTCGATTACTTCCTGTGCATAATGAATTCCCTCGATCATGTTATCTTTCTGATTGATCAGGGCAGCTACCATTTCTGTAGGGTTGACACTTCCTCCACTCATTTCCAGGAAATGAGTACATCCATTCTTGAAACAGGTAGCGATCAGTTCATCCATGTTATTAATCTTTCCAACTGTGGTGATCGCGAAATTTCCAAGGTGAGAGCGTACCAGAAGCGGCTGTGGTTCATTATCTGAAATACATCCGATTCCCAAGTTTCCTTCCATATCACCGATGTCGCCATCGAACTTTGTTCGAAATGGTGCATTCTCAATGTTATGGATGACACGGTCGAAACCACGTTTCGTATCATACACTGCCATTCCACCTCTGCGTGTTCCCAGATGTGAATGATAATCAATTCCGAAGAAAAGGTCCAGAACGCAGCTGGACTTTGATGCTACTCCAAAAATTCCACCCATTATCGTATTCTCCTTTTGTTCATTATCTCAGGGCCATCTGCCCCGCCTCACTTTTTACTGATAACCGTACAGATGCACAGGCACCTTATCCGGTTAAACGACACTACCCATTATATAGAACACAAATTTATAAGTAAAGTGTTTTGTACCCTGCAAAACCAACCTCTTTTTGGTGTCTGCTTACAATTTTTGGCTTTTCTAAATGTTCTTTACAGCTAATTTCTTATTCAGAATACCTTTTTCTTTTCACAACCTCACAGTCATTCAGTCTCTTTACAGAATAGCAGACTGTTTAATAGTTACTTTTTTTCTTTAATAACACCTGTGCGGTATGCATCCAGCAGCTGAATAAGCTCTTGTATCCTCTCTTTTAAAGCATGCCCGGTATCTGTATCACCTACAAGCTGACGTCTGGACATATAGCTGACAGCCACACGGTTTGATACGATATCTGTTTCCTTTGCTACAGCATCTGCCTTAGATGTAAACGGCTCATGAGCGGTAAGATTCAGTCCATAAGAATTATAGATCAACGTATATCCGGCGATTCCGGTAACCTTCTGGTATGGCTTGGAGAATCCACCATCAATGACGATTACTTTGCCATTGCATTTGACAGGACTCTCACCTTCACTCTGATGTACAGGCACATGACCATTGATGATATGCCCTTTCTCGGGGTCCAAACCGAACTCCCGAAGCATATTATCTACTACCTCTTCGTTTTCCCAGAGACGGTAATAGGCATTCTTTTTCTCCTCATGAGTAGATGGATCTTCGATAAAATAGCGCTCAAAGGTGCTCATTTTGCTCTTGCCAAACAGTGGAGAATCCGGAGCTGCCCAGATATACCACATAATATCCCTGCCTTTCTTCTGCTCTTCTTTTCCTACAGAATAGAAGGCACGGCGCACATAAGTTTCCAGCGCATCATATAACTCTTTTCCTTTATAGCTTTTTCCATAAATCTGTACTTCACGGAAGGTTCCATCCTCATTCAATGGGATGCTTCCATGGAATAAAAGATTTCCATTATATACAGTGTAAAGACCACCTTTATCAAGCAGAAGACGGATATGATTCTGCAGTTTCTCGCAGTTTCTGAATGCAGAAGACAGCTTATCCATAACCTCTTTCTCACCATCTGTAAGATCATAAGGATGTTTCCAGTCGATGGTCGGGAAATTGCTGTCGCGGAGTGGGTATTCTTTTCCGTCCGCCAGTGTAATCGTGCCTTTCTTCGGGTCAATTCTGTGAAGAAGTGCGCGGTCTTCCATGTGGAATTCTTTGTGCTTGCGCACCAGTTTTCCTTCTAATTTAAACTGGATCACTGCGATGGCCTTGTGCATTTTTTTGCCCAGTTCTTCTTCCAGAATATTGTAGTTGGAGGCACCTTTCATGGCAAAAATATCGCATGGATCATCCTTGTAAGCTTCCATGACAAAGGTTGCCAGCGGCAGCATATTGATGCCGTAGCCGTCTTCCAGAATGTCAAGGTTGCCGTAACGGATGCTGTTTCTTACTACTGTGGCAATGCAGGCTTTCTGGCCTGCTGCTGCGCCCATCCAGACTACATCATGGTTTCCCCACTGGATATCCAGTGAATGGTACTGCATCAGGCGATCCATGATGAAATGCGGGGCAGGTCCTCTGTCGTAAATATCTCCAAGGATATGCAGATGATCTACAACCAGACGCTGGATCAGCTCTGCCAATGCAATGATAAAGTCCTCTGCGCCGCCAATTTCGATGATGGTATTTACGATGGAATCGTAATAAGCTTCTTTGTCCAGAACCTCTGCTTTCTCTGTAATCAACTCTTCAATTACGTATGCATAATCTGCCGGAAGTGCTTTGCGTACTTTGGATCTGGTGTACTTGGACGCTGTGGTTTTGCAGATTTCGATGAGACGATACAGAGTAATTTTGTACCAGTTCTCCATGTCATCTTCTTTTTCCTTAACCAGATCCATTTTCTCTTTCGGATAGTAGATCAGGGTTGCAAGAGAGCGTTTATCACTATTGCTAAGGGTATGACCAAATACATCATCAATTTTCTTTCTCACTGCTCCTGAACCATTTCGCAGTACATGGGAAAACGCCTGATATTCGCCATGAAGGTCAGACATAAAGTGTTCGGTTCCTTTCGGCAGATTCAGGATAGACTGAAGATTAATGATCTCCGTGGATGCCTTTCCTATTGTAGGGTAAATCTCTGCAAGTCTCTGTAAATATCTTAATTCTTCTTTTCTCATATTCATCTCCTGTTGTCGTGGGTGTAAATCAACCAGTAAAGTCAAATAATGACATCTGGTTAGACTGCGGAATATCGCCAAACAGATTCAGATCATCCATCAGATCAATAACTGTTTTGCTGACCTTCGTTCTGTCACGGAAGTCATCTTTTGACAGGAATTTTCCTTGTTTTGCAGCATCTACAACTGCGTCTGCAGCTTTGTCTCCCAGTCCGTCTATGGTCGCAAGGGACGGCATCAGTTTACCGTCTACAATCTGGAATCGCTGGGCTTTGGCAGTGTAAAGATCGATAGGTACAAACTCAAAACCTCTCGCATACATCTCCTGTACGATACGCATATCCTTCAGGGTATCCTGCTCTTTCTTAGATGCGGCATCACCTTTCTTACGTATCTCTGCCATGTAATATTCCAGACGCTCCTTACCCATACACATCAGTTCATAGGAGAACGCAGTTGCACGTATACTGAAATATGCCGCATAATACGCCAGCGGCTGGAACACTTTATACCATGCGATTCGGTATGCCATCATAACGTATGCCGCAGCATGAGCTTTCGGGAACATATATTTGATCAGCTTACATGACCAGATATACCAGTCCGGTACATCGTGTTCTTTCATTGTCGTGATCCACTCATCACGGAGACCTTTTCCTTTACGGACACTCTCCATAATAGTAAATGCCAGACCGCTCTCTACGCCTTTACCGATGAGGTAGATCATGATGTCATCTCGGGTACAGATAGCTGTTGAAATAGTTGCCTTTCCTTCCTGGATCAGTACCTGGGCATTGCCAAGCCATACATCAGTACCATGAGAAAGTCCCGCAATACGTATCAGATCAGAGAAATATTTCGGCTTGGTATCAATAAGCATCTGCATAGCGAAATCAGTACCAAACTCCGGAATTCCAAGACATCCAAGTTTGCATCCACCTATGGATTCCGGTTCTATTTTAAGCGCTTTTGTGCTTGCAAACAGAGACATAACGTCCCTCTGATCCAGAGGAACATCCCTTGCGCTGATACCGGTCAGGTCCTCCAGCATTCGGATCATGGTCGGATCATCGTGTCCCAGTATGTCAAGTTTCAGCAGGTTTCCATCAATGGAATGGTAATCAAAATGTGTGGTAATGATGTCACTGTTTACATCGTTTGCAGGATGCTGCACAGGGGTAAACTTCTCAATTTCCTCTCCAACCGGAAGTACAATAATACCTCCCGGATGCTGTCCTGTGGTACGGCGGACTCCGGTGCATCCCTGTACAATTCGATTAATCTCACAGTAACGTTTATGCACGCCGCGCTCTTCGAAATAGTTTTTCACATAACCGAACGCCGTCTTCTCCGCAAGGGTACCGATGGTTCCTGCTTTGAAGGTCTGGCCTTTACCGAAGATAACCTCTGTGTATCTGTGGGCGTTTGCCTGGTATTCACCGGAGAAGTTAAGGTCAATATCAGGCTCTTTATCTCCCTTGAATCCAAGGAAAGTTTCGAACGGGATATCAAATCCCTCTTTCTTCATCTTAGTTCCACACTTTGGACAGATCTTGTCAGGCATATCGCATCCTGCCATACCTGCATATTTCTTTACTTCCGGTGAATCAAAATCACTGTATTTACAGTCCGGATTCGGGCAGAGATAGTGCGGCGGCAGAGGATTTACCTCTGTGATACCTGACATAGTTGCTGCCAGAGAAGATCCTACGGATCCTCGGGAACCGACCAGATATCCATCCTCATTAGACTTCCATACCAGTTTCTGAGCAATAATATACATTACGGCATAACCATTGGAAATAATGGAGTTAAGTTCTCGGTCCAGACGGCTCTCTACAATCTCAGGCAGGGGATCTCCGTACATTTCGTGAGCTTTTGTAAAACAGATATTCTTCAGATCCTGGTCTGAATTCTCGATGACCGGCGGGAATTTATCCGGATGGATCGGAGAGATTTTCTCAATCATATCTGCAATCTTATTGGTATTTGTAATAACTACTTCTTCTGCTTTCTCGCTTCCAAGATAGGCAAATTCTTCCAGCATTTCCTCTGTAGTACGCAGATACAGAGGTGCCTGTTCATCTGCATCCGAGAAACCGCTTCCTGCCATGATGATCCTTCGGTAAACCTCATCCTGCGGGTCCATGAAGTGCACATCGCAGGTTGCTACTACAGGCTTCTTAAACTGTTCTCCCAGTTTCACGATCCTGCGGTTCATTTCACGCAAATCTTCTTCAGAATTGATCATATCGTGCTTGTCATCTGCGATCATAAATTTATTATTTCCGATCGGCTGAATTTCCAGATAGTCATAAAAATTTACCAGTCTGGCAATCTCTGTCTCAGGTGCATTTCGCAGCAGCGCCTGATACAGTTCGCCCGCCTCACATGCACTTCCTACCAGAAGTCCGTCGCGGTATTTCTCCAGGATACTCTTCGGTACACGAGGACGTCTGTGATAATATTTCAGATGAGACTGACTCACCAGTTTATACAGATTAATACGACCTGTTTCATTTCTGGCAAAAATAATTACGTGGTATGTCGGCAGTTTCTTAATGGTATTGGCAGAAACTGCACCCTGTTTGTTCAACTCATTTACATCAAGAATATCACGGTCTGCCAACATCTTTACAAATTTTACAAAAATCTCTGCAGTGCAGGCAGCATCATCTACTGCACGGTGATGATTTTCCAGAGAAACACCTACTGCTTTCGCTACTGTATCCAGCTTAAATCTGTTCAGTGCAGGAAGCAGAAAACGTGCCATACCTACTGTATCTACATAAGTAAAATCATGCTCGATCCCCAGTCTGTCGCAGTTTTTCATAATGAATCCCATATCGAAATCTGCATTGTGTGCAACCATCACTGCACCCTTACTGAATTCAAGGAATCTCGGCAAAACCTCCTCGATCGTCGGGGCATCCATAACCATACTGTCATTGATGCTGGTAAGCTGTTCAATACGGAACGGAATCGGAACTTTCGGGTTTACAAATGTAGAAAAACGGTCCGTGATCTCACCGTTCTCTACCAGTACCGCACCAATCTCAATAATCTGACAAGTCAGGGAAGAGAAACCGGTAGTCTCGATATCGAAAACTACAAATCTGCCGTCCAGCTTCTGTCCTTTTCCATTGGTAACCATCCCCTTTAAATCATCTACCAGATATCCTTCCATACCATAAAGAACCTTAAAATCGGAATCCTTCGGCACGCATCCGCCCCATGCATCGAAACAGTGGTTTGCCTCAGGGAATGCCTGAACAACACCATGATCTGTAATTGCAATGGCAGGATGTCCCCATTCATACGCACGCTTTACCAGAGACTTGGCATCTGTAACACCATCCATATCACTCATCTTTGTATGGCAATGGAGCTCTACTCGTTTCTGAGGACTGGTATCCACTCTGGAAGTTGTAAAGTTGGCAATCTTCTTGATTCCTGCGATAGATGCGATTGTCAGCTCACTGTCAAACCGGTCTACAGTTGTTACACCGCGGAACTTCAGAAATGCACCCTTCTTTACATGTTCTGTCACTTCCAGCACCTGTTCATTTCGCAGAAACATTTTTACTACAATACTGTCTGTAAAGTCCGTGATCGGGAAGATCAGGATAGTCTTTTCATTACGGATTTCTCTTGCCTCTACATCCATAACCTGACCCCTGACAATGACCTCACCCATTTCACCGGTAATTGTTTCCAGTGCAACAGGTTCGCCTTCGAAATCTCTTCCATAGATAACATCCGGGTTACTGTCTCTTCGGAAACCGCCTCTGAAATCGCCTTTCTTGTCCCTGCGGTCGACAAAGGCTGCTTTCTTATCTTTCTTCTCCTGCTGAGGTCTCTCAGTCTTCTTTTCCGTTTTTTTATCATCGCTTCCGGCATTTTCGGATTGATCAGTTTCCTCACTTTTTGCATTCATTTTCGCATGACGGATTACATTTTCAACTTCCTGTGCGATCTGGACTGCTGCATTCTTACGATATTTACTTTCCTGAGTTTCTGTAAATTCCAGTTCTACTTTTAAGTCCATTCCGCATCTCTCACAGAAAACTTTCTGTAGATACTCAACCAGAATTTCGCTCTTCTCTCTTGCAATTACAGAGTCAGGAAGAACCATATGAAGATCATGCTCTCCGGGAAAAGAAATCTGTGCCTGCTTGAACATGTTGTACTCCAACATGTTGTAATTGCGCAGTTCCAGTTCCATACTGGATCTGTATGTGTCCAGAAAATTCTGCGGAGTATACTGCCCTGAAAGGCGAAACTTCTCAATGACAGTAACCGTCACTCCAAGCCCTGCAAAAAGCTGACGCTCGATCTGGTCTTCCAGTGCAAAAATATGCTTTTTATGGATCCAGCGTTCACTTTTTATATAGACCCAGATATGTGTTTTGGAAGGATTACAGGAAACTCTGGTCACATATACCATTTCCAGCAATTCTTCCAGTTCTTTCTTCACTTTTAAATTGGGAAATACATCAAAAAAGTCTTTTTCCAAAATAAAATCTCCCTATTCTTTCCAGTTCAAAAGTTCCTGACGCAGCGTTTCCAGAAGCTGGTCTTCCGGAACTTTCTGTATGATCTCACCGTGTTTGATCAGAAGTCCGACACCCACTCCGCCTGCAATTCCGATATCTGCCTCTTTCGCTTCTCCAGGTCCGTTTACGACGCATCCCATAACTGCTACTTTGATATCAAGCTGGATATCCTGTACCATGGTTTCCACCTGGTTTGCAAGACCGATCAGGTCAATCTGTGTACGGCCACAGGTTGGACATGATACCACTTCTACGCCGCCTTTACGGAGACCCAACGTCTTCAGGATACGTTTGGCAGATTTGATTTCTTCCAGCGGTGCACCTGTGAGTGATACACGGATCGTGTCGCCGATTCCCTGATTCAAAATGATCCCCAGACCAATAGCAGATTTGATATTTCCGGAATAAAGGGTTCCTGCTTCTGTAATTCCTACATGAAGTGGATAGTTTGTTTTCTCTGCAATGAGTTCATGAGCTTTTGCACACATAAGAACATCCGAGGATTTAATGCTGATAACCAGATTGTCGTAGCCTAAATCTTCAATGATATGCACTTTATCCAGCGCACTCTCCACCAGACCTTCTGCTGTAACTCCATGGTATTTTTCCACAAGTTCTTTCTCAAGAGAACCACTGTTTACACCGACACGGATCGGAATTCCACGTTCTTTGGCTACATCAACAACTGCTTTAATACGTTCTGTACTTCCGATATTTCCAGGATTAATACGAATCTTGTCTGCACCGTTTTCCATTGCTGCAATAGCAAGACGGTAATCAAAATGAATGTCTGCTACCAGCGGAATGTGAATCTGTTTCTTGATTTCTTTTAACGCTTTTGCAGCTTCCATGGTTGGTACCGCGCAACGGATAATATCGCATCCTGCCTGTTCCAGTGCAAGGATCTGAGCTACTGTCTGCCCCACATCTTCAGTCTTGGTATTAGTCATAGACTGGATTAAAATTGGATTGCCGCCGCCGATTTTTCTGTCACCGATCTGGATGACTTTTGTATGATCTCTGTACATAATTACTCCTTTTTTCAACTCACATCTGGCATTTTCGCAGAATATGACACGAAAAGATTTATACTGTTTATTTTCACTTTCTCTGCCTTTACTGCCTTATACATCTAGTATACCAACAAGTTGATTTCTTGAACAATCTCGCGTCTAAATTTCTTATTTCCGCGTTGTCGTCGGTCGCCGTAGCCACCGCTACGCCTCCTTCCTCCGCCTTGAAATAAAAAAATTTATCCTGCAAGATTGTTTCAAGAATCAACTTGTCAGCACACTAGCAGAAACAGGAGCAACCGAATTTCCGGAAGCTCCCGCCCATTATCAAGCGGTCAAAATCTCCGCTATCAGTTACATATTTCTACTGTCTGATTTCCAGAAGCTTACGCTTCAGTTCACCTTCCATACGGCGCATTTCTGACTCTGCTGCCTGTCTCTTCTGACGCCCTTCCATCTGAATACGCATTACATCGTCTAATGTCTGGATCAGGTCTGCATTTGTTTTCTGAAGTGTCTCAAGATCTACTACACCTCGTTCTGATTCCCTGGCAGTTTCAACAGTCGCCATATGCAACATTTCTGCATTCTTCTTCAGAAGTTCGTTAGTGATATCTGACACCTGTCTCTGTGCTTTTGCCGCTTCTGCAGAATGTGCAATTCCAAGAGAAAGAACCATCTGGCTTTTCCATAATGGAATGGTATTTACGAGAGTGGTCTGGATTTTCTCTACCATTACAGTGTCATTATTCTGGATCAGACGAATCTGCGGTGCAGTCTGCATTGCAATCGTACGGGTAAGATCCAGATCGTGCAATTTCTTTTCGAAACGGTTACATTTCTCATCCAGATCTCTGGCTGCCTGAGCATTCTCCGGAAGTCCACTCAGTGCTGCTTTATTCTTCATTTCTGCAAGTTTACCGTTTCTGGTTTCTTCCAGTTTCTTTTTTCCCGCAAGGATATACATACTAAGTTCTTTATAATAATTCAGATTCTGCTCATACATCTTATCCAGCATTGCAGAATCCTTGAGCAGGCGTACCTGATGCTGTTGAAGAGAGTCTGCAATCTTTTCAATGCTGACTTCTGCTTTATCGTATTTATTCTTCATATTCTCAATCTTGGAGGACTGTTTCCTAAAGAATCCGAAGAATCCACTTTCTTCCTGTGCATCGAAACCTTTCAGTTCACTGACTACATTTGTGATCAGTTCTCCAATCTCACCGAGATCCTGCATCTTTACATTTTCCAGGGCTGTATCGGAAAAATCTGCCATTTTCTTCTGAGTTCCGGCACCGTACTGAAGAATCTGGTTTGTATTCTCAATATCGATTTTTGCAGCAAATTCCGCTACCATCTGCTGCTCTGCCGGTGTCAGCACCGGCACTTCCGGTTCAGGCGTCGATTGTTTAACTTCTGCCATTTCTTCTTTCTCCTCCGCTGTTCCAAGGTCCGGTTCCAGTGTCAGTGATGGTGCTTCCATTTCAAAATCCTTAAATTCGTTTCCCATGTTTTCTCCTTTTGATCAGGCTTTTCAGGCGTTTTATAAACGCCGTAACCCCTTGACTTTATTGAGCTTACTCCATTGATTTATATAAATACCACCAGATTTCTGTTCTTCTGTAACGCTTTTTTCATTTTCACGGTCCCCAGGAATAGGCTGCGTGATAGCGGAAATATGCCTTATAGTAGCTCCGATATCTGCTCTTTGATACGGATTTTCCATCAATCCAGTACTTTACTTTAATCTTGCCATTTGACTGACGTTGTCCGACATAATCAGACATGGTAAGATTGATATAAAGTTTGCGCCCTTTGATCTTAAAAATATTTCTTGAAACGCTTCTTCCTGTGATATAAGTCTTTACAATAAATGTCTTATCTTTTTTGTTGTAAAAAAGTTTCTGCGGTCCCAAATAGGAGGTACGCATGGTCGCAACCGGCCGCACCTTTCCTCTGTAGATTGTCCAGACCAGCATCACTCTTGCCCGTTCACTGTAGAAAAAGGCCTCCGGAATATTGTCGCCATTTACATCACGGAAGATGTAACGAAGGTTATCATCATCATACACTGTTTTCATGGAAATAGTCTTTCCACAGTCATTATATTTCCAACCGGAACGGCTTCTTAAATCATAGTTGATATTCAGACACGTGCCATTTCTTCCCCAGTAGCTTAATTTATTGTTGTACATTCGAACTGCTTTCTGATAACTGATCCCAGCTGCCTGTACCGGTGTGGCTGGGATTCCTGCGCTCAGAAACAGTCCCACCATAATTCCTAAGATTGTTCTGATAAAAAATGTTCTGATCTTTTTCATTCGTTTTCCTTACTGTTAATTATTCTTCATTTTCGCAAAGTCATCGTCTGTCAGACCTTCCTGTGCCAGCAGAGTATGCAATACAGAAATATCGCTGGAAACATCCCATGCAGTTTCCTGGAATACAGAATCCAGAAGTTTCTCAAACGCCTGATTAAGCGTATCAAGTGTATCCTCTATCTCTTTCTTGGATGACTGGATATTCTCGCCCTGTACAGGCATTTCATCCATTTCTTCATATGCGTCCAGCAGTTTCACAGTCATCGGCAGATAATAGTTCATCATCTTTTTCAGATCAGGAATAATCTCCGGATGCTTCTCTGCACGTTCGAAAATTTTCTCAACGATCAGTTCCATTCTGGAAATCTTGGCTGAAATCTCCACGCCTGGAATTGCATCATTGCTTTTATGGATTTTATCCAGAAACTCATTTCCCTTATCCAGAACTTCCTGAACCTCCGGAGAAATGCTCTCTTTGTTTTTCTTCTGTTCAGCCTGAATACGTTCTTCTTCCTGCTTCTTGTCTTCCAGTGCTTTTATTGTCTGAGTATATTGCTGATAAGTTTCGTTGCTTGTAATGAGACAAGTTTCCTGCTCATCAATATGGCCCTGACGAAACCATTCGTTATCTATCATCTTCTTAATATCTTTTTTTACAAATTTCACCGGTTTATTAACTGCAGCGGAAAGCTGTTCAAAATTACAGTATGTGTGAGTTCCCAGTGTGTCGATATACTTCTGGAAACGTTCCAGTCTGCCTAATTTTTTTATACCCCCTGTCAGAAGTCCCACACCTGTCAGTGCTCCCGCAGTCAGAAGGCAGATTCCGCCAAGCACACGAGAATTCATATGCCCCATTGCACCGAAGACAGACAAAGCCAATGTACCAAGTCCCATGCCGCTGGCAAGGAGACCGCCGGATATGGCAAGCATCATTCCTTTTATTCTTCCGCCCGTATTCTTATCATAAAGAGTCAGCATGCGTTCTTTGGCTTTCTGTTTCTCCAGTTTCTTACGCTCCTGTTCCTGCTCACGTTCACGTCTGCGACGTTCTTCAAACTCTTTTGTCTTATTGTGGTATTCATAATTCGAAGACTGTCCATTTCCTGAACCGAACATACTGTTCAGCCCGTTCTTGATTGCTTCACTTCCGGAGTCTACAGCAGAATTTACTGCACTGTTTACAGTCTGCCCTACTGTCTGTTTAATGTCTTCTGTCATCTGGCGATAGTCTTTAGTAGCAACTGCTGTATCTATGATCTTCTTTATTCTGTCTCCAAGTTCACCTAAATCTTCAAAATTTTCGCTCATGTTGTCCTCCATTTTTCTATTCCATATTATAGCGAAATACATTATAAAAAACAAGACTGCGCTTACCGGTCATTCCTGCCATTTAGTCATTCCAGATTACCTGCGGCAATGGAATTTTAGCTTGTATATCCTGGTTTTTTTTAATTTTTTCACGAATTTTTCATTGAAATCGGAAATTTCCCATTGAACTTAGCAATCAAAAGTTTTACAATGGTAAAGAGATAAACAGTAATCACACTTCAAAAATACTGTAAATATGTGTGAACGGAGGAAAGATTCATTATGGAAAAAAAGAATATCGACTGGAGCAGCTTAGGCTTCGGTTACGTACAGACCGATTATCGTTATGTATCTAAGTTCAAAGACGGCGCATGGGATGCCGGAGAACTGACAACAGATCCTAATGTAACACTGAACGAATGTGCAGGTGTTTTCCAGTATGCGCAGACAGTTTTCGAAGGAATGAAGGCTTACACAACAGAAGACGGACATATCGTTACTTTCCGTCCTGATTTAAATGCAGAACGTATGGCAAACTCAGCAAAGAGACTTGAGATGCCTGTATTCCCGGAAGACCGTTTTGTTGATGCAATTGTTCAAACTGTAAAAGCTAACGCAGCATATGTTCCGCCATACGGTTCAGGCGCAACTTTATATGTTCGACCTTACATGATGGGTACTAACCCGGTTATCGGTGTAAAACCTGCTGATGAGTATATGTTCCGCGTATTCACTACACCTGTAGGACCATACTTCAAAGGCGGTGCTAAACCAATCACAATCCGCGTCAGTGATTTCGACCGCGCTGCACCTCATGGAACAGGTCATATCAAAGCTGGTCTTAACTATGCAATGAGCTTACATGCAATCGTAGATGCTCACAAGAACGGATTCGATGAGAACATGTATCTTGATGCAGCTACACGTACTAAAGTAGAAGAAACAGGCGGTGCTAACTTCATCTTCGTCACAAAAGATGGCAAAGTTGTTACACCTAAGTCTGACAGTATCCTTCCTTCTATCACACGTCGTTCCTTAATCTATGTTGCTAAGGAATACCTTGGATTAGAAGCAGAAGAAAGAGAAGTATACTTTGATGAAGTAAAAGATTTCGCTGAGTGCGGTCTCTGCGGTACTGCTGCAGTTATCTCTCCTGTTGGAAAGATTGTTGACCATGGCAAAGAAATCTGCTTCCCAAGCGGAATGGAGAAAATGGGTCCGGTTATCCAGAAACTCTATGACACATTAACAGGTATCCAGATGGGTCGTATCCAGGCTCCTGAAGGATGGTTAAAAGTTATCGAATAATTTTGTTCAGACTCTTTACTGTTATATAACAAAAAATATCCTGCAGAATACATTGTTTATAATGTTTCTGCAGGATATTTTTATTTCTCATGTAACTTCCTGTACAGCCTGTTTGAGTCTCATCTGCCCATAGATACTCTTTCCCGTAATATCTGTAAGTCAAAATAATGCAAAAATCCATCAAAATATCGGAAGTAATTTTCTCAAAAACCATTTATTATGAGAATTGTGGGAGCTGCTTTAGCAGCGGAGCAATTCGTAGATATCAGGTTAAGGACAAAATACCTTTTGTCTCTAACATCTTTATTATGTAGCTAGTACATCGTTCCGGAACAGGAACAGTATCGCTTTATACAACTATAAACTAAATAAAACTATATAACTTAAAAATATCCAGGAGGTTTTTACAATGGACAAAAAATGGTGGAAAGAAAGTGTCGTATATCAGGTTTATCCTCGCAGTTTCTGTGATAGCAACGGAGATGGTATCGGTGATCTGAATGGTATCACAAGCAAACTTGACTACTTAAAAGAGCTCGGTATTGATGTGATCTGGCTCTCTCCTGTTTATCAGTCTCCAAACGATGACGGTGGATATGACATCAGCGATTATCAGGCAATTATGGACGAATTCGGAACCATGGACGATTTTGACCGCCTGCTTGCGGAGGCTCATGAAAGAGGAATCAAGATTGTCATGGACCTTGTTGTAAACCACTCTTCCGATGAACATAAATGGTTTATCGAGAGCCGTAAATCGTTAGACAATCCATACAGAGATTACTACATCTGGCGTCCGGCAAAAGAAGACGGCAGTCTTCCGAACAACTGGGGTTCCTGTTTCTCCGGTCCTGCATGGGAATATGATAAAACAACAGATATGTATTACCTGCATCTCTTCTCCAAAAAGCAGCCGGACCTGAACTGGGAGAATCCTGTTGTACGTCAGGAAGTCTACGATATGATGAACTGGTGGCTTGAAAAAGGTGTAGACGGATTCCGTATGGACGTTATCAGTCTTATCTCCAAGGCGCCAGGTCTTCCTGATTATGAACCGGAAAGCACCGGATATGCAGCCTATAATGCAGGTGCTAACGGTCCCCGTGTACATGAATTTCTCCAGGAAATGCGCGAAAAAGCATTAAACAATGCTGATACAATGACTGTAGGTGAATGTGCAGGTGTTACTCTGGAAGAAGCAAAGAAATACGCAAGAAGCGACGGAAAAGAGCTCAACATGGTCTTCCAGTTTGAACATATGGAAGCTGACTTTGATGAAAAAACAGGAAAATGGACTACCAAAAAACTTGATCTTCGTGTCTTAAAAGAAATTCTCACCCGCTGGCAGAAAGGTCTTGAGGACATTGCCTGGAACAGTCTCTATTGGGAAAACCACGATCAGCCAAGAAGTGTTTCCCGTTTCGGTAATGACAGTGATCAGTACAGAGAAATTTCCGCAAAAATGCTTGCAACATGCGTTCATATGATGCAAGGTACTCCTTATGTATATCAGGGTGAAGAGCTTGGCATGACAAACTGCCCGTTCAATACACTGGAAAATCTTCGTGACCTCGAGAGCATCAATGCTTTCCACGAATTAACAAAACAAGGCAAGATAACCGAAGAAGATATGCTTGCAGCGATCAACTACAAAGGCCGCGACAATGCAAGAACTCCAATGCAGTGGGATGACAGCACTTATGCCGGTTTCTCTACAGCACAGCCATGGATCATGGTAAACCCAAACTATACCAAGATCAATGCCAAAGATCAGGTAAACCGCGAGGATTCTGTATTTAAATATTATCAAAAACTGATCAAACTTCGTCACGAAAGCGACCTGATCGTTTATGGTACCTATGACCTGATCCTTGATGATGACAAAGATATTTACGCTTACACCCGTACACTTGGCAAAGAGAAACTGATCGTATACTGCAACTTCAGCGAAAATACACGTGAAGTAGAACTTCCTGAAGAATTCACAGATGGAAAGATTCTTATTTCCAACTATAATGATGCTGCTGTAAACAAAAAAATCACTCTCAGACCTTACGAAGCAATCGTAATCCAGAAATAATTATTACTGTTGCTTTATTCTCAGTAATAATAATTCAGGTTTCTATGAAACCGCAGATAATTCCCAGATTGCTGCGGTTTCTGTGAAATAAATTTCTCATATACTATACCCAAAGAAAGCTGTTGCAAAATAGATAAAAATCTATAAGCAACAGCTTCTTTTGTTTGAATTCCGTTTTTATTACTCAGTTTTCATTTTCTGATTTTTATTTCTTTCTCTCATATTTCACAAACTGATATTCCAGATCAAAATATGTCTGCTCATCACTCTCTCCTGTGATCTCCCATTCATCATCTTCATCCAGATTTGGGAAGTGGCTGTCTGCCTCGTAAGCAAAGTCAATCTTTGTTACATGAGCTACGTCGCAGTATGGAAGCATCTGTGCATAAATACTATCTCCACCGATACAGTAGACATCTTCTGTCGGATATTTCTTTACTTCCTCGAGTGCTTCTTCAATGCTGTGAACTACAATAGCACCTTTTGCATCGTATTCTTTATTTTTTGTGATAACAATGTTTACTCTGTTTTTCAGTGGAAGTCCGTTTGGAAAACTTTCCAGAGTTTTTCTGCCCATTACTACTACTTTTCCACTTGTTTCTTCACGGAACATCTTCATATCTGCCGGGATGCTCACAAGGAGTTTATTGTCCTTGCCAATTCCCCAGTTCTGATCTGCTGCTACGATAATATTCATTATAACTCTTCCTCTCTTGGTTTTTATACTTTTCCATAACTGTTCAGTACTCTCACAGTTACGAGGTCAATCGGATATTCGCAATCCGCTTCGCTACGTGGCTCTACACCAAATAACTTTCAGCAATGGAATTTTTTAATACACTTAGATAGCTACCGGAATATTCTTGATCTGCGGCCATGTCTCATAATTTTCAACAATCAGGTCATCTGTCGTAAACTGATAGAAATCCTCCACTTCCGGGTTCAGCTTCACGATCGGTGCCGGATATGGTTTTCTCTTGATCATCTCTTTTACTACCGGAATATGGCGGTCATAAATATGACAGTCAGCAACTACATGAAGCAGTTCTCCTGCTTCCATATCACATACCTGCGCGATCATCATAAGCAGGATTGCATACTGGCAGACGTTCCAGTTATTTGCTGTAAGAATATCCTGAGAACGCTGATTCAGAATTGCATTCAATGTCAGTTTCTCATTTCCCGGTGTCTGTGTTACATTAAATGTCATAGAATATGCACACGGATACAGATTCATCTCATGGAGATCCTGATGTACATAAATATTTGTCATGATCCTGCGGCTGAACGGATTATTTTTCAGATCATAGATCACTCTGTCTACCTGATCCATCATTCCCTCTTTATACTGGTGTTTTACACCAAGCTGATATCCGTAAGCTTTACCGATAGATCCCTCTTCGTCAGCCCAGCTGTCCCAGATATGACTGTGAAGATCATTGATATTATTGGACTTCTTCTGCCAGATCCACAGAATTTCATCCATAGCACTCTTTAGTGCAGTACGTCTCAGTGTCATAGCCGGAAATTCTTTTCTCAGATCATATCTGTTTACCACACCAAATTTCTTAATCGTATAGGCAGGAGTTCCATCCTCCCATACTGGACGTACTTTCTCTCCTTCTGTACTTGTACCATTCTCCAGAATATCCTGGCACATTTTTATAAAAACATCATCTGCATAACTCATGATATTTACACTCCCGTTTTCTTTATTTTCCTGTAACAGCTCAGTACCCTCTCAAATTGACTACTGAATAGTTACATTTCTTCTTTATTTCGCACATTTTACTGCATTATAACATTTCTGTCATTCCTTCTCAACTGTACTGTTTATAATTACTCATGCAGAAGCCACAGCTTTTTCTCCAGACATCTGAATTCTACCCGGGTAACATCTCCACAGTACTCCCCATCTGCATGAAGCACCATTGGTTTATCCAGTACCAGACGGAATCCTTTTTCATTCCGGATATTGAAGCCATTGATTCCTTCCTGTTTTGCAGCCACCAGAAGTGGAAGCAGGAAAAAAGTTCTCCATTTGGCTATACCTGCCGCACTGCTCAGAGACAGCAGACCATCCTGTGGGGATGCCTCAGGTGCCATAGGAACACCGCCGCCTTCTGCAGGCAGGTTCATAGATGCAGCAAAAATCATCTTCGGAAGGATGTAACCGCCATGTTCTGTGATTACTTTTGCATTGGCAGTCTCCATTGTAAAAAGAGACTGTACCGTCAGTGCAAGATATGTAAGTTTCCCCAGATGGAAACGATTTAAAACCTGTTTTAACCTGGAAGTAAGTGCCTTCTTGCATACCAGAGCATCCAGACCGAGCCCTGCGCTGATACCGAAAATTCTTGGCTTCTCACAGCCTTCCCAGCATACCTGTCCCAGATCAATTCTGCGTAGTTCCTCTCTTCTCTGATCTTTACGGATGCAGGCGCAAATCTGTCTCAAACTCTCCTTCGGTGTTTTTGGAAGTTTAAGATTTCTGCCAAAATCATTTCCTGATCCCGTTGGGATGACTCCGAGACGTACTCTGTCAAAGTCAGTAATCCCATTCAACACCTCATTAATAGTACCGTCGCCACCCACTACCAACAGGTAAATGGGATCGTCACCCTTCATACCGGAAATCTCTTCCGCCAGTTTCGTTGCATGTCCCCGGTATCTGGTCGTATGCGCTGCATATTTTATTTTGTATCCCCGGAGCAGACGCTGAGTTTCATTCCATACCCTGTGTGCCTGTCCGGTTCCTGCTCCGTTATTTACAATAATCTGTATTCTTCTCATTTTTCCTCACTGCCATGCAATGTATTTGTTTATTGTTCACTCAGTAACCTTCGCTCACCCAAAAGCTCTTGTAATATTATCAGTGAACAGCAACTATTTTCGTAGCTAATCTCAATATCTATACTATACTATACAATATTTACCGTCTGCGCACAAGAAATAGTTCATATATCCCTGTTGTTCTCACGCTGCTTTCCTTAAAAATACCAAAATATAAATATGTCAAAATAATACATAAATCCGTCAAAATATCGGAAGCATTTTTCTTAAAAAGTATTTATTATGTAGATAGAATATGCTGTAGCGCAGTTGTCCCGGCACATGTTCAATACTGTTTTATACAAACCTAAAAATATATAAAATAAATCATTCAGGAGGTTTTTACAATGGAAAAAAGATGGTGGAAAGAAAGCGTCGTATATCAGATTTATCCTCGCAGCTTCTGCGACAGCAATGGAGATGGTATCGGTGATCTGAATGGTATCACAAGTAAACTTGACTACTTAAAAGAATTAGGTGTAGATGTCATCTGGCTCTCTCCGGTATACAAATCACCTAACGATGATAACGGATATGATATCAGCGATTATCAGGCGATCATGGACGAATTCGGAACTATGGAAGACTTCGACCGCATGCTCGCAGCAGCTCACAAAAGAGGTATCAAGATTATGATGGACCTCGTTGTAAACCATACTTCTGACGAGCACAAATGGTTTATCGAAAGCCGTAAATCCGTAGATAACCCATACAGAGATTACTATATCTGGCGTCCTGCAAAAGAAGACGGCAGTCTTCCGAACAACTGGGGTTCCTGCTTCTCCGGTCCTGCATGGGAATATGACAAAACAACAGATATGTACTTCCTGCACCTGTTCTCCAAGAAACAGCCAGATCTGAACTGGGACAATCCTGTTGTACGTCAGGAAGTTTTTGACATGATGAACTGGTGGCTGAAAAAGGGCGTTGACGGATTCCGTATGGACGTTATCAGTCTCATCTCCAAAGAACCCGGGCTTCCTGACAAAGAACCTGGCATCAACGGCTACGCAACCTTCAATGTGTCCGCAAACGGTCCTCATGTACATGAATATCTTCAGGAAATGCGTCAGAAAGCACTGAATAATGCTGACACAATTACTGTAGGCGAATGCTCAGGTGTTACCCTGGAAGAGGCAAAGAAATATGCAAGAAGCGATGAAAAAGAGCTGAACATGGTATTCCAGTTTGAGCATATGGATGTTGACAGTGATGAAAAAGCCGGCAAATGGACAACCAGAAAAATGGATCTGCGCGACCTGAAAAAAATCCTTACACGCTGGCAGAAAGGTCTTCAGGATATTGCATGGAACAGTCTCTACTGGGAGAATCATGACCAGCCAAGAAGCGTTTCCCGTTTTGGCAATGACAGTGACGAATACAGAGAAATCTCTGCAAAAATGCTTGCAACATGTATCCATATGATGCAGGGTACACCTTATGTATATCAGGGTGAGGAACTGGGTATGACAAACTGCCCGTTTAACACTCTTGACAACTTCCGTGACCTTGAAAGCATTAATGCTTTCCACGAATTAACCGAACAGGGTAAAATGACTGAAGAGGACATGATGGCAGCGATCAGTTATAAGGGACGTGACAATGCAAGAACTCCTATGCAGTGGGACGACAGTGCTTACGCAGGTTTCTCCACAGCCAACCCCTGGATTATGGTAAACCCGAACTACACTAAGATCAATGCCAAAGATCAGGTTAACCGCGAAGATTCCGTATTCAAATATTATCAGAAACTGATTAAACTCCGTCATGAAAGTGAACTGATCGTATACGGTACCTATGATCTGATTCTTGATGATGACAAGGATATCTACGCTTATATCCGTACACTTGGCGATGAAAAACTGATTGTATACTGCAATTTCAGCGAGAATACACGTGAAGTAGAGATTCCTGAAGAATTTGTAAACGGAAAAATTCTTATCTCCAATTACAGTGATGCAAAAGCAGACCTGAAAATCACTCTCAGACCTTACGAAGCAATCGTAATCCATAAATAATATGCCATACAGGGCTGTTGTCAGATATTTTTGGACAGCAGCCTTATATTTTTCATCTTTTTAATTATTATCATTTTCTTCCAAACAACTTATGAGCAACAGTTACAATTTTCTTTTGTTTTGCGCAAACTTTTTTGTGCAATACTTGCGTTTTTATATCCCATTGTGATAATATATTCATATATTTTTGTATTGAGGTGAATTTCACATGATAACAATTAAAGAAATGGCAGAGATGCTGGGAATCAGCACCACCACAGTGTCAAATGTCATTAATGGAAAAACCAGCGAAGTCTCTCAGAAGACTGCTGAGAAAGTTCAGAAACTTCTGGACGAATATGATTATGTCCCAAATATGAATGCAAAAAATCTCGCACAGAATCATTCCAGACTCATCGGAATTGTATTAAAAAGGCGAAAGGATAAATACGAGAATATATTCACAGATCCATTTCACGGCGAACTGCTGGGAGCTCTGGAATCTGCTATTCGTGAGCAGGGGTATTATATGATGATTTATACTTCTGAAGATATTGAAGAAATTGTGCGCAATATAGTAAGCTGGAACACTGAAGGACTGATTCTCATCGGTATGCTCCACGACGATTATCTCAAAATCAGAAGTAAGTACAAAAAACCTGCTGTCCTTATCGACAGTTACACTCCAAAGAATATTGCCAGATACGTTAACATCGGCCTTGACGATGAAGAGGGTGGATACCTGATGACAAAGTATCTTCTTGACTGCGGTCACAGAAAAATCGCCTTTCTTGCCGACAATATGGAAGGTGTAGACTATATCCGATACACTGGACATCAGCGGGCACTTCAGGAATACGGACTGGATATTGATCTGGATAATCTGATCGTGATCCGCCCTTCCAAATATGAACGTCAGGGAAGTATGGAGGAGATTTATGCAGTCGCACACAAGTTCACTGCCTTTATGTGTTGTTCCGATTATTACGCAGTTACCCTGATGAAATATCTCAAAGAAAAGGGAATCCGCTTTCCGGAAGATCTCTCCATCACCGGATTTGACGACAATCTGTATGCGCAGCTTGCTTGTCCTTCACTTACCACTATTCACCAGGATATCTTCCAGCGCGGAACCATTGCCATAGAATACCTGCTCAAAATGATCGATGGCTGGAATCCAAAAACAACGAATCTTTCTCTTCCGGTCAGACTTGTAGTACGTGGCAGCGTAAAGCTTCTGAATCCCCCTGAAGATGATTCCTCTGATGACAATTCAGCTTTATAGGGCACGTCAAAGATATCTGCGACGCAGGATTTCACGCTCTGATGAACCAGGATCAATATTCAATTTACGGGGATTACTTATAGTTCACAGATACAAAAAGAACGAAAATCCAGGCACATATCATACCTGGATTTCCGTTCTTTTTTCGTTACTGTTCACTCCGTTCTCAGTAACCTTTTTTCTTCTGTTACATCTCAATAACAAGGAACTGATAACCCTGCAGTTCAATCTTATTTCCATCCATAGCTACATTGTCATAGTTATTGATCAGAACCTTCCTGCACTCTCCTGCAAGTTCAATGGTTTGTGGCTCTTTCTGGTAATTACCAACTACAAGAAGATTCTTATCCCCTTTACGATAGTATGCCATCAGATTGTGTACGTCTTCCCATACAGGTTCCAGTTCTCCGTAAACAACAGTCTCTTTGTATTCCGGATCCTTACGCAGTGCAATAAGTTTCTTATAGAAACTTCTCACAGATTCCGGATCATTCATCTGGCTCTCTGCATTGATCTTTGTATAATTCGCATTGACCTTCAGCCATGGTTTACCTGTCGTAAATCCTGCATTCTCACCATCTGTCCACTGCATCGGTGTTCTGGCATTATCGCGGCTGAATCTGGAAACAGCTTTCAGCGCTTCCTCAGGTGTACATCCTGCTTCCAGAGCTACCTTGTACTCATCCAGACTGGAAATATCATCTACCTGATCGATAGATTCAAACTTCACATTCTCCATACCGAGTTCCTGTCCCTGATAGATAAACGGAAGTCCGCGAAGCATAAAGTTCAGACCGCCAAGCATCTTCTTACTTGCATCACAGCAGTCACCTTCCGGGATATATCTGCTGACACCACGCGGTTCGTCATGGTTTTCAATAATATTGGAAACAAATCCGATATCGCCAATTTTTCTCTGTGTTGTAAAGCAGCATTTCTTGTATGCATCCGGAGTAATCTGTTTGCAGTCATACCATCCCTTGTCAGATGCACCCCAGATAGTCTCTTCGAAGTCAAACATACTGGAGAAATATCCATTGTCACCAATGAAATCCGGAATCTCTTCATCCTTCTCGTCGAAAACTTCGCCAACAGAGAATGCATCGTATTTCTTAAATGTACGGTCTCTCATCTCGCCAAGGAAATCACCGATTCCTTTTGCCTCTTTCAGCATCTTCTTAATGCTGCAAAGACCATCTTCACGATCCGGCTCATAATCATGCATCGGAAGTGCTTTCTTGATATTGATGATCGCATCAATACGGAATCCGCCAAGTCCTTTGTCCAGCCACCAGTTGATATTCTTATAAACTTCTTCTCTTACTTCCGGGTTCTCCCAGTTCAGATCCGGCTGTTTCTTATGGAACACATGCAGATACTGTTTATTTGTTCCCGGAAGATCTTCCCATACAGGTCCGCCAAAATAGGAACGCCAGTTAGTCGGAAGTTCTCCTTCTTTCTTATCACGCAGATAGAAGAAATTACCGTATTTTCCATCCGGATCCTCACATGCTTTTTTGAACCATTCATGTTCATCAGAACAGTGGTTTACAACAAGATCCATCAGAATATACATATCTCTCTTCTTCGCTTCAGCAATCAGTTCGTCCATGTCTGCCATGGTTCCGAAACGAGGATCAATATCATAATAATCTGAAATATCATATCCCTGATCAGCTAACGGAGAACGGTAGCAGGGAGAAAGCCAGATGATATCAACTCCCAGATCTTTCAGATAATCAAGCTTCTCAATAACACCTCTCAGATCTCCGATTCCGTCGCCGTTGGTATCATAAAAACTCTTCGGGTAAATCTGATAAGCAACCTTTTCATTCCACCATTTCTTTACCATTGTAAAAATCCTCCTGTGTTTTTTATTAACCGGCGCTATTGTCTGCTTTGTCCCCGGTATTATACCTCTTACCTTTAGCGCCTAAGGTCTCTTTTTCATTTATGGCAATTATATCAGAATCCAAACCTTCTGTCTTATCTTTTTTTGATAAAAAAATACAAAATTTTGACTTTTTATATTACCGATATTTTTATTTACTGTGTTTCTTTTAATGAATGTCTGCGGTACTGCAGTGGTGTTGTCGATGTATATTTTCGGAACTCCCGGAGAAAATTTCCCAGATTATTATATCCACATTCCAGACAGATTTCCGTAACTGTAAGGTCAGACTCCTTCAGATAATGAATAGCCCTTTTTATCCTGTACTCATTCACATATTCCATAGGCGAACGTCCGATCACCTTCTTGAAAAATCTGCAGAAATACTGCTCATTCATCCCGATCAGCCCTGCCAGGTCACGTATATAAATTTTCTCTTTGTAATTCTCCTGTATGTAAGTCAGTGTGGTCTTGATCGTCTCAATCCTGTGGTCATGATTCTTCTCCGTTACCTCAAACAGATTATTCGCAGACAGAACTGCCAGAATCCGAAGCAGCGCTGATTTGATAAACAACTGCCGGGTGATATCATCCGTAACCGCCTCGCCGTCATAATAATTCTCCCGAAAAGAATCTCCACCAAATACATTACGGATTTCTTCATAAGATTTTCTTACCGGTTCAAATGCCGGTTCATTCTTTCGCAGACATCTCGGAAACTGGATACTGCCATTTTGCACCGGCTGGATCAGATTCGTCTGAATCTGATCCAGAGCATATGCAGAGCTTAACATATCCATATGAAAAACCACAGCATTTTCCACACAGCCGCCGTTTTTTTCAACAGAAATACTGTGAAGTTCCCCGGGATTAATAAAATAAAAACATTCCTCCGAAATTTCAAAACGCTCCATATTGATTTCCAGGCAGAACTCTCCACCCGAGAAATAAAGCAGTTCTACTTCTTCATGCCAGTGGTGCTTCACCATATTTCCTCTTATCCTGGTTCCTGTCTGATAAAATGCACAGGGAAAGTCCTGCGTGCCATGGACACGTATTTCCTTTAAAGTTGATGGCTGTTGATTCTGCATGAGGTAAACCTCCTGTTGTTTGTTATTTTTACATTATAAGGCTTTTGTTTTTTTTCTGCAACTTATCTGTATGTATATAAATTTTTTGCGGTCAAAAACAGCAGTCCTGCCTGACATAAAAATACCTCTGAAACAGATCTGGGCTGTTCACCATATCTATTTCAGAGGTATCCTATTAATCCATAACAATACAGGATATTCTTACTTATAATAAGTCTCTATACATTTTTGTGCCTGTTCAAAGAATCTCTCATCTTCACATTGTCCAAGAACATATTCCTGAAACAATGTTCCCATATTCGAAATTGCTTCCATGGAATTTTCGCATAGCGGACGTGCATTTAATGTATATTCCTGCAGATATTCACGTACCATGTCAATTTCTTCAAGATTTATATCTTCATTCTCGATCACATCTAATCTGGCAGGATAACTCTTCACCAGTTTTGCATAATCTACGCAGCCTTCATAGCTTGCTGCATATTGAAGAAATTTCACAGCTGCCTCCTTATGTTCAGAAGCATTATTCAGTACATACTGCCATGCAGCAATATTCGTTGCTTTTTCCCGAAACTGAGGCAGGTATGCCATGTGAATTTTATTTTTTCCATACACATTTGCATCACGAAACGTACTCAATGCACCTGTGTACATAAAAATACATCCGTATTTTCCTCTGATGAATTTCTCTTCCATCTGTTCATACTGATCTACCAGCTGAACCGGAGAAGTAATTCCATCTTCCAGCATTTTCTTCATGCTGCGCACTGCTTCCTGTGTCCGGGGATTCATCCAGTCCATATAATCCCCTCCCCAGAAATTCACAAACTCTCCAATACTGTTATATACATACGTATTTTCCCATGCATCTCCATATGCAAATTTATCCGGATCTGTTATGCTTTTCTGCAGAGTATAAATATCATCCATACCTTTTATCTCATCTACCCCTGCCTGATTCAGAAATTCCTGATTTACCCAGAACATCATTACATCCATCAGAAAAGGAACTGAATAAATATGGCCATCTGCCTCGCAGATACTCTCCAGATACTTCTGAGGAAACCCTTTTCTCGTTTCTTCTGTCATAACATCCTCTTCCAACGGAACCAGATACCCTTTGTGTTTAAACTCCGATATCATCTCGTCATTAACTGATATCAGATCTACAGTTTTATCTCCGGATGCCAGTATTGTCGATATTTTTGCCTGCCTGTTGTCTGCATTGTCCGGGCATTTTTCCACAGTGATCTCCATATTCAGTTTCTCTTCTGCCTGTCTTATAAACTCCTGAAAGCCTTTCTTCTCCGCATCAATATGAAGGATTGTCAGCTTCTGCCTCTCTTCCACCGGAGAAGATGAAGGGAGCACTGAATGGCTCCCTACGCTTCCACACCCGCTAATCATTACACAGGCTGCAGTTATAAAACCTAAAATACCCTTTTTCAAACAGCTTCACCTCTGTTTTATCTTGGCCATCTGTCTTCTTTTGACATCAATGGTGCGAACGGTGCATGAGGATGTGTCTGATACCAGTACGCAACACTTGCCACATCATCCTGACGCTCAAATAATCCTCTGTATCCAACACCAATCTGCTGAATCGTCACACGCAGATCCTCATCAAAGCAAATTGGATCCTGAATGTGCCAGCGATAGAATCCTCTCATTGGAGGGCAGTCATCATTATGATAGAAGTTGTGGATCAGTTCATCATGAGCAGAATAATACGGATAGCCCAGATATGGTGTATTATAATTTTGTTCCACAGTCTTTCCGTCCACCTGCTTCGCAAAACTCCAGGAGCCTCCGAAATAATCTTCAGAACCAGTTCCGCAGATTGTCGGATATTCGTCATCTCCGTCAATATAGAATTTTACTTCGCCTTCTCCCCACCAGTAACGTTCCAGTGTTGTCAGAGCAATATAAGTTCCTACATAATGTCCTTTTCCTTTTACACCATCGAGGATTGTGTAATCTTTCTGTTTCTCTGTCAGGCGCTCCCTTTTCCACTGTGCATGGAAATAAGTTATATCTTCCGGAAGTTCATCATACAGACAATAATCTACCTGATAGAAAAATGCCGGGATTTTATTTGCATGCTGATTCTCCAATGTAATCTTCGCTTTCTTTTTAAACGGCATCGGGAAATAGCAGTTAAATCCTCTGCTTGGTACTACTGCCATCGGTACAGAATTTACGATGCATTCTCTGCCAAATCCACAGCAGAAGAAGTCTCCGAGCGGACTTTCTACAGATGGATACTCTTCATCATCCCAATACATACGGATAACCAGATCCCTTAATACAAAACAATCTGCATCTGTTGTCTTATTATCCACTGTAATCCAGATATGATTGATTTCTCCCGGACCTTCCATCTCTGCCAGGGTTACGGTTGCACCCGGCTCAATATCTCTCAGACAAGGACTTCCTTTTCTTGATGGTCCCAGATGGCTTGCCGCCATTCCGCCTTTACCTTTTTCTCCGTGCGGATTCTCAGCATTGATCGCACGGCTTCTGCCATGCTTTGCAAGTGCGATACCGCCAAGTCCACCTTTAAATGACTGATACATAGTTTTTCCTCCCTGATATTTTTAATAATATGGCGTTAACACCCAAAAAGCATTCCGTTTCTGATCTGCTTATGCTTTTACTCCACCTGCCATTATACCATCCATGATCTGCTTTTCAAAGACTGCAACAAAAATAATAATCGGCAAAAGAATAATCCATCCCATTGCACTTACCAGATCCCACGGAACTCCGTACATGTTGTCACGCAGTGGAAGCTGTACAATGGCAACAGAAAGAACCTGAATACCATTTGAATAAAACAACGGTGTGAAGAAGTTATTCAGACAGGTAATAAAGTTAATAATACATACAGTTGCGATTGCCGGTTTCATCAGCGGAAGCACGATAGTGAAAAGTCTCTGTGAAAAAGTTGCACCATCGATAGCAGCTGCCTCTTCCAGCGATATCGGAATTTCTCCTACAAAGTTTCTCAGGATCAGAACTGTAAATGGTATTACTGTACTGATATACAGCAGAATCAGTCCTGGATATGTATCATATAATTTTACTTTCTGCATAAATTCATACAATGGTCTTGCTGTAACAACCTCAGGAATTAACATAGTTGCAATAATAAATGCAAAAGCAATATTGATTCCTTTTGTAGTGAAACGTGAGAATCCATATGCAGCCATTGCACAGAATACAGTACTGATAACCAGTGTAAGACCTACGATCAATACTGTATTTCCCACTTTTGACAAAAGTCCTACATTCTCGATCAGGAACTTGTAGCTTTCCAGTGTCGGATGATCCGGCAGATAATCAATCGGTGTTTTAAATAATTCTCCGGAAGGTGTAATAGAGGAAATAAAAATCCAGTATACCGGGAACAGGATAATAAATGAGACAATTGCAAACAGTACCCATCTTCCGCCAGCCACTACACCATGATATATGTTATATTTCTTTGAATCTTTTTTCATGGTATTTCCTCCTCTAGTTATCAATCTTGTTCATAACATGTATATTCAGCCAGCTGAATACTGCCATCACAGCAAACAGTAACATTGCCAGTGCAGATGCATAACCGACATTCAGATTGGTAAACGCTTCTGTCGTGATTCTGTATGCAATCAGTGCCGTATCTTCTCCAGGACCACCTGAAGTCATAGAATATACAATATCAAAGGTTGTCAGTCTCCATAAAGTAAATGGAATAGTTAAAGTCAGCACATTTTTCAGTATCAACGGTAATGTAATCCTGAAGAAACACTGGATTCCATTTGCACCGTCTACTTTTGCGGCTTCATAGATATCACCCGAAATAAACTGCAGACCGGATAATACAAGAATCGCAAAGAACGGAAGATCTTTCCATAAATCCACGGCAATTACAGCAGCTCTTGCAGATCCTGTATTGATCAGCCAGCTATTCTGGTATCCATGGACAAACCATCTGATAAAGTCATTGATCAGACCATAATCATTATTGAATGCCCATTTTGCAGCCATACCTACAACAACTGCCGGCATTGCCCAGGGAATCAGTACAATCGTACGAAGAAAACGACGTCCCTTAAATTTCATATTTAATATCAGAGCAAGACCTACACCTAATATTACATGGAATATCATTGATACTACTACAAAAATCACCGTAAACCGTATAGATGTAAGCACTTTGGGATCTGAAAAAATTTTCAGGTAATTCTGAATTCCACAGAATTCATTAATTCCGGACAGAATTTTAATATCAAAAAAACTGTTTCTGACTGTCATTAAAATCGGATACAAAGTTGTAAATCCACGGATAATAACCACAGGTAACACCAACAGCCATGGAATCCATTTCATTGATTTTTTACTGATTGTCACAGATACTCCCTCCTTCATATCTTTAAGCACAGGTATAAAGCAGATTGTTCTGCTTTATACCTTCATTTATTATGTCAGTTTTTATGTATCAGTATTTCAAAACTCTTTAAACGAGTAATTGTTTTTTACTGATATGTAGCAACGATTTCCTGTGCTTTTTTACAGAACTCATCTACTGTGATCTCATCTTTCATGCAGGACTGGAAGATAGTTCCCATATCACTGATGAACTCCATTGTCTGCGCTACCATCGGACGTCCCTGTACATTGCACTCTTCTGCATACTGGCTGTACATTTCTTTTGCAGGATCAGTATCCGGAACAACTTTTTCTGCAACATCCTTTCTTGCAGGATATCTGTCAAATGCTTTATAGGATGCTTCCATTCCACCTTCATCTGCCATATACTGCAGGAATTTAATGGCTGCATCTTTGTTTTTGGATGCACTGTTCAGCACATAGCTCCAGGAATCTGTAAAGATTGCTCTCTCTCCATTGCCGCTGAAATCAGGTACCATTGCCATGTGAATCTTATCATCTCCCAGCATATCTGCCTTTGCATAATCTGTACCTAAGCCCCACATGAACCAGCATCCGTATTTACCATCATTTGCTTTTGGATTCATCTGCTCATATTTATCTGCAATTTCATCAATTGGTGTTTCATTGTTTGCTACCAGGTCATGCAGGAACTGAACTGCTTCCTTATTTTCCTCTTTTGTCCAGTCAAAGTAATCACCGCCAAACATATTTACAAACTGTGCAAGTTCATTAAATACATAGGTTTTTTCCCAGGAACCGCCATATCCGTAACGTCCGTCTTTAGAAACTGCTTCCATATACTTCATGAAGTCTTCTTTTGTGTCAATAGATTCGATTCCTACTTCATCCATAATTTCCTGATTTACCCAGAATGCAAGATATCCTGTATATCCCGGAACTCCTACAATATTTCCATCCTTATCTGTGATCATATCCTGCATATAACCCTGCGCAAACTGATCAATGATATCATCTGTCATAACCGTGTCATTCAGACCTTCCAGCCATCCTGAATTCTTAAATGCTGCGCTCATCTCATCATTGATTTCGATAACATCTACTGAAGAATCCGCTGTAGAAAGAATAGTAGTAATCTTCTGCTGACGTGTATCGGAATCTGTCGGAGCTGCAATGACATTGATATTTAATCCTGTTGCCTCCTCTACATTTGCAAGCCAGTCATCAAAATCCGGGTCTGTAGTATTGATACTGTATAAAGTAAGATCATACTTTTCTGCTGCTGATACGCTCACAACATTCCCCATCATTCCTGCTACCATTGTTGCAGCCAAAACTGCACTTAACACTTTTTTCTTCATATCTTCTCCCTTTCTGAACAGTTCTTCACGTTTTTCTGTTCTGTGTTATTTGGTAACTAAAGAATAACAAAAACGCCTCTTCGACAAAATACAATTTCTTTTGATTCATTTATATTATTTTTCATTCTCTTGTTTTTTGAAGCTTAAAATTTTATAATCATCCATATCAGAGTATGGTACACCAATACACCCCACATAAGCAGAAATGAAATAAAGATACCCCGATAAGACAATCCTCAAATATGAACAAAGGAGATTCCTATGAAACAAAAATTTCAAAAAATAAATTATCATAAATGGATTCCCTTCAGGTTTTCCTCATTCCAGGCAAAACTGCTGGCAGCTTTCTTGGTAGCAACACTGCTTCCATTAATATGCGTTGCCCTGGTCAGCTATAACGTTTCCTATACCCTTGCCAGAGACCGGATCACCAACTCTGTACTGATGTCTGACGAACAGCTTCTTTTTCAGCTTAACAGCCGTCTGAATCAGACCGAAAACGTGGCTGACACGATCCAGTTTCAGATGTATTCATTCGAACATACCCCAAACAATCAGATAGATTCACTGAAAACTTTCAATTCCATGCGCAGTAATATTTCTTTGTATAAGTCCACATTCGACTTCTATCACATATACATATTTCTGCGCCCTGAACAGACAGGAGCCGACGAGAGCTTATATTTCTTTTCCACAGACAGGCTGACAAATTATGGGATTACAGAATCTGACCTTGATTTCATGGGTTCTTCTTCCCTGTGGCTGTTAAAGAAAAATACGTTTCTGCCGAAAGTTGTCTCCTCTCCAAAAACGAAGGCTGACACCATTTTGTGTTTCAGAGCATTAAAGAACAAAAGCAGTGGTGTTCTGGAATACGCCTACTGTATCGCACTGGACACTGAAGAATTTTCCAGATATCTGCGGGCAGCCTCTTCCGACAGTGCTATTTCCAGCTATATCCTGACTCCACAGGGACAGATTGCCGCACACAGCGATTCCAGTCTGAATGAAACATGGATTTCCGATTCTGTCAAAGACATGTTGTTCACTAATGCAAATTCCTTTTTTAAGAACAACCAGACTTATTATAACTGCCGGACTCTGGACAATGGCTGGCTTCACATTACAGAAATCCCGGAAAGCTATATTCAGAATAATACTCAGATACTGATCCAGACCCTGCTGTTCACAGTTATCATCTCCCTTCCGCTGACAATCCTGATTGTAATTCTTTTTTCCAGGAAACTGACAAGCAGAATTGCCGCACTGTCCTATGCCATGGAATCCTTTCATCTCGGGCATGATCCGGAAAACCTTTCCATTATTACGCTGCCGCATCCGGATGATGTTTCCAGCTATGACGAAATTGACAGACTTGGGATTACTTTTGAAGATATGCAGCATACCATTGCAAAGAATCTGAAATCCATTGTCAGCCTCTCTATTAATGAAGAACGACTGAAATATCAGCTTCTGCAGTCCCAGATCAATCCACATTTTCTCTACAATATCCTTGGTACGATCCGTACCTGCCAGGCACTTGGCAAGCTGGATATCGCAGACCAGATGCTGACAAATCTGACTGCTTTTTACCGACTGACCCTGCGCAAGTCCAAAGAGCTGATTCCTATTAAAGATGAGCTGGAAATTGCACGTCTTTATCTGGAAATGGAGAAACTTTGTCATAAGGATAACCTGGACTGGGAAATTAACGCAGAAGACGGCATTGAGAACTTTATGATCTGCAAATTTACTTTGCAGCCATTTCTGGAGAATTCAATTCTTCACGGATTATCTACTGCCACACCTGAGGTCTTTATTTCCATCCATGTGCTCTATGGCGATGATACAGTTGTAATCGCTATTGAAGATAACGGTGCAGGAATGCCTCCTGAAACCCTGGATCAGCTCCGTCACGCTATTGACCACAAAATTATAAATTATGAAAAACATTTTGGAATTTCCAATGTAAGTGCCCGTATTTCCAACCCATTATATGGAAATGGATCTGTACGTATCGACAGCCACCCGGGAAATGGCACTTATGTTACGATTGAATTCCAGCAAATGGAGGATACCGATGAAGAAAATAATGATCGTAGATGACAACTATCTGTCTGCGGAGGGAATTGAGAAGAATATCGACTGGGAATCTCTGAATGCAGAGATCGTACATATCTGCTACAATGGAACTTCCGCTATTGAAGCTATGAAGAAAGAGGCCGTAGATCTGATCATCTCCGATATCGAGATGCCGGATCTGGACGGAATCTCCATGAGTCGTCAGGCACTTAATATCAATCCTATGGTAAAAATTATTCTGATCAGTGCCTATGACAAGTTTGAATACGCACGGCGTGCCCTGCTTCTGGGTGCGCTGGATTACATTGAGAAACCACTTGATTACGCTTATCTGATCCAGAAAATAAAAAACGCATTTGCCCTGATGGAACGCGAACAGAAAAATCTCCAGCTTCTGAAACAGAGCCGTCCTCTGCTTATTGAAAAATTTTTCCGTGATATTACCCATCGTTCCAGACAGGAAGCTTCCTACCGTCTGAAACCTTATCTGAACTATCTGAATCTGGAACTGGATTATGATTTCTATAATGTAGTGATCCTTGAACTGGAAAATGCCCAGAATCTGAAGGATTCCTACGGCATTGAAAAATTTCAGATGGAACTTCTCAATCTCCGCGACCTGATCACCGAACAGGCTGACGAACTAAATTACATTTATCCGCTTCAGGATATCGACGGTTATCTGTGTATCATTGGTCACAGTGGATGCCAGACCGGAAATTTCCGCCAGCTTACTTACAAGACTATCTCAGCAATTGTGGAATCCTGTCATACACAGGGTCTGATATTAAATGCCGGGATTGGCAGCATCGTACAGGATCTCTGGGAGCTAAACCGCTCTTATGAAAGTGCGGTTCATGCTCTGGAATATCGTTTCTTCTTTCCACACCAGAATGTATTCGACGGACGTGAAGCCCTTGGACATGATCTTTCCGCTACAGATTTCTCTGATTCCAAGGAAGAAGAGCTGATCCGTCTGCTTTGCAAAAAAGATGTGTCTGCCATTGACTCCTGGTTTCAGGATTTTTCTCAATGGCTTACCGAAAATTTTCGAACCAAGAACTTCGCATTTATTCAGGTTTACTCTCTGCTTGGACGAATCCTTAAATTTTTCTATGAGCTGAACCTGGATACTTACGATCTGGAAGCCCGGATTCTCTATGTGTATAATCATCTGGAAGAATTTCATACCACAGAAGAATTATGTCACTGGCTCAATGACCTCTGCCATCTTCTCTGCAATAAACTGGATTCTTCCTTAAATGACTATCATCAGAAACTCTGCGAATCTGTAACCTCATTTATAAACGAAAATTACGCCAGCAATACACTCTGTCTGAATGATATTGCCAGTGAGGCCAATGTCAGCCCCGCTTATCTCAGTGCGTTATTTAAGAAAAAACAGGGAATCAGTATCATCGACTATATCACAACCCAGAGAATACATGCTGCCTGTCGCTATCTCACAGCAACAAATATGACATTAAAAGAAATCAGCATGAAATGTGGATACGCCAACCAGTATTATTTCAGTACAAGTTTCAAGAAAAAAATGGGGGTCACCCCCTCTGCATACAGAGAATCGAACGTAACAAACTGAGTTTTCACTTGAGTTTCCGTCCTCTCACCTGTATAATAGAACAGATAGTGGTTGTTATATCCTTATATGAGTGCGCAGTCGGTTACCTCTGACATTTTCACATCTGTCTGCGGAATTTCAGCATGTGAAGGGAACAATAACCAATTATACTTACTATAAGGAGATTCCAAATGGAAACATCTGAAAAAACAGCACTTCTTGTAATCAGCTTTGGTACAAGTTATGAAGAAACCCGAAAGAAAACAATCGAACAGATAGAAAAAGATCTGCATGACGCTTATCCTGAATGTCCATTATACCGCGCATGGACCAGCCCGCGTATCCGTGCCAAATTACTGAAGCGCGACGGAATTCATGTAATGAATATTGAGGAAGCAATGACTCAGATCAGCAAAGACGGATTCCGAAATGTAGTGATACAGCCAACTTATGTGATCACAGGTTTTGAAAGTGATGCCATGAAGCAGAAAGTTCTTACATTTAAGAATGATTTTGATTCTATCATCGTCTGTGATTCACTGATGGTCACAGAACAGGATAAAAAAGAAGTCTGTCAGTCTGTTGCACAGGAATATCATCCTGAACCTGATGAAGTTCTGTTATTTATGGGACACGGAACAGAACACGTTGCCAACGAACTCTATCCAGAAATGGATCGATTATTCAAGCAATTAGGTTATCCGAATATCCATATGGGAACTGTAGAGGGTAATTTTTCTATTGAGAGTTTTCTCGATGAATTAAAAGCTCTTCATCCGGTCAGAGTTCACCTTGCTCCGTTTATGATCGTTGCCGGAGATCATGCTACAAATGACATGTCAGGCGAAGAAGATGATTCCTGGAAAAGCATTCTCGAAAAAGAAGGTTTCTCTGTTACCTGCACCCTGAAGGGGCTTGGTGAACTACAGAGCATTCGAAATGTCTTTATCCGTCATACCAAAACAGGACTAAATGAGCTTTCACAAAAACTGGTACAGGTCTGATATCGTTCTCTGCGGTATTTTCAGTCTGTCTACAGCTTATTTATAAAAAAGAATCTGCCCAGAGAGCTTTTTATATAATAGGAAATTCATCGGAATTTCCTATTATATAAACAAAAAAACTGTGAAATTCCTGCTGTGATAAAACACAGCAGGAATTTCACAGTTTTTTATTTACCTTATTTACAGATCTAATGCACTTTTTAATCTATCTGCGTTTTTTCTTCTTTTTATTTGGATTATTCAGTACTGACCAACAGAATGCCTGGACCAGCAGGATACCGATAAATGCACCACAGCTGTCAATCCCCACATCCCTTATTGAAGGAGTACGGCTGTCCACAAATGACTGATGATATTCATCCAGCCCTGCAAATCCTACGCAGACAATCCCCGCGAGGATCATCAGCCAGATTCCTCTCACTCCATACACATATAATGGAAAAGAAATTGCAATGGCCAGTAGAAAATATTCTGTCATATGTGCTGCTTTTCGCACATAATAGTGAATTTCGTCTGCTTTGTAAGCCAGCTCATCGCTGCTCAAATTCTCGGATAAAAGATCACTTTTTATTTCTACAATTTTATAACTTACCTTATAGCTTAAATTTCCCGAAACCTCTCCCGGCTGTGCTGAAAACGAAAAAATAATGTACATCATCAGTAATGCCGGCAAAAAGGAAAGAGGCTTCAATAATGTGATCAATATTTTCATTCCTCTTCGTCTTCCTCTTCCAGTCTCTTTGTCAGATTTGCTCTGTCTGCAATGCTCATGGTTTTCTTTGTTTCCGGCTCATTCTCTTTTTTCAGTTCACCGCCTGCGGCTGCTGCCATTGCTGCATCCTTTGCAGCTTTTGCTTTCTTAATTTTGTCTTCGGATAACATGGTCTTTATGCTGGCAAACAACAGTCCCACGCCAATAACCGCGAATGCGATTCCTGCAAGCATAAATCCAATGCCGGAACCCTCTGCACCTGTTATAAATCCCTTGCACAGAGTGTAGCCTGTATACAGTAAATAAATTCCTGCAAGTGTCCAGAGCATGAATCGTGCATTTGAAGAAGGTTTCTGCTCTTCCTGTGTTTCCTCTACTTCCTGGTTATTCACGTCTGCTTCTGTATCTTTCTGCTGGCTTTCTGTCTGAATCTTTTCCTGCAGTTCTTCGTTGTTGTTTTCTTCCATGGAATTCCTCCTTTGCAGTTTGCTTTAGTTAAAGTATAAAATTATCTGCCTGATTTGAATTTTGAATATTATCTTACCATTTTTTTATCAAAACGTAAAGCCTTACAATATGAAAGACTGCCGGATTTCTCCGACAGCCTCTCATTTCTTACAAGTTCTCCCTGCTCTGACGCTGACTTTCTTTCTGCACATCCTGAACCAGCCATGCAGCCTACCATCATCAGCAACAGCAGCAATATTTTTATTCTCTTCAATATCCGGCTCTCCTTTTCGTGACCTGTTTTAGTTTAACCGGATATATCTGTTTTATACATTTTTCAGAACAGATTCAGAAACCTTTCTTTCTCATATAAACTGCTATGTCATGATAAACCTGTTCTTTACCGATCTCATTCAGAATTTCATGGCGCATTCCCGGATATAACTTTCCTTTTACATCACGATACCCAGCATGACGCATTGCCTGCACAGTCTTCGCAAAATGTCTCACATTGATCATACACGGATCTTCTGCTCCGCTCACAAACAATACAGGCATTTTCGGATTTGTGCAGGAAAAATGTTCCACATCATAGGCACGTTTCATCAGCTCAAACAACGCCAGATATGCATCGTCTGTAAAAGTAAAGCCGCACAGCTCGGATTCCTTATATTCCTTCGCTACCTTCGGATCCGAACAGATCCATGCAGTACAGTTTTTGTCTTTTCTGAACTTAGCCACACCTGCGCCGAAAGACATAATTTCTATCAGCTTACTTCTGTGTCTTGATCCCAGGACTGCCTTTTCTATCTTTGCAATGCCTACTCCAAGTGGCATTGCAGTATTATAGCTTGGTGAGCCACATACGATCAGCATATCTGCACAACTGTCATGCTCTGCCACAAACGCTCTCACTGCCAGAGAGCCCATGCTGTGCCCCATAAGGATCAATGGAAGGTCTGGAAACTGAGTATGTATTTTCCTGTTTACGGTACGGATATCCTGAAGCATAGCCTTCGCTCCGCCTCCATATGTGAACCCCAGATCTTCCTGATGCTTTACACTCTTTCCATGGCCTCTGTGATCATGAATCACTGTCACATATCCAAGTTCTGCCAGATACTTCATAAATGGAAGGTATCGTTCCTTATGTTCGCTCATTCCATGCACCAGCTGTACAGCTCCACGGTATGGCTTTGTATCCGGTATTACTGCCATAATCGAAATCTCAAGCCCGTCTGCCTCCGACTTAAAAGAACTCTCATATTTCATAATTTCACCTTCTTTCCTGACCAATATGTTACGGTTATTTTGATTATAAGTAAGGGATTTGCCATTGTCAACGCATTCTGGTATAATAAAATATATTAAAAACCTAACAAATACACACGTTTCAGAGCAGCTTTGCTCTCAGACAGGAGGAAACATGGCAAAAAAGAATAAAAAAGGACATGCAGGGCTGATCATTTTTATCCTGATCCTGGTTCTTGCTATTGGCGGAGGTGCAGGATTTTATTTTTATCAGCGTCAGCAGCCCCGCAAAGCAGTTGAGCAGTTTCTTGACAGTATGAAAAATATGGATTTTGATACCATGGAGTCTATGATCCAGAGCAGCGATCTCTCCGCACTGGACAATGCAGATATCCGCAACGCTGCATACACTGATTTCTTCTCAGAAATCAACAAAAAAATGACTTACAAGATCACTAAGAACAGATTTGACATCCAGAATGGCACTGCTTCTGTTACTGCGCATATCACTTACATTGACGGAACCAATATTTACAAAGCAACTATTACCGAATTTCTCCGTCAGATCGTTTCCAATGCTTATGCAGGAAATCCGCTTTCTGAAGATGAAACGCAGGAGAAACTTGCTTCTATTCTGAATGAACAGGCAAAAAAAGTCGAATCTGATGTGTTCTCAGAAACAGATATTACTTATCCGGTAATCAAAACCAGTTCCGGATGGAAGATTGTTTCTCTGGATGATGAAACAGTAAAAATCATGTCTGCAAACTTTAAGAGTGTTGAAGAAGAGATTAATAATTCTCTTAATAATTCTGAGAACGAAGATTCCTCATCTTCCACTGCACCTGAAGCATCTGCTGATGATACTCTTAACCTTACAACAGACAAGTTTACGATCAAATATACCAAGCATGTGATCACCAAAGATTTCGCTGGAAATCCCTGTATTATGGTTTATTATGATTACACCAATAACGCATCCTCTGCATCCAGTGCAATGGTGGATGTAAGCTTAAAAGCTTATCAGCACGGGGAATCCTGCGAGGCAGCTATTCCTGAGAATAATGACGATGCGATCGATCATTTTACAGCAGAAATTCAGCCAGGACAGACCGTAAATGTATGCCAGGCATTCTCTCTGACAGATGAGAGTGATGTAACTGTTCAGGCACAGGAAGCATTCTCCTTTGATGAAGATGCAACTGCCAAGCAGATCCTTAAAGTAAAATAGACTACAGAATAAATTTCTGATTTATACACTTTAAATTATTAATAATTTAAAAATATGCACAGCATTTCAAAATTAATCTGAATCTGCTGTGCATATTTTTTATTTTCCGTGAAACAATATGGAATGTAATAATTACTGTTCACTGACAGTATTCCGCAAGTTTTTTTGTGAGTGAAGATCACATAAAAACTGCGACATGCATCGCGAAGCGTGTTACTAAGAACGAAGTGAACAGTAATACTAGGCTGCTTACAGCCACAGGTTTATGAAAGGATGGTGACTTATGGGAAGCAAATGTTTAAGATATACGGCACTGACTATCGCCATTATCGGAGCTGTTAACTGGGGACTGATTGGTTTCTTCAATCTGAACCTGGTCGCTCTCCTTTTCGGAAGCATGAGCTGGATTTCCAGGATCGTATATGGTCTGGTAGGAATCTGCGGACTCTATCTCCTGACCTTTTACGGTGATTCCAACACTGTCTCAGAACAATCCTGAGCTGACATCTGATATCAGATATCATAATTCTATAATCCTTCCTAACAGGCTGCTGCATATTTGTCTGAATATGCGGCAGTTCTTTTATACAAGAACGAATCCTGCTTGCAGGATTCTCCGCCTGCGGCGGGTCGCTCCTGCGACATGATTCCTCTCCGACGCAGTGCGATCCTGCCCGGAGGGCTTTTTATGTCATAGGAACATTACGGAGTAATTTCCTATAACACAAAAAAGGACTTCAGAAAACTCTGAAGCCCTAAGAGCGATAGACGGGGCTCGAACCCGCGGTCTCGACCTTGGCAAGGTCGCGCGTTACCAACTACGCCACTATCGC
>CAKRWH010000010.1:0-91968 GCA_934416185.1 uncultured Blautia sp. | reverse complement strand
CGAGGTAGATAGGGCAGAGGTGGAAGTGCAGTAATGCATGGAGCTGACTGTTACTAATCGGGTGAGGGCTTGACCAAAAAGCTGAGAGAGCGGTCAGGAGACAGTAGGAATGAATCGGAGCAAGCTTGCTTGTGGAGAGACATTCATGATGGGTCCTGAACATTTGCGAAGCAAATGACACTGAGCAACGGAGTTGCGAAGTGGCCACCGCGGAGTAGATCATTTATTCAGCAACGCAGGAAGTTAATTCTCAAGGAAATGTCAACATGTATGTAGTTTTGAGAGTATATAAAATATACTTGTAGGGGATTGGTCAAATGGTATGATAGGGGTCTCCAAAACCTTTGGTGGGAGTTCGATTCTCTCATCCCCTGTTCTAGTGAGTCAGAAAGTCAATGAAATCAAGGCTTTCTGGCTCTTTTGTTTTATTAAAAAATGGAAGGGAACCAGATAGGTGCCTTTTTTCAATTCGAAATGAGCAAATTTGAAAATTGAGAATAAAAAGACATTGACAATCCATCTTCGATTGCCCGTGTCTTTTTTTTAAAATAAAAAATTTATGAAAGGAAATCCCCGCATTCCAAGTCTAATAGTTATAAAAATGAAAAGGGGGTATAAAAATGGATGCTTTGGTAACAGCAGCTAAAAATGGAGATAAAGAAGCGTTCGTTCAATTGATTCGGATGAATAAGCAGAGCCTGTATAAAGCAGCTTGGGTTTATCTTCAGAACGAGCAAGACATTGCAGATGCACTGCAAAATACAATCCTGTCCTGCTATGAAAATATACAGAGACTAAGAGAAGTGAAATATTTTAAAACCTGGCTGGTGCGTATTCTAATAAACGAATGTAAAGACATTCTCCGTCAAAAGAACCATGACGCAGAACTGGATAATTTTGCAGAAGGTGTACATTGTGAAGACCTGAATCTTTGCGAATGGAAGCAATTACTTTTATGTCTTGATGAAGAAAGCAGGAAAATTGTAGAACTTTATTATTTTGATGAATTTTCTATAAAGGAAATTAGTGTTCTTCTTGAAATGAACAGCAATACCGTATCAACTAAACTTTCCCGGGCAAGAGCAAAATTAAAAAGGGTGATCAGGAGGTGATGGATATGAATGAAAAAGAAATGAGAAGAATTTTAAAAGAAGAAACTGTGATACCGGATAATGTTGATAAAGCTATGGAAGATGTTCTGAAAGGAATTTTAGATTCTTCAGATGAGAGAATTAGTAACACGAATAAATTATTCGCAAAATCAGATGAAGGAAGAACGAAAAGTTCAGGGAATAAGAAAAAAATAATTCGGATTCTTCTTCCGGTGGCTGCTGTATTAGGCATTAGCACCGGTGTACTTGCTACAAAACTTGGATGGCTTCATAAAGAGCTGGAGCAACAGGGCGTTACTGGACAGGAAGCTGTCCAAATGATTGTTACAGAACCTGATTCAAATGCAGAAAATGTAGAAGATATGACTTCTTATCATATAACTCCTGAGGAGATGGATTGGAGCCAGTCCATGCTGTCTATTACAGAAGCGTATTTTGATGGCAGTAGTTTAAGCTTTTTGGGAGAGCCTTCCCAAGAGGCGAAGAACTATACGATCAGCTGCCGGGACCATGCAACAGTGAATGGAGAAGATGCACTTGCATCTTTAAATAAGATAGACGGGGAAGATCTCTACTATGGGCATATTACCCTGTATGATGATGCATTGACAGAGAAAATATTAAAAGAAGATTCCGAAGTAGATGTTACCATGACCATTCAGGCATATCCGGATTATAATGGTAAGATTTATTACACCTGGAAAGATTATGAAGCTTACGAAAAAATTTTTAAAACTGGTTCTTTTACTGATTCAGAAGGAATGCTCTCTTATGCATTGCCTGAGGAAGATGTTTACAGAGGATATACGCCTCAGACTTTTACGTTAACCCTTCCATTAAATGATGAAGTACGGGATATCATAGAAAAATACAGGAAAGAAGGAAAACTGCAGGCTGAAGATACTGGAGTAGAACCCACTGGAGTAGAACCCACTTCGGATTCCTTGGATGAGAGTACACAGGAAACAACAAGTTCAGAAAGTTCTTTAGATTCTACGGAAGTAAATGAGAAATATGATTCGGAAAAAACAGTATTACAGGTAAAGGAAAGTCATGTAACAGCTTCTTTGCCGGGAAAATCAGGAACGCTTACGATAGAGGCCGATATTATCGGAAGTATCTCCGATGTTTCGAAAGGAATCCTGGAAAAATGTAACATATCAGAGGAAGAAATCCGCTCCTGGTTTGGTGGGAAAGATGGCTGGGAAAAATCTGTGATAGATGAAATGGTCTGGGAAAATAAAGAAAAAGGACTGCAGTTATTCGTTTCAGACGGAATGATACAGTGTAATGGATTAAGTGAAAAAGACCTGGGATCTTTAGGAAAAAATACGGAAGATGAGGAATTAAATATTATAAATCAGCTGCTTTCCAGAGCTAATTTAACTGGAACTTCTGTAAGAAAATCAATCAGCGACATGGAAGTAGGATATGATTATTACGACACGGAAATTCTGCTAAATGGAGTATTGGTGGGTGGACTTTCCCAGCATTATTATCGGGGAAATACAGGTTTTGGCCCTGAACTTAAAGATTGCTATTTTAATATGCCGATCCCACTTCAAGTGAAAGAGGAAGAATCAGTTACTATGCTTCCTATGGAAGAAATTCTGAAATCAGTGGAACAATATGTAAAAGACGGGAAAATCGGTTTTTTTACAGAACAGAATGATACAGGGGAAACGGAATCAACCACGATTCCAGTTACAAAAATCTGTCTGGAATATTATATTGATGAAACTGCAGAGGGAATCGTTTACAGGCCTGTCTGGAGTTTCCGCTGCCCTTACCAGTGGAAAGATTCTCCGGACGAACAGGAATTATTTTACATAGATGGAGAAACTGGGGCATTGATTCGGGATGCGTTTGGCTGGTAGGTATAAAAAAGAACGGTGTTGTAATAACCGCGGATATGGTTTCAGTCTGGGGGATTCCATCGAAACCTGTAAGGTGATTTTCCAGTAACACTACTTGACAAAAGAAAACACAGGTAGTATGATAAACAGGAATTTTGGGGAATGAAGTTCTCCCCAGGGAAACCAAAACCGCTGATTTAAGCTGATGACTTCTACGATTGATTAATAAGTAATGTTAATTGATCGCAGAAGGTGTCAGCTTTTTTTGTGCGAAAAACAAAAAAGAAGGAGAAATATCAATGTTAACATCACTATCATTTATTTTTCTGGTAGGTCTGGCAATGGGAGCAATCTGCCAGAAACTGAAACTGCCGCGTATTATCGGAATGCTTGCAACCGGAATTGTACTGGGACCGTATGTCCTGGATCTTCTTGATCCGAGTATTCTTTCTATTTCTGCAGATCTGAGAAAAATGGCTCTGATCATCATCCTGTTAAAGGCCGGTTTATCATTGAAGCTGGATGATCTAAAGAAAGTAGGCAGACCGGCAATCATGATGTCCTTTGTTCCAGCATCGTTTGAAATCATAGGTTATTTATTATTTGCACCGGCGATTCTGGGAATCACCAGAGTAGAAGCTGCGGTAATGGGATCTGTACTTGCTGCAGTATCTCCGGCAGTCGTTGTACCGAGAATGGTTCAGCTGATGGAGACGAAATACGGAACAGAGAAAGCGATTCCACAGATGATTATGGCCGGAGCATCCTGTGACGATATCTTTGTTATTGTATTGTTTACGACATTCTTAAGCATGGCACAGGGCGGCAGCGCAGACATCAAAGCATTTGCCAACATTCCGGTTTCAATCATCCTGGGAATTATTCTGGGTGCGATCGTAGGATACCTGCTGTATTTATTTTTTGAGACTGCTTATGCGAAGAAACATTATGTAAGAAACAGTATGAAAGTAATCATTGTCCTTGGATTTTCTTTCCTGCTGATCGCAATTGAAGGATGGCTGGAAGGAAAAATTGCAGTATCCGGATTGCTTGCAGTTGTAAGTATGGCATGTGTTCTGAAAATGAAATGCACCGCTTTCGTGTCAAAGAGATTGTCAGAGAAATTCGGAAAACTCTGGCTTGCCGCAGAGGTAATTCTTTTTGTGCTGGTAGGGGCTGCCGTAGATATCCGTTATACACTGGACGCCGGATTAGCTGCAGTTGCTATGATTTTTATAGCATTGATCTTCAGATCTTTTGGCGTACTGCTCTGTACGGTAAAGACAGATCTTTCTGTGAAAGAACGAGTTTTCTGTGTAATTGCATATCTTCCGAAAGCAACAGTACAGGCAGCAATTGGCTCTGTTCCATTTGCAGCAGGGCTGCCGTGCGGCAAAATTGTACTTTCCGTAGCTGTTATGGCAATTATAATAACAGCTCCACTGGGGGCTTTTGGAATGGATTTTTCTTATAAAAAATTTCTGACAAGAGAGAAATAAAAGTGTAGTTAACAGAGTGCAAGATAATATAAATAGACAGGGAATAGCTATTTGACAAATGTAACAATATTTGAGATTCATCATAGTTAAAGTTATATATTAATAAAAAAGCTACTGCGCAATCTGGAATATTTTTACCGGATGTATATGCAGTAGCTTTTACTTATATAAAGCAATATATAATGTAAAATTATATTAAGGATAATATTTTACATGAAATAAGATAAATGGCAGAGTAGATGTTTTTATGGATATTAGCATAGTACCTGCAGTTTATCAATAATCTCCTGGATTTCAGCACGTGAGAAGCCTCCAAAGCTGCACAGAGAGCGAAGCGGCATGGAATCTGTCATTGCTTCTACCATTTCTTCTGAGATGGCTTCTGCGGCGGATTCAGAAGCAGTTTCGCTTCCGCCGTTCATTGCAGAGAGATATTTAGAAGTCAGCTCTTTAGCAGTTTCTTTTGTCTTAGGATGGCGGAGCAGTTCTCCAAGTGTGGTATTCATATGAACATGCATCGGAATAACCTGGCTGCTGGAGAGTTCGATGGTTTCGGAGAGACGGATATCTCTGGAAGATGCACCGATCAGGATCTCATATTTGCCGCTTGCAGCATACCAGTCATGTAATTCAGTGTTATACCATGCAAAGCTACGTTTATTCAGTTCCATAGTAACTGTCTTGGTTTCGCCAGGAGCAAGCTGGACTTTTTCGAAACCTTTCAGTTCTTTTTCAGGACGGATCGCAGAGGAAGTCATATCTTTGACATAGAGCTGAATAACTTCTTTTCCTGCAACGTTGCCTGTATTTGTCACATCTACAGAAACGGTAATAGTATCTTTTTCTGTCGGAGTTGTGTTTGAAATCTGCAGATTGCTGTATGCAAAAGTAGTATAGGAGAGTCCGTATCCAAATGGATAGGCAACTTCCATCTGCTTGGTATCATAATAACGATATCCTACAAACACACCTTCACGGTATTCTACTTTATCGCCGCCACCGAAGTTCAGATAGGATGGATTATCAGCCAGTTTCACCGGAATAGTTTCGGCAAGTTTACCGCTTGGGTTTACAACACCATAGAGGATATTTGCAACAGCAGCACCACCTGCCTGTCCTCCAAGGTAAGCTTCCAGAATACCTTTCACATCGTTGATCCATGGCATTTCTACAGGAGAACCATTGTGAAGAACGATCACTGCATTTGGCTGAACTTCCAGAATTTCAGCGATAAGACGGTTCTGGCATTCAGGCAGCACCATATGGGAACGGTCATATCCCTCAGATTCAAAACTGTCCGGAAGTCCGGCGAAGATTACAACTTTGTCAGCTTCTTTTGCTGCCTGAATTGCTTCAGCAGCAAGATTTTCATCATAGAAATCTTTATCAGCAGGGAAACCTTCTGCGTAAGTAACCTGTGCATCTGCAGAAACAGACTCCAGTGCATTGGTTACTTTGAAGCAGTTGATATGAGAACTTCCGCCGCCCTGGAAACGAGGCTTCTTGGCAAAACCACCGATAAAAGCAACCTTTTCAGAAGTTTTCAGAGGAAGGACCTGGTCTGCATTTTTCAGAAGGACCATAGATTCTTCTGCGATGCGGCGTGCTTCTTCATGGTCTTTTTCCATAGTAAAATCCTGTGGTGCGCGGTGGTCTGCATATTTGAAGATAATGTTCAGGATACGTTCTACAGCCTGATCCAGAACTTCTTCTTTCAGAATGCCTTTTTTTACAGCTTCCACGATCAGAGCATCATTTGTTCCATTGGAACCTGGCATTTCCAGTTCCAGCCCGGCTTCCAGACCTTTCACACGGTCATTGACGGCACCCCAGTCAGACATTACATAACCTTCAAATCCCCAGTCATTACGGAGAACGTCTGTGAGAAGCCATTTGTTTTCAGAAGCAAAAGTGCCGTTGATTTGATTGTAAGAGCACATAAATGTATATGGCTGAGCTTTCTTTACCGCAGTTTCAAATGCAGGGAAATAGATCTCGCGGAGAGTTCTTTCATCTGCTTCAGAGGAATTGCTCATGCGGTGATATTCCTGATTATTAGCTGCGAAATGCTTGATGGAAGTTCCAACATGTTGGGACTGTACGCCATTGATAAATGCAGCTGCGATTTCACCTGCAAGATATGGGTCTTCTGAATAATATTCAAAGTTTCTTCCGCAAAGTGGGGAACGTTTGATATTAACAGCCGGTCCTAAGATGACAGATACGTCATTTGCCTGAGCCTCTTTACCGATCGTTTCACCCATAGATTCCATTAATTCACGGTCAAAAGAGCAGGCGCTTAAAGCAGCAGGAGGGAAGCAGACAGCCTTGATACTGTCGTTCATTCCAAGATGATCGCCTTTATCATCCTGCTTACGCAGCCCATGAGGGCCATCACTTACCATAACTTCCGGGATTCCGAGTCTTTCCACACTCTTCAGATGCCAGAAATCAAGACCTGAGCACATGCCAGCCTTCTCTTCAAGAGTCATCTGGCTGACAATTTTCTTTAAATCATGTTCCATAATAAAGACCTCCATAAGATTTTATATAAAATTATTTTTTACTGATTTTATCAGGACAGATAAGTCTTTTGCTTTGCCTGCGATTTGTCTGTCCTTTCTATACTGGACTATATCACCTGAAAATGATAAAATATAGTAAAATGTTGCTATAAATAACATAATTTTGTTGTAAAGGGATTTGCCATGAAGAATATTAATAATCATCATGAAGAAAAAATTGCAGAAAACAGAAGCAGGGATACTTTATTTGAGAGACGGGAGAATCTTCAGAGACATGCATCCTATGCCAGCGAGCGTCTGCAGTACGATGCGATTAAAAATGGCCAGACGGACAGAGTTTTGTTAATTTTTCAAAAAACACCAGATGGAACACCTGGAGTTCTGTCCAGAAATGAACTGCGAAACAGCAAGAACATGTTTATCGCAGGAATTACGCTGTTTACAAGAGCTGCAATAGAGGGAGGAGTGCCGGAAGAAACGGCCTATGCATTAAGTGATGGTTATATCCAGACTGTGGAAGAATGTACAAATAAGTATTCAATAGAAAAATTATCGCAAAAAGCAGCAATGCGATTTGCAGAAGAAGTACAAAAACATGGGATGCGAAATTACAGCAGAACGATAGAAGCGGCAGTAAAATATATCCATCTTCATCTGCATGCCCCTATCACATTGGAAGAAACAGCAGAAGCAGCAGGAATCAGCCCAAGTTACCTTTCCAGATTGTTTAAACAAGAAACAGGAATGTTCTTTGTTGATTATATTCAGAAAGAACGGATAGAAGCTGCCTGCAATATGTTGACTTATTCAGATTACACAGCAGCACAGATCAGTGAATATCTTTGCTTTTCTACACAGAGTTATTTTATAAAGATTTTTAAGAAATATACAGGTACTACACCTGCGAAATATAAAAAATATAAAGTCCAGGACTGGAAATAATAATGATATTTCTGGTATGGACATACAGTAAAAAACTACGAAAAAGGACCGTTGCAGATTAAGGCAATGGTTCTTTTTCACGTTTATGATATATAAAATTCCCCTTAAATATTTCAATTATAGAATAATATGAAAAGCCCTTCAGCCATATGACTTTTTGTAGAACAGTTTCAGCAAACGATAAGGAACTACAATATGAAAAGATTTTATTGAAAGCACAGAATAGAAAATTCAGTATAAAAAATATATAAAATATTTATATGTTTTTATAAAAATTTACATAAATGTTTATATAAACATTTTATGGACAAAAGTGCTACGGTTTAAAAACAGCCGCTTTTTATATACAATATATACAAATGACGGAAATAAAAACCATACTAAATAAACAAAATACAAAACAAAATCGAAACAATATAAATAATTATGTTGAAATATTTATATAACTGTTTATAATTTAAATCATCAAAAACGAAGAAAAATTATCAAGAAACGAACGGAGGTAATTTTATGAAAGGCTTAAAAAGCTTCAGAAAAATTTTGGCAGTGGCAGCAGCTTCGGCGATGGTAATAGGTATAACATCATCGGCATGTATGGCGCAGGATGAAGCTGACGCAGAAGTATTAAAAGGCGGCGGGTCCAATATTGTATATGTGATCACTCCATCTGTATCTAACCCGGCATTCAAAACAGAAGCTGATGCAGCAGAAACAAAAGCGAAGGAGCTTGGATATGAGGTAAAGACAGCATCTCATGACGATGACCCTACGAAACAGACAGAACTCTTTGACAGCGCTATTGCAGATAAGGCAGCTGCGATCATCTGTGACAACGCAGGTGCAGATGCAACGGTAGAGGCAGTAAAGAAAGCAAGAGATGCAGGAATCCCGACATTCCTGATTGACCGTGAGATCAACGAAACAGGCGTTGCAATTTCTCAGATCGTTGCAAACAACTACCAGGGAGCAAAGGATATTGCTGAGAAGTTTGTTGAAGTAATGGGAGAGAAAGGAAATTATGTAGAACTTCTGGGAAAAGAATCCGACACAAACGCAGGCGTTCGTTCCAGTGCTTTCCATGAAGTGATCGACCAGTATCCGGACATGAAAATGGTAGGTCAGCAGACAGCAAACTGGGAGAAAACGGAAGCCTATGACAAGATGGAATCTATGCTTCAGGCAAACCCGGACATCCAGGGCGTGATCTGCGGTAACGATACTATGGTAGAAGGAGTCTGTGCAGCACTCCAGGCAGCTGGAAAAAATATTCCGGTTATCGGAGTGGATGGTTCCGATGAAGTAGCAGCTCTGATCAGATCCGGACAGGCAACAGGAACAGCACTGCAGCAGTTTGCACTGATGTCTGAGAAAGCAGTTGAGCAGGCAGATAAATATCTGAAAGAGGGCTCCACAGGAATGGATGAGAAACAGCTTGTTGACTGTATCGCCATTACAAAGGACAACGTAGATAAATTATCAGCATTTGTATATACAGAATAAAGGAGAAACATTATGAAAAAGCGTGTTTTAGCAGTGACTCTGGCTCTGACAGTTGCGGCGTCTATGATGACAGGATGCGGTGTAGTAAAAGTGATCAAGATCGGAGAAGAAGGAAAATATACAGGAGAAGTTGCCTTTGATGCAGATTCTAATGTAGCAGAATTCTGGGAAAGCAAAGCAGTTCCTGAACTGAATAAGAAAGCAGTAGATTTAAAAGACCTTCTGACAGAAGCAAACGGAGATCTGAAATCTCTTGGAGAAAAATACGGTAAATTTACAATGGTAGATTCCGGACAGTTAAATTACGTAGTAAAAGGAACCGGAACAGTAGAAAAAGTAGATACAGAGTCCCGTGCAGGATATATCCTGGTGAAACTGGACGGATATGACGGAAATGAGGTAATTAAGATTCAGGTAGGACCTGTTTACAAAGGATCTTCTATCCGAGATTCACTGGACTTTATCAAATATGGCGATTACAAGAACCAGGAAGAATGGGCAGCAGTTTCCAGAAGTATTAATGAGCGAATTGATGCAAATGTGGTACAGCCGGCAGATCCGTCCTCTCTTGAAGGAAAGAAGATTACATTTACCGGAGCATTTACAGTATCCACAGAGAATACAGATGTGCTGATCACTCCAATTTCACTGGAAGCAGAATAAGAAATTCAGGGAACCTAAAAGGAGACATTAATTATGGGCGAAACATATAGATGCAAAGAGAATGTATTTCTCCACGCAGAGAAGATAAGTAAGATCTACCCCGGCACCAAGGCCCTGGATCAGGTATCTTTTGACCTGCTGAAAGGAAAGGTAAATGTTCTGATCGGTGAGAACGGTGCAGGTAAATCTACACTGATGAAAATGATCGCAGGAATCGAACATCCGGATGAAGGAAAGATGTATATCGGTGATCAGGAAGTCTTTTTCAAAAATACTACAGATGCCAGAAAACATGGAATTGGAATCATCCACCAGGAACTGAGTCTTTTCCCAAATATGAATGTATATCAGAACATTTATATGAACAAGGAAAAAACAAAAGGACGCATGGTCCTTAATGATAAGGAACACATGGAAGGTGCCAGAAAAGTTCTGGAAAGACTGGAGCATCCCCTTGATCTCAATGCAAAAGTAGGTGAACTTCGAGTAGGACAGCAGCAGATGATCGAAATTGCCAGAAACCTGGTTGAAGATAATCTGAAAGTGCTGATCATGGATGAGCCGACATCCTCTCTGAGCCAGCAGGAGGTACAGGTGCTGTTTAAGATTATGAGAGAACTGACAGCGCAGGGAATTTCCATTGTTTATATTTCTCATCGTTTGGAAGAAATCATGGAGATTGGAGATCATATTACGATCCTGCGAGATGGAAAATATGTCACAGATGCAGATGTAAAAGACATTGATGTTCCGTGGATCGTACATCAGATGACCGGTGGAGCAAAAGATTATCCGAAAAGAAACAGAACAGTAGACTGGCACAAAGTTCCAAATGTGCTTGAGGTTAAGAATCTCTGTTTGCCGAAACCAGGTGGTGGATATCTGGTAGACCATCTGAATTTCGAACTGAAACAGGGAGAGGTCCTGGGAATCTACGGACTGATGGGTGCAGGACGAAGCGAAGTATTTGAATGCCTGATGGGACTTCATCCGGAACATACAGGCGAGGTTTATCTGGAAGGAAAGAAACTGGAGATCAAATCCATTTCCCGGCAGATCGACCGTGGATTTGCCCTGATTCCTGAGGACAGACAGGCACAGGGACTGATCCAGACACTGGATATTGAAAAGAACTGCTCTCTTTCCGCAATGAAGCGATATAAGAAAGGTCCGTTCCTTGACAGCGGCCTTGAAGGTAAGAAGGTAGATGAACAGATTAAAGATATCCAGATTAAAGTGGCAGACAAACATCTTCCGATCCTGTCATTGTCCGGTGGTAATCAGCAGAAAGTTGTAATCGGAAAAGGTCTGCTGACAGAACCGAAGATTCTTCTGATGGATGAGCCAAGCCGAGGAATCGATATCGGAGCTAAGACAGAGGTTTTTGAAATCATTAATAAATACGCCCAGCAGGGACTTTCTATCATTGTGATTTCTTCTGAACTTCAGGAGATCGTAGCAATCTCAGACAGAATCCTGGTATTGTCAAACGGTCTGAAAACAGGAGAATTTATGGGTGATGAGATCCAGCAGGATACACTGGTGCTGGCTTCTTACAAGGGCCATCATAAAGATGAGAAAAAGGAGAGTTAAATTATGGCAGCGAAAAATACTTCACAGAATAATAAAATGATGATGACCCTTTTAAAAGGACGTACATTCATCGTACTGATCATTTTGATGATTTTCTTTGGAATTACAGCAGATAACTTCTTAAGTGCAGGAGCGCTCCTTACAGTAGCCAAGCATGTGGCACTTTACGGAATCCTTGCCATTGGTATGACATATGTAATCATAACAGGAGGTATTGACCTGTCTGTAGGTTCTATCGCAGGATTTGCAGGAATGATCGCCGGCGGCCTGATCCAGGAAGGTCTTACTCTGAAACCGTTTGGTGTAACCTTATATTTCAGCGTACCGGTAATCGTGATCATCACAGCAATCCTTGGTGCTTTAATGGGTACACTTAACGGTGTGATCATTACCAAGTTTAAAGTGGCTCCGTTTATCGCTACACTTGGTACCATGTACATCTGGAGAGGTTTTGCAAATATCCGCTCCAATGGTGCAACATTCTCAAACCTTGCAGGAAGTGAAGGTCTTGGAAACACAGGATTCGAAGTATTTGGCCGTAACCTTGGCGGAACAGCAATCCCATGTGGTGTACTGATTCTTGCAATAATCGCAGTGATCGCAGGTGTGATCCTGAAGAAAACACCGTTTGGATGGCATGTACTTTCCATTGGCGGTAATGAAAAAGCTGCAAAACTTTCCGGTGTAAAAGTAGATAAAGTAAAAATCTGGGTTTATGCTTTCTCAGGTTTCTGCTCCGCAATCGTAGGTATCATTGCAACTTCCCAGCTTGTATCTGCAACACCTAAGACCGGTGAGTCCTGGGAAATGAATGCTATCGCAGCTTCCGTACTTGGCGGAACTTCTATGGCAGGTGGTGTTGGAAGCATTGGCGGTACTATTATCGGTGCATTTGTAATCGGTGTGATCAATGATGGTATGACTATGTGCGGTGTTACAGAGTTCTGGCAGAAAGTTATCAGAGGTCTTGTGATCATTATTGCAGTAATCATTGACCAGGTACAGAGAAACCTGCAGGCGAAAATGGCACTTCAGGCACGTAATGAAAATAAATAATATATGAAATAATACTGGTATCATATAGATGCTGGTATTAGATATAATATTTCTCCAAATTTATAAGAGAGACTGTCGCAAAAGCAAGTTACTGATGCGATGGTCTCTTTTTAGTTGACGAAATCTTTATAAAAGTTTAAAATGTTTAAATATAAGGATATAAAATTTAAAGAATAAAATTATTAATAAGAAAATAAACGGAAAGTTAACTGTATAAATGGAGGATTTTTAATATGGGTGTAAAAATGGTAGATGTTGCCAGATATCTGGGCGTGTCCAAGGCAACGGTTTCCCTGGCAGTAAACGGCAAGCCGGGTGTGAACGAGGAAACCCGCAGAAAAGTTCTGGAATGTATGGAAATGCTGGAGAAAAACGGCAATAAACTGCCGCAGATGCAGCCGGAACACAGAGCTGGTTCTGCAGACAGAATGATCAAAGTAGTGATCATGAATCACAGAAAGAAAGTAGTGTGCGACCCGGAACTGGACTTATGGTCTGAGGTGCTGACTACCTTTGATGCACAGGCAAGAAAGATGCATTACATATACGGTCTGACCTATATGAACGACACAGAAGAAGAAATCAGTGCGGTAATTGCAGAGTGCAATATGCCTCTGATCGCAGGTGTGATCTTATTTGGAACAGAGATGGCAGGAGACGATTTTAAGATTCTGGACAGGATCAACAAACCTATTGTCATCTACGACTGCGAAATGCCGGAAGGCAAATACAGCAGCGTATGTATCGACAATGCAGGAGCAGTACAAGAGGCTCTGAGACTCCTTGAGAAAGCAGGAGCCACAGATATCAAATATCTGGGAACAGGTAAGGAAATCTACAATTTCCGCAAAAGAAGAGATGCGTTTAGAAATGCCCTGATCGCAAACGACCATATGCCTACCAGAAGTGATATTGTAGAACTTGGAAATACCATTCCTGAGATTACAGACCATATGTCAGAATGGATGGACAGTCATGCTTTGCCGGAGGCATTTATCTTTGAAAATTATCAGATCTCCATTGGCGTACTGACTGCGTTGCGCAGACGTGGAGTACGGGTCCCGGAAGATGTGAAACTGGTAGGGATTGATGAGATTCCGGAATATATTATGGCAGACATTCCGCTGACCCAGATTAAGATTCCTCATGCGGATCGTGCAGTTATGGCAATGGAACTTTTGGACATCGAGATCCGAAATCCACAGATGGCAAAAATTAAAATTTATGCGCAGCCGACAGTGATTTATAAGAAAAGTATGTAAAACGAAGATCAGAAAAATCAGAATTTAAACTTTTTTGTTTAAAACTGGCACAGTTTTATGATTAAAATGTGCAAAAATGACATGCCTGCTTTATTTAAAACGTAGAAAAGGTTAAAAACGTTTGAAAATAGTTGAAAAATATAAACTAAACAGTTAAAATATAATCATAAAAAATAAACGTTTTAAACCTATAATGTACGGAGGTAGAGCAATGAAAACCAATCAGAACTCATATGAAGGCGAAAATCGTTCCTTACATATGAAAGAGCGTATCGGTTACGGCATGGGCGATTTTGCCAACAACATGATGTATACACCGGTCAATTCCTTTTTCACTTATTTCCTGACAAACATCGCAGGCCTGGGGGCCGGTGTAGTTGGAACAATCCTGCTGATCTCCCGTTTGCTGGACGGTGTCAGTGACCTGATCGTCGGATCTTTTATGGAGAAGATTCACAGTAAACACGGAAAAGCACGTCCATGGCTTCTCTGGTGTGGCAATTTCTTTCATTGGTTATGCAATGGTATTATTTAACCCTACAAGCTACGCAGTACTTTACACAGCGGCAGTGATCAAAGGTATTGGAAATGCAGCACTTTCCGGAGTTATGTATGGAATGCTTGCAGATACTGTTGAGTACAATGACTGGCACAGCGGAATCCGTGCAGAGGGTCTTGTATTCAGTGCAAACTCCATCGGACAGAAAGTTGGTTCTGGTATTGGTTCCGCAGTTCTTGGATGGGTTCTGGCAGCATTTGGATTCGTAAGCTCATCCGCAGCACAGCCTGCATCAGCTATTAGTGGAATCAGAGTGATCTTTCTCTATGTTCCACTTGTAGTATTTGCAGTAATGTTCGTAATTCTTCTGTTCTATAAACTGGACAAAGAATATGGTACAATCGTAGAAGAACTGGAAAAAAGAGTAAAATAATAAAAAGGCAACAAAAAATCAGGCTCCTGCTTCAACTGCCGTCAAAAGCAACTGGCAGTGAGCCTGAATGTAGTTAGACAGATAAAAGCATCTGCTTTACGAAGCGATTTGGTTAAAGTGAAGAAATAAATAATATAATAGGGTGAAAGTCAGAAAGGAAAAGAATAATAATGGGTAGCATTCTTGTTGAAAAATATAAAATTTTTGAAGCGGAACTGACTGGTACAGAAACAGGAAATCCATTTAAAGATGTAGAAGTAACAGCAGATTTCAGCAACGGAACAGAGAAACTGACGGTCAAAGGATTCTATAAAGAAAACGGAAAGTATGCTGTCCGTTTCATGCCACAGACAGAAGGCACATGGTCTTATACAGTACACAGCAATGACACTCAGCTGGACGGTGCAGCAGGAGAATTTACCTGTACATCGGCGCAGGAAGGAAATCATGGCCGTGTATGCCTGAAGAAAGATGTGCTTCCGAAAAAAGAGGTAAACTTCTACGAAACAGAAGATGAGTTCCAGTTTACATACGAAGATGGTACACGATTCCAGCCTTTTGGAACTACCTGCTATGCATGGATCAACCAGTCAGAAGAGGTGCAGGAGCAGACATTAAAAACTCTGACAGAAGCACCGTTTAACAAAATCAGAATGTGCATCTTCCCGAAATTCTACACTTACAATACAACAGATCCGGAGAGATATGCATTCCACGGAAATGCCACAGACGGATTTGATCTGGAGCATTTTGACAATGTATTCTTCGAAAACCTGGAAAAAAGAATCAGTCAGCTTGATGATCTGGGAATTGAAGCAGACATTATCCTACTTCATCCATATGACCGCTGGGGCTTCAGTAAAATGACAAAGGAGCAGGATATTTTCTACCTGACTTATGTGGTAAGACGACTGAGCCATTTTAAGAATGTATGGTGGTCTCTGGCAAATGAATACGATCTGATGCCATGGAAACCGGTACAGGACTGGGAAACTTATGCAAAAGTTGTTATGGAAAATGATCCTTACGGACATCTTCGTTCTATCCACAACTGCATTCCGTTATATGACCATAACAGACCATGGATCACTCATGTAAGCGTGCAGCGTGTGGATGTATACAAGACAGCAGAGATGGTCACAGACTGGAGAAACCAGTACAGAAAACCGGTTATTGTAGATGAAGTCGGCTATGAAGGTGACATGGATTTCGGATGGGGAAATCTTACAGGCGAAGAAGAAACCAGAAGATTCTGGGAAGGATGCATGCGTGGCGGATACCTTTCTCATGGAGAGACGTTTGTAGAAAAAGGTGATCAGATCTGGTGGTCCCACGGCGGAAAACTTTACGGAGAGAGTGTCTCCAGAATCGGTTTTCTGAAAGATATTCTGGCAGAAGTACCGGAAGATGCAGAGCCTCTGAAACTTACACCGGAGAACCATGAAGCAAACTGGGATTCTGTATGCCTCCATGACGGTGATGAATTCTTCCTGTACTATTATGGATTCTCCCGCCCGATGTACAGAAACTATGAACTTCCGGAAGGAAAAAAATATAAACTGGAATTGATTGATACCTGGAACATGACAGTAGAGGAACTTCCGGAAACATATGAAGGAAAAATTCGTATTCGCATGGGCGCGCGCCAGTATATGGCAGTCAGAATGAAAGAGATAAAATAATCAGCATTTTCTGCTTACGAACAAAAAATAGAAGCTGTTGCAAAATAGATGGAAATCTGTGGAGCAGCGGCTTTTTTATATTATGAAATTGCTATAAAAATAGAAGTTGTATTAGCTGTAATTAAGCCTTATACTTAAGCTATCTTCAAAATACAAAAGTACAGAAATGAGCTCTGATTATATTATATCAGACTTTTTTCTTCGAATTAAAAGGAGTAATCCTATGCAGACATCCAAAGATTATTTGCGCATTTTTCTTGATATGGGTGATGCGCTGTTAAGCAGCGGCGCGGAGATTTTTCGCGTGGAGGATACGTTAAACCGAATGGGCTATGCTTGTGGTGCTATGCAGATGAATGTTTTTGTGATCACGTCCAGTATTGTTATTACCATGGAATTTCCAGGAGAAGGAGCACGGACACAGACCCGCCGGATCAGGGAGAGTGGTGGAAATGATTTTACTAAACTTGAGCAACTGAATGACTTGAGTCGCCGTTTCTGTAATCATCCTGTCCCTGCGGCAGAGCTTCGAAAGGAATTTGATAAAATTAACATAAACGAAACGAAATCTTTCTGGAAACTTCTTGGAAGCCTTCTGGCAGCATGTAGTTTTGCTCTTTTTTATGGTGGAAGTATTCCAGATGCTGTTGCAGCAGGAGCTGGCGCTGTTCTGATCTGGGGATTACAGCAATATCTTCGCCCGGTGTGCATGAATGAAGTGACTTTTCAGTTTACCGCGTCTTTTCTTACAGGCTGTGCGATCTGTGGATTAACCTTGCTGTGCCCATTCCTTCATATGGACAAGATTATGATCGGTGACATTATGCTTTTAATTCCAGGGCTGATGTCAACAAATGCAATCCGGGATGTGCTTATTGGTGACACACTCTCCGGAATTATCCGCTTGATCGCTGCTTTGCTCCTTGCTGCGGCACTGGCACTTGGGTTTATGGGAGCAATTATTTTATTTGGGAGGCTGGGACTTTGATCGCAACAACCATTATACAATTGATTACCGGAGCCATCGGCTCTGTGGGATTTGGAATTCTTTTTCATATGAAAAAGAAATATTTGCCTTTGGCGGCAATTGGTGGTTTTCTTAGCTGGCTGGTGTTCCTTTTGGGAAAAGAATTCTGGGAAAATGTTTTTCTCCCGACGCTGCTGGCTGGCTTTGCTACAGATGTGTATGCGGAAATTCTTGCGAGAATCTGTAAAGAAACATCTACTTCCTTTTTTGTCACTTCTGTAATTCCTCTGATTCCCGGAAGTACTCTTTATTATTGCATGAACAGTATTGTGGAAGGAAATACTGTTCGGGCGTTGGAATATGGACGGGATACCTTTCTTTTTGCGTTTGGGATTGCGGCAGGAATGAGTATTGCGTGGTCCATTTGCTATTTTCTGAGAAGTGTGAGGAAAAAACAGAATTGATTTGGCGAAAATCTGTGTGAACGATGGATAAGAAAATTCATATATGAACAAGTATAAAAAATATTTGTACTTTTGTTTAAACCATGATATAGTAAATTTAACCGGCAGGCTGTTGTTACGGCCTGCCGATTGTGGTAATTTCGAAAAATAGCCTGACTGTAAAAGACAGGAATAAAAATGTCAGGAGAAGATATTATGAAGATAAGTATTCGTGATTTAAGCCGAATGACCGGTTTTTCCCCGGCTACGATTTCAAATGCCTTGAATCATAAAAAAGGGGTAAACAAAGAAACAGCAGAAGAGATTTTCAGAATCGCCAGAGAAACCGGCTATTTAAGCGCCAATGCGGTGACAAAAATTAAACTGTTGATTTTTAAGAAAAATGGAAAGATCATAGAGGATACACCTTTCTTTCAAAGCCTGATCGAAGGGTTTGAAGAGGAATGCCACAGACTTGGCTACGAGATGGTAATCTGCCGTGCAGACCAGCGTGATCCGGATTATCTGAATCAGGTAAAGAGTCTGCTGAACGAACAGGGAGCAGGAGTGGTAGTTCTAGCTACAGAGATGATGGATGACAGTGACCTGGCACCGTACAAAGATGCGGGATGCCCGCTGGTAATCCTGGATCACTGGTCAGAATCCATGGAATTTAACGCCGTGTTGATCAACAATGCAGATGCAGCAAGAATGATCACAGAGCATCTGCTGGATAATGGACATACAGAAGTGGGATATTTAAGAGGTTCTTTCAGGATCAAAGGTTTCCGCTCACGTTTTGTGGGATTTCAGACAGCACTGCGTAAACATAAATTACCATATAAAGATGAATATACAGTCACAGTGGGAACTTCATCAAACGGGGCTTATCAGGATATGATGGATTATCTGAAAAAGAACCCGAAACTTCCGACTGCATATTTTGCGGATAATGATATGATCGCACTTGGAGTCATGAAAGCCTTACGTGAAATGGGATACCGCGTTCCAGAGGATATTTCAATCGTAGGATTTGATGATCTGCCGTTCAGCGAGATATCCACACCGCCATTGACAACCCTGCGGGTTCCGAACCGTGAGATGGGAAAAATGGCAGTGCGCCGTGTGTCTGAACTGATCGAGGGAATTGCGTCAGACGCAGTGATCAAAATTCAGGTATGCCCGAAGATTGTGTATAGAAACACTGTAAAAAATATTTCAAGACAATAGCATAAAAGCTGGAACATCTTTGCGTGTAAATTTTAAGATAGTAAACTTGCTCGAATAGAGAAGATGATCTGATTAATATATCCAGAATAATAATAGAAGCTGATATAGGTAAGAAACCTGTATTGGCTTCTTTTTTTATTACAATATTCTGTACTTTAACCAAATCAAGTAAGTTCCATGTTTCAATTGCGAAAAAGCAATAAGCAGTGGGTGAGGACTTGCTTGTATCAGGAAGAGTGCAAGCTCTTTCTAATAAACTGCGGAGCAGTTATTTGGTGTAGAGCCACGTAGCGAAGCGGATTGCGAATATCCGCTTGACAATTAGGAAGGGAAGAGATTGACCTGCGGTTTTGTATATATGTGATATAAGATTTATATGATTGTTTATATTATAAAATATAAATGTTTATATAAACATTTATACGAATACATACTGAGAAATTGAGAAAATCATGAAAAATATGTAATAATAGCACAAAAACATATGCTGTAATTTGGATATAATAAATAATTATATAAATAAAATTAAAAATAATATTGAATAATAATGTAAACTATTTATAATAATGTTTATAAAAAATAAACCTGTTTTTTACAAGAGTAGGCAATGGCAAAGTAGCAAAATATAAACGATTACATGAAATGATCAAGGAGGAATTTACAATGGATCACATTAAATTAGGATACGCTCCGACCCGAAGAAGTATTTTCAGTGCTCCGGATGCAGTTAAGTACAGAGGACTCACAGCAGACCGCCTGAGAGAACTTGGAATTGATTTTGTAGACATCACAGACATTAATGCTGAAGGACTTCTCTACAATGATGAAGACATGAAGAAAATCGCAGAGAAATTTAAAGCAGAAAAGATTGACGGATTATTCCTTCCGCATTGCAACTTTGGTACAGAATATGAATGTGCCCGTCTTGCAAAAGAGCTGAACGTACCTGTTCTTCTCTGGGGACCTCTGGATGAGAGACCTGAGCCGGACGGAACAAGACTTCGTGATACACAGTGCGGACTTTTCGCAACAGGAAAGGTTCTCAGAAGATTCCGTATCCCGTTTACATACATGACCAACTGCCGTTTAAACGATCCGGTATTTGAAAGAGGAATCCGTGATTTCATGGCAGTATGTAATGTAGTAAAGAAATTCAAAAACATGAGAATCCTTCAGATCTCCACAAGACCGTTTGACTTCTGGACAACCATGTGCAACGAGGGAGAACTTCTTGAGAAATTCAACATCCAGCTTTCCCCGATCCCGATGCCGGAACTTACAGATGAAGTAAAGAAAGTAAAAGCAGAGAAAACAGAAGTTGAAAAAGTAATCGAATACTGCCGTACAAACATGATCGTTGAGATCAAAGACGAAGAACTGGAAAACGTAGCAGCTCTGAAAGTTGCCATGAAGAACCTGATCACCAAATACGGATGTCAGGCAGGTGCAATTCAGTGCTGGAATCAGCTTCAGTCCGAACTGGGAGTTATGCCGTGTGCAGCAAACGCTCTCTTAAATGAAGAAGGAATCCCGGTAGTCTGTGAGACAGATATCCACGGCGCTATCACAGCTCTGATGGTAGAAGCAGCAGGAATGGGAGAGACCAGAAGTTTCTTCGCAGACTGGACCATCCGTCATCCTGACAATGCAAACGGCGAACTTTTACAGCACTGCGGACCATGGCCAATCTCCGTTGCAAGAGAAACACCAAAGATCACTTATCCGCTGGCATTCGATTATCCGGGCGCTATCACAGCAGAAGCAAAACATGGTGATGTAACACTGGCACGTTTTGACGGCGATAACGGAGAATATTCTCTGCTTCTTGGCAACGCAAAAGGAATCGACGGACCAAAAGGAATGGGAACTTACCTCTGGGTTGAAGTTGATAACATCAAACGTTTGGAAGCAAAAATCGTTGAGGGACCATACATCCACCATTGCGTAGGTATTCACAAAGATGTTGTTCCGGTACTTTATGAAGCATGTAAATACATTGGAATCCAGCCGGATCTTTACGACCCGATTGAAGAAGATGTCAAAGCATATTTGAGAGGAGAATGAGAATAATGGAAAACCTGACAGCTTTAGCTTATGATCTGAGGAAAGATGTCATCAATATGATCTGCGCAGGAAAAGCAGGACATATCGGTGGTGACATGAGTGTAATGGATACTCTGGTAACTTTATATTTCAGCCAGATGAACATCAGCCCTGAGAATATGGACGATCCGGACCGTGACCTTTTTGTAATGAGTAAAGGACATTCCGTAGAAGCATTATATGCAGTTCTTGCAAAGAAAGGATTTTTCTCAATTGATGAAGTCATCGAGAAATTCAGCAAATTCGGATCTAAATTTATCGGACATCCGAACAACAAACTTCCTGGAATCGAAATGAATTCCGGTTCCCTTGGACATGGACTTCCGGTCTGCGTAGGTATGGCACTTGCTGGAAAAATGAACCACAAAAACTACAGAGTTTACACAGTTATGGGTGACGGCGAATTAGCAGAAGGTTCCGTATGGGAAGGTGCAATGTCCGCAAGCCAGTATAAATTGGACAACCTCTGCGCAGTTGTAGACAGAAACCGTCTCCAGATCTCCGGAACAACCGAAGAAGTGATGCATCAGGATGATGTAGCTGAGAGATTCAGAAGCTTCGGATGGAACGTCATCGATGTAAAAGACGGAAACAGCATCGAACAGCTTAATGCAGCATTTGAAGAAGCAAAGACAGTGAAGGGAAAACCAACCCTTCTGGTTGCAAATACCGTTAAAGGCTGTGGTTCCTCTGTAATGGAAAACAAAGCAGCATGGCATCACCATGTACCAAACGATGAAGAATATGCACAGATTATGAAAGATTTAGACGCCAGAAAGGAGGCTGCTCTCCATGAGTAAAATTGCAAATAAACAGATGATCTGCCAGGTCCTGATGGATGCGGCAAAAACAGATAAAGATATCGTAGCACTCTGCAGTGATTCCAGAGGAAGTGGTTCTTTCACACCTTTTGCAGAAACTTATCCGGAACAGTTCGTAGAGATCGGAATCGCAGAACAGGATCTGGTAAGTGTATCTGCAGGTCTTGCAAAATGTGGCAAGAAATCCTATGCAGTATCACCGGCATGCTTCCTTTCCACAAGAAGCTATGAGCAGGCAAAAATTGATGTAGCATATTCCAACACAAATGTAAAACTGATAGGAATCAGTGGCGGTGTCAGCTATGGCGCGCTGGGAATGAGTCATCATTCCGCACAGGATATTGCAGCAATGGCAGCTATCCCGAATATGAGAGTTTATATTCCAAGCGATCATTTACAGACAGAGAAACTGACAGAGGCATTATTAAAAGATGAAAAACCTGCATACATCCGTGTAGGCCGTAACGCCGTAGATTCTGTATATGAAGAAGGTAACGTACCTTTTGAAATGGACAAAGCAACATTTGTATGCGAAGGAACAGACGTAGCCATCATCGCATGCGGCGAAATGGTAAAACCTGCAAAAGATGCAGCAGCAATCCTAAAAGAGCAGGGAATCAGCGCAACAGTTGTAGATATGTACTGTGTAAAACCTCTTGATAAAGCAGCAGTTGTAAAAGCAGCAGAGAATGCAAAAGCAGTTCTTACAGTAGAAGAACACGCTCCGTTCGGCGGCCTTGGCTCCATGGTGAGCCAGGTAGTCGGCAGCGAATGCCCTCGTAAAGTCGTAAATATGAGCCTTCCGGATGCTCCGGTTATCACAGGTACATCCCAGGAAGTATTCGACTACTACGGACTCAACGCAAAAGGAATCGCAGAAAAAGCAGCAGAACTGGTGAAATAAGATGAGCAGATATGTATTAGGAATCGACCAGAGTACACAGGGAACAAAAGCTCTCCTCTTTGATGAGGAGGGCACCCTGATCTGTCGAACAGACCTCCCTCATAAACAGTATATTAACGAAAAGGGCTGGGTAGAGCACGATCCTGAGGAAATTTATGCAAATACACTGGCAGTCGTAAAGAATCTGGTAGAGAAAGCCGGAATCAACAAAAACGACCTGGCAGTCCTCGGAATCAGCAACCAGCGTGAAACAGCAATGGTCTGGAATCGCACCACAGGCAAGCCGGTATACAACGCAGTTGTATGGCAGTGCGCAAGAGGTGCCCAGATCTGCGAAGAAATTGAAAAAGCCGGAGATGCGGACATGATCCGTTCTCATACAGGTTTACAGTTATCTCCATACTTCTCAGCGGCCAAGATTGCCTGGGTACTGAAGAATGTAGGAGGGGTACAGGAACTGGCGGATAAAGGCGAGCTCTGCTGCGGAACCATCGACAGCTGGCTTGTATACAAATTCACAGGCGGAAAAGAGTTCCGCACAGATTACTCCAACGCATCCAGAACCCAGATGTTCAACATTTCAGAACTTAAATGGGACAAACAGGTATGTGGCCTTTTCGGAATTCCGATGTCCGCTCTTCCGGAAGTAACAGACTCCGACGGAGATTACGGAATAACAGATTTTGACGGCTATCTTGATCATGAAATCCCGATCAGAGGCGTACTGGGAGACTCTCACGGCGCACTTTTCGGACAGGGATGTGTAGAAACCGGTATGATCAAATCTACCTACGGAACAGGCTCTTCTATTATGATGAATATCGGAGATAAGCCTGTATTCAGCAACCGCGTGGTAACATCACTTGCGTGGAAACTGGGCGGAGAAGTTAATTATGTTCTGGAAGGAAACATCAACTATACAGGTGCAGTTATCACCTGGCTCAAAGATGATCTGGAACTGATTTCTTCTCCTGGCGAAACAGAGCAGCTTGCCAAAGAGTCTAATCCTGCAGATAAATCCTATCTGGTGCCTGCATTTACCGGTCTTGGCGCTCCATACTGGGACAGCGAAGCAACAGGCATCCTTACAGGCATGACCAGAACTACGAAACGAAAAGAAATCGTAAGAGCTGCTCTCGACTGTATTGCTTACCAGATCACAGATGTCATAAAAGCAATGAGTACCGAATCCGGCATTGACATTTCGGAACTCCGCGTAGATGGCGGTCCGACCAAGAACAAATACCTCATGCAGTTCCAGAGCGACATCGCCCATGTCACCGTCCAGGTACCTTCCTCCGAAGAACTCTCCGGGATCGGAGCTGCCTACGCAGCAGGAATCGCAGCCGGCATTTATAATAAGAAAGAAGTTCTTAACAAAATGACCCGCATCCGTTTTACTCCACAGATGCAGCCAGAAGAACGCGCCCAGAAATATGCAGGCTGGAAAAATGCGGTAGAACAGGTATTGCATAAATAATAGAAGCGGTGCTATAATTCAAAACAGAATATCGCACGAAGAAGAGCAGATATTACACCAATGTGCCAGGTGTAGTAGCTGCTCTTTTGCTTTATAAAAAAATATTCAATATAAAAGCTGTATTTGTGAGATTTAGAGTGTTTGAAGATACCGAGTCTATGTCTATGAAATAATGCGTATTTTTATGCAGGAAAGTTTTACTTGCGAAGAAAAAGTATCACAATCAATGCTCAGCTCAGAAATATTTTTATTTTCCGTGCATTTGCAGGGATCTTAGATATTCTTAGTTCTCATGGTTTTAGCAGCTTTTTGAGGACTTAGAATATCTTAGGTCCCGAAACCGCACGGAAAATAAAAATATTTCTGAGCGTCCCTTTATAATATAAAAATAAACGTTTTCAAAAAAATACAAAAAAGGGATTGACAAACCAAAATAAAGATTGTATAGTATTCCTATCAAATCGATATGAAAACAGGAAAAACAAAAACCTGAAACAAAAAATCAGTTAAGAAGGTGACAAGGCATGAAACAAATCTTATGTTTCGGTGATTCTAATACATACGGATTGATCCCGGGAACATCCAATCAGAGATATGGATGGGGTACACGTTGGACCAGTATCCTGGATGACAAAGTAAGAGAGAAAGGCTACCGAGTAATTGAAGAAGGTCTTTGCGGAAGAACTACAGTATTCGATGACCCATTTCGCACAGAAAGAAGAGGAACAGAAATGCTTCCGGCAATCCTTGAGAGCCACAGACCGGTAGACACTATCGTACTAATGCTTGGCACAAACGACTGTAAAAGCGTATACAGTGCAACCCCGGAAGTAATCGGACAGGGAATTGAACAGCTTCTCAACCAGATTAACATTGTAAACCCGGATGCAAAAATTCTTCTGGTATCTCCAATTTATCTTGGTGAGCGAATCTGGGAAGAAGACTTTGATCCGGAATTCGATAAGAAATCCAGAGAAGTATCCCTGAACCTTCATCGGGTATATGAAAAAATCGCAAAAGCAAGAAACATTTCTTATTTACAGGCTTCCGCATATGCACAGCCGGGCGAAGCAGACCAAGAACATCTGGATGAATACGGACATCGCAAACTTGCAGATGCAATTTATGAAAAGCTTGCCTGTTAAATGGCAAAACAAAGTATATAAAATATCTCATGTAAATTTTACATAGAATAAAATGAGATAAAACTGATATGAGAAGTTGCTTATATCAGAGAAGGAGAAAATGTAACCATGGACTTTGAATTTATCCGCGAACAGGCACCTCTTTATATAGAAGCTGCGAAACTCACCCTTCACATGGCAGTGATCGGCGTGATCCTTGCGATCATCGTAGGACTTGTCTGTAGCATGATCAAGTATTTCAAGATTCCGGTACTTTGCCAGATCGTGGAATGCTACATAGAATTATCAAGAAACACTCCACTGCTGATACAGTTATTCTTTCTGTACTTCGGTCTTCCGAAGATAGGAATCGTACTTAGTTCCGAACAATGCGCAATCTCAGGTCTGGCATTTCTGGGAGGCAGCTACATGGCAGAAGCTTTCCGAAGTGGTCTGGATAATGTTCCACCGATTCAGGTAGAATCCGCATTAAGTCTCGGAATGAGTAAGAGTCAGGTATTTACAAATATAATCCTGCCGCAGGCGGTATCCAATTCCATCCCTGCATTCTGTGCAAATGCGATCTTTCTTATTAAAGAAACATCCGTATTCAGTGCAGTAGCACTTGCAGACCTGATGTTTGTGACCAAAGACTTAATTGGAATTTATTACAAAACAGATGAAGCACTGATGATGCTGGTAATCGCATATCTGATCATACTTTTACCAATCTCGCTGATCTGTTCATTTGTAGAAAGGAGAGTCCGCTATGCAGAATATGGGGATTGAGGTTCTTTTCAAAGGAATCAACTCATTAAGACTCTGGCAGGGCTTGTGGGTAACTATAAGAATTGCACTGATTTCCATGGTATTTTCCATTGTACTTGGATTTCTTCTTGGAATGGTAATGAACATTCCGAATAAAATAATTAAATTTATCTGTCGTATTTACCTTGAGATTGTAAGAATCATGCCTCAGCTGGTACTGCTGTTCCTGGTATATTTCGGAGCAGCCAAGCATCTGGGAATGAACCTTACCGGTGAGACAGCAGCAGTTATTGTATTTACTTTCTGGGGAACAGCAGAGATGGGCGACCTGGTACGAAGTGCACTGATCTCCATCCCGAAACACCAGTATGACAGCGGATATGGTCTTGGATTAAGCAAATGGCAGGTATATCTTTACATTATCCTTCCACAGACCATCCGAAGACTTCTTCCATCCGCAGTTAACCTTCTCACCCGAATGATCAAGACCACTTCACTGGTAGCCCTGATCGGTGTAGTAGAGGTATTAAAAGTAGGAAAGCAGATCATTGATGCATCCCGATATACAAATCCGACAGCAGCCCTCTGGGTATACGGTGCAGTATTCTGTATGTACTTCATCATATGTTTTCCTTTCTCCAGACTCTCCAGAGTCCTGGAAAAGAAGTTCGCAGACTAATAGAAATGAGGATAAATGAATGGGACAGCCGATTTTAGAAGTAGAGCATTTAAAGAAATCATATGTAAATAATGTTCCTATTCTGGATGATGTTTCCTTCTCTATGCAAAAAGGAGAAGTGGTAGTAATCGTAGGACCTTCCGGATGTGGAAAAAGTACTTTTTTGCGATGTATCAACCGCCTGGAAGCAATTGACAGTGGCGTACTGAAACTTAACGGTGCAAGCTACGAGAATGAAAAAAAGAATATCAGCAAAGTCAGAGAGAAGATCGGAATGGTTTTCCAGAGCTACGATCTTTTCCCGAACATGACAATTTTAAATAACCTTCTTCTGGCACCACTGAAAGTGCAGAAGAGAAACAAAGAAGAAGTGAAAAAAGAAGCCGAGCAGCTTCTGGATCGAGTTGGACTTCTGGATAAGAAAGACAACTATCCAAGACAGCTTTCCGGAGGTCAGAAACAGCGAGTTGCCATTGTACGTGCCATGCTGATGCATCCGGAGATTATGTTGCTGGATGAGATTACGGCCGCTCTTGACCCGGAGATGGTAAGAGAAGTACTTCAGGTAGTTCTGGAACTTGCAAAAACAGGAATGACCATGTTGATCGTTACTCACGAAATGGAATTTGCCAGATCTGTAGCAGACAGAGTGATCTTCATGGATAAAGGGAATATCGTAGAAGAGAACACTCCTGAACAGTTTTTTGACAATCCACAGACAGACAGAGCAAAACAGTTCCTGAACAGTTTCCATTATGAAACAGTTAAGAAATAGAATACAGTAAAATAAAATCCTGAAACGGGTCACAATAACCCGGCTAACAGCAGGAGACCACAACAGATAGTTATAAAAATAATAATAAAATCAAAATTTTTTAAAACATGGAGGAAAAGGACATGAAGAAAAAATTATTAGCAGTTTTATTAGCAACAGGTGTAGCAGCAACAACACTTCTTGGCGGAAGTATTCTTGTAAGTGCAGCAGATGATGGCGGAAATACTGCACAGGCCCGTACTCTGGATGAGATCAAAGAAGACGGAAAGATTAAAATCGGTGTATTCAGCGACAAGAACCCATTCGGATATGTAGATGAAAACGGTGATGTTCAGGGATACGACGTATACTTCGGTAAGAGACTTGCAAAAGACCTCCTTGGAAGTGAAGATGATGTAGAATTTACATATGTAGAGGCAGCAAGCCGTGTAGAATATCTGCAGTCTGCAAAAGTAGACGTAATCCTTGCAAACTTCACAGTAACAGATGACAGAGCAGAGAAAGTAGACTTCGCACTTCCATACATGAAAGTAGCTCTTGGTGTTGTTTCTCCTGACGATGCACTGATTACAGATGTAAAAGATCTGGAAGGCAAGAAACTGATCGTTGTAAAAGGAACAACAGCAGAAACATACTTCACAGACAACTATCCGGACATCGAACTTGTAAAATTTGATGAATACCAGGAAGCATACGATGCACTTCTTGACGGAAGAGGAGATGCATTCTCAACAGATAACACAGAGGTACTTGCTTGGGCACAGCAGAATGAAGGATTCTCCGTAGGAATTGAATCTCTTGGTGATATCGACACAATTGCACCTGCAGTACAGAAAGGCAACACAGACCTTCTGAATGCGATCAACGATGAAATCAAATCTCTGGCAGACGAGCAGTTCTTCCACAAAGACTTCGAAGAAACTTTGAAACCAGTTTATGGCGATGACATCAATCCTGAAGACCTGGTTGTTGAAGGCGGAGTTGTAGATAGCGAAGATGCTGCAACAGAAGATGCTGAGGAAGCATCCGATGATACAAAAGACGCAGAAACAACAGAAGAACCGGAAGAAACAGAAGCAGCAGATGCTGAATAATACGAATAATTATAAAATGAAATAAAACGGACCATAAATTGATATTCTCATAAGTATTGATTTATAAACAAAATGAGATGCACTCTACGGGATTTGTTCCTTGTGGAGTGCATCTCATTTTGAAATCAGGCTTATAAAAAAGTTATATTGTTGCCTGCCCGTATCTCGATATCTAAGTGCTTGTTTTGTAGATTATTAGGACAGACTATCTGTGATACAGAACAGTTTTTGACTTGTGTATTATTTTTTGTGAGTGAAAATGCATGTGGAACTTGATTTGTCTAAGATGAAGAAACTAATTCATTTAAAGAATGAAACGAATACCCCATCTCTTCCCATTTACTTAGCAGTTCATCAAGAATCTGCGCATTAGTAGAAGAGGTGCTATGTAGCAGTACAATAGCTCCAGGATGAATCCGCTTCGTCAGTTTTGCAATAGCCTCCTGCGGATCTGGCTGCTTATCCTGGTACCAGTCCACATAAGCGAGACTCCAGAAAAATGTATGATATCCCATTTCTTTCGCCATAGACAGATTCAGAGTACTGTAAATTCCCTGCGGCGGCCGGTAAAATTTCGTCATTTCTTTTCCGGTAATTTCTTTATAAATATCTTCCACGCCTGCTAATTCTTTCTGAAAAGATTCTTGTGTAGAAATTTTTGACATATCCGGATGCGTCATCGTATGATTTCCAACAGTATGCCCCTCGGCTTCCATCCGTTTGATCAGATCCTTGTTTTCTGAAATGAAATTCCCCACAACAAAAAAGGTAGCCGTAGCCTGATGCTTTTTCAGTGCATCCAGGATCGCGGGTGTATTTCCATTTTCGTATCCGGCATCAAAGGTAAGATAGATTTTCTTTTCGTCCGTATTTTCTGCAAAAAAAGCATCATACTGAGACAATTCCTCGATCGTGGCATTTCCCACAGGACGTTTTCCTTCTTCCTGAAAACTAAGCCCCCAGCTGGAACTCTGGGAAGAAGAGGGAACAGCAATCTGTTTCTGCGTGAAATGCGAAACAATTTTTCCGGCAGCAGAACCCACAAGTGCAGATGCACAAAAAAGCAGCAAAATCCGTCCGGTTCTTGCAGAAAAGAATTTGACAGGGGATATGTATTTGAGACGCATAGAATGATAACCTCAAAAGAAAGGATGTTGCTTAAATATATGAAAGAAAAGAGAACAATAGACTTTGTATATTGTTTTAAAGATAACTTATGCTATACACTTGTATGAAAACTCAATTGTCCAGGTGAGGAGGAAATTGCCTGAAAAAATACAAAATAAAAGAGCCACTGATCTATTTTTCATCGTGGCTCTTGTTAAGATTCTGTATCCAAGGGATGATACCTCACTTTCTATAAACTTATATTTAAAAGTTATTGTAAAAACTTAGTGTCCCATTGGTCTGTACCTTCCTTATTTAGTTTAAATAGGGTAAATCGTTAAGTTCTCATCGGACTGTACCTTCCTTGTATTGATGGATGTTGCTTTTTAAATAAGGTAAATCATTAAGTTTCCATTGGATTGTACCTTCCTTGTATGGATTGTCGGTTATTTTTAATAAGATAAATTATTAAATGTCCATTGGATTATACCGTCCTTATGTTATTGAGCTGTTGCTTTTAAATAGGGTAAATCGTTAGGTTTTCATTGGACTGTACCTTCCTTTGTATTAGTAGGGACTTATAAAACTTAGTTGGATTTAAAACTTTAAGTTCTTGGTGGTCCGTACCTGCCTTTCATAAATTATAAATCATGAATTTGAAATTTTAACTATTCTGGTGGTCTGTACCTCGCTTTCTTAAATTATAAAGAAGAAATTATGTTTTCGGTGGTCTCACTCCTTTGCTTTTTTGTTTTCCGTAATCCCTTTTGTTTTATGAGCTTACTATAACAGATAACAATTGGAATGTCAAGCGTAAAAACTAAAAATTTATAAAAATATTTAAAAGAAACAATTAAAACGATTTGCCATAATGAAATATTCTGAAAATTATATGAAATTTACAAAATTACCAGAGAGGATTTGGCTTTGAGGCAGAAGTATAATGCACGAAAAAGTGACATACAAGGAGCAATACACCAAAATATCATTTAAGAACCGCTTGTATATAGCGCATATTCATCAGAGTATCTGGAAATGCTATGCATATGAAACAAATAAAATGCTGAAGTACAGACATTGATTACTGGCAGCGGGAGAGCTTGTTGAAGTCTGCACCAGCGAAGTGGAGGCAATTATCCACGGATTTCATAAAATAAGCAGGAGGTTAAAAAAATGTTACGTTATCTGCCTGTAAGAAGGGTTCACGCAAGACAAGTACTGGATTCCAGAGGAAACCCTACTGTAGAAGTTGAAGTTACAGTAGGCGAAGGTGTGATAGGGATCAATGGATATACAGGAAGGGCAATTGTTCCTTCAGGAGCTTCAACCGGTAAATTTGAGGCAGTAGAGTTACGAGACGGAGAAAAAGACTGTTATGTAGGCCTTAGTGTTCAGAAAGCAGTAGAGAATGTAAACACGAAACTGGCAGAAGCAATCCTTGGGGAAAATGCTCTGAACCAGACTTTTATTGATAAAAAAATTATAGATACCGACGGCACAGACAATAAGAGCAATGTAGGGGCAAATGCATCGCTGGGAGTGTCCATGGCAGTGGCAAGAGCGGCAGCAGCGGCACTCCGAATCCCCTTATACCAGTATCTGGGCGGATGCCATACCAGGCAGATGCCGGTACCTATGATGAACATTCTCAATGGCGGCCGTCATGCAGACAACACAGTAGATTTGCAGGAATTTATGATCATGCCGGTAGGTGCAAAAAACATGGAACATGCCATCCGCATGTGTGCAGAAGTATACCAGTTTCTGAAAATCATCCTGAAGCACAGAAATCTGTCAACCGCAGTAGGTGATGAGGGCGGTTTTGCACCGGATCTTCCTGATTCGGAAAGTGTTCTGGAACTGATCATAGAGGCAGTAAAAAAAGCCGGATATGAACCGGAAAAAGATATTTGTATCGCGATTGATGCAGCTGCCAGTGAATTGTATGACGAAGAACGAGGTGTATACGTTTTTCCTGGTGAAGGAAAGATGAAAGGCGAAGAGGTTCTGCGAGATGCAGGTGAGATGATTGATTATTACGAGAAACTGATTGAGAAATTCCCCATCGTTTCTATAGAAGATGGTCTGGAAGAAGATGATTGGGAAGGCTGGAAGCAAATGACAGAGCGTCTGGGAAAAAGAATCCAGCTGGTAGGCGACGATTTGTTTGTAACCAATATAAAACGCCTTGCCTGCGGAATCAGACTGGAAGCTGCCAATGCAATCCTGGTAAAAGTAAATCAGATCGGAACCCTTTCAGAAGCACTGGATGCAGTAGAAATGGCCCAGAAATCTGGATACAGAGCCGTAATTTCTCACAGATCAGGTGAGTCCGAGGACTCCTTTATCGCAGATCTGGCAGTTGCCACAGGAGCCGGTCAGATTAAAACAGGTGCTCCATGCCGATCAGACAGAAATGCCAAATATAACCAGCTTTTGCGTATTCATGAGGCATTAGGAGAACTGGAAGTGTATGAGAATCCTTTTGCAAAAGCTGAACATCATTGTTGAGTTATTATAAAAAGTATTGTGTATCAGTTGGAATGGAGGCCATTAAGAAAAATGGCTTCCATTTTTCTGTAAAGATATAAGAAAGGAAAAACAAGTATTCAGAAAATTATAGAAAATACGGGCCTGACTGGAAATATATTGACAAAATTTGGGGTAGAGGGTATGGTGATATTAAGGCGATGCCACAGGGATTTTATGCAGAAGGAATCGGAAAAATCTGCATAGGAAGTCAGGTGAGAATCCTGCACAGGAACGCTACTGTGATGAGTAAAAACTCTAAGTCAGATCTATCTTTGCGGCTGAGTGCGGAAACCCTCGGTTTCAGGGCGGCACGGTATTTTGTGAGTGAAGTCGTGTCTGGGAAGACGCGGCTTTTTTTTCGGGAAACAGAATATTCCAATAAAAGAAAGGGGGAGAACACCGGACTATATCTAAGGTCTGGAAAAGCAGGAACCGCTGCTTCTGCAAAGTGGAAAAATGGTACTGTAAAAATAATAATAAAGGTTTGAGATGATAGGGAAAACCCCTTAAAAGAGGAGAAAAAAATGAAATTAAAAAAGAGTTGGAAAAGTATAGCAGCTCTGCTGCTTGCAGTTCTTCTGACTTGTCAGCTTCCGGTTTCTGTTATGGGAGCAGAGTTCAGTGCAGGAGATACTCCGTCAGCAGAAGAATTTCAGACAGAAGAATTTAGTACAGGAGAACCGGAAGGAACACAGGAAGATGTGGAAAAACAGAATGAAATTACAGACAGTGAGTATGCATATTCTGATACAAAGTGCATTACTGCTGCAGATGGTTCTGCTTTGTGGGAAGGAGAAGGCACTGCCGAAAAACCGTATTGTATCGGAAGTACAGCAGATCTGGAGGCGATGCGGGATAAGGTAAATACGGAAGGATATAACTTTGAAGGAACTTATTTCCAGCTCACTGAAGACATTACTCTTCCGGAGGACTGGAAACCTGTCGGTGTAACCAAAGATGGCACAAAAGATTTGAAAGATGGTGACAATCTGAACGTATTTAGCGGGGTTCTGGATGGAAACAATCACACCATTACAGTTCCGGAAGGAGGACTTCCTCTGTTTGGATATGTCCACAATACAGAAGTACGCAACCTGAACATTTATGGAAAGAAAATCGCAGGATACGGTCTTGTTAACAATTTCGAGGGAGTAGGTCTGTCCGGTAGTGCTGTTGTGATCGACAACGTAACTCTGAAAAGTGGTTCCAGTACCCTGAAGGCCGGTTTCATTGGCGCAAATAAAACAGTAAGTCCTTATGCAGGATGCTCTTCCGGTTTTGGAGCAACCATAAAGAACTGTACCATAGAAAAGGGTGTTGTTATCGGTTATGATAAAGATGAAGACAGAATCGGTTCGTTTGCGGGACGTATGCAGGGAACGATAACGAACTGTGTAAGTTATGCAATAGTTTATGGAAAAGATTATGTAGGCGGTATCATCGGTACACGTGATAATGCCATGGGTGAATGCACAGTAACTGATTGTAAATTCTATGGCGATGTGATCGCATCCGGACAGCAGGCAGGTGGAATCATGGGCGGCGGCTACGATGACTCTTCTGCGCCAAATGGTAGAAAAGCAACCATTGATAACTGCATGGTAGAGGGAACAGTTACCGGTCAGGATAAGGTTGGTGGAATCCTGGGATCGGATATTTATGTGGCACAGGCATGGAATAACTGTGCATATACCATGAAGAATAATGTTTTTGCCGGCAAGGTGAAAGGTACAGGGAAAGAGGCTGCATATATCGGTGGAATTATCGGTTTCTATGACAGTCTGAACCGGATCGATGATATTGAAAATAATTCTTATGCAGCAGACTGTGGTGCAGAGAAGGGCATTGGTTTTGTAAAATATGTGGATACAAGCTGTACCACCCATGAGACAGCCAGCGGTGCAGTCTACTTCAATACGGAAATAGATACTTCGGACTGCCCTAAGAATGAGGTAACCGGCTGCTGGTGGCTGACAAAGTACAATCGTACGGATGATCCGCTGGGAGCAGATGCAGAGAAGCTTACCAGAAAATATTATGCAGAGCATACACATAAATACGTATGGAAGACTATTGCGAAAGCAACGGTATTCAGGGCTGCGAAACAGGAAGGAACCTGTTCTGTCTGCGGCGAGAAAACTACAAGAAATTATGGAAGTAAACTGAAAGCAGTTATTAAACTGAATCTTACTTCTGTTACACTGCAGAAAAAACAGAGTACGAATAAAGTGAAGGTAACCATGGCATATGGTGATTCTGTGAAGTCGTGGACTTCCAGTAACAAAAAAATCGTGATTGTAGATAAAAAAGGTGTCCTGAAAGCACAAAATAAAACTGGAACAGCCAAAGTTACAGTAATCTTAAAGAGCGGTAAAAAAGCTACATTAAAGGTAAACGTTCAGACTGGCAAGGTTCGTACTGTAAAGATAAGCGGGCTGAAATCTGCTATAACACTGAAAAAAGGTACCAAAGTTACCTTGAAGCCAGTAATAAGTCCTGTTACTTCCAGAGAGAAGGTTAACTATACGATTTCAAATAAGAAAATTGTAGCTGTAAATACATCCGGCGTAATTTACGGAAAGAAAAAAGGAACAGCTTATCTTACCGTAAGTTCAGGAAAAGTCAGAAAGAAGATAAAGATAACTGTAAAATAGCATATCAAAAATCCTTAAAAAAAGAGGAATTGTAGTTGAAATCCCTTTCTGGCTATGTTACAATGAAACACAGTTGATTAGGAGGTGTAACGAAGTGCAGATTGTTAAGATTATTCTGAGTATCATTTTCATAATAGATTGCATCGCTCTTACAGTCGTAGTTCTTATGCAGGAAGGTAAGCAGCAGGGACTTGGTGCTATTGCCGGAGCAGCAGAAACATACTGGGGCAAGAACAAAGGCCGTTCTATGGAGGGCGGACTTGTTAAGGCTACTGCTATTATGGGAGTTTTATTTTTCGTAATTTCTGTAGCGTTAAATATGCTGGGTTAATTTAGAATGAAACTGGAAACACTCTTGTCACGTGCAAGAGTGTTTTTTATATCCTGGAAAATTATTCTGTAATGTTTGCATGACATAAAGAGTTCTACTGGCAGGATCACACTGCACTTTCCAATAAAACTTGAGAATAAAGAAGTTATAATTTTGAAAATTAGAGGAGCAATATGAAGAAAAAAGATATAGAACGAAGAAAAAAGTTTATTCTGGAACTGTTGGGAGATCCCATTTATAAACCAATGAGATTACGTGAAATCGCCACACTTCTGCGACTTTCCAAAGAAGAGAAACGAGATCTCTATGATGTTCTGGATGAACTCTGTTATGAAGGAAAAGTATCTGTGGATAATAAAGGCAGATATGAAAAGGTCAAAGGAAAATGGAAGAAGAAAAAAGATGACCGTTATTATGATGACCGAAGGGATGAATACGGCGCAGATCAGGGCAAAAAGAAAAAAGACAAATTTAAAGATAAAAACAAAGACAAGATCAGAGAGAAAAGCCGGGGAAGAAACCGGGACAGAGATTTCATGGATGAGGACAATTATAAGGAAGATCATCTTGAGGGTGTTCAGGCGGAAGGAACATTTATCGGACATCCGAAAGGCTTTGGTTTTGTGGAAATCGAAGGACAGGATGAGGACATTTTTATCCCTGAATCTGATACAGGAACAGCCATGCATCAGGACAAAGTACGAATTATTATCCGTGATGGTCAGAAAGAAGGCAAGCGCAAAGAAGGCACAGTTGTCAAAGTTCTGGAGCGTGGTATGCCGGAAATTGTGGGGACCTATCAGTTAAATCGTGATTTCGGTTTCGTGATCAGTGATAATCCCAAATTTTCCAAAGATATTTTCATTCCGAGAAAAGAAGCTGCAGGAATTAAAAACGGGGATAAAGTAATTGCAGTAGTCACAGACTATGGTTCCAAGAATAAGAATCCGGAAGGCAAAATCAAAGAAAATCTTGGAAATATCCGTACACCTGGTACCGACATCCTGGCAATTGTCAAGAGCTTTGGAATCCCAAGCGAATTTCCGGAGAAGGTAATGAAGCAGGCACAGCGTGTTCCAGATCATGTGCTGGATGCAGACAGAGACGGAAGACTGGATCTGAGACATCTGCAGACAGTCACTATTGACGGCGAAGATGCAAAAGACCTGGACGATGCGATTTCTCTGACAAAAGAGGGAGATATTTATCACCTCGGAGTTCATATCGCAGACGTAAGCAACTATGTGCAGTACAACAGTGCGCTGGACAAAGAAGCGTTGAAACGAGGAACCAGCGTATATCTGGCGGACCGTGTTGTGCCGATGCTGCCGGAGCGTCTTTCTAATGGAATCTGTTCTCTGAATCAGGGCGAGGACAGACTGGCGCTAAGCTGTCTGATGGATATCAATGAAAAAGGTAAAGTAGTTTCTCACCAGATCGCAGAAACTGTGATTAACGTAGATGAACGTATGTGTTATACTGATGTAAAGAATATTCTTGAAGATACAGACGAAGAAGCAAAGAAACGCTATAAAGCTCTGATTCCTATGTTCTTTATGATGAAAGAATTGTCTGAAATCTTAAGAAACAGCCGTCATCACAGAGGATCTATTGATTTTGACTTTCCGGAAAGTAAGATTATTCTGAATGCAGCAGGAAAGGCAATCGATGTAAAGCCGTATGAAGCAAATGTGGCAACCAAGATCATCGAAGACTTCATGTTGATGGCAAACGAAACTGTAGCGCAGGAATATTGTACAGAAGAAATTCCATTTGTATACAGAACCCACGATAATCCAGATCCTGAGAAAGTGGAAAGTCTTCTGACACTGCTTCATAACCAGGGGATAAAGATCCAGAAAGCAAAAGAAGAGATCACTCCGAAGGAAATCCAACAGATCATCGAAAGTATCGAAGGACTTCCAAATGAAGCGATGATCAGCCGTCTGGTACTGCGTTCCATGAAACAGGCGAAATATACTACAGAGTGCAGTGGCCATTTCGGACTGGCTGCGAAATATTACTGCCATTTCACATCCCCGATCAGACGTTATCCGGACCTGCAGATCCACAGGATCATCAAGGATAACTTGCGAGGCAGATTAATGCGTGAGGGAAGAACCGAGCATTATGCGGAAATTCTGGATGAAGTTGCAAGACAGTCCAGTGTATGCGAACGTCGTGCAGATGAGGCAGAGCGTGAATCAGACAAGCTGAAGAAAGCAGAATACATGTCCTATCATTTGGGAGAAGAATTCGAAGGAATTATCTCAGGTGTTACAGGATGGGGACTTTATGTGGAACTTCCAAATACAGTAGAAGGTCTGGTACATGTCAACACTCTGCGTGACGACTATTATGTCTTCGACCAGGAAACCTATGAACTGCGCGGCGAGATGACAAAAAAAGTTTACAAGCTGGGAGATAAAGTCCGTGTCCGCGTGGCGGATGCAGATAAGATGCTCAAGACGGTGGACTTTGAACTGGTTTCAAACGTCTGGGATGACGATTTACCGGACAGTCTGTAATTTGCAGTAAAAATATGTTATAACTGTATAAAAATGGAAGATAGCTTGGAGGATATTATGGCAAAGAAAAAAGGAATGAAGCTGATTGCCAATAATAAAAAGGCATTTCATGACTATTTTATAGAAGATACTTATGAAGCTGGCATTGCCCTTGCAGGAACAGAGGTAAAATCTCTGCGTATGGGCAAATGCAGCATCAAGGAGTCCTTTATCCGTGTGGAGAATGGAGAGGTTTATATTTACGGAATGCATATCAGCCCTTATGAGAAAGGCAATATTTTCAATAAGGATCCGTTGAGAATCCGTAAGCTTTTGCTTCACAGATATGAGATCAACAAAATTGAAGCAAAGCTCAAAGAAAAAGGTTTAACTCTGGTACCTTTGAAGGTTTACTTCAAGGACAGTCTGGTAAAAGTAGAGATCGGAATGGCCCGAGGCAAGAAACTTTATGATAAGAGACAGGATATTGCGAAGAAGGATCAGAGAAGAGAAGCAGAGCGTGACTTCAAGGTCAAGAACCTTTACTAACAATATTACCAAATCCTTTAGCTTAGAATTGTGAAATGTTATGAAAATTTTAATGGATATTGCAAAAATATTCGAAAATTCCTATAATGTGGATAGATAAAAAAATAACAATTCATTTTCAGGCAGATGAGCTGAAAGGAGTGGTGGCCTATGAAAACAATCACGATCAGCAGACAGTATGGAAGCGGTGGAAGACACATTGCAGCTTTGCTTTCAGAAAAAATGGGAGTCCCCTTTTATGACAGTAAGCTTTTGCTGAAAGCAGCAGAGAGACATGGGATCAGTCAGGAGATTATCGATGAATTTAAAGGAAAAACCAGTCTTCTCTATGCAATCGGAGTAATGATGTCGGAAGAAGCACAGGACAAAAAACGCCTGACAATTCCGGAGAAAATGTTTCATGCTCAGGAAGAAGCTGTGAAACGTCTGGCACAGGAGGGTCCGTGCGTGTTTGTAGGAAGATGTGCAGACCAGATCCTGAAAGATGATAATCAGTTGCTTCGTGTATATATTTATGCATCTGATATGGAAGACCGAATTAAACGGATTAAGAAAAATAAGAATCTTTCTCAGAGAGAGGCACTTGACCGGATTGCATATAAAGACCGTCAGAGAAGAGATTATTATGACTTTTATACAGGACATGAATGGGGAAAGATGGAAAACTACGATATCTGCCTGAATACTTCGGTTTTATCAGAAGAAGAGTGTGTAGAACTTCTGATGAAACTTGCCGAATAAAAACATAATTGAATATAACCGAAAAGAGATGACATTGGACTGCCAGAGTAGCATGGCAGTCCTTTCTGTCTATATAAGAAAAAGTTATCAGCTTGGGCGATGGGATTTTGGTATTTTCATGCCATAACACCTCGTGGAATAGTTAAAAACATTATATGAAATTATGGGGGGAATTATGAAGAGAGGAAAAAACACTTCAGTTAAGTGGAAGATGGTAAGTATGATACTGCTGTACTGGGCGCTTCCTTTTGCTCTGTTGCTGTTGCTTGTGGGACATGTTATGGCAGACAGACAGGAGAAGACCGGACTGGAACGTATGGCTGCACAGCTTGAGATGGATAACCAGAACTGTATTGAGCGGATTGACAGCGCAATCAGTGATTCGCGTCAGGCTACATATGACAAAACGTTGTATGGATACTATGACGAATTCCGCAAAGGCAGCGTAAATTTTGATACAGTATATAATAAAGGACAGTATTATATGGCGAAACAGTACGGCAAACGAAAAGAAATTTCCAGTAGTGTATTTATGTTGTTACGAGCACCGAAAGTATACAAAATGACAAACTATAATACACCGGCAGGAGGCAGCTATAATCAGTTAAAAACATTCTGGGAAAAAGACTGCGATAATGTTCTGGAATTTGCAAAGGATCTGGATACATCTATCGGCATTTACCAGGCGGACGGCAGGCTTTATCTGGTGAGAAATCTTGTAGATTCTGCTACATATCGCCCATGGGGTATACTTGTACACAGACTGAATTTAAATTACTGTTTTGAGTCGCTGCTGCATTTTTATGACAATGCAAATGCAAAGATCGTACTGGACGGAAAGAATATCGTTACACAGGGAAAAACAGAGATCTGGAAAGATGCACCTGAAGCAGAAAAAACAGGTGTTGCTGTATATACAGTAAAAGACAAGAAAGCGTATATCTGCCATATGGTAAAAGGAAGTGACTTTACTCTGTCCACTGTGATCGAGGCGGATACAAAAGAATTGTTTAATCCACTGTATGATTATCGGTATCTGTTGCTGCTCATGACACTGTTTCTTTTGCCGATGCTCGGTTTATTCTGGTGGATGTCAACCAGATATCTGACAGATCCGTTAAAACTGATGGTAGGGCAGGCAAAAGAAATCGAAAGCGGAAACCTGGGATATCAGCTGGAAAAAGATACCAAGAGCCTGGAATTTGAATATCTCCGTGAATCCTATAACCACATGTCACGAACCTTGAAATACCAGTTTGATCATATTTATGAGGAAGAACTGGCATTGCGGGATGCAAGGATTATGGCATTGCAGTCTCATATCAATCCACATTTCATGAACAATACGCTTGAAATCATTAACTGGGAGGCACGGCTTGGTGAGAATGAAAAAGTATCCCGGATGATTGAATCACTGTCCGTACTGATGAATGCAGCTATGGACCGCAAGAAACTTCCTGAGATTACATTATCAGAAGAAATGATTTATGTGGATGCTTACCTGAGAATACATTATCCGCAACAGATGATGAAACATTCCAGTTATTCACACAGGATAAGGCTGCATTCCTCCTGGATGGTTCATGGAAAGTCGGTGGTATTGCTGGAGCATGCCAGTCTGATCCGGATGATCCGGAGACACTGGACACAGAAGCACTTGATAAATTTGATGTGACTTTTGTGCCATCCAAGGGTGTTGGCAGAAAGACTACAGATCTGATCGGTGGCTTTTCTATGGGATATTACATCACAAAGAAAGCATGGGATGATCCGGAAAAGAGAGATGCGGCAGTTGATTTTGTAGAGTATATGACAAGTGATGACATGATCCTCAAATTTGCACAGCATTCAGCAAATCCGTTAAAAGATGCTCCGGAAGCTGATACATCTGTTATGAACAGTCTTCAGGTAAAAGCAATTGATTTTGGCAGCAAAGTAACATCCTATACAGGAGCAGTACAGGACAATTTCCAGGGCGAGTGCCGCGTTCCTACATTTGATGGTATGCCGTCAATCGTAACAGGCGAAGTGAGCGCAGCAGATGCAGTTGCACAGGGCTTTGAAATCTACGCAGAGACTCAGGACGCTGCCGAATAATTATGGGTTCGAATATTTATAAAAACAGGAAACCTGCGATATTTTTCATCTTACCTGCATTCCTGTTCATGATCGTGTATCTGTACTATCCGTTTTTCAGAAACATTATAAACAGTTTTCAGCAGATCGGAAGGCTGGGAACACCTGCCAAAGGCTGGAATCAGCCATGGTATCAGAATTATGTCCAGATGCTCAGTGACAAAAATATGCATACTGCACTTATCAATACATTGATCATGATGTTGGTAACGATTGTATTTCAGGTTGGAATTGCCATTATTCTGGCAATTATGGTTGATAATATCGGGCGCGGAAGTAAATTCTTCCGCACCGTATATTTTTTCCCTATCGTTATCTCTGCAACAGCCTTAGGCCTTCTGTTTAATCTGATTTTCCTTTATAATAAAGGAATGATGAATCAGCTGATGGAGAAGATGGGACATACGGATCTGATAGACTGGAAAGCAAAAGGAATTGCGCTGATCACGATGATGGTCCCGGTTATGTGGCAGTACGTGGGATTTTATTTTGTCATTCTGATTACGGGACTGAATAATATTTCCGTGGATCTCTATGAGGTTGCATCTATCGATGGTGCCACCAGATGGCAGAGAATCCGTTATATTACGATTCCGCTTATGAGGAATGTAATCTGCACATGTGTAGTGCTGGCAGTGACCGGTGCATTAAAAGTATTTGACCTGCCGTGGGTAATGTTCCCGAAAGGAATGCCTCAGGGCACCACATTCCTGACCGGTACCTATATGTACTATCAGACAATGGAAGCAATGAACGTAGACTATGGAAGTGCTATCGCAGTTGTGATCGTAGCGCTTGGAATCATCACATCAAAAGTGGTTAATACCATTTTCAAAGAAGTGGATTATTAGGGAGGGATAGTAAATGCAGAAAAAACATAAAAAAGTCTCTCCCGGAATGGTACTGATTTATGCAGTGCTGTCCATATGGGCAGTGACAACCATTTATCCGATCGTATGGGTTGTGCTCAACTCCTTTAAGGTAAAAGACAAGATTATGGTTGATTCCTTTGCACTCCCTGCAGGTGATCTTTTTACAACTGCAAACTATAAGATGGCGTTTGAGAGGCTGGGGATTGCGACAGCATACAGAAACAGTATGATCATTTCAGGAACTGTAGCAGTGGCGGTGATCCTGCTTGCAGGCATGGCATCTTTTGCACTGGTAAGATACCAGTTTAAGATCAGAGGATTCCTTATGAGTCTGGTTGTTGCAGGAATGATGTTCCCGGTATTTTCAACCATTATTCCGGTTTATCAGTTGCAGAACAAAATGGGGATTACAGCAACGAATTCCCTGTTTCTGAATCTGTTATGTGTAATCCTGCCACAGATTGCGGGAAACCTGTCTTTTGCCATTGTAGTGCTGACAGGATATATCAAGAGTCTTCCGATTGAACTTGAGGAAGCAGCATATATGGAAGGAAGCAACGCATTCCAGACATTTTTCAAAGTGGTCGTACCACTGACGAAGCCATCTTTTGCGACAGTAGCAATCTTCTCATTTCTCTGGAGCTACAATGACCTGTTTACACAGATGTTCTTCCTGAGAAATAAGAAGTTCTGGGCGATCACCAGACTAATGCAGATGCTTACATCCAAAGAAGGTACGAACTACGGATTGATGGCATCTACGGTTTCGCTGGTAGTTATCCCGGTGATCATTGTATATATTTTCCTTCAGAAATATATTATTAAGGGTATGACTGCCGGAGCAGTGAAAGGTTAACAGAGAACGGAACATAGCTTAGATCATGGAGACCGGGCAGGACGTGATCTTGTAAAAAGAATATAAGTATTGCATAAAAAGGAGCATCCGCTGATTACAGGGGGTGTTCCCTTTTGTGCAATAATAAGAAAGATAGGGGACGGGGGATTTTTTATGTATAAAGTGGTTATCATTGATGATGAACCGATTATTGTGGAAGGTTTGTCAAAGCTTTTGCCGTGGGAACAGTATCATTGTAAGATTGCAGCGACTGCCTGTAATGGAAAAGAGGGACTGGAAGTGATCTGCAGAGAGCGACCGGATATCCTTTTTTCAGATATCTGTATGCCTGGGCTTGACGGGTTGTCTATGATCGCAGCACTGAAAGTGGAATTTCCGGATATGGAGATCAGTATCCTGACCGGATTCAGAGAGTTCGATTACTGTCAGAAGGCGATCCGCCTTGGTGTGTCCAGATTCTTGCTGAAGCCGTCGAATATGGCAGAACTTGAAGAAGCGTTAAAGGTAATGACTGAACGTTTGAACAAGAAAGTAATCACAGGAGAACAGACATCAGAGGAGGAGTCCCTTGCTGCTGGTAATTTTGTTGTGAAGAATGCGGTTCAGTATATAGAAGAGCATTACAATGAAAAGCTCACGCTGAACAAAGTGGCAGAGATGACATATGTAAGCCAGTGGCATTTAAGCAAACTTCTGAATAAAGAAGAAGGAAAGAATTTTTCGGAGATTCTTAACTGCATCCGTATCCGTCATGCAAAAGAATTTCTGAAAGACCCTGCATACAGGATTGCTGATGTGGCAGAACTGGTTGGTTTTACAGATGTGGCACATTTTTCCAGGGTATTCAAGAAAACAGAAGGAATATCTGCGAATGAATACAGAAATACGAAATTATGATACGGAAAATGTAAGATTTTCATGAAAATATGTCTGCAGAGAAAGAAACCAAAACCGAAAAGTCTAAAAATTGTATGAAAACAAGATAGGGTCGGTTGACAAGTTTTCGATACTCTGCAATAATAAGAAATTGAAAAAATGACATTGTTGAAAAGAAGAAAGATATTCCATATATAGGAGGGAATATATTATGAAGAAACGTTATTTAATACTGGCAGGTCTGCTGGTAATGACAGTGGCAGCTGCCGGATGCGGTAAGAAACAGACTGCAGAGACAGAGCCTGTACAGGCGACAGCTACCCCGACTCCTGAGGTTACCAAGGCAGTTGATATGGTAGATATGCAGCAGACAACAGATGAAGATATAAAGAATATAATGGGAGAGAAATCTTCCACAGCATCCAAGATTATATTTGTAAATAATACAGGTGATGATATTCAGTCACTTTATATCCGTACTCATGTGGATGAAGACAGTTCAGACGGTGAAGACGATGAAGATGACGGATGGGGAGATGATCTGATCAATGGAATGTTCACTCTGACAGACAAAGATAAAGCACTGTATTATCTTCCTGCCAATACACAGCAGAATGCAAATAAGAGTACAGCTTCCTATGATATCCGAATTGCATATACAGATGAAGATAAGAATGAGTGCTTTTTCCGTGATATTCCGCTGGGAACTATCTCACAGATTACATTATGCATGGACGGCACAGACGAGGATGCCATTCCTTATGCAAAATATCTGACAGGTACTTCAACAAAAGAAGTATCCACACTTGATGCGGTAAAGAAACGTCTGGGCATGGATGATAACAGTGATTCCACTGACGACAGTGATAAAGATTCTACAGATAATTCTGATTCCACGGACAGTGATAATAACAGCGACAATAATGATAATAATGGCGATAACGGAAACGGCGGTAATTCAGATGATCCTGGCAATGGTGGAAATACTGACGATCCCGGAAATAACGATAACCCTGGCAATGACGGGGATATGATCTCAATTGCAGAGCAGTATATCGGACAGTCTCTTGATGCATTGGAAAGTGCATGCGGTTCTCCGCAGGGCAGCAGCTATGAGGATGATCCGGAGACAGGCAAGACCGGATTCCACTATTACAGCAATTTCACAGTTTCTACTACTGTTGATGAAAATGGTAATGAAATTGTTGCCGGAATATGGTAAAATAAAAATACCAATGTAACAGAAGAGGAGCAGTGATGTCTGCTTATTTGTTCCAGGCGTCATCAACTTCTGTTATCTGCGATAAAACTAATTTTAGGAGACAGTTGATATGAAACGTGTATTATTAAAATTAAGTGGGGAAGCCCTTGCCGGGGAGAAGAAAACCGGATTTGATGAGGCAACAGTTATTGAAGTTGCAAAGCAGATCAAGACAATTGTTGAAGAGGGTCTGCAGGTTGGTATCGTGATCGGTGGCGGTAATTTCTGGAGAGGACGTACCAGCGAGACTATTGACAGAAATAAAGCAGATCAGATCGGTATGCTTGCAACGGTTATGAACTGTATTTATGTATCTGATATCTGCAGGTATCTCGGATTAAAGACAGAGATCTTTACTCCGTTTGTATGCGGTGCATTTACAAGCCTTTATTCCAAAGATGCTGTAGAAGCAAGTTTTGCACAGGGGAAAATCGTATTCTTTGCCGGCGGAACAGGACATCCGTACTTCTCTACAGATACAGCAACAGTACTTCGGGCTGTTGAGATTGAAGCAGAAGCGATTCTTCTTGCGAAAGCTGTTGACGGAATCTATGACAGCGATCCTAAGACAAATCCGAATGCAGTGAAATATGATGAGATATCTATTGAAGAAGTAGTTGCAAAGAAACTGGCTGCCATGGATCTGACAGCATCTATTATGTGTATGGAACAGAAGATGCCGATGCTGGTATTTGCACTTGATGAGAAAGACAGCATAATCAATGCAGTTCACGGTAAATTTGTCGGAACAAAGGTTACAGTATAAGGTTTTATATACGAACAAAAACTATAAAAGAGGGAGACTAACCTAATGGATGAAAGAATTCAGAAATATGAAGACAAAATGAAAAAGACACTGGCAAGCCTTGACAGCGAACTGGCTACGATCCGTGCAGGACGTGCAAATCCGCATATCCTTGACAAACTTACAGTAGACTATTATGGGGCTCCGACACCACTTCAGCAGGTGGCAAATATCACTGTTCCGGAAGCACGTATGATCCAGATTCAGCCATGGGAAAGCAGTCTGATCAAAGGAATCGAGAAAGCAATCCTTGTTTCTGATCTGGGATTAAATCCAAGCAATGATGGTAAAGTAATCCGCCTTGTATTTCCGGAACTTACAGAAGAACGTCGTAAGGAACTGGTAAAAGATGTAAAGAAAAAAGGCGAAGCTGCCAAAGTTGCAGTCCGCAATATCCGTCGTGATGCAAATGATGCGTTCAAGAAACTTGCAAAACAGGATGTATCTGAGGATGAAATCAAAGAGCTTGAGGATAAGATCCAGAAGAGTACAGACAAATATATTAAAGAAGTTGATGCGGCAGTGGATGCAAAGAGCAAAGAAATCATGACCGTATAAGGGAAACGAAAAGGAGAGCTCCATGATGCGGGCTCTCTTTTTGTCTGAATAAGGTAATGAGTCGGAAAATGCAGTTTATTACAGCTGAAAATGTAACGGATCATTGTTTTCTTTACCGGTATAAATGCCAGAGTAATGGCAATGGTAAAGAGCAAATAAAATGTTACTGAGAACAGTAATAATAAAAATATAACAGAACAAGAAAAGGAAACGAAAAAGTATGAATGTACCAAATCATATTGCCATTATTCTGGACGGTAATGGACGCTGGGCGAAAGCAAAGGGAATGCCCAGAAGCTACGGTCATGTAAAGGGATGTGCAAATCTGGAAACAGTTTGTGATTATATGAAAGAGCTGGGCGTTAAATATGTGACAGTATACGCTTTTTCTACGGAGAACTGGAAACGATCCAAAGAAGAAGTGGACGGATTGATGAAGCTGTTTCGCAGTTATCTTAAGAAGTGTATTAAACTGGCAGACAAGAATAAGATGAGAGTCCGGGTAATCGGAGAGATTTCTGCATTTGACCAGGATATTCAGGATAGTATTGTGCGCCTGGAGGAATATTCCAGTAAATACGATGAAATCTATTTTCAGATTGCCTTAAATTATGGCAGCAGAGATGAGATTATCAGGGGAATCCGTAAACTTGCTCAGGATGCAGTGGACGGTAAGGTGAAACCGGAGGAAATCGATGAGCATGTATTTGATAATTATCTGGATACAGCAGGAATCCCTGATCCTGATCTGATGATCCGTACAAGCGGGGAATTGCGTCTTTCTAATTTCCTGTTATGGCAGATGGCTTATACAGAATTTTATTTCACAGATGTGGCATGGCCGGATTTCAATAAGGAAGAACTGGTTAAAGCTATCGAGAAATATAACCAGAGAGACAGAAGATACGGGGGAGTAAAGGAGGAGTAACTGATGTTTAAGACGAGACTCTTAAGTGGAATCCTGTTGGTGATCATTGCGCTTGCTACCATTATCAGCGGCGGCTATGTGCTCTTTTTCACACTTCTTGCTGTTTCTCTCATTGGAATGAGAGAATTATACAAAGTAATGAAGGTGCAGGATAACAAAATTAATCTGCTGGCAGCAGCAGGATATGCAGGTGCAGTACTTTATTATCTGGCAGTACTGCTTGATTTCGAGAGATATGGAGTACTGGCTGTCATTTTTGGGCTTGTACTGATCATGTTTGTATATGTGTTCACATATCCGACATATGAGGCAGTGCAGGTAATGCCTGCATTGTTTGGCATTGTTTATGTAGCTGTTATGCTGTCATTTATCTATCTTACCAGAAGCCTGCCAGGTGGAAAATTCCATGTATGGCTGATTTTCTTATGTTCCTGGGGATGTGATACCTGTGCCTATTGCGTGGGAATGCTGATCGGTAAGCACAAAATGGCACCGGTTCTGAGCCCTAAGAAATCTGTAGAAGGAGCGGTAGGCGGTGTTGTGGGGGCTGCACTTCTGGGAGTGATCTATGCAGCTGCAACTCAGGGACCGATGTTGGAATATGCAGTAATCTGTGCAGTTGGTGCTCTGATTTCAATGGTAGGTGATCTGGCAGCTTCTGCAATTAAGAGAAATCAGGGAATCAAAGACTATGGAAAATTAATTCCCGGACACGGTGGAATCCTTGACAGATTTGACAGCGTGATCTTTACAGCACCGGTTATTTATTTCCTTTCTGTTATAATGATTGAAATATAATTGGATTTCAAAGATTAGGATATAATAATAACTGATTTTATTTAACAGTTGATCCGGTTTGGATTTGATATACGGATTGACTGAATGTTGAAATGAGGTACTATATGAAAAAAGTAGCAGTATTAGGCTCTACGGGTTCTATCGGAACACAGACACTGGATGTAGTTCGTGCAAATGCAGATCTGGAAATTGTTGGTCTTGCAGCGGGAAGCAATGTGGAAATGCTGGAGAAACAGATCCGGGAATTTCATCCGAAGCTGGTTGCTGTCTGGAAAGAAGAAGCAGCAAGAGATCTGGCTGTAAGGGTACAGGATCTGAATGTTAAGATCGTAAGCCAGATGGGAGGGCTGATCGAACTTGCCAGAATGGAGGAATCTGATGTTCTGGTAACAGCCATTGTAGGAATGATTGGAATCAGACCTACTATGGAAGCGATTCTTGCAGGCAAGGACATTGCTCTGGCAAACAAAGAAACACTGGTAACTGCCGGACATCTGATCATGCCTCTGGCAAAGCAGTTCGGCGTGCAGATCCTGCCGGTAGACAGTGAACACAGCGCCATTTTCCAGGCACTTCACGGAGAAAAAAGAGAGCAGATACATAAACTGCTGATCACAGCCTCCGGCGGTCCTTTCCGCGGAAAGAAAACTGCAGATCTGGAGAAAGTAACTCTGGAGGATACTCTGAAGCATCCGAACTGGGTAATGGGGCAGAAGATTACAGTAGATTCTGCGACTCTGGTAAACAAAGGTCTGGAAGTTATGGAAGCCAGATGGCTTTTTGACGTAGATCTGGATCATATTCAGGTTGTAGTCCAGCCGCAGAGCATTATCCATTCAATGGTAGAATTCGAGGACGGTGCAGTAATCGCACAGCTTGGTACTCCTGACATGAGACTTCCGATCCAGTATGCATTGTGCTATCCGGACAGAAGATTTTTAAAGGGTGACAGACTGGATTTTCATATGTTGAAGCAGATTACATTTGAGGAACCGGACAGAGAGACGTTTAGAGGACTTCCGATGGCCATTGAGGCAGCAGAGGCAGGCGGCAGTATGCCGACCGTTTTTAATGCTGCAAATGAACTGGCAGTGCGCAAATTTCTGCAGAGAAAGATCAGTTTTCTGGATATTTACGAGATTATCGGGCAGTCTATGAGCAGACATACAGTAGTTGAGAATCCGGATCTGGATCAGATTCTTGAGATAGAGAAGGAAACTTATCATTGGATTGAAGGCAGGTGGTAGATTGAAAATTATTATTGCAATTGTTATATTCAGTGCAATCATTCTTTTTCATGAACTGGGACATTTTCTCTTTGCAAAGCTGAACAAGATTGTGGTCACAGAATTCTCACTGGGAATGGGACCGAGACTTCTCAGTACAGAAAAGAATGGGACCAGATATTCACTGAAACTTCTCCCCATCGGCGGTTCCTGTGCCATGCTGGGAGAGGATACAGATATAGAGAATGAACCGGGAACTTTTAACAGTGCATCGGTATGGGGCAGGATTTCCGTAGTGGCTGCCGGACCGGTTTTCAATTTTATTATGGCATTTGTATTGTCTGTGATCATTGTGGGAGCTGTAGGATATGAGCCTTCCAGAGTACTTTCTGTTAAAGAAGGTTCTGCTGCTGAGACAGCCGGACTGAAAGAGGGAGACATTATTACAAGCTATCAGGGATACCATATTGACCTGGGAAAGGATCTTTATGTATATTCCTATCTGAATGAACTGAAAGAAGGAGACACCATCAATCTGACTGTAAAACGTGACGGAAAGAAGATGGATATTTCTTATAAGTCAGATACAAATGTCAGATATCTTCTGGGATGTAATTTCAATGGAGATGATACCTCGGCCATGACAGTCGAATCTGTAATGGATGGAATGCCACTTAAAGATGCAGGAGTTCAGGCAGGAGATGTGATTACATCTATCAACGGAGTAAAGATTACAGACTCGGAGGATTATCAGAAATATATTCAGGAGAATCCGCTTACAGGAGAAGCTGTACAGCTTACTTATTTACGCGACGACAAGGAGTACGAGATTACAGTTATTCCAAAAGAATACCGCACAGCAGAATCCGGTTTTACTTATAATGTATACTGTGAGAAAGCAAAGGGGCTGGATGTGATTAAATACGGCGCTGTAGAAGTAAAGTACATGGTTCGTACGACAATACTCAGCCTGAAGGAACTGGTTACCGGAAAGCTTGGAATGAAAGACTTAAGTGGCCCGGTTGGGGTGGTAGATGCAATCGGAACAACTTATGAGGAAAGCAAGAGTGAAGGTACAATGATACTTTGGATGAATATGCTTAACATGGCTGTTCTCCTTTCTGCAAACCTGGGAGTTATGAATCTGCTTCCTCTTCCCGCATTGGATGGCGGGCGTCTGGTATTCCTTGTTTTAGAGGCGATACGCAGAAAACCAATCAACAGACAGGTAGAAGGTACAATACATTTTGCAGGGCTGATGCTGTTGATGGTATTGATGGTATTTGTCATGTATAATGATATCGTGAAACTTATATAGTAACAAATCTAATAAGTGAATGAACAGATAAGGTTTTGCTGTTCATTTACTTATTTTTGTTTGGGAAAATAACAGGAAAAGGTAAGCGTATAGGTAAGAAGAAAATATATTTTATTATTAAAAATGCAAATTGTAATCTGTAGCTTATAAATATGAAAATGCGACCCAAATGGGGATGTAATGTGATTAAAGTTTCAAATATAATGCAAGCTAGAAAGAAGTCAGTAGGTATTCAGATTATTAAGTTTAAGGACACCAAGAAGAGAAGGAGCAAAATTAGCAATAGCAGATGTGCGAAAGTTGACTGTAAATGAAAGTGATGCTAGAATATAGATAGTATAAGTTAAAATGAGAAATTTTAAATACGTATAAGCATGATACAATAGAATTATGTATGAAAAATATCTCGTTATGGAAAAATAATGGTTTTAGCTGGATGTACTGAAAGAGACATAGGATAATAATTAAAAAGTAGTTTATAGCATATGAAATAGAAAATTATAACAGTTTGAGTAACAAGATGGATGCTTCCTTACTGTGGTAAGGAAGATTAACCATAAATATATTGTAGTAGAAAGGGGAGATTCAACAATAGTTAAATTAAGAAATGTATTATTATAATACAAGTAAAGTAACATTTTAGGCTATGCCTAAGAAAGTATTTATGAGGAGGAGCGAAACGTATGAAATTTAGGTCTAAAATTAAATCAAGTTTCTGTAGTTGAAGCTGCAACGAATGTAAAAATAAACAAAACAAAAGTTACATTGATAAAGGGACAAACAGTGCGGTTAAAAATTACTGGTACTGAGGGAAAAGTGGTATGGAGTTCTTCTGATAAAAAAATAGCTGTTGTGAATAGTAATGGAAAAGTTACAGCTAAAGCAAAAGGGACAGCTACGATTACGGCTAAAATACAGAATAAAAAATATACATGCAAAATCAAGGTAGAAATTCCTAGAATTAGTAAAACAACAGTAACTTTATACAAAAATGGAAGCTACACATTAAAAATGCTGGATACCGAACAAAAGGTTGCCTGGAGTTCTTCAAAAACGTCAGTAGTTACTGTAAACAATAAAGGAAAAATAACTGCAAAATCACTGGGAACAGCAACTGTAACAGCAACTGTAGCTAACCATAAATATACCTGCAAAGTGACTGTTAAACAAAAGAATGTTTCAACCAGTAAGGTACCTGTGTGTACAGAGCGTCAAACTGTATATGCAAGAGGATCTGGAAAAGTTTTCAATAATTTAGTTCTTCCGGAATGTTTTATTTATATAAAGAATTTGGATAAGAATGCAAAGGTTGTTAATATAAAATCTACAAATCCTAAAATAAAGGCAACAAAACGGAGTGAATTGGATGCAATTGAAGTTTCAAATGTTAATCAGTCGAGTAATCTGGCAGGAACATCTTCAAAAATCACGTTTGAAGTGATTCAGAATAAAAAGATATATAGTTTATCATGTACAATTTCTGTGGTCAAAAGCCCATCGCCATTTGAAGAATTTAAAGTTGGATCAAAAAATATAGCAAAGAGTTTCTATGGAACAGATAATGACTCGGAGAGCTTTTCAGGAAAGAAGAAAGTTACTATTAAGATGACTAAGGATTATATGTTGGATTCTATAGAAGCTTATTATTTAGTAAATGGTAAAATTAACTGTGTAACTATAAAAAATGGTGCAAATGTTAATTTTGATAATTGTCAGTGGATTTCTGTGAATTATCATAAAATAAAAAAACCTGCAAACTACGTTACTGGGTCTAAATGGTATGGCGTAGTAAAGTCACCATTACATGATTGTTGCAATTTATACCTTTTTTAGAATATTTTTAGAACAGGAGAAGGAGAGAAAATGAAAAAAACAAGACACCTATTTTTGGTAATTACAATGTTGTTCTGTCTGTCATTCGGAGCGATATCTACACAGGCTGCAGCGGCTACAACAACTACGTCTGTAAAAACAACAGTCAAAAACGGATGGAAAAAGGAAAGTGCTGGATGGTGCTATTATGTAAAAGGAAAGAAAGTTACCAATCAGTTGAAGAAGATAAGCGGAGCAACATACTATTTTGGATCTAATGGTGTAAGAAAGACAGGATGGTATACAGTAAAATCAGGAAACACCTACAAGGCTATGCAGTTTGCTTCCAATGGAAAATACACAGGAAAATCAAAAACTATAAATGCTTCTCTTATGAAAAAAACAGATTCTGTGATCAAAGGGCAGAAGATATCAACAAGCCTTACAACTGAAGCACAGAAAAAAGCGGCCATAAATAAACTGTATACTTATACTAAAAAAAATTATAAATATGGACGTATCATGGGACAGTTTAGTAAAGGCAAGAGTCTCAGCTATGCACAGCAGACTATGCTCACAGGCAAGGGCAACTGTTATGGCTTTGCGGCAACTTTTGCAGTTCTTGCAAAACGTGCAACAGGTCTTCCTGTTCGTGTATGCTGGGGAACCAGTACTGCCTTTAACAAGAGCAAAGCACAACTTCATGGCTGGACAGAAATCAAGATTAGAAATACATGGTATATTTTTGACACAAATGCGGCGGCATACTCTAAAAGAAGCGATGTGAAATGGTATATGCAAAAGGCTTCTTCTGCAGCTATGAAGAAAACATATACTAAAAAAGAAAGTGAAGACATTGTGCTTTAAAGAAGAGAGGTAAGATTATGAAAAAATGGATAAAAATTCTGGCAATGGTTCTTTGCCTTATGTTGGTACAGCTTCCAGTACTGGAACCTGTGACAACCTTACAAACTGTACAGGCAGCAACCACCAAAACAGTTAAAAATGGTCTTAAAAAAGAGAACGGTCAGTATTATTACTATGTAAAAGGTAAAAAAGTAAAAAATGCATGGAAAACAGTAACTGTAACTAACAGTAAAACACATAAAAAAACCAGTTACCGCTATTATTTCACAGGTACAGGCAGGGCTTATAAAGGCGGAACATCTTGGGGAGAAAGCTATATTGTTGTAAAAAAAATTGGGGGCAAATATTATGGTTTTAACAAATATGCCCAGATGGTAAAAGGAATTAGATATTCTGCATATGGATCATCTAAAGCCGGATTTTATGCCTTTAATACTAAAACAGGGGTATATGACAGTAAAAAAACGGCAGCGCTCAGAAAAGCATTTGTACGTGAAAAAAGTTCGACAAATCTGAGAAAGCTTCTTGGCAAACCTGTAAAAACAAAAAAAGTTTCCGGATGTTATGGAAATGGTCAGGAATATATGCTTGACTATACTAATTTCTGGGTTAATACATTCAAAGATGAGAAAGGGAAGGAAATCGTTCTGGACGTGATTAGTAAATAAGTTTTGTCCTGACGAATACATACAACTATGGTTTTCAGTTCAATGGTATTTCTGTGTGTGTTTCTTCCGATAGTTTTTGGTTTGCATCTTATTTTACCAGGGATGCGGACCAAAAACTGTCTGCTGGTGATTGCAAGCCTTCTTTTTTACGCATACGGTGAACCAATTTATGTGATTTTGTTAGTTGCTTCATCTGCTGGCAACTATATTCTTGCACGCCTGGTAGGAAAGCAGCTGAAGCTAAAGAAGTTTTTCCTGACGCTGGCGGTGATCCTGAATCTGGCAATTTTGATTCTGTTTAAATATTTAGGATTTCTTGTAGAGACTTTTGATTCTATAACAGGAAGCGTATTTCCAGTACCAGAAATACGCATGCCAATCGGAATTTCATTTTTTACATTTCAGGCACTTTCATATGTAATTGATGTTTATAGAGGACATGCAAAAGTTCAGAAGAATTTCGGAAAAGTATTACTGTATATTTCTTTTTTTCCACAGTTGATTGCAGGTCCTATAGTTAAGTATCATGATGTGGAGCTAGAAATTAATAGTCGCAGACAAACTGTAGAGGAAACAGGAAGAGGAATACGGCGTTTTGTGGCAGGTATGTGTAAAAAAGTTCTTATAGCTAATACTATGGGGGCTGTAGCGGACAATCTTTTTGGAGCTGCGACTTCACAGATTACGGGCCCTGGAGCGTGGTTGGGAGCAGTTTCTTATATGCTTCAGATTTATTTTGATTTTAGCGGTTACAGTGATATGGCGCTTGGACTTGGAATGATGTTTGGTTTTCATTTTCGTGAGAATTTCAACTATCCATACATTTCCGGAAATATCAGGGAATTCTGGAGAAGGTGGCATATGTCTCTTTCAGGATGGTTCAAGGAGTATCTATATATCCCTCTTGGTGGAAACCGAAAGGGAAAAATTCGTACTGTTATTAATAAAATGATTGTTTTTCTATGCACGGGAATCTGGCATGGAGCATCCCTTAATTTCTTGTTCTGGGGAGCGTATCACGGATTTTTTCTCATGATTGAAGAGTATGTTCCATTTATTGTAAAAAAAGGAGGAAAAGTCAAGAGCTTTTTCCAGCATATCTATGCACTGTTGGTTGTATGCATTGGTTTTGTGTTTTTCCGTGCAGATACTATGAGGCAGGGATGTTTCTGGATAAAAGAGATGTTTACAGATTTCGGGTGGAAGGTATCGGCTATGAGTCTGACTCTTCAGCAGCTGACACCAGTATATCTTGTAACGTTTGCAGTTGCACTTGTTGCAGCAGTTCCGTTAAACTTGACATTAAAAAAGTATAACTGGTACAATGGATTTACATATGTGGCAAGCCTGGTTGGTTTTGTTTTGTGCGTACTTAGTCTTGCAGGTGGAACTTATAATCCGTTTATATATTTTCGGTTTTAAGAGGAGGCAGAAAACATGAAAAAATTGCAGATACTCTATATTACTGCATTTTTTGCGGCTTGTCTTGTACCGTCTTTGGGAATGGCAGTGACAAAGCAGGAAACTTCCTCGGAAAATCGGCAGCTTTCAGAATTTCCTAAGTTGAAAACCGAGGAAGGAATCAATATTCAATGGTTTCCGCAAGCTGGGGAATATTTTCAGGAGCATTTTGCTTTGCGTAACGAGTTTGTAACAGCTAATGCGCTTCTCAGTGGAAAAGTCATGGGAACATCTACGGCAGATGGGGTGATTCAGGGAACAGATGGATGGCTTTATTATAAGGATTCCCTAAGTGATTATCTGGGAGAGGAACTTCTTTCGGAGAGGAGTCTGTTTAATATTGCACATACTTTATCTATGATGCAGGAGAATTTGGAGAGTAGGGGAGTTAAGTTCCTTTTTACTGTTGCGCCTAATAAGAATTCTCTGTATGGTGAGAATATGCCATACTATGACAGTATGAAAGTATCAGGAGAAAAGAATCTCAATAATCTTCAGAGGTATCTGGAACAGGAACATGTTTCTTATGCAGATCTTTACGGAAGTTTTTTACAGGAAGATGAGGTTCTTTATCATAAAACAGATTCCCACTGGAACAACAAGGGCGCGGCCATGGCAGCCGAAATTTTGCTGTCTGCACTTCGAAAGGACCATGCATCTTATGTAGAGGAACCATATAAAGTAAAAAAAGATTTTATAGGGGATTTGGATGAAATGCTTTATCCGCTTGCGACAACTCCAGATGAGGAAATCTATTATGATAAGCAGCCGACTTTTGCCTATGTAGGTGAGGTAGGAAGTAATTTTGATCCTAAAATCACAACAGTAAATCCAGTGAAATCCGGAAGTCTTGTGATGTTCCGCGATTCTTTTGGAAATGCTCTTTTACCTTTTATGGCTGATGCATATGCTAATGCGTATTTTTCAAGAGGCGTTCCTTATCAGATTAGTGAGGTGGACGAGAAAAGTGCAGATACAGTAGTGGTAGAACGTGCGGAACGTTTTTTACCAGAGATGGCACAGTCACCGCCAGTTATGGAAGGTCCGGAATGTGATGTAACTGTTACTGAAGATGATGCAGTTTCAGATGGTGTTGTGGATATGGAAACTCAAATGATGGGAAATCTGGTGAAAATTATAGGACGTGTTGCCAAAGAATATCTGGATACGAACAGCCGGATTTATGTAAGAGTTAATAATGATAAGATTTATGAAGCATTTCCAATGGATATATCCAGAGAAAATGAAAATGTTGACAGCAGTGGTTTTTGTCTGTATTTGGACAGTAATAAGTTAGCAGCTGATGGAAATCAATTTGAGATTCTTACAGGAGATAATAATTCAGTTCGCATAATGGGTGGACTGACACTATAAAGGAGACATAAGAAATGAAAAGAAAAACAGTACAGATGATTTTAAGCCTTACATTATCAGTAGCAATATGCCTTGGGGCGCCGACAGCAGCTTTTGCAAAAGATGCTTTATCAACAGAGAAAGCTGCAGATGAGAAAGAGGAGACGGAAGGTTTCAAGATTGGAGATATTGATGTAAAGAACCAGAGTGGCCTTGGTGTGAAATCAGCAAAGCTTCAGGAAACAAAAGCTGATAATAGTGAAAAGAAAGATGCAGATAAAAACAGTTCTGAAAAAGAAGGGAACAGTCAGAATCTGGTAATTACTTTGGAAGATGATCAGAAGCATACATTCGAAAATGTGGTTCCGTCTGAGTGGAAAAATCCGGTATTTTATAATGAGTATGAGATTTTTTACATCAGCTATACCGATAAAAACGGGAAAGTACAGGAAGCGTTAGAAAATGTTGAGGAAAAAGAACTTACAGATGAAGTAATTACATATGCGAAAACAAATGTGAATATTCGGGAGAAAGCAGATACTAAATCGAAATCTTTGAAAGTAACTTCACTTGGAACTGAATTCAAGGTAACAGCAGTACGTCCTGGATGGTTAAAAGTCGAAGGTGACGGTGTAAGTGGTTATGTTGTGCATACCTATTTTACTTCAAATAAAGATGAGATTGACAGACTTGTTCAGGAAAAAAAAGAATCTGAGGAGAAAGCGGCGGCACAGGCTGCAGAAGCAGCAGCACAGGCGGCAGAAGAGCAGGCACAGGCATCATATTCATATGAATATGACGCAGAGTCGGAAGGTGAAACTTCTGCGTCATCAGAGCGTACAGAGGTTGGACGTCAGGCTTATGATGATTGTGACGGCAGTGGCCACGGTTATTATGAAATCACATATTCTGATGGAAGTGTGGAATATGAAGAGTATTGATTGTAAGGATGGGAAGGAATGCAGGTATGAAAAAAATTAAATATTTATTTATGGCAGTAATTATGGCCTGGGCAATACAGATATGTATAGTTGGTGGAGTTAACGAAGCACAGGCAGCAACTACGTCAACAGCAACGACTGTTACAGAAAAGAAAAATGGTCTTTATAAAGAAAATGGAAAAAATTACTATTATACAAATGGAAAGAAAATTAGAAATCAGTGGAAAAAGATAAATGGAAAACGCTACTATTTTGGACCTAAATATTATGCAGTAACATATCATAATAAAATTAGTGGGAAAATTTATGTGTTTGATACTTCTGGACAACTGCTTAACGGAAAAAAATCCCGTATTGTTAATGTTGGAAAAAATTCCTACTATGTAAATAAATACGGAAATCCATCAACTGGTTGGCTATATCTTTCAGATAAAAATTTGTATTATGCAGATTCGTGGGGACGTTTCTACAAAAATCGTACTTATGAAAGCATTAAATTCAATGGAAAAGGCCAGGCAGTAAAGAATGATATGCGTACTTTGAAAATAAAATGTATGGATATCGTAAAAAGAAATACAAACAGTAAAATGTCTAAAAGCCAGAAATTAAGGGCATGTTGGAATTATGTAGTACAGAATACATATTATTCATCCAGTTATTACCCGGATTTGAGAAAAAATAACTGGTGGAGAGTAACAGCATTAAGAACTCTTGCAACTGGTGGGGGAAATTGTTATGGTTATGCGTGTGCATTTGCTGCATTGGCGAGAGAAATTGGCTATGATCCATATGTAGTATGTGGACGTGTTCCGGGAAATAGAGATGGTGCGGCGGATGGATATACTAGACATAGTTGGGTAATCATCAACGGCTGTCATTATGATCCGGAAGGTCAGGCAAAAGGCTGGCATACAGGCGTTTATGGTACTTCAGGATATGGGATGTCTCATCAGATACAGAAAAAGGTGAACTTCCGTACGGGAAGTGGAAATTAAGTGAAATAGCAGAAAAAAATATTGAACCAATGGATATTTTGCAGAGAGGATCTATTCCCAACAGGAATAGGTCCTCTTCCTTTTGGAATTGCAGTTTCCTGTATGAAAATGGTATTTTATGTATTGGAAAATATCAGACAGAGATAGTTGTTTATCTGTTTGATTTATATAAAAAATACAGGGAGGAACAGGTAACATGAAAAATGTGGAAGTTAACGATCTGCGTTCTGCTCTTGAACTGCTGGAGTCTATTCCGGGACAGCTTGTAGAGACAGATGTGGAGGTAGATCCCAACGCAGAATTATCAGGTGTATACAGGCATGTAGGTGCAGGCGGAACTGTAGAGCGTCCTACACAGGAAGGGCCTGCAATGGTCTTTAATAATGTAAAAGGTCATGAGGGTGCCAGAGTAGCCATCGGCGTATTATCCAGCAGAAAACGAGTTGGATATTTATTAGGAGAAGATCCGAAAAAATTAGGATTTCTGTTAAAGAACAGCGTAGAACATCCGGTAAAACCGGTAGTGATTCCGAATGAGCAGGCAAAGTGTCAGGAAGTTGTTCATCTGGCAACGGAAGAGGGATTTGATATTCGCAAACTTCTTCCGGCGCCAACTAACACACCGGAAGATGCAGGTCCATACATTACTCTTGGAATGTGCTATGCATCAAATCCGAAAACTGGAGAGTCTGACGTGACAATTCACAGAATGTGTCTGCAGTCTAAAGACGAGATTTCCATCTTTCTCATGCCAGGTGCACGCCATATCGGATATTTTCGTGAACTGGCAGAAGCAGCAGGAGAACCACTTCCGATCTCTGTAAGTATTGGCGTAGATCCGGCTATTGAGATTGCGTCCTGTTTTGAACCGCCGACAACACCACTTGGATATGATGAATTGCAGGCAGCAGGAGCTATCCGCAACAAACCTGTGGAACTGGTGCAGTGTCTCACTATTAATGAACGCGCCATTGCCAATGCGGAATATGTCATCGAAGGTGAAATCCTTCCGAATGTTCGTGTCCGTGAAGACCAGAATTCTAATACAGGAAAAGCAATGCCGGAATTTCCTGGCTATTGTGGACCTGCCAATCCGGAACTTCCGATCATTAAGGTAAAAGCTATTACTACAAGAAAGAATCCGATCATGCAGACTTGTATCGGACCAAGTGAAGAACATGTTTCTATGGCTGGAATCCCTACAGAGGCAAGTATTCTGGCAATGGTTGACAAAGCCCTGCCTGGTAAATGCCTGAATGTATATAATGCTTCTTTTGGCGGTGGAAAATATGTGACCATTATGCAGTTTAAGAAGACAATGCCATCAGATGAGGGGCGCCAGCGACAGGCTGCATTGCTTGCATTTTCTGCATTTGCAGAGCTGAAACATGTGATTCTGGTTGACGAAGATGTAGATATTTTTGATATTAATGATGTGATGTGGGCGATGACAACCAGATTTCAGGCAGATGTAGATCTGATTACGATTCCGGGCGTACAGTGTCACCCACTGGATCCATCAAATAATCCGGCTTACCATCCGGGAATCCGTGAACGTGGCGTTGCATGCAAGGCGATTTTTGACTGCACGGTACCGTTTGACCAGAAAGAGCGTTTCCAGAGGGCGAAGTTTATGGATGTAGATCCCAAGCACTGGCTTCCAGACATGTTTTAAAAAAGAATATTACCATTTAGATGAAAATGAGTTATAATAAACCCCTGTGCAAGTTATAAAAGCACGATTAATTACAGATGTTATTGAGAACGAAATGAATAATAACATGAATATAGTTATAACAGATTTCGTGGTATCAGAAATGATACATGAACGATAAGAAAAAATTTCAGGCAGGTGTCAGAAATGTGGCATCTGCCTGAACTCAGGTAAAGGAGAGAAAAAATTATGCCTATTGGAGTAATTATCAATGCATTATCTGTAGTCCTTGGAGGAATTCTGGGATCTCTTGCGGGACATAAATTAAGCCCCAGATTTAAGGCGGAAATTACACTGGTGTTCGGTGTATGTTCTATGGGAATGGGAATCAGCACGATTGGTCTTATGGAAAACATGCCGGCGGTTATCTTTTCTATCGTAATCGGTACAGGAATCGGACTTGCGATTCATCTTGGAGAAAAAATCAATGCTGGTGCAGGTGCCATGCAGCGTGTGATCAGTAAATTTATCAAGAATTCAAACTCTGAACTTTCTGAAGATGAGTTTATGAATACACTTGTAACGATCATTGTATTATTTTGTGCAAGCGGAACAGGAATCTATGGTTCTATTGTGGCAGGAATGAGCGGTGATCATTCTGTACTGATCTCTAAATCTATTCTGGATTTATTTACTGCAGCTATTTTTGCTTGCAGCCTGGGAATGGTAGTATGTATGATCGCAATTCCGCAGGTGATTATTTTTCTGATTCTGTTTTTTGCAGCAACAGCTATTTTTCCGCTGACGACTCCTGGGATGATTAATGACTTTAAAGCCTGCGGCGGCTTCCTGATGCTTGCGACAGGTTTTCGTATGGTGAAGCTGAAAAATTTTCCGACTGCGGATATGATACCGGCTATGGTGCTGATCATGCCGATGTCATGGTTTTGGGTAAATTATGTGCTTCCATTAGTTTCATAAGAAGAAAAATTGTCAAGAACTGTGAATAAAATTTGCCGGGAATCTGTCAGCGTACTTTCTGTCTGTCAGAAATCTTCTGTGCTGTATAATCCCAGAACAGTTTTCCGGCAGGGGAGAGCTGGTGGTAGTTATTGCATGCAAGCGTAATAGTGCTGCTGAACTCCTCTTTGAGGGGAATGATTACAATACCTGAAGGGTGGAGATATTCCACGGCGTGCTGCATCAAGAGAGAGATCCCGTGATTTTTACCCACCAGATCAAGAATGTTATCCATGTGAGTACCCGTATAAACAACTCGTGGTTCAAACCCTTTCTGGCGGCAGATTTCAGTGATTTTGTCATAATGCAGAGTAGACTTACTCAGGAGAAGCAGATTTTCGTTTCTAAGTTCGGAAACAGAGATCTGTTTCTTTTTACTTAAAGGATGATTCTGAGGTACGACTACAGCCAGACGGTCATTGAAAAATTCAAGACTTTCAAAGGAAGTATCCAGATATTCTTTACGTGTGAAAATGAAATCACACTCATGATCTTTGAGCTGGGAACAGATGTGGGTGGTTTCAGATTCTTCAATCTGCAGCTTAATATTTGGGTGTGCTGTCTGGAAATCTGTCAGCAGTCCGGTGATATCGTACTGTGCCATAACAGGAATGCCGGCGATGCTCAGGGTATCTTCTTTCTGTAGCTGATAGCTGGAAATAGTATGAATGAGATTATCATATTCCTGAACAATGGAATGTGCATCTTTTAATATCAGTTTACCTGCTTCGGTAAGCTGAATCTGACGCTTGCTTCGGTCAAAGAGCTGGATGTTTAATTCTTTTTCCAGAGATTTGATATTCTTGGAAACTGAGGACTGAGTTGTATATAAATTTTCAGCGGCAACAGAAAAATTTCCGCTGCGGACTACTTCGAGGAAATATTGAATTTGCTGGATATCCATGCTGGAAACCTCCTTTTTGGAAATTTAACCAAATCAAGCAAGTAGCGAAGCGGATGATTTTATCCGCTTGACTGCTGAAATGATGTCTCAAAATTCTGTACTAACACTGGATTTATTTTATCATAAATAATTCCTGACTGGAATAGGTGACAGAGAAAGAAGAATTGCGGGATGGAAATTGAGAAGGTATAATGTGGATGATTTAACCAAAGCGGTTATTGGGTTATGAGCAGGTAGTGAAGCGGATTGTGGATGTCCGTCTGACAGAAAAAGAGGAATTGAAAATGAAAAAGAGACTTGTAATTGGAATGAGTGGGGCATCAGGAGCGCCTCTTACAATAGAATTACTGAAGCAACTGCAGCAGTACAGAGATATAGAATCACATCTGATCGTTACCAAAGGTGCACAAATGACATTGGAACAGGAGACAGAGTATACATTGGAACAATTGTATGCACTTGCAGATGAGGTACATGACAATCATAATATCGGTGCAGGACCGGCAAGTGGAAGCTACCGTACTATGGGGATGATCGTGATTCCGTGCAGCATGAAAACACTTGCGGGAATCGTCAGCGGATACAGTGACAATCTTGTTCTGCGTGCAGTAGATGTAACTTTAAAAGAACGCCGCAAGCTGGTTCTTGTAACTAGGGAAGCACCTCTTGGAACTATCCATCTCAGAAATATGTATGAAGCCAGCCAGCTCGGTGCAGTGATCATTCCGCCGGTACTCAGTTATTATAATCATCCGAAAACAATAGAAGATTGTAACAGACATGTCATAGGAAAAATTCTTGATCAGTTTGATCTGGAAGGTCTGGAATTTCACAGGTGGATGGAAGAATAGCAAAAAATGAGCATGGAATAAAGAAAGGGACCATTAAAAAATATGGAAAAGCATGCAGATTTCGGACGGAAAACAATTGTACTTTGTGCAGAATATATGAACTGTGATATTTCAGTACATTGTCAGCAATTGGATTATGGATATGAAGTAAGAATTTTTGGTGGACAGTGCTCCCATGTAGGTTCTGTAACAGTGTCGGACGAGCAGGGTATTTTGCAGACAATTACTTTACCGGGACATAAAGAAAATATTATAACTGAGCAGTGGGCAGCTGAAATTCAGAAAATCGTAAAACAGCCGGTAACTGTAACGGCAGGAGTACACTATGATGATCTGAAAAAAGAGCAGCTGCAGGAAATAATTCAATTACTGAACAAATTATTGGCTGACTGCAAAGCAAAATTGTAAAAATTCTCGGGGATAGGGACATTTTGGGGAAATTTATAAATTACGGAACATAGACATTGGAAGATAGGAATGCTATAATTTTTTCGGCTAAAAAGTCTGTAGTTGAAAATACAAACAATTAAAGCTGTAAAAACGGAGGTAGAGAATGTCCAAAATTGTAAAACTTTCATCAGCAACAGAACGTGAAAAGAAATTAAATGAGATTTACGAAAATATGGAAGAACTGAAAAACCAGTTTACCGCGTTGATTGATGAGTACGAGGAAGAGGAATCAGGCAGCAGAAAAGTAGATACTTTGATCGAAGCATTGGATGCACTGGAGGATGCTGCGGAAGCGATGCAGGACGTGCTGGAGAGATAAATGTAAATAAGGTCACTGAAAATGTATTTTTGAGAAAAAAACTCAAAAATACATTTTTTTTAGAAATAAATTTAAAAAATATCTGACAAAATGATAAAAAATATCATAAATAAAGATTTTGTTGACAATGAAAAGAATAAATGCTACTCTTTAGGTTAGCTCTAACTAATTAGTGCAAACTAACTAAAGAGGAGAAAAAGTAGATGAAGAGAAGGATGGCATTTTTAATGTCTGTAGCACTTACTGCAAATATGTTTTCAATGACACCGGTATATGCTACAGATGAATTTACAGACACAGAGATTTCTGCTCCGGAGGTTTCAACAGGCGATGATGAAGTCTGGAGTGATGGATCAGAAGTTGCTCAGTCAGGAGAAGAATTTGCTTCAGAGCCGGCTACAGAAGCTGGGCAGGAACAGACACCTCCGACAATCACAGGAAGTAAATATAAAGCTAATTTTTTTGATAGCTTTTTAACGTTAAGCTGTGATGATTTAAATTATATACAGGGAATTACAGAGATAAAAGTTAATGATGCTGTATGGGAGAACAAAACATCAACAAGCCTTATCTGGTATGCTAAGGCATATTATCTGGATACAGCAGAAAAAAGAATTTTCTTTGATGCTTCCGGAGATGGAATGCTTAAAGAAAATGATATCCTCACAATAAAAAGTTCGGGTTATAAGGATCTGACATTAAAGGTAACAGGCGAAGGAGATGCATTTGCAGTTGAAGCAGTGACTTCTGACAATGATCAGAAACTGACACCTCCGGCAGTTACAGGTACTAATGTAAAAGAAAGTATTTATGATTATTCTGCAATCATTGTTGATGATGCAGACTATATCGGAAAGATTACAGAAATAGCAGTAGATGAAAGTGCATGGAGAAATGCCAGCTCTACAATGGGACTCTGGGGAGCAGGTGCATATTATCTGGATACAGAAAATAACAGAATTATGTTTGATGCTACCGGTTTATCTGTAGGAAATGTAATCACGATTAAGAGTGAGGGATATCAGGATTTATTCTTAAAAGTAACAGCATCAGGAAATGATTTTGCAGTTGCACCAAAAGATTCCGGAGCAAGTGATATCAACGGACCATCTAATGGTGTTACGACACTCCATGTAAGACTGACAGGATCTTTTGAAAGTGCGATTACAGGACAGAAAGGATACGATGCGATCACAAGTGCATCCACATCAGCTTCTGTAAATAAAAACAGTAATGTAACAGTAGAAGCAGCAGATATTCCTGACGGACAGGAACCTACAGAGAGCGACTGGAAACCATTAAGTGATACAGTAAGAATAAATGCTCAGAAGACCACAGCAAATATTGATACAGAAAACAGCGGTATGGAAGCCAGATATTCTGTATATGACAGTTCACTGACACTCAGTGGTACACCGAAAACACTGGGAACTTATCCTGTAAGTGTTACTATTACAGATGAGTCAGGAAGAACTGCGCAGAGCAACTCTCTGGAATTTAAAGTATATGGTACAGAAGAGAAACTTATTGATCATCTGAAACTGGAGAATGCAGTACAGGCCAGCGATGGAAAATATCTGTATGACATGGATCCATGGGCAATTCCGTATTTTGGCGGAGAAAATGAGACAGTAACTGTACCGGCAGAAATAAAAGCATGGTATGGTTCTCATACAAGTGGTACCTATGGAGAACTGGGATATGCAGTTAAAGATCTGGTTCCTGTACAGACATTGATCATTCCGGCAGGATGCAACCTTACGATGGTTAATATGAAAGTATTAAGCAGTGTGAAGATTGTAGTAGAAAATGGCGCGAAATTCACAGTTCGCGATTCATCCATTGATGGTCAGATCGAAGTGATGAATGGCGGTACTGTTTCTGTAGACTATGATGATTATAATAAAGAGTTTCTGACAGGAGCCTGCATTAATGGACAGTTGATCCTGAATGACGGTGCAGTACTGGAAAATTCTGTAATTCACTCTAATACAAATTACCTGGCTAACGGCAAGTATGACAGACACAATTCCGAACCTGTAGTAGTGGTTAAAGGAAACGCAACGATCAGAGGAGAGGTTTATATCCGCGGAGATGAGGCACCGGCTATTGGTTCCGGATACAGCGGACAGCCGGCTTTAAAAGTAAGCGAGGGTACTCTTGATATTGAAAAAAATGCAGTACTTGGTGTATATGGCGGCGGACAATATGCGCTGTCTTATGATGGCGGAGATGCACTGATTCTTGATAACGGTGCAGTAAGCGGACAGGGAACACTGATCGCTGTTGCTGGAAGAGGTTTCTGGGGCAATGGCGGAAATGGCGTTTCCGGTAATGGAAAGATTGCAGTATCCGGTGCTTATCTGGAAGGCGGAAGCCCGACTTCTCCTGATAAGGATTCTGCTCCTGGAAAAGCTTATTTATCAGGTATAGATGTTTCTCAGACTATGAGAATTAATGCTGTAGACGGAAGAGCGATCACTGATCCGGCTGATTCTGCTCCGGATACATACTGGAGTGATATTACATCAAAACCGGATACTTCCAATTGCAAGATCCCTGAGATGACAGAAGAGCAGAAAAAAGCTCAGGCAGAAGCTGCGATTACAGATGCAGTAAATAAGCTTGACGTTTCTAATGATACATCTGAAGATGATGTGAAAAATGCAATAGAAAGTGCGCTGGAAGAGAAAAAACAGAGCTGCGAAGACATGAACAATCTTACTGTTGATGTTGTAATGAAGAAAGAGAATGCAGCTGCCGGAAAAGACGGAAGTATCGAAATTACTGTTACAATCAAAGACGGAGATAAAGAGCTGGGTACAGTTGAACTGACAAAAACAATTGACAAGCTTTCGGAAGAAAAAACAGTGATAGAGAAGGCATATGCGAAGGGCAACAGTGTAAAGGTTGTTCTGTCAGAAGAATGCAAGGGTGCGCAGGGATATGATTATGTGATCGGCACTTCTGCAAATATGCTTTCCACAAAGAATTATACAAATGTAATTAAAAATCAGACTTCATTAGAAGCAACATTTAAGTATGTTGAAAAAGGTACCTGGTATGTAGCATGCCATTCATGGACAAAGGGTTCTGACGGAAAGAAAATCTTTGGAAAGTGGTCAGATGTAAAGAAAGTTAAGGTTACAGCTGTTACACCAAAGACACCGAAAATAGAGAAGGTTACTGTAAAAGGAAGAAATGTGACCATAACATATACAGCAGCCAAATATGCAAAAGGATATGATATTGTACTTGGAACAAAATATGGAAAAGTTGACAATGAGAAGCGTCCTCTTGCATATGGAAAATATGTGAAAAAAATAAACGGCAATAAAGTTACAGTAACATTTAAGAATGTAAAAAAAGGAACTTATTATGCCGGCTTACATGCATGGAACCGTACTTCACAGGACAACTCCAAAGTATTCAGCAAGTGGTCCAACATTAAAACTGTAAAAGTAAAATAAGAAATGTATAAACCGTGGCTATATACAAAGCCACGGTTTTGCGTTATGATAATAAAGTCTGAAACACAGGGGAATATCGACAATATATGTCTCTGTTATGCAGAAGATAATAATGTAAAGGATTACAGGAGAAACAATGAACTGTAAGGATATGATGCGGATACCGGAACTGGAAAATGTTCTGAAATTAAAAGCAGGTGAAAGAGGACTGGAGCATCTGGTTCGCTGGATTTACTTTGCAGACTGTCTGCAATGTATTAAGAGTGAGTATAAGATGGAGAATTATATTCACGGAGGAGAGTTTGTAATACTGACAAACAGGAGTGTGACAGATGACAGTGAAAAGCTAATGGCAATGATCGGACAGATGTATGAACATGGGATTGCTGCGCTGGGGATCAATGAAGGACAGATTTCAGATAAATTGACAGAATATTGCGAAGAAAAAAGTCTTCCGTTGTTTGAACTTCCGGAGAAATATCCGCTGATAGATTTTTCGCAGATTATGTGCAGGAGGCTTGTTTTAGAGGAAAATGAACGTAATGCGGCGGAACAGCTGTTTTCCTCAATTCTGGATGCGGAGCATCTGAGCCGAGACCGTGTGATGGCCCAGGCGAGATATTTGAATATCAATCTTGAAGGGAGTTTCTGTGTAGCAGAGGTAGCATTTGAGAATGCGAAGAGCGGATGGGAGAACGATGATTCGCTGACTCTTGGGCAGAACATAAAAAGAATGATCAATACAGAGTTTTCTTTTTATACGAAAGAAGATATTCTGGTTTTGCCGCAGGCCGGCTCTATTCTGGTACTTATTCCTGTATCACAGCTTGATGAAGGACAGATACGGGATATTCTTACACGGATCATTGAACGTGTACAGCGAGAGCAGGGAGTACATCTGTGTGTTGGAGTTGGAAACAGTACGGCGTATCTGGATGAGGTGAAGCACAGCAGAAATGAGGCTTCGGCGGCAATCAGGGCAGCGTCTGTTACAAATATGCAGGGGCGGATTTTCTTTTATAAAGATCAGGGAGTTTATACTCTGATTTCCCATGTGGACGATACCAGAGTACTGGATGAATATGTAGAAGAACAGATTGGTAAACTGCTCAGGTATGATGAGATAAATACAGGAAATCTCAGCGAAACTCTGGAAAATTATCTGGAATACAACTGCAATGCAAAGAGAACAGCAGAAGCTATGTTTATTCATAGAAATACACTGAATTACAGGCTGAAGAAAATTGGTGAGTTGTTGAACTGCGATTTTGAAGACCTGGATAAATGTCTGGCACTGAAGCTGGCGTTTTTAATTACCAAGTATCGCAACAGATAACTGATTGTGCACCGTGCACAAAAAAGATAGTCTGTTACGCACATTGATTTCATCCGGAAAGGTGTTATAATCTAGCTAAATTAAAAATTAATTCAACCAATCAGAAACGACAAAGGTGTCAGATAGTTACTTATCTGGCGCCTTTTTTTGTTGGATGAGGCTAAGAGATAAAGGAGGATAATCTTATGACAACAGCAGAATTATCAAAAGCATTACCGGAGATCGTAACAGCACAGGTACCAGGACCGAAATCAAAAGAACTTCTTGACAGAAGAGATGCAGCAATCCCAAAAGCACTTTGTGGAAAAGCTTATCCGATCTGTATCAAACAGGGCGCAGGTGCGATGTTTGAGGATCTTGACGGAAATAAATTCCTTGACTGGGTCGGAGGTGTTGGTGTTCTGAACATCGGATATTCTCATCCTGAAGTAATTGAAGCGGTAAAAAAACAGACAGAGAAATATTTCCATACCATTTTCAATGTGTATGTACATGATGGATATGTAACACTTGCAGAGAGATTAAATGAACTTATGCCATGCAAAGGGGATGTAAAGAAGACTTATTTCGCAAACTCCGGTGCAGAGTGTGATGAGAACGCCATCAAAATTGCGAAAGCATTTACAAAGAGAAGTGGAGTGATCTGCTTTACAGGAGCATTTCATGGAAGAACAAACCTGACAATGGCATTGACAGCAAAAAAAGTATATGCAGTTGGCATGGGACCTTTCCCGGCAGGTATTTATCGTGCGCCGTATCCATATGTATACAGAGCACCGAAGGGATATACAGAAGCAGAAGCAATTCAGTACTATGTAGATGAACTGAACAGAATCTTTGATGAAGGTGCACCTGCAAGTGAAATCGCCTGCATGATCGTTGAACCGTTCCAGGGTGAAGGCGGATTTATCCCGGCACCGATCGAGTGGGTAAAAGCCGTTCGTAAGATCTGTGATGAGAATGGTATCCTGATGATCGCAGATGAGGTTCAGTGTGGTAACTGCAGAACCGGCAAATATTATGCATCTGAGTACTGGGCAGAAGCTGGTGCAGCACCGGATATCATCACAACAGCCAAATCTCTTGGTGCAGGTCTTCCGATTTCCGCGATCACAGCAAGAGCTGAGATTATGGATGCAGCACCTGCAGGAACTATCGGTGGTACTTTCTGCGGTAACCCGGTTGCGTGTGCTTCCGCACTGGCAGTTATGGATATCATGAAACGTGATGATTATGCAGGAAAAGCAAGACATATTGGTGAAGTTGTTACCAAACGTTATAAAGAACTGCAGGAAAAATATACAGTAATCGGTGATGTCAGAGGACTTGGCGCAATGATCGGTGTGGAACTTGTCAAAGACAGAGAGACCAAAGAACCTGCTACAGAAATTACAGGTAAACTGATTCAGAATGCGATCCAGAAAGGTCTTCTTCTGGAGAGTTGTGGAACAGCAAGCAATGTGGTACGTTTCCTTGCACCGCTGACTATGACAGATGAGCAGATGGAGAAAGGTCTTGAGATTTTTGAAGCAGCGTTAAAAGAAGCAATTGAAGAATAAAATGGTTATTGCTATTTCTGATTTAAGTACAGGGCCTGCCTGATTCAATTCATTTCGAGGGTCTGCTGTGTATCAAAGCGAGAAGAAATGAGCAAATAGCGAAGCGGATTGCGAATATTCGTTTGAATTGCAATAAAAGAGAAGACAAGGAGACACGTTTATGGAGCAGAAATCAAAGTTTGACAAAGTAATGGGCGCCTGGGATATACTTGTTATCGCATTTGGCGCAATGATCGGCTGGGGCTGGGTCATTAACTCAGGGGACTGGATTACCACTGCTGGTTTTGCCGGATCAATTATTGCAATGCTGATCGGTGGACTTATGGTCTTTTTTGTAGGACTTACATATGCAGAACTTACATCCGCAATGCCCCAGTGCGGTGGCGAGCATGTATTCAGCTACAGGGCCATGGGACCTACCGGATCTTTTGTATGTACCTGGATGATCATTCTGGGATATGTGGCTACTTCCGCATTTGAAGCAACTGCACTTCCAACAGTGATCACATATCTGTTTCCTGATTTTAATCAGGTATATCTTTATTCAATAGCAGGAAAGGATATTTATCTGACTACAATTGTACTTGGTGTCGGAGTTGCGATTCTGATTACAGTGATCAACATTAAAGGTGCGAAGACTGCAGCAATTCTTCAGACAGTACTTACAGCTATCATAGCAATCGCCGGAATTCTTCTGGTGGTCGGCTCTGCGATAAATGGTGATATGGGAAATATTACAGGGCAGATGTGGGAGTCCGGTGCCGGAAATACATTGGGAAGTGTGTTTAAAGTAGCATGTATGACACCATTCCTGTTTATTGGATTTGATGTTATTCCTCAGGCAGCAGAGGAGATTAATGTACCTTATAAAAAAATCGGAAAAATAATGCTTCTGTCTATTTTTCTTGCAGTTGCATGGTATCTGATGATTATTTTTGCAGTCTGCTATATCATGCCTCAGAGTGAAATAGCAAAGGAGATGATGTCTCAGAATGGACTTGTTTCTGCAAAAGCTATAGAGATAGCATTCCGGTCTCCTCTGATGGGTAAGGTTCTGATCATTGGCGGTTTGTGTGGAATAATTACCTCCTGGAACTCCTTCCTTATGGGTGGAAGCCGTGCACTTTATTCTATGGGTGAGTCTCTGATGATTCCGAAAATGTTCGGAAAACTTGGAAAAAATAAAACACCGGAAGCAGCTATTATACTTTGCGGAATTGCATGTGTTGCAGCACCATTCTTTGGAAGAGGTGTTCTGGTATGGCTGGTTGATGCAGCATCTTTTGGATGTGTTATCGCATATATGTTCGTATCTATTTCTTTCTGTATTCTCAGAAAAAAGAGACCGGAAATGGAGAGACCGTACAAAGTAAAAGCCGGAAAATTCGTTGGTGTGATGGCAGTACTGATGGCAGGATTTATGACGCTTTTATACATTATTCCTGCATCGTTTTCAGCAGCACTTGTATGGCAGGAATGGGTTGTAGTAGGAATCTGGCTGGCACTAGGCGTATTTTTTTACTTCTATTCCAAGAGAAAATATGGTGCAGAATTTGGTCGCGATATCTTTATTGTAGATGAGTCCAAAACAGTTGAGGAAGAACCGGCGGTACTTCCGAATGCCAAGTATCCGGACAGACATTTTGTTATTACTATGGGATGTGAATATGGAAGCGGTGGTCCTGAAATCGCCAGAATGGTTGCAGATTATTTTGGAATAGAGTATTATGACAGAGATCTGGTAGATAAAGTCGTACAGGAAATCGGCGTAGATAAAGGGCTGGTAGAGGAAGCAGATACCAAAATTGGTGTCAGGTATGCATTTGATACTTCCTATGGTGTCCGCTATGCAAACCTTTCCAATCGAGTTATTGATGCCCAGTTCCAGGCAATTCACGATTTTGCAAAGCATTCGTGTGTGATCGTTGGACGAAGCAGCGATTATATCTTAAGAGATACAGAAGATGTTATGAACGTGTTTATCTATGCACCGCAGAAAGATGAAATTGCGGCTGTTATGAAGAAGAAAGGATTGAATGAGCGCAAGGCTGAAGAAGAGTGGGAGAATGTAGAGAAATCACAGCATGCACGACATGAGTACATTACAGGTAAGAAGCGTGGTGACAGACATACCCGTGATATCCTGCTGAACAGCAGCCTGCTTGGCTGGGATGCAACTGCTCAGTTTATCGAAGAACTGGTAGAGCGAAGATTTGGTCTGACAGAGGAAACATTGAAAAAGGAGGCTTAGAGAGCCAATGAAAGGATTTACGATCAAAACAGAAATAGAAGAATATGATACTTTTGGTGAATATGCTGCGCAGGCAGAACTGGGACCTCAGGATCTGGTTCTCTGCGGTGAACATACGTATGATAAGTATGTGGCACCTCTTTCGCTGGGAGTACAGACTCTTTTTCGCGAGAAATATGGAAAAGGAGAGCCAACAGATGGGATGGTGGATGCGATTCTGGACGCACTGCGGGAAAAAGAATTTGATCGTATCATTGCTATCGGAGGCGGCACGGTGGTAGACATTGCCAAAGTTGTGGCGGTTGCAGGAAAAGAGGATAAGGTAGATGACCTCTATGATAATGTAGACAAGCTGAAAAAAGTACATTCTCTGGTGATCATTCCGACAACTTGCGGAACAGGAAGTGAGGTTACCAATATTTCCGTCATCAATCGTGTGAGCAAGGGAGTTAAGATGGGACTGGCATCCAATGCAATGCTTGCTGATAAAGCGGTTATGATTACAAATATGCTGGATTCTCTTCCATATAAAATATTTGCCACTTCTTCTATTGATGCGATGGTCCACAGTGTGGAATCTTTCTTAAGCCCAAACGGATGCAGCATTTCGAGGATCTTCTCCACGGAGGCACTGAAAACAATCTTACAGTGCTGGAAGAAATCCGTGGAAGCTGGTGGCGGAGATAAATGGAAAAACTATGCGGCAGATTTTCTGAAAGCATCTAACTGGGCTGGCCTTGGTTTTGGCTATGCAGGATGTGCAGCAGTTCATGCATGTGCTTATCCTCTTGGCTCTGTATATCACATTCCTCACGGACAGTCAAATCAGCTGATGTTTAAAGATGTGATGGAAAAATACAAAGAAATCCAGCCGGAAGGACGGATCAATGATTTGGAAGATATCATTGCAGAGTGCCTGGGAGTGGCACAAAGCGATGCATTAGCTGCCTTGTATGAACTGATGGATAAAATCCTTGAAAAAGAGCCGCTTCGCAATTTTGGAGTAAAAGAAAGTGATCTGCCTGTTTTTGCCGGAGATGTGATCAAGACCCAGCAGAGACTGCTGAAGAATAATTACGTGGAGCTTTCAGAAAAACAGGTATTAGAGATATATAAGGCTGCTTACTAATATTGGAATTTTGTAAAATATGCGTACTGGTTTATTTAAGACTGGTGCGTATATTTTTTTGTCATTTCTATCTTTTTTGTCATATATGGGGGATTAGGCAAATGTTCTTCTGGAAAAATATTATTTACATTAAGACGTGTTTGTACGGAATGGTATAAAGAAGATTAAATGAATAACTGCCCAAATTGGACTTGTCATATAAATGTAAATGCTATATAGTATAAAATGTAAGCAGTAATCTAAATTTTCTAATAAGCGATTTTTCAGGCAGTATCTGCCATTGATTCCAAAGATAAAAATACATAATTTCAAAGAGATTAAGTATTCAATAAAACCCGTTAAAATGCTATAATGTAAGTACAAAAAGGAGTGTTATATGAATAATACGATTTTTGATGATGTATTTCGTACAATGATCGAGAAGATGCCATATCTGGCAGTGCCTCTGATCAATGAAGTATTCCATACATCATATCCGGAAGATGTGAAGATTACACAGCTTCGCAATGAACATCAGCAGGAGAATGGAGAGATTATTACAGATTCCTGTCTGCTGATCGGAAAGAAAATGTATCATATCGAATGCCAGAGCACAGATGACACTACAATGGTCATTCGCATGATTGAGTATGATTTTGCAATTGGTATAGAACATGCAGAGAAACAGGGACGCAGATACCGGATAGAATTTCCAAAGTCCTGCGTACTATTTCTGAGAAGTTCAGGAAACACGCCGGATTATCTGGAAGCAGATGTAGTTTTTCCGGATGGAAATACATATTTATATTCCATACCAACAATAAAAATGGCTGATTATACAAAAGATAGCATCTTTGAGAAAAATCTGTTAATGCTGTTGCCATTTTATATTATGAGATACGAGAAAAAAGGACATGATTTTAATAACAATCCGGAATTATTTCAGGTACTCTTAAACGAATACGAGGAAATCCGGGTAAATCTGGAAGAAGAACTGACAGAAACAGGAAAGTCAGAATTATATACAGATTTGACGAAACTAATTGTAAAAATAGCGGACTATATTTTCCGTGAAGAAGACGATGTTCGGAAAGGAATAGGTGATATTATGGGAGGAAAAGTTCTGGAACTGGAGTCTGAAAGACTTAAAGCAGAGGGACTTCAGGAAGGCATGATTGCTGGTGCAATTAAAACCTGTAAAAAATTTAAACTTAACCAGGAAGCTGCTGTAAAAAATATAATGGAAGAGTTTTCTTTATCTAAAGAAGATGCCAGTAATTATGTGAAGAAATACTGGTAATATGATGTACCCTATATCTTACGAAAAGAAGAGAATGTTCGGAAAGGAATAGGTGATATTATGGGAGGAAAAGTTCTGGAACTGGAATCTGAAAGACTTAAAGCAGAGGGGCATACAGAAGGGGAGGCAATCGGGCAGATTCAGGGAGAAAATCGACTTGGAAGTTTGATTACTCGACTGATTCAAGATCAGAGAACTGAAGAAATTCCAATTGTATCAGTGGATTCTAAGCGACGTGAGCAGTTATATAAAGAATATAATCTTTAGGAAAGATATAGAACAGGAGAAAAGGGCAAATGCCTTTCCTCCTGTTTTTTCATATATTTTTTTGTCATTTTAGAGATAATTACAGCTGCTAAAAGCAATAAAAAAGCTGTGAAGAGCAAAATGGACTTCAATATAATACAATTAACAGTAGTAGATACGAATTATTAGGAGTTTAGTCGGAATGCCATTTTTAAAATTTTAAGAGCAATTTTCGTTTTGTTTTCTGTTTTATCAGTAACATATATAAATATTGCGCATAAGCTATCAGTAAAGTGGTTTACAGGGAGCTTGTATGGCTTTTTATAAGGATATGAGGATGCAGCAGGAGAATGTGGATACAGGACGGTATCAGGTGGCGGTGGTGGATCGTTTAAGCAATCGTCCGATAGAGAATGCGCGGGTGAGGATCTCATATACGGGGGCACCGGACAGTATAATAGAAGAGGTGGTGACGGATTCTTCTGGTCGAACACCTGTGATTGAATTAAAGACACCGCCGCTGGAATACAGTATGGAACCGGTGGAACAACAGCCATATGCGGAATACACAGTGCAGATCGATGCGGAGGGATTTGAACCTAAGGAAGTAGCCGGAAGTGAGGTGTTACCGGATGTATTATCCAGACAGCCGGCAACATTAAATGCCATGGAACCGGGAGAAAGTTACCAGCGTGTGGTGATCCCTCCGCATACGCTGTTCTATGAGTATCCGCCGAAAATAGAAGAGTCAGAGATAAAGGCTATAAATGAAACCGGAGAAATTGTGCTGAGTAAAGTTGTAGTTCCTGAGTTTGTAGTGGTACATGATGGCCCGATCAATGATTCCTCAGCAGAAAATTATTATGTACGTTATCGCGACTATATCAAAAACGTAGCCAGCAGTGAGATATATGCCACCTGGCCAGACGATACGATCAGGGCGAATATTCTGGCGATTATGTCGTTTACATTAAACCGTGTTTATACGGAATGGTACCGGAATGTACACTAATTCGGTATTGTAGGAACATTCAGTTTGATGAATTATGTATTAAAGTTCATGGGAAAAACGCTTATACCATAGAGAATAATGAAAATACAGAAGATTAGATGAATTTTCTGATAGAAATCGAAAATGACCTATGGTATAGTGATATTAGAAAAGGAGGATGGCAAACGGTGGAATACAATAAAATTAAACCGGATACCATACTAAAGAACTTTTGGAGAGATAATCATCATTTTGCAGATTTGTTTAATGCTGCATTGTTTGACGGTGAACAGGTACTGAATCCAGATGATCTGTCAGAAGCAGACACGGATGTTTCCTCATTCCTCAAATTTAATGGACATGCTGAAACAGTACAGAAAGTATTGGATGTTGTAAAGAAAACAGCATATGGCATTGATTTTGTAATATGGGGACTGGAAAATCAGGAAAAGATCCATTATGCTATGCCGCTTCGCCATATGGTAGGAGATGCATTCTCTTATCTGAAAGAGTATCAGGAGATTGCAGCAAAGAATCGAAAAGATAAGAATTTTGCATCGTCAGATGAGTTTCTTTCCAATATGAAAAAAACAGACAGACTGCATCCGATGATAAGCCTTTGTGTTTACTATGGAGAGAATCCGTGGGATGGACCTTTGTGTCTGATGGATATGTTGGAGGTTCCGGAGAAAATAAAACCTCTGGTATCAGACTATAAAATGAATCTGATTGAGTTAAGGACAAGCGGATCACTCCAATTCCACAACCAGGATGTTAATACTGTATTTGACATCAGTCGTTCTATATATGAACGTGATTATAATAAAATTAATACAGTATATAAAAACATGTTGATTTCATCAGAGCTGGGAGTAGTGATTGGAGCAATTACGCAGTCGCAGGAACTGATAGACCATGCTTTAGAAGTGGAACAAAAAGGAGGTCAGGTTAATATGTGCAGTGCATTGGAAGAATTAAAAATGGAAGGAAAACAGGAAGGTATGATAGCTGGTACAGTTAAAACCTGTAAGAAATTTAAACTTGACCAGAAAGCAACTGTTAAAAATGTAATGGAAGAGTTTTCCTTATCTGAGGAAGATGCCATTAATTATGTGAAGAAATACTGGTAGTTTGTGGCATAGGGTAGTAACAGCAGGAGGAAAGGTGTGCAGCCTTTCCTCCTGTTTGTTATATAGTGTTTTTTTACAGTAATTGTTAGTGAGTAATTTTTATAAGCGTCATTTAAACATGGCAAAAACAGGTTTTGTATAAATATGTCAGAATAGATCAACGAATAGTTATTTTGACATTACAACGCAATGTTTAAAATAACTAAAGTTTGAATGACACTATGGAGGATAAAATGTGTAAGATTGTAGCATATATGAGAATCAGTACGAAAGAAGAAAGAGGAAAGCAGAAATTTATACGACAGGAACAGGCTATTGTGCGGTGGTGTAAAGAAAATAACATAGAAATTCCTGAACGCAGGATATATCGAGATGATGCAAGCGGAAAAACATTTTGCCGTCCTGCATGGGAAGAATTGGAACAGGATATACGAGAAGGAGATACCATTCTGTTTAAGGACATATACCGTTTTACCAGAGAACGGGATAATGGATATAAGAAATATATGGAGCTGCTTAATAAAGGCATGGAGATGATTTTTATTGATAATCCAACGCTTAATACGGAATATATTAAGTCAATGCAGAGTTCTGCTGATAAGATGAAAAAAGAAAATATCATAGGGGGAATGACATTAGAATTTGTGATTCGCCTATTGATTGTAACGGAGTTAGACCGGTCAGAGAAAGAACGGGAAATTACTGTAGAAAGGATTAAAGACGGAATAAAAGCAAGTCCAAAGAAAAGCGGGCGCAAGCCAGGACAGCTTGATAAGATGTCGTCAGAGCTGGAAGCAGATATAAAGAAATTCCTTTCAGATCGTAAAATAAAGCAGATAGATCTGATGAAGAAACACAACATAAGTAGAAATACTCTGAAAAATATATCGTATGTATTGCTGATAAATAATAATATATAATGATCTGTATGATAATTCTTCAAGTAAAGAAGAGCCCTTGGTACCGTGAATACCAAGGGCTTTTTAGAATTTAAATATAAAATCTTACTGAGAAGTTTATTTTTTATATAAAGGGGTGGCTGGTAAGCAACAATCAGCCATTAGGCTATAGCAAGGATGGCAATTATAGCTACAGGTCAGGCGTATCATGCCGATCATCAGGTGATGTGTCTGAGGGAATGCCTTTGTTGGTGATAAATTACATAGATAAAGAACGAAACGGACTACAAAATGATAAAATATAATTATTCAGGGAAATAAAAAGATTTAAGATTTAAGTTGAAATGCTGACTTTAAAATTTCAAGAGCAATTTTCTTTTCGTCTTCTGTCTTATCAGAAAGAAAAGCAACGATTTGTTCCTCTGTCGATGAAGGCGAAAGCGGGGATTCTAGCTCAAAAAGTTCAGAAGGAGGAATGGATAAAGCTTTACACAATTTAAGGACAGTTGATATAGTTGGATTTCTGTCGTCTTTTTCAATTTGTCTGAGATATACAGATGAAATATCTGCACGAAAAGCCAATTCTTCCTGAGTAAATCCACGATGATGCCGGAACTCCCTGATCTTGCGACCGATACTATAATTATTGTACATTTTAATCACCTAGATATTATAGTAACTACTTGATTTATATGCTTCGAGATGATAAAGTTTTCTTAATGACCGATACTATAGTTTTTAAAATGTTAGAATTCACAGATGAATTTTTTTACAGAGACAAATAGTGACATACCCAAAGTGTATAATAAGGCCAGATAAAAAATACAGAAGGTGATGTAATACATGGATTCTGAATACAGCAAAGTAAGAAGAGTGCTTAGTCTTTATGATAGATTATCAACTGGACAGATTATTTATTTGAAGGATGAACTTAATGTTACAGGTATGTCTGATCGTTCATTTAAGAGAGATATAACAGAACTTAGAAACTATCTGGCTGAAAGAGTAGTGGATGGAGACGGAAAGAAAGAAGTTGTTTATGACCGGAATCGGCACTGTTATTATATGACAGATGAAAAGAGTGGATTGCCAGATTATCAGAAGATTTTTGCTCTGGCAAAAATACTTCTGGGGAGTAAAGGACTGTCAGTTATAGAAATGAATCAGGTTGTGGAATATATGTTAAGTTTTTGTAGTGATGAAAGTAAACGAAAAGAAATAAAAAAGTATCTTGCGAATGAAGTAATAAATTATCAGGGGCCGAATCATGGAAAAGATTTGCTTAATATGTTATGGAAAATCGCACAGGCAGCAGAATATGAAAGAAAAGTGAAGGTATTATATCAACGTTTGGAGAAACACAAAAAAGTAGAGAGAATACTTAAACCTTTAGGCGTGCTATTTTCAGAGTATTATTTTTACATGCTGGCTATTATTGATGGAGTGCCATCAGAATATAGCAAAACCAGTACACCAACAATTTATCGTATAGATCGAATTGAAAAGTTGGAAGTATTAGATGAACATTTCAAAATTCCATATTCGGAAAGATTTAAGGAACAAGAATTTCGTAATAAGACCCCATTGATGTGGGGTGGGGAAATAAAGAGATTGAAATTCTGGTGTAATAGCCAAGCATTGGATGCAGTACTTGATAAAATACCGACAGCAAAGGTTGTTAGGAAAGAAAATGAAGAATATTTGATTAGTGCTGAAGTTGCAGGAAATGGTGCTGAAATCTGGCTGAGAGGTCAAGAAGGATTTAAGTGGGTAAAATCATATTAGCGGTTACAGTTGTATCATTACAGGGTAAATAGAGTGGAGGAACTGACGTGGTTACTGATAAAAAAGGTGATTTAGTTGAAGCAAGCGAAGATAATCGAAATTTATTACGATATAATGATAAATGTGACAAGTATGATTACATGGCATCGGTAGTCTGTGGAGCTATTGGCGGTATAATTGATATTTTTCTGGTAGGTATGCCAGGAGAAGGAGTTTTGGGAAAATGGACGGATCAACAGGTTGATAAAGCAGTCATGGCTTTTGCAAAAAAAATGAAATGGAATCCGAAAGATGGAAACGAAAATAATGTTAAATCAGCAATTGGATTTTTAGAGCGTAATTTTAAAGTGAACTATGACCAGAGAAGAACTGTTGATGTAGATGGAGCATTTGAAATATCAGCTAAGATGCACCATATGATGTCACTAGGACACTCTCCAGATATTGTTGGTTTATTTTTTTCAATTTTAAATCAGTTTACTATGACTTCCTCATTTATTGCAGATGGTCAATTGATTACGATAAAAAGTGATACTTTTGAATTAAAAGGTGGAAACTTTATAATGAAAATAATGTGCGGCATAGCAAATTGGTTTGGACATTTGATGTCAGATGTAGCTGGTAGCAGTGGCAATCATAATAGAGGAATGGGAATTACGATGCCTTTTTATGAATTTTTCGGATTCTGCAATTTTGGGAATTTTAAAGTTGGAGAAGAGAGAAAAACTTTAGCAGAAATTGCACAAATGGCATTTACATATCAACCAGAGAAAAGCTCATCTGTGATGAGTTATGATTTCAGATTTGGAATGACACAAGCTATTCCAATATTTGTTACAGAGTTTACAATTCGGCTTATCTGGGCATTAAGAAGACACTTTCAATATCGCAGACCGATTAAAGAATGTTTTCCTTCTTCTAAAAATGCTGAATTGAGAGTAATGCTTCTTATAGGAAATGGAACGTTGTGTGCGATGGATGGAATAGATGCAGGAATTAGATCAGGAGGCAATTTTCTGTTGTTTTTCATGCGTATGAATTTGTGTGCATGGGGAAGATTTTCGCTTTTAGTTTTAAAGGAAGTATGTATTAGAATAAAACTGACAAATGTTTTTCAAAGACAGCTTAATGCATACCAAAGAATCAATGAGTTACTGACACAGTACTTGGAACAGTTAAAACAGATTGATCTGACTTTATATAAAACAGAAGTTGACAAATTTGAAAATGCTGTAAAAACATTTTCACAGGCAAATTCAGAAGAGGAATTGAATAAATTATTGCTTGAAAAATTCGAGGAGTTAGGAATTAAGAAGCCATGGAATGGGGATTTTGATACACATATGTCAGATAAACAAGGAAAGTTGGTATTTGAATAGTGTTCAAATGTGATAAATGTGGATGTTGTTGTAGAAACCTTAATAAAACGGGTGTGTATGTTGAACTGGATAGAGGGGACGGAACCTGTAAATATTTGAAAAAGAATATATGCTCTATTTATGATTCAAGACCCTTGATTTGCAGAGTTGATGAATTTTATGACAGATTTTTGAAAAGGGAAATGTCATTAGAAGCGTATTATAAGGTTAATTATGAAGTATGTAAAAAAATGAAAGAAAAGGAGAAAGAGTAATATGGTACCAGTAATATTGGCAGCATTAGGCGCTGTTGCAGGTGGAAAAGGCGTAGTAGATACAGTTAAGGGAATATCTAAAATAAAAGATGCAAATGAAACCAAGCATTTGGCAGAGAGGTGTCATGAAAACAATATAAATAAATTTCAAAACCAAAATCAGGCTACGAGCACATTAATGGATGAGGTTGGAACGAGAGAACTTGAAATTTTAAAGAGTTTTAAAAAATTTTCCGATGTTATAGAAAAAATACAGGATAGGCCAGAGTTTAAAGGATATAAAAAAGAGAATATTGACTTGCCTAAATATGATCCAGAAGAATTACAGAAAGTGCGTATAGGAGCGGAAGTTCTTCTTGGATCACTTGGAGGAGCTTCTTTGGGAACTGCAGGAGGATTTGCGGCTGCCGGAGCAACTACAGCAGCGGTAACTGCACTTGGAAGTGCTTCAACAGGCACTGCAATTGCAAGCCTTTCTGGAGCAGCTGCGACAAATGCAACTTTGGCTTTTTTGGGAGGCGGTTCTATAGCTGCTGGTGGAGGTGGAATTGCCTTGGGAAGTGCTGTGCTGGGGGCTTCGACTCTTGGAATGGGAGTGCTATTGGGGGGATTTATTTTTAACAAGGTAGGTGATTCTGTATCAAAAAAGGCAGATGAAGTAGAGGATAAAGTAAATAAAGAAAAGGAATTAGTTGATGAAATATGTTCTTATTTAGAACAATTGTATAGTGCAGCTGAAAAATTCAATTTTAGTTTAAAAACTGTAGAATTAAATTATAAAGAGCATATGGATACTCTTGAAAATATAGTAATAATCAATAATAAAATAAATTGGGAATGTTTTACAGATGATGAAAAACTTATAACGGAAAATACAGTATTGTTAGTTGCACTTTTATATGAAATGTGTAAGGTAAAAATGGTACTTGAGGATAAAAAGACAAAGAAAAATATTGTAAATAGTCATGATATTAATAAAGCGATTTTAGATGCGAACAATTTTTTGAATAATAAATTACATAAGAATACAACGGATACAGAAAATCTGACAGCAGAAGAACTGTTTATTCAGGGAGAAGATTATTATATAGGGAGAAAGGGTAAGATTAATCTGTATACGGCGGTAAAGTATTATGAGGACTCTGCTGCACTTGGATATGAACCAGCACAATGTAAACTTGCCAAATGTTATGAATTTGGATATGGATGTGAGAAAGATAAGCAAAAAGCACTTTTTTGGTATGAAAGGGCTGCTGAAAATGGAAATGCGGATGCTCAATACAAAATGGGCATAAGTTATGAACTGGGGAGAGGGCGCACTATAGATAGATCAAAGGCACTTATGTGGTTTAGAAAAGCAGCAGTTCAAGGACATAAAGAGGCTAAAGAAATGTTATTAAAGGAATATGAAGATGGATTAAATTTGTATTAATTTATATTGCTTAGCGTATATACAAGGACATAGACGGTTTACAGTGATAAATGATTCCGGCTTACTGTTTTACAGTAAGCCGGAACTTTTTTTTATGTAAAGATTTAAAGCATCTTTACTGATTCTCCATGATTTACCAATTCGAAATCCTTTAAGTTGATTACTGTGCAGAAGTTCATACACAGTATTTTTTCCAATACATAAATATTGGGATACATCATCGACCGTCATTACTTCTGGTATAATCTCACTATTACTGAACGGTAGGATACAGGATAAATTATTCATAGAACTTTACCTCGAATCTTATTTTTTAATATTATGTTTTTCTATGAGTATGAAAATATATCACTAAAACTGTACAGAATATAATAAACAAAGTAGTGTACCAACAAGTTGATTTCTCGAACAATCTTGCATCTAAGTTTTTTATTTCAATGCTATCATCAGGAGGTGTAGCCATCGCTACACCTCTTTCCTCTGCCTTGAAATAAAAAATTTAGCCTGCAATATTGTTTCAAGAATCAACTTGTAAGTACAGTAGAGATTTTTTAATTAAAAAATGTGTAACAAATACAGTAAAAAATGATGAAAAGTTGGAAAATTCATATAATAAATAAACAAATTCCCAAAAATCATCATTTTAATAAATACTATGAAAAGGAGTCATAGAATGAAAGTTTTGTTACATGTAGATAATAAAGGGTATACCCAAAAAATGACGGACCAAACACCAGGTATTATTAATAGAATTCTTAGATTAAAATGTGAGATAACTGTAGAGGAATTGGCAGAAGCTGTCGGACAGTATGGACATAGTTTTACGCCTGCAGTATTTAAAGATGGTGCTAAACATAAAACAAAGGATTCTTTTTTACAGCAAAGTGTGTTTGCAATTGATATAAATAATAACTTATCCAGTGAAGATTTTTTATGTCGGTGTAAAGAATATGATTTGCATCCAGCGTTTTTATACCATACGTTTTCATCAACGAAAGCTATTGAAAAATTTAGAGCTGTTTTTGTGTTGGAAAAACCTATTACGGATAGTAACATAGCAGAATTTATCTTGGTATTGTTTTTTGAGGTTTTTCCGGAAGCTGATAATCAATGTAAAGATTGTTCAAGACTTTTTTATGGAGGAAAAGAGCTGTTTTATACAGATTTTTCAGCAGTGTTAGATATTGAAAAGCTAATATTAGCTGCGCATGCCAGGTTGAAACAAGACGACAGCGGAAATTTTAGGAGAAAAATCGTTAATATTTCAAAGAAGTATGGGCTTAAAACCAATGAAAGCATTTTTCCGGTCTATAATCGAAAGTTTGCAAGAGAACTTGTTGTTTTGCCGGATGATTATATTTGGGGAAATTTAGTTTTTAAACGATCTGGCATAGATGAAAAGCAGAACTGTAAAAAACTTAAAAAGAAAAATAGAGAACAGAGAAAGCAAAAAATTGATGAAAAAAAGATTAGTCAATTCTGCAAATTATTTGAGGAGCATATCAATGGAGCTGATTTGGAGCATGGAAAAAAATTTTTGTTAGCGACAAACCTGTATCAGCTTCATGGTGGAAAATCTCTATTTTTTGAGGGGATTGTTGAAGCAGATAAGGAGAAATGGAAGGCACAGTGGGATTATATTAGCAAACAGGAATATTCCTCACAAGAATGTGGAATTGATAAGTGCCCATACTTCAAAGTGTGTGGAGAACCAACGAATATGTTAAGTAAATTGCAGGATAAAAAAATTTATAAAAATGCGGAAGTGTTGTCTTATATTTCGTTGGAAAATGCGGAAAAGAGATTAAGAGAAGCGTTAAAAGAATCAATAAAATCACAAGATAATGATATTCATATAATAAAAGCACAGACTGGATTAGGGAAAACTTCCATATATTGTGAAATGGTTTCAGATAATCCAGAAAAAAATTTTATGATTGTTGTGCCTACATTAAAATTACAGGATGAGGTAGTAAAAAAATTATTGAAAATGAATATTTCAGCATATCCAACATTAAGTACTAAAGTAATTTTGGAAAATAATAATATTGAAATAGAAGGAGTTGAGCAGGCATATAAAGCTGATCGTACAGATTTTGCCAAAGTACTGATAAGAGAAAATCTTGATATCAATGAGAATATGTCAGAAGGACTAAAAGAAAAAATAAGAATGTCTATGGAACAACCAAGCTTGATAGCAGAAGAAAAAGTTGTTGTAACAACACACGCAATGTTTTTGGCTTTGCCCAAAAAACTATTGAAAAAATATGAAGTTATTGTGGATGAGGATTTACTGCGTACGATTATGAATTATACAAAAAGTATAAGTCTTGATGCACTAAGGCAATTATGTGAATATAGTGACTTTCCATTAGACTTTGTGGGAGCGATAAAAAATATATTAAATCAGGCAGAAGAAAAAGAAATTATTCTGAATGAAGCGCCCATAAAAGTAAATAATGATAGAATTCGAGAATGTATAAAATGGGCAGAAGTACTTTCTTTACTTTTAGCTCGTTTTTTTATTGTAGACAGATATACAAGATCTTTGATATGGGGAGATGATATAAAAATTCCAGATGTAAAAATGACAATTTTGTCTGCGACAGCTGATGATAAAATGTACCAAGATTTTTGCAAGAATCGAAAAGTAAAATTTAGAGAGATTCCTAGAGTAGAATATGTGGGAAGACTGATTCAATATTCTCACGCTGCACTAAGCAGAGAAAACATAAGAAAATTAACTTTTGAGAAAGTAACAGACGCTGTTTTTAATGTTACCGAAAATGTAGTTCCTCTTATTACATTTAAGGAATATGCAACCAGAGATTTACAGATTTACTTTGGAAAAACAGAAGGTTTTGATGAGCTAAAAGGAACAAATATTGCGGTTGTAGGTACACCGCATAAACCGGAAGCATTGTACAAATATACGGCAATGTTATTGGGGTATGATATAACAGAAACATTACATGATCGAAGAGTGAAAAAAGGAATCTTCGAGTTTAGATTTATGACATATAAGGATTTGAACTTGCAACGCATTCAATTTTGGTATATCGAAGGGGAATTGTTACAAGCAATTGGGAGAGCAAGGCTATTAAGAGAAAATGCTGTTGTTTGGGTCTTTACGAATTTTCCGCTTGAACAAGCAGAACTTATTCAAGAAAAATACATATATTAAGTGAAAATTCCATGTTGTTTTTATGATTAGAATGAATGCAAAGGGAAGAATAGGGAATCACTGTTAGCAGAGAGTGATGTAGTGACTTTAATCACTATCAGGGAGGATTCTAGAGATTATTAGAATCGAAGGCCATAGGAAAATGAGATAAAGAAAGCTATGGGTCTTTTATTAAACAAATGGTTTGATAAAAGTAGGGAAAACTGCTGAATGCCCGGATTTAAAAAAATTTTTTTTCGAAATTATATGCCTGAAAAAGGATTTTTGATAAGGTATAAAAAAAGTTTTTGAAAAATCCGGGCGAGAATCACTTTAAAGTTTTGGGTATTTCAAAATTTATTGTTGTATTTTGGAGAAAAACATTCCTTGAAGATTTTATTAATTTAGACTTTCATTTATATGAAAAATTCTTTATAAAGACAGATAATGACATACTTAAGGTGTATAATGAGGTTAAACAAAAACATGGAAGGGGATTAAAATGAAAGAACAAAGAGGAAAAAGAAAATGGATAAAGATGGCAGAATCTATATTGTGTACCACTGCGACTCTGACTTGTTGTTTTGTAACAGCCTCAGCAGCGGAAACAAATTCAGCAGTGGATTATTCCACTATGCCAGAATATAGTTCCTATGCGGAAGTAATTGGAGATACAGCTGCAACACATGATGGAAATGGAAACTATGCGTTATATGATATTGACCAGGATGGAACAAAAGAATTGATTATTTCTTTTGGAGAAAGTGATGCTGACTGGACTAATTATGTATATACATTGGAAAATGGAACACCAGAGTCTATTGGAAATTTTTATAGTCCTGTATTGTTATATGTGGCAGAGGATAATAATGGAATATATTCAGTCTATGGTCATATGGGATATCAGAAAGTGGATCGTATTACGAAACAAGATAAGCAGATTTTGATTGAAACAGTTATAGAAGGTGATGTAGGGAGCGGCGACTATTATAGCAATGAATCGCCAATTATACAATCTGCTTTTCCTGGATACGGAATGTCTCAGGAGAACGCGGAAGACAGTTTAAGTGGACTGCCTAATTACATTGTTGATTTTAGTGGAACCGGAAAAGCAGACGGATATCTATTTCCTGATTCTTCCAAGTATATGTTTAAGGGGTATTCTGAACAATATCAGGCTTGGATGTATCAGTATGGTATTAATGAAATATATGCACGACATGGATATATTTTTCAGACACCTGAAGTAGTTGCGCTGTTCTCTGAAAAAACATGGTATAGTCCAGATAAATCTTTTGATGAATCCTGTCTATCAGATATTGAGAGATACAACATAGATTTTTTTAGTGCGTGTTTAAGTGCTAATGGCGGTGATGCTGGTTATGGTATTCCTTCAAATGAGCAGTCAGAACCAGCAGATTCATATGAGAATACAAGAAATCTATTTGAACAATATGGCGGCTATTATACGAATCCAGATACTTATCGAATTATTAAAGTTTATACATCCGATTCCTCTTATTCATCATATGATGGTACTCTTGAAGTGAGTAAGCGAGAACGTGTTTCACCGGATGAAGGTGGAGTTAGTACTTATGGATTGGAACAAACATCAGAAGATACAGCAAAAATTATATTTGATAAAAAGAATGTTGTATCTGAGTGTGGAACGATGACATTTTATGATGGTGGGTTGGATATTTACTGGTCTGATGGAACGAATGAGACATATGTGACAGGGATGCCGTAAAAGCAAATGATGTTCAATTATATATTATAGTAGTGATAAGGAAGCAGAACCTCAATTCGGGGTTCTGTTTTTTATGCACAAAAATACAAAATGGAGGGCTTACGCATGGAATTAGTCATTATTATCAGAATTGCAGCAGAAAAACTTATTGAGATTATCACAAAAAAACATTAAGGAGGACGAGAAGATGGCAGCAAATGTAGAAAGTATGTTTTATGTAAGAGAAACCCCATGGCATGGGCTGGGTACAAGAGTAATGGAAGCACCAGATTCAGAAGAAGCACTGGAATTAGCAGGATTAAACTGGAAAGTAAGGCAGGAGCCAATTTATACAGACAATAACCTTTTGATTCCAGGATATAAAGCCAATGTAAGAGATCTGGATAATAAAGTGCTTGGTGTTGTTACAGATCGCTATAAAGTAGTGCAGAATGATGAAGCTTTTGCTTTTACGGATTCTGAACCTATTCGCAGGACAAAGAACTTCAAAGAGAATCTCTTTGCCAGAACTGTAGAGGGAAATCCATTGATTGATAAAGCGTATCAGATGGTTTGTGCGGCATAGGAGGCTGGACGATGGATAAAAGAAAATTACTGAAAAATAAAATTGAACTTGAATGTGGACAGTATTGCAGAAACATTCTGAGAAAAAGAAAAGGAACATTTAAGGATGATATAGAAAAAGTAGAAAACTATAAGAAGCTTTCCAGATCAGCAATGCGGTATTGTGATGATATATCAGAAAAAGGGGTGGAGATTCTTCTGATCTTCCCCAACCTTCTGATGTATTTTTACCAGAGATGGACTAAACAGGAAACTTCGATGGGAGAAAACATAGAGAATGCTATTAATAAAATTATTACAGCATATATTCAGGCAGAAAGTGAGGAAAACAAACATGAAACGTCTGGTATCAACAGTAGGGCTTCCTAAAGCGGAATGGCTCAAATACAGAAAACAGGGAATATGTGGAAGTGACGCAGGAGCAATAGCCGGAATGAATCCATATGTAAGTGCATTTTCGGTATATCAGGATAAGATTGCAGATGCAATTAAGGAAAATCCAGACAATGAAGCAATGAAACAGGGGAGAGATTTAGAGGAATATGTGGCAAAGAGATTTTCAGAGGAAACAGGGCTGAAAATAAAAAGAGCGAATTATATTTTCCAGAATGAGAAATATAACTGGATGCTTGCAGATTTTGACAGGTTGATTGTAGGTCAGAAAGCTGGGCTGGAATGTAAAACGGTAAGTCCATATTCGGCAGACAAATGGAAAGACGGAGCAGTGCCTCTCAGCTATCTTTTACAGGTACAGCATTATCTGGCGGTGTCTGGTTATGAATACTGGTATATTGCAGCTTTGATCTACGGACGTGATTTTATCATCAGAAAAATTGAGAGGGATGAGGAAACAATCCATAGAGTCAGAGTTTTTCCCAGTGTTGCTGGTCGATAATCGTCGCAGCCTTGACAATGCTATTCGTGAGTGCATGGTTCCTGTTTTGAATATATCAGAAGAAGACTGTGCTTTATTTCAAGATAAGGCCTATGTGGGAACGCTTCTTACGATACGTGAGAAAAGCATTGCCGGGCATTGGGTTGAGCATAAAATCCTGGAAGGAACGCAAACAGGGAAGCCATGGGAGATGGAAAGTTTTTGGCAGCATCAGTCTATTATTTTGTCAGAGCTGTTGCATTTTCTACTGAATAATGAAGATGAGTACCATAAAGGGATGAAATATATGAAAAAAGTTTTTGAAGAAAAAACAGAGATCTATTATGTGGCTGCTTCAGATTCGCAGGATATAACAGAAACTTTTATAGAACTTTTCGAAAAGGCAGATTTGCAACAGAAAGGACGCGATAATATTACATGGGAGGAACTGGAAAGAAATGAAGAGACAATCATTTGTACACCAACAGATTTTTGGTTGACGCCGGGATGCTTTAAAAAAATAATTCATCCAGTGGTTGCAGTAATGTCTGAAAGGACGATAAAGAGAGCACTTGCGGAAACAGGAGTGTTGAAGTCAGAGAAGAGCGATTTTACAAAGAAGCTGACTTTAAAAGAATCACCCAATAATCTGATTGCAGTAAGGAGAAGAATGATAAATCTGGATAGAACTTGTGTGGAAACATTGCTGGTTCCAGAGGAGGAACGAAGATGATGTTAGGAAAGAGTGTAAAAGGAGAAAATATTGTGTTTTCAAAGGAATGTATGAATAGTCATATACTCATTACGGGTAAAACGGGTAGCGGGAAATCTTATAGAATGGCTAGCATAGAGTATGAAGCTGCAAGGGAAGGCAAGACGGTGATTGTTTTTGACAAGGATGGAAATCACTACGATTTCCATCCTGAGCTGACACATAAAATCAGTGTGATTGAAGATGGAATTGAATGGAATTTTCTACCGGAAATTCAAGGAATGGATAGTATGGCCCAAAAAAGAGAGGTAGGACATGCTGTTGAAATATTGACTCTAGGGCAGAAATTTGGTTCACGTCAGCTATTTTGTTTACAAAAAACAATTAGCAATATGGTAGAGGCCCCTGATTTTGTTGAATCGTACGATGCAGAGTTGGATGCCATGAGTGACTTACTACTACAGTCAGAAGATTTGGTGGCAAGTAGCGTATACAGTAGATTGTATCCTTTACTAAGTAGCAATATTTTTAAAAGAAGGGCAGAAACGATATGCCCCGGCAAAGTAAATGTGATCGACTTTTCTGGTTACGATTCAAAGGTACAATGTGTAGCGATAGAGATTATTCTAAATATAATCTGGAAAAAACTTCGAAGGGATAAGCCGGTGAAAAAAGGGCTTGTAATCAGTCTTGATGAAATTCAGAACATATCTTTTGGGAGAAATTCTGTGTTTTTTCAAATGCTGACAGAATCAAGGAAATATGGAGTTTCGCTTCTGATGGCTACACAGTTTTTATCGAAGTTCAGTAAAGAACAACTTGACAGTTTGGATCAGGCTTCTGCAAAAATCTATTTTAAACCAAGTGATGGTAGTGAGAAAAAAATTGCGAATATAATTGATTATACTGCTACAGCCAAATACTATCGGTTGTTACGTGGCTTAAAAATAGGATATGCCTTGATGAAGGGAGAAATAGAAATGAATAATCAGAGTGTCGAAGGTGTTATTCTGTCAAAATCATAAAAATCTGGACAAGATTATGAAGACATAAAAAGAATAGAAAAAATCAGGAGGTAACAGCAGTGAACAAAATTACATATGCCAAGTCATCAGGGAATAATCATATAAAAAGGTCGGTTCTTATAGGGGGCAAAATGCCGGACAAAAAATATGACACCGTAAAGATCAAACGGTCTGGTATGCAGATCAGCTTTGAATTTCCACCAAAATCAGCCCGGGATCAGATAATCGGGCAGGAAGTTAAAGCCATTATATCGGGAGAGTTAAGGGAAAAATCCCGGGAGATTCATGTGGGTTAAGAACAGTGGGGCTGTCGCATTAGCAAATATTTTTGCTGGGCGGCAGCCCTGTTTTATGCCAAAATAGCATCGAAATCGATTACC
>CAKRWH010000009.1:0-106810 GCA_934416185.1 uncultured Blautia sp. | reverse complement strand
GACTTATGTTGATGCCTAGTATTTTTGGAGAAAATTTATTTGATGACTTTTTTGGAGATTTCCCATTTTATTATGATAAAGATATGAAAGATGTAGAGAAGAAACTCTACGGACGCAGAGCCAGCCACGTAATGAAAACAGATATCAAGGAAACTGATAAAGGTTACGAACTGGTTGTAGATCTTCCGGGATTCACGAAAGATGAGGTTAAGGCTGATCTGGAGAATGGTTATCTGACCATCAGTGCAGAGAAAGGTCTGGACAAAGATGAGCAGGAGAAAGAAACCGGACGTTATATCCGTAAGGAACGTTATGCAGGTGCCTGCAGTCGTAGCTTCTATGTAGGTAAAGAAGTTGAAAAAGATGACATTAAGGCAGAATTCAAACACGGTATCCTGACATTATTTGTACCGAAGAAAGAAGCGAAACCTGCAGTAGAACAGAAGAAAACAATTGCCATTGAAGGCTGACAGATAAATACTCCGGCTGACCCGTCAATGGGGCAGCCGGAAATATAAAACAGAAATAGAAATAAAAACTTATACTGAAAAATAAAGGTTGAAGAAACCGATAAAATAGATTTGAAAAGTAAATCTGGTAAACAGATTTGACATATATAATATATTAGAAAAGGAGATATGACTTATGTTAATGCCTAGTATTTTTGGAGAAAATTTATTTGATGACTTTTTTGGAGATTTCCCATTTTATTATGATGACAGAGCAATGAAGGATGCAGAGAAGAAACTCTATGGACATAAAGCAAACCACATTATGAAAACAGATATCAAGGAAATGAGCAATGGATATGAATTGATTGTAGATCTTCCTGGATTTACAAAAGATGAGATTCACGCAGCACTGGAGAATGGTTATCTGACCATCAGTGCGGAAAAAGGTCTGGATAAAGACGAACAGGAGAAAGAAACAGGACGTTATATCCGTAGAGAACGTTATGCAGGTGCCTGCAGCCGTAGCTTTTATGTAGGTAAGGAAGTGCATCAGGACGACATCAAAGCAGAATTCAAACATGGTATTCTGACATTATTTGTACCGAAAAAAGAAGCAAAACCAGCAGTGGAACAGAAGCACAGCATCTCCATTGAAGGATAATAGATGTAAATTACAGCAACGGGAGGTCAAATCTTTTGGCTTCCCGTTGTTTTTGAAAGAAGGTGATGATATTGAAGAGAGACTATTATGAAGTTTTAGGCGTTAACAGAAACGCAGATGCAGCAGCGATAAAAAAAGCATACCGAAAATTGGCTAAGAAATATCATCCGGACAGTAATGAGGGAAATGCCACAGCTGCAGAACGATTTAAGGAAGTAAATGAAGCTTATGATGTTCTGAGTGATGAGAAGAAGCGTAAGTTATATGATCAGTTTGGTCATGCTGCTTTTGAAGAAGGTGCCGGTAATTATGGCGGAGCTCAGGGAAGCCCGTTTGGCAGTGGATTTGGCGGCAGTCAGGGTAATCCGTTTGGAAGCAGTTTCCAGGGATCTTACAGTGATGGTAATGGATATCATGAGTTCCACTTTGAAAATGGAGAAGACATGGATGATATACTGAAGAATATCTTTGGCGGTGGATTTAAGAAGGGTAAATCATCCGGTGGATTTGGTGGAAGCGGATTCGGTACTGGTGGATTTGGAAGCAGTGGATTCCATGGAAGTGGTTTTGGTGGATTTGGCGGTTCTTACAGCAGTAAAGGTGAAGACTTTCATGCTGATGTTACTGTCAGCTTTGATGAGGCGGCTTTCGGCGGCAAGAAGGTTATCCGTCTGCAGAGCAGTAACGGTGGTGTCCAGAATTATGAAGTCAATATTCCGGCAGGTATTGAATCTGGTAAATCTATCAGACTTAAGGGAAAAGGACATCCGGGAATCGGCGGTGGCGAAGCCGGGGACCTGCTTCTGAAAGTAAATGTTCAGGATAAACCTGGATACAGACGTGAAGGCAGAGATGTTTATACAACCGTGAATATTCCGTTTACAACGGCAGTATTTGGTGGTGAGGCAAAAGTTCATACCATTTATGGAGATGTTCTCTGTAATATTAAACCAGGTACACAGTCAGGAACTAAAATCCGTTTAAGAGGCAAGGGTATTGTTGCAATGAATAATCCGTCTGTACACGGTGACGAATATGCAACTGTACAGATTGAGGTTCCAACGAACCTGACGTCGGATGCAAGACGAAAACTGAAAGAATTTGAACAGGAATGTAATGGAAAACGCAGGAGTCGTGGATTTGGCAACGGGAGTGCGGCGTGAAGAATAATAAAGAATGCTTTTGATTATATAGTGAGGAAGCTTTATATAGAGATTTATATAGAGACAAAAAGGATACATGCACAATAAAATTAGAGTGTATGTATCCTTTTGTTATATTTTGAAAAATTGTTCCGCAACATTCCCTAGATATACAAAAACTTAAAAAGATTCTCCTAAGAATGTTTGGTGTATAAAGAGTCCTGTCTGTACAAAGTGTTTATCTGGGTTCATTTCCGTCGCGGAAGAGCATCATCATTTCCTTAGTCAGGCTGATGTTATTGCCCTGATCCGGAATCTTATCACGTTCTACCCATTGTGCCATGGAAAGTTCTTCATGATCAACGGTCAGTGTATCATCACCATCTACATCACAGAAAAATCCAAAAAGCAGGGAGCCGCTGAAAGACCATGGCTGGCTCTTGTAATAACGGAGATTTTTGACTTTCAATCCCACTTCTTCCATGACTTCACGGTGAACTGTTTCTTCAATCGTTTCACCAATTTCAGCAAAACCTGCGATCAGAGCGTAACGTTTGAATCTGCGCCCCTCATATTTGGAGAGGATAATCTTATCTCCGTTTGTGATCCCCACGATAACTGCAGGGCACAGAACCGGATATTCATGATTTCCGCAGGACGGGCATTCCATCATACGTTCCTTCTGACTGTGAACCATCGGTTTTCCACAGCAGCCGCAGTATTGCCTTTTGGTGTACCACTGAAATAGCTGATGACCTGTGATGCCGGCGAATGCAAGATGTTGCGGATGAGCAGTACGCAGAATGCGTACATCCTGAAACGCGTAGTTTGGAAGCAATGAGGTATCGAGATCTGGGATCAGATAAAAGCGCTGGTCATCAATTGAGAACAGGTAAATATAATTGCTGTACAGATCAGGGAGTTTACCCTCCAGTTCCTGAAAATGCGGAAATGTGATTGCTTCTTCACGTTCCTGACAGGGAAGAAGGATCTGACCTTTTTCATAGACCAGAATGAAGCTGGTTTTATCCGGGGCAGATGGTTTGTATTCGTTGTGGTAAATATGTGGTGCAATATCCTGAATCATAATGTAGTCATCCTTTTCTATAATGTTCCGATAATATAAAACTTTTTCGGACAGATTTTTTTTGTTACTTACAGATGTTTTTCTCAATAAATCGGCAAAAATTATGAGCAGATAATGCGTGGTATTACTTTTTTACCACTCATTATCTGCTCATAGTATATGCCCGTGATTTTGTAAAAGCAAGGGACAAAAATATCTTGCAGAATATTATCAATAAATAAAGATTACAGAGACTCTATGTTATAGATTATTTCTCTGTCGGGAACACAACTGTAAGAAGCATCTTGAAGTCTTCCTGCGCATATACTGCGTGAGGAATTGTAGCTGGCATAACAAGAGTTTCTCCTGCGTTTACCAGATGTTCTTTTCCGCCTACTGTAAATTTTCCGGTTCCTTCCAGAACATAAACCATTGCATCACCCTTGGAATCGTGTGTACTGATTTCTTCGCCCTTGGAAAATGCGAATAATGTAAGACTTACGTAAGGATTCTGAGCAAGAGTTTTGCTTACGATCTGACCGTCCTGTGCAGTAACCTGAGCTGCAAGGTTTAATACTTCTTCATGTTTGATATTCTTAATAAATTGCATTGCTAAATCCTCCTGTATGATGCTGATTATGAATAGTAATATCCGTTGCCTGACCAGAACAGGCAAGTCTTCCTCGTTCGATTGCGAATATCTGCCTGAGTGAGGCGGTTTTTATCCAGCTTATATAATGAGCGATATTGGAAAAACTATTTCTGATTTCTTTTATAAAGTATACCACATGCAGTCAGAAAAATGTGTTGTTATAACAACATGTTTCAAAAAATAATAGGTTACAAAAATAAAATAGGATATTGCGCTTTGAAAAAGGAGGTGGTATAATCAATTCAACAAATTGGTAACACCAAAAAGAAAATGAGTAATACTTCAAGGAGGGGCTTTACAGTTATGGGTTATGTAAAATGGAGTTATGACACATTAAATACTTTTTGCCACGATGTATTTCGTAAGTTTGGTTTCAATGAAGAACAGACTAATATTATCAAAGATGTTTTACTTACTGCGGATCTGTATGGAATTGAAAGCCATGGAATGCAGAGAATGGTAAGATATGATAAAGGAATTGAAAAGGGAACTATTCACCCGGATGCAAAACCGGAGGTCGTATTTGAAACACCCGTATCAGCAGTGATCGACGGACATGACGGAATGGGACAGCTGATCAGTCATTTTGCAATGGAGAAAGCCATTGAAAAGGCGAAGAAGACTGGTGTGGGTTTTGTATCGGTAAGAAATTCTAATCATTTTGGTATTGCGGGATATTATGCTGAAATGGCTTCCAAACAGGGACTGCTTGGTATGGCATGCACCAACTCAGAAGCAATCATGGTGCCTACTTTTGGACGAAAAGCAATGCTGGGTTCCAACCCGATTGCAGTAGCAATGCCTGCAGAACCATATCCATTTTTATTTGACTGTTCTACAACAGTAGTGACCAGAGGAAAACTGGAAATGTATAATAAATCGGGTAAGCCACTTCCTGCAGGCTGGGCTCTCGGAGCAGATGGACAGGAGAGCACAGATGCACCGGATGTACTTGCAAATATTGTTGGTAAGAAAGGCGGCGGAATTATGCCGCTTGGTGGAAATAAAGAGGTAAACGGAAGCCATAAAGGTTATGGATATGGAATGCTCTGTGAGATTTTCAGCTCTATTCTTTCTATGGGTGTTACTTCTGATAAGTGCTGCACTTTTAAGGACAAAACTGGTATCTGCCATGGATTTGCAGCTATTGATCCTGCAATTTTTGGAAATGCAGAGGATATTAAAGCACATTTTTCAGAATATCTGGAAACTCTTCGTCAGAGTCCTAAAGCAGAAGGGGCAGAGCAGATTTATACACATGGTGAGAAAGAAATTCTGGCAGAGAAAGACCGCAGGAAGAATGGCATTCCTGTAAACGATAATACAATGGTTGAGCTTGCGAATCTGTGTAATTATTTGAAGATAGATTTTAGTGCTTATTTCAAAGCTTATGAACTTCCAAAGGAGAGTAAATTCTTTGGTGGAAATTATTGATTAGATTAAGTAGAAACCATCATGCTGGTAACCATTAACTATAGAATATAAAATAACTTTTTTTGAGACGCCCGTTTATCAGTATGTGGAAATAAAAAAGAGACTGCATAGTTCAGATATTATCTGTAAGATTTACAGACAGTATCTGACGTGCAGTCTCTTTATTATTCCTCTTCTCTATGCTTTCGTGAGTTCATATCATCATTGTCAGTCATGAGGTATTTACGGATACCGAAAAGGATTGCAATACTGATCACACCTAGAAGTGTTTCACTTGGTCCAAGATGTTCAACTACCATCTGACGGGCGGTGGCAAACATCAGGACTTCGACAACTGTCTGGGCGGAATGCTGGCAGAGCATTTTTACAAATTCGACACCTACTACCAGGGATAATGCCTGGGAGAGAAAGCTTGTAAAGAATTCTGTGTCCATTGCAGAAACCGAAGTACCTGCCACTTTCATGATCAGGCGTATCCCTGCCAGTGCGATCACTACAAGGATGACGATGGAAAGTACGATTTCTGTGTAACGTGAAATGTTATAAATAACACCATTAAAGTGTTTGCGGATGTTGTGGTTTACCTGTCTTTTGGGGCTCATATTTTGCGAGTCCTTTCTACATTTTATTCTATTAACTGAGTTGCCTGGCAACATCCTGTTTATGAGTGAGCTGCCAGGCTGGTTTATCAATACAGATAATCTTTATTGACATATCCATAATTGGAAAGTTTTGGAGAGTAAATATACCAGTATTGTGTGTCGCTTGAATCAATAAGCTGAACAATATCACCGGAGTATAACTGTCCGATTTCATTGGAAGAATCATATGCTTTGGCAGAACGCAGAGCCAGATAACCTTTAGCAACGCTGACGGTTCTGGTGGTATATGTGGTTCCGCCGATAAGATAATCTTTGTTTACAAAACCGTTCAGGTCATATTTCGGAGAGTAAACATACCAGTACTGTGTGTCACTGGTATCCAGAAGCTGAACTACATCGCCGGAATAAAGCTGTCCGATTTCATTGGAAGAGTCGTAAGCTTTCTGTGTACGCAGGGCCAGATAACCTTTAGCAACGCTGACGGTTCTTGATTCACCAAAATACGGGGTAAAATTCGAAACGCCGGTTCTCCCATTATAATAGATATAGTTTTTGTCTACATAACCATATTGATTAAGCTTAGGGGCATAAACATACCAGTATTTGGAATCGCTGCTGTCTGAAACCAGTACAGTATCGCCGGAATAAAGCTGTCCGATCTCATTGGAATCGTCATAGGCTTTCTGTGTACGCAGAGCCAGATATCCTTTATTCACGCTGACTGTATAGGAAGTAGGATAGTAGTTTCCTGACTGAGAGGACAAGGCAATTAGGTAATCATTGTTTACATATCCCCAGCAGTCATATTTTGGAGAATAAACATACCAGTAATCGCCGTTGGTATATTCGGTAACTTCGACCAGATCACCGGAATACAGTTCACCGATTTCATTGGAAGAAGTGTAGGCCATTGAAGTGCGCAGAGCCAGATAACCTTTAGCAACACTGACTTCATAGGTATTACAGGATGCTTTTATATCCTGAGAACTACATGGTACAGATGCGGCAGCAACTGCGGCTGCAAGCATCATAGGAATAATAATACTTTTTCTTTTCTTCATAAGTAGATCCTCCTTCTGCTTATAAATATATATTATAATATGCCGGAGCGTTTCGCCTTTTATTTATTATAATAATCATAAATATTTCGGCTCAGAGACGCGATCGTGCTCTGGGCAGTTCCAACGTTGGAGAGATTCTGGGACATAAATACGATGACCAGATCGTTTGCAGCATCATAAATAATTCCAGCGTCATTCTCTACATTGTCAAGTTCGCCTGTTTTGTTTGCTGTTTTTACTCCGGATGGGAGATCTGCCGGAATTTTGTTCTGCCGGGTCTGAGCTTTGAGCAGGGTATACATGTCAGATGCATGAGCGTAACTTGACTCCTCTTCCTTATAAATTTCAATGAGAAAGTGTCCACAATCTGTTACAGAAGTGTAATTATCATCCTGGTCATTGCTTGCCAGAAGCATACGACCCATGTGGGTCTGAGTATAGCCATGTGCTTGACAGAAGTCGTTTACAGCCTGCATACCGGCATTGGAATCTCCGCTTCCCAGATAGGTTGTCAGAGTATTGGCTGCATCGTTATCACTGACCGTGATCATGGAATAAAGATCAGAGTCTACGGAATCTTTGCCGTACTGTTCTGTGATCTGTTCATAATTCTCATAGATGGCACCCATGATATAGAGCTTGATCAGGCTGGCAGCCTGCATTGACTGTTCATTAATACAGCCTTCTGTCTCGTTTATAAGATCTGATACAAAAACAGACCAGTTTCCATTATCGACAGGAAGTTGTCCTTGAATCTGATTCAAAAGCGCCTGAAGCTCTTCATCTGTAACCGGTTCGGCTGAAGTGGATGTTCCGCCAAATACACTGTCAGAGTTTTCTGAAGAAGGAGAGAGTGTCCCCTGTTCTTCTGCACAGACGCTGTATACAGGAGTCAGAAGAAGGCTGACAGAGAGAAGCGGAATCAGAAATTTTTTTAAATGCATTGTGTTTACCGCCTGTTAAGTAATTTGTAGATATTAAAATTATACAATGTTTGGACAGGGCTTACAAGTGGAACTGGTAATTTGAAATGAATTTTTATGCGTTACTGTTTATACTGGATAAAAAAGATGATATGAAAATAGTTCATACAAATTGTATGAATACAATGGGAAAAATTCCACATATCTAAGTATATCTTTTAAAATATACAAATGATACAATAAAACCATCGAAAACAAAGATAATAACAACGATTTAACCAAATAAATATGGGAATGTGTGGGCATTTCCGAAAATATATGAGGAGGTAGATTATATGTTAACACCAAAACAGAACATGCTTGAAGTCATAAAAGGCGGTAATCCTGACAGATTTGTCAATCAGTATGAAGCAGTACAGCTTCTTTTCCATCCGTTTATGTTTGCAAATCCACTGCTTCAGCCCGGACAGGAAAATGTAGTAAATGCATGGGGTGTAACCAATACTTTCCCGAAAGGTGTTCCGGGTTCTTTTCCAGTACATACTCCTGATAAAATTGTAGTAAAAGATATTGAGGACTGGAAAGATTATGTACATGCACCGTCTCTGAAATTTACCCAGGATCAGTGGGACATGGTGAAGGCTCAATATGATGCAGTTGACGGAGATCAGGCGTTTAAGGCAGCTTTCGTTGCACCGGGGTTATTTGAGCAGACACATCATCTGTGCGAGATCAGTAATGCGCTGGTTTATTACATTACAAATCCAGATGAAATGCATGACCTGATTAAATATCTGACAGAATGGGAACTGGAACTGGCTGAAGGTATCTGCTCTAACCTTCATCCGGATGCATTATTCCATCATGATGACTGGGGCGGACTGGACAGTACATTTATGAGTCCGGCAATGTTTGATGAATTTTTGCTTGAACCATATAAAGAGATTTATGGATACTATCACAGTCATGGTGTGGAACTGGTTATCCATCATTCTGACAGTTATGCTGCAACATTGGTTCCGTCAATGATCGAAATGGGAATTGATGTATGGCAGGGCTGTATGGAAACCAATAATCTGCCGGAACTGATCAAGAAGTATGGCGGAAAGATCAGTTTCATGGGTGGTATCGAGAACCGTGCGGTTGATTTCGAAGGATGGACAGATGAGAACTGTGATGCAGTTGTTCGCCGTGTCTGCGAAGAGTGTGGAAATAAATACTTTATTCCTTGTATTGCGCAGGGTGGTCCTGGCTCTGTTTATCCGGGAGTTTACAAATCTCTTTGCGATTCTATTGACAAGCTGAATGAAGAGAAATTTGGTATTAAGGCATCTGAATCTACAAGACTTCCATGGCAGATCATGTTTTAGTTTTTGTTTAGTGGAAGTGGTTTTGGAGGTGTTTGAGAAATGATTATTATTGGGGAAAAAATTAATGGCTCTATTCCGATTGTTGCAGAAGCGATTGCGAAAAGAGATTCAGAATTTATTAAAGCAAGAGCAAAGCTTCAGGCGGAAAGTGGAGCTACTTATATTGACTGTTGTGCTTCTGTTCCGGAAGCTGAGGAAGTGGAAACTCTGAAATGGATGATCGACTGTATCCAGGAGGTTACGGATCTACCGATTTCTATTGACAGTCCGAGTCCGGATGTTCTGGCACAGGCGTATAAATTCTGTAAGAAACCTGGAATTTTTAATTCTGTATCAGGAGAGGGACATAAGATTGATACGATTTTTCCGATCATGGCAGAGCCGGGAAATGAAGGATGGCAGGTAATTGCATTGTTGAGTGATAATACAGGAATTCCGAAATGTGCGGCAGACCGGCTGAAAGTTTTTGACAAGATCATGGCGAAAGCGAAAGAGTATGGAATTGCTCCGAACAGAATCCATATTGATCCGCTGGTTGAGATGCTCTGTACTTCTGAGGATGGTATTGCTACTAATATTGAGACGATCACAAGTGTACGTGGGCAGTATCCATCTATTCATATCACAGCAGCAATCAGTAATATTTCCTTTAATCTGCCAGTTCGTAAGCTGATCAATTATGGTTTCCTGGTACTGGCAATGAATGCCGGACTGGACAGCGGAATTATGGATCCGACTAATAAGGATATGCTTGGACTTGTTTATGCAACAGAGGCATTACTTGGTCTGGATGATTACTGTATGGAGTATATCGGAGCTTACAGAGAGGGATTGATCGGTACAGTGAAAAAGAAATAAGCTGAAAAATCTGAAATGCAGGGTTTGACTGTGGATATAAAGACAGAAAATTTGAATGTATGGAATTTTGATATGAAGATTCAAAAAATAACAGGGAGGGTTTGATTATGTCTAAAATAAATGAAGTTGCTGAATTAGTAGAAAAAGGAAAAGCGAAATTAGTAGGACCGGCTGTGCAGGAAGCCATTGATGAAGGTGATGATCCGGTTGCAATCCTGAATGACGGTATGATCAGTGCCATGTCTGTTGTTGGTGATAAATTTAAGAATGGTGAAATTTTTGTTCCGGAGATGCTGGTTGCAGCACGTGCCATGAAGAAAGGCGTTGAAGTTCTGAAACCGCATCTGGCAAGTGGTTCTACAGGTGCATTGGGTAAAGTTATTATTGCAACTGTTTCCGGTGATCTTCATGATATTGGTAAGAATCTGGTTGCTATGATGATTGAGAGTGCCGGTTTTGAAGTGATTGATCTTGGAGTTGATGTTCCGGCGGCTAAGATTATTGAGTGTTATAAAGAGAATCCGGATGTTAAGATTATTGCACTTTCTGCTTTACTGACAACTACTATGCCGGCTTTGAAAGAGACTGTTGAGGCGCTGAATGAGGCAGATTTCAGAGGCAATATTAAGGTTATGGTTGGCGGGGCACCGATTACCGAGGCGTTTGCTGAGGAGATTGGGGCTGATGGTTATTCTGATGATGCGGCCAGTGCAGCTTCATTGGCTAAGAAGTTGGCTGCGGCTTAAGCGGAATCTGAACTTGAACCTGGTTATTACGGGTATAAGTATAACATGAAAATATAATGGGGAGGGACTGCTCTGTGGAGTGGTCCTTTCGCGTATTTGGGGATTTTTTGTGGCGTGTTATAATGAAAGAGGACGCTCAGAAAAATATTTTATTTCATGTGCGGTTTCGGAGTCTAAGATATTCTAAGCTCTCAGAAATCTGCTAAGGGCATGAGCAGCCTTATCAAACTCGCTTCGTTGCAGACTTCGCTCAGACAGTGATGCAGTCTGCTCATAACGCAGATTTCTGAGGGCTAAGAATATCTAAGACTCCTGCAAATGCACATGAAATAAAATATTTTTCTGAGCTGTAAGCTGGTTTCGGTAGTGTTTGACTAATTGTAGAGCAGATATTCGGATATGCCGAATTGGGAAAGGGATTGCAATTGGCAGTTTGGTGAAGTTAGGTTGTGAAGCAGATGCTGGATGTGAGCAGATAGATGAACGGAGTTAATTGTTGGGTGTATATGGGAGGTTTTTTATGGCTTGGGTAAAGTTTGTGAGAGAGAATTTTGAGATAGAGGTGGAAGCCGGGATGTCGGTGCTGGAAGCGGAGATCAGGGCTGGACTGAGACCGGATGCGCCTTGTGGAGGTCTTGGTAAATGTGGAAAGTGTCTGGTTAAGATTAATGGTGAAGTGGTTAAGGCGTGTCAGGTGTGGATTGGTGAAGGTGAGATTTGTGTAGTGGAGACATTGGACAAGGCTGGCAATGAGAAGATTTTGACGGATGGATTTAACAGAGAAGTTGTGTTTGAACCGGGACTGCGGATGGCACAGGTTGAGTTGGAGAAGGCGAAACCTGGGGAGAAGCGGTCAGACTGGCAGAGACTTTTGAATGAATTGGCGGAGAAAGATAGCGGTGTTGATCCGGAGAGTATGGAAGTGGATCTGAGGTTAGCAGGAGAACTGTATGGAATGCGCAGAGATTCTGATGACTGGTATGTGATTTATAGTGGACGGCGGATTCTGGAAATGAGAAAAGTTGCTGGACGACGGTGTCTGGCGGCGTTTGATATTGGGACGACTACGATCGCTGGGTATTTGCTGGATGGTGAGGATGGCAGGACTATGGCGGTGGAGAGTCGGATGAATCCGCAGGCGCAGTATGGAGCGGATGTGATCATGCGGGCAAATTATGCGTTGGAGCATGGTGTTGAAGTGCTGAGTATGTGTATCCGTGAAGCTGTCAATGAGATGTTGGGTATTCTGGCAGATGATGCTGGGATTGACAGAAGAGATATTTTTCAGGTGTGTATTGTGGGAAATACTTGTATGCATCATTTGTTTCTGGGGATTTCTCCGGCTTCGCTGGTACATGCGCCTTATACGCCGGCTGTGAGTGAGAGACTGGTGTTGGATGCCGGGGATTATGGGCTGGCTGTGCACAGGAAAGCTGAGTTGATCATGCTGCCGGATATTGCCGGTTATGTGGGGGCGGATACTTGTGGATGTCTGCTGGCGTTGAGGCAGGACTTGCAAGAGGAGATCTCACTGATGATTGATATTGGGACGAATGGTGAAATGGTTTTGGGGAACAGAGAGCATCTGGTGACTTGTTCCACTGCGGCGGGACCTGCTTTTGAGGGTGCGAAGATTGAGTGTGGAATGCGTGGCGCAGCAGGTGCCGTGGATCATGTGAAGTATGAGGCTGGAAAATGGAGTTATACAACTGTGGGAGATAAACCGGCAGTTGGTTTGTGTGGTTCGGGTCTGATCGATCTGGTGGCAGGGCTTCTGGATGCGGGAATGCTGGATGAGAATGGAGCGTTGAGCACCGGACAGGAAAATCAAGGAGTGTTTATGCTGGTGCCGCCGGAACAGGCCGGGAATGAACATGGGGTTTATCTGACACAGAAGGATATCGGAGAGGTCCAGCTTGCGAAAGCTGCGATTGCAGCTGGGATCCAGATGCTTATGGAACGGCTTGGTATTACAGAAGATGAAATCAGTTCAGTATATATTGCGGGTGCTTTTGGTAATTATATGGATCCGGTCAGTGCAGGGAAAATCGGACTGATTCCGACAGCACTTGTGAAGGAAGTGAAGCCAGTAGGAAATGCTGCTGGTGAGGGCGCGAAGATTGCGCTTGTGAATGAGAATGAGATGTTGGAGATGGATGAGCTGGTGAGAAAGATTGATTTCGTGGAGCTGGCTGCTTCGGCTGAGTTTCAGGATCATTTTATTGATGAACTGGGATTTATTAAGGTAAATGAATAAAAGCAGAGATCAATGATTGAGTGATGAGTAAGTAGAGAATAGGACGAATATTTTTTGCGTGAACTAAAAAAGTTATTAGAATTGGGTGAAAATTTGATTATATGAAAGTTCTGAGAGGGGGATTGAGTTTATGGATATGGAAAAATTAGAGCAGATGGGAATGAAGCAGGGATTTTCATATGTGGCATTGTTGGACTGTGATACGATTGAGCTGAAACCGGAAGTGAGGCAGATGTGTGCAGCGGATACGTGTCATAAATATGACAAGTGCTGGAGCTGTCCTCCGGGATGCGGATCTCTTAAGGAATGTGAAGCAAAAGTCCGTCAGTATAAATATGGAATTATTGTCCAGACGGTTGGTGAGCTGGAGGATGCTCTTGATGGCGAGGGCATGATGGAAACGGAGGCCAGACATAAAGAGTATTTTGTAGAGTTTGAGAAGAAGCTGAGAGAACTTTATCCGGATATGCTGGCAATTGGAGCAGGATGTTGTACGAAATGCAAAGTCTGTACTTATCCGGATGCGCCATGCAGATTTCCGAAGCAGGCTTTTTCGTCTATGGAAGCTTATGGAATGCTGGTGACGCAGGTCTGTCAGGCAAATGGGCTACAGTATTATTATGGAGACTGTACGATTGCGTATACGAGTTGTTATTTACTGGAGTGAAAAGTTCAGTAGTGTTTTTACAGAGGGGGTTACAGGATGAAAATGAAAGTGCTTTTACATTGTAAATGACGGCGTGCTATGATAGAATATATGTTGAGAACGCAGTTATTGCAGTAATTGTGAGCGTGAATGGATATAAAAAATCCTTCGCCGTAAGGCGGGGGATTTTTTGTAGGAGAATGGTTAAGGGCGGGCTTGATATATGACAGTACTTGAACAGTTACAGAAAGCAATTGAAGACGGTCATCCGGGGGATACGGAGAAGCTGGTTAGAGAGGCGATAAAGCAGCATATTTCTTCTGCACGGATCGTAGAGGAAGCGATGACTCCTGCTATGAGAACAGTGGGAGAGAATTATAAATCTAATGGTGCGGATATTATTAAAATTCTGGCGGCGGCTCGAAGTGTGCGTAAGGGGTTTGAACTGCTTGAGGAACAAGACGCGCAGTTTAGCAGGCGGAATATCGGGACTGTGATTCTTGGAACTGTGGAGGGAGATCTTCATGATGTTGGTAAGAATCTGGTTGCGATCATGTTCAGAAGTGCAGGATTTAAGGTGATCGATCTGGGGGTGGATATTTCGGAGAAGCAGTTTATGCGTGCTGTAAAACAGAATCCGGATGTGTCGATCGTGTGCATTTCCTCTCTTTTGAGCACTTCAATCCCGGAGATGGAGCAGGTGGTGAAGTCTTTGAAGCGAAGCAGCAGTAAGCATAAGTTTAAGATTATGGTTGGCGGCGGCGCAGTGACTGAGCAGTTGGCGAAGAATATGGGAGCAGATGCTTATACGGAGAACTGTATTGAAGCTGTGGAAGTTGCGAAGACGTTTATTGTGTGAGAAATGAGGCCTGCAGACGTGTATGAAGTGGATTTGATATGGAATTGACTGGTACAATAAGCGTTGGAATTATGCGACAGGAGGATTGTAGACTTGCGGCTGTCATCAGTTTATTTATATGAGAAAATAAAAGAGAAATATGAAATTCTGGAAAGGGGGAATTTATCCGGTTCAGACGGATATCTACGCCCTTTTTTGCGTTGTGGAATAAGCAAAAAGGGAAAAAAGTCAGAAGACGGATTTCGGGCAGGACATGCATATGTGATTCAGGGCTGTAATGCTGATGAGTGGGAGCCAGTAAGTTCGAAGATGGAAGATATTTTCTGGATTTTCTGTAAACAAAAAGATGCTGCCAGAAAAGAAGAGGAAGGAGAGGCAGTTGGGAAAAGGGCTTATATTCAGGTGGCGCTTGAGAGTCTGGAAGAAATCGCAGAATTTATGAATGACATGCAGGAGATTTTTGATGCAGCTGATGAATGGGAACGAAAGATCCATGACCTGATGTTAGAGCATGCCGGAATGGACCGGCTCTTGCAGGTGACTTCAGAATTTCTGCAGAATCCGCTGACTGTAATGGGACTGGATTTTACTTTTGTGGCGGAAGCGGGAAGTGAGTATTTACCGCACAGAGCGCGGCTGTACACAGATGACGGGCTGAATATGGAGTATGTAAATGCGCTTCTGCAGAATGAGACTTACCGTGAGATGGCAGATACACATGAATATGTGATGTTTCCGGCTTATATCAGTGGATGCCGTTCAATGAACAGAAATCTGTTTGTGGATGAGAAAGCCACTCATAGGCTGGTTTTGACGGAATGCAGGGCAGAGATTACGCCGCGGGTTATCTGTGTGCTGGATATTTTGGTGGAGAAACTGGAGTATCTGCTTGCACATGAAGCGGAGGAAGAAGATCCGGACAGGGATATGGAGCAGATTTTTGTCAGGATTCTGTCTGACAGGACAGCGGATTATATGCAAGTGAGCAGGGAATTGAGTGAACTGGGATGGAGTGGAAACCATGAATATATGTGCCTGATTCTGCAGATTACTTATCTGAATCAACAGAATCTTTCCACGAAAGCAATTTGCCGGTATATTAAGAAGAAAGTTCCAGATTCGGTGAGCTTTCTTTATCAGGATGAAATTGTAGTATTTTTTAATCTTACCAGACTGGGAATGAATCAGGAAGAGGTGGCAGGCAAGCTGATTTATTTCATCCGTGATACTTATTTGAAAGCGGGATACAGCAGGGTGATGGAAGGGCATATGAATCTGCGTAGACAGTATGTACAGGCGAAGACTGCGTTGGATGTAGGAAGTCGTAAGAAACCTTATCTGTGGATCCATTATTTCAGTCAGGTGGCACTGACGTATATACTGGAACAGTCTACAAGAAGGCTGCCGGGGTCAATGATCTGCCATGAGGGACTGCTGGAACTGAAGAAGCATGATGAAGAAAATCAGACACAATATATGGAAACGCTGAGGGTGTATCTGGAAGAACATCTGAGTGCGACTCAGGCAGCGAGGGAGCTGTTTATACATCGAAGTACGTTTCTTTACAGATTGGACAGGATTAGGGAGATCTTACAGTCTGACCTGGATGATCCGGAGGAGATTTTTTATCTGGAATTATCATTCAGGCTGCTGGAGCAGGAGGAAGAGAAAGAATAAGGGTATAGGTAGAAACGGATACCGTTATTGAAAAATGGAATATCCCAGAGTATTGAGTTTCTGAGTGTGGATTGGTAAAATGTCTGATAAGAGGCTGGTATAGAATAAAGTGTGCCTGCCGTGAACCAGAGAAATATCGGTACATGATGTGACAATGTACCAGATCAGACAGGAAAGGAAATGAGATACGATGGGATATTTTTATTTTGCGAGACATGGACAGACTGTGTGGAATGTAGAGAATAAAATCTGTGGTGCGACAGATATTGAGCTTACTGAGAAAGGTCATGAGCAGGCGAAGGAGCTTGGTGAGGAAATTCTGAAGCAGGGGATTCATATTGATGAGATTCTTTATTCTCCGCTGGTACGTGCGGCTGAGACTGCGAGACATGTATCCGAGATTACAGGAATTCCGGCGAGAATGGAACCAAGACTGAAGGAACAGAATTTTGGTAAGTATGAGTCTACGCCGAGAAATGGAGAGGAGTTTAAGAAAGCGAAAGAAAGTTTTGCCAATACTTATGAAGGTGGAGAATCTATGCTTCATCTTTGCCAGAGGATTTATAATCTGATCGATGATATTAAGAAAGAGGCGGATGATAAGGTTTATCTGCTGGTTGCGCATAATGGGATTTCGAGAGCGATTCAGTCTTATTTTTCAGATATGACGAATGAGGAATTTGCAAAGTTTGGAATTAAGAATTGCGAAATTAGGAAGTTTGAGTTTTAAGAAAACTTCAAAAGAAAACCCCAAAGGGGTCGCAAAGCCGCGTCCCCTCTGGACACCCCTTGGGCTTTTTTGAAGGGCAGCGCGTAGTTGTGGAAGTAGGAAATTTTGTTAACTTGGCGGATTCACCAGGTGTGGGAGGGCGCGTTGCTCTGTGGTGGAGTTGAAATTGAAGGGCATGTTGCTTTGTGATGGAAGCTGGAATATATAAGTATAAAAAGGAGGATGGAAAGTATAAGATTTCCATCCTCAATAATTGTTTGAATGTTTGGGAATTACTCTTCCGGTAACTGGGAAGTGCAGTGTGGACAGCGTGTTGCTTTGATATCGATTTCGCTCATACAGAATGGGCATTTCTTAGTTGTCGGAGCGGCTGGTTCGTCTTTTTTGGCACCGAGGGAGGTGACTTTGTTTACCGCTTTAAGCAGGCAGAAGAGGATGAAGGCCATGATGATGAAGTTCACCACGGATGCAATGAATGAGGATGCGAATCCGGATACATCCTGGAGTGTGTATGTAGCACCGCCTGTGAGTACATTAAGAATTGGGTTGATGAAGTTGTCGGTCAAAGAGGTTACGATTCCGGAAAAAGCACTTCCGATAATGACACCGACTGCCATGTCCATGACATTGCCGCGAAGGGCAAATGCTTTGAATTCTTCCATGAATTTTTTCATTGGAATTTCCTCCTTAAAAAGTGTGATACTATTATGATAGCGTAGATAACTGGAAAGGTCAATTGTTTGTGAACGGGGATATTTTGAGTAAAAAAATTCAGGTACGCTTTGGCGTACCTGAATAAATATTAAAAAAGATATTATGTTATTTAGCTTCTTCTTCAGCAGCCTCTTCCTCAGCTTCCAGAGCCGGATCTACGTGAACTGCGGCTACGGATACGACTGCGGCCTCGAGGTCTGTCTTTAAGTCTACGTCTTTGTCCTGGGCAATGGCGAGGTCTTTAACTTTGATTACATCGCCGACTTTCATGTCACCGACATCTACCATAACTTTGTCTACCAGTGCTGATGGGAGAGCACGGAAGGAGATTTCTTCCAAATGCTGCTGTAATACACCGGTTGCCAGTTTGTCATGGTTTACAAGTACGATCTCTGCTACGGAATGTACTTTCTCATTGCTTACCAGTGCCTGGAAATCTATTTCATCCACCTGTCCTTTTAACGGATTGAACTGGATCTCTTTGATCAGTACGTCATAAGACTGACCGTCTACATCCAGCATGATCTGGCTTCCTTTGTTACTTGTCTTGAGCAGTTTTTCGACAGCAGATTTCTCGATTTTAACAGGAATGGAACCTTCCATTTCTCTGCCGAATACGTTACCTGTAACGTAGCCTTCTCTTCTTAATCTTTTGGCCTTTGTGTCCATTGTTCTTTTTTCAGCTTTTAAAGTATTCATTTGACTTTTCCTCCATTTTTACAGCTGAGGTGACACGCTTGACACTATCATAATCAAGAGCATTCTATGATGCTCCAGGTGGTGTTAAGTATTTTTGAGTATTCAGTTGTTTGCTTGTTCTTTATCTTTGTTACAGCTGTATTATAACATGCAAAGAATGAAATGCAAGAGGAAAAGTGTGAAGAGTTTGTGAAATTTTACAAATTTGTCAAACACAAATTGTATATATCTACCTAAAACACAAAAATAAGGTAGATTGATTAAAAAAATAACAGATGCTGTAATGAAAGCGGACAAAATAAAGCCCCTGGAAGTAGCAACTCCCAGAGGCTCGCTCTATTTACTTAATCACAAATTAGAGAGTATCATCTCTTCTGATATAACCAGGCTGGTCAGCCGGGGAAACGATTTCTTTCTTATGGATAAGTCGTGCCCATTTGTCAACGACTTCATTCTCTACATGAACATCTTCACCGATTGTAACTTCAGCGAGTATAACACTGTTTCTGACAACAGCACCTTTTTTTACGATACATCCACGTCCGATTACGGAATTTTCAACAGTGCCTTCGATCTGGCAGCCGTTGGAAATTACGGAATTCCTAACTTCGGCTGTATCGAAATACTGAGTCGGGCAGGAGTCATTGGTACGTGTGTAGATTGGCCAGTTCTCATGGAACAGTTCCTGAGCCGCTTTGTAGTTAAGAAGATTCATATTTGCAGAATAATAACTTGGAAAGTCTGTAATGCTTGCAAAGAATCCCTTGTGGGCAACACCACGGATATCCAGAGTTTCGCATTTGTCATTCAGGATATCTGCCAGAGTGTACATGGAGGAAAGTTTTTTGGCTTCTTTAACCAGACTGATGAAGAGTTCTGTCTTCATCACACAGGTATCCATGTAGATATTCTGGTTTTTCTTATTACCATGGTTCGGTTCGATGGAATCAACACCTTTCTGACGGTTCAGATCCAGAACATTACAGGTCAGATAAGCTTCTTTGGCATTATCAACAGAATGATAAAGGAGGGTGACATCTGCGCCGGATTCAATATGTGTATGTAAAAACTGATCGAAATCAATAGAATAAACCATATAGCTTGGAGCAATAACAACATATGGATGATTCATTCTGCTTAAGGATTCCATATTATCCATATAGCATGAAATATCTGTATTGTAGATATCGTTGTCATTATTGTGCTCAGAGAAGAGAAGCTGAAGCTTTCCACTCTTGGAGTTGATGTTGTAATGACGTCCTGTTCCAAGGTGCTCTACAACAGAACGCGGTTTGTTGTTGATATAAACCTGAATGCGTTCAATATCACTATTAGTCATATTGGAGATAGGAAAGTCAATGACTCTGTATCTGCCAAGGAAGGAAAATGCACCGATTGGGCGATAATCCTGCATACCATCTACATAAATATTTCTCCCGGAAGAGCTTACAATTCCAAATGCCTTATACATATTATTCTGCCCCCTTTACACGTTTCGCTACAAGCTCGATGTGCTCGCTGTCTGCGCTGCCTACAACAGCACCTTTACCGATACGGATACCGTCTGCTACAAGTGCGCGCTGGACAACAGCACCTTCTTCTACAATAGCACCTGGCATCAGTACACTGTCAATAATTTTTGCGCCTGCACCAATCTTAACGCCTGTAAAGAGTACGGAATGTTTAACTTCACCCTGAACAACACAGCCCTGTGTGATATATGCATTTTTAACATCTGCTTCCGCGCTGATATACTGTGGAAGTGCAGTAACATCCTCAGTATAAATTTTCCAGGACGGATCACCCAGATCCAGTTCATTCTTGGAACTTAACAGATCCATGTTTGCTTCCCAGAGAGAGTCGATCGTACCAACATCTTTCCAGTAACCTTTGAATTTGTATGCAAAAAGAGTTTTATTATCGTTAAGCATTGTAGGGATGATATCTTTACCAAAGTCATGGTTGGAATCCGGATTCTTGATATCAGCCATCAGCATCTTGCGGAGAAGTTTCCATGTAAAGATATAGATACCCATAGATGCAAGATTGCTCTTCGGATGTTCCGGTTTCTCTTCGAATTCTACGATACGGCCTGTTTCGTCAGTGTTCATGATACCGAAACGGCTTGCCTCTTTCATTGGAACTTCAATAACTGCGATAGTAGCGTCTGCTTTTGCCTCTTTGTGAGCTGCGAGCATCTCGTCATAGTTCATCTTGTAAATATGGTCACCGGAAAGAACGAGAACATATTCCGGATCAAATTTGTCGATAAAGTCAATGTTCTGGGAAATTGCATCTGCAGTTCCACGATATACATTCAGATTCTCATCAGCTTTCTCACGTGGCGGAAGAACGTAAACACCGCTCTCTTTGGCATCGAGACCCCAACGGCCGCCGGCTGCTACATAGCTGTTCAACTGGATCGATTCATACTGTGTAAGTACACCTACAACATCAACGCCACTGTTGGCACAGTTACTTAAAGGAAAGTCTACGATACGATATTTACCGCCGTATGAAACGGCTGGCTTTGCCACTTTATTGGTAAGATCATGCAGACGGCTGCCACGACCGCCGGCCAGAATCATAGCCAACATACTATTTTGTTTCATAATAGTGAACCCTCGCTTTCATTTATTACACAATATTATACAATTTTTTTTTGCATATTTCCATAGGTTTATAAAAAAAATATGTAAAATTTTCGCTACAAACCAAGTTAAATCGACGAAAAATTATACATTATATACAAAATAATGGGAGAAACTGGAAGAATAATAGCCTGTAAATATATACAAATTTAAGGAAAACGGGTGGACGTATAATGCTACTTACGTTATAATAGGTAGGACTTTATGAAATAACCGAAATGAAACGGAAATGTAGAGCCGCAGAAATCGGTTTGTGATATTTACAAGTATAGAAGAAATAGAGGTTATCACGTGAGTAAGAGAGAAGATTATAAACGATTTATCGTGTTCTGTCTGGCAAGTCTGGTTGTACTGGCGCAGATGGCGGTCTTTGCCTATGTGTGGTATACAGTTTACAGAGGTCAGATCGATGAACCATTCTGGCGGAAAGGTAACTGGGTATTGATCGCGATATACGGTCTGCTTTTTGCCATGTTTGCAAAACTGTACGGAGGACTTAAAGTCGGATATCTTAAGAGGATAGATGTATTTTATTCTCTGACACTGGCACTTTTGTGTACCAATGCGGTGGAATATCTGGAGATTACTCTGATCAACAGATGGTTTCTGAGTGTATGGCCGATGATTGAGATGACAATGGTGCAGTTAATACTGATCATTATCTGGATTTTTGGATCAAGATATATTTATTCCAGACTTTATCGTGCACGCAGACTGCTGGTCATATACGGTGACCGTGATCCGGGGGATGATCTGATTTCTAAGATGAATTCCCGAAAGGATAAATATGACATCAGCGGTAAGGTACACGTCAGCGTAGGAGAGAAAGAGATTCATAAGATGATGCGGGACTATGATGGAGTCATCATATGGGATCTTCCGTCAACAGAGAGAAACCGTTATCTGAAGTTTTGTTTTGCGCATTCCATTCGTTGTTATGTCAGTCCGAAGATTTCAGATATCATTCTGATGGGAAGTGAGCGGATCCATCTTTTTGATACACCGCTTCTGATGTCCCGAAATATGGGACTGGCAGTAGATCAGCGAGTTGCGAAAAGGATTATGGATATTCTGATTTCCGGTATCGGTATTATTATTACTTCACCGATCATGCTGATCATAGCTATTGCTGTAAAAGCATATGACAAGGGACCTGTATTTTATTTTCAGGACCGGCTTACGATTGGTGGTACACCATTTAAAATCTGCAAGTTCCGAAGTATGTGTGTGGATTCCGAGATAAATGGAGCCAGGCTTGCATCCAAGCACGATTCCCGTATCACACCGGTTGGAAGGGTATTAAGGAATCTTCATCTGGATGAGCTTCCGCAGCTTTTTAATGTATTTAAGGGAGATATGTCTCTGGTTGGACCGCGTCCGGAGCGTAAGACGATCATGCATGAGTATGAGAAAGAACTTCCGGAGTTCTATTACCGACTGAAGGTAAAAGCCGGACTGACCGGATATGCACAGGTTTACGGTAAATATAACACCACTCCTTATGACAAATTGAAACTGGACCTGTTTTATATTGAGAACTATTCTTTTCTGCTGGATATTAAGCTGATCTTTATGACAGTTAAGATCTTTTTCCAGAAAGAGGTATCCGAGGGAGTAGATGACAGGCAGGTAAATGCGCTGAAGGATTCCGGAAAAGAAGCCGGAATATCAGAGAATAAAACGGAGGAATGACCATGAATAAACCGCTGGTATCTGTGATCATGCCGGTTTACAACGGAGAGAAATATATTAAACAGGCTGTGGAATCTGTTTATGAACAGGGAGTTTCTCTGGAACTTCTTGTGATCGATGACGGTTCCACAGATCGTACACAGGAAGTCCTGTCTGCCTATGAGGGCAGAGAGGACTTTCGATATATTAAGAACAAAGAGAATATGGGAGCTGCAGGTTCCAGAAACAAAGGAGTAAAGCTTGCAGAAGGAACCTATATTGCCTTTCTGGATGCTGATGACTGGTGGGAAAAAGGCAAGCTGAAAGAGCAGCTGCAGCGTCTCGAGGAGTCCGGATATGTACTGTGCTCCACTGGCAGGGAACTGATGAAGGCAGATGGAAGCAGTACAGGGCGTATGATCCCTGTGAAAGAGAGAATTACTTACAGGGAACTTTTGAAACATAATAGTATCAATTGTTCTTCGGTGATGCTCAGAACGGATGTGGCGAGGGAATTTCCTATGGAGCATGATGACAGCCATGAGGACTACATTACCTGGCTGAAAGTTCTGCGAAAATATGGCTATGCGGCAGGTATTAATAAGCCGTATCTGAAATACCGTTTAAGCGAAGGCGGTAAATCCAGAAATAAGCTGAAATCAGCGGCTATGACTTATAATGTTTACAGATATGCAGGATACGGCAGAATTAAGAGCTGTATGTTTTTTTGCTCCTATGCAGTACATGGTGTCTGGAAATATTGGCATAAATAAAGTAAAACGGATATACAGCGCGGTTTATGCGACAGATATAATCTGCTGAACCGCGCTGTATTGTGCATATTACTGAAAAACAGAGTAAATTATACCCATATGGAAATACTTTTATTAAACAGATTATTAAGTTTCTATTCCATAAATCGTAAAAATATGTTATGCTTGATGTAATAAGTTTGACATTTGCCTGTTACAGGCAGGTCATGAATATGATAGAAGGATAATATTTAATATGAGAGCAAAGAAAGAGAGGCCGGCTGTGCCTTACTCCTACCTGATCGATAACTTTAAAGTATTGCTTATCTTTCTGGTAGTATTTAACCATATTATTGCATTCAATCTTGTAAAAGTAGACATGGTGGTAAGATATGTCTGGTATGCTATTACTATTTTCCACATGCCTGCGTTTATTTTTGTTTCGGGTTATTTATCAAAGAAACCGCAGAATGCGCTGAAGAACTTTAAGAATCTTTTGATACCTTACATTCTGGGTTACAGTCTGACCTGGTATTCACAGATCTGGCTGGGCAGATCTGTAGATTATGAGATCCTGCGGCCTACAGGAACAGTTATGTGGTATATTCTGGCACTGTTTATTTACCGTCTTACTATTGAGGCGCTGGGTAAGATCAGGTTTATTGTTCCACTCAGCATTGCGATTGCATTATGGGCGGGAACCAGACCGGAGTTTACGACATTTCTGTCTGCATCGAGAATTGTTGTATTCTTTCCATTTTTTGTTGCAGGCTATCTGTGGAAGAGTGAATATATTACAGCAGTCCGTAAATTTAAAGGTAAATGGGTGTTGGTACCTATCTCGGCAGTGTTGTTGTGGGCAATACCTAATTATATGATCACTAATGAAATGGGAATTGCGATCTTCCGTGCAAATCATGGATATAAACTCTGTGGTCTGACAGATCCGGAGGGAATTATTCTCAGACTGCTGATGTATCTGGTATCTTTTATACTGATTTACACACTGCTTGCATTGCTGCCGGATATTAAACTTCCGCTTACTTATGTAGGACGCCATACAATGGGGATTTATTTCTTCCATTATCCGATCATGATCATTATGAATGGTCTGTACATTCTCCGGATTCCGGAAATGAATAATGTATGGGTGTTATTGGGAGTATCACTGGCATTTGTTCTTGTTCTGGGAAGTCTGCCGGTAGATATCCTGTATACAAGTGTACTGAATCTGATAGCATTTATCCTGATTAAGAAAGATAAGACAGTTACAGATGAGGGTCTGGAAGAAGAATATGACAGTGAGGATCATGAATATGAGCTTCTCAGAAGAAAGAAGGCTATCGAGGAGCTGGCTGCGACTCTGGATTCTGAGAGCGAACAGGATGGTCATATGCAGAAGGTCAATCTGGATGAGGATATGATAGATCCGCCTGCTGATAAACAGGAAGGCTTCAGTAATGTGGCCGGTATAGATCCGGTAACTGAGGAGGATACCCCGGATGATATTCCGGATGACAGGGTCGACGAAGAGGAATTGCTTTCCCTTGAGGATCTGATCCAGGAACTGGAAGAGACTACCAAAAATATGCAGAATGGTGATCTTCTGGATGATGAGACTATGCAGAAATCTCAAACAGAAGCAGGTGAATTGCCGCCGGAAGAGACGCAGCTACAGGAATTGGAGCTGAATGAACTGCCGCCGGATGCGCTGGATCTGGATGAATTAAAAGCCGAAGACTGACAAAATACATATGAGGACTCTGAGATACGATGAATGGCAGGTATCTTGGGGTCCTTTTTTGATATATTTAAGAAGTTGTCTGTGACGGAAATCAAATTGAAGGGAGTGGAAGTAGACTGCAAACTACAATAAATTAACGCGAATTTAACATTTTTGTAACGAACAGGTGACGAAAGAAAGGAATTATGATATAATCGGACTATCTATAGTTTATGTACTGATATTTATCAGATGTATGAGAATAGTTCACTCTGTGAACAATACTGATACAGTTGGCAGCATGATGAATATATTTGTCTGAAGCAGAAACATATAATTTAAAGGGAGTTATACAGGGGAATGAAAAGAGTGATCACATATGGCACTTTTGATCTGTTTCATAAGGGCCACTACAATATTATCAAAAGGGCGAAAGCGCTTGGGGATTATCTGATCGTAGGTGTCACAAGTGAGAGCTTTGATATTGAGCGCGGAAAGCTTAATGTGAGAGACAGCCTTATTAAAAGAATTGAGAACGTCAGACGGACTGGTCTGGCAGATGAGATTATCATTGAGGAGTATCAGGGACAGAAAGTCAGCGATATTATTAAATATGATATTGATGTACTGGTAGTTGGATCTGACTGGCGGGGAAAATTTGATTATCTTAAGAATTACTGTGATGTGGTTTATCTGGAACGGACTAAAAATATTTCCAGTACAAAGCTCCGCGGCGAAGGTGTTATTTTTAATATGGGTATTGTGACGGATAATATTGAGGATAATGACTTTGTTCAGGAGTCTAAGTTTGTCAGTGGTATTCATGTAGAACGGGTATACAGTGAGAACCAGGAGCTTGCACAGGAGTTCTGTGACAGATATGAACTTGGCTCCTTCGGAAATAATTATGATGAATTTCTGTCAGATGTAGATATTGTTTATATCAAATCATCATTGAATAAACGCGCAGAATATATTGAGCATGCACTGAAACAGGGGAAATATGTGATCAGTGATTCACCGATGGCTCTTTCTTCGGAACGGCTGAGGCATTTATTCCAGGTGGCAAGAGAGAACAATGTAGTTTTGATCGAGCGGATGACACTGGTATATCTGCGAGCTTTTAATCAGCTGGTATGGCTGGTACACAGCAATCTGGTAGGAGATATCGTAAGTGTGAAATGTGCCATCTCTCAGGATGACTTTGAGGGTGGAAAGACTTTTAATGAAACCGTTTGTACGGCAATCTGTGCAGTACTAAAACTACTTGGAAAGAAATGCTACGATATTAATACGAATGCAGTCCGTAATCAGAACGGCAAGTTTGTATATGATATGATTTCCATGAAATATGCCAATGCACTGGCAACTATTGAAATTGGAACAACTGTAGATATCGAGAATGAACTTGTGATCATTGGAAGTAATGGCAGGGTCACTATTCCAAACGACTGGTGGAACACCGGATATTTCGAAGCCAATATTTCCGGAAAGGAATTTCTGAAGAGATATAGTTTTAATTTCGAAGGAAATGGCTTTCGCTATCTGTTACAGGAACTGATGATAATGATCCGGGATAAACGGATAGAATGTACACGGCTCTTTTATGATGAGTCGGTTAAAATAATAGAAATTTTGGAAATGATCAATCAGAAAGGATAATTCATGACGAAAAAACAGGAATACCTACTGAAGCTTTTCAGGGAGGTTGATGAAATCTGCAGAGAACATAATCTCAGATATGTGCTGGCAGGCGGTTCCCTTATCGGAGCCCTCAGACATGAGGGATTTGTTCCCTGGGATGATGATGTGGATCTTTATATGCCACGTTCGGACTGGGAGAAATTTGTTGAGATTTGCAAAACGGAACTTCCACCCAACAGAGAGATACAGTGTTCGGAGGTGGAGCGAAATTATACAAATTCATTTCCACGCTATGCATCTACTAATACCTGCGCCATTCATAAGAGTCAGATTATTGGTAAAGACTGCGGTGGAGAGATCATAGACATTCTTACATTGGATCCTATTCCGGCAGATGACAGAGAATACGAGAAATACAGAACACATATGATGATCTATTCGGATCTGATCAACATTTCTGTAGGCTACAGTGACCGCTGGGAGATACCTGCATCCATGTATCTGAAGTATCTTCTTTCTTATATTTTTCTTGGCAAAAAAAGAACACTGGAAAAGCTTGAAAAGATCATGTTTTCCTACAATGAGGAGGAATGTGATCGTTATGCCATGCGCTGGGGCGGCTGTCCGTTTCTTTTTGATAAGGATATGATGTTTCCTGTCAAGGAGGGCATCTTTGAAGGACAGAAAGCAATGATCCCAAATAAATGTAGTGATTATCTGATCTGGCACTATGGAGATGAGTGGTCCTATATGCCGCCGCATCACAGCAGAGAGGGGCATGTAGCTGTCTGTGTGGATGGGCTTCCTTATCAGGAACTGCGTGAAGAATATATGCCGAAGCTCAGAAAAGGCAAGCTTCGCCGGGATTCTGTATTCCGCAAGTTTTACAATATGTGGATTGCAAAAAAGAGTCACAAAGTTCGCCAGGAGGGACTTGCGCTGAAAGCCCGGACAGTAGCACTGGATCTGCAGGGAGCAATTAACGAATCAGGAATAAAGATCCGGGAATTGATTGAAAACAGATCTTTCCATAAACTGAGCGCACTGTTTGGCTCTTATTATAAGAACCAGCTGAGTGCTGATTTTATAGGAAGAGAAGATTATACAAATATTTACGCATTTTATCATCCGATCCTTGTGGAGATTCCGGATGAAATATTTTATGCGGCAATGCTGACACTTTTTTATACAGAACGTGTGTCAAAGGCATACCGTATGCTGCAGATCCGTCAGAATCTGGATCATCTCTCTCATGAGATGGAGAAGCTGAAAGAGGACATTGAATTGTTCAGAAAGGCGGCAGATCATTATGAGTTTCATCGTATAGCAGAGACAGAGCAGATTATTGAGAATCTTTTGAAACAGTATCCTGATCATCCGGGATTTATGAAATTCAAGTGTCGTTTACTTATGGAGAAGGCCGGTGAGAATCGTATAGAGGCAGAGCATTTTCTGGAAAAAGCACTTAAACTTTTTCCTGAGGATGGATATTTCCTTAAATATAAGGCGGATATTCTCTGGATGAACGGAGAGGCGCAGAAAGCAGCAGAAATTTATCTTCAGGTAAAAGATAAAACTACTAATGGCGTCATCTGGCTGGAGATGGATAGATTTTTCAAGGGCTATAAACCAGAAATTCTCAGAAGCTGCGAACAATATCTGGCAAACGGGGGAAAGAGAGAAGCTCTTTCGCTGATGGAATTGTGGAGCAGGCTGATTCCGGACGATGATGATATTCAGGGAGCTTTTTATCTGACAAAAGTAGCCTGTGCACATACCCAGAGTGAATTGGAGAAAATAATTGATGAGATCTGTGCAGTTATCGAGACACCAATGATTACACCGTTTGGTGAGGAGAAGACGCCGGAAAAGAAAAGAGAATACTACAGAAAAGCTCTTACCAGATCATGGAAAAGACTGGGATATTCTAAAGAACTGGCAAAACTGCGTACACAGATCATCTGTACCAGTGAAGAAAGTGAATTGGAGTGGCTGGCAGAGCAGGTACGAAACAGACAGTTCCGCAAGGAGGAAAAGGCATGCGTTTATAAGCTGGTAGGAGATGTTCGTATGAAACAGGGACAGACCAAAGAGGCTTTTTCCAATTATAAGAAAGCACTGGAAACTGAGATGCCGTCTTATGTGAAGACAGAATTGTATCGTATTTTTATCAATGATCTCAATAACGGCAGCACACAGGCAAAAAGCTTTGCAAAGAAGACTGATATTACAGTTGTGCTGGATAACTGGCTGGACAAATATGACAGTATTGAAGAGATTAAGAGAATTGTCCAGACAGTGTTGTGAGATATGTGACAGAAATGGAGTAAAGAGTTGAACAAAAAGCAAAAGGTAATATTATCATTATTACAGGAAATAGATGAAATATGCCGTCAGAATGAAATAGAATATTTTCTCTCTCCACGGCTGACACTTTGTGCAGTGGAGAATCAGCCTTTTCCACAGAATCCCATGTTTGGGGTTGTTTTGATGAAAACAGCAGATATGGAACGTTTCCGCAAGGCAGTGGAAGAAGATCCCAGAGAGAGAAGGGCGTTGGAATCTATGAAGAGCCACAAATGGTTTTCTGGCTTCTATCTTAGATATACAAATACAGATACTTTATGTCTGAATATGGATAACATCAGAGACTATGCATTTCCGGGATTGGGAGTCAGTATTTTGCCGTTGAGAACTCCTGTTGCTTCTGCGCATACAAACCGCAGATTTTCCAGAGCTGAAAATGCATGGACAGAGATCTGTCATATTAATTATGCAGAACGGAATATTAAAAGCAGGATTAATCGTACGTTCATGCGGCTGCAGTGCCTGATCAATGGACGTCAGAGACAGGCAGGCCGTCTGTATGATAAGTTTGTCAGACTTCATCAGCAGCCGGGGGCAGATACGTATATCCTTAAAAGAAAAAAGCAGACGACCGTTTTTCCGGTGGAAGTTTTTACCAAAAGTAAACGTGTTGTTCTGGAAGGCGTGGAACTTCAGGTTCCGGCAAAGACTACAGAATATTTGACAATAAGTTATGGTAATAATTATAAGAATGTCGTAACTCCGCGGTATGTGATTCCGTCTGCGCTGGCAGTCAGCGCCAGAGTAAGTTATACGCAGTTCTGGAAAGAAGCAGGAGATTTCGAAAAATACAGCAAAGAACGTATGCGCAATGCACGTAAAATTGCAAGAAGCAGAAGACATAAGGACTATTTTAATGAATGCTGGAACTATGTGGAATTCTGCGGTGAGCGGTTGAATATGGGTGTTGATTACGAGAAAAAGAAAGATTATATCAAAAACCTTTACAAGAATGAAGATTATATGACACTCGAAAAAGTCTTCCGTCCATACTTTAAGATGATGCAGAAGAGTTTGCAGAAAAATGAACTCTTTGCAGAAGATGAGGAGATTCTTGATATATATATAGACGTACTGGAGAAAACAGGTAAGACAGTACAGAGAGGGAAGATCGGTATGCTGATCTGACAGGAGGAAAAATGAAACTTTCAGATTATATTGTTGCGTTTTTACAGAAAAAAGGAATCCGCCATTTTTTTGGATATCAGGGAACGATGATCGCACATGTGGTAGACTCCATTGAGCGAAACCCGGAGACCGAGAACCATTCCAGCTATAACGAACAGGGGGCAGCTTTCGCAGCCTGCGGTTATGCCCAGGCAAAAGAAGAATGTGCATGTGCTTATGCCACCAGCGGACCGGGGGCAGTAAATCTTCTGAGTGGAGTAGCTGATGCTTATTATGATTCATTGCCTGTGATTTTTCTTACAGGACAGCTGAATACTTATGAGTATTCAGGAATCGAGGGACTGCGCCAGCAGGGATTTCAGGAGACCGATATCGTTGCAATGGCAAAATCGGTTACGAAATATGCGGTTCAGATCCGTAATCCCGAGGATATTGTGGTAGAATTAAATAAAGCTTATCATATTGCAACAACGGGGCGTAAAGGGCCGGTCCTTATTGATCTGCCTATGAATATCCAGAGAAGCGAAGTGGAAAATCCGGTTTATGATATGACTTTTGAAGATAAACACACAGATACGGCTGTGGTCCGTCAGGCAGCAGATACTATTCTGGAAGCACTGGAACATGCAAAACGTCCGGTGATCATGCTTGGACATGGAGTAGACAGTCATGCGGCACAACAGGAACTAATCTCTTTTGCTCAGAAAAGGCAGATTCCGATTATCACAAGCGTTCTTGCAAAATCCGTGCTGGGGTATGACAATCCGCTTAATTTTGGCTGTATTGGCGGTGCGTATGGTCACCGTTATGCAAATATGATCGCCAATGCAAAGAGTGACCTGCTTCTCTGTTTCGGCATTTCCCTTTGTACCAGACAGATTGGAACCAAGGTTTACGAGTTTGCAAAAAATGCGAAGATTATTCGCGTAGACATTGATCAGTATAATCTTCAGCGAAATATTCATGAAAACGGTAAGGATGAAGTAAAATTGCAGGCAGAGACCGGTGCAGTAATTGACTGTCTTGCAAAGGCAGCGTTCCAGGAGAAAGATGTCACAGGTGACTGGCTGAATGTCTGCACTGAGATTAAAGAGAACCTTCAGGCAGTAGATGATAATACACCTGAAAGATATCCGAACCGAATGATTGCCGATCTCAGCGATATGCTGACAGATACATCCGCCATTGCAGTAGATGTAGGCCAGCATATGGTATGGAGCTATCAGTCATTTAAGAACCATGAAGGACAGAAACTTCTTTTTTCAGGTGGCCACGGCGCTATGGGATATGGACTTCCTGCAGCTATCGGAGCATACTTTGCAACCGGAAAACCAACCGCATGCATCTGTGGTGACGGTGCTCTGCAGATGAATATCCAGGAATTGGAATGGGTAAAGAGAGAGAATCTGCCTGTTAAAATAATGGTTATGAATAACGAAGCGCTTGGTATGATACGGCATCTTCAGAGGGACTATTTTGACTGCCTTTTTGCAGGAACTACAGATGGATGTGGCTTTGCATCCTGTGACTTCTCGGCAGTGGCAGAAGCTTATGGCATTCTGGCAATGAGAATAAACTGTGATGCTGTGAAAGAAGAAGCTCCACAGTTTCTTGAAGGACAGGGACCGAAACTTCTGGAGGTCATGTTGGAACATGGAACTTTTGCATATCCGAAGACTTGTCTGGGCGAACCGATTCATAACCAGCAGCCGTATGCGCCGAAGGAAGTGTATGACAGGCTGATGGAGCTGTAAAGTCTGATGATATATGAAATGAATTTTTACTGAGAGAGCATGATCTGGTTTCTTGGATGGAATTCTGCATAAGTATGTAAGATAACAGAGGTAATTAAAATGGGTAAAGTAACAGTAATCACAGGCGGTACATCAGGAATCGGCCGCGGTATTGTGGAGAAGATCCTGGCGAACTCAGAGAAAGATGATCTTATTTTTGCTACTTACGGGCATAATGCCCACAAGGCAAACGAATTCTGGGACAGTCTGAAGCCAGAAGATCAGGAGAAGCTGATTATTCTGAAAGCGGATATGTCTTCTTATGATGAAATGATGAGCTTTGTGGCAGAAGTAAAGAAAACAGCAGGGCATGTAGACTGGCTGATAAGCAATGCGGGGATCAGCACCTATGATAAATTTAAGGATTATACGTTTGAGGAATGGAATAAGATTGTAAATACGAACCTTTCTATTCCGGTATTTATGATTAAGGAATTTATGCCGGTGATGACAGAGGGGGGAAGAGTTCTTTTCATGGGATCTTATGCAGGGCAGCAGGCATATTCTTCTTCGCTGGTATATGGTGTGACAAAGGCTGCTATCCATTTCCTTACAAAATCTCTGGTAAAGGAATTTGAGCCAAAAGGAATTACAGTCAATGCTATTGCTCCTGGATTTATCCAGACACCGTGGCACAATAATCGTACTCCTGAGAGCTATGAACGCATCAATCGAAAGATTGCTCTTCACAGATTCGGAGAAATCGAGGATGTGGCGAATATGGCGTACAGTATTCTGACAAACAATTATATGAACGGAAGTATTGTGGATATCCATGGAGGGTATGACTATTTTTAACTGAATCAGGTAAGTTCCTGCTTCAATTGCGAATATCTGCCTGACTTGAAAATGCGGCTGCCGGGTACAAAGTGGCATATTCATGCCAAAACACCTTTGCGGTACAGTGGCGTGTGAACAGTAACAATCACGATAAAATATAAGTATAAATAATAAGAAAAGACTTGACTTCGACGTGTCATGTGTGATAAACTTGACAAGCGACATGGAAGTTAGGTCTTTTTTTTATGCCCGAAAAAGATGACGGATACATCGTTAGGCATGAGAAAACGGCCATGCAAATGAAAACACTGGAGGTGGAAGTTGTGCGCGTTAAGATTACATTAGCATGTACCGAGTGCAAGCAGCGTAACTACAATATGACTAAGGAGAAAAAGAACCATCCTGAAAGAATGGAAACTCAGAAATATTGTAAGTTCTGCCGCAAACACACTCTGCATAAGGAAACAAAGTAATCCAAGGTAACTGGACGAAACAGTTACTCACAGAGAATTGTGAGGTCAGGCTATGCAAGGAAATGAAAAATCTGCTGGCAAAAGCCAGAAGAAGAGTTGGTTTCAGGGACTTCAATCAGAATTCAAGAAGATTGTCTGGACAGACCGCAACACTCTGATCAAACAGACCATCGTGGTTGTGTGTGTATCAATTGTGCTGTGTGTACTGATCAGCGTAATGGATTCATTTATTCTCGAAGGCATTAATCTTTTAATGAAATAAGGATAAGGTGATTGTATGTCAGAAGCGAAATGGTATGTTGTTCATACTTATTCCGGGTATGAAAACAAAGTAAAGGCCAACATTGAAAAAACCATCGAAAACCGACACCTGGAAGACCAGATCCTTGAGGTTCGTGTTCCTTTACAGGAAGTAGCCGAGCTGAAGAACGGAACTGTAAAACAGGTTCAGAAGAAAATGTTTCCTGGCTATGTACTTCTCAACATGGTTATGAATGACGATACATGGTATGTTGTCCGTAACACCAGAGGTGTAACAGGCTTCGTTGGACCAGGATCCAAGCCGGTACCGTTAACTGAGGAAGAGATGATTCCTCTTGGTATCCAGAATGAGGATATTCAGGTGGATTTCGCAGAAGGCGATACAGTTGTTGTCACAGGCGGTGCCTGGAAAGATACCGTTGGCGTTATTACTGCTATTAATGTGCAGAAGCAGACAGCAACGATCAATGTTGAACTTTTCGGCCGCGAAACGCCGGTAGAAATTAGTTTCGCAGAAATCAAACAGATGTAACAAGCAAAGGTAACAATATCGTGGGAGGGACATAAACCCCCGCCAATACCACATAGGAGGTGCCGAAAATGGCAAAGAAAGTAACAGGATATATCAAATTACAGATTCCGGCTGGTAAAGCAACTCCAGCACCACCTGTAGGTCCAGCTCTTGGACAGCACGGTGTAAATATCGTTCAGTTCACAAAAGAGTTCAATGCAAGAACAGCAGATCAGGGAGACTTAATCATTCCTGTAGTTATCACTGTTTATGCAGACAGAAGTTTCAGCTTCATAACCAAAACTCCGCCGGCTGCAGTTCTTCTTAAGAAAGCTGCTAAGATCAAATCCGGTTCCGGCGTACCGAACAAGACAAAAGTTGCTAAGGTTACTAAAGCTCAGGTTCAGGAAATCGCTGAACTTAAGATGAAAGACTTAAATGCAGCATCCCTCGAAGCAGCTATGAGCATGATCGCTGGTACTGCAAGAAGTATGGGAATCGAAGTAGTTGATTAATTTTATTATTAAATAGTAAGTGGGAGGGCGTTCCCCGCAAATACCACAGGAGGTTATAGAAATGAAACGAGGAAAGAAATACGTGGAAGCTGCTAAAGCAGTAGACCGCGCTACATTATATGATACCGCAGAAGCTATCAGCTTAGTAAAAAAAGCTGCTGTTGCTAAATTTGACGAAACTATCGAAGTTCATATCCGTACAGGCTGCGATGGACGTCATGCAGATCAGCAGATCCGTGGTGCAGTAGTTCTGCCACACGGTACTGGTAAAAAAGTTCGTGTTTTAGTATTCGCTAAAGATGCTAAAGCTGAAGAAGCAAAAGCAGCAGGTGCTGAATTCGTAGGAGCTGAGGAACTTATTCCGAAGATCCAGAACGAAGGATGGTTAGACTTCGACGTTGTTGTTGCAACTCCAGATATGATGGGTGTTGTAGGTCGTCTTGGTCGTGTACTTGGACCGAAAGGTTTAATGCCAAACCCGAAAGCTGGTACAGTAACAATGGACGTTACTAAAGCAGTTCACGATATCAAAGCAGGTAAGATTGAGTACCGTCTTGATAAAACCAACATTATTCATGTTCCGGTTGGTAAAGCATCCTTTACAGAAGAACAGTTAAGCGACAACTTCCAGACGCTGATCGATGCTATCGTTAAGGCTAGACCAAGCACACTGAAAGGTCAGTATTTAAAGAGCGTTGTTATTGCTCCTACAATGGGACCTGGTGTGAAGATCAACCCAATGAAATTAGCATAATAGATTTTAGCAATTTAGACTCTCGGAGATTTCTCCGGGGGTCTTTTTGCATTTCTTTTCTTTGGCAAAGGGGACGGGTGGGAAAATATTTCGTTTGGGGCACGGCTTCGGAGGCAGGAATACTAAGCTTCCGGAAATTTGCTAAAAGCATGCCGGAAAAATTCAAACTCGCTGCGCTCAGACAGTGAATTGTTCCGGCATAACGCAAATTCCCGGAAGCTAAGTATTGCTACACCTCCTGCAGATGTGCCCCAAACGAAATATTTTCCCACCCTGTGTATCGGCATAGGTCTCGCGAAATGGTTGTGGGGCGATGATGGATTATGGTTTGATGAATAGATATGATATAGATGTGAAAGGTCATTGGAGGATATGAAAGAAAGGCATTACAATATTGGTGAGGAGTATGTTATAGTAGGGAGGATGAATTAGAGGTTAGTTAGATATATTTATTGTATACTATGCAATGATATAGAAGCAGACAGGAGGAGTTAGTTTGGCAGCTAGGAGACGTGGAAAGAAGAAAAGTGGGAGAAGTTATGCGTGGAGATACCGGGGCAGGATCGTGGCGTGTGTGTTTGTTGAGGTGCTTATTATCTGTGCGCTGGTGATCATGATCGGATGGAATAAGGGTGTGAAGGACTGGTTTGCGCAGTTTGAGCAGCCGGTTCTGAAGGAAGTGGATATCAGTGGGATTAATAGTCCGAATGCGATTCTGATGCAGGCGCGGGGTGGTAAGATTCTTGGAGAGATTAATGGAGATGAGAGGATTTATCCGGCTTCTATGACGAAGATTATGACGGTGATCGTTGCGATTGAGAATCTGGATAATCTGGATGAGGAGATTACACTGACGGATGAAATGTTTGCGGGATTATATGAGCAGGATGCGACGCAGGCAGGTTTTCAGCCTGGAGAGAATGTCAGGGTGATCGATCTGCTGTATGGTGCTATGTTGCCGTCAGGAGCTGAGTGCTGTATTGCGCTGGCGGATACGATCAGTGGTTCTGAGTCGGATTTCGCGGAGTTGATGAATAAGAAAGCTAAGAAGCTTGGGATGGATAATACGCACTTCTGTGATTCTACAGGGCTGCATAATCCGGAGCATTACAGTACGGTTAAAGATATTGCGGTGCTGATGAAGTACTGCATTAAAAATGATACGTTCCGTGAGATCGTGGAGACTTCCAGACATTCTACAGGGGTTACAAATATCCACCCGGATGGAATCACTTATTACAGTACAATGTTTAAAAACCTGTCCGATCCGACAGTCACAGGTGGAAAAATCCTTGGCGGCAAGACCGGTTATACCAGTGAGGCAGGACATTGTCTGGCAAGCTTTGCGGAGATTGAGGGCAGAGAGTATATCTTTGTTTCTGCAGGAGCTTCCGGGGCAGATGGAAATACCATTCCTCATATTCAGGATGCGGTGACTGTTTATAACAGGGTTGGTGCGGCGATTGAAGAGAAGATGAATGATAGTAATAAATAAAATATCCACTTATAAGTAAGTAGTGCTGGAAGCCACCAGACAGTTATTGTTTACTCCGGGTCCGGTAATACCGGCCATCTGCGAGGGCAAATGAGCAAGTAGTAAAGCGGATTGCGAATATCCGTTTGACTAGACGTATTATGATAGATGTGATATAATCAGTTGCATACTAAAGAACGATACGGGCTACAAAGGAGGTGGAACTGGTGACGGACAGACAAATACTGGAAGCTGTTTTAGCAGAGGTCAAAGGGCTTGGAACTCGAATGGATCGAATGGAAGAACGTCAGGAGCGTTTTGAGGAAGAGACCAGAAATAACTTTGCAGATATCAGATTACATCTGGAGAACATAACAGACAAGAATATTTCTATTCTTGCAGAGAATCATCTGAATCTTATCAATAAGATGGATGTGTCAGCTACATGGATGAACAGGATAATGATTAATGAGGTTAAGATGAATGCTCTGACAGATCAGGTTGCCAGACTTCAGGCGAAATGCAGTTAAACTTCCAATAATGAAAATACGAACGGATAAAGAAGGAGCTATCGGTTAAAACGAAATTGACCGATAGCTCCTTAACGTTCTTTACGGAAAAAATGTTTTGTGTTATGATGATTTGTATTTGGATAGGATGGAATGAAAGAAAATGAAAGAAAATTTTTTTACAAAAGATAAGAATTTTTATAAGACATTTTTTCGACTGATGCTGGTTGTAGCGCTGCAGAATCTGGTGGCGTACAGTGTGAATATGCTCGATAATATGATGCTTGGAAGTTACAGTCAGAATGCATTGTCCGGGGCGGCAACTGTGAATCAGATATTTTTTATGGTAAATCAGCTGGCACTTGCAATCGGAAATGCATTGATCGTTATGAGTTCTCAGTATTGGGGAAAGAGAGATACACATACAATAAAGAAACTGACAGGTATAGCTATGACGTGCAGTGTGGCGGCGGCTGTGATTGTAGTGCTGGTATGCGCGGTCTGGCCGGAACAGCTGTTGCGACTGTTTACAACATCACCGGATATTATTGCAGAAGGAATGACATATCTGTCAATTTTGAAATGGACGTTTGCATTGTTTCTGATCAGTAATCTACTTATATCTATGCTCAGAAGTGTTGAGACAGTGCAGATTTCTTTTATTATTTCAATCGTCTCACTGATCGTAAATGGCGGGATTAATTATACTCTGATATTTGGAAATTTCGGATTTTCGGAAATGGGAATACAAGGCGCTGCCATAGGAACACTGACAGCCAGAATTCTGGAGTTTCTGATCGTCATTGTATATGTATTGAAGATTGATAAAAAAGTACAGATTTTTCACGGTGGATTACTGCAGGAAACTTTTTCGACAGTCAGTCGTGGACTTTGGAAGAATTTTATTAAGGTATCGTCTCCGGTTATCGTTTCAGGAATGCTCTGGGCGGTTTCTGTTCCGATGCAGACTGCGATTCTGGGACATCTTTCCGCAGATGCAATTGCCGCAAACTCAGTATCTACCACATTTTTTCAGTATTTAAAGGTTATTGTAGTAGCCATTTCATCTGCATCATCCGTAGTGATCGGAAAGACCATCGGTCAGGGTGACCGAAACAAAGTCCGGTCTGTAGGCAGAACGTTGTCGGTGATTGATATTTCTATAGGTATTGTTCTGGCGATGATATTGTTTGTACTGCGAAAACCATTATTGTCCACGTACAATCTGACAGCGGAAGCAACAGTGCTTGCAGACCATCTGATGATTATTATGAGTGCAGTTATGGTGGGAATGTCCTATCAGATGCCTGTTTCTGTTGGTATTATCCAGGGCGGTGGTGATACGAAATTCAGTATGTACCTGAATCTGATCTCTACCTGGGGAATCGTTATGCCTCTGTCTTTTATGGCAGCATTTGTCTGGAAACTGCCGGTAGAATGGGTAGTAGTAGCGGTCCAGTCAGATCAGTTCTTTAAATGCATACCGGTATTTCTGAGATTTAGAAGTTATAAATGGATCAGGAAGCTGGCATAAAAAGGGGGAAACCACTTTCGTGATTTCCCCCTTTTAAAGGTCTTATTTCATGCGAGTCTATGTTGGAAATTATTCTCCAAAGTATCTCTTAAGCAGACCAGCGAATGCTTTTCCGTGTCTTGCCTCGTCGCGAGCCATTTCATGAACTGTGTCATGGATAGCGTCAAGGTTAGCTGCTTTTGCGCGTTTTGCAAGGTCAACTTTACCAGCTGTAGCGCCGTTTTCAGCTTCTACACGCATCTGAAGGTTTTTCTTTGTGCTGTCTGTTACAACTTCGCCTAATAATTCAGCAAATTTAGCAGCATGTTCTGCTTCTTCATAAGCAGCTTTCTCATAGTATAAACCAACTTCCGGATATCCTTCTCTGTGAGCTACTCTGGCCATTGCAAGGTACATACCAACTTCGGAGCATTCACCCTGGAAGTTTGCTCTTAAATCTTTGATAATATCTTCGCTGACACCCTGAGCAACACCAACAACGTGCTCAGCTGCCCATGTCATTTCTTCGCCCTGTTTGATGAATTTGTCTGCAGGTGCTTTACATACTGGACAGACTTCCGGAGCGTTCTCGCCTTCATAAACATAACCACATACACTACATACCCATTTTGTCATAATTAAGATCTCCTTTTCTTTTTGATAAATTTATTAACTGGATGCCAGAGAAAAATTTGATTATTTTGGCATCATTTTGTTTCTGTTGCTTTCCGCTTGTGCGGTAGAAAAAGTAACTTTTTAATAATAGTAATCATTACTGTTTTCTATGAACTTAGATTACCATACTTGATTGAAAAAGTCAAGTTTTATTTTATCTTTTTTGCAACTTTTTATCATTAATCGTATAGATAAAAAATTGCGTTCATCTTGACATTAAATATGGCAGGTACTTTGGAGAATAACTTTAGTTTTTATCAGAAGCATTCTCAGAAGTATCGGACTTATTTGTTGTTTCTTTTAAACAGTCTTCGCATAGTCCAAAGAATCTGGCACTGTAATCCGTAATCTTTCCGCCAAAGTTTTCACCTGCAAGCTCCATAATGTGGTGAATCTTCTCATTTTCCAGGTCAATGATCCGCTCACATCTGGTACACATAAAGTGACAGTGTCTCTCGGTCCGCCCGTCAAAGTGATCTGCTCCGGCGAAAGAGGAAAGCTTCTTGATCTCTCCCAGATCAGCCAGCAGAGATAAGTTGCGATATACCGTGCCGAGGCTGATATTCGGGTAGATAAGCTTCATATTCTCATATACCACATCAGCAGTGGGATGATCTGTCCTGTTTCGCAGAAATTCTTTAATAGATTCTCTCTGACGGCTGTATTTCAGTGTCGCCATGGTATTCCTCCCTTCTCTGAATTGCAGTAAATCTGATTGCTTATTTAATAACAATAATCATTACTGATATTGTTACTATACAATACTTGATTAATTTTGTCAAGATATTTTCCGGAAAAATAGAACAAATACTTTTGGGTTTCAATTATAAATAGGAATAAGTAATTATTCGCTTGTGAGTAAGTAGTAAAGAAGCTGTTTTTTATAATATGAAAATATTTTAATAATCTTAAGAATTTATAATAAAATGTCTGCTTCTAAAAGATATAATAAAGACAGCTAAGGGAGAGGGACAAAGAAGCGAGACAGAAATAGCAGATTAAAATTACTAAAAGCTGTAAAGAAACAGAGAAGCAAAAACAAATAAAAAATTGGGAGATTTTTCATTATGAAAAGAAAGGTTGCAAGTATTTTTCTGGCGGTAAGTTGTGTAGTATCCACTATGGCAGGTGGGGTAAATGTTATGGCGGCTGAGAAACCGCAGTCATTGTGTGTAAGTTCTTACAATTATATTATGCGAAAAGAGAGTACTTATGTCAATCGAAATAATTCGACAAAAGAGTAGGGGATATTGATGACGATGTATTAAAACTCTTGTACACACAACAAATACAGGATATAATATTACAAATAAAACACTTTCAAAAAAGGGGGAGCCTATATGAATCAAACCAAAACAGTTCCACTTTTTTACAAAAGAAAAACAGCAGATCAAAAAAGAGAATGGCGAGTATGTATTCAGGAACCATTTGAGAATTGTGAAAAAATCTATCCTATACAACAGAAAAAAGTAAAACAAATGATAAACAATATAAAAGAAGACTCCAATGTAGAGAAAATAGTTGTATTTGGGTCAAGTGTACAGGATACATGTCATGTGGGAAGTGATGTGGATTTTTATATTGTATTGAAACAGGATCAGAAAATTGCTTTTAAAGAAACGCTGTCATTTATATATGATATATGGACAAACTATACGGTAGATTCCCGTATGTATGAAGAAATAACAAAGAAGGGGGTTACTGTATATGAGCGAAACATTGCTGGATAAAGCGATAAGTAATTATAATGTTGCTGTTATGATTCGTAATCAAATGGGAAGTGACGAAGCATATTTAAACTATATCGGTTATCATTTACAGCAGGCAGTAGAACTAAATTTGAAATATCAGTTAGAGATGTCAGGAATTGAGTATCCTAAAACACATGATATAGATCAGTTATTACGGATAGGAAAAGAGAACAGCGCAGACCTTTTGGTAACAGAATATATAGAAGATCATAGTGAAATGTTTTCTCTATGGGAGGCAAGAACCCGCTATGTATTAAATTATCATTTAGAAGAACGAAAAATTGATGCAGCACTAAAAGGAGTAAAAGAACTTCTGGATAAGACATCAGAAATATAAAAGCAGACAACTTCAATGTGGGTTTACAAACCCACCGAAATGTGCTATATTTTCCCTATAACAGGAAATAACTATTTCCTATAACCAATAGCGTTCCGCAATCACAGAGCGAACCGCTGTCACGAAATAACACAAACTCATTGAAGAAGAGAGTACATCTGCAGACTGTATTACAGAGAAATCCCCACGGATGATAGCTAATAAATTCCAAGGCTGAGAGGGACATACAAGGAGCAGATCGAAGATGGCTTCCGAGAGGCACTGCTGAGAGTTAACAGCTTTAGGCAGCGACAGGCACGCCTGTTACAGCGTAGAGGTATCACAACGTACCTCCCAAGGTTTCCCCGCGCGAGCCCGGAAACGAACAGAAGTGGTAACACGGGTAATACTCGTCTTCTCAGATAATCTGAGGAGACGTTTTTTATGTTATAGGAAATTACTCCGTAATGTTTCTATAACATAAAAAGCCCTCCGGGCAGGATTCTTTCTTGTTTCCCTCAACACCAGTTCCTTCCCACCATGAAGAATTTATGCTTTTCTTCCATAAACAAGGAGCAGTTGTTACCATTTTTAAACACCAGCTTCGGAAAATATAATTGTTTTCTGTGCATTTGCAGGGAGTGTAGCAACTCTTAGTGCCTGGAAATCTGCGTTATTCGAAAAAAATCTCACTGTCTGAGCGAAGCGAGTTTGAGATTTTTTTCGAATGGTTTTAGCTGATTTTTAGACACTTAGAGTTCCTAACTCCCGAAACCGCACAGAAAACAATTATATTTTCCGGAGCGTCCATACTCAAAAAAAGGAGACTAAAACTAATGGAAAAACAGAAATACTACATCACCACCGCCATTGCCTACACATCTGGCAAACCGCACATCGGCAATACCTATGAAGTAGTCTTAGCCGATGCCATTGCCCGCTACAAACGTCAGCAGGGATACGACGTATTCTTCCAGACCGGAACCGACGAACATGGCCAGAAAATCGAATTAAAAGCCCAGGAAGCCGGCATTACTCCAAAAGAATTCGTAGACAACGTATCCGGAGAGATCAAGAGAATCTGGGATCTGATGAACACATCCTATGACAAATTCATCAGAACCACAGACGAAGACCACGAAAAACAGGTCAAAAAAATCTTCAAAAAGATGTACGCAAAAGGCGACATCTACAAAGGACACTACGAAGGAATGTACTGTACACCATGTGAATCCTTCTTCACAGAGTCCCAGCTCGTAGACGGCAAATGCCCTGACTGCGGCCGCCCATGTGTACCTGCAAAAGAAGAAGCATATTTCTTCAAAATGAGCAAATACGCTGACAAACTCATCGACTACATCAACACACACCCGGATTTCATCCAGCCGGAATCCCGTAAGAACGAGATGATGAACAACTTCCTTCTTCCGGGACTTCAGGATCTCTGCGTATCCAGAACATCCTTTAAATGGGGAATCCCGGTAGACTTCGATCCGAAACATGTTGTATATGTATGGCTTGATGCTCTCACAAACTATATCACAGGAATCGGCTACGACTGCGACGGTGAGAGCACAGAACAGTTCAACAAACTCTGGCCTGCAGACCTGCACCTGATCGGTAAAGATATCATCCGTTTCCATACAATCTACTGGCCAATTTTCCTTATGTCACTGGATCTGCCACTTCCGAAACAGGTATTCGGACATCCGTGGCTCCTTCAGGGCGATGGCAAGATGAGTAAATCCAAAGGAAACGTAATCTACGCAGACGAGTTGGTAGACTTCTTCGGTGTAGATGCAGTCCGTTACTTTGTACTACACGAAATGCCGTTCGAGAACGACGGTGTCATCACATGGGAACTGATGGTAGAACGTCTGAATTCTGAGCTTGCAAATACTCTCGGAAACCTTGTAAACCGTACGATCTCCATGTCCAATAAATACTTTGGCGGAGTTGTAGAGAACAAGGGTGTAACAGAGCCGGTAGATGATGATCTCAAGAACTTTATCCTCTCTGTACCTGCAAAAGTAAACGAAAAGATGGATAAACTCCGTGTAGCAGATGCAATGACAGAAGTATTTACAATCTTCAAGCGCTGCAACAAATACATCGACGAAACAATGCCATGGGCACTTGCAAAAGATGAAGAAAAGAAAGACCGTCTTGCAACAGTTCTCTACAATCTTGTTGAGGGAATCTGCATCGGTGCAACTCTGTTGAAATCCTTTATGCCGGAAACAACAGAGAGAATCCTTGCGCAGTTAAATGCACAGGACAGAGAATTAGAAGACCTCAAGACATTCGGTCTCTATCCGTCAGGCAACAAAGTAACTGAGAAACCGGAAATCCTCTTTGCACGTCTCGACCTTAAAGAAGTAATGGCAAAAGTAGCAGAACTCCATCCGCCAAAAGCTGAAGAACCTGCAAAAGAAGAGAACGAAGATGTGATCGATATTGAAGCAAAACCAGAGATCACATTTGAAGATTTCGGCAAACTTCAGTTCCAGGTTGGAAAAATCATCAAATGTGAAGAAGTAAAGAAATCCAAGAAACTTCTCTGCTCACAGGTACAGATCGGAAGCCAGGTACGTCAGATCGTTTCCGGAATCAAAGCACACTACAGTGCAGAAGAGATGGTAGGTAAGAGAGTCATGGTAGTGACCAACCTGAAACCAGCCAAACTTGCCGGAGTACTCAGCGAAGGAATGATTCTCTGTGCAGAAGATGCAGACGGAAATCTTTCCCTGATGGTACCTGAGAAAGAAATGCCGGCAGGAGCAGAAATCTGTTAATAATGAACAGTAATGTGACCATAATACACAACGTAATCTTACGAAAAAAATACATTGACAAATGCTCTTCTAAAAGCTAAAATTGATTTTAAATAAAGGGGAGTAGCTGGCACGCAAGTGTTCACGATGTCGTCATTCTCGATGGAACGAGATTCCATCCGTATCGTGATGAAACAGCGAGACTTTTATTGCATGTTTTTGTGCAATGAAGGTCTCGCTTTTTTTGTACAAAAACATAGCAGGATAACTGATGACTGTTCGTTTTGATACGCATTATCCATGGTATTGCAGTGCGGACAGTAATCATTACTGACGTTTTGCGGAGCATATGTGAAAGGAGCGGGCCTATGAGTAAGAATAACAATTGTTGCATTTATTACAATCAAAGTATATCTGAAATGCGTTATAACTTAAATAACAGTGAGAAACCACTGACAGATGATCAGGTGCAGGAGCACCAGCGAAAATATGGAATGAACGAGCTGGACGCTGTTGCCGGAAAAAGTATCATGAGAATCTTTCTGGAACAGTACAAAGATTTTCTGGTGCTGATTCTGATCATATCTGCAGTGGTTTCCCTTTTTCTGGGAGAAACAGAAAGTGCGGCAGTAATTCTGATCGTGATCACCATGAATGCTATACTTGGAACGGTTCAGACTGTAAAAGCTGAGCATTCGCTGGAGAGTCTGAAACAGATGGCAGCACCTACTGCAAAAGTATTGCGTGGCGGTGTAGTGACGGAAATTCCCGGAAGAGAAGTTACGGTAGGTGATGAGGTCTGGCTGGAAGCCGGTGATTATATTCCGGCAGACGGACGTGTTATCGAGAGTGCTGGTTTAAAAGTCGATGAAAGTGCACTGACAGGTGAAAGTCTTGGGGTGGAAAAAAATAACAGAACACTGGAAGGGGAGCTACCTTTGGGTGATCGCACAAACATGGTGTTTTCCGGAAGTTACGTAACATATGGACGAGGAAGCTTTCTTGTTACAGAAATAGGGATGAATACAGAAGTAGGAAAGATAGCAGGGCTCTTGCAGAATGCATCTGAGAAAAAAACACCGCTTCAGATCAGCCTGGATGATTTCGGAAAGAAACTTTCTGTGGTAATTCTGGGATTGTGTGCTGTATTGTTTGTGCTGCAGGTTGTTAAAGGCGGTGCTGTAGCTGATGCATTTCTCTTTGCAGTAGCTCTGGCTGTGGCAGCAATACCGGAAGCACTGAGTTCTATTGTAACTATTGTGCTGGCTTTTGGCACTCGTAAAATGGCGAAGGAAGGCGCGATCATACGTAAACTTCAGGCAGTTGAAGGACTTGGCAGTGTTTCAATAGTATGTTCAGACAAAACCGGAACTTTGACACAGAATAAGATGACAGTGGAACACTATTATATAGAAGGGAAAGATTTTCCAGCAGATCAGATTGATCCGGCAGATCCTTTTCATAAAGAAATGCTGCGCCTTAGCATTCTCTGTAATGATTCAACAAATTTGAACGGTCAGGAATTGGGTGATCCTACAGAAACAGCACTGATCAATCTGGGTGACAGGCTGGGAGTACCGGCAGAAAGAGTACGCAATGCATATGTAAGGATCAGCGAGGTTCCTTTTGACAGTGACAGAAAGCTGATGTCTACTTTTCATAAGCTAAAAGACGGTTATACCATGATTACAAAGGGCGCAGTGGATGTAATGCTGGGGCGTGTAAAATATATTCAGAAAAATGGTGAAGAAGTACCATTTACAGCAGAAGATGTAAAAGAAATCTGCAGAATAAATGACGGCTATTCTTCGGAAGGACTTCGTGTTCTGGGAATTGCATATAAAAAATTTGCAGGAGAACAGAAAATCACGACGGCTGATGAAGATGAACTGACATTCCTGGGACTGATCGCCATGATGGACCCGCCCCGTCCGGAAAGTGCAAAGGCGGTTGAGGATTGTATCCGTGCAGGAATTTGCCCGATCATGATAACCGGCGATCATAAAGTTACAGCTGCAGCCATTGCCAGACGAATTGGTATCCTGGAAGATATGTCTCAGGTTTGCGAGGGGCAGGAAATAGATGGAATGAGCGAGGAAGAACTGGAAAATTTTGTGGAGAAAATACGTGTTTATGCCCGTGTTACTCCGGAACATAAGCTGCGTATTGTGCAGGCATGGCAGAAGAAAGGCAGACTTGTGGCTATGACAGGGGATGGTGTAAATGATGCACCTGCCCTGAAGCAGGCCGATATTGGTGTGGCAATGGGAGTTACAGGGACGGAGGTTGCAAAGGAAGCTGCTTCTGTGATCCTCACAGACGATAATTTTGCTACTATTATAAAAGCGGTAGAAAATGGTAGAAATATTTATGCGAATATCAGGCGTGCGATCTTGTTTCTGCTTTCAGGGAACCTGGCTGCAATTCTGGTGGTAATGGCGGCATCCTTATTGAATCTTCCGGTGCCTTTTGCTCCGGTGCATCTGTTGTTTATAAATCTGCTGACAGACAGTCTTCCTGCCATTGCCCTGGGACTGGAACCTTATAACAATGAGGTTATGAAAGAGAAGCCAAGACCTGTAAATGAATCAATTCTGACAAGAGATTTTCTGATCAGGACAGGGATTGGAGGCCTGGTGATCGGTGCTGTGACAATGACAGGATTTCTTATCGGGTATAAAAATGGAAATGCAACTCTTGCCGGTACTATGGCATTTGCAGTTCTGTGTCTTTCAAGACTCTTTCATGGATACAGCTGTAAATCAGAGAAAAGAGTGTTATTTACAGGACAGTTCTTTAACAACAAATATATGCAGGGAGCATGTGGGGCAGGAATGATCCTACTGACGGCGGTGTTGATAATTCCGTCACTTCATGGCTTTTTTGCAGTGCAGACACTGACAGTGCTGCAGTTACTCTGCGTCTATGGTCTGGCATTTCTGAGCCTGCTGTTAATGCAGGGGATAAAATGTGTTTTGGCATGCATATAGTGTGATATAGCTTGATGTTTTTGTCTGAAAAATGTATAATAATAGTATAATTTTAGGTTTGCAGATGTAGTTGCAGATTGTGAAAAATATTGGTAAGAAAGAATCCTGCATGCAGGATTCTTTCTTGTCTAAGGATGAAAAAGAAATATAAATAATGTAAAGGGGATTTTGATCATGTCACAGGGTTTTAACCATTTTGATGAGAATGGAAATGCAGTTATGGTGGATGTTTCCGGAAAGAACGTTACTTACAGAACAGCGATCGCTACAGGCGAGATCCATGTGGGGGAAGCTATTATGGCTGCTGTAAAAGAAGGAGCAGTGAAGAAAGGAGATGTTCTTGGCGTTGCGCGTGTAGCAGGGATCATGGGGGTTAAAAGGACTTCTGAGCTGATTCCGATGTGTCATCCGCTTCCAATCCAAAAGTGTTCGGTAGACTATGAACTGGACGAAGCAAACGGAATCATCCGGGCATTTTGCACCGTTAAGACGGAAGGAAAGACGGGGGTAGAAATGGAGGCTCTGACAGGAGTTCAGGTGACGCTTCTGACGATTTATGATATGTGCAAGGCAATTGACAAACATATGGTAATGTCCAATGTTCATCTGGTTGAGAAAACCGGCGGTAAGAGCGGAGATTTCAGGTTCTGACGCATGGCAAAGATGTCTGATGCAGGGATCACGCTTTGATGAACTGGATTGCCGGCAGTATTTTATACGATTGTTATATATTTCAGTTTATAGCAGTAAAATAGTTACTGTTCACTTCGTGCACAGCAACGTAAAATATATGTTGGGTGAAATCAAATAAAAGTGTATAATAAATAGAAAAGAGTGGCTGTTTTCTGGATATATTGGAAAAATATTCTGGTATAGAGTACTGCGCAGAAACAACAGCCGAATATATGGAGGGTTTTGCAATATGAAGAGAGTAGCGATTATTACATCCAGCGATACTGGATATCGCGGTGAACGTGAGGATTTAAGCGGTCCGGCAATCAGGGAGATTGTTGAGAAGAATGGATATGAGGTAGTATCTGCAGATATTTTGCCGGATGACAGAAAGATGCTGTCAGAAAGAATGGCAGAGATTGCAGACAGCGGAGAAGCAGAGCTTATCCTTACTACAGGAGGAACTGGTTTTTCGCCGCGTGATATCATGCCGGAGGCAACGGAAGACATCATTGACAGGCGCGTGCCGGGAATCCCGGAGGCCATGCGTGCGTACAGCATGACTATTACAAAACGTGCCATGCTCAGCCGTGCTACTGCAGGTATCCGAAAAAAAACTCTGATCATTAATCTGCCGGGAAGTCCGAAGGCTGTAAAAGAGAGTCTGGAGTACATAATTGATGCACTGGGACATGGCATTGAGATTATGACCGGTGAAGCAGGAAACTGTGCCAGATAATTGACGGCGATAGACAGAAGTATAAGTACGAAAATAGTTACTGTTCACTGGCGGTATCCTGCAAAGTGTGTTGCTGAGAGAGGAGTGAACAGTAACCAAAAATAAAATCAGGAAGGCAAGAGGGATAATCTTATGGGAAAAGTAATTGCAGTCTGTACAAGTGATAGAAAAGGAATACAGAAAACAAGTGTTCCGGAAATAGAGATCGTTGAGGATTGGGGTATTGAAGGCGATGCACATGCAGGAAAATGGCATCGTCAGGTAAGCCTGCTCTCTTTTGATAAGATTGAAGAATTCCGTGCCAGAGGAGCAGAAGTAGAGAATGGAGCATTTGGAGAGAACCTGGTGGTTCAGGGAATCGACTTTGCGACACTTCCGATCGGTACGAAATTTAAATGCAATGATGTGGTTCTGGAACTGACTCAGATTGGTAAGGAATGCCACAGCGGATGTGCCATCTTTAAGAAAATGGGTGAGTGCATTATGCCGAAACAGGGAGTCTTTACAAAGGTTCTGCACGGAGGTGTGATTCGTCCGGGGGATGAACTGATAATTTTGGAGTAAAATAAATGTAATATTTATAGACCAGATATTTTTGATGTTTCTGAATATTGTAGAAAAATATTAAGAGAATAAATCTGATAAAACAGTGGCTATACGAGGAGATTGAAAAAATGATTATTGATACACATGCGCACTACGATGACGAAGCTTTTGATGCAGACAGGGAGACACTTCTTGCATCCATGTATAACGGTGGGATTGAGAAGATTGTAAATGTCTGTGCATCCATAGACGGCTTGCAGGATACGGTGAAACTGATGGAAAAGTATCCGTTTATATACGGAGCAGTAGGAATTCATCCGGATGATGCGGACAAGATGACACAGGAAACTCTGGATGAGATCCGCAAGCTTTCCCGCATGGATAAGATGCTTGCGATCGGTGAGATCGGACTGGATTATTACTGGCATAAAGAAGAAGCTGAACATCAGATCCAGCAGAAAATGTTCCGCGCTCAGCTTGATATTGCAAGAGAAGAGAAGCTTCCGTTCATGATCCACAGCAGGGATGCTGCGGAGGATACTTTGAATATTATCAGAGAATATATGCATGGTGGTATGTATGGTGGTATCATTCATTGTTTTTCATACAGTAAGGAGATCGCGGCAGAGTATCTGAAGATGGGGTTATATCTTGGAATTGGCGGTGTTGTCACATTTAAGAATGCAAAGAAACTGAAGGAGACAGTTCAGTATGCACCGTTATCTCAGCTTGTTCTGGAAACTGACTGTCCGTACATGTCTCCGGAACCGAACAGAGGAAAGAGAAATTCCTCTCTGAATCTGCCTTATGTAGCACAGGCAATCGCAGAGCTGAAAGGGATAACAGCGGAAGAAGTCATTAATGTGACAAAGCAGAATGCAGAAAGTCTGCTTGGAATTTAACCGGATCAAGTAAGTCTCCTGTTTCAATTGAGAATATCTGATTGAATCGAAATCAGAATGAACACCAAAAAGACCGCAGTCACTGCGGTCTTTTCTGATAAAGGGATTTATTTGTCATATTATTTACAAAGCTTTTTAAATTCGTCTGCTACGAACTGAACTTTTGTACCGATTACAACCTGAACAGAATTCTTACCAGGTCTGATAACGCCTGCGACACCGGCAGATTTAATCTTCTTTTCATCTATAGCTGTGTAATCTTTGATTTCCAGACGAAGTCTTGTAATGCAGTTGTCAATGGATGTAACGTTAGCTTTTCCGCCGACACCTTCTAAGATGATTCTTGCAACTTCTGTAAAGTTGTCATTTGCAAGTTTAACAGTTGTTTCATCCACATCATCGTCTTCTCTTCCAGGAGTCTTGAGATCAAATTTTGTGATCGCAAATCTGAATACTACATAGAATACGATAAATGCTGCAATTCCAAGAGGAATGATCAGCCATGTTTTCTGCGCTGCAGGCAGAGAGGAGGAGAACAGAAGGTCTGTTGCTCCGGCTGAGAATGAGAATCCTGCACGGAATCCTAATGATACAGTGATAAATGTAAAGATACCATATAATAATGCATAAATGACATAAAGACCAGGAGCAAGGAACATGAAACCAAATTCGAAAGGCTCTGTAACACCACAGATAAATGCACAGAGTGCTGCGGATGCTACCAGACCAATGGCAACTTTCTTTTTGCTATCTTTTGCACACTGGATCATTGCCAGTGCTGCACCAGGGATACCGAACATCATACATGGGAAGAATCCTGACATGTACATTCCAAGGCTCCAGCTTACATCTGCAGATGTTTCACCTGCCCAGAAGTGAGTCAGATCACCAAGGCCGATTGTATCAAACCAGAATACGTTGTTTAATGCGTGGTGCAGACCTGTTGGAATTAAAAGTCTGTTCAGGAATGCATAGATACCAGCTCCGAGAGCTCCCATTCCGGCAATACCGTTACCGATAGAAATCAGAACACCGAAGAGGAGTGGCCATACAAACAGTAAAACTACAGATACAAGAATAGAAATAACACCTGCGATAATGGCTACACAGCGTTTTCCGCTGAAGAAAGAGAGCCAATCCGGTAATTTAGTGCTCTTGAATTTGTTGTAGCAGCTGGATCCGATAACACCGGCAAGGATACCGATGAATGGGTTAGCAATCTTGCTGAATGCCAGAGATTTATCTGCGTTGTCTGCAATAGACGGGAATAATGTTGTAACAAATCCTGTGCTTAACAGTGTTGTGATCATGAGCCAGGAAGCAAGCGCTGCAACGCCGCCTGTACCATCATTATCATCTGACATACCGACACCTACACCGATTACGAATAACAGTGCCATATTGTCGATCAGTGCTGCACCGGCTTTTACCAGAAAAATACCGATCATTGGTCCGATACCGGTAATGTCACCACCCTGCATACTTGCAGGACAAAGTAAATAACCAATACCCATGAGGATACCGCAGATTGGAAGACAAGCTACAGGTAACATCAGGGCTTTACCTAATTTCTGTAAATACTTCATACTTTTTCCTCCTTAGAATAGAATCTTTTTCGTCTCTAAATCCCCTTTATTTATTTTCGCCCGGACAGTTCCGGGAAAAATACGTGTTATGTGACAGAGAATATCTCTGTTGATGTAAAATCTGATAGTTATTTTGTAATTGAGATCACATCATCGCCTGGATTTACATCCTTGCCGGCAAGGCTCCGGACATCGGCATATTCATCGGTATTGCAGATGATGACAGGAGTGATCATGTCATATCCTGCTGCTTTGACTTTGTCCAGATTAATTTCCAGAAGCAGATCTCCTTTGTGCACTGTATCACCGGAATGGACATGACCGGTAAATCCGTCACCATGCATTTGGACTGTATCCAGTCCTGCATGAATCAGAATTTCAACACCGTCACCGGTAACAAGACTGACTGCATGAAGTGTGTCAAACAATGTCTCAATCTTTCCGTCAGCAGGTGCAAAGATTTTGCCATCAGATGGGATGATAGCGACTCCTTTTCCAAGCATCTCTTCGCTGAATGTTGGATCATTGACACTGGAGAGAGGAACGGCTTTTCCTTTAACCGGTGAACCAATGATCAGTTCCTGTGATTTTTTCTTCTTAAAAAAATCAAACATAGTATTTTAAAACCTCCTTTTATAGATCGATATTTTCTGTATAGTGACTGATGATCACAAATCTGTATTATCTATCATAGGGTTACATTGTAACTCTGCGGATGTGAACAGACAGATACATGATTTCTTCGTCGGAAAGTGCGCTTCCGGTTGCGTTTCTGATATATTCGGCAACTCTCATGCTGCATTGATACTCTTTGGGATATTTTTGCTGCATCATTTGTGACAGTTCCTTATCATCACTGGAAAGAAGTTCTTTCCGATAAATCCGCTGGATCAGAAATTTGATATGGGTTACAAAACGTTCATAGTGCAAGGAAGATTCATCCAGTCGTATTCCAAGATCCTGTTCTACAATATCTACGATTGCTTTCAGCTGGTTAGGAAACTTTACCGCATCCCGGATATCTGTGCCGTATTCCGCATTTACGAAATGCAGAGCGATAAATCCGGCTTCGTCTGTTGACAAAAGAATGCCAAGTCTGTCGTAGATTAGCTTTACCGCGTAGATCCCAAGCTGAAATTCCTGTGGATAGAAGCGTTTGATCTCCCATAATAATGCATTCTGAGGTTCGATTCCCTGTTTCACTCTTTCGATTGCAAAATTAATATGATCGGTCAGTGTTACATAAATACTTTGATTTAGTTTTAGTTTCAGGTTATCTTTTGCATAAGAAATGATTTCATCGGAAATCTTCACACGTTCCAGCGGCATATTTGCCAGCAGTTCTTTAAACTGTTCGGCCAGAGTCTGGCTTTTCATGCGAAAGATTTTGCTGATCTGCTCAGCCGGAACTAGCGCGCCTGGCTTCTTCTTGAAGCCGATTCCGCGTCCCATTACGATCACTTCTGTACCGGAGCTCTCATATGCTGAGATAATATTGTTGTTGATCACTTTTTCGATTATGATATTATCCATGTTATTCCTTCTCTAAATAAAAAAAACCAGAACTTATAAACTGAAAGCTTCAGTTATAGATCCTGGTTTTGCCTGCCGAACAGTAACAATCCATATGTTTTTAGTTATTAAAATGATTGTAACAAATCTACAAAAGAATGTCAATGACGACTTTGATTATTATGAATAACTAACATATTATTGCTGCTTTATTGGCTATTTTGTCAATTGACTTTTTCTACCATTTATGCCTTGAAATGAAAAATGTTTTCATTTTGAAAGAATTCTTTCTTTTTTGCCTGATTATAGTTAGGATTACTCTGACATTGTTCTGCAATGAAATGCAAATTAGTTGTTATAGCTATCATCGTAACTGCCGTCGTCATAATAACTGTTGTCATAGCTGTCGTCGTAACTGCTGTCATAACTGTCGTCGTAACTGCCATCATCATAACTGTTATCATAGCTGCTGTCATCGTAGGAGGTGTCACTTCCGTTATCGCTGCTGTCACCTGAAGTGTCGTTATAACCGTCATTACTGTCGGAGCTATCAGAGTTATCAGCGGAGGATGACAGATATTCCCAGGAGTGGATGGATTCGGTATCTTCAACCACGTTTCCTGTAGTTTTATCGATCATGTTGCCTTCCCAGTCGAATTTTACATTAAGCAGATTTGTATTGGTGGATGGTTTTACATTCATGGACATGATTTCTTTGAATTTAGCTTTCAGGTTATCGAGGGTAAATTCATCACCGATCACATTGCGTACGCTATGGGAAGCTGCAAGTTCTTCTGTATAATCATCCAGCATGTATGGGCCTAATTCCCCGGAATCATAGTCATAATGCATAACCATAGGTTTCACTTCCGGAGAAAGGATCTGAATGGTTGATTCTCCGTTTAAAGTTGTTTTCTGAATGGTGAAGCTTGCCATACCTTCCAGAAGCTCTGGAAGCTCCTGCTGAGTAGAAACGAAGTTTCCGAGGGAATAGAAAATGGTAGTGCTGTGCCCCTGATCATCGGAAAGTTGTCCATATGGCTGAAGCACATGCGGATGTCCGCCAATAATTACATCGACACCCTGCTGCATCAGAAATGCTGCCCATTGTTTCTCGTATTCATTTGGCATAGTTTCGTCTTCTGTGCCCCAGTGTGCAACAAAAATAATACAGTCACTGACTTCCTTGGCTTTCTGAATCATAGTAGTGATCTTATCTTTATCAAAGATATCAAGCATATATTCGTAGCCATCACCTACGCCGGAATTATTAGTGCCATATGTATAATCAAGAAAAGCAATCTTAATGCCGTTGACTTCTTTTACCTTCACGGTATCTGCATCTTCCTGGGTTGAGTGGATTCCAAGTACAGGAATGTCCGGATAGTTTGTACTCCAGAAATCCAGAGTGTTCTTCAGATAGTCATAACCATAGTCATCAGCATGGTTAGTGGCTGATTCTACTACGTTGAAGCCTGCTTTGATAATGGCATCACCGACTTCTTCGGGTGTGGCAAATGACGGATAAGTGCTGACCGCATCATGACTGGGAGCAAAAACAGTTTCCTGATCGATCATTGCTATATCTGCAGCCTGAACCTGATCAAGAATATGGGTGTAAATGTGATCGTAATTCCATACACCGGAATCATATTCACCGGATTCATATAGCTTACTGTGATATAGATTATCTCCGACAGCGATCACGCTTGCAGTGGAAATCTCTGGCGTTTCGGCTGCTTCTTTTATCTGCTGTTCTTTAAGTACAGCTGCTTTGGCAGCATCTTTTTCCGGTTTGCTGATCAGGGTATAATCAATCTGACAGATTACCAGGACAAGCAGGGCCAGAATCACTGCAGAACATAAAAGACTGATGCGGGAATTAATTTTCTCCCGGAAATTAAGAGGTATATTATTTTTTTTCATATTGTATGTCCTTTGATATTATATAGGTGTACCTATCTGCTCATTATATCAAATTTTGGAGTTTAAAGAAAGAATTAAGAAAGAAAATCTTTTAAAACCTCTTAAAAATGCTTTGTGGGGCAAAGTATTTTAGTGTATAATAGAAAAGAAAAAGAAAATGCTGATGAGTATAGCGGTTGTAAATTTACGGAAAAACAACGGTTAATTTAAGATAAGGGAAGGAAAAGAGGGAGGTAACCGGATGAACCATTATGAGGCGATTAATGATGTGCTGGTGAATTTATTTAATGAGATTCTGGACCTGGAAGAAAGAGCATTGATTACGGGAGAATATAAGAATATTTCAGTCAATGATATGCACATTATTGATGCTGTAGGTATCCGGGAGCAGAAGAATATGTCAACAGTGGCCAGAGCGCTAAACGTGACGGTGGGTACATTGACTATTGCAGTGAATAATCTTGTGAAGAAGGGGTATATCCAGCGAATGCGAAGTCAGGAGGACAGACGAGTGGTGCTAATTTCTTTGACAGAGCTGGGAGAGAAAGCCTATCATCATCACCGGGATTTTCATGAAAAAATGGTGCTGGCTGTGCTGAAGGGACTGAATGTGGAGGAGACAGAGGCTTTGACAGCAGCATTGACGAAGCTGCAGACATTTTTCAGGTCTTATCAGTAAAATAGAGGTAACATAGCAGGAGATATATGCTGAACAGGGATATATCTCCTGCTTTTTAAGTTTCTGTTTGATCAAACTGCAGAAATTTTATTTTATATATTTTTCCAGAACTGGAAACTGTACAGGTCCGATTTCCAGAATTTTGCGGTGGAATTCTTTCAGATCAAAATCATCTCCAAGCTTTTTCTGGCTGGCAGTTTTCAGATCAAGGAAATTGAGATATCCCCAGTAGTATTTCAGATAATTTCCGGGAGTTTCTACGATGTATTGATATATTTCACTTACAGTGGATGCATTGGTAATGCCGAATGCCTTGAGAAAGGCTGCAGTGCGTGCTTCTTCCCAGCCGCGATAGTGAATGCCAATGTCGATCAGGGAGTAGATGCACAGGTTCATGCTGCGGTTCAGCCAGATTAAGCGAACTGCATTTGTGGCTGCAGTGGAATCTTTCATAAGGGAAGCGGCATACTCGTAAGCGTAAGATTCCACATAAGTAGCCCAGCCTTCTACATACCCGGAAGAAGTGACAAGATACCGGATATCAGAAGGATTGCTTCTTGCAAATGAAACCGTCTGATACAAATGACCGGGAAAGCCTTCATGGGCAAGCGTACCAAAGAGTTCCAGACTGTTGGTACGTCCGGAATCATTGATGTAAATTACATTTGGAATCTGTGTATCGATTGGTGGAGTGAGATAAAATGCCGGACTCAGAAAGCTTTTCATAGATGGATGGACAGAACGGATTTCGTAAGTGACATCATTTAATTGGGGGAAATCCTTTGCCATAAGCTTCGGCAGGGTCTTAAGCATTTCATCCGGGGACAGGGTAAGCCCATTGGAATATCCGGACAAGTTGGAAATCAGAGTGGGATCTTTCTGCAACAGGGAACGAATCTGCCGGTAGTCAGACAGGAGCTGGGCAGAGAGGCGTTGTTCGATTCTCTTTACCGGGACATAGGTTCCGGTCTGACTTCGGAGAAGATAGAGATAATATTCGCGTCCTCCGTTGAAAAATGCCAGTCCCCGGCTGTTTTTGCCGGTACCGCGTAATGTTTCCAGGCCTGTGATCAGTTCCTGATAGGCAGGGATCACCTCCTGACAGATTAATTTGTGATGATATGTACAGAGTTTCTGCTGATCTTTTGCGGACAGTATAGGATTGGAAAAAGTTTTTAATTTCTGGGCAAAAATATCATCCATGTAGTTAGAGTCGGGATCTGCGATAAAGGATTGGCATTGTTTCAGGATACGATCGAGGGTTTTGTCACTCATGAACAGACCGGCTGCTGATTTCTGCTTTTCCAGTTCCAGAATGCTTTGAAAATATGATCTGACAGTATTGAGAAGCTTCAGATAATCAGAAATATCTTCCTTTGTATTAAAAACGTATTCTGCGAGAAGAACCGGGAGCTGCGCCTGGACACCAAGGCTTGGACCCAGCGGTTCATCCAGAATGCTGTTTTTTCCAAGAGAGGCGCGGGTGTGAAAATACAGCAGAAGCATATCGCATGTAAGCTGATTTTCCCTGGAAAGTTTGGAGTATGCAAAAGACTTCAGTTCATTTTCATATTCCTGGCAGAGGCTGGTCGTTTTATCCGGGTCAGAGAGCGCGGTGCCAAGAGTGACTTCGGGTTTTTGAATACCTTTTTTATCCGGATCTGCAAGAGTGTAATGCAGAGTCAGAGTGTTGCTGCTTACCTCAGACTGGAATAATTTTTGAGTAAATGTTTCGAAACGGGAATTTTCTGAGATGAAGTGATCGGACAGGTAACCCATTCCGATACCGGTTGCAAAGACCAGACAGAGGGCCAGGATTCTTTTTGGAATGCTCATATGACTACGCATATTCACCTCGGGAGGTGCTTTTTACTATCTTATTGGAAAAGAGGGTGGAGTATGCTATCATAGTTGTTAATGAAAATATACAGAAATATATTCAGGCGGAGAAAAGAAAGGAAGGTACAATCATGTCAGAGGTTTATGATATAGCGATCCTGGGAGCGGGACCTGCAGGAATTACCGCAGCTATCTATGCGGCCAGAGCGAAAATGAACATTTTATGGCTGGATAAGCAGTTTGCCCAGGGCGGACAGATCCTGAACACATATGAAGTGGACAATTATCCGGGACTTCCGGGAATCAGCGGAATGGATCTGGGTGAGACAATGAGTAACCACGCGGCCAGACTGGGAATCGAACCGGTGAGAGAGAATGTCCTGTCAGTGGAGGATGCAGGAGAGGAGAAGATTATCCGTACAAAAAAACATGAGTACAGAACAAAAACTGTAATTCTTGCATGCGGTGCCAGCCATCGAAAACTGGGCATTGCGGGAGAGGAAGAGTTGTCCGGTATGGGTGTTTCTTATTGCGCTACCTGTGATGGCGCTTTTTTTAAGGAAAAAACTGTGGTAGTTGTAGGCGGTGGAAATATGGCTGTAGAGGATGCGATTTTTTTATCCAGAATCTGTAAAAAGGTTTATCTGGTACACAGACGTGATGAATTGCGGGCGGATCAGGTTCTGCAGGAGAGTCTGATTGCCTGCGAAAATGTGGAAATTATATGGAACAGTGTGGCAGTGGAGATTCAGGGAGAGGAATGTGTGACAGGACTGAAGATTCGAAATATGCAGGATAATACGGAATCAGAAATTGAAACAGATGGGGTATTTATTGCCGTAGGAATTATTCCGAATACAGACAAATTCAGGAATCTCGTAAAGCTTGATGAAGCCGGATATATTATTGCGGGAGAAGAAGGGATTACCGGAACACCGGGTGTTTTTGCAGCGGGAGATATCCGCACTAAGATGCTTCGGCAGGTAGTGACAGCAGTATCTGACGGCGCAAATGCAGTGACTTCTGCGCATAATTATCTAATTAGCGCTTTTCATAATTAGAGCCGGATATTTTATTTGACAAAAGAAAAATCCTGTGATAACATACACAAATACGTAACGATATGTAACAAATGTGTAATAATTGTGAACCGCAAAGTATAGATTGCTATTATCTGTTGCTGAGATTTTGGGTATCCTCGCCTGATCTGGATCAGGCAGAGCGTGATGTGAAACTGACTGAGTATTGATGTGGGTATTCAACAGATGGCGGAACGGATAATGTGTATGTTATAAGGAGTTGAATGAATGAGCAATAAAATAAAGGCAATTTTAATGGCAGCAGCTGTTTCTTCTATGGTTTTCACACAGGGAGTAAGTGCAGCACAGTTTACTGATGGCGAAACATTTACTGACAGTTCAGAAGATACAGATGCAACAGGAAGTGTAAGTGCACTTGCCAGTGTATTGGCGAAACAGACTGAGGAACAGACTCAGGAGTTTGTAGAGAAAGAAGAGGAAGCTGCTCAGATTCGCGAAGAGCGCAGAGTAGAGAAAGCAGAGAAAGCATCTGAGAAAGCTGAACAGGAAAAAGCAGCAGCGTTGGAGAGCATCCAGAAGACAATTGAAGATGTCAAAAAGAAAGCAGCTGAAGAGGCAGAGGCACAGCGCGTTGCAAAGAGACAGGCAGTGGTAGATTTTGCACTGCAGTTTGAGGGAAATCCTTATGTGTATGGCGGTACAAGTCTGACAAACGGTGCAGACTGCTCAGGATTTGTAATGTCCGTATTTGCCAATTTTGGTTATAGTCTTCCACGTGTAGCAGCAGCTCAGTGCGATGCATCTACAAAAAAGGATATCAGTCAGCTTGAACCGGGGGATCTGGTATTTTACGGAAACGGTTATGTTGATCATGTAGCTCTTTATATTGGTGATGGAAAGATTATTCATGCCAGCGGTGCTGCAACAGGAATTAAGATTTCCAATTATGATTACGAACAGCCGGCAGCAATCGGAACATTTATGGAATAATGCAGGAAGTTGTGGAATTAATAGTAAAACATATAAGTTAAATTGAAAATATTATAAAAAATGATGAGCGCTCTGCTAACCACTGTTTATATGCTGAACAGTGGCTGGCAGGGTGCTTTTTATTATGCCACTGGAGCGACCCGCCACAGGCGGAGAAGCCTACAGGCAGAATTTGTTCTTGCGTTGCTGAAGTGCTCCGTAATCAATGTGCATTACAACAGAAAAAGACACGAAAATAGTTGATTCGACAAATTGCACAAAGAATGTCAATATATGGGAAAAGTGGATAAAGTCGTACACATTCTATCCACATGGTTGACCTGTGAAAAAGCCCGTAAATTAAAGTTATACACAAAGTTATCCACATTATCCACATTTTATGTGTGTGGAATACTTGATTTACATAAGAGAAAAAGAAACAAATGTTTTGTGTAAATTGATAAATCGACATTTATGGACAAAAAAATAACAAAATCTATTGACTTTTTTATATTCTAAAAAACAAATAATATTGTCTGCAAAAGACAAAATATAATTACATATAGATAAATAATCAGAATATTCAAAAAGATATTATGCTGAAATATACAACAGAGTATGAAAAAAGAATCTAAGTATGGAAAAACAGAAATTTCCACATAGGAAAGACAGATGTGGACGTGAGATACACAAAAAGAAAACCGTTGGGGATAACTTTCCACAGCGGTTTTCCACATTCCACATCACATTTATTGTGATTGCTTCATTCGTTTAATAACTTTTAATCGGGTAAACTCTTCTCGTTCTTTCTCTTCCAGAGCATTCTGGATATCCTTGGTCAGTGCTTCATACTTCGGAATGGTGATATTCTTTAAAGCATTGGCACGTTTCTGAGTTTTCTTGATGTTAGCTGCAAGGCGGATAGCTGCGTTTTCCACCATGGACAGGCGGATAGACAGTTCTTTTACCTTTTCAAATGCGGCCTTGGCTTCATCCAGGGACATCTTTGTGCTGTAATAGGCATAGGTTGGTGTATTGCTTGTTTTATCATATTCCACAAGAGGAATCTCTGTACCCATAACGCTTCGGGTTTTGATGCGTATTGAATTCTCGATAGGAACTGTACACGCAATCTGCTGAACAAAGGCAATACCGATTTCCATGTTGGCTTTTTGCAGTGCTGCGTAGGCGGCACGGAAAGTCACGTCGATCTGTGTCTGGATATCTTTTGCCTGATCGATCAGATCCATCATCTCTCGGATCAGGATGTTACGCTTTTTGTCCATCAGCTCATAGCCCTGACGGGAAAGTTTCAGTGAGTTTTTTGCAAGTATCAGGTTTCCCTTGGTGGGAAAGGTATTCGGATCCATTCAATCACCTCGCTTCTTTTAGCGTACTGTTTCGTGATAGTATTTGTCGAGGATCTTCGTATCGATTCGGTCAAGTTCTTCCTTCGGAAGAAGTCCCAGAAGCTCCCAGCCTTTATCAAGGGTTTCGGTGATGCTTCGGTTCTCAGACTCGGACTGACCTACAAACTCATTTTCAAAAGCTTTACCAAATACCAGATAGCGTTTATCCAGCGGAGAAAGCTCATCCTCACCAATAACAGAAGCCAGGGCTCTGGCATCTCCAACCTTTGCATAGCAGGAGAAAAGCTGGTTGGCTACGTCCTGATGGTCGGCTCTGGTGTAACCCTCACCGATACCGTCTTTCATCAGACGGGAAAGGGACGGAAGTACATTGATCGGCGGGTAGATTGCCTGTCCGTGAAGCTGTCTGTCCAGTACGATCTGGCCTTCGGTGATGTAACCGGTAAGGTCAGGGATTGGATGAGTGATGTCATCGTTTGGCATAGTCAGGATTGGAATCTGGGTTACGGAACCCGGTTTGCCTTTTACAATACCCGCACGTTCGTACAGGGTTGCAAGCTCACTGTACAGATAACCCGGATAGCCTTTACGGGATGGGATTTCACCCTTGGAGGAGGAAACCTCTCGCATGGCCTCGCAGAAAGAAGTGATATCAGTCAGGATGACCAGGATGTGCATTCCTTTTTCAAAGGCAAGGTATTCTGCGGCAGTGAGGGCGATCTTAGGTGTAAGAAGACGCTCAACAACCGGGTCATTGGCAAGGTTCAGGAACATTACTACGTGGTCTGCAGCACCACTCTCCTCGAAAGTACGACGGAAGAATTCTGCTACATCGTATTTAACACCCATTGCTGCAAAAACAATGGCAAATTTCTCATCGGATCCCTCTCCCAGAGATGCCTGCTGTACGATCTGTGCAGCCAGCTTGTCATGAGGAAGACCATTTCCGGAAAAGATAGGCAGTTTCTGGCCACGGATCAGGGTGGTCAGTCCGTCGATTGCGGAAATACCGGTGTTAATATAGTTTCGTGGGTATTCACGTGCCACCGGGTTCAGCGGCAGACCGTTGATGTTTAATCTGACTTCCGGGGTGATATCTCCCAGACCGTCGATCGGCTGGCCGATACCGTTAAAAGTACGTCCAAGGATCTCAGTAGAAAGCCCGATTTCCATTGGGTGTCCGGTCAGTCTTGTATGGGTATTGCTTAAGGACATGCTGTCAGTTCCTTCAAAAACCTGGATGACAGCTTTATCCTCATAAATTTCAATAATACGGCCAATCTTGCGAGTCCCGTCATCCATGTGAAATTCTACGATTTCTTCATAGGAGGCGTTTTTGACGCCTTCCAGGACCACCAGAGGTCCGTTTATTTCGCTTAAGCCTAAATATTCGATTGCCATAATAAACTTCTCCTCTCTTTAGCCTCAGCCGTTTTTCTCCATTACATTGTCATAGAAAGTATCAATGTCCTGCATGTACTGGTCGAATTTATCAAGCTGGTTATTTGCTACATCATATTTAATAGAAATAATTTTTTCAAAAATATTATTGCCCTCTTTCAGTACGGAAACAGGCATTCCGCGGTTAATGAGTGCGCGGCATTTTTCGTAGAGGTAGAGGATTGTTTCCATCATTTTAAACTGTTTTTCCATAGGTACACAGGTATCTTCTGCGTGGAAAGCATTCTGCTGGAGGAATCCCAGACGGATGACTCTGGCAATTTCCAGTGTCAGTTTCTGGTCATCCGGAAGAACGTCGCTACCGATCAGCTTAACAATTTCCATAAGGGAGCTCTCCTGGTTCAGGATTGCCATAAGCTGATTTCTGTCTGCTACGAATTTTGGGGAAACATGTTCTCTGTACCATGGGGTCAGGTCTTCCAGATATTCACTGTAACTGGTGAGCCAGTGGATAGCAGGGAAATGACGGGCATAGGCAAGGGATTTGTCCAGTCCCCAGAAACAGCGGACAAAACGCTTGGTGTTCTGTGTAACAGGCTCTGAGAAGTCACCACCCTGAGGGGAAACGGCTCCGATAATGGAGACAGAGCCTTCGGTTCCGTTTAAGTTCTGCATCATTCCTGCTCGTTCATAGAATGCGGACAGCTTGGATGCCAGATATGCAGGGAAACCTTCCTCTGCAGGCATTTCCTCCAGACGGCCGGACAGTTCTCGAAGAGCCTCTGCCCAACGGGAAGTGGAGTCTGCCATGATAGCTACGTCATAGCCCATGTCACGGTAGTATTCCGCAAGGGTAACACCTGTATAAATAGAAGCTTCACGCGCAGCAACAGGCATGTTGGAAGTATTGGCGATCAGTGTGGTTCTGTCCATCATCAGGTTTCCGGATTTCGGGTCGATCAGCTTGCTGAAGTCTTCCAGAACCTGAGTCATCTCGTTTCCACGCTCTCCGCAGCCAATGTAGATGATGATGTCTGCGTCAGACCACTTTGCGATCTGATGCTGCGTCATTGTTTTACCTGTACCGAAACCTCCCGGAACAGCGGCTGTACCGCCCTTTGCGATTGGGAAAAGGGTGTCAAGGATACGCTGACCTGTGACAAGCGGAACGCTTGCAGGGAAACGTTTGTGGGTTGGTCTCGGGATACGGATCGGCCATTTCTGCGCAAGTGCCAGATCTTTGGTGGATCCGTCTGCGAACTGGATGGTTACGATCGGTTCCAGAATAGTGTATTCTCCGTCAGGAGCTGCATGGATAACTGTAGCTTCTGTGAGGTTCGGAGATACCATGGATTTGTGAAGGATGGAGTCTGTTTCCTGAGTTTCTGCAATGATGGAGCCGGGACCGACTACGTCACCCTCTTTTACAGTGATGTGTGTGTTCCATTTTTTTTCTGTATCAAGGGAATCGACACTGACACCTCGGGAAATATATTTGCCGGAGGCTTTTGCAATTTCTTCCAGAGGGCGCTGGATACCGTCAAAGATGTTGTGGATGATTCCAGGTCCCAGAAGTACGGAGATGGCATCTCCGGTACCTGTAACTGTATCTCCTGGTTTCAGTCCTGTAGTTTCCTCGAAAACCTGTACAGTGGTCATGCCTTTTTTCAGACCGATGATCTCACCTACCAGATGTTCCGGACCGACATAAACCATTTCGGAAATTTTAAATCCGCTGTCGCCCTTCAGATAAATGACGGGGCCGTTGACACCGTAGATAATACCTGTATTACTCATGTTCTGGTCCTCCGTCAAATTTGAATTCTTTGTATGCTGCCTCGAAGTTTCCTGCGAAAGAGTGATCGATCAGGATATTCTTATGAGGAATAGTTGCACGAATACCGCCAAGGAAGGAGTCTTTAGCAATCTGGATGGTGGCATCTGTTGTCTTCTGAAGCTTTTCTATAAGGGAGCTGTCTTCAGGGGAAAGATAGATGGAGATCTCATCGTCTTCTGCGAAATCCAGAGCCTCTTTAATCTTTGCGGTTAAGTAGTTTTCATATTCCGGAGTCTTGGTAAAAGATTCCAGAAGTTCTTTTACTTCGGAGAAGATTTTCTCTTTTAAGTCGTTTTGTTTCTTAGTCCAGTCACGTTTAATGGTGAGCTGTTCTGCGGAAAGTGCCTTGTTTACTTCGCGTCTGGCGTTAGCGGTTTCTGCTTTGATCTGTGCCTGGGCGTTTTCCTCACTGAGTGCCTTGCGTTCTGCTGTCATTTTTTCCAGAGTTTGTTTGTGTTCCTCCAGAATAGTGGCGGCTTTTGCACGGGCATCTTCTACAGTAATATCATAAAAATGGCTGAGTTTTTCATCAATTGTCATGTTAACACCTGCCTATAATTTTAGTCCAATAGCCTCATTTACGTATGAGGTGATAAAATCCGGTTTGCGGCCAGTACCGTGTCTGTCGGGAATTTCGATGATCAGAGGGGTTTTGTGATGAAGTTTTACATCATCTATAATTTCGGGAAACTCCCGGCCGAATTTCTCGGTCAGGAGTATGATTCCGATTTCTTTATTGGAAATTGCTTTCTGTAAAGCATCCTTCAATTCATCATGTGTGTGTACGATCACACCCTCTACACCTGCCAGTCTCATTCCTGTATAGGTATCGGTATTGTCGCTGATCAAAAACATTTGCATCTTATAACTGTCCCAGGATCATGAAGGAGATGATCAGTCCATAAAGGGCAACACCTTCTGCAAGACCTACGAAGATCAGAGATTTACCAAGGATACTCTGGTCTTCACTGATTGCACCTAATGCTGCGCTTGCCGCACTGGCAACGGCAATACCACCACCGATACAGGAGAGTCCTGTTACAAGGGCTGCTGCGATGTAACCCATACCTGTTGCTAGACCTGCTTCAGATCCGACTGCAGCCTGTACAGAAGAAGCACCTGTAAACATTACTGCGATAGCGATAAGCATTGTGCCAAAGAAGAAAAATGCGTTTACTCCGATGGCTGTTTTGTAGCGACCGCGGTTTTTTTCACCGATGAGATAGTAGCCAAATGGAAGAATAATGCTGAGTACCAGTGCAATTGCTAAAATAATCTGTGCTATTGTTGTCATAATTAAATCTCCTCTTAGTTCATAATTTTCTATTTATAAATCTGGTTTATTCAGATAAAAATATCTGATCCCTACATTTCTTTATATCTGTCTTTTTTGCTTATTTAACAGAGCGGAATGGTTCAAATTTACGTCCTGTACCCTTGTAGAAGCGGCTGAACATTTCATAATATTCCAGACGAAGTACCTGGATACCGACGATCAAACCTTCCATACCGCATACAAAAAGGTTTCCGAGGACTACCACTACCCAGTTCAGATTTCCGCTTTCTGCACCTGCAAGCATAAGAACAACTTCCATCATAGCTGCATGACTGACTGCAAATGCTCCGATACGGACAAAGGAAAGAGTATTGGAAAAATAGCTTAACAGGACTTCGAACATTTCGAAAAGTCCCTGTACAATGAACATTCCTTTTTCTTTCGGCATAACTTCTGATTTCTTCTCAATGAGGGCAGTAAGCGGCTCTTTCAGGAAGATCAGGATCAGCGGTACGCCGAACATGATAAACAATACGATTCCTCCCGGAAGTGTGTGTCCTGTCAGAATCAGCGCAATGGAAATGACTGCTGATCCGTAAAATACCAGACCTGCAACAGAGTTTGTATCGAACCAGATATGTTCAATATCTCCGGATTTCCACGCATTCAGAATGTTAAATACCATACATAAAAGGATGATTCCCATACCAAAACCAATGGCAATGATAAATACGGTGTTCAGTTTTCCGATAAACGGAACGGACATCATATTATTCATCGGACGAAGCCACAATGCAGGTATCACATCTTCAAATCCGAAAATACTTCCGAACATAAATCCGAAGAATGTGGAGAAAACACCTGCGCAGCTTATGATGCCTGCCAGTGTGATATGTTTAAATTTGTAAAGAAGGAAACCGCCGATAAAAAGCAGTAATCCCTGTCCTACATCGCCGAACATTGCACCGAAAATAAAGGAATAAGTCAGTGCTACAAACCATGTCGGATCCATCTCATTGTAGGCTGGAAGACCATACATTTTAATGTACATTTCAAATGGTTTGAACAGTTTCGGATTCTTCAGTTTTGTCGGTGGCTGCTGGTGTACACCTGGTTTCAGGTGTTCATCTTCTTCTCCGTCAATGATACAGAAGATGTGGCTGTCGTCTTTGATATCTTCCTGGAAGGAATGTGCATCTTTCTCTGTCATCCATCCACATAAGATATAGAAAACATCTTTGTCTCCATGTCCATGTGTACATGCTGCAAGTCTGCGCACATCGAAGTTACCGGAGAGCTGTGCAATGGCGTTGTGAGAGGCAACAATATCGTTCTGATTTCTGAGAAGGAAATCAGCTTTTTTCTGATTAGCAGATGCCAGGTCGGCAGCTACTCTGTTGCGTTTCTGAGTGAGCTGTTCGAAGGCTTCTTTGGCTGTTCCCTCATAAGTATCCGGCATATAAATACGCTCAAAATGCATAGAAGAATAGACCGCTTTTACCTTTTGGGCTTCGTGCTCAGGAACAAAATACAGTCCCCAGATGTACTGGTCATCTTCATCACATTTAATAAAGATCGTGTCCAGATTTTCGTAAATATACTTCTCAAATTTCTGGTAGTATTCCTTTTCAATTCTTCCAAAACGGAAGTGTATGAACTGGAATTTCAGAATTGAGGAAATATTGTAATTGATATTTCTGAACGGACGGATCACTCGCAGAGACTCATCCAGTGCTGCAAGCTGGTTTTCCAGATCAGCGCCTGTATTGCTTAGTTCCTGATAGTCGGACTGAATCTTGCGGATGGTATTTAACGCCTGTTCTGTTTCCATTGGTTTGACAGAAACCTTCTTCGGATCTGCCAGTTCCTCATAAAAGCTGTTGGCAGTAGTGAGTGCCTCTTTGTATGGATTGATTTCCATAAATGGAGACAGACTCTCTACAGCGGTCAGCTCGGAAAGGGCATTTTCCAGATGAATTTCATATTTGGAAAGGTAGGTGTTTACCACTCTGTCAATATCGGCTTTAGGTCCGGTAATGCTCAGAAACTTCATTTTCTCAATCATAAATTCACCTCCTAGTTATTGCATATATAACGCATAGCTTCATCATGTGGCACATTGTAACGGACGCATTCGATTGCGATTGTCAGACGGTTTACTTCGTGTTCCTTATTATATAAATAGGAATAGATCACTGCTACAGAATATGGATTTCTGTGTGCTTCTTTTTCAAGAATTGTGCGGTGGATATGGTTGTAAAATTCTTCCAGATTTGCAACAGTAAGCTGCTCATACTTATTACCGTACCATGTTTTCTGGAAAATTCTTCTGGCATCTTCGTATGTCGGAGCTTCTACCAGAGCGGTGATCTCTTCTTTCTTTAATTTGTAATTCATAGGGATCAGCAAGGCATAAATACTTGCCGGGTTCATATTGTAATATCGTTTGGAACGCTGGATAAACTGCAGGTTCAGCATATCAAATTTTTCACCGTAAGTACGTGTGATTTCTTCCAGATCTTTACCTCTGAACAGCTTCTTCCGAATGTTCCAGATCTGGGTAAAGTAATACAGATCCAGTGCCATACCATAGTCAAAAAGAAGTGCTGTATCATGCTCCTGTATCTTAGAAAGAGGGATATAAAATTCATTTCCCTTGAGGCAGGAGATCAGTTCCTCCATAGAGGAACAGGTAGTGATCCGGTCTACATCAATGTTAGAATGCAGGCGGAAAAAATCACGGTACGGAGAGACATCTACAGGGTCCGTGTCACGGTGATCAAAAATATTTGTCATGACTTCTTTCAGTACACGGATTTCATATCGCTTGGAATACAGATCCAGAAATTTACGTTGTTCCGGGTTTGCAAAGTGGTAAATTCTGGAGAAATTCTGAAATATAGATTTTTTCAGAAGTTTCTCAATCTGACCTCGGTGAAGAGTATTTTCATCCAGTGCATCCCACTTGGAAGAGTATTCCGGCATTCTCTTCAGATAGGCAGCTACCTGTGTGACATCGGTCAGCTGAAGAATTTCTTCAAACTGATCTATAGTAGTAAGCCTGCTCTGCATCGCGCGGATTTTCGTGGAAAGTCCGCTGTAGGAGAGTACACCTCCCATTACTGTTCACTTCCTTTCCTGATGTTTTTGGTTTGAGTGATATCTTTACATAGATAGTATTTTCTCGAACAATTCTTTGGAAAGTTGTGTGTGCTGCTGCTCATAATAAGCATCCAGCGAAGAAAAAGTAGCATCTGTATCTGCACGTAACTGTGCTAAACGGGAGTCCTTTTCTTCTTCAAGCTGCTGACGGATCTTGTGGATCTGTTCTGATGTCTGGGATTCCAGTTGATCGTCGTAGTCTTTACATTTTTTTTCCGCTTCTTCAGAAAGCACTTGCTTTTGTCGGTCGCAGTCTTCCATGATGCGTTGGGCTGTAAGCTCGATTTCAGATAATTTGTTAAGTATCTGCTCCATCTTCAACCTCCTTAGTTGTCAAAAATTTACAAAAAATACAGATTTACTATGTGCAAAATAGTAATATCTGTTAGATATAATACACCCTTTTGTTAAAAAAAACCATCTAAATTTTTTTGAGAGAGAAAAAATTTGTTATTTTTTAAACGAATCAGACAGGAAGTATCGGCAGAGGAGAAAACAGATGTTATTGAGGGGATGGTGTGGTATAATGATTTAACCGTTACTGTTCACTGGCAATATCCCGCGAGGTGTTTTTTGTGAGCGAAGGTCACCTACAGGACCTGCCACTGGCAGCTCCTTACGGATGCATGGCAACAGAAAACCCGAGACATACCGCGAAGCGTGTTGCTGTGCACGAAGCGAACAGTAACATTTAATAAAACTGTGAAGCAGATATTTGGTTATGAGTAAGTGACTTGCTTTCATTGGGAAGAGCAATAAACAGTTATATAATAGGAAATTTTTCTATAAAACAGGAGGATTGTGATGGCGGATTTTGTATGTCATGGAGATATTTTGTATTCAGAAACAGTAGAGAAACTGAAAGTATTTGAAGACAGTTATCTAGTAGTGCAGGATGGGTTCGTGGAAGGAATCTATGAGACACTTCCTGAAAAGTTTCGTGGAATGGAATTGAAAGATTATGGAAGAGGTTTGATCATACCGGCGTTTTCTGATCTGCATATACATGCGTCTCAGTTCGTACAGCGCGGAGTCGGCATGGACAAGCTGCTCTTTGACTGGCTTAATGATTATACATTTCCGCAGGAAGCACGTTTCGCATCTATAGATTATGCGAAGAATGTGTATGACCAGGTGGTAACGGAACTGCTCAGACAGGGAACCTTCCATGCCAGTCTTTTTACAACTATTCACTATGATGCATCAGATTATCTGTTCCAGGCATTGTCAGACAAGGGAATGTATGCTTATGTGGGAAAGGTAAATATGGATATGAATTCTCCTGAGTATCTGTGTGAGACTACAGAAGAGTCTCTGAAGCAGACAGAGCGTTTTCTTGCAGAGCATCAGGGAAAAGGAACGGTGCAGCCGATCCTGACACCGCGTTTTGCACCGACCTGTTCTGAACCTTTGATGAAAGGCCTGGGAGAACTGGCTGCAAAATATCATTGCGGACTGCAGACACATCTGGTAGAATCTCTGGCAGAGGTAAAATGGACGCTGGAGCTTTTTCCGGATTATAGTTCGGATGCAGAGATTTATGAAAGAAACGGACTGCTGGAACATGGACCGTCTATTTTTGCTCATTATATTTTCCCGTCTCAGGCAGATTTGGATATTATTCGTAAAGCCGGAAGCGTGACGGTACATTGTCCGGATGCGACTACTAATATTACAGCAGGGATCATGCCTGCGAAAGCTTTAAGTGAGAAAGGGATTCCAATTGCTATGGGGTGTGATATCGGCGGCGGACAGCATGCAGCTGTTTATCGACAGATTGCGAGGGCAGTACAGCTTTCCAAGCTGAAAGAGTTCTATGAACCGGAAGGGAATGGAAGAGTGACCTTTGCGCAGGCATTTCATATGGCAACGAAGGCCGGCGGAAGTGTGTTTGACCGTGTGGGTTCTCTGGAGAAAGGCTACAGATTTAATGCACTGGTGCTGGACGGACTGGAAGATGCAGGTTTTACGCTGAGTCCTGAAGAGAGAGCGGAGAGATTCTGCTATGGCGGGGATGACAGAAATATAATAGGAAGATTTATTGACGGTAAGGAAATTGTGCTGTCATAATTTTCAGACATGAGCAAGTAGCGAAGCGGATGATTTTATCCGCTTGACCTTTGATATTATAGAAAAAAGAACAGGAGAATTTTATGAGATTAAGAAATATTCCGGGGGCGCAGGATGCAATTCTGGAGAGCCCTTATGTGGTGCAGGAACCACAGACAAAAAAAGGACACTGGGCGGAGGTATTTGCGAAAAAGCAGCCGCTTCATATAGAAGTAGGGATGGGAAAAGGTCGTTTCCTGATGGATCTGGCGCGTCTTCATCCGGAAATTAATTATGTCGGAATAGAGATGTACGACAGTGTTCTTCTGCGTGCGCTGCAGAAGAGAGAAGAGCTGGAACAGAATGGAGAAACTTATTCTAATTTATTCTTCATGAGAGTGGATGCCAGACTTCTCCCGGAAATCTTTGAAAAGGGTGAAGTGGATAAGATTTATTTAAACTTCTCCGATCCATGGCCAAAAGCCCGTCATGCAAAGCGCCGTCTGACATCCAGAGAATTCCTGGCACGTTACGACCAGATTCTCGTACCGGATGGAAAAGTGGAATTTAAGACAGATAATAAGGGACTGTTTGAGTTTTCATTAGAAGAAGTACAGGAAGCAGGATGGAACCTGGAAGCATTTACTTTTGACCTGCATCATGATGAAGAGATGGTAAAGGGAAATGTAATGACAGAGTATGAAGAGAAATTTTCTTCTATGGGTAATCCAATTTGTAAAATGGTCATTTCAAGAGGATAAAAGGAAATTTTTGCATAGGTATTGCATAATATAGGGTAAGAAAAACCCCGGGGCACGAAGAGCCCCGCAGGAGTCTGCCCGTGAAACGAAACAGTTCTTTCCATAATAGGATGGTACAATTCAGCTACGAACACAAAAATTTTGATAATGCCTTCAGCCAGGTGCGAAAGTCAGCGGAAGAAGTCAACAAAATGCTGAATAAACTGTCTAAAAAGGACGAAAAAAAGGAAAAATAAAAGAAATAGAATTTTTTCTAAAATTTTTTTAAAATATGTATTGACTTTTTATCCCACATTATATATAATATCACTTGCGTTGAGGAGTTAATCAAACATCAACACAGGAAACAAAAGAGTATGCGCCTTTAGCTCAGTTGGTAGAGCACCTGACTCTTAATCAGGGTGTCCAGGGTTCGAACCCCTGAAGGCGCACTAAGAACACTGTTTTTGCGGACAATGCGATTGCCGCGGGGACGGTGTTTTTCTTGTTTTATAACCTCAGTGTTTATGCGGGGTTGCGGGTTCTTGGTTATTTTGTTATATGCCTTAAAAAAACTTTCTAACATCTTTTTTACATCTTCTAAAGCAAATCTTAATTTGAATACAGTGTATTCAAGAGATCTTTAAAGCATTTTCCATAAGATTTATCTTTTCAATTTCTGTATGAGTGTTCAAATAATAGTATTTCAACCAAATCAAGCAAGTAGCGAAGCGGATTGCGAATATCCATTTGACTGTTGTTTCCTAAGAGTCAGGGTGTTTATTTTTTTATTGTCAACAAGTCTGTAAAAGGTTAAAATAATCTCAAAAGCAGGCAGTACCAGACTGCCAGGAATGTAAAGGAGGACAACTTTTATGGACTTAAAAAAATTTGTACTGGAAGGCAATCCTGTATGCAAAAAGGAGGCAGTGATCGCAGGTGAACATTACAGGATCACGATGCTGACAACGGCTCTGATCCGCTTTGAATACAGTGAAGACGGACAGTTCGAGGATCGGGCAACACAGATGGTGTGCAACCGTGATTTTCCAGTGCCGGAATTTAAGGTAAGTGATGGCGGAGAGGAACTACATATTTACACCAAAGATCTGGAAATTCACTATGACAGACAGAAATTTTCTCCAAGCGGCCTGATGATCCGTGTAGCAGGCGGTAAAGCCAGTGAACGTGTATGGCATTACGGTGATGCGCCGAAAGATTTACTCGGAACTGCCAGAACTCTGGACGAGGCGGACGGTGAGATTCCTTTGGATCATGGTATTATGTCCAGAAATGGTTTTTCGGTACTGGATGACTCCCATACAATGGCAATGGGTGAGGATGGAATGGTAGAGCCGCGCCAGGGAAACAGAACAGACTTCTATTTCTTTGGATACGGCCACAGATATGTGGAATGCCTGCAGGATTTTTACAGATTATGTGGAAAAACACCTCTGCTTCCGCGATATACATTTGGAAACTGGTGGAGCAGATATCATAAATATACAGAGCCGGAATACAAAGAATTGGTAGAGCGTTTTGAGAAAGAAGAAGTGCCGTTTTCCATCGCAGTTGTAGATATGGACTGGCATCTGGTTGATGATGTGGATCCTGTATATGGAAGTGGCTGGACAGGATACACCTGGAATAAGAAATTTTTCCCGAACCCGCCGGAATTTATGGACTGGCTGCATAAACATGGCTATAAGATCACATTGAACGTTCATCCGGCAGATGGAATCCGTGCTTATGAGGAAGCATATCCAAGGGTTGCAGAGAAGATGGGAATTGACCCGGAGAGTAAAGAACCGGTACTCTTTGACATGACAGACCCGAAGTTTATTGAAACATATTTCGAGGAATTGCATCATCCGATGGAAGAAGAGGGTGTGGATTTCTGGTGGCTGGACTGGCAGCAGGGGACTGTCACCAAGGTTCCGGGACTGGATCCGCTGTGGATGCTGAATCATTATCACTATCTGGACAGCAAGTGGAAAGGAAAACGCCCGCTGACTTTCTCAAGATATGCAGGACCTGGAAGCCACAGATACCCGGTAGGTTTTTCAGGTGATACCATCATTACCTGGGAGAGCCTGAAGTTCCAGCCGTATTTCACAGCAAATGCCAGCAATATTGGTTTTGGATGGTGGAGCCATGATATTGGCGGTCATATGCTTGGTTACAGAGATGATGAACTTACCGCAAGATGGGTACAGCTTGGAGTCTTTTCACCGATGAACCGTCTGCACAGCACAGACAACCCATTTAATGGAAAAGAGCCTTGGAAATATAACCAGCTTGTGGAAACTGTAATGAAGAATTTCCTGAAACTGCGTCATCAGCTGGTTCCGTATCTTTATACCATGAACCGTCGTGCAAGCAGAGAGGGATTGCCTCTGGTACAGCCAATGTACTATCTGGAGCCGGAGCGTGAAGAAACTTATGAAGTACCGAACAACTATTACTTTGGTACAGAAATGATGGTATCTCCGATCACAGACAAGCTGGATCCAGTTACCGGACTGGCAGGTGCCAAGACATGGATTCCGCAGGGAATCTGGTATGATTTCTTTAACGGAAGAGCATACAAGGGCGGCAGAAAGGTTAATCTCTGGAGAGATATTTATGAGATGCCTGTACTTGTGCGTGAGGGTAGTATTATTCCGCTGAAAGATATGGAAGTATATGATAATTCCATTGAGAATCCTGAAAAACTGGAAGTACTTGTATATCCAGGAAAAACAGGAGAGTTTGTTCTCTGGGAGGACAACGGCGATACACCGGAAGACCTGGATGAGAACTGGGCATCTACCAGAATGGCAAAGACTGCTGATGAAACAGGAATTATATTTACTATTGAAGCTACACAGGGCAACACTGCAGTGATCCCGCAGAAACGTTCCTGGAAGATCCGTTTCTGTAATATTCAGGATAAGCCACAGGCAGTTACTGTAAATGGTCAGGAATATGTAGCAGAGGTCAGAGAAGACGAGAAACTTCACGGAACTGTAGTAGTGTTGGAAGATGTACCGGCAGATGCAGAAGTAAAAGTTGTTTTCGCAGCAGATGCGGCAGTATATCAGAGGGATTATGCAGAAGAAGCCTACGAGATTCTGGAGAAAGCGCAGATTACTTATGCACAGAAGACAGAGGTTTATAAAGTAGTAAAAGAACTTGGCACAGGTGCAGTTCCTGTTCTGGTTTCTATGGATCTGAATCCGTCACTGCTTGGAGTATTGATGGAAATCCTTACGATGGGAATTTGAGCAAATCAAGTAAAAGTAAGTTCCCTGCTTTAATTGCAAGAAGTAATAAATTGTAAAAGGGGACTTATTTGTATCATGAGGCGTATAAATTTTTCATGATAAACTATGAAACAACTAGTTGTTATGAAAAGTGGATGATTTCATACGTTTGACTTAAAGTCCAGCGGATATTCGCAATCCGCTTCGCTACGTGGCTCATAACCAAATAACTGCTCCGCAGTTTATCAGAAAGAGCTTGCACTCTTCCTGATACAAGCAAGTCCCCACCCACTGCTTATTGCTTTTCGCAATTGAAGCAGGGGACTTACTTGATTTGGTTAAATAGAAATATACAGAAAGCTCTGGCGTTTATTGCAAAAATAAGACGCCAGTGCTTTTTTCGTTATGCGGGTAATACAAAAATCCCGCCCACAGTTGCGTCTTACTGTGAACGGGATTCCACATTTTAAAAGAAGGAGTGCCGGACCTTGCGATCCGGCAAGTATGAAAAAGAAAAAGTTTTATTTATCAATAAAGCGTTTGCTTTATTTGCTTATTAATATACAGGGAAAATGTGTGCAAATTGTGATGGAGTGTTGAAGAAAATGTGATTAAATTCTAAAAAACCTATAAATTAATCAAAGCATGATAGAGGATTTCATCTACCTGAATGGAAGAGCAATTTTAACCAAATCAAGTAAGTCCCCTGTTTCAATTGTGAATATCCGCTTGGCTTTCGGCGTATGTATCCACTGAGAATCCTGGAAACATATAATGAAATGTGGAATACAGGACAGAATAAGTAATAAAATTGTGGATAAAAAAACAGACTTGCAAAAAAGTCTGTAAAATGAAGGAGGGCCGGACCTTTCGGCCCGGCATAAGTATGAAAAAGAAAAAAGTTAAAAATCTATATGATGAAAAAGCATTTGCATTTGTTCTGTAAAGCATTTGCTTTATTTGCTTATTAATATACAGGGAAATTGTGAGCAAAGTGTGAGGAAGATTTGAAAAGAAAGTGATAAGATTCTAAAAAACTTATAAACTTGTATAAAATTAAGCATTGTAAAAGTTCCGGGTCTACCTTATAATGAACATCAGTAAACATAGTTATAATTCCAAGGAGGAAAACATGAAGAGAGAAACAGTCGTTGTATTAGACTTCGGTGGACAGTACAATCAGCTGATCGCACGCCGTGTCAGAGAATGTAATGTATACTGCGAGATTTACTCCTATAAAACAGGTATTGAGAAAATCAAGGAAATCCAGCCAAAAGGTATCATCTTTACAGGTGGACCAAACAGCTGTTATGAGCCGGATTCCCCTACTTATACAAAGGAGATTTTTGAACTGGGTATCCCGATCCTGGGTATCTGCTACGGTTCCCAGCTTATGATGCACCTGCTGGGTGGAAAAGTTGAGAAAGCTCCTGTCCGTGAATACGGTAAGATTGAAGTAAATGTAAATACAGAATCTAAGCTTTTCAAAGATGTATCTCCAAAGACCATCTGCTGGATGAGCCATAATGATTACATTTCCAAAGAAGCACCGGGATTTGCCATCAGCGCATGGACAAATGACTGTCCGGTAGCAGCAGTTGAGAATGTAGAGAAGAATCTCTATGCAGTACAGTTTCATCCGGAAGTACTTCACACTCAGGAAGGAACAAAGATGCTCTCCAACTTCGTATTCAATGTATGCGGATGTGCAGGCGACTGGAGAATGGATTCTTTCGTAGAAGAATCTATCAAAGCAATCCGTGAGAAAGTAGGCGATGGAAAAGTCCTCTGCGCACTTTCCGGCGGTGTTGACTCTTCTGTAGCAGCAGTCCTTCTGTCAAAGGCAGTTGGAAATCAGCTTACTTGCGTATTCGTAGACCACGGTCTTCTTCGTAAGAACGAAGGCGACGAAGTAGAAGCTGTATTCGGACCAAACGGCCCATACAACCTGAACTTCATCCGTGTAAACGCCCAGGAGAGATTCTACGAGAAATTAAAAGGTGTAGAAGAACCGGAACGCAAGAGAAAGATCATCGGTGAAGAATTCATCCGTGTATTTGAAGAAGAAGCTAAGAAGATCGGTGCAGTAGATTTCCTCGTACAGGGAACTATTTATCCGGACGTTGTAGAGAGTGGTGTAGGCGGTGAGTCTACAGTCATCAAATCCCACCATAATGTAGGAGGACTTCCTGACTATGTAGATTTCAAAGAGATCATCGAGCCACTGCGCAACCTCTTCAAAGACGAAGTCCGCAAAGCCGGCCTTGAACTTGGAATCCCGGATTACCTCGTATTCCGCCAGCCATTCCCAGGCCCGGGACTCGGAATCCGAATCATCGGTGAGATCACAGCCGAGAAGGTACAGATGGTACAGGACGCAGACGCAATCTGGCGTGAAGAAATCGCAAAAGCAGGCTGGGACAAGAAAGTAAACCAGTACTTTGCAGCACTGACAAATATGAAATCTGTTGGTGTCATGGGTGATGAGAGAACTTACGACTACGCCATCGCATTAAGAGCTGTAACAACTACAGACTTCATGACTGCTGAGAGCGCTGAGATTCCGTGGGAAGTAATCGGAAAGACTACAAGCAGAATCGTAAACGAAGTGAAACATGTTAACAGAGTAATGTACGACTGCACTGGAAAGCCACCGGCTACTATTGAATTCGAATAATAGATGCAAAGCCGGGAAGACACAGAAATGTGAACTTCCCGGCTTTTTCTTATATTGTGTAATTTAATATAAAACCGATTAAAATATGATTTTGAGCTCCGGAGAAATTTTGAAACAAATGGAAAAAGAAGAATTGGATTGGAAAAGAAGATAAGAAAAATACTGGAATTATTTTGAAAGTAAATTTATCACTTGACCTTTCCGCAACGTCAACATGTACAGTATTGATATCAGAAAAAAGGAGGTCTTCAACAATGATGACAATCAAAGAAATATCTACCCTCACTGGTATCAGTACAAGAACCCTGCGTTACTATGACAGCATAGGTCTTTTGTGCCCGACGGAGAAAACAGAAGCCGGCTATCGTCTGTATGACGAAAATGCTTTGGAACGTTTACAGCAAATTTTGTATTTCCGTGAATTAGATTTTTCACTCAAATCAATCAAGGAGATCATCGAGAATCCAACTCTGGACAGAACGGAAATTCTGCAGATGCAGAAAGAAATGCTTCTCAAAGAAAAAAGACATCTGGAGTGTCTGATCGAGAGCATTGATCAGACGTTGCAGAGATCAGATGCAATGGATTTCTCTGTATTTAGTAAAGATGAGACAGAAGAATTATTCCAGGCAATGTTGGAGCATATGCCGGAGAATATGAAAGAGATTGCACTTAAGGAGTTTGGTTCTGTCGATCAGTGGCGGGAACATTATATCGAAGCGGTAAGCAAAGAAAAAGTCCAGAAGCAATATGCAAAGATGGTAGAGTGGTACGGTGGAAAGAAAGCTTATATTTCCTCAGTTAAAAATCCTGTCAGTAAAGAGGTGGCAGAGAGCTATCAGAAGAGAATAGACCATATTCTGGAGAAACTTTCCAGTAAACAGAATCTGGATGTGAGTTGTTTTGAAGTCCGTGAATTGGTTGCGGAATACGGATTTGTAATGAAGCAATTGTTGCAGCTTAAGAACGAAAAAGGAATGATGCTCGCGCAGGCGAAATCTTATGAGGATGATAAAAGCCGCGAAATACTCGATGAAGAGTATGGAAATGGATTTGCAGAGTTTTTGGTGAGGGCAATTTGGAATTTCTATAATAATAAATAATATGATGCGGCGGAGCTACCAGTTTATAGCGACTTAATGTTTTGCATAGAGGTGTCAGATCGATCTGGCACCTTTATCAGGTTTACCCATCAAAGGCACGCTTTAACGGATGTAAGTTCCTTATTTTTCGTCATCAAGAATAACGTCTGATAACGTCTTTGCATAAGCTGTAAGTCGTGCTAATTGGGTCGCGTTTAGATTCTTGCATGTTTCAATAAGAAAAAACAGAGATGGAGATTCACTTTGTTCAACGACTATTCTATTTGGAGTTGGATCTGTAGATTTTCCAATAAGATAATCTGTAGATGTTGAAAAAACTTCAGCCATTTTAGAAATAATCTGTATAGAAGGATTACGTGAACCAGCTTCGTATCGAAGATATGCAGGTTGCGAAATTTGTATTCTTTTAGCAGCCTCTTGTTTGGTTATTCCCAGTTTTAGTCGGCATTTTTTTAATCGTTCTTTATTTAAAATATCCATTGATCTTACTAATACTCCTATTATTATTGAAACTATGATATTTTACATTGTAGCATAAATATATTGACAATACCATTGGTATGTGATAAAAGATATATACCAATGGTATGTTTGAGGGGGAGTGAAGGATAATGACAAAAGAAGAAATTGGAAAATTGATCAACAGTAAAAAATTCAGTAAAACAATTCGTTGTTATGGAGATGACAAGCTTGAGAATATTATTAAGGAAATATATTATGATGGTATGAGGGAAGGTTATGAATTGGCTAAATTTAGATTGAATTTGCTTAATGGTATGCCTTTTGGAGCAGCAGATGAATACTGGGATGATAATGCAGAAAATATCAGAAGTATTTTGGATTTATGTAAACAATATGAGACTTGTGAAAAATGATAGAACGTGTAGTAAGTTTTGTAGTTTTAGCAATAGAGGAAGTGTCAAAAAGTGGATAACAGAGTAAATATGTTTGATATATATTGGGTAAAAGCGCGAGACATATTATTTTGTGTATGGAAGAACAAAAAATAAGTAGTTTGAATCGGAATTGTTGTATGATATACTGTTATTAACTTTTAATTGAGACAGATGAGGAAGAGAGAAATATGGCGAGTAATTGTCAGATTCCAACTCCTGAAACGTATGTAAATCAAATGCTGGATTATATAGGATATTCTGCAAATCTTTATGGTAAGAAAGTTCTGGAAAATTCATGTGGAGATGGGAATGTTTTACTACAAATTGTAAGACGATATATTGAGAGTGGGATAAGAGAAAATTATTCCCCTCATGAAATTGAAACAGGTCTGAGAAGAGATATTGATGCATACGAGATAGACTATAAATGTATACGACAGTGCAAAAAAAGATTAAATAAACTTGTTAATGCATATGGTTTGAAAAGGATAAAGTGGAATATTCAAAAGAAAGATTTTTTAAAAGAAGATGTTAGTAATATATATGATTATGTGGTAGGAAATCCACCATATATTACACATCATGATATGAGCGAGGAACAGAAAGAATTATTAAAAAATCATTTTAGTACATGTAAAAGGGGAAGAAGTGATTATTGTTACGCATTTATAGAAGCTAGCGTGAAATCCCTTGCTACCAATGGGAGAATGGCATATTTAGTTCCATATAGTATTATGACAAATAAGTTTGCTGCAAATTTAAGAAAGTTTATATTGCCGTATACAACTCAAATATACGATTACAGAACAATTAAAATATTTCAGGAAGCAATTACTTCATCAGTTATTATTATATGCGAAAATAGTGAAAAGAAAAATTTTTCTTATCATTTAGTTGCCGAGAGACGTGTTTTAGAAATTCCAAAAGAAGGACTTGGAAATAAATGGGTTATATTGGGAACGCAAAATGTTAAAGGGAAAAAATTCAGCGAATATTTTGAAGTAAGAAATAGTGTTGCAACACTTTGTAATAAGGCTTTTGTGCTTAAAAAATATGAAGAAAGAGATCACTACTATATCGTAGAAAATCATAGAATTGAAGACACCTTGGTAAAGGATGCCGTTAGTACAAAAAGTTTAAATAAAAGGGGCAGAAGAGATAAAATTATTTTCCCTTATCAAATTATAAATGGACAAAAACGGGACTATACATCAGACGAATTTAGAGAAAAATTTCCTGGTGCAACAGCATATTTACAGCAATTTATGACAGAATTAACCAACCGAAAAGCAGATAAAAATGCAGAGTGGTTTCAATATGGGCGTAGTCAAGCGATAACGAGAATATGGGAAGAAAAATTAATCATTTCTATGGTGATTACTCAAAAAGTACACACGTATATTGCAGGAGTAGAAGCAGTTCCATATGCCGGATATTTTATTACCTGTAAAGAAAATAGCGAACTGACTTTGCAGGATGCAAAGGAAATTCTTGAAAGTGAAGATTTTTATAAGTATGTAGAAATTTGTGGAACGCCTACAACTCCAACTTCATATAGAATTTCAGTGGATGATATTAAAGATTATATGATAATGAAAGAAGAAAAGGAGAAATAGATATGGCTAAAGTACCTTTTAATGTAGATGCATATACTGCACGGCTAATAGGACGTGAAAACGTGTCTAGATTAGAAGGTGCAGTTGTTGAGCTGGTAAAAAATACGTATGATGCAGATGCGACATGCTGTATTGTATATTATGATGAAAAGAAAGATGTATTATATTTGGCTGATAATGGTTGTGGTATGACGGAATCGGTTGTATTGGATCATTGGATGACAATCGGGAGATCATCTAAAAAGAGTAGCTTTATTTCGCCAAAGGGACGTATACAAACTGGAGAAAAAGGGATTGGACGTTTTGCCTTGGACCGTATTGCTGATAAATGCCAGATGCTTACAGGGACGGGAGAAAGCAACAATAAATTATTATGGACAGTTAATTGGACTTCATTTGCGCCAGGAAAAAATATTACAGAAATTGGTGCAGAATTGAATGAAACAACCATAGATTTTACAGAATTTGTTCAGGATTGTACCAATAATTATGTTGTAAAACTTATAAAGGATAACTGGAAGCAAAATGGTACAATATTTAAATTAACAGATCTCAGGGATGACTGGAATGATGAATTACTCCAGAATCTTAGAGAAAACCTGGCATCATTGATTCCGTATGAATTATCTTCTATTTATAAAATATATTGTTTTGGAAACCAAAACACAGAAGAGGATGCAGAAGTATTCAGTGATCTGGAGACTTTTTCATATGATTACAAAATAGAATTTTCTGTTGCAGATAATCAGGAAGTAAGTATAAAACTTTGGCGTAATGAGTATGATTTTGGGACACAGGAAGATAATATATTACAGGAAACAGGATTGAAAGAGGAAAAAGAATATTTTCATGATAAGCCAATAGAAAGGAAATATTCATTTGAAAAAATTGTTCCTAAAGCTGGAGATGAAGTAAAAAAAGCATTAGGTGTATTCAGAGGTGTTTTATATTTTGCGAAAAAAACGCAGATTAAAAAAGACAAGGAAAAATTTTATCAAAAGGACATTACAGGAAGAATAGATGTGAGAGATTCATTTGGTGGAATAAAATTGTATCGAGATAATTTTCGTGTACGACCATATGGAGATCCGAAATCATCCGCATATGATTGGCTGCAACTGGCAAGAAGAAAATCAGGATCGCCAGCCGGTGCTGGAAGTAAGGGTGTGTGGAGAGTTAATGCAGATCAGATGCTGGGATCTGTTTTTATTTCTAGAATTAATGTTGCATTACCAGATCAGTCCAACAGAGAGGGAATTGTTGAAACTCCGGAATTTCGATTGCTTCAGGAATTTTTGAGAGGTATTTTAGAAATTCTTGAAAAAGATCGACAATATGTATTTCGTAAACTATCAGACCTTTATGATAAAGAACATCCAGTCCCTAAAATACAGGCTGATATTAATCGAAAAGCAGAACAGCAAAAAAAGTTAGTTACTGGAATAAGTAAAAAAGAGAATGGCAAAGAGCAGGTAAAAAAGCAATCTGAAAAAGAACTGGTAAGTGCGGTAGATGCTAAACTTGTAATAGATGCGAAAGAAGAACAGATTGAAGAGTTGGAAAATGAAATAAAAATGCTTCGGGCATTAGCAACAACCGGGATTGTTACTAATACTTATATTCATGAATTTAAGACATTATCACATAGACTGAATCTAAAGATTGCAATGGCAAAAGAGGCAATAGAAAAAGATCAGGATATGAAAGCTACGTGTAAATATATTAATCAGGCAAATGAAATCCGTGAAGGCTTTAATTCCTGGTTTCAGGTTACAATCGACTCTGTAAAAAAAGACAGGAGGCGAAGACAAAAAATTGATATTACCAAAATTGTATTAGGAGCAATTGATTCATGGAATAAGACTTTGAAGGCAAAGCATATAGAAATAATTTATAAAGGAAATTTAAAAAAAGAAATATACTTAAAATGTTTTCCTTATGAGATAGATACAATTATTTCTAATTTAATAGCAAACAGCACCGCTTCTTTTGATAAAGTGAGAATGAAAGAACAAAAGATTTATATTGACGTCAAAGAAGAGAATGAATATATAAGAATAGATTATCATGATACAGGAGCGGGATTAGATCCAATATATAAAAAGAATCCTGAGAAAACGTTAGAAGTATTTGAAACGGATAAGAGAAATTCCAGCGGAGAGAAAATTGGTACAGGAATGGGATTATGGATTGTTAATAATACGGTGGAAGATTATGGAGGAAAGGTTGATTTATCAAAGAATATAATAGAAGAAACAGGATATTATATTACTTTATTTTTTAGAAGAAAGGGAATAATGAATGATGTATAAAATTGGTATTATAGATGATTCAGATGAGCTTCTTGAAGATTATGCTGTACGTTTGAAAAGACAGGATATAGATTTATTAGTTGCTCCGGAAGGCAGTATGGAGGACATTAAAGAATGGATTGTAAAACAGCAGATAAAATGTCTTTTGATTGACTATCAATTGTCGTCCAAATATGATTATAATGGCACACAACTGGCTTTTTACCTTGAAGATGCTTTGCAGGGTTTTCCATATCTTATACTTACCAGTTATCCTGAGGATTCTGTGGAAGAGAAGTTGGTTGTAAAAAATGCAATATGTGACAGAAATGTAATGGACAAGACGGGAACACAATTTGATGATTTTTGTGCTCAATTGAAACAAATGACGGAAGTGTATGATAATACTATTGACAAATATAAAAAGAAATATGAAAGGTTAACACTAAAAAAACGGGAAAGTGGTTTAGGAACAGAGGAAGAGGAAGAATTAATGAACGTCTTTCGCATATTAAAGTCATACGGAGAAGTTGACGATATACCAGCTGAGATGTTGAAATCATCGTTAAGTGGACAGATAGACGCAATATTAGGAAAACTGGATGATTTATTGAAAAAGTAATAAGAGGTGAAATCTTGAGAGTTCATGGTGAAAAAGTTATAAAAAGGCGGTCAGAGATAGAAAAGAAAGCAGATTATCATGCTTATTTAACTGAACTGCAGGAAGATTTTCAGCATATGTGTGGATATTGCGGAAAGACGGAAGCTATTACTAAAAATGCATTTGAAATAGATCATTTTGTGCCGAAAAAATATGATAAGAGCAGAGTAAATGATTATACAAATCTGGTGTATTCCTGTTATATGTGTAATCGAAAAAAATCTTCTAAATGGCCATCAGAAGATGGAAAAGTTCAATTTGCAGGAAAAAAAGGATTTATAGATCCGACGACAGGGGATTATGATAAGCATTTGGGAAGAAATATAGACGGAACAATTTATGGAAAAACAGAAACCGGAAAATATATGGAAGAGGCATTTGCGTTTAAACTAAGACCAATAAGAGAAGTCTGGCAGTTAATGCAATTAGATGAGAAAAAGAGACAGCTCAGAGAGAAGATAAATAAAGGTACTCTGAATGAAATATATACGTACATAGAAATGGATGGACTGCTGAATAATTTACAGAAAATTTTGTTTCAAAATAAGGAATAAAATTGAAAAGCATTATTGGCAAGGAAAGTGCAAATTAGAATAAAAAATGACCTTGATGGTTTGGTTTTGTACCAGACTATCAGGGATCTTTTTTTATAGAGGACAAAATATAAAAACTTTGTACAATTGCAAAGCATTTTACAGAATAAAAAATATTTAAAATAATTTATCTAAACCAGGGATATTTTACAGCGCTGTCCGTCTAATCTATGTAAAAAGAAATGCCGGCAGACCAAAGAAGGTGGTGTTAAAGTGACCAAAGAACAATTAGGAACATTAATTCTCAACTCCGAGAGACAACTGTATTCCACTGCCAAAACAATTTTAGCTGATGATCATGATTGTGCGGATGCAATTCAGGAAACGATTGTCAAGGCGTTTTCTAAGATTGGCACATTGAGAAATGATAAGTATGCAAAAACATGGCTGATCCGTATATTGATCAATGAGTGCTATACCCTTTTAAGAAAATCAAGTAAACTGGTACCGCTTGAGGGGATGAGTGAAATGGCGGAAACGAATGCAGATATGAATACGGACTACAGTGACCTGTACAAGGCACTGAACTCTCTGAAAGAAGAATTGCGATTGCCAGTTATCCTGTATTATATCGAAGATTTCAATATAAAAGAGATAGCACAGGTTCTTGAGATAAGCGAAGGGGCAGTCCAGAAAAGACTTGCGAGAGCACGGGGAAAGCTTAAGCGTGATTTACAGGAAAGTGAGGGGCTGATCATATGAGATTAGAAGATATGAAAAATGGCATTCCTGAAACTCCGGAATTTATTCATCTGATGATCCAGGATGAAGTAAAAAAACAGCTTCAGGATACAAAAGTAATTAATATTCCAACAGGAAGAAAGAAAAAATGGACGGGCAAAAAAGTGGCTGTGGCAGTAGCGGCAGGTACACTGGCTGCCTCAACAATTGTCTATGCAGGTACAAATTTATATCACATGTTTATAGAAAAACAGGGAAAATACAGCGTTTCAATCGGACTTGAAACAAATGATAAGAATGGAAAAATTAATCTTCCGACAGAAATACACGATATAAATATTTCAGCAGGATATATTCCGGAAGGCATGGAGTGGATTGATGAATTTCATCTGCAGTATCCGGAACATACAAATAACGGAGGATTCAGTTTTTCATCTGTATTTTTGGATAATGATGATATGGGAAAAGTAATACAGGATAAAAATGTGGTCGATTATGAGAAAAGGACTTTTGGCAGTTATGAAGGTGTATATCTTAAATATAATAAACTCTGGGAAGAGTCTTATGATCAGAGAATTTATCTTTTTTGCCCGGATATATATCGTGTAATTACTATTTATATTGGTAGTGATGTATTAAAAGAAGATGCTGTCAAAGTGGCTGAGAATCTTGAGATCACAGAAAGTGAGACAATGATAGAAACTGCTGATCTGTATACTTGGAGTGAACTGGTGTCACCTGAAGAAACATCGACAGATGAAGCGCTTACTTCTATTGAAGATGATAAACTGCCGATACATCAGATAGGTAATGAGTTCACTATATCAGGGACTGGCGAAGACAGCAATGGTAACTATATAGACGACAGTAAGATCTCAGTTTGTGTAGATTCTGTTCAGATAGCGGACGATCTGCAGCTGCTTGACAAGAATCGCGTGCCGGAAAAATTGCTGGATGAAGTCGGAGCGGATGGAAAATTGAAAGACAATACGTTATCTTATGTTAAATCCGGTGATGGCGTTGACTCTGTAGATGAGATTGTAAAAACAGAAGACGTGAAACAGAAACTTGTTTATGCAACAGTTACTTACACAAACAGGTCAGACAAGGAAATCACTCATATGTTGTATATTGGATCATTGATGCTGCTAAACCATGAAAATGGAATCTATGAAATTTATGATCCGGGAGAGCGGTCTGGCGATGGATTTGACCGTGTTATCTGGAATGGCGGGGACAAAACACCCGAAATGCAATATTATAGTGTGTTTGAAGATTATGGAAATGGTGGGAACTATATTTCTTCCCTGAAACCTGACGAAAGTGTACAGGTAGATATGGCGTGGATTGTGAATGAGAATGATCTGGATCATATGTATCTTAATCTGAATGGAGATGGAGCAGCATATGAATTTTCAGATGCTACGTTAAAGATGGGACTGGTAGATATTTCTCAGTAGTCAGGCAGAGACGAAAGAATGACCTTGATGGTCTGGTTTCCCAGACTATCAGGGCCTTTTTCTTATCTGGCAGTCATTCTGATCACTCCGCAAGCAATCTTTTCACCGGAATTTCCAGACGGATGTGTCATGAAATCATCCGGTCTTGCATGAATAATCACTGTTCTTCCTATTATTTCCTCTACGCTGAAACGATTGGTAAGAAATAATAATACAGCAGAACCATCTACGCCAAAAAGCGGTGGCATATCTCCTGCATGATAAGGATGTTGACAGTTATCCGGATTGTAATGCATTCCGGCATTCGCAAATAGGTCTTTTGGAGTGCCGCTGCACTGTGATCCTTCATGAATGTGAAATGCAAAAATCGGGTTATCACAGTTGCCGTTTCCTTTTGGTAATCCACTTACTTCTGCACGGACAATAACGGAATCATTTAACTCGTAAAAGGAAACCTGGCCCCGGATCTCTTTATATTTCTCACTTCCATTTACAAACGCAACTGCATCTGGTCTTCGTGCAATTATTGCACACAGGTTATTGATCGTCCTCATAACTAAGCTATGCCTTTTTTATTCAGTATATGATTTTTATCCAATGTGTGCTCTTTTTTAACCAAATTAGGCAACAACACTGCCTGTTCTGCATCCGTCAGCAGGTAGAAAGAGTAAAGACATAGAGGCTCTGGGACTTGAGCTATAGTTTAAAACAATAACTAATCCTAAAAAACGCTTATAACTATAATTATTGACATTATAAATCATTAATGATATTATTTTCCAGACAGAAAACATACTAATTCGATAGGAATAATAGGTAGAGCAGACAATAAAGCACACGCGAGAATAAAGGATGACGAAATATGTATATTGAATTAAAGCACATCAATAAATCTTTTGGAAATTTTCAGGCTTCCAAAGATGTGAATTTTGGAATTGAAAAAGGAAAACTGGTTGGTCTTCTTGGACCATCCGGAAGTGGAAAGACAACGATTCTCCGAATGCTTGCAGGGCTGGAGCATCAGGATTCCGGCGATATCTGTATTAATGGAAATGTGGTAAACGATCTCCCATCCAGTCAGAGAGGAATCGGATTCGTATTTCAGAACTATGCCTTATTTCCTTATCTTACAGTATATGACAATATTGCTTATGGATTAAAGATCCAGAAGAAAGATAAGAAATTTATCAAAAACAGAGTAGAAGAGCTGTTGGATCTGGTAGGACTTCCGGGACTGGAAAAGAGATATCCGGATCAGCTTTCCGGTGGTCAGAGACAGCGAATCGCACTGGCAAGAGCACTCGCACCAAATCCGGAGGTATTACTTCTGGATGAACCATTCGCAGCAATTGACGCGAAAGTACGACAGGAACTCCGGACCTGGCTGAGAGAAACCATTGATAAGATCGGAATTACAAGTATTTTCGTAACTCATGATCAGGATGAGGCCATTGAGGTGGCGGATGAGATCATTATTACTAATGAAGGTCGGATAGAGCAGATGGGAGATCCGGTAGAGATTTATCTTCATCCGAAAACTCCATTTGTTGCACAGTTTATCGGAAAATCATCCATCATTGAAGAATATGGTAAATTAAAAGGATTTGATTCGATCGGACCGGGAACAAAAGCAGTCATCCGACCAGAATTTATCGAGATCAAGAATTCAAAAGATGTGATAGAAGAAAGTTCTATCTACGAACATGCAACAGTAGAACAGAGTATTTTCAGAGGTAATTACTTCGAAGTACTGTTAAATATCAAAGGAATCACCGTAAGAACCAATTCTCCTCTGGTCAACGGACCATTAAAGAGTGGCGATAAGGTATGGGTGGTAATTAATCAGATGTATGTCTTCGATGACAAAACGACTACAACACTGACAAACAAAGGACTGGATGCATCCAGTATGTACTATATCTAGGAAGGCGGCAGAAAATATGGCAGCACAGACAGTAAGCACAAAGAAAACAGGCAATTGGGATCTGCCTCTGAAAATCATCAAAACAGGAATTGTATCCTGGCTGATCGTTTTTCTGATCTGGGGACTTGGATCCCTGCAGTATGATGAAATTTTTCTTCCCAGTCCGGCAGAGACATGGGAGGCGTTAAAAACGCTGGTAAAAGACGGAACTTTATGGGCGGATGTAGTAGCATCCATAAGCAGAGTATTAAAGGGATGGGGACTGGCAGTTGTTACGGCAGTACCGATCGGACTGGTAGTCGGACATTTCAAACTAATCCGCTGGATCGTAGAACCGATTTTAAGTCTGTTTCGTTTCATTCCGGCCATTGCACTGACTTCACTCTTTCTAATGTGGTTTGGTGTGGATGATACTTCTAAAGTAGCATTAATCCTGTATGCAGCATTTTTCCAGGTGCTGGTCAATACGATCGCAGGAGTGGTTGCTACTGATCCATCTCTGATGGAAGCTGCATCCTGTATGGGCGCCAGCCGGCTGAGAGTATTTTTCACTGTGGTACTGCCTTCTGCAGTTCCCAATATCTTCACCGGTATCCGACTGGGACTCAGCAGCAGTATCATCTGTGTGATTGCAGCAGAGATGCTGGTTGGTAACGATGGTCTTGGTTATCTGATACAGAGTTCCAAGATGTACTATAAAACAGCTTGGGCATTTGCGGGAATTGTTACTCTGGCATTGATCGGATTCGTAGCAGACCGTCTGCTTCAGCTTTTTGGAACAACATTTTTAAAACATTTTGGCGTGAAAAAGGCGTAATAAAAAAAGTGCAATAAAAAGCATAATGAAAGAAGCGCAGCCACTGTAAGAAGTGAAAGAACTGCGGCATATAAAAAGAGGAGTACACAGGAGGGACGTTATTATGAAGAAAAGAGTTATCAGTCTGGCAGCTACAGCAGTGCTTGTTTTTGGAGTACTTTCCGGCTGCGGCAGTACATCATCTGACAACAGCACAACAACAAAAGAGACAACAGAAGAAACAGCATCCTCCGATGCATCTACATCCGATGGAGATCTGGTAACGGTAAGAGATGCAGTAATGACCGGTCAGCTTGATCAGTATGCTACGGAAGTAGGATTATGGCAGGGACTTTTTGAAAAATATGGTATCGACCTGAAGACAACCGAATTTGTAGCCGGTATCAATACGATTGATTCCGTAGTCAGCGGAACAGCCGATATTGGAATGATGGCTGATTATGCAGCAGTCAACCGTCTTGGAAATACGCTGGATGCTACAGATCTGAAGATTTTTTCACAGATTTCCGGCGGCGGAGTGGCACAGTCAGGTGGACTGTATGTGGATCCGAAATATGCGGATGATCTGGAGAGCCTGGATGGTTCAGAAGGATTCATGTATCAGGAAGGAACTGTATCTTACTATTACGCAAGTAAATGCATTGAATATCTGGGATTGGATGAGAGTAAACAGAATCTGATCAATACCGATTCTTCTCAGACCAGACTAGCACTGATCCAGAAAGGCGGTGCGTCTGCAGTGTATGCGAATGGTTCTGAAGCAAATTATATTGAAGATGCCGGATGGGTTCTGGCAGCAACTTCTCAGGAAATTGGTATTCAGACAGGAACTTATTTCCTGGCAACAGATAAATATATTTCTGAAAATAAAGAGGTGCTTGCGAAATTCCTGCAGGCAATTGATGAAAGTACACAGTATATCAGCGATCATCTGGACGAATCTGCTGAGTATCTGGAGGGCAAACTGGGAGTCAAAGCAGAAGACTTTAAAGCAAACTGGGAGAATTACAGTTTTGAACCTGGATTTTCAGAGGAAGCAACACAGCATCTGGAAGATATTGAAAAATGGGGATACGAACATGGAAGTTTCCCGAAAGATTACAATATTCGTGACTTTATCACTACGGAAGCAGTAGATATTGCGTATCCGGATAAGGTGACACTTAAATAGCAGACAAAGGAGAAATCATCATGATACAGGAACTGAATGTAAATAATTTTGACCAGGAGATTCAGAAAGACAAACCTGTGGTTGTAGAATTCTATACCACTGCATGCAGCCACTGTAAAAAACTGGCAGGTGCATTAAACAAACTTTCCGAAGAAAAGGGAGACGATGTTTTCTTTGGCAAATGCAACATTGATCAGGAATCATTGTTACAGAGCAGATTTGATATTTCGGCAGTACCGACACTGTTATTTATCAAAAATGGAGAGATAAAAAACAAACTGGTGGGTGAAGTTCATCCGCTGATCATACAGGAAGAAATTAAAAAACTTGCATAGAACAAAAAAGACAGAAGAGATAAAGATAAAAACAGGAGGCAAAGATCATGGGTTATCCAAGCGTATTTCCAACAGGAGTTTTAGTATATAACAAAGACAAAGCATATAACGGTTACACAATTTATCCATCAGCAAAAGGAGCACTTCTGATCGACATGAACGGAAATGAAGTGAATCTGTGGGCAGGTCTTGGCGGATTTCCAAACAAGATTCTCCCGGGTGGTTATGTAATGGGAACTACCGGAGAACGTGGCGGAAAATATGCATACCAGGATCAGCTGGATCTTGTACAGGTTGATTATGACGGAAATATCGTCTGGAAATTCGATCATAATGAACTGATCGCAGACCCGGGAAAAGAGCCGACCTGGCAGGCAAGACAGCATCATGATTATCAGAGAGAGGGAAATACTGTTGGATATTATTATCCGGGCGGTGAACCGAAAACTGACAGCGGAAACACAATTATCCTGACACATGAGAATGTATACAATCATGAGATTTCAGATAAAAAGCTGATTGATGACAAGATCATTGAAGTAGACTGGGAAGGAAATATCCTCTGGAGCTGGCGTGCTTCTGATCATTTTGACGAATTTGACTTTGATGAATCTGCAAAGAATGTGCTGTTCCGTAACCCTGGACTTCACGGAGAAGCCGGCGGTGACTGGATGCATATCAACTGCGTATCCGTACTTGGAGAAAATAAATGGTACGATGCAGGAGATGAGAGATTCCATCCGGACAACCTGATCTTTGATGCAAGAAATGCAAATATTCTGGCAATCATCAGCAAGAAAACAGGAGAAATCGTATGGCAGATCGGACCTGATTTTTCTAAGACAAAAGAACTCAGAAAACTGGGCTGGATCATTGGACAGCATCATTTCCACATGATTCCGAAAGGACTGCCGGGAGAAGGCAATCTGCTGGTATTTGATAATGGTGGAGAAGGTGGTTACGGAAATCCAAACCCATCCGCACCAACCGGAAACAACAACGCACACAGAGATTACTCCCGTGTTCTGGAATTTGATCCGATCACACTGGAAATTATCTGGCAGTATACACCACTGGAAGCAGGAAACCTGTTATTTACTGATGCTTCCAAATTCTACAGCTCCTATATCAGTTCCGCGCAGCGTCTGCCAAACGGAAACACACTGATCACTGAAGGTTCTGACGGACATCTGATCGAGGTGACACCAGAACATGAGATTGTATGGGAATATGTAAATCCTTACTTTAAAAATATCGGCGGAAACTTCAAGATGAACATGGTTTATCGTGCATACCGTGCACCGTATGAATGGGTACCTCAGGCAACTCACGGGGAAGAAGTATCAATCGAACCGCTGGATGTGGAAACTTTCCGTGTACCGGGAGCATCTAAAGGAGCAGGAACAGGAAAAGTAACTGTAGTTGAGGGAGTAGATCCGAATCGTTCCAGCGTAACCGGCATGAACGGAGATGACGACGACAGCGATGAAGAGAGACTTGATTTCTGCGTAGCTTCTGTAAAGAAAGGTGATCTGAAAGAAGAGAAATAGGGAACGAAAGATATGACATACGACGTAGGTATCATCGGCAGCGGTCCGGCAGGTTTAAGCGCAGCAATCTATGCAAAACGGGCAAACCTGTCAGCCGTAGTGATAGAAAAAGAATACGAGGGAACCGGACAGATCGCTGAGAGCGGCCAGGTAGACAACTACCTGGGACTGCCGGGAATCAGTGGATATGATCTGGGAGAACAGTTCCGGGAACATGCAGTGAAACTCGGAGTATCTTTTCTGGAGCAGGAAGTAACAGAGATAAAAAAAGAAGACTCCGCAGTTTTTACAATTATATTCGAAGACGGATCATCAGTAGAAACAAAAACTGTGATCTATGCAGCAGGAGCCGCACCGCGAAGAGCGAATATTCCGGGAGAACAGGAATATTCAGGAAAAGGTGTTTCCTACTGTGCAATCTGTGACGGATCTTTTTACAGGGGCAAAAAAGTTGCTGTCCTTGGCGGCGGAGATACAGCACTTGATGATGCTGTTTATCTGGCAGATCTGGCAGAACAGGTATATGTGATCCACAGAAGAAAAGAATTCCGTGGTGCAGCCACAACAGTGGAAAAACTGAGAAAAAAAGAAAATGTTACGTTTGTACTGGAACATCAGGTAAAAGAGATCACCGGAGCAGAAAAAGTAAACGGTGTGATTCTGGAAGACGGAACTGCAATAGCAGTGGATGGCGTGTTTGTAGCTTACGGATCAGTGCCTCAGACAGATCTGGTGAAAGAACTTGTGACACTGGATGCAGCTGGCTATGTGAAAGCAGAGGAAACAGGAGAAACCAGTCTGGCGGGTCTGTATGTGGCAGGAGATGCACGAACCAAGAAACTTCGCCAGGTAGTAACAGCAGTTTCGGATGGTGCCAATGCAGCAACTGCAGTGGTGGAATACCTGAAATAGAGGCAAGCGGATAAAATTGTCCGCTTCGCTGTTTGCTCATAACCAAACTGATTTTAGTTCATAACTGTGAAGATAGTAGGCAGTTACAAATGAAAGATAACAACAGGAAAGTAACGATCTGCAGGGATCATCCGAAAAGACACGTTACTGAGAGAGGAAAAAAAGAGTATGAGTTTTAATACAGATCTCCTCCATGCAGGAGTGGTTCGGGAAGCGAAGGGAGCAACTCTCACCCCGATCTATCAAAGCAGTGCGTTTGAACAGGACACCGCCGCAGATCTGGAAAAAATATTTGAAAATAAAGCGCCGGGATTTTGTTATACCCGTGTAGGGAATCCAACAGTAGCTGCATTTGAAAACAGGATCACAAAACTGGAGGGCGGTATGGCTTCTATTGCCTGTGCTTCTGGTATGGCAGCTATCATGAATGCTATTTTAAATATCGTGAGAAGCGGAGATGAGATTGTATCTTCCGCAAGTCTTTATGGAGGATCCATTGATCTTTTCCGGGATATCGAAGAATTTGGCATTACTACACGGTATGTAAAAAATAATGACTGGGAAGCAATCGAGGGAGCAATTAATGAACACACCCGTCTGATTTTTGCAGAGACGATTGGCAACCCCTGTCTGGATGTAACCGATGTGGAGCGGCTGGCACAGATCGCACATGAACATAAGATTCCACTGATTTTGGACAATACCACAGCAACGGCTTATCTTTTTCAGGGAATCAAGCATGGTGCGGACATTGTGGTCAATTCTTCTTCCAAATATATCAACGGAAGCAGTAATTCAATCAGTGGTATCCTGACTTACAGTGGAAAGTTTAAGTGGGATCCTGAGATGTATCCGCAGATTGCAGCTTACAGAAAGTTTGGTCCGCTTGCATATATTGCCAGATTGAGAAACAGCCTCTTCAGAGATACCGGAGCATGTCTGGCACCGATGAATGCTTATTTAAATCTGATCGGTATGGAAACTCTGGGCCTGCGAATGGAACGACAGTGTAATAATGCACTGGCGCTGGCACAGTGGCTGGAGGATACTTACCCATCCCTCACAGTTAATTATCCGGGACTGAAAAGCAGCAGCTGGAATGAAATTGCAGAGAAACAATTTACTAGAGGATACGGAGCAATCCTGACTCTCCGGGTAGGAAGTAAAGAAAAAGCATTTGCACTGATTGACGCACTGAAGATTCCATATACACTCTCAAATATTGGAGACACAAAGACACTGGTGATCCATCCTGGATCAACAATCAGTCTTCACAGTTCAGAGAAAGAAAAAGAAGATGCAGGTGTTTTTGAAGATCTGATCCGTGTGAGTGTGGGAATTGAAGATATTGAAGATCTGAAAGCAGATTTCGCTCAGGCGATAGAAAAGATTTAATAACTATTCAGCAGTCTATTGTAACTGTGAAGGCATTGAACAGTTATAAAATCTGAGAGTAGATACAAAGGAGAGAGAAAAATGGCACAGAAAGTAGATTATGCAGCCTTAAAAAAAGGCGGATATATGAGACAGAAACAGAAAGGTTACGGCTCTCTGCGACTGGCAGTGATCGGCGGTAACCTGACTGCTGAAAATATCAAAAAAGTAGCAGAAGTAGCTGAGAAATACGGCCGTGGTTATGTACATATGACATCCCGCCAGGGCATTGAAATTCCATTTATCAAAGTGGAAGAACTGGCAGAAGTTAAAGAAGAACTGGCAAAAGGCGGTGTGGGAACCGGTGTGTGCGGTCCTCGTGTCCGTACCATCACAGCTTGTCAGGGATCAGAAGTCTGTCCAAGCGGATGCATCGACACCTACACACTTGCAAAAGAACTGGATGCCAGATATTTCGGACGTGAGCTTCCTCATAAATTCAAGTTTGGTGTTACCGGATGTCAGAATAACTGTCTGAAAGCAGAAGAAAATGATGTCGGAATCAAAGGCGGTATGAACATCGAATATAAAGAAGATGATTGTATTTCCTGCGGTGTATGTGTAAAAGCCTGCAGACAGGATGCATTGAAGATGGTAGACGGCAAAGTAGAGCTGGACGCACAGAAATGTAATCACTGTGGCCGCTGCGTAAAGAGCTGTCCGGTGGATGCATGGGAAGGAACTCCTGGATATATCGTATCCTTTGGAGGAACTTTTGGAAATAACATTTATAAAGGAGAGGAATTGCTTCCATTGATTCCGGATAAGAAAACCCTGTTCCGTGTAACAGATGCAGCAATCACTTTCTTTGAGAAAAATGCAAATCCAAGCGAACGTTTCCGCAAGACCCTGCAGCGTGTGGGAGAGGAAGATTTCTGCAAACAGCTGAAAGATGCGTATGAAGGACAGTGAAAGGAGAATATAATGGCTGAATTAGATTTTGAAGTAACCGATGAGGTTGATATTACCGATAAAGTATGCCCACTGACATTTGTAAAAGCAAAAGTAGCAATTGAAGAACTGGAAGATGGAGAAATCCTTGCTGTCCGTATGAATGACGGAGAACCGGTGCAGAATGTACCACGCAGCATGAAAGAAGAAGGACATAAAGTACTGAAGTTAGTCGATAACGAAGACGGCACTTACACCATGTATGTAAGAAAGGTGGAAGAATAATGGCAGTACGGGTAAGTAAAGCAGACTTTGAAGAAAAAGTATTAAAAGAGGCGCTTCCGGTTCTGGTAGATTTTTATTCTGATTCCTGTGTGGCATGTAAAAAACTGGCGCCGGTCCTGGGAAATGCAGAAGATGATTTTGAAGATAAGATCAAAGTCTATAAAGTAAATACAAACTTTGATGCAGAACTGGCAGAGCAGTACGAAGTGCAGGCAAATCCGACGCTGATCTTTTTCCAGAACGGACAGGCGAAGGACCGGAAAACGGGAGCACTGAAACAGGCAGAATTAAACAGCTGGATCGAAGAACAGATTTAAACAGATATAGAGGAGAAAAGATATGGTTATCACAGTAGCAGGAGAGAAAAAAGAAGTAAAAGACGGACTGACACTGCCGGAGCTTATCGAGCAGGAAAATGTAGAGACACCAGAGTATGTAACCGTTTCTATTAATGACGAATTTGTTGCAACAGAGGACAAAGAGTCTACTGTACTGAAAGAGGGAGACAATGTAGAATTCCTGTATTTCATGGGAGGTGGATGCTAAATGGCAATGACAGATGAACAGATCGAGCGTTATTCCCGCCACATTATTTTAAAAGAAGTGGGCGCAAAGGGACAGAAGAAGCTCCTGAAAGGCAAAGTGCTGATCATTGGAGCTGGTGGTCTTGGTGCACCTGCAGCCATGTATCTGGCTGCAGCAGGCGTGGGAACTATCGGTATTGTGGATGCAGATGAGGTGGATCTTTCCAACCTGCAGAGACAGATCATCCACAGCACTGCAGATATCGGAAAAGCAAAAGTAAAATCAGCAAAAGAAACCATGAATGCCATGAATCCGGATGTAGAGGTAAAGACCTACCGTATGTTCGTGGATGCATCCAACATTCGTGAATTGATCCGTGAATATGACTTCATCATTGACGGAACTGATAACTTCCCTGCTAAATTCCTGATCAATGATGCATGTGTACTGGAAAAGAAACCATTTTCTCATGCAGGAATCATTCGATTCAAAGGTCAGCTGATGACTTATGTACCGGGAGAAGGACCATGTTATCGTTGCGTATTCAAAAATCCACCGCCCAAGGATGCAGTACCGACCTGCAAACAGGCAGGTGTCATCGGAGCAATGGGCGGCGTTATTGGTTCTTTACAGGCGATGGAAGCAATTAAATATCTGATCGGAGTAGGTGATCTTCTGACCGGATCTCTTTTGACTTTTGATGCGCTGACAATGGAATTTCATAAGATTAAACTGCCGAAAGACACTCATAACTGTGCAGTATGTGGAGATCATCCGACAATTCTGGAACCAATTGATTACGAGCAGGAAGTCTGTGAGGAAACTGCAGGACGATTTGCAACAAGAGATGAGCAATAAATAGAGTAAGTCCCCACTTACTACGTATTGCCTTGGGTAGTTGAAGCAGGGGACTTACTTGATTTGGTTAAAAATCAGGCATAAACAGGAGAGAAATATGGCAATAATAAGAATGAGAGATCATCTCTATGATGAGATCGTTAATTATGCAAAAGAACATCTTCCGGAAGAAGCCTGTGGACTTCTGGCCGGTGTAGAGACTGAAGAGGGAAGAGAAATCCAAAAAGTATATTTCCTGGAAAATAAAGATCATGCCGAAGACCACTTTACTCTGGACCCAAGAGATCAGATGAATGCAATCAAAGATATGCGTGCCAACGGCCTGAAACCGCTGGGAAACTGGCATTCTCATCCATCATCTCCGTCCCGCCCGTCAGTGGAGGACATCCGTCTTGCTTTTGACTCAAAGGCAAGTTACCTGATCCTGTCACTGATGGCAGACTATCCGGTACTGAATAGCTTTCATATCGAAAACGGGGAATGGACGAAAGAGGATCTGAGGATTTATTCTGAGGAATATTATTTTTAGGGATTTACAGACAGGATAATAAAAGCAGAAATGTTTGAAGCGATTTTATTCGTGAAAGGCATTTCTGCTTTTCAATTTTTATTTAACCGAATCAAGTAAGTCTCTTGCTTCAATAGTGAAAAGCACTAACAACTATTTAGAAATCTATGATACAATGGGAAAAGCGAAATACAAATGAAAAGAGAGAAAAAAATGACACAAAAACAAAACACATTAACAAAAACCGGAATCGTAGCGCTCCTTGCCTGTGTTTGCTGTATTCTATGGGGTAGCGCAATTCCGGTGATCAAGACAGGTTATCGCCTGATGCAGGTGGATTCCGCAGATACTGCAAGCCAGATTGTCTTCGCGGGAGTACGTTTTACTCTGGCGGGGATTCTGGTGTTGGTCTTTGCATCCATCAGAGAAAAGAAAGTAATGATTCCGGATAAAGAGGTCCTGAAATATGCAGTTCCGGTATGTCTGGCGCAGACGGTGGGACAATATTTCTTTTTTTACATAGGTGTTGCACATACATCAGGAGTAAAAGGTGGTATTATTACCGGACTTGGAAACTTTATTGCAATTCTGATGTCCTGTCTGATTTTTCGAAATGAACAAATGACAGGCAGAAAAATTGCAGGATGTGTTCTGGGATTTGCCGGAGTTGTTGTGATCAACCTGATGGGGAATTCCCTGGATATGGGATTTAAGCTGACGGGAGAAGGATTTATTCTGATCGCGCAGTTATCCTATGGAATGTCTACGGTTCTGATTAACCTTTTTTCCAGAAAAGTATCTCCGGTAGTACTGAGCGGAACGCAGTTTACGATGGGCGGAATCGTCCTGACTTTGATCGGAGTGGGAATGGGCGGACATCTCGGAAATATTAGTGCCGGAGGTGTAACGATTATATTTTATCTGGCAATGGTTTCTGCGGTGGCGTATACGCTCTGGTCTGTATTGCTTGCATGGAATGATGTTTCGAAGGTCGCAATCTTTGGATTTGTCAATCCATTATGCAGTGTGATTCTGTCTGCACTGATACTTGGAGAGATAAAACAGGCATTTAATATAGGAAGTCTGCTGGCGTTGATTCTGGTTTGCGCAGGAATTTATATTGTTAACTGTAAAGAAAATAAGAGGAAAATTTAATAATGTCACAAAAGAATCATGAAATAACAGATGGACGCTTAGTACAGACTGATAAGAAATATTCCCATTTAAAACTAAGACAGAAAGAAAAAATTGCAGAATGGATGTTTCAGGAAACAAAAGATTATTATACTAAAAAATATACATTTCCAAATGACAAACAACTGTCAGAAGTAGTAGATAAAGTATATGAAAGAATTGAAAAAGCTGGAATATGGATTCCTTACGGAGAGGTTTTTAAACATTATAAATCCAAAAGATCTAGTGTTAACAAGCGGGTTAAAAGATTATTTAATGAAAAAGGGGAAAAACATATAGATCAGGTCTGCTTTATGAATATGTGCATGGTGTGCGACAATGCAGGAAATGTCCTGGCACTGGACAAAGTAAACGACAGCTACACAGGCACAACTTTTCCTGGCGGTCATGTGGAAAAGAACGAAATATTTAACGATTCCGTGATCCGTGAAGTTTGGGAAGAAACTGGATTAAAAATAGAGAATCCGAAACTGCGAGGGGTATATCATTGGCATAGAGACGGCATTCACAATGTACTTTTTCTCTATAAAACAGAAGAATTTACAGGGGAATTAAAAAGTTCCGAAGAGGGAAAGGTATACTGGATTCCATTAGAAGAACTGAAAAAACGTGAACTGGCTACAGGAATGGAATATGTGCTGGAAATTATAGAATCTGATCAGGTGAATGAATGCTATATGAAACGGGAAACGCAAGGGTATGTAGGAACGTTGTATTAGCAATGGAGAAAGCGCGTAACAATGTAAACATGAGAGAAGTAAATATTGTGAAAGGAATAAACAGAACTTATGAAACAAAAAGTAAGTTACATTTCTCAGATCTACGAATATTCAGCACGGACCGGTAATCTGAAAGCGGAGACTGTCGGTGTAGTAAAAGGTGAAAAACACTTTCCAGTTTTTGAGGGGAATCTGGTTTTTAAACCGCTTACGAAATCCAAACCATTTTCTACTCCTCTGTTTGCCTATGCAGAGGTATTCTGGTCATGGGTAATTAATGAGTATTTTGTTCCGGTTCCGCAGTATCAGCTTGCTGTTTGCAAAGGATATGAGGCAGAGACAGAGAAGTATTATGACTATGGAACTGTGTGCCCGATGATTTATGGAGAGGGCGAACACCTGATGAATCTGCTTGAGTTCTTTCGGAAGTATCCTGATGACAAGGTAAAGATAAATGATTATGTAAACTATTGCCAGATGTTCTATGATTATACACAGATTTTGGAAGCTGACTATTTTCAGACTTATCAGGAACTGGCAGAGGAGCTGGCGATGCAGATCCTTATTTCTATTCTGACGGGTGATCAGAATTACCATTACGAGAATATTGCATTTGTATGCAATGAAGCAGGAGAAATATTGCGGCTGGCACCGATGATTGATCATGAATTTTCTACATATTTTATGTTCCCGGACAGTATGTCCAGACATCTGTACTGGTTTGAGCAGTTGCAGAGATCTATTGCAGGAGATGAGGTACAGCCGGAAGAATATGCGGATTTTACGAATGAGAAAGAGCGCAGACTTATGGAAAAGAGTGCTACCTGTTTGCACAGAAATCTGATATATATTAAAGAACATTATCCGAAAGTAACAGACGTTTTTTTGAAAAAACTAGATAATCTGGAAGCAGATATTAGAGAAAATAAAGAAATGTTTTACATCCAGAAGAACCTGGATTATCCGGATCATGCAAATTCTAACGTTTATCTGACAGGTAAAGCCAGATACAAAGACCATGATGAAGAAAAAGCGGAAATTTATGAAACTAAATATGGCGGAAGTGGAAAAGAGATACATTTTGATATCATAAACAGCCAGATCATTTATGAAGTAAAGAAAACCATACAGCAGATAAAAACAATGCTGATATCTTAAATAATTATAAAATCTGAGGTAACAGCTACATCAATCCAGATTCTTGTGTTATAATGTTCCACGTTTATTCAAAAAAAGGAAAATATCGTGTTTAACCGAAGGTGGATGTTTTATCCGCTTGACATGAATCAGGAGAGGTAGTTAATTTATGCAAAAGAAAGTTCAGATCGTCAGCGATGGCTCGCTGGATCTTCCACAGGAACTTACGGAAGAGAAAGATATTGAAGTTGTTCCTTTTTATGTGTCTTTTGACAGTGAGACATATAAAAAAGAGGTAGTAGAAATAGGGATCAGGGATTTTTATCAGGAGATGGTGGATCATCCGGATGTATTTCCGAAATCATCTATGCCATCAGTAGATGATTTTTACCATGTATTTGAGAAGAGTGCGAAAGAGAACATTCCTGTTATCTGTATCTGTATTACGAAGAAATTCAGTGGTTCTCTGCAGTCTGCAACAGTGGCTAAAGGGATGATTGAAGAGAAGTATCCGCAGGCAAAGATCACAGTGATCGATTCTACGGTAAACACAGTTCTTCAGGGACTTTTTGTGCTGGAGGCGTGCAGACTGCGTGATATGGGAATGGATTATGAAGAGATTGTTGACAAGATTCTTCCGATCCGTGAGACCGGACGTATTCTTTTTACTGTTGGAAGCATTGACTATCTGCAGCATGGCGGCAGAATCGGAAAGCTTGCAGGAATTGCTGCAGGTGCGCTTGGAATTAAACCGATGATCACATTGAAAGAAGGAGAAATCTTTAGTTCAGGTCTTGCCAGAGGGCGCATCAGATCTATGAAGAAAGTTGTAGAGATGACGAGAGAATATCTGGATGAGGTCAACGCCAGACCGGGAGAATATAATTTCTGTATTGGTTATGGATATGATTATAAGGAAGCAGTGAAGTTTCGTGAAATGCTGAAAGATTTGGTGAAAGAACGTCTCGGAATCGAAGAAATCGGAATCTATCAGATTGGTGCAACGATTGGAGTTCACACAGGTCCATATCCAATTGGAATTGGAATCATAAAACATGCGGAATAAATACTGAGGGAAAATTCTGAATTTATTAGACAAGACAAGAAGTCCCCTGAATGTATTACTGAGGAAAGATAATACATTCAGGGGACTTTTGAATTTTATTTTTTACCATGCCCGACCAGATCACATTCCGGTTCTGTTGAGAAAAGAAAAGTGATGATAAACAGGATGGTGAATTATGTCGAAAAGTGTTATAATTTTATCAGTGTCTGTCAACAGACAAATCGAATAAAATGAAGTGACAGGTAAAAAGGAGGTAGCGCATTATGCCGTGCACAACAATATTAGTTGGTAAAAAAGCGTCCTATGATGGCTCTACTATGATCGCAAGAAATGATGATTCCGGTTCCGGACATTTTACAGCTAAGAAATTTGTGGTGACCCATCCGGAGCAACAGCTGCGTAAATATAAATCAGAGATTTCCCATGTGGAGATTGAACTGCCGGATAACCCAATGAGATATACATCTATGCCAAATGCTCTGAAAGGTGAAGGAATCTGGGCAGCAAGTGGAGTTAACGAAGCTAATGTGGGAATGACTGCTACAGAAACTATTACTTCCAATCCGCGTGTCCTTGGCGCAGATCCGCTGGTTGTTTATCAGCCTGCAGAGGACGGAAAAGAAGAAATTACCGGAGGGATTGGAGAAGAGGACATAGTTTACATTGTTCTTCCATATATTCATAGTGCCAGAGATGGTGTGAAACGTCTGGGAAGTCTTCTGGAGAAATATGGAACTTATGAGATGAATGGAATTGCTTTTCAGGATAAGGATGAGATCTGGTGGCTGGAGACAATTGGCGGACATCATTGGATGGCTCGCAGAGTTCCGGATAATATGTATGTTGTAATGCCAAATCAGCTGGGAATTGATTACTTTGATCTGGAAGATGCTCTTGGAGAACAGAAGGAATATATGTGTTCTGCAGACCTGAAAGAGTTTATTGAGAAATATCATCTGGATCTCTCTATGGATGGTGTGCTGAATCCGAGAGATGCTTTTGGCAGTCATGATGATGCGGATCATGTATATAATACACCGCGTGCATGGTTTATGGAGCGTTATCTGAATCCTCATACAAAGAAATGGGATGGTCCGGATGCAGACTTTACTCCGGCTTCTGATGATCTGCCATGGTGTATGGTGCCGGAGAAAAAGATTACAGTGGAAGACGTGAAATACGTTCTGTCTGCACATTTCCAGGGGACTCCTTATGATCCGTATGCTGCATACGGTGATAAATCAATGAAGGGTGCGTTTCGTTCTATTGGCATTAACAGAAATGATTTCCTGTCTGTGATCCAGATGCGCCCGGATCAGCCGGAGGATTCAGGTATCCTGGAGTGGGTTGCTTTTGCGTCTAATGCATTTAATGTATTGGTTCCATTTTATGCCGGAGTTACCACAACACCGGAATATCTTTCTAATACAACTGCAGAAGTTTCTACAGATAATTTTTACTGGTCAAGCCGAATGATCGCGGCTATGGCAGATGCTTCTTATAAAAACTCTGTATTCCACATTGAACGTTATCAGGAATATGTGATGGCGAAAGGTCATGAGCTGATCAATACATATGATGAGCTACTGGCAAAGGAATCTGACGGACAAAAGAGAATGAGTCTGAAGGAAGAAGCAAATGAAAAAATTGCAAAGATGCTGAAGGAAGCCACTGCGGATACGTTAAGCAAGGTCTTGTTCGAACTGAGCGGTCAGATGAAGAATGCTTATTCAAGATCGGATGCATAAAAGCCAAATGTTTGATTGGATTAAAGGGAGAAACAGATTGCAAATATCTATCCGATATCAGCTTATAATATAATTACCAAACAATAACGAGACGGAAGGAAAATCAGAACATGTACTATGTACCAGATGGCACTAAAGAGTGCGGATATTATGAATGCAAAAAATGCGGCAACCGTTTTCTGTCTATGCAGACTATGAAGAAGATTCCATGCCCGGAATGCGAGGCGGAGATCGATTATGAGATCGGACCGGATGAATCCCTGGAGGATGTAGTGGATACAGCGGAATTAATTGAGAAAATCGAAGGCGAGGAGGAAGTTGCAAAGATGGATGCACTTTTGAGCCTTGCATTAACCGGCGGAGATTATAACTGGATATGATCTTGTCTAAGAGGCATATAAACGGGAAGCAGTTATCTGGTTATGAGCAGACACGATGAGGATGATTTTATTCAATTAAATGAGAGAGCGTAAACAGACATAAATAAAAAGACCACTGTGCATGGTTCCTGATATGATACCTCTTAAGTAGACAGGGGCATATCAGAACCTTGTAAAGTGGTCTTTTCTATTTTTAAATCATCTGTCACATGCAGAGAAATCTGTGAGCAGCCTTTTACCTATTAGATGTTTAACAGATCGCTGTATACTTTCAGAGCTCCATCAGTGTCATGTGCGAGAACACGTTTGGCAAGGACTTTACCAAGCTGCACACCTTCCTGATCGAAACTGTTCAGATTCCATATGAATCCCTGGAACATGATCTTGTTTTCGAAATGTGCAAGTAAAGCACCAAGTGCTGCAGGTGTAAGTTCCTCACCTACGATGATACTGGAAGGACGTCCGCCCTTAAAGTTCTTGTTCAGATTCTCATCTTTCTTACCGCATGCAAATGCTACGATCTGAGCAGCAACGTTTGCGCAGAGCTTCTGCTGACTTGTGCTGTTCTCGATATCTACATCTACACCAAGCTGGCTTTTCTTGAAGCCAATGAACTGAAGCGGAACAATATCAGTTCCCTGATGTAATAACTGATAGAAGGAATGCTGTCCGTTAGTACCTGGTTCACCAAAGATAACAGGTCCTGTTACGTAATTTACAGGTTCACCGAAACGGTTTACAGATTTACCGTTGGATTCCATATCACACTGCTGTAAATGTGCAGGGAAACGGCTTAATGCCTGAGAGTATGGAAGAACTGCTGTAGCAGGATATCCCTGTACGTTTCTTTCGTAAACACCGATCAGTGCATCCAGCATATCCGGGTTTTCAAGGATGTTCTTATTTGTAGCAAGCTTGTCTTCAGCAGCAGCTCCGTCAAGGATCTGTGCAAATACTTCAGGACCGAATGCAAGGGAAAGGATCGCACCACCTACACCGGAAACAGAAGAGTAACGTCCGCCGATATAGTCATCCATGAAGATTGCTGTCAGATAATCTTCGCTCTTAGCCAGAGGAGATGTCTCACTTGTTACAGCAAGCATATGTTTGGATGGGTTTAATCCGGCTTTAACCAGAGCATTCTTTACAAATGCTTCGTTTGTCAGTGTTTCAAGAGTTGTACCGGATTTGGAAACAACGATGAACAGGGAATGAGCAAGATCTACAGAAGCAAGAACAGCAGCTGCATCGTCAGGGTCTACGTTGCTGATGAATTTTGCTTCCATTTTAAATGTGTTATTTGCTTTTGCCCAGTTTTCAAGAGCAATATATAATGCACGAGGACCTAAATCACTTCCGCCGATACCAATCTGTACGACAGTTGTGAATTTCTCGCCGTTTTCGTTAGTAATCTCACCTGCGTGAACTTTATTTGCAAAGTCAGCAGCTTTCTTCTGCTGTGCAACGTAGAATTCGCGTTTGTCAACACCGCCAACAACTACAGCGTCACCAAGCTGAGTACGTGCAAGGTGATGAAGAACCATACGTTTCTCACCTGTGTTGATCACAGCGCCATTGTATAATTCCTGGAATTTGTCAATAAGCTGAGCTTCGTCTGCCAGATCTGCAAGTGCGTTCAGGACTGTTTCATCAACCTGTTTTGCGGCATAATTATAAGCCAGACCGGCTGCCATTGGTGCGCTGTATTTCTTTACACGTTCAGCGCCATTTTCACCTGTCATGGCCTCTGCGATATTTACATGACCTTTCAGACCGGAAAGCTTGCTGTAGGAAGCAAGAGTGTCCAGATTTTTCCATGTTGCCATAATAATATTCCTCCTTTAGATAACTGTAACTGTAGGGATACAGTTGTTAATATTGATTATACTGAATAAATGTTTTAATTTCAATGCAAGGATGCAGGGATTTTAAATATATTTTTCGGAGTGCCTGAATATTTTTTCTGAAAAATTTAGATTTTTTAGAAAAATTTAACAAATTAAAGCGTAAACATTTTCCAGTACTATTAGCTTGAAACAGTATGAGAAAGTATGGTATAATTTCTTTTATATCTGCACAGCTAGAAAACATACGAAATAATAGCAGAAAAACAGCTACTGTTTATACAGTAACAAAAAATATCTCCACAAAGCGAAAAGCAATAAAAGGAAGAAAGGAAAAAAAATATGGCTAACGCTAAATACTTCTTAAAGAGATTTGCAATGGCATTGCTTACAATCTTTCTGGTAGCATGCCTTACATTTCTTCTGATGAACGCTGTGCCTGGAAGCCCGTGGCTCAGCGAGAAAACGCC
>CAKRWH010000008.1:0-115586 GCA_934416185.1 uncultured Blautia sp. | reverse complement strand
CCGCAATACACCGGTCTGATATCGTGAAGGTGGACGTACTGTAGGATCAGGACGTGTTGCTACAATCATCGAGTAATACAATCTGAATATAGATTTGTTATCGCAAGATAACGTTGTGTCCAAACGTAAGATACCCGTAGAACTTCGGTTCTACGGGTTTTTCTGTTGCCTGGAAATATATAAAAGGGCGGAAAAGAATAGCGAATAAATTAAAAGCAGGCAGATATGGGAAGAAAATGAAAATCTTCGCATATCTGCCTGTGATACTGTTATGATACTATTTCTGTTCGTTATTGGAAAATTTCTGTGTTAAAAGTTCATCTCGTTTACGGATTCGTGTCTCAAAATCCAGTTCTTCAATTTCTTTATGGGTGACAGGTTTGGAAGTGTAGTATTCCAACGTCTGTTTCTTCCACATATCAAACATATCTTTACCTGTGAAATAAGATTCCAGGCTTTCTCTGTTCTCCTGCAGATCGGCAAGAAAATTGCACATATCCGCATTTAAAGAATGTTCCGGATCATTTCCATAAGAGCGAAGTCCGGCGTACCATTTCTGTGTTTCTGTTTCTATATCACCGGGAAGTTTATTATTTATATCCAGTTCATACCAGAGTTCATTGGATTCATGATTGATGAGAGACTGGAATCTGCTATCAAACAGACTGGTGCGAGAGTGCTTATTTTAGATCCGATTCAGGCATACCTTGGAGGAACAATGGATATGAACCGGGCAAATGAAGCAAGGGATATGACAAAAAGATTGAGTTTGCTGGCAGAAAAGTATAAATGTGCAATTTTATTGATCGGACACATGAATAAAGCTGGTGGAAATAAAGCTGCATATAGAGGAATGGGTTCGATTGACTTTTTTGCAGTAGCCAGAAGTGTGTTATTGGTAGGAAGAATAGAGGGAGAACCGGACTTAAGAGCAGTGATTCAGATTAAAAATAATCTGGCTGCATTTGGACATTCCAAAGCATTTCGTCTGACAGAAACAGGATTTGAGTGGATAGGTGACTATGAAATCACAGCAGATGAGGTGCTTGGTGGAATTGCGCCAAAGGTAAATAAACTGGAACAGGCAAAGAAGATGTTGAGGGAACTGGCAGAAACATCAACTTCTGTGCAAAGCAGTGAAATCTTTGATATGGCAGAAGAGTTGAATATTTCTAAAAGAACACTGGAAAATGCAAAAAAGGAACTTGAAATTAAGGCAAGACGAATCGGTAATTCATGGTATTGGGATTTAGATAAAGTTAAGCCGGAATAAATTAAGGGTGCAACATTGCAGAGTATATAGAAAATGTGGAATTAAAATACAAGGTTGCAATCTGTAAAGACATTGCAGTGTTGCGTCCTTACATAAATTGTAAGAAGGTGAGAACTTGAAAAACGTTATGATTCCAGAGGAATTATTTGTAAAGATTATAAAATATCATCTACTGGATCAGGAACAGGAAGCAGATGATATAAGAAAAGGTCTGGAGAAAAAACTGGATACAATGGTAAATCGTGAGGTATACAGTAAATCCAAAACTGCACCAACAGAAGAAGAACGGGAAAAGTTCCGGCAGGAGTATCTGGACAGAAAAGGAATGCAAGAGAGCTTTCGATGGTAACAGTTCGTGTTGATTACCTTTTTACAGGAGCGTGTCACGCTCCTGTGAGAAGCAAACAAGGAGAATGTTGGTAAGGTGCAGACGGAAAGCTGAGGTTGGACGGTGAAGTTGCTGTAAATTTGATAGTTGTGAAGAAGGGAGAATGATTCAATGAAGCAGGGAAGATTAGGTTATAACAGTAGTAATGACAGATATGGGTTATTGGCATCAGACTTATGGATTGATACGGGATTTCACTGTGGAGAAGGTCTTGAGGTGCTGGTTGATGATAAGTGGGTAAGGACAAGAATGGAGATGAATCCAGCAAGAGAATGGTATCTGGTGGGAACACCGTACTGTGGAGATCTGGAATATGTGCAGGCAAGAATACCGGAATAATTTGACTGGATAGGTCTTCGTTCCGCTTCGGCCGGTGCAGAACAGACGTCCCCTGGACGTCTTGTACCCCCCCCCGGAGGGCGCAAGGGTACTTTTGATGGACGGTACGGCTGTCGAAAGTGCTTTTGCGTTACTTTTGACAAAAGTAACAAAAGAGGGGATTGTCCCCGATACTTCTCGAACTGCTAATGTTCGAGAAGGTTCCTAAATTATCGTATCCGGCGAAATTTCTTAATATCGTCATGACTGGCGTAAATAAAAATTATGTGCTATCTGGCACTTGCTCAGAAAAGAGGTGAAAAACATTATGATAAAACGAACAATTAGCGGTATGATAGTGCAGAAGAGATTATATTGAAAAACATGGTATATGTGTGAGTGTGAGAGAAGAGATCGCTCTTTTACACTTTTGTATATATTAGAATAGCACTTTAGAAAGCACTATGGTATAATAAGGTGAAGGTAAATCGGAATTGCAGATTTAGAAAAATTGTGGGTATTTGAAAAAAGATTGTAACCCTTAAGAGGAGAGAGTAAATATGGTTTATAGGAAATCTTGTGCTGTTACACTTTCTTGACATTTTCATGACTGTTCTAAGGATATTTTTACATTTGCCTGAGCTATACTTTAGCCATACCGAACAACCGGTAAATAAAAAATCAGGAGGTACTAAAATGATGAACAGATTATTCAAAAGAGGAATGGTAATAGCACTTGCAGCAGCAATGACTACATCCGCAGGTATTCCTGCCATGGCTGCCCAGAAGGAGACACAGGAGGAGACAGTGACTACATCAGAGGTAACACAAACAAATGTAGATTATGGTTCTCTCACTCAGAAGGAGATTGAAGAGTTTAACTCCATTTATGACCGACTTGACGCTATCGACAAAGAGGTAATGAAAGATGCAGATAGTCTTTCTGATGAAGATATCTATGCCAGATACGATCAGTATCAGGATGAAACCGATACCCTCATGGATCGCCTTGAGGAGCTTGATAAAAAAGCCGGGTGGATCGACAACGAGGAATATGAATATTCCGAGGATGGGTATAATGCTCTGTACGATACAGGCAAGCTCACCGCAGAGGAAGCAGAACAGCTTCAGAAAGCATATGAAAGAATCGAAGAAATTGATGCGGAAGTGTGGACGGACGATGATCTTTCAGACGATGAGATCGAAGCCCGCTATGCAAAGTATGATGACGAGATTACATCACTGAACGCACAGATTGAAACGCTTGAAAAGAAAGCGGGTTGGTATGAGGGATACTATGGAAATTTGAGCGAAGATGAAGTCAATCAGCTTAACAGTATTTACAATAAAATTGATGCAATCTATGACAATATTTATAACGGCTCTGATAACCTCTCTGACGAGGAATTTGCTTCTCGCTATGCGAAGTATTCAGATGAGATTGATGCTTTGGAGGCACAGGCAATCGCTCTTGAAGCGAAAGCAGGTGGAACTAAAATACAGACATACTGATTTTGAAAGATATAATATGGGGAATCTCACGGAATTTCTGAGGGACTCCCCTCATGTGGGATTAAAGATATGGCAAAAAAAATCTATTTGGCAGATGATGAACAGGATATACGAGAAATACTCACAGAATTTTTATCCAATGCCGGATATGAGGTAACAGCATACAAGAATGGTGATACACTCTTTTCTGCTTTTCAGGAGAAGCCCTGTGATCTTGTTATTCTTGATATTATGATGCCGGGTTCAGACGGTCTTTCCATATGTAAAAAGCTAAGGACAATATCATCAGTTCCTATTATTATTTTGACGGCAAAGGATTCAGAGTCTGACCATATGAAGGGATTTATGTATGGAGGGGATGACTATCTGATTAAGCCATTTTCGCCGTCACTTCTTGTTGTCCGGGTAAATGCGTTGTTCCGAAGAGTTGAAATGAATATACCGGTAAAGGCAGATGTTTCCTTTGGTGATGTGTGTTTTTCATGGGAGAACCATAATGCCATTGTGAAAGAGCATGATATTGGTCTGACTATGACAGAATTTTCGCTTCTGGGATGTCTTATGGAACATGGTGGAACGGCAGTTCCCCGGAATGAAATTCTAGACAAAGTATGGGGAATAGATTCTACGGAGATAGAAACCAGAGTTGTCGATGAGACAGTAAGAAGAGTCAGGCAGAAAATGAAGACCGCAGGCAGCAAAGTTCGCATTAGTGCTGTCTGGGGCTATGGCTATAAACTGGAGGATTGTAATGAATAAGACACGTTATAAAATTGCCGCACTTACAGGTTCCGCCGTTATGGCAGCCATGCTTTTGAGCCTGCTGATTCTGAACATAGTTTTTAATAAAAAAATAGAGCTGAGAGCTGAGAATGCAATTAAAAACGCTTTTACTTTGGATTCAGACGAATATTTGAATTACGAATCTGAAAATGATACGGGCTCTTTATATTATGCCTCACTTGTATATATGGGGGCAGATTCAGAAAACAGGGATGACATATATCAGATTCTGACACCCAAAGAGAAGAAACTTATTGACTGGTATGAAACACACCCGTCTGATGAAATACAAAGGGCAAAAATTAACGAAGCAACTTATTATATGAAAGCCAGAACAGAGTATTACGAAGACAGCAATGAGAGATTACTTGCTTATGTGGATGTTACCGGCGAACCAGAACTCGTAAAAGAAATCAGTTTTGGTATTTTGCTGGATGCTTTTGTCATTGCCGCTCTCGGTGCTGCCATTGGATATTTTCTCGGGAAAAAACTTGAACAAAATGACAAAGCTCAGAAGACCTTTTTTGAAAATACATCTCATGAATTAAAAACCCCGCTTATGGCAATTTGCGGATATGCGGAGGAGATTGAAATGGGAGTCATTACCGATTATTCTCAAGCGGGCAGAATGATAGTGTCTCAGACGGAGCGTATGAGTAAACTTATTGAGGATATCCTGTATTTATCAAAAATGGAAAGCGGTACGGAACCATTAAAGTGTGAACCAATAGAAATGGCATCACTGGTTCAAGATATTTTGATGCCGCTTGAAGGAATTGTGAACAGGCGAAACCTTTCAGTATCGTTAGAACTGGACGAAGGATATGTCAACGGAGACCCGGAGAAGCTGGAACACGCTGTTGCTAACCTGATAACTAATTCCGTAAAATATGCGTGTAGTCAAATCGAAATATCGTGGAAAAATCAAGTCCTTTCCATCTGGAACGATGGAGGAGAACTTAGCACAGAGGATTTTTCCCATATGTTTGAACGTTTTCATACGGGACAAAACGGAAACAGCGGAATAGGGCTTGCCCTCTCAAAAGAAATCGTTGAAATGCACGGATGGAAACTTAGTGCGAAAAATGACAGGAATGGCATATGTTTATCAATGGTATGCCACAGTTAATTAATTTAGGAACAATCAGGTTTACAGCTTCCAGTTTGTTGAGATGTTGCAAAATTTGGAATCAGGAGAGAATAAGAATGATTAACAATTTAATGTACATAGAATTAAAAATGGGATATTCTGATGATGATCCGGCATGGATTGGATATGTCAAAACTTCAAAAAGTAGAATAAAAATTTTTTGACATTTCTGCACATGCGTGCTACCTGACTTTCAGAGCTGAATAGTAAAATATGGTGCTAAGCCAAGGATTAAAACCTATGGCTTAGCATTTTTTTGATCTCTCCATCACTCAGAAAATAGGACATCAGTGGCAGGTTACAAAGGGATGCGAAATTTTTTATAAAGACTGTCCCGCGTGAAAGATTTATATATTTCCGTTCAGATATTTTAGCTACTCTAAAATCACGAACAAATTCGAATAAGTCTTCGGAACAATAATTATTTTTTAATATTTTGAATTGCAGCAATCTCGTTAACAATACGGCGAGGTAGCAGATAAGGAAGTGACCTGTAATGGTATCCTTCTTTTGCAGATATACAGGCTGTGCATCAAGCTGTGATTTCATGATACGGAATGATTCTTCTATCCGCCAAAGATTATGATAAGCTGTATAAATTTCTTTATCTGCCATTGAGATTTCAGAAGTGACAAGCATGTTATATCCAGCAAGTTCCAGGGATTTTTTTATGAGATCATCATTCATAGTAACTTTGATTTTTCCATTCGTATCGTTTCCCTTTTTATCAGCAGTGGTGAAAATTACGTATTTTGCAGAGGCACCGTATTCTGATCGCTTTGCCTGTGAAGCCTTCAGCAGTTTTGTCTTTTCGATTTCTTTATTAATCTCATATATCTGCTTCTTGGCCAGTTTGGGATTAAAAGTAACAATCCTTTTTTCTGTTATCTTGAATTTTTTTATTTTTCCTGTTTCGGAGTCTTTGAATTTATATTCAAACTCATCTACACATTCTTTGATACGGTACAAAACATCACCATTATCATCTTTGATATCTCTGTAATCATTAGAAAGAAGAACCCAGGTCCTTTCGATTTCAGGAAGCTGTTTTACGGATTTTGAAAAAATATATCCGTCACCATTCTTTAGTGCGTGAAAGATGTTTTCTGCACAATTCAGGCCTTTATCGGCTATCTGTATGGTTCTTCCGGATACAGAATTCCTTTTCTTTAGATCATTGATCACCTTTCTGATCACAGGTTTCTCGCTTTGATTTCCTGGAAACAGCTTCATGCCAATAGGGATCTGGTTTGCATCCAGTAAAAGACCTAATCCAACAATCGGTTCTTTTCTGTTTTCTTTTGATGGTCCCTTTTTTCTAAAATCGTCTTCTTTATCAATTTCAAAGTAAAAGTTAGTACAGTCAAAATAGGTGTGCGAAGTATCAAACTTATACATCTGCTGAATCTGATGGTTATAGATTTCGATTATCTTTTCATACTCGCACCCGATATATTCCAGGCCATCGTAAAGCTGATTTAAAGAAAAATCATAAGATTCAAAAAGCTTAGGGATCACTTCAACATAGGTCCTGGATTTTGAATATGGCTGAACAAGCCTTGCATAAACAAGAGCAGAAGTCATGTCAAAAACATTAAAGCGAAAATCAGTAGCAGTCTGCATTAAGTCAATATATTTTTTTACAGACAGCTTATCGTTGATGTTCTTCATAGGGAAGTATCCAATAAGTTTTTCTGGAGAATCATCAGAAATCTGTTTTTCTTTTTTTGCATTTTTTTCAGCTTTAGCTTCCTGATTAAGTCTGTTCACTTTTTCCTTGTAGAAAGAGATGGGATCCTCAATCCCTTTAGCCTGAAGTTCATGAACGTAACCTATTGGCTTGTAAGCCTTATGAGCTGTGTGACCACGTTGAGGGTCATAAAAACTTGAATATATTTGAAGATAAGTTCCTTTTTTATTATTAGTTTTTTTGAGAAAATACGCCATAAAATCACCCTCTTGTCAAGCTTTTTTAAACAATAAAAAAAGCCAGCATTTATGCCGACTTGCGATAACTCGATATTAAATTAACTCTCAAAAAAATGTGGTGCTAAATCCTAAAGACGGGACTTATTGACAACTAACAACAGTCGTGCTATTATGATATTATAATAATTCTTTTGATTATGATTTTGAACTTGCAAAAGGAAACTATACGATTAAAATCAGTACAGACAATGATACAACAGGTGGAACTTTCACACTAAAAACCAGTTTTTCAAAAACAGCGAATCTCAGTTTTTCGGAGAATTTCAATGATGAACTGTTTTATGCTGATGATATTGATTTTGAAAAGGTGATTCGAGGACATCTTGCCATAAATAATACCAACGATTATTATAAAATAGAAGTTCCTTTTGAGAAAGAATATGTCTTTATAACTAATAAAGCAGACAAAAAGAATTTTACCCAGATTTTGTATGATGAAAGCGGAAAACAGGTTGCAAAATACACAACTACCGGATTCAGAGAGTACAAGATAAAATTAAATAAAGGAATTTATTATTACAGAATCACCAATGATGGACATTCCGGAGATCTGGGAACTTATTCAATTAAGGTTACAGGACATGTTCATTCTTATAAAACAACCAAAAGAGTGCTGGCTACTCCAGGCAGGGAAGCATTGTCAGAAAATGCTCCAGCTGTGGCAGAACAGATACCACAATAATCTATATGCCTAAGACCGTTCGGCTGACAGCACGTTCTTTTGTTTATAATGGAAAATCCCAGAAACCGGGAGTGACTGTGATTGCCTCCAACGGAAAGGCACTGAGTCCGAATTCTTATACGGTAACCTACAGTGAGAATACCGTATCAGCAGGAAGACACGACATAAAAGTTACGCTTAAGGGAAGATACAGTGGAGTTCTGAACGCATGTTATGTTATTAATCCGAAAAAAACCTATATAGACAGTGCCACTGCATTAAGTAAGGGAATCCGTTTACAGATTCGTCAGCAGCCTAAAAAAATGCAATGGGATATCAGCTTCAGTATTTCCTGAAATCTGATTTTTCCAATGCAAAAACTGCAAATGTTTCATCTACTTCACTTCGCATTACCGGATTAAAGAGTAAAACATATTATTACGTAAGAGTACGTGTTTTCAAAAAATCAACAAAAACCTATTATTCCTCTTGGTCAACAGTGAGAAAGATCAAAACAAAATAATCAAAAGAAATAAAGCACTTTATGACAACAGACAGAAGAGAAAGAAGAGGGAAAAATATGAACAGAAAAAACATCAAAAAAACAATCATCATGTTACTGGTTGCATGCATGTGCATAGGAAGTGTACCAGTCACAGCAGGAGCAGCCGCAAAAACCACCACTCAGACTGCAGCATCCAGGAAAAAAGCAAAAAAGGTGAAACTGGGAACCCCGAAACCTACAAGATTCAGATTCTATAAAATTGCAGAACATGCAGTAACTGGCTGTTACTATCGTTCTACATGGAAAAAGGTCAGAGGTGCTTCCGGATATCAGGTTCAGATAAAAACTTATTCAGGCGGTTCTCCATATAAAAGAACATTCCTAACCAGAAGATGTTGGGCATCTTTCAGCAGTTCTGATGTTTATAAAGCAAAAATAAGAGTTCGTGCCTATAAAAAATCAGGCAAAAAGGTAATTTATGGATCTTACAGTAAATGGGTGACATCTAGCGATCTGCTTTGGACTTGACTTGTAACTTAGATTAATCATTAAAGTTTCCCCAAAACATAAGGTTTTGGGGAAACTTTTATTATAATGCAGAGCTGGCAGTTCTGAATCTGATCCTGCCGGTTTATGGAGTTATTTATGCCATTAGTTCCATGATCAGAATTGGATCTGCCACAAGATATGGCATCACAAATGCTTACTTTTGTTGTGATTCTGCTTTTGTCCAAAAAGAAGATGTCCATAAAGACAAAGGCGTATATTTGAAATTCGGTTGAAAAATCTTCTCAATAATAGTTTGTAAAAAATCTTGCAAGGTACATGCGATTAGTTTATACTACCTGACTTTCAGAGTTGAATAGTAAAATATGGTGCTAAGCCAAGGATTAAAACCTATGGCTTAGCATTTTTTTGATCTCTCCATCACTCAGAAAATAGGACATCAGTGGCAGGTTACAAAGGGATGCGAAATTTTTTATAAAGACTGTCCCGCGTGAAAGATTTATATATTTCCGTTCAGATATTTTAGCTACTCTAAAATCACGAACAAATTCGAATAAGTCTTCGGAACAATAATTATTTTTTAATATTTTGAATTGCAGCAATCTCGTTAACAATACGGCGAGGTAGCAGATAAGGAAGTGACCTGTAATGGTATCCTTCTTTTGCAGATATACAGGCCGTGCATCAAGCTGTGATTTCATGATACGGAATGATTCTTCTATCCGCCAAAGATTATGATAAGCTGTATTCTCAAAAACAGTGCACAGATTTCTCTATACACTGTTTTTTGTATCAAGCAAATGTTTTATTTTGTTGTTCTGTAGCTGTAGCCTGTTCTGCACTGCTGCGGCGAATCCCAGCGAAGATGGAGCCGGCGATGTTGTGCCATACACTGAAAATCGCTCCTGGAAGTGTTGCCAGTGGGTTGGCAGCAAAGTTAGTTGCTGCCAGAGAAACAGCTAAACCACTGTTTTGCATGCCGATTTCAATGGCTATGGCAGTTGCTCTTGTATATTCTACATGAAACAGCTTCGCTGCCAAAAGTCCTAGCATCATGCCACAGAAATTATGGATTGCCACAACACCGAGAACAAGAACTCCACAGCTCAATATTTTCTCAGCATTTACAGCTACGATTCCGCCAATAATCATAACAATAGCTATGACAGAAATCAATGGCATAGCATCTGAAACTTTATCTACATGCTTTCCTGCAAGTGTACGAAGCAGAATTCCCAGAAGCACCGGGATCAGAATTACTTTTACCACTGACAGTATCATTGCCATGAAAGATACCTCAACCCAGGCTCCTGCCAAAGCATACACAAGAAGTGGAGTCATAATAGGCGCTATTAATGTGGAAACAATCGTCATCCCCACAGAAAGTGCGACATCTCCACCAGCAATATAAGTGATCACATTACTGGCAGTTCCGCCTGGACAGCATCCTACTAGAATTACTCCCAGTGCCAGATCTGTTGGAAGATGCATGACTTTACACAGCACCCAGGCCACAGTCGGCATAATGGTGAACTGCGCTACTACACCAATCAGCACTTCTTTTGGTCTGGAAAAAATCGCCCGGAAATCATCAAACTGCATGGTCAGTCCCATGCCAAACATGATTATTCCAAGAAATACAGAGGTATAATTTGTCATCCATGCAAATCTATCCCGCCAAAAAAAGGCAAGGCAGGAAAATGCAATAATGATAATCCCAATGTATCTGGATGCAAAGTTGCTGACTTTTCCAATTTTTTTTAAGACATTTTCCATATATTATACCTCGTAGCTAAAGTTGTCGATCAGTCTTGTTTTTCCGATATAAACAGCCATTGCTACGAGAACACTACGGTCAGCTTTTTCTACTGGCTGCATGGTAAGTGCATCTACCATAGAAACATAATCAATTTTTGCCAGAGGCTCAGCTTCGATCACAGCGCGCATTTTTTCAAGAAGTTCTTCCGCGGAGATTCCTGTATAAATAGTTTCCTGTCCGAGTTTTACTGCTTTTGACAGGCAGAGAGCAGCTTTTCTTTCTTCCTCATTTAAATATGTATTTCTGGAGGATTTTGCCAGTCCATCCTCTTCACGTATGATAGGGCAGCCTACGATTTCAATATCAAAATTCAAATCCAGTACCATTTTGCGGATAATGGCCAGCTGCTGAGCATCTTTCTGTCCGAAATATGCTCTGTCCGGGGCTACAATATGGAAGAGTTTGGATACAACTGTACACACACCTTTGAAATGGATTGGGCGTGTTTTTCCACAAAGTGTCTCAGATAATGTATCTATACTTACAAATGCATGGGGATCATGGTACATCTCAGAAGGTTCCGGGCAGAAGATTAGATCTGCACCAAGACTTTCGCAGAGCTTTCTGTCACGCTCAAAATCTCTTGGATATGCTTCCAGATCTTCGGTTGGACCAAACTGTGTTGGATTGACAAAGTCGGATACGACCACGATATCATTCTGTTCGCGGCATTTTTTAATCAGACTTGCATGTCCTTCGTGGAGAAATCCCATAGTTGGAACAAGTCCTACAGTTTTGCCTTCTTTTTTCCATGCTTTGATTTGTTTTCTTGTTTCTTCTACTGTTTTTGTTACCTGCATTGTTCTCTCCTCTTTCTCGGTCAATGGACCGGTGCCATAGATTTTGAGATAGCCTCTTTCCTGAATTCACGTTCCTCTTATTAGTGTATTAGTAAAACTTTTTCGTTATTGTTCAGGCCATGTCTTTCAGCAGCCCATGTTTCTCATAATTGGTTACTCTGCTGATCTTGTTCTCTTCATCTACGAATACAACTGCAGGCTTATGGGTGCGTGCCTCTTCCGGCTCATATCCGGCGTAAGCCATGATAATGATTTTATCTCCTGTGCTTACACATCTTGCTGCTGCTCCGTTCAGACAGATCATGCCGCTTCCGCGTTTTCCGCATATGGTGTATGTCTCGAAACGACTGCCGTTGTTCACATCTACGATCTGGACTTTTTCATATTCCAGTATTCCGGCAGCTTCAAGCAGTTCCTCATCCACAGTGATGCTTCCCACATAATCCAACTCTGCCTGGACAACAGTTGCTCTGTGGATTTTTCCTTTTAACATTTCAATTGTCATTTAGTAGTCCTTTCCTGTAGGGAAAATATATAACAGATTTAGATAGAATATTTTAACTAAATCAAGTAGCTCCTCTGCTTCAAGTGCAAAAAGCACTAAGCAGTGGAAGACTTGTTATCTGCAAAAAAAGTGCCTCAGGGTACACTTCGACCCTGAAACACTTCTGATTGATTCCCTGTATATTGAGTCCTGTTTTAAAACCTGGAGCATTGCACGTCTCATTTCCATAAATGATCGGAAATTCTGTTCTGCCCCATATAAATACAAGCTCGTATCTTTTTTGATTTTTACATCCGCCCGTTCCCGGACAAGATTTTTATCTAAGATTCCAGTGATTTCAGCCAGAGTATAGTTTTGAGTCCAAATACTATCTCTGTCTGGTATTATTACATTCAGATATTTATTTGTCAATAAGTTATTTTGCTGTCATCATTTACTCGAGACTGGTAATATTTTAATCTTCAGTGGCAGAATCGATATCAAAATGATAATATGTAATTGTTTAGAGTTACAATAACATACACAAAAGAATGAATGCGGCATCACTTCTTGTCATTGTTGTGCGGTATATGTCATCAGACATCCCATGTCCGGCAGGAAATCCGGCGACTCTCGGTTTGTGTCGTGGTATTTTTGAATATAACTGGTAAGCTGTAAGTGAAAGAGAGGTAGAAACATGGACACAAAGAAAATAGGAGCTTTTTTAAAGCAGTGTCGTAAGGAGAAAAATCTTACACAAGAACAGCTTGCCGAGAAGTTCGGGGTATCTGCACGAACTGTTTCCAGATGGGAGACAGGAACGAATATGCCGGATCTGAGTATACTGGTTGAACTTGCCGAGTATTATGACATCGAAATAAAAGAGCTCCTGGATGGAGAAAGGAGCTCGACTATGAATAAAGAAATGAAAGAAACTCTGGACAAAGTAGCAGCATATGAAGAATGGGTAAAAGAAAAAGCCTTAAAAGCTGGAAATCTTGCTTTTGCGACAATGTTTCTGATCAGTGTAGGGGCTATTATCATACAGCTTATACTGGCTGTGAATCTCCGGCTTATATTGGGCGAGACGGTAACAGCCCTGGCAGGCGGGATTGTATATTCTTTTATTATGGTACATAATGGAATCTGGGATAAAGGATTGTCGAAGAAAAATGCAATATGGAGAGATTTTCTGACCAGTGTGATCTGCGCAGGGATTTTTACAGTGATTTATGGCATTCTTCTTGGAAGGATGGGGGCATCTGAGACACAAGTAATACGTTTATCTTTGATTTTCCTAGTTGGAATTACAATTGTAGGTTTCATTGTACTCAGGATATTATCATTTTTTAATCAGAAGCGTCGGGAAAACCTGCCAGAGAAGAAACAGAAAGACAGACTAACAGAAGAAATGGAAGATACCCCAAAAGATAAACTAATTTCAACATCAGCTTGTACAAAAATCTATAATGCAAGAGATGTAGTAGAAGCAGGAAGATTAATAGAACTGTTGAATGAAAATGGAATAGCAGCTTTTTCTCAGGAAACGGGTGCAAGTGTTGCAATGCACGGTGCAACAGGATTTGGAATCTATGGTGTAGATGTGCTGGTCAAAACTGATGAGGCAGAAAAAGCATTGCAAATTATTCACAGCATATCTGAGCCTGTAAAAGAGCAGGAAAGAATGAAATGATAGTGAATAATTTTGACCTGAATAGAAAAATAAATTTTTATGTCTGATAACTTAAATAATTTAAGTCCCTTTTTGAATTGTGGCAATAGTCGATGTAAATAATCAGGTTATTAGATTTACGAATTAAAAGTCCGGGAGTATGGATTAATCAGAATCGGAGAAATGCTATGAATATCAGAAAAGCAGAACTAAAAGATTTATCGAGGATTGCAGAAATCTTTGTATTTAACAACAGAATTAATTATTTTCCAATATTCAAAGATGAAAACTTTTCATTTGGAGAGCTTCAGGTAGTTTCACTGGCAGATAATTATTTTGGGAAAGAAGAAATTCTGAAAAACCTTTATGTTTTTGACGATGGAATTATAAGAGGCTTCATACAGATAAATGGAACAGAAATCTGCAAGCTGTATGTAGATCCATGCTTTCAGAAAAATGGAATTGGAAATGAACTGATTGAATTTGCGGTTCGGGAATTTAGTGCAGATCATTTATGGGCACTGGAGAAAAATACAAGAGCTGTTTCTTTTTACAGCAGACATGGCTTCCTTCCGACTGGACAGAAACAATTTGAGGAAGGCACGACAGAGTATTTGATTGAACTAAAAAGAAGCTGTAAAAAGGAAAATAAAGATTAAATAAAACGGTTGCATAGAACAGACGCTATGCAGCCGTTTTAAAAGTTAGCAAATCTGAGAAACAAAATTATAGAAATATAAAATTTCATGTAACGTTTCTCTCTTCCGTGACTTAGTTATATAGAAAGACATCAAACAGAGCAGAACAAAAAATAACAGATCAGACAGGAGGAAATCTATCATGCGAGGAAGCAGAATTTGGAAAAAACAGAAATCGAAATAATCTACCGGAAGTATTTCCGTGATGTCTTTCTCTATATCCGCGCACTTTCCGAAAATGAAAGTCTGGCAGAGGAAATCACTCAGGAAACATTCCTGAAAGCAATGAATAACATTGAGAAATTTGACGGCCGGAAGGACATTCGTGCATGGTTATTTGTAATCGCGAAGAATACATATTTTCGTCACTGCAGACGAAATAAAATTTATGTAGGCGAAGAATTTTCGGAAACAATACAGGATTCCGTGCAGGATACATCCCCTGCAGTGTTGGATCAGATCGTGCAGGATGAGACAATTCAGAATCTTAAACGCTATGCAGAACTGATACCGGAACCATACAGGGAAGTATTTCATCTGCGGATATACGGCGAGCTCTCCTTTGAGCAGATTGGAAAATGCTATCAGAAAAGCGCCGGGTGGGCGAGGGTAACTTACCATCGTGCGAGACAGATGATAAGAGCACAGATAAGTCAGGAGGAAAAATAACATGGCAAAAATAAACTGCAACGTGATCCAGGACATTCTACCATTATATATTGAAGATGTGGTAAGCAATGATACAAAAGAACTTGTAGAAGAACATCTGCAAAACTGCGAAATCTGCCAGCGGGTATACCATGAGACAAAGACAGATCTCGAAAATGATATGAAGCTCTCTGCACAGACAAAAGAAAGCAGAAATGAAGCAAACGACCTGAAGAATTTCAGGAAATTTTTAAAGAAAAGAAAGACGAAAACAATTCTGCTTTCAATAGCAGCAACTGTAATTTGTTTTATAGCAGTGTTCACTTATATGAATAAACATGTCATATATATCAACTACAAAGATGCTGGGATTACTATCGTTGAGGATAATACGGATGAAGTAATATATAGAACGAATTTTAAAGGAAATTATCGTTGGACAACATCTTTAGACAGGAAAACAGGTGTAATGACTATCCATTTTGAACAGAGTTTGTGGGAAAAATATGTAAGTGGTATTTTCTATTCATATGATCATCTTCATGATATTCTGAAGAAAGATGAGATAAAAGAAGTGTATGTAGATAAGGATGGAACTACAACAACAATTTGGGAAGCACCAGAGGAAGAACAGAAAGCTTATTTATCTGAAGAGCATACAGAGCCGTTAGGCTAAAATACTAAAGCAGATATTAGATTATAAAAAAGATATTAGATTGTAAAAAAAGAGGTTGTCAGAACGATATGTCCCTTTCTTACTGTATAAATTGGTGAGATGAGTGCATATCAGAAAATGACGGCCTCTTTTTCATGCACATGAAATTGTTATATGAGAACAATAAAAGAAATTATTCAGGAATTGCAATAATTCAGGAATTCAGGAAATGTAATAATTGCCGATGGACATTCTCTTCTCATATGTTACAATAGAACAAGACTATGGAAAGAAAGACAGGAAACATAACTATGAAAAAACAACTAAATTACGTAGATATTATAAAGGAAACTCTGATTCTGACCGGGGCAGTTGCGATCATTGCGGCAGCAGTTTATTTCTTTTTGGTGCCGAGTCATACCTCTGTAAGCAGTATCTCTGGTCTCGGTATTGTGTTATCAAACTTTGTGCCGCTGCCATTGTCGGCAATCACCATGATCCTGAATGTCGTACTTCTGATCATTGGGTTCTTCACCTGCGGACGTGAATTTGGCGTAAAAACAGTTTATACAAGTATCGTTCTGCCGCTGTTTATCGGACTTTTTGAAAAAGTATTTCCGGATTTTGGCTCCATGACAAACAGTCAGGAATTGGATGTGCTCTGCTATATCCTGGTAGTCAGCATAGGTCTGAGCATTCTTTTTAACAGAAATGCATCTTCTGGCGGACTGGATATTGTGGCGAAGATTATGAACAAATATCTTCACATGGAACTGGGAAAAGCAATGTCCCTTTCCGGTATGTGTGTAGCACTTTCCGCAGCACTGGTATATGACAAGAAGACAGTCGTGCTGAGTATTCTGGGAACATACTTTAATGGTATGGTTCTGGATCATTTCATCTTTGACCATAATATTAAACGACGTGTCTGCATCATCACTCAGAAAGAGGAAGAACTCCGAAGATTTATTATCGAAGATCTGCACAGCGGTGCAACGATCTATGAATCCATCGGTGCTTATAACATGCAGAGACGAAATGAAATCATCACAATCGTAGATAAAACAGAATATCAGAAATTAATGAACTACATCAATCACGAAGACCCGAAAGCATTCGTGACTGTCTATAATGTATCAGATATGCGTTATCAACCGAAAAAGTAAATGAATAGAGAAAGGAAAAAGATGAAAAAAGAAAATGGCATTGCCCTGCTTCCAATTGGTGTATTTCTTGTATTATACCTTGGTTTGGGTATTTTGTTTGAATATGTAATGAAAATCCCGATGGGATTTTATAATGTGCCGATCGTAGTGGCATTTCTTGCTGCAATCCTGGTTGCCTGTTTTCAGAACAGAGCGCTGAATTTTGATAAAAAACTGGAAATCATGGCGCAGGGTGTGGGTGATAAAAACATTATCACCATGCTCCTGATCTTCCTGGCAGCAGGTTCCTTTGTAGGTGTTGTTGGAAGAAGCAGTGCAGAGAGTGTGGCATACTGTATGCTGAGCCTGATTCCTGCCAGATTTTCCGTAGCGGTTTTGTTTGTGGTTGCCTGTTTCGTATCTGTGGCAATGGGAACTTCCGTGGGAACTATCACACTTCTGGTTCCTATCGCATCAGCCGTTTCTACAGCATCCGGATTTGACCTGGCATTCTGTGTGGCATCTGTTATGGGTGGTGCCATGTTTGGAGATAATCTTTCTTTTATTTCTGACACAACGATCGCAGCGTGCAATGGACAGGGATGTGAAATGAAAGACAAATTCCGTGAGAACTTCTGGATTGCGTTTCCGGCGGCAGCCGCGACACTGATCTTAATTCTGATCCTGTCATTCCAGACTGAAATTCAGGGACAGATCAGACAGTCTTATCATTTGATTCAGGTACTGCCTTATGTACTGGTACTGATCGGTGGAATTATAGGAATCAATGTATTTGTAGTATTACTTACAGGAATTGTTTCCGGCGCAGTTATCATGCTGGCGGGAGGACATACCACACCTGTAGATCTTCTGACCAATATGGGGTCTGGCGTTTCCGGAATGTTTGAAACCTGTATGGTGGCAATTCTGGTGGCGGCGATGTGCGCATTGATCCGTGAATATGGTGGTTTCGATGCACTTCTCAGCTGGATCCATAAAATTTTCCGTGGCAGAAAAGGCGGTCAGCTTGGAATGGGACTTCTGGTTGGAACCATGGATATTGCAACCGCCAATAATACAGTAGCAATCGTTATGGCAAATCCAATCGCAAAAGAGATGGCGCAGGAGTATGGAATTACACCAAGAAAAGCAGCTTCGCTTCTGGATACTTTTTCCTGCATCTTCCAGGGAATCATTCCATATGGTGCACAGATGCTGGTGGCAATCTCAGCAGTGAATGAACTGGGCGGCGAAATCTCTGCATTTCAGATTATGCCAAAATTATTTTATCCAATGTTCCTTTTATTTAGTTCGCTGATCACTATTGTGAGAAGTACAAATCCCTCCGATGTAACGGAGCACAGTGAAACTGACAAGCTGACGATATAAATACAGCAACGTTACATCCACTGGAACCCGTAATTTCTCTGATTTTTTTCAAAAAGTACTTGACTTTCCACCTTATGGAAGCCGTATAACTTAGACACAGACAGGACAGCAGGTACAGTAAATCTTAAGTCAGTTCATGAAGCAGAAAAAATTTGCAACAGATTTATAGAAAGTATTGCCAGGACTGTTGTTGGCAGGACGTTACATGGGAACAGTGACCTGTCAAGAAAGCAAGAGGTATCAATAATGAAAATTAAACAGGTGGAAGAATTAGTAGGCATCACCAAAAAAAATATCCGCTTCTACGAAGACCAGGGACTCCTGAATGTGGAGCGAGCAGAGAACGGATATCGGGAATATCATAAAGAGGATATTGCCAGACTTCAGGAAATTAAATTATTCCGAAAGATGGACATTTCCATCGAAGAAATGAAATCTCTCTTCGAAAAAAAGAAAAGCCTGCAGATCTGCCTGGAGCAGCATCTGAAAGAGTTGGAACACCGCAAGGAAGGTCTGGCGAAGATGCAGGAAATGTGCGAACGTCTGATCGCAGAGCACCAGTCTCTGGATACCTTAAATGCCGAGAACTGTCTGGAAGAAATCGAGCAGATGGAGAAAGAGGGTGCAAGGTTTATGGATGTAAAGAAAACAGATATCCGTAAGAAAAGAAAAACAGGGGCGATTGCCGGAGCAGTGATCATGACAGTGCTTATGGCGATTTCAGTAATATTCGTGTTATGGGTGAATACAGAAGATCCCATGCCGTTTGCACTGCTGGCGATTCTCATCGCAATCCCGGTAGTGATCACCGGAGGAACCCTGGCTGCACTTGCAGGAAGAATGAAAGAGATCGAAGGAGGAGAAGAGGATGAAGCTTCTAAGTATTGAATATATTCCGGGTGTAGAATTTGAGGCACTTGGCATTGTAAAGGGAACAGTTGTACAGACCAAGAATGTAGGAAAAGATTTCATGGCAGGAATGAAAACTCTGGTCGGTGGTGAGATCACAGGTTACACTGAAATGCTCAACGAAGCCAGACAGATAGCTACGAAACGTATGGTGGATGAGGCGAAAGAAATGGATGCGGATGCAGTCATTGGCGTGAAATATGGTTCTTCGCAGGTAATGTCCGGGGCAGCAGAAGTCATTGCATATGGAACTGCGGTGAAATATAAACAAGACTAAATGTATTGCAAATTATATCATATGATACGCAACGAATAGTAATACAGTGTGTCACTGGAAACGGAGTGAACAGTAACAACAGTAATAATAAAGCGCAGGCGGAAAAGATAATCCGCTTGCGCTATTTTGCTTTACAGGGTATAGTTATTATAGTTGAGGCTATAACATTTTTACAAAAAATCTGATAAAGAAGATGAGGAAAACACATGAAAAAACCAATCAAAAAGCTCCTCAAAATCGTTGGAATCGTGCTGGCATTGATACTGCTTGCGTTGGTGGGATATATCATTTATCTATACGCCAGCTACCATAGAATTGAGGACAATCTGCCGCTTCAGGTAGAGACTTCCGCAAATAATGAGGAAGCTTCTGAGACAGATGATATGCTGACAACAGGTCAGAAATACTCCGCACTTACCTACAACATTGGATTCGGTGCCTACACTCCGGATTTCAGCTTCTTCATGGATGGTGGAAAATCCTCCTGGGCAAAGAGCAAGGACAGTGTATTGAAAACAGTACAGGGAGCCGGTAATCTGGCAGCATCTAAAGACCCGGATTTTGCAATGATCGAGGAAGTAGACCTGGATTCTACCAGAAGCTATCATGTAAACGAATACAATATCTTAAAAGACTGCTTCCCTGATTATTATTATGTATTTGCACAGAATTATGATTCAGCATTTCTGTTTTATCCATTTACCCAGCCACATGGAAGCAGCAAATCAGGAATCGGATTATTTTCCAGATATCCGGTTACCTCAGCATTACGCAGAAGTTTTCCTGTATCCACATCTTTTACGAAGTTCTTTGATCTGGACAGATGCTACAGCATTTCCAGAGTACCGGTAGATAACGGAAAAGAGCTGGTAATTTTTGCATTACATATGTCTGCATATGGAAACAGCGATGCTATCCGCGAAGGACAGATTGCCATGCTGACAGCAGACATGCAGAAGGAGTATGAAGCAGGAAATTATGTATTGTGCGGCGGTGATTTCAACCATGACCTGAAAGCATCTGCAAATGAGGAAAACAGTGAATACCAATCCTGGGCTTATCCATTTCCAAGAGAAGAACTTCCAGATCATTTCAGTTTCTGCCTAGATCAGCTTTCCGAAGAAGAACGCAGTAATTTATGGAACAGTGCACGCAACGCAGACATGGAATATGTTCCAGGAGAAACTTACACGGTTACTCTGGATGGATTTATCATTTCAGATAACGTAGAATGTCTTTCATATGAAAACATTAACACAGGATATTCCTATTCGGACCATGATCCTGTTTATCTGGAATTCAAATTGAAATAACAAAACCGGAAAAGGGGAAATAAACATGTATTATACAGTTGGGGAAACAGCCAGCCGCTTAGGGGTTGCGGCATCTACACTTCGCTATTATGACAAAGAAGGACTTCTTCCCTTCGTGGAGCGTTCCAGCGGAGGAGTCCGGATGTTTAAGGACAGCGACTTTGAGTGGCTTTCCATAATCGAATGCCTGAAAAAGGCAGGAATGCCCATCAAAGAGATTAAGAAGTTCATCGACTGGTGCCTGGAAGGTGACAGCACCATTGAACAGCGTCTGCAGCTCATTCAGGAGCAGAAGCGCCGCGTGCAGGAACAGATTGCGCAGATGCAAGAAACTCTGGGAGTGCTGGAATATAAAGAATGGTATTATGAGAAAGCAAAAGAAGCCGGAACCTGTAAGGTTCACGACACTTTAAAGAAAGAAGAAATTCCGGAGAAACTGCGCAGTGAACGGGATAAAGCCAAAGGTGTGCAGTATATAGAAGACCAGCAATGAGGCAGGAAATATTGTTAAATATCAGAAAGGAAATTTAACCGTATGAAGATTGAAGGAAATCAGAAAGAACTGGATGCAATGGCAGAGTTTCACAAGGGAAATCGGGCAGAGGGTCTGCGGCTGCAGGAGGAATTTGCAGCAGAATTCCGCGAGGAATATAAGGACAAAGATCATTGTTCCTGCCAGAAAGCCTGTCGTTACCATGGAAACTGTAAAGAATGTGTAGCAATCCACCGTGCACATCAGGAACATGTTCCAAACTGCATGCGGCCTCTGATCAATAAGAAACTGAAACTGTTATCAGAGCTGACAGAACATACGCTGGCAAATGAGATAGAAGCACCGCATGAGATTTTGAGAAAAAAATAATTATAAGGATAAGGGAGATGATCATATAACGTGGTTGTCTCTTTTTTTGTGTCAGAAATCTTTTGGGGAATATCAAAATAAGTTCAATATGATTAAGAAATTGCTTTTTAAATATGCAATATACATAAAAACGAATGGCATAATTTGGATATATATCACAATATGCACAGAAAACTGTCCCTTTTTGACAGTAAAAAAGGGGAAAAATGACAGAACAAATCTGCTGTTTCAAGATAGAATAATTTTTGTAAACAAGAAGAGAGAAACATGAAATTTTTTAAAATATGATAAAAAATAAGAAAAGAAAGGAGAACAAATCTATGAAAACTCAGTGCCATAATCCGTATCTTCCGCTTTATGAGCACATCCCGGACGGAGAACCTCATGTATTTGACAACCGATTGTATGTGTTTGGAAGTCATGATCTTGAAAATGGAAATGAATTTTGTGAGCTTGATTATGTAGCATGGTCTGCACCAACGAATGATTTGTCTGACTGGCAGTACGAAGGAATTATTTATCGCAAAGATCAGGATCCATATAATACAGACTTGCTTCCTATGTATGCACCGGATGTAGTGAAGGGACGTGACGGGAGATATTATTTATATTACTGTGTAAAATTCCAGGATGCCATTCATGTTGCAGTGAGTGATAGTCCGGCAGGAAAATATGAATTTTATGGAAGAGTACACTATAAGGATGGAAGAGTAATGTCTGATAATCAGACCTATGATCCGTCTGTTATCTGTTCAGAAGAAGGAAACTTTCTTTATTTTGGATTTGCGCCATGTATGATCAATATTCCAAGATATAAGGATCAGGATCTGAGAGGAGGCAGTGTTCTTCAGTTAGAAAATGACATGCTTACAGTGAAAGAAGGACCCAAAGTAATCATCCCAAGCCTGAAATATGGAAAGGGAACATCTTTTGAAGGAAATGAATATTTTGAGGGACCATCTATCCGTAAGATAAATGGAAAATTTTATCTGGTCTATTCATCTGTAAACACCCATCAGCTCTGTTATGCAATCAGTGACAGACCAATGGAAGGATTTACTTTCGGAGGAGTGATTGTAAGCAACGGGGATGTAGGATACAGCGGACGGAAAGAAGAAGAAAAACTGATGTCTGTAGGCAATAATCATGGAGGATTAGTGGAAGTAGACGGACAATGGTATATCTTCTATCATCGTCACACTTACCTGAATCAATATAATCGTCAGGGCTGTGCAGAACGGATATTTTTTGATGAAAATGGGAAAATCCCGCAGGTAACTATTACAACCAGTGGAATGAATCCAAAACCGTTATCAGGGGATGCTTCTTATCCGGCAGTATACTGTTGCAATCTTACAAACGGACATATGGGAGCATTATCTTCTCTGGGAAGGACCAATAAAGAGGTTGATTTCCCATATATGACTTGTGAGAATGGAGAACGTTATATCACAAATATTAAAGACGGAAACAGGATTGGATACAAATACATTAATCTCACAGAGACAAGAAAAATAGAAGTAATATATCAGACAGATACAGATGGAGAGTTAGAGATTTATACAGAGATTGGTGATAAACGAAAAGGTACTATAAAGTTGATGTCGTCTGCATGGTGGAAAGCAGCAGAAACAGAAATTTCATTTGTAAATGACAGAGTTTTATATCTGGTATACAGAGGAAAAGGTCACCTGTCTCTATCAACACTGAATCTTAAAAGTAAATAAAAAAGAAAAACAGACAAGGAGGAAGAAAATGAAAAACAAACGACCAACATGGAAAGAAATCATCGCATTTGCAGTAGGAGACGGCGGATGCAATCTGGTATGGACAACCATTGGTTCTTACCTGACTCTTTATTACACAGACAGTGTAGGACTTGCTGCAGCAACAATTGGAACCATGATGCTGTTAACACGATTACTGGACGGAATCTCCGACCTGATCATGGGAAGTATTATTGACCGTACACATACAAGATGGGGAAAAGCAAGACCATGGATTTTATGGACTGCCCTTCCGATGGGCATCGGACTTGTAATTATGTTCAGTATACCGAAAGGTTTGAGTGACGGCGGTAAGCTGACGTATGCAGTCATTACCTACATACTAATGGCTGTAGTGGTTTATACAGCATGTAATCTGGCGTATAATACATTACTTTCACTGGAAGCACCAGATCCAAAAGACCGTGTGACCATGAGCTCTATTCGTTTCTTTGTAACTATGTCAGTGGTACTTTTTATTAATTATAACTGCAACAATTTCGTAGCAAAATTCGGCTGGACAGGAATGGCTGTTATTTTCGGGGCAATTGCCATTATTCTGCTTTTGATCACATTTGCAGGTACACAGGAACGTACAAATCTGGAAAAAAATACTGCTAAAGGACAGAATGCAGAAGAAAAAGTAAGTGTTGGCAAATCATTTAAATTACTTTTCAAAAATAAATATTTCTGGTTATTGACAGTTGTATTTGTTGTAAACTATACAATCCTTGGTGTAAATAATGGGCTTCGTATTTATTATGCAAGAGATGTACTTGGAAACGCAGGCCTTATGGGAACTCTTACTTTATGTTTTATCCTTCCGAAACTGATTGGAAATTTGATCTATCCATATATCAACAAAGTACTTGGAAAATGGAAAAGTATGATGATTGGTTACTGTATTGAACTTGCAGGCGTTCTGATCATGGCATTCACAGAGACATCCTTTACAACTGCGGTTGCTGGTCTGGTATGTCTTGGAATTGGCGGTATTCCTCATAATGCAGGATTATTTGCCATGGTGGCTGATGTTATCGACTACGGCGAATGGAAAACAGGTGTGCGTCTGGATGGAATGACAAACTCTGTTACTTCTTTCGGTATGAAAGTAGGTGCGGGTATTGGTTCTGCAATCGTAGGATGGGGACTTGCATGGGCTGCATATGACGGAAAACTGGCAGCACAGACAGCAGTTACTGTTTCAGGAATCAAGACAGTATTTACAATGGTTCCTGCAATCTTGATTGTAGTAGGAATCGTGGCATTATTCTTCTGCAATCTTGATAAGATTTATCCACAGATTGCAAAAGGACTGGAAGAAAAACGCGCAAAAGAAAACTAAAAATATTAAAAATTTATAAGACAGAAAACTCCCGTGTTGGGAGTTTTTTGTTGTTTTCATAGCATCAGGAGAAATCTGCTAATATCAGGTTATCTAGGCCTACTGTTCATAGGTAATATTTCGCAAATCGTGTTACTGGGCACGGAATGAACAGTAACCATGTGGGTGTCACATAGAATGGTATGTTGATTTTGGCTGTACAAAAGTGGATTTTGTCAATTATAATAAGAACAGATATTGTCTTATGGGATAACGGGAAATTATGATAATGGATTTACAGATATCAGGGATAAAGTAACAGACAGGACAATAAAAAAAACAAAAGGGGATAGGAGAAGGTATGGCGTTTTCAATTTATGAATCGATCAGCAATAATCAGACGATTCCTGTAAATGTATTTGCCGTTCCAGTTCAGAGCAGCACATTTCACTGGCACAATGAATATGAATTGGTTGGCGTTCTTAAAGGAAGTATTATACTCAGAGTCGGATCAGAAGAAGTGAAATTGAAACAGGGGGATATTTTTCTGATCAATCCTAACGTGATCCATGCGATCAGAGAATGTGAAAATGAGCCGAATTTGTGTATGTTTGTGCAAATGAGTCGGGAATTATTTGTACTGGAAGAACAGGAAGATACAGAAACCAGATTTTATCTGGACAGTACAGGTGATGAAATACCGGAATGTGGATTTGCATATTTTTATCGGAAAATGGCGGAACTTGTATATGAATCTATGAGCGAAAAGAAGCATAAACAGCTCAGAGTACGGGCTCAGGTGTGTACATTGATTGCAGATCTGTTTGATTATGTGGTATACGATGTACGTTTTGGAGATCTGGCAACGCGCAATGATCAGGAATTGACAGTAGCTATTATTGAGTTTATGGAGCAGCATCTGGAAGAAGAGAAAATCGTAGAACTTACCTGCAGAAAGTTTGGTCTCAGCCGTAAATCATTAGATAGGAACCTGAAGATGACGTTAGGTACAACCGGAAAAGAAATGATAGAAAATCTCCGCATTGAGAAGGCAAAAAATCTGCTTAAAAATACCAGCAAAAATATGAATTACATATTGGATGCATGTGGATTTGGATCTGAAAAAACTTTTTACAGGGTATTCAGGGAAGAAACTGGAGTTACTCCAAATGTGTTCCGTCAAAGAGGTCAGGTAGACCATTACAATGAGGCGCTTAAAGGGTATTTGGATTATGAAACAGCAGAATTAAAGAAGATTCTAAAGACAATTTTGGAAGGATGATTTAGAAAATATGGTATCTGACTGGAAAAAGTATCGTTTATCTTATACAGAGAAAGCGGAAGAAATTTTAAATAAACTAACTCTGGAAGAGAAGATTTCTCTGTTAAGCGGATCACAGACTAAAGAAGAAGTAAGAGGTGCAATCCAAAAGAAAATAAAAATGCATTACAACGAAATTCCGTACCGTGCAGGTGGAATAAAAGAAAAGGGGATTCCGTCTATGTATTTTGCGGATGGGACAAGAGGGGTTGTCTGTGGCAGGGAAAAGTCTACCTGTTTTCCGGTAGTATCAATGAGAGGTGCTACGTTTGATCCTGAACTGGAAGAGCAGATAGGAGAAGCAGTTGCCGAAGAAGTTATAGATGCAGGCGCAAATCTTTTTGGTGGTGTATGCGTGAATGTGCCTTATCACCCGGGCTGGGGAAGAGCACAGGAATCTTATGGGGAAGACTCTTTTCTGCTTGGCGAAATGGGCACTGCATTGATAAGAGGTATACAGAAAAAGGGAGTGATTGCCTGCGTCAAACATTTTGCTTTTAATTCTATGGAGAATTCGAGGTTCAAGGTATCTGTAAACTGTAGCAAAAGAGCAGAACAGGAAGTTTTTTTGCCGCATTTCAGGCGATGTGTAGAAGCAGGCGCGGGTGCTATTATGAGCGCTTATAATAGTTATCAGGGGGAACCCTGCGGGTAGCAGAACTATTTGTTGAATCATGTTTTGCGAGATGAATGGGGATTTGACGGTTTTGTGCTTAGTGATTTTGTATGGGGGATTAAGGATACGGAAGCGTCTGTCAGCAATGGATTGGATATGGAAATGCCAATCACTCATTATTATGGGGAAAATCTGTTGAAAGCTGTAAAAGATGGGAAAGTAAGTGAAACGGTTATCCATCAGTCTGCGTTGAGAATCCTTCGCACATTGCTGGCTCATCAGGATGAAATTGACAGAAACCGTGGAGAAATAGATTACAGAAATCATCAGAAACTTGCTCTGCAATGTGCACGTGAAGGGATTACACTTCTCAGAAATAAAGACCAGATTCTGCCGCTTGACTGTAAGAATGGAAGAAAGAAAATCGTTGTTCTGGGATATCTTGCAGATTGTGAAAATATCGGGGACAGAGGTTCCAGCCAGGTTTATGCACCGTATATTGTCACTGTGATCCAGGGGCTGACACAGTATGGTGCAGACGCAGAAATCGTATACTATGCAGGGGAAAGCCTGACACACTGCAGACGGCTGGCAAAGGATGCAGATGTTGTTCTGATCGTGGCAGGAAATGACTATATGGATGAAGGAGAATGTATTGCAAAAGATGCAGATGACGTTTCAACAGACAGAGCAGGGGGAGACAGAACAGAGACACTGGGACTGAAACAAAAAGAACTATCTATTATAGAAAAGATCAGTGAACTGCGTCAGGATGCAGTTGTGGTGCTGGTTGGCGGAAGTGCGATAATGGTAGAACCATGGAAAGAGAAAGTGGGAGCAATCCTGATGCTTTATTATCCGGGAATGGAGGGCGGAACAGCATTGGCAGAGACAATTTTCGGAGAGAATAATCCAGGTGGGAAATTACCATTTATAATACCTGAAAAGGAGTCTGATCTGCCGCAAATGGACTGGGATACAGAGGAAATATGGTATGATTATTATCATGGATATACGTTGCTGAATAAGAATGGAAAAGTGCCGTCTTATCCTTTTGGGTTTGGGCTGTCATACACAGAATTTAAACTGGAGAATGAACGAGCCTGGAGGGATGAAGAGAAATTTTATGGTGAGATTACGGTTACAAATATCGGAAAAAGAGAAGGGACAGAAGTAGTACAGATGTATGTAGGGGTTTCAGATCCGGCAGTAGAAAGACCGGAATATACCCTGCAGGCATTTCAGAAGATATTCCTGAAACCAGGAGAGACACAGAAGGTAATTTTATCCTGCAAAATAAGCGCTCTGGACTATTATAATGAAAAAATGGATAAATTTGTACATGAAGATACAAATTATGCGATATATTTGGGAAACAGCAGTGACAAAAATACATTAAAGAGGTATATTATAAAGAATTGTAACTGTTCAGTAGTTTCGCAGCCAACAGATGGCTGAATAGATACAAAGAATCAATAAAGATGAGAGGTAACAACATGAGTGACAATAAAAATACAGACAAAAATCAGGATAAAGGACTCCAGGGAAATGAGAAAATAGAGCAGGCAATTGCTGCCCTGCAGCAGGAGGCAACCCAGGAAATGCTGGCTCATACACTGACCGTGATCCGCAGAAGAATGAAAGAAAACGGTCAGTTCATCCTTGCAGTAGAACCACCGACCGGAGATGATCAGCTTCGGATCGGTACAGTGAAAACAGGTGACAACAAAACCTGGTGGGCAGCATTTACCAGCTTTGAGGAAGAACTGAAAGGCGGCGGAAGCGTCCAGTCTACTTTTCTGACAGATATCAGTCAGCTTTTCAATTCATCATTGCAGGTAAATGAGATTGAAGGAATCATCCTCAATCCATGGAATCGCACGATTATGTTGGATAAGAACCTGATCAATATTATTCTTGGAAATATATAAAAAATAAACGCTTTATTGTACGACCTTTAGAAAAGTACTCTTTTCCATTCTTTTTAGTTCCGGCATCACTGTAACCAGCATAGTAATAAAGCACATGGAACCGCCGATGAGATTGGACACAGGTTCTGCCATAAATACACCATCTGTTCCCATATGTAATACATACGGCATGAAATAAGTCAGAGGAACAACGATAAATACTTTACGAAGCAGGGAGAAAAAAATCGCCTGCTTTTTCTTATTCAGTGATTTAAACACAGTCTGCCCGATATACTGCAGATCCATGAAAATAAATGCCATGAAATAAAGCTTCAGAGCTGGAATCGCATCTTTTATCAGAGTCTTATCTGAACTGAAAATTCCAATGAGAAGCTCAGGTGCCAGAATGATAATACTCCAGGTAATTCCGGTATACACAAGGACCAGACATGCCAGTACAACAATTGCTTTCTTAACACGTTTCGGACGGCAGGCGCCGTAATTATAACTGATAATAGGAGAAGTTCCATCATTCATAGCTCCGATAGGTGTTTCAACGATCTGGCGGACACTGGAAACGATCGTCATAACCGAGATATAGACATCTCCTCCTGTAACAGAAAGTACACTGTTGCAGCAAATGTTTACCAGACTGGTTGTCAGCTGCATCACAAAACTGACAGTACCAAGGCTGATGATATTTTTGGCATGACCGATACAGGATGATACTTCATTCAAATGCAGAAGTCTTACTTTTAATTCTGCTTTCTGATGCAGAAAATAAAATACAAATGCGGCTGACAGAATCTGAGAAATAATAGTAGCAGTTGCAGCTCCTGTAATGCCGAGGCCAAATACAAAAATAAAAAGCGGATCCAAAATGATATTAGATACAGCACCGATGGCAACAGATAACATGCCGATAGTTGCATATCCTTGGGCATTGATAAAAGGATTCATTCCGGATGCAAGCATAGATGGAAGAGAGCCCAGCAGATAAATCATCAGATAAGGATAAGCATAACTCATAGCTTCTGAAGAAGCACCAAAAAGAACAAGTAAAGGTCTGGCAAAAAGCATACCAACAGCCATCAGGATAAGTGCACTGGCACACAGCATAGTAAAAGAGGTATTCATGATATCGTCAGCAGCTTTAGAGTCTCCTCTTCCGCGGTTAATAGAGAAAATCGGTGCACCGCCGGTACCAAAAAGGTTGCTGAAAGCTGTAATGATCATAATAATGGGAAAACATAAACCTACTGCACCCAGAGCTGTTGTACCTACATCCGGAATACGTGCAATATAAATTCTGTCTACGATATTATATAACAGATTCAGAATCTGAGCCACCAGCATGGGAATAGCTGCATTCAGGATGTTACTTGTAACACTTCCATTTTCAAAATCAATTCGTTTCATTTAATTTTGTTCACCTCAGTTATCAAAAATCTTTGAGTTCAGTATAGCATAATGTGCCAAAAGAAGAATGTATTTTTTTTAGAATAAAATATATTTTTTTATCCATAATATCTCATATCAGAGCCAGCTGTGGTTATGACCGGTTCCAATATTTCACAAAATATGTGGTAACCGGAGAAGTAAGTAAATCGCAGATACTGGCAGAAGAAAACAGAAAATAATTTCTGCAGTAAAAAAGGAGAACATGACTATGATATTAAAGGAAAAAGAACGCACAGTAATTGAAGACCTTCAGACTCAGGAGAAAAGCTGCATTGAAAAATACGGAAAATATGCGCAGCAGGCAAAAGACCCGGAACTCAGAACACTTTTCCAGAGTCTTCAGCAGAAAGAAAGAGAACATTATGATTCTCTGTCCATGGTTCTGTCAGGAACTGTTCCTGAATGTGACTGTAATGATACATCCGGCAGAGATTATCAGCCAAAAGCGACCTATACTGCTATGAGCTCACCGGAAGACAAACAGCACGATGCGTTTCTGGCAACCGACTGTATTGGAACAGAAAAGCTGGTATCAGGAACATATAACAATGAACTGTTTGCCTTTGGAGACAGCGGCGTACGCAAGCTCCTGGCTGACATTCAGATTGAAGAACAAAATCATGCGGAGATGCTGTATAAGTACAAGACAGTGAATGGCATGGTATGAGTTAAGATTGTGTATTAAAATTCTGCCCATATTTCTGGCGATACTGTCGCAGAGTCATCCCTGTATATTTTTTAAATACCTTTCCAAGATGACTCTGAGAGGAAAATCCCAGATATGTTGCAATTTCGATATAAGAATAAGGTGAATACGCCAGAAGATTCTTAGTAAGCTTTACCTTTTCTTTTAGAATAAAATCAGTGAGAGTGATACTTTCACATTGCTTAAACAGCTCGGATAAATAATTCGCATTCAGATGCAGAAACTCTGCAATATCCTGGATGCGAATTTTTTCGTGTAAATGCTTGAAAATATAAGTTTTGGCCTGTTCCACCCAGATATTCTTTTCGGAATGGCTCCTGGAAGCCTGTTTCTGCTGGCGTATTTCTGCTACAGCTTTGATATACTCGACCTGAAACTGTCGGGCCAGGTTTACTGTTGCGATAGGATCTGTCATTTCTTCGATTTTCTGAATAAAAATATCACTCATGGAGAATGCTACTTCCGGCAGCAGACCGCCGCGGATCGCAGCACGGCTGGCAAGCGTCATGAGAACAATCGACAGATTCTTGGCATTTCGCAGCTCATCTTTCGAAAGTGTGCCCAGCTTGCCGGTGTAGTCTTCACTGATACTCTTGCGGTACATTTCTATATCACCATTCTCAATACTTGCGGATTCTCGGATTTCCTGGTCATAGGGGTTGTGCGGCTCATCCATCTCCTGACGCTCGAAGATAAGTGCGGAATAATTTCGCATGACATCGTACTCTTCAGCTTTTTTCACACAGTTTGAAGAAATGAGTTCATCCCGGATAAGAGGAGATGGACTGAAAAGATTGTGAGCCAGAAGTACATTGGAACAGAAATAATAAAAATTACAGCAGAGGATCGGAGTAAGATCTTTCTGTTCCAGAGAAGGCAGATCAATATGTAAATTCATCTGTACAAAAGATGAAAAAGTGACAGGTCCAATGAGCAGGTATCTGTCCCCTGCGGCAACATATGCGTAAAAAACCTGCCGGTCAGCAGTACCGGCAGAAAAAATAACAGGACTGTCTGTGGGATCATGGATATTTTCTGCATTCAGAATAAATTCTGCAAAGACAGAAAAAGGCAGATATTCATCATTTATGTCTTTGCGGGAACAGACGACAGAAGGTTTTGTATGTGCACATAAAGGTTCTGTCCATGTCTTGACGATGGTATGTAATTCATAGGAAATATGGTGAAGGAGGTAATCAATATTCAGATTCATAACAGGATACTCCTTTTTGGGACTAGTACATTGTTTTCGAAATAACTATATGCAGTATACCATATTTGCTGAGAAATGTGATAAAAAACAGAGAATTATAATATAATTTTCATGCTTTGGTCGTTAAAATAACGACTGAAAAATAAAGAGCGCGCAAAAATAAATTTTTATCAGAAAGCAACTGAAACACAAGTTCATTTATATCAGGGAGGAAAACATGAAAGTAAAAGGAGTCAATCTTGGCAACTGGCTGGTACTTGAAAAATGGATGAGCCCGTCCTTATTCGACGGCACAACAGCAGAAGATGAATACTATCTGCCGACACAGCTTTCCAAAGAAGTTTATGAAGCAAGAATCAAGATCCATCGTTCTGAGTACATCACAGAAAGAGATTTCACAAGAATCAAATCCATGGGAATGGATGCAGTGAGAATCCCGGTTCCATATTTCATCTTCGGAGACAGAGAACCATTCATCGGATGTATCGAAGAACTGGATAAAGCCTTCAACTGGGCCGAGAAATATGGTCTGCAGATTCTGATCGACCTTCACACAGCACCGGACAGCCAGAACGGATTTGACAATGGCGGAATCAGCGGTGTATGCAAATGGTCCCAGGAGCCGGATGAAGTAGAATTCGAGCTTACAGTACTGGAAAGACTGGCAGAGAGATACGGAACAAGAAAAGGATTATGGGGAATCGAAATCCTGAACGAGCCGGTACTGGAAGATATGTGGGAATCTATGAAGGTTGCAGAGCGTTATCCTGCAGTTGATCCTGAGAAAGCTAAAGGAACAAAGCCAAACACTATGGAATTTGTCCGTGGCTTCTATCTGGAAGCATACGACAGAATCCGCAAACATATGCCGGAAGATAAATATGTGGTATTCCATGATGCATTCCGTTTAAAGGCATGGAAAGATTTCATGCGTGAAGACAAATATAAGAACGTAGTTCTGGATACTCACCAGTATCTGATGGTTGCAGAAATGAACGGCTGCGAACAGAAAGTTGAGAATTATGTAAACTATATTAAAGAGCTGAAAAAAGATATCGCAGAAATGCAGGAATACTTCCCGGTAATCTGCGGTGAGTGGTGCCTGTTCAACTCTCTTGCAGTTGGATGCGATACAAAGGGCGGACAGACAGTTCTCAACGGTGTGGAAGGCATGGCACAGGAAACCGTAAGCGCTGAAGAAAAGAAGAGAATCTACAATGCAGTTGCAGAAGCTCAGCTTGATGCATGGAACGCAGGAAGTGGATATTTCTACTGGAGCTACAAGCTTCTCACAGATACAGTAAACACACCTGGCTGGGTAGGCTGGGACAGCTGGGATTTCGGCAGATGTGCAGACTTCGGATGGTTTCCAACCGAGAAATAAGAACAGATTTATTGAAAAATAAAGAACACCTGTTGTGATGAGAATGAAAAAATCACAGCAGCATACAGGGAGAAAAGATTATGAAGAACGTAAACATGAATCCAGATGCCAAGCTGTCTTTCCTTGAGAGATTTGCTTATGGTATCGGCGACTATGCAGGAAACCTGGTGTACTCTGCAATCAGTGCATTCCTGCTGGTATATTACACAAACGTAATTGGTGCAAGTGCAGCGGCAGCAGCATCTATTATTGCAATTTCCAAATTCCTGGATGGAATTTCTGACCTTGCAATGGGTTACATCGTAGACCATACACACAGTAAGTGGGGAAAAGCCCGCCCATGGATCGCAAGATTATGTATTCCGCTGGCAGTATGTACAGTTTTAATGTTCAGCGTACCGTCTGCATTTGCAGGAAAAGTGCAGATCGCATATATGTTCCTTACATATAACCTTGTTTCCACAATCTTCTATACAGGTATTAACGTTCCATATGCAACTATGCAGGGACTGATGACAATGAACCAGTATGAAAGAGGACTTCTCGGAAACTTCCGTAACCTTCTGGCTACAGCCGGAACTATGACAATCAACACAGTTGTTCTGAAAATGACAGGCTTCTTTGGTGGCGGAGATGCTTACACTCAGAAGGGTTGGACGATGACTTTTGTAGTACTGATGATCGTATTTATCGTACTGAACATGTTCATGTTCTTTGTATGCCAGGAACGTGTACATGAAGAAAGCGCAGAAGGCGGCGAAAATCAGGTTTCCTTTATAAAAGGTCTTGCAGGTCTTTTCAAAAATAAATACTGGCTGTTAATGGTAGTAAGTCTGTTCGCTATGTACTTTATGATGTCCTGCTTCTTTGGTTCAGCAGTATACTTCACAATGTATAATATGGGAAATGACGGATACTATGCAATGGTATCCAACCTTCTGTCAATTGCACAGATCGTAACTCTGTTCATCACACCATTCCTGATGAAGAAAATCAGTAAACGTTACCTGTTTATGGCTGGAATGGCAGTTGCAACTGTTGGTTTCGTGCTGTCAGGACTGACAACTTCCTACTCTCTGATCTGTCTGTCTTCCGTTATTAAGGGTATTGGATTCGGATGCGGCGGAGCAACTATGTTTGGATGCCTTCAGGATGCGATCACCTATGGTGAATGGTATAATGGATATGGTACAGCAGGTATGGGAAATGCAGCTTCTTCCTTCTGCATGAAAGTTGGTTCCGGTGTGGGAACAGCAGCACTTGGCTGGATCCTTGCAGCAGGTGGATTCGATGCACAGCTTGAAGTTCAGAGCGCATCTGCATTGTCTTCTATTTCCGTAGCCTTCGCATGGGTACCGGTTATCACATCTGTGATCTGTGTAATCTGCATGGCATTCTTCAACGTAGATAAATACTATGCAAAAGTAGTGGAAGATCTGTCTCAGGGTAAACACAGAGGCGAATAATAATAGGAAGAAAAATAAAACACTTCATTTCTAAATAAATATAAATTAACAGTAAAAAGGATGTCGGATTTGCTCCAGCATCCTTTTTACGTAAGATGAAATGAAGAACAGAAGTAAGCGGGGATGTTCAATAAGTATAAAATATAAATTGTACGATAAATTGTATGGTATAAGAGTTGGAAAAAAGAGGCAGCCTGTGCAGGACTGCCTGGATACATAACTGGAACATGTTCCAGTTTGACGAAAGAAAGGGCTGCTTTTCGGCAACTTATTAATTGTAAGAACAAATGCGCAGTGCTATACTTATCTTATTAAAATTTATTCCAGATTGCCTGCAGCAATGGAATTTTGGTATATACATGTCAAAACACCTTGCAGGACAGGCGTATGAACAGTAACTATTATGTGACTGTGAAAAGTAATAACAGAACAGGAAAAGTAAGTATGGCGAGTATAAGAGATGTAGCGCGCAAAGCAGGCGTAGGGGTGGGAACCGTTTCCAGAGTTATAAACGGAAATGGGTATGTATCAGCTGATACAAAAAAGAAAATTGAAAAAGCAATTGAAGAATTAGAGTATACACCAAATGAACTGGCGAGAAATCTGTTTCGTAATAAAACCGGAATCGTAGGAGTACTGGTACCAGATGTGGATCATCCGTTTTTTTCAAGCTATGTGAGAAAGACAGAGACAGCCTTGTATGAACTGGGGTATAAGACTCTGGTTTCAAGTACTATAGGAATCAGCAACAGGGAAGAAGAGTTTCTGGACATGCTGGATCGAAATATGGTAGATGGCATTATTGTCGGCTCTCATACACTGGAAGGAGAGAAATACCTGAAAAGAAAACATGCTATCATCTCTTTTGACAGAGATTTCGGATCGGAAATCCCGATGATCGGGTCGGATCATGTAACCGGCGGCAGACTGGCAGCGGAGGTTTTGATTCAGAATAAATGTAAAAAGGTATTAAATATATCCGGTGTGTCACCAAATATAGTGGCAAATGACAAACATACAGTACTGAAAAAAACTCTGAAAAAACAAGGAATTGAAGTGGTAGATCTGATTCTGGAGTGGAACAGGTTTGGCCATGAGGACTACTGGGAAAGTGCCAGAAAGGTAATGGAAACTTTTGACGGAATCGACGGTGTGTTTGGAACTGATCAGCCTGTGCTCAATATTATGCATCTGGCACTGAAAGCAGGAATAAAGATACCGGAAGAGTTAAAAATCGTAACATATGATGGAACGGATATATCCAGACTGGTTTATCCGGAAGCTACCAGCATCAGGCAAAATATAAAGATGCTTGCAGAACTCAGTGCTAATTCTGTGGTTGATCTGATAGAAAACCGAAGACCTGTACCGAATAAGCAGATTATCCCTGTAGAATTGTATCAGGGACAGACAACTTATCCTGTAGATACGGTCATATAGACTATTATTTGACAGTCCATGAGTTCTTATAAAAAGAAGAGATCTGGGTATAAATAAAAATACACAAATATCTCTTCTTTTTTTTGGATAATTTAGGGAAAAAGCAGTACTATATTGACAAAATCTAATTTACATCATATACTTTATACAAATGGAACGGGTACCACATATAAAGTATCAATAATTTGTGCTTTATTATGTTTCGGATAGTATTTTATATTGTTTTCATAATACATGATAAGCCCTGCAGACAGGAGGCTTTTTTATTTCAATGTATATGGAACGGGTACCACATCTATTATTTACGAGGATTACTATAAATATGACAAATATCAGAAAGGGGATTTACGTATGTACACAGGAAATTATGAGTGTCTGGAATTATTTGTAAAACCGGATGAGGGCAAAAAGGGCAGTGTGCTCCTGAAAAACGTAAAAGAAAGCACAACAGAGACAAAAGAACTGAAACATATCTATGGAAACTGGATCAAATTTCCGGTAAGCAGAAATACAGAATATGAAATCTCAACACAGGACTGTACAATAACATTTGCTTATTTAAGTGAATGTGAAAACATTATGGAAAATGGAATCTGTGTGCTGGATACTACAGACAATTATAAAGAGATGAATAAAGAAGAGTTCCTTCATTTCATAGATACTCCATATAGAGAGCAGTATCATTTTTCACCGGTTGTGAACTGGAATAATGATCCTAACGGACTTTGCTGGTTTAAGGGATATTATCACCTTTTCTATCAGTTGAATCCTTTTGCACAGGAATGGAATAATATGTACTGGGGACATGCAGCAAGCAAGGATATGGTGCATTGGACACATCTTCCGGTTGTATTAGAGCCTCAGGAAGAAATCCTGGATAATCTTGCGATCAAAGGTGGTGCTTTCTCCGGAAGTGCACTTCCGATGGGAAACGAGGTGTACTTCTATCTCACAAGGCATATCGGACCGCAGGATGACGGATGGGACACTATTCAGTATCAGACAATGACAAAGAGTAGTGATATGATTCATTTTGAGCCGGAAAAAGAGATTATCAGGGAGAAACCGGAAGGTACTAACTATGATTTCCGCGATCCGAAAGCAATTAAGATCGGTGATAAGTATTATATTGTATTAGGTGCATGCGTAGATGAAAAAGGAACATTTCTTCTGTATGAATCTGAGGATGCAGAGAACTGGAAGTACAGATGTCCTCTGATCACAGAGGAAACAAAGATCAGAACCATAGAGTGTCCGGACTTTTTTCCTCTGGATGATAAATATGTAGCTATGGGCGCATGGATGAGTCATTATGATGAATATGGAAGATTCCAGCAGTGCAGATATTATGTGGGAGACTGGAACGGTGATGCAATGGATGTCCATACGCAGCAGTGGGTGGATTTTGGAAGCAACTGCTATGCAGCGCAGAGCTTTCAGCATGAAGACCGCAGGATCCTGATCGGTTGGATCAGTGATTTCTATGGAGAGCATATTGCCACAGAGCCGGGAGCTTATGGAAGTATGACTCTGCCAAGAGAGCTCCATGTGAAAAATGAACATGTATATACAAAACCTGTAGAGGAAGTTTATACTCTTCTGGGTGATTCAGTATATGAAGGCACAGGAAGTGAGATTAAAGTCGGCTCCATTGCAGATAACAGATATTATGCATCTGTATCATTTGAAGAAACAGGAGATTTCAACATTCTTCTTGGTCAGGATGGGGATAAATCCATCAGTCTGACTGCAGAAGGGGGAAAAGTATTCTTTAAAATGGCCGGTGTGAAGAGCGATAAGGTACAGTTTGTTTCTTCTGTGGAGAAATGCAGAAATGCAGAAATTTTTGTAGACGGAAGAACAATAGAAGTATATTTAAATGATGGAGAAGATGCAGGAACCAGACTGTTTTACAATAGCGGCAGACAGGGAATCTTCTGTCTGAACAGTGATAAAGAGGCGCAGGTTAAAATCTGTGAAATGAAATCCATCTGGAAATAAATCCGCAGAATACAGATATTTGGTTACTGTTCGCACACCACTAAGTTACTGAGAACGGAGTGAACAGTAACGATATTTGCTGAAAGCAATGTGCCATATATCTGCCGGCAGTAAAAAAATGGTAACGGTTCCATAAAAATGAAAAAATAAACAGAAAGAAGAGAGGGGAAATTGAGAATTCTGTTTTCCCTCTCTCTTTTTTTCGGAACGTGTGAAAAATAACGGGATATAGGAAATTTAATATAAATAAAGCAAAGAAACACACCGGATATGATTGTGAAAAATATATAAAAACAGGCTGCTCATATTGTAAAAATATACGAATTGATGCGAAAACAGGATTTTTAAGCTAAAATCTATTGACAAATAAGGCAAGAGAGATTATGATAAAACCATCATATGAAACGGGTTCCACAAGAGAACAAATAAAGCTTTTAACCACAGCAAAATAGCTGTGGTAAAAAAAGGAAATACATGGAACGGGTTTCATAAAAACAACATTTCCTGAACGAGATTAAGGAGATGTAACCTCAAAAACCAATACATTTTATCAGGAGGAAAGAAACATGAAAAAAAGAATGAGCGTAATTCTGGCACTCACAATGGCGGCAACTACAATGTTCAGTGCAGTACCGGCAATGGCAAAAGATGGTGATGTAGTAAACATTACAATCTGGAGCCCGACAGACAGAGAACAGGTAGAGGCATGGTGGACAGAGAAGATTGCAGAGTGGAATGAAGCAAACCCGAATATCCAGGTCTCACGTGAAGCAATCGACCGTTCCGATTCCTATGCATATGATAACAAGATTGCTACAGCAGTAACATCCAATGACCTTCCGGATATCTTCTATGTAGACGGACCGCAGGTTTCTTACTATGCAGCAAACGGAATCAGTATTCCGCTGAGTGATTATTTTACAGAGGATGATCTTTCTGATTTCGTTCCTTCATCCATTGCCCAGAATACCTATGACGGACAGTTATATGCAATCGGTGCAACAGAATCTTCTGTAGCATTCTATTACAATAAAGATTATCTCAAAGAGTGCGGTGTTGATACAGATGACCTTGATTCCCGTACATTAGACAACCCGATCACATGGGATGAGATGGCAGAGATCGCTGAAAAGTGTACAACAGATAATTATGTGGGAACACACATTATCATGGATCATGGTGAAGGTCTTCCATATGCATTAGAGCCAATGTATATCTCTGAAGGAAAAGACTACATCAGTGAAGATGGTAAGGAAGCTGACGGATATGTAAACAGCGAAGAAGCAGTAAAAACAACTTCTTACCTTGCAGATCTTATTGCAAAAGGATATGCAAACATTGAGCCGATCACAGACGAGTTCTTAAACGGTGCGTGTGCAACAATGCTTGGTGGTTCATGGGAAGTTGCAACTCTGGAAGCAAATGCAGATTTTGACTGGGGTGTAACATACTATCCGGTATCTGAAACAGGTACAGCAGTTTCTCCTTGCGGTGACTGGGCAGCAGCAGTAAGCAAGGACTGTGAGAATCCGGATGCAGCAGGCGAATTCCTTCAGTGGCTGATGAACAGCGAAAACGTAGCAACTTATGCAGCAGCAATCGCAAAACCTGCAACACGTAACTCTGCTTATGATGAAGAAGCAATGGCTGATTACAAAGACGGAGCACGTGCACTTATGGTTGAACAGCTGAACAACACAGCAGTTCCGCGTCCAAGAACACCTTCCTATGCAACATTCTCTTCTGCATATGCCGAAGCAATGACAAATATCCTCTCTGATGCAGCTACAAACGGAGAAGTTGATGATGATTATATCCAGTCTGAACTTGATACAGTAGCAGAAACATTCACAGAAGATTACGAAACATACTACGCTGAATAATCAGGATAGAAACCTGGCCGCATCGCTTCTGCGGTGCGGCTGTTTTAAGTTTGTTAAAAGGGGGAAAGGATTATGGCTAAGACGAAGTTGACAGGCAGAAAACGTGACGAGAGAATCACTGCATATGCATTTACTGCTCCGGCAGTTATCCTTCTGATCGCATTTTTGGTTGTACCGATGATCTATACCGTTTACTATTCCGGATTTAAATATCAGATTATGAGACCGGATGCCATAAAGATGATTGGTATTGAAAACTATCAGAAACTGTTCCAGGATAAAAACTTCTGGATGGCTCTGAAAAATACTGTATATTTCACAGTAGTTGTTGTACCTGTACAGTGTATACTGGCACTTGGACTGGCACTTCTGGTTTCAAAGAAATTCCGCGGAGTCGCAATATTCAGAACAATGTATTTTAGCCCACAGTTAACCTCCATGGTTGTTATCTCTGTTCTGTGGTCAGTACTTTACAATGCAAATCCAAACACTGGTCTTATCAATTCTCTGCTGGTGTCACTGGGAATGGATCCTATTAATTTCCTGAGTAATGAGCATACAGCCATGAACTCCATTATCTTCATGTCTGCATGGCAGGGCGCAGGTTATCAGATGATGATTTTCCTGGCAGGTCTTCAGGGAATTCCGAAAGATCAGTATGAAGCAGCATCTGTAGATGGTGCAAACAAATGGAATCAGTTCCTGTTTATCACACTTCCGGGACTGAAAGGAACTATAAAATATGTTGTTATGATTACTATGATCCAGGCAATGAAGCTGTTCACACAGCCATATATCATGACACAGGGCGGACCAAAGAACTCCACCAAAACTCTGGTATATTACATTTATACACAGGGCTTCCAGAAAGGTAACTTTGGTTATGCCTGCTCAATCGCAACTGTATTCTTCGTTATTGTTGTGGCAATGTCACTGTTAATGAAGAAAGTAACTACTGCAACTGATTAAGGAGGACAGGAAAATGAAAAAATCATCAATGAAATTTTCTGCGGCTTTTTCCAAATTTATGTTTTATTTTGGAAATATTGTCATAGGTATTATCTTTGTTTCTCCTCTGATCTGGATGATTTCCGCGTCTCTGAAACCGGAATCTCAAATTTTTGCAAATATGAACTCACTGAAAACATTCTTTCCGGTATCGGCTTCTTTTAATAACTATGTAGAAGTATTTGCCAGAATGAATCTTCCTCAGGTATTTAAGAACACCTTGCTTTACATTGCACTCATCCTGGTTCTTGATCTGCTTGTAAACTCCATGTGTGGTTATGCGCTTGCAAAATTTGAGTTCAAAGGAAAAGGCGCGATCATGAACCTGGTAGTAGCCCTGATGGTACTTCCGATGGAAGCAATCATGCTCCCATTATATATTGAAATGTCACAGCTTGGCTGGGTAAACACACTTGCAGCACTGGTAATTCCTTTTGTAGCAAAATGTTTCTCCATCTATATGTTCCGTCAGTTTTTCTGTGATATTCCGGATGATCTGATCGAGGCGGCTGCAATTGACGGATGTCGTCCGGCAGGAACTTTCTTCAAGATTGTTATGCCGATTTCCAAGACTGTATATGCAACTGTATTTATCCTTGATTTCGTCGCTCACTGGAATGACTTTATGTGGCCATTCCTGGTTATGACCGGTGAAGATAAGCGTACGATCCAGCTCGCGGTTCAGTCCTTCTTCGGAACACAGCCTGTACATTACAGTGCAATCATGGCAGCACTGGTAATCTCTGCAATCCCGATGATCATCATGTTCATCTTCATGCAGAAATATTATGTAGAAGGTATTGCATCTTCCGGTATTAAAGGCTAAGTAAATATATAAAGTCCTACAATACGCTCAGATAGCGTTTTGTAGGGCTTTTTATGTTATAGGAAATTACTCCGTAATGTTACCATAACATAAAAAAGCCCTCCGGGCAGGATTCTTTCTTGTTAACCGAATCAAATAAGTCTCCTGATACAATTGCGAATATCCGTCTGACTTATGAAAACACTCGGCTTTAAGATAAAATAGTGTAAAAATATGTCAAAATTTCTTATTGAATCTAAAAATAGGAATGTTATGATAATGAATGGATTCTGTTGAAATTGATATCTGTATTTCAATGGAGATTCAATCAAATCAATAGCAAAGCAGATAATTTTATCAGCTTGAAATGTTATAGAAATATAAAAAATGAGGGATAAATAGAAATGACTACATCTATGATAAAGGGCAATCCGCTGAAGTTGATGTTACAGTTTGCGCTTCCTCTATTATTAGGAAACCTGCTGCAACAGACCTATAATATTATTGACGCTGCGATTGTAGGTCAGATCCTTGGCGCAAAAGCACTGGCAAGTGTAGGAGCCAGCAGCAGTATTCAGTTTTTGGTACTGGGATTCTGCATGGGAAGCTGTACAGGTTTTGGTGTTCCTATAGCTAAATACTTCGGCGCGGAGAAAATAGAAAAAATGCGGGATTATATCTTTAATGGAGCTGTGTTATGTGCTGGAATCGCAGTGATCCTGACTGTATTATGCAGTGTTTTATGTCCTCAGATTTTACATATTTTATCAGTACCGGAGGACATTTATGACAATGCGTACAGCTATCTGCTGATCATTTTTCTGGGGATTCCCTTTACGATTTTATATAACTACCTGTCCAGTATTTTGAGGTCAGTGGGAGACAGCAGGACACCGTTTATGTTTCTGGCATTATCTGCTGTTCTGAATATTTTTTTGGATTTATTCTGTATTGTAGTGCTGAGACTTGGATGTGCCGGAGCTGCCATTGCAACGATTTCTGCACAGGCGATCAGCGGGATTTTGTGCCTTATTTTTATCATCCGCAAGATGAAACTTCTGTGGCTCAAGAAAGAAAACAGGGCGATAAAGGGGGATGCAGTAAAAGAACTGCTGGCAATGGGAATGCCTACGGGACTTCAGTTCTCCATCACAGCTATCGGAAGTATGGTCATGCAGTCAGCGAATAACGGACTGGGAAGTACATATGTATCAGCCTTCACTGCGGCAATGAAGATCAAGCAGTTTACCATGTGTCCATTTGATGCTATTGCAACTTCTGCTTCTGTATTCTGTAGTCAGAATCTTGGAGCAGGACAGTCTGACAGGATTAAGAAAGGTCTGCGTTGTGGTATTACAGTGGGAGTAGGATATGGTATTGCAGCAGGAATTTTACTGATTTTTGCAGGGCGTACACTTTCCATGCTGTTTGTTGGAAAGAGTGCGGTGGAAGTTTTGGATGCCTCTGCCAAATACCTCAGATGTATGGGATTTTTCTACTGGAGTCTTGGTATTCTGAATGTTGCCCGTATGGTAACTCAGGGACTTGGATATTCAGGCAGAGCAGTTTTTTCCGGTGTAACAGAAATGATCGCCAGAACAGTTGTCAGTCTTGGATTTGTAGGAGCTTTTGGATTTACTGCCATCTGTTTCGCAGACCAAACCGCCTGGATCACAGCAACCTGCTATATTTTTCCGACATGTTTGTGGTGCATTCGTAAATCTACAAGAATGCTTGCATCTAATAAAAGTATGATAAAATAACAAAACAGCTATGCAAGAGAGGCAGATAAAAATATCTGTACTCTTCATAACTGTTTTTATGTATGGTTTATATATGGTAAAGCTATTGACTATATGGATATCAGGTTAAAAGAGCTTCTGCTCAGATGCTTTTTTATCCGCAAATGGTCCTGCGGCAGTTTTGACATCTCTGTGATTTCCAAAGAAATCCTGATTAAAGATAATCGGGCTTCCGTCAGGATTTTCGTATTTCTGTTCCGGTTCGAATGCCATTCCAAGTGTTTCGGTTGAGATGATACCGTCGGTTTCTTCTTTGATGATATCATACAGGTTGGTCTTCAGATACCATCCATCTTCTTTCTCTTCAACAGAGATATCTACAGTGTGTTCAGCATCTGTGACTGCATCTGTTTCTTTTTCCCATGCACGTGCACCGTTGAAATAGAGATTTCCGGATGCCCATACAGGAAGATGATCATAATAGCAGTTACCTGTTGTCTCAGAACCCATTCCACAGTAACCTTTGAACTGTCTGTTCCACTCATCAAAGGTTGGATATCCGTTAAATCTGAAGGTTCCTGTGAGAATATTGCAGTCATCCCACATATTTCCGTTCCCGCCCATGAGATCAGCCAGATCCTGCATGCATGGACGGATTGGTTTCTGAACAAAGATGTTGTTGTAAAATCTGTCATCGCCGTGAAGGATGGTCATAAATCCTGCAACCTGAGTTCCATGTTTTGTGTGATATGGAGTATATCTCGGAGATGGAATATCTGGTGCACCATTGTCAGTACCGATGCCAACAGAAACGAAACCACCGCAGATCAGGTTATGTACAAGGGCAACACCCTGGGTTGCAATTTTCAGCGCACGGTCGGACAGGAGAATATTATGGTCGATCAGAGTCGGACCATGGGAAACTTCAACAAAGATATCTTCGCCTACGCTTGTAACAGCGTCATCGCCTGCTTCGAAATCATTTGGCAGAGCATTGTCATGGAAGAGATTTCCTGTAACGCGGGTTCCCTGTGCCTGCCAGTCAAGCCACAGACCACGGGTACAGTTGTGGATATGATTGCGACGGAAGATAACATCAATTGCAGCATGCATTTTGATACCGCCGATTTCTGCTCCTGCCAGATTCTGCTTGTTGTTAATGTGATGGATATGATTGTCTTCAATAATGGAAAATACACCGCCCAGATGTCCTACGATGCCTGTCTGACCGCAGTCATGGATCTCACATCTGCGCACAATATGGGAACCGATATGTTCTTTGTCCCATCCCTCATAGGAAGCCTGGCAGATACAGTCACGTTCTGTCTGTGTTCCGTCTTTGTATTTCCATTTTAACCATTTGTTATCATTTTTCGGCTGCAGATATTTACCAAGAGAAATACCGCTGCATTTGGATTCATAGATTTCACAGTCTTCGATGATCCATCCTTTGGACCAGTGAGGGCCGACCATTCCTTCCTGATAAGCAGTAGGAGGAGCCCACTGAGTAGCAGCCTGGCTGATACGGAAACCGGAGAGTGTGATATATCCGATTCCTTCACTTTCCGGATAGAAGCAGTTTCTTCTTACACTGATCTCAACGTTTTCTTTATTTGGATTTTTTTCATGGAAGTTTGCATAAATAACAGTCTGGTTATTAGCTTTGTCCTGTTCTGCATACCATGTATATACGGAGAAATCAGGATCCCATGAGATGCTGCTCTTCTGTGGATTCTTAACTTTATCCAGAGTTGTTACTTCATACATAGACTTTTCATTCAGATAGACATCTCCTGTATGAGCAATAAAGGTAGCAATAAACCAGTCTCCGGATACCAGAGTGGTGAATGGATTATAATCACCGAAGATTCCGTTTGGAACTGCTGTTTTCCATACAGTTCCTTCTATATTTTCCCAGTCTTTGACAGCTTCACTTCCTGTAATGTGAGCCTGTCCTTTTACTGCCGAACGGTAGGTGATACGTTTGTCAGCTGTTCCTGCGTGGATCGGGTTAACTGCTTCGCGGTATAATCCCGGTGCAACGACGACTTCATCTCCCGGAAGTGCTTTCACTGCAGCTTCCTGAATAGTTTTAAACGGGTTTTCTTTTGTTCCGTTTCCGGTCTGGAGCACGGATGCATCAACATAAATAATCATTATAAAAACCTCCCGGCCTTCTGGCCTGAACCTTTCTATTTGCGGGCAAAATGCCCATAAGATATAATCTAAGTGTAGCATGCAAATTCGCGGCAAAACAATGGAATCCTGTGTCATTTTGTATGAAATTTGTGATGATATTCCTGTTCACTTTGTGCCCAGTAATACACTTCGCGATGCAGAATCTGATGTTGGCAGTTCCTTATGGGGCATGATTCTTTCTTATTAACAATATTCGAAAAAAGTTCACAAAAAACATCTTGACCATCAAAGCAACACAAGTTATAATCCCCTATATAAAAATTTTCGTGTAAAGAGCAGACAAAGGGGTCTGAAAAAGATATCCCGTTGTCTGCTCTTTTTTGCGTATTTCATGAGGTTTTATTTTATATTTGTAACCTTGGAATGGAATGAATTGCATGTGATCTGGCGAAAATATTTATACATATCACGAAAAAATTCAATGATCCCGCACAATTCGAGAGGAGGAATATCATGAGGCTGAATCCCAAAGAACAGGAAAAATTAATGCTTCATATGGCAGGAAATCTTGCCAAAGAGAGAAAGGAAAGAGGTCTGAAACTGAATTACGTGGAGGCACTTGCGTATATCAGTTCTGAACTCCTGGAACTTGCAAGAGATGGAAAAACAGTGGTAGAGCTGATGCAGCTTGGAACAAAAATTCTTACAAAGGATGACGTAATGGACGGGGTAGCTGATATGATCGGTGAAGTCCAGGTAGAAGCGACATTCCCGGATGGAACCAAACTTGTGACAGTACACAATCCAATTCAGTAAGGAGGAAAATGAGCATGAAGATCGGTGAAATTATGGCCGCAGATCGTGAGATCACACTTAATGAAGGCAAGAAAACAGTGACAGTAACAGTGGCAAACAAAGGCGACAGACCGGTTCAGGTCGGTTCTCATTTTCACTTCTTTGAAGTAAATAAATGCCTTTCTTTTGACAGGGAAAAAGCCTATGGATATCATCTGGATATTCCGTCAGGAACCTCTGTAAGATTTGAGCCGGGTGAAGAAAAAGAGGTTCAGCTTACAGAAATGGGTGGCAGAAAGAGAGTATTCGGACTGAATGATCTCACCCGTGCACAGGCAACTGACGATACAAAAGCAGCATCCATGGAAACTGCGAAATTAAAAGGATTTCTGTAAGGAGGGACAACAATGAGTACAAAAATTTCCGGAAGCAAATATGCGGCAATGTATGGCCCGACTACAGGAGATAAGGTGCGTCTGGCAGATACAAGCCTTGTGATAGAAGTAGAGAAAGACTATACAACTTATGGCGATGAAGTAAAGTTCGGCGGCGGTAAGACCATCCGTGACGGTATGGGACAGTCTGTAAAAACCTGCAGTAAAGATGGTGACCTGGATCTGGTAATCACCAATGCCCTGATCGTGGATTCCACAGGAATCATCAAAGCAGATATCGGTATCAAAGACGGTAAGATCGCAGGAATCGGTAAAGCCGGAAACCCGGATATCATGGATGGTGTGACACCTGGAATGACTGTTGGTGCATCCACAGAAGCACTTGCAGGTGAAGGAATGATCGTAACTGCAGGTGGAATTGATACCCATATCCATTTCATTAGTCCGCAGCAGATCGATTGTGCATTATACAGTGGTGTAACTACTATGATCGGTGGCGGTACAGGCCCTGCAGACGGTACGAACGCGACTACCTGTACACCTGGACCATGGAACTTAAGAATGATGTTAAAAGCAGCCGAAGAATATCCGATGAATCTTGGTTTCCTTGGAAAAGGTAACTGTTCAGACGAAGCTTCTCTCATTGAGCAGGTAAAAGCCGGAGCTATGGGACTGAAGATTCATGAGGACTGGGGTGCAACACCTGCTGTTATCAACCACTGCCTGAATGTGGCAGATGAATATGACGTACAGGTTGCTATCCATACAGATACATTAAATGAAGGCGGATGCGTAGAAGATACGCTTGCAGCTATTGGTGGCAGAACCATCCATACTTATCATACAGAGGGGGCCGGCGGTGGACATGCACCGGATATTATCCGTGCAGCAGCGGCTCCGAATGTACTTCCATCCTCCACAAACCCGACTATGCCATATACAGTAAACACTCTGGATGAGCACCTTGATATGCTGATGGTTTGCCATCACCTTGACAAGAGAATTCCGGAGGATGTTGCATTTGCAGATTCCAGAATCCGTCCGGAGACAATCGCAGCAGAGGATGTTCTTCATGATATGGGTATCTTCAGCATGATGAGTTCTGACTCTCAGGCTATGGGACGTGTCGGTGAAGTTATTACACGTACCTGGCAGACAGCAAGCAAAATGAAAGACGAGAGAGGCGCACTTCCGGAAGATGCAGGACACGACAATGACAACTTCCGTGTAAAAAGATATATCTCCAAATATACAATCAACCCGGCGATCACACACGGTATTTCCCAGTATGTTGGTTCTGTGGAAGAGGGTAAATTTGCAGACCTTGTTCTCTGGAACCCTGCATTCTTTGGCGCGAAACCGGACATCATTATTAAAGGCGGTATGATCATTGCATCCAAGATGGGTGATGCAAATGCATCCATCCCGACTACACAGCCGGTTTTCTATCAGCCAATGTTTGCAGCTCATGGAAAAGCTAAGAACGAAGCTTGCCTGACATTCGTATCCCAGGCTGCTATGGATGAGAACGTAAAAGAGAAATACGGTCTTGAGAAAACAGTCGTACCTGTAAAAGGATGCCGAAACATCAGCAAAAAAGACATGGTATTTAACGACAGAACACCGGAACTGACTGTAGATCCGGAAACTTATAAGGTTACAGTTGACGGGGAAGAGATTACTTCCAAACCGGCAGAAAAACTTCCGCTGACACAGCTTTACAGTCTGTTCTAAATAATTCTGAACAGTTACATTCTGGATATCTGATAATAAAAATAATATTTGCAGGACTGTTATTTATGCAGTTTCATAAAAAGCTATAGAACAATATAATGACAGTCCTGTCAGTATAAAATTCTGACTTTTGCACAAAAATAAGCTGGATCTATTCAAAATATGATTGCTAAAGAAAATGGTTTCCGTTTATAAAATGGAATATACAGAAGGATATACTGAGAAGCAGGAGAGGAGAGCATTATTATGTTAGGAGTTTGTCTTTTATTTGTAGGAATTGTACTGATCAATAACGGCATGTGTTCCTTATACAACGTAGACGGAAAATCAACCGCCATTATGAACATTTTTACGGGCGGTCTTTCCTTATTTATTAACTTTGTCAATCTGGTGCAGGGCAATTATTATGCAGCAGGAACAGGATTACTGTTCTGTTTTACCTATCTCTTCGTAGCCCTGAGTAAATTCCTGAAAGCAAGCCCGATCCCATTTGCATGGTTTTCTACTTTCGTAGCTATCAATGCAGTGATCTTCGGAACTATCGAGGGATTTACAGGAAGCACTGCACTGGGAATCACACCGGATATCCGCTGGGCAGGAATCTGGTATCTGTGGGCAATTCTCTGGGGAACCGCTTTTGTGGAAGACATTTGTGGAAAGAAACTCGGAAAATTCGTTCCATATCTTCAGGTATTTGAAGGAATCGTAACTGCATGGATCCCTGGAGTTATGATGTTACTTCAGATTTGGTAAAAATAAATCTGATAAGAAATTTTTATCGGATATTGGAGGTCGAAAATAATGCTGTGTGAACAGGTTTTAGGAAAGCTTCATGACTTTGATACTACAGGAAAAACAGTAGAATATGTAGATATTGAATGGCATGAAGCATTCAAGAAAATACATAAAAAAACAACAGACAAGGGAACAGAAGTAGGAATCCGCATGGACGATTCCATTCTCGCCAGAGGTCTGTATCAGGATGATGTGATCTACGCAGATGAGGAGAAACTGGTAGTGGTAAATACACCACCGTGTGAAGTAATCCGTGTTTCTCTTACGCCAGGACATGAGAAAATGTCTGCAAAAGTCTGCTACGAAATCGGCAACAGACATGCACCGCTTTTCTGGGGAGAGAATGATACATTTATCACTATCTACAATGAGCCAATGCTTGTCATGCTCCAGAAAATCCACGGTGTTCAGGCAGAAAAAGAAGTACTGAAGCTGGACTTCGATAAGAGAATTTCTGCAAGTATTCATAATCATCATCATTAAAATAATTACTACGGAGGTTCTTCATGTCAGAAAAACAGTTCTATCTTCTACAGGTAAATGATGCGCTGTTCCCTATCGGAGGCTATTCCCATTCTCAGGGACTTGAGACTTACATTCAGCGTGGAATTGTTCATGATGTAAACACAGCCAGAGAATACATTACTCACAAAATCAAATGGAATCTTGCATATACAGAACTTCTGGCAGCCAGACTTGCATACGAAGCTGCAGAGAAAAAAGACCTGCAGGAACTTCTGTATCTGGAAGAACTTCTGGAAGCTTCAAGAATCCCCATGGAGCAGCGGGAAGCTGCCAGAAAAATGGGATCTCGTTTTGCCAAGACTATTGAAAAACTGGGACTGCATATCAGCGAAACCGGGATTTTCAGAGAATATCTGGATGCGAGAAAAGGAAAAGCAGTGAACCATTGCTGTATTTACGGAGTTTTTTGCGCAGAAATGCAGATTCCTTTGGAAGAAACGCTGACACATTATCTTTATGCGCAGACATCTGCAATCGTTACCAACTGTGTAAAAACAATTCCCCTCAGCCAGACATCCGGGCAGCAGCTTCTGAGTGGATGCTATGGGGAATTTGACGAAATATTAAAAGACGTCATGAACAGAAGTGAAGAGGATTTATGTCTTTCCGCACCCGGATTTGATATCAGAGGAATCCAGCATGAAAAGCTTTATTCCAGGTTATATATGTCGTAGTTTGAATTTGGTATTAGTTTTTTCAAGGCTCAGGCGTGGATAGAAATAGAATCATGTGTATAACATGAAATCTTCAAAAATAATATGTGGAAAATCAGTAAACAGATAATAAGAAGCTATCAACAAGTAAAGTAGAAAAGAGGAAATCGGTTATGTCATATGTAAAAATCGGAGTTGCCGGACCGGTAGGTTCCGGAAAAACAGCACTTATTGAAGCACTGTCAAGAAAGATGGCAGGCGACTACAGCATCGGAGTCATCACAAACGATATCTACACAAAAGAAGACGCCCAGTTCCTTGCAAAGAACAGCGTCCTTCCGGTAGAAAGAATCATTGGTGTAGAAACTGGCGGATGCCCTCACACAGCCATCCGTGAAGACGCTTCCATGAACCTGGAAGCAGTAGATGAGATGATGGAACGCTTCCCTGATATTGAACTTCTTTTCATCGAAAGCGGCGGAGATAACCTGTCTGCAACATTCAGTCCGGAGTTAGTAGATGCGACAATCTTCGTTATCGATGTAGCAGAAGGAGACAAGATTCCGCGTAAAGGCGGCCCTGGAATTACACGTTCCGATCTTCTTGTCATCAATAAGATCGACCTCGCTCCATATGTAGGTGCAAGCCTTGAGGTAATGGAAAGAGACTCTAAGAAAATGCGTGGTGACAGACCATTCCAGTTTACAAATATCCGTGGAGATGAGAACGTAGATAAAGTAGTAGAGTGGATCAAGAAAAACGTACTTTTAGAAGGAATGTAAAGGAATACGCCTATGGATAACAAATTTGGAAAGATATCCCGTATCAGTGCCTGCGCAGCTTTAAAAGACGGAAAGACTATCCTTGAGGACCTGTCCTTTACGGCTCCATATAAAATCATGACGCCATTCGAAAAAGAAAATGGCGGCATCCAGATCATGCCTCTTTGTGCATCCGCCGGAATCATGGCGGGTGATTCTCAGGAATTTTCTTATCATGTAAAAGAAGGTGCAGACCTGGAAGTCCTGTCCCAGTCCTTTGAGAAAATCCACAAAATGGACGAAGGTTCAGCCGCCCGAACCATCGAAGTACAGGTAGACAAAAACGCCACATTATACTACTATCCCCAGCCAGTCATCCCCTTTGCGCAGTCAGCCTTTGACAGCAAAATGACCATCCACCTGGAAGACGAAACCTCCCGTCTATTTCTGCTGGAAATCATCTCCTGCGGTCGAACTGCACACGACGAACGCTTTCAGTACCGCAGATTTTCATCAAAAGTCCTGCTGTACAGAGGCGACAAACTCATCTACCGCGACAACACCCGCTACGAACCGGACAAAATGCCGATGGAAGGAATCGGAATGTATGAAGGCTACACACATATGGCAAACCTGTTTCTTTCTAAAATCTGTAGCAGAGATAGTGAAAAGTGCAGTCAGGAATCTGGAACTGTAAAACCAGCAGATTCAGCAATCAATCTGGAACTCCAGGAAAAAATCTGGCAGATCCTCGATGAAGACCCAGAAATAGACGGCGGCGTCACCCGCCTCACAACCGGAGATCTGGCATTGAGAATCTTCGGCCACCGCGCTCAGAAACTGCAGCAGGTAGCAGAAAAGATTAAGAAGTTATACGAAAAAGAACAGAACTAAATTATGGCGGGATTTCCCGCCATTTTTACTGTAACACAAAAAAGCGAGGCTATGCACATCATACGTGCATAGCCTCGATCCATTCTTTTTCCCTGAATCCAGTCAGTACGAAGTCATCTCCGATTACCAGTGGACGTTTCACCAGCATTCCGTCTGTGGCAAGAAGTTTCAACTGTTCATCTTCAGACATGTCTTTTAACTTATCTTTCAATCCCATTTCCTTATAGAGCATCCCACTTGTATTGAAGAATTTCTTCAGCGGCAGTTCACTTTTGGTGTACCATTTTTTTAATTCTTCATAGGTAGGATTTTCTTCCTTAATGGCACGTTCTTCATAGCTGATTCCATGCTCATCCAGCCATTTCAGGGCTTTCATGCAGGTACTGCATTTGCGGTAAACAAATACTATCATTTTACTGTCCTCCAGATAATAATATTTATGTAATACAATGTAACTTTCACAGTCATAATGTAATTTCCACGATTATAATATAACATTCACAGTCGCAACGTAACTCTCACAGTCTCGATATAACTATCATATATGCAGGAATACTGTATTGCAAGGGAAATTCAGTAATCAGTGAATCCCGTATTTACTGACTTTCTTCATATGATGCCAGTAAACAATAAAGATAGCTCCTCCTGTAAAGATCCATGAAGCGAGATACACATTCATCAGCATATCATAAGTAGGAATCCACTTAAACACAGTCACCATCCAAATCAGACGGAAAACCACAGTTCCGAGGATTGTAATAATAGATGGTTCCAGGGATTTGCCCATGCCTCGCAGTGCGGAACTTTCCACTTCATAGGTAGCAGTCAGTCCCTCAAGGGAACATACATGATGCATTCGTATCAGTCCGTAAACTGCGACAGCACTGCTGGTAGTATAGATACTTACAAAGAAATCGTCCCAGATCATAAACACAATTGCCAGGATTTCTGTAAAACCAAAACCAAAGAGCAGGCATAACCAGAATACTTTTTTGCATCTTTTTACGTTTCCGGCACCGTAATTCTGACTGGTAAAGGTCACGGCGGTCTGAGCAAATGCAGAGGCAATATCATATGTAAAATACTCAAAATTTAACGCCAGTGAAGATCCTGCGATCGCATTTTCTCCAAAAGAATTAATTCCACTTTGGATAAATACATTTGATACAGAGAAGATCGCTCCTTGTATTCCGGCAGGGATTCCAATTGCCAGAACTTTCTTTAATGCGTTCTTTTCAATTTTCATATCCCGGAAGCGGAACTGAAATTCATCCGGTCTCCGGCTCAGATGAATGATGGACAAAGCAGAGCTGAGTACATTGGAAATTACAGTTGCGATCGCAACACCTGCAACACCAAGGTGAAAACAAATAACCAGAAATAAGTTCAGGATCACGTTTACAGTTCCAGATAAAATCAGATAATACATAGGTCTCCGGCTGTCTCCGAAACTTCTGAGAATAGCGGAACCAAAATTGTAGATTACCATAAACGGAATACTGAGAAAATAAATCCTGATGTATAAAAGTGCCTGGCTCATTACACTTTCAGGAGTGCCAGAGAGCTCCAGAATAACTCTGGCAGAAAGCATTCCCAGACACATAAGAAGAAGTCCAAGAACTGCACCAAATGTCAGGATCGTATGGAGCATGTCATTAATCTGCTCTTTTTTTTTCTGTCCGATCAAAGTAGCCAGTGCAGCATTCGGTCCAACAGATAGCCCGACGATAAGGTTTACAAAAATACCGACAAGTGCCACGCAGCTTCCAACCGCTGCCAGTGCTGTATCACCTGCAAAACGTCCAACTACAGCCACATCTGCAGAGTTAAACAGCTGCTGCAAAATACTGCTGAATGCCAGAGGAATTGCAAACAGGATCAGTTTTCCTGCAATCCCGCCATTCAGCATATCCATTTCTTTGGATTTTGCTGCTTTTTCCATTAGTGTGTTTCAATCCTTTCTTTTCTTAATTCCATTGGTGTACATTGAAAGCGTTCCCGAAAGATCCTGCGGAACAATTTATAATTGCTGAATCCATGTCTGTCCAGGAGCAGTGCGAGCGGATCATCTGTGCTTATAAGGTCATTATAAATATATGACAGCCTGATCTCATTCTGATATTCCAGAAAGGTCACTCCCATACATTTCTTAAAGAAACGGCAGAAGTATTTCGGCTGGAGCGCAGCGATGTCTGCAATTTCCGAAAGCGGGATCAGACGGTTGTAGTTTTCCCTGATATAATTCAGAACAGGAGTGATCTTTTCCAGATTTCGGTTTCTTCTGGCAGTATCCTTTGACGGAGCAGAAGCATGAAAACAGAAGTTCTGATATAACTGAAAAAGAACTTCAAACAGCAGACTGTTGAAACGTAATACAGATCCCGGAGAATCGGACTCCATGAAAAACTGCATTTTCAGGAGAGAATCTTTCAATAATTCGATCTTTTTCTGCATATGTCTGTCTTTGACCGGATCCTGAAGGGAAAATTGCAGCTGCTTTACATCAGGAATAAATTTTTCAATGAAAGATACCGGAATCTGAAAAACGATCGCGCGGTTGGGACTGGTGCAGAGTGTGGAGTGTATCTGGTTCGGAGGAATCAGAATACACTGACCGGATGCAACAGGAAAAGAGATATTTTCCAGAGTAACAGTCAGAGAGCCCTCCTGAAGATAAAGAATCTCAACTGCATCATGCCAGTGAGAAGCAACATAACTGCCGGGATCTGTTGATGTATAAAAACGTACATTTGTGAGCTCATTCAGAGGAATCATTTCATAATTGGTCGGAGTTAAAATTTTTTTCATGTAATCCTCCCGAAAAAAATTAAAGATACTATTGACCTGTCAGAAAGATACTATCACATCTGGCAGAGCAGATGCAATTATTTTATAATAAAAGCAGGAAAAAGGAATAGTATTTAGCTGATTGAAAACATTCCATGAAAAATCTATTGTTGTGAATAAATAATTTATAAAGGAGGCATTTTCCATGATCCAAAATCCAATTCTTCCAGGCTTTCATGCCGACCCATGTATCTGCAGAAAGGGGGATGATTTCTACCTTGCAGTTTCCTCTTTTGAGTGGTTCCCGGGAATCCCGATCTATCATTCCCGTGATATGAAAAACTGGGAACTTTATTCTCATGCACTTCAGAATGCAGATGATCCTGATCTGAAGAAACTTCCAAGTGCCAAAGGAATCTGGGCACCGTGCCTGACTTATTGTGAAGCAGAAGACCTGTTTTATGTAGTGTATGGTGTGATGAATTCTATGAATGCCAGATACTTTGATGTAGATAATTTCGTTATCACAGCAAAAGATCCAAAGGGACCGTGGAGTGAACCGGTTTATCTTCATTCTACAGGATTTGATGCTTCCATGTTCCATGATGATGACGGCAAAAAATATGTAGTGGCACTGGAATGGGAAACAAGAAGTGAATATGAGAAACCAGGCCCGATCAGTATTGTAGAATACGATCCGAAGGCAAAGAAAGTTGTAGGTATGCCGAAACGTTTCTGGAGAGGCGGTACAGACCGTGGATGTATCGAAGCACCACATCTGACAAAACGTGGTGAATATTATTATATTATGTGCGCAGAAGGCGGCACAGGATATTATCATGGTGTAACTATGGGACGTTCCAAAAACGTTTATGGTCCGTATGAGGCAGATCCGTGTAATCCGATCGTAACTTCCTGCCCTGGAGATTATAATGAGAGAGCTGACTGGGATCATTTGAAACCAAGATACTTCAATCCGGAAAGCAAGCTGCAGAAATCCGGACATGGAAGCTATGTGGATCTTCCGAATGGTGAAACCTGGCTGGTACATCTGACTTCCCGTCCTTTCGTACCGGAACTGCGCTGCACACTCGGCCGTGAAACTGCGATCCAGCGCATGGAGTGGACAGAAGACGGATGGCTGCGTATGAAAGATGGAGAAAATCTGGCACAGGAATTTGTAGAAGAGAGCAGTCTGCCGGAAGCACCGGTGAGACCACTTCCTTCTCATGATGATTTCGATTCTGAAGAGCTTGGTATCCAATATTATGCACCACGTATTGATCCATTTTCCTTTGTCGATCTGAAAGCAAGACCAGGCTGGGCAAGACTGCGTGGTCAGGAATCCGGATGCTCTCTGAATAAAGCGAGCATTCTTGCGAGAAAGCTTACCAGTGTACAGGCAACAGTTGGAACAAAGCTGGACTTTACACCGCTCAGCTATCAGCATACAGCAGGACTGATCCTGTATTATGACAACATGAATTTTGTTTATCTCTATAAGTATTTCAGCGAAACACTGAATCACAGTGCCATTGCTGTTATGCAGGTAGAGAACGGTGAGAAGAAAGAATTCTCAGATTCCAGAACCTTTGTAGAGGATGGAAAAGATATCTGGATGAAGCTGAAGATCAACGGAAGAAATTCACAGTTCTTCTGGTCTCTCGATGGAGAAGATTACAGTGAGATCGGACCATGCTTCGACACATCCAAATTCTCTGATGAATATTCCAATTTCGGAGAATTCACAGGAACCTTCGTAGGAATCACATGCGGAGACCGTATGATGCATTCTCACACTGCTGATTTTGATTTTTTTGACTATGAAGCAGATGAGCATGCGGATGTAAAATAAATAGAACTGCCTTTGTCTGACGATTTAAGTTTGTCATGCAGAGAAAAATCATAATTAAAAAATCGCTGTATACCAGATATAAGAGAACTGGCATACAGCGATTTATGCTGCTATTATATAGGAAATAATTTATTTCTCTTCGTTCAATACATTCTCCAGAAATTTCACTGCATCTCTGACACAGTCATCGCAGGAGCGGAGCATTTTCCCTGTCTCAATGCCTTTAAGATCTTTACAGATAACGGACCCATTCTGCTGTTTAAACTGATTCATGACAGAACGGACATCTTTGGAAGTTTCCATCCTGTTCTGATTTATCAGTCCTGCAACAACTGCAGCACCTGAGATTGCGCCGCATGTGCCGTCCATAGTTCCAAATCCTGCTCCAAATCCCTGTGTAAGGTTAAAAAGTGTTTCTTCATCCATGTGAGCTTCCTCACAGAAAGAACAGGCAACTGCCTGCGCGCAGTTGTATCCGTTGTGTTTCTTTTCTATTGCTTTATCGCATCTTGAATCTGACATTTATATTTTCTCCTTTATAATTTAACCAAATCAAGTAAGTCCCCTGCTTCAATTGCGAATATCCGCCTGACTTCTGACGATCCAGTTTGCTTTGCTGTTTATTTTCATACATATATTTATCTTTCTTATCAAACAGAGTACGAAGTGTACATTCATTATAATCCGTCTGATTTCATGATAGCACGATAAAACAGGTTTTACAAGAGAGCGTATTTTTTTACAGAAATTTTACGATAGCGTGATTTTGGATTTTACTTTTCGTTTTTATAATGGCACTTGTAAATGAGGCAACAAGATATAAAAAATTAAAATATTAAATCAAAAAAATGAGCCGTTCACTTTATAAAAAACATGGCTCATTGGAAGAGGAGAAAATTATCATGAAGAAAAAAATCGCAACAATCCTTACAGCAGCAGTAATCGGAGCAACAGCTTTCACAACAATCGTAAGTGCAGCAAGCGGAGACATCACAGTTGTATCCCGTGAGGATGGTTCCGGTACAAGAGGTGCTTTCGTAGAACTGTTTGGTATCCAGGAAGAGCAGGATGGCGAGAAAGTAGATATGACTACAGATGAAGCAAGTGTTACAAACAGCACATCTGTTATGATGACAACAGTTGCAGGTGATGAGAATGCAATCGGATATATTTCACTTGGTTCTCTGGATGATACAGTAAAAGCAGTTAAGATTGACGGTGTAGAAGCAACTGTAGAGAATGTTTCCAATGATTCCTACAAGATCGCACGTCCATTCAACATTCTTACATCTGACAAAGAAAGCGATGCAGCAAAAGATTTCGTAAACTACATCATGAGTTCTGACGGACAGCAGATCGTAGAGGACAACGGATATATCAAAGAAGCTGCTGATGCAGAAGCGTATAAAGCAGCAGATGGTGTTTCCGGTAAAGTCGTTGTAGCTGGTTCTTCTTCTGTAACACCGGTTATGGAGAAACTTGCAGAAGGTTATGAAGCAGTAAACAAAGACGTAACAGTAGAAGTTCAGCAGAGTGATTCTACAACAGGCGTAAATATGGCAGCTGAAGGAACATGTGATATCGGTATGGCATCCCGTGAACTGAAAGATGATGAAAAAGACCTTGGACTTACAGCTACTGTTATCGCAAGAGATGGTATTGCAGTAATCGTTAATAAAGACAATGATATTGATGAACTTACAAGTGACCAGGTAAAATCAGTGTACACAGGTGAGACTACTACATGGGAAGATCTTGCTAAATAATCCGGATCTTGAGAAACAACCTATGGGTTGCGGCAGTGATACACGATCTGCACGAATTGCAGAGAAGAAAAATCACATACGCTGTATAGCGAAGCATAATCCGTAGTGCAATGTATTATAAGAATAAAAACAGTTCGTCTGGTTACGGGAATGCAGCAGGCGGACTGTTTATATGTGAGAAGAGTTTTTGGAAACAGAGAAAGAAAGGTGTAATGAATGAACCACTTTAAGGAAAAGGCCATGAAATGTGTATTTCTGATCGCAGCCTGTACGTCAGTGCTGGCAGTGTTTCTGATCTGTGCATTTCTGTTTGCAAATGGAATCCCGGCTATCGGGAAGATCGGTCCGCTGAAGTTCCTGCTGGGAACAAAGTGGAAGCCGTCAAATAACATTTTTGGAATTCTTCCAATGATCGTAGCGAGCATTTATGTAACTGCAGGTGCTATTCTTCTGGGTGTGCCGATTGCATTATTTACTTCAGTTTTTATGGCGCGTTATTGCCCGAAAAAAATCTACAGACCATTGAAATCAGGAATTGAACTGATGGCTGGTGTACCGTCAATTGTATATGGTTTCTTTGGACTGGTTCTTATTGTTCCACTGATCAGACAGACATTTGGCGGAACCGGAACCAGCATGTTGGCAGCATGTGTTCTGCTTGGAATGATGATTTTGCCGACTATCATCGGTGTCACGGAATCTGCGATCCGCAGTGTGCCGGAGAGCTATTATGAGGGTTCGCTTGCACTGGGAGCAACCAAAGAAAGAAGTATTTTCTGTGTTATGCTTCCGGCAGCGAAATCAGGTATTCTTGCAGCTGTCGTACTGGGAATCGGCCGTGCGATCGGAGAAACAATGGCGGTTGTCATGGTTGCAGGAAATCAGCCGAGAATGCCACAGGGAATCCTGAAAGGTGTCCGTACCATGACCGCAAATATCGTTACTGAAATGGGATATGCAACAGGACTTCACAGAGAGGCTCTGATCGCAACAGCGGTGGTTCTGTTTATCTTTATACTGATCATTAACCTTAGTCTTTCTTTACTGAACAGGAGGGCAGAACATGCAAATTGAAGCAGCAGCAGAAATTGACTGGACAAAAGAAAAAAAGCAGAATGAGTCTTCTTTCTCAGATCAGATGAAGGCATACATGAAGCATCCGGGATCAGCTATTCTTGCACTGCTTACAGTGCTGGGAGCAGTTTTGACTTTTGCATTACTGTTCTTTCTGATCGGATATATTCTTGTGAAAGGTGTGCCGTATCTTTCTACAGACTTATTTAGTTTAACCTATAATTCAGAGAACCTTTCTTTACTTCCATCTCTGATCAACACATTTATCCTGACCATAGTTTCACTTGCAATCGCAGCGCCGTTAGGAATTTTTGCAGCGATCTATCTGGTGGAATATGCGAAAAAAGGAAGTAAACTTGTGAATGTGATCCGTATCACAGCGGAGACACTTTCCGGTATTCCATCTATTGTATACGGTCTTTTTGGTATGTTGTTTTTCGTAACAGCACTGCATTGGGGACTGTCACTTTTATCAGGTGCTTTTACGCTTGTGATCATGATACTTCCTCTGATCATGCGTACTGCAGAAGAGGCCTTGAAGTCTGTTCCAGATTCTTATCGTGAGGCAAGTTTCGGACTGGGAGCAGGCAAACTTCGTACGATCTTTACTATTGTTCTGCCGTCAGCAGTACCTGGTATCCTGGCAGGTGTGATCCTGGCGATCGGACGTGTCATCGGTGAAACAGCAGCACTGATCTACACTGCAGGTACAGTTGCGGAAGTTCCGTCAAACCTGATGGGTTCCGGCCGTACACTTGCACTTCATATGTATGTATTGTCAGGTGAGGGCCTTCATATGAATCAGGCATCTGCGACAGCAGTTGTTATTCTGGCATTTGTTCTTGTGATCAATTTCCTGTCCGGAGCGGTTGCCAAACGAATTGCGAAAGGATAAGAATCATGAGTAGGAATGCAAAAATAACAGTTGAAAATATGAATTTACATTATGGAAAATTCCACGCATTAAAGAACATTAATATGGAGATTCCAGAGAAAGAAATTACAGCTTTTATCGGACCAAGCGGTTGTGGTAAATCTACCTTATTGAAGTCTTTAAACAGAATGAATGATCTGGTTGAGGGCTGTGTGATTACCGGTAAAGTACAGCTTGACGGTGAGGATATTTACGGAGATATGGATGTCAATCTGCTCAGGAAAAGAGTGGGAATGGTATTCCAGAAACCGAATCCTTTCCCAATGAGCATTTATGATAATATCGCATATGGACCAAGAACTCACGGTATCCGTTCCAAAGCTAAGCTGGATGATATTGTAGAGAAGTCTCTGCGTGATGCAGCGATCTGGGACGAGGTGAAAGACAGACTGAAGAAAAGTGCGTTGGGCATGTCCGGCGGTCAGCAGCAGAGACTCTGTATCGCCAGAGCACTGGCAGTTCAGCCGGAAGTACTTCTAATGGATGAACCGACATCTGCACTTGACCCTATCTCAACTTCCAAGATTGAGGAGCTGGCGATGGAGTTAAAGAAGGATTATACCATTGTGATGGTAACTCATAACATGCAGCAGGCAACCCGAATTTCTGATAAGACAGCGTTCTTTTTACTGGGAGAAGTCATTGAATTTGCAGATACGAGCAAGCTGTTCTCCATGCCTGCGGATAAGCGTACAGAGGACTATATTACAGGAAGGTTTGGTTGATTATGTCGAAAATGTTTGAAAAGCAGCTGGAGGAGTTACATGCCCAGCTGATCACATTGGGTAATTATTGTGAAAAAGCGATTTCTTTTTCTGCGAAGGCTGTTCGGGAAGTGCAGAATGAAGGACTTGCACGTCAGGTTTTTGAGACAGACAGAGATATTGATGCTAAGGAGAGAGAAATTGAGAATCTCTGCCTGAGTCTTTTGTTGCGTCAACATCCGGTGGCAAGGGATCTGAGAGAGATTTCGGCGGCACTGAAGATGGTTTCGGATATGGAGCGTATTGGAGACCAGGCTGCAGATATTGCAGATTTATCGTTGCATATTGATAAGGACAGTGTTGTACAGGATGATACGATCGCACAGATGGCCGAAGATACTGTTCGGATGGTAACAGAGAGTGTGGATGCTTTTGTTAAGAACGATTTGGAACTGTGCAGATATGTAATCGCACGGGATGATGTGGTAGACAATGCGTTTAATGAGATCAAGGAGAAGCTGGCTGACCTGATCTATGGTGGGAAACTGGACGCTAAGACAGGACTGGATCTGCTTATGACTGCGAAGTATTTTGAACGTATTGGAGATCATGCTGTTAATATTGCGGAATGGGTAGAATTTTCCATTACAGGACAGCACAGGAATAATGAGCATCAGGATTATATCAGAAACTGGTAAGATAAAGAGACTGTTTCACGTTGGTGGAGCAGTTTTTTGTATAATAGGAAATTTCCATGAATTTCCTATTATACAAATTTAGTGGATTATTTTCCTGTAAATATTTGGTGTTTTCAGTGATGTATTTTTCTGATAAGATGGGAATTGGAAATTGATCATAATGAGTTGAAACAGAAATATTGTTTCTGCAGGAAAGGACAATACATGAACGATTACAAACTGGATTTAGAGAAATATGCGGCGTTGGCAAGACAGGCGGCAGCTGAAGGATGTGTACTTCTGGAGAATGAGGATCAGGCACTTCCGTTAAGGACAGGAGAAAAAGTCGCCGTTTTTGGCCGCATGGCTTTTCATTATTATAAGAGCGGACTTGGTTCTGGTGGTTTGGTAAATACCAGATATGTAGTGGGAATTCTTGATGCGTTAAAAGAATGTAAGGAGATTCATCTGGATGAGAAACTGATGAGAATCTATGCAGACTGGATCAAAGAGAATCCTTTTGATGAAGGTCAGGGATGGGGCCGTGTGCCGTGGTGCCAGAAGGAGATGGAAGTCACTGATGAGATGCTGGACTGTGCCCGCAGCAATGACGTATCTCTGGTTATCGTCGGAAGAACTGCAGGTGAAGATCAGGACAATAATGAGAAGGCAGGAAGTTATTGTCTGACTGAGACTGAGGAGGATATGATCCGCCGTGTCTGTGAGGCCAGCAGGCGTACAGTTGTAGTGCTGAATGTGGGTAATATTATTGATATGAGCTGGGTGGAGAAGTACCATCCGGAAGCTGTTCTGTATGTATGGCAGGGCGGTCAGGAAGGCGGTAATGGAGTTGCTGATGTACTGACCGGTAAAGTCTGCGCATGTGGAAAACTGACAGATACTATTGCTAAAAACATCAAGGATTATCCGTCTACAGCAAATTTCGGAGACCCTTTTAAGAACTACTATAAGGAAGATATTTATGTAGGTTACCGCTACTTTGAGACTTTTGCGAAGGATAAAGTGCTTTATCCGTTTGGATATGGATTATCCTATACAACATTCGAGACAAAAGCTGAAATTTTTAAGAATACAAAGGACGAACTTACAGTATCTGCCACAGTAACCAATACGGGCAGTATAAAGGGAAAAGAAGTCGTTCAGATTTATGTAAAAGTACCGCAGGGCCAGCTTGGAAATCCGACAAGAAAGCTGATCGGATTTGCCAAGACACAAGAACTGGCACCGGGTGAGACAGAGAAGCTTATGATCATTATTCCGAAATATGATATGGCTTCTTATGATGACAGCGGCGTGACAGGTCATAAATCCTGCTATGTTCTGGAAGAAGGAATGTATGAGATTTTTGTAGGCAGTGATGTGAGAAATGCAGAGTCTGCAGGAACTTATGAAGAAGAATTCCGTGTACTTGAACAGTTACAGGAGGCATATGCACCGGTTGAAAAATTTCAGAGAATGAAAGCTGTTCTGATGTCAGATGGTACATATGAGGCAGTGACAGAGGATGTACCGGTGCGTACAGTAGATCCACAGAAGCGCAGATCAGAGGAGATGCCAAAGACTCTGGATTATACAGGAGATAAAGGCTATAAGCTGGCTGATGTGCTGGATAGGAAAGTCTCTATGGATGAGTTTGTAGCACAGATCAGTGAAGAAGATCTGATCGCAATGTTCCGTGGTGAAGGCATGTGCAGCCCGAAAGTTACAGCAGGAACGGCAGCTGCGTTTGGGGGTATAACAGAATCCCTGCAGGCACTTGGAGTTCCGGTTGGATGCTGTTCAGATGGTCCGTCCGGTATCCGTATGGACTGCGGCACAAAAGCGTTCTCTCTGCCGAACGGAACATTATTGGGTTGTACTTTTAATACGGAACTTGTAGGTGATTTATATGAGATGACAGGGAAAGAACTTCGTCTGAACAAGATTGATTCCCTCCTTGGACCTGGCATGAATATTCACAGAAATCCCCTGAATGGACGTAACTTTGAGTACATTTCCGAGGATCCGATCCTTACAGGAAGAATCTGTGCAGCACAGGTAAAAGCGATGGCAAGATCTGGAATTGGAAGTACGATCAAGCATTTCTGCGGAAACAATCAGGAGGTAGGAAGAAGTACTTCTGATTCTGTAATGTCTGAGAGATGTCTGCGTGAAATTTATCTGAAAGGCTTTGAAATTGCAGTGAAAGAAGGTGGTGCGCGTTCTGTAATGACTACTTACGGAAGCGTAAACGGACTTTGGACTGCGGGAAGTTATGATCTGTGTACAACGATTCTCCGTAAAGAATGGGGATTTGATGGTATTGTTATGACTGACTGGTGGGCGAAATCCAATTATGAGGGACATCAGGCAGAAGTTCCTGTGAAAGCGCCGATGGTTGCTGCCCAGAATGATATATATATGGTAGTAAGTAATGCAAAAGCGAATCCGGAGAATGATGATGTAGAGGAGATGCTTCATGCAGGAAAGATTACGCTGGGTGAGCTGCAGAGAAATGCGGCAAATATCCTGGGATTTCTGTTAAAGAGTCCGTCAATTTTGCTTTTGACAGACAGAATCTGCAAGGAAGAGCTGGAGGCTATGAATACCAAAGAAGAGGACGACATAGATGCCGGAAGTCTGGTAAATCTGGTTAGTGATCCGCAGACGCAGCAGATTGTAATCGATGGTTCTATGCTGCATCCTGCAAAGGGAAATGCGGATGTGCTGGCAGTGACTAATGACTTTGAGGGAGATTTCACTATGAAATTTACTCTTAAATCTGATCTTGGAGAACTGGCTCAGCTTCCTGTTTCTGTATTTTTGGATAATATTCATAAGATGACTGTTTCTGTGCAGGGAACAAATGGAAAATGGGTAGAAGAAAGTCGTATCCTGAATATGGGATTTGGACATAATCACTATATTAAACTTTTTTATGGTGCAGATAGTCTGGAAATTAAAGAAATAGTACTGATTCCCAACAGGTAAGACCAATTTGCGAAATGCTTGCAAAAAAAATATCTTTATGGCATAATTATGAAAATACTCGGAACCCACTGAAGAATGTGCGGAATTTACAGTGAAAAGTGGTTGCGAACAGGCAGCAGGGCGGATACAAAAAAGACCGCTTGGTACAGTGTAAAATGTGATGGGGAAGATAATATGTCTGGTTTTACAAAGGAAATAATTGCAAGAACTTTTACAGAATTACTGGAAGAGAAACCCATGTCCAAGGTTACAGTGAAGGATATTGTAGAGAGATGTGGGGTAAACAGAAATACTTTTTATTATCATTTCAGGGATATTCCGGATGTGGTAGAGTTTATTTTTAAGAAGAAATGGGATGAGATTCTGGAGTCTCCTCATGAGAAAGCATCGATCCTGGAATGTATGGAAGAGATGGCAGCTTTGGTCAGAAATAACCGAAAACTGATGCTGAACGTTTATAAATCAGTAAAAAGAGACACATTTCTTATTTATATGAATGAAGTTGCTTCTTATATTATTACAGAGTATTTCGAGAAAAACCTGGATAAGTTTAATCTGAAAAATGAGGAAATCCAGATTCTTATTAAATATTATAAATGTTTGTTCATAGGAATTCTGATGGAATGGCTGGATCATGGACTTGAGTATGATCTGGGGGCTGAAATGCGCCAGGCAGCGCAGCTTCTGGAACGCCATCCGGAATTGAATGCGATTCTGAATAAGTCTTGAATTTCGGTACAGAGTTCGGCTTTAAAGCAGATAATTGTTTATCTGACTGTTATACAAAATAAAACCCATGTCTAATTTTTAGACATGGGCTTTTTTTTGTCTATTTATTGTTAAAAATATCACAGTTATAATACGGCTATGGAAAGGAGGAGAGGCGTTATGAATGCACTGAAACAGTTAAAATTAGCAAAAAATGGATATATTATTATGTCTGTTCTATTTATGATTCTGGGCGCATGCCTGATTATATGGCCGGATTGTTCGATGGCGGTATTTTGCACGGCAGTAGGAATTATGCTTATTGTATATGGATGTATTAAGATTATAGGATATTTATCCAGAGATTTTTACTGTCTGGCATTTCAGTTTGATCTTGCTTTTGGCGTACTGCTGGCGGCAGTGGGAGTGATCATTATTATGCGCAGGGATGTGGTAGTTAATCTGATTTTTGGGATATTTGGTATTTTGATTCTTGCGGATGCACTTTTTAAGATTCAGATATCAATAGATGCAAAGAAATTTGGATTAAATCTCTGGTGGAGGATTTTGGCGGTAGCGATTCTTACAGGAGTTCTGGGATTTATACTTCTGGTGAGACCTTTTGAGGCAGCAGAGATAATGATGATTCTGGTCGGAGTTTCTATCCTGTTTGAGGGAATTCTGAATTTGTGCGTAGCAGTTTACACTGTAAAAATTATCAATAATCAGAAACAGGATATCATAGATATGGATGAAGACAGAATAAGATAGTACTGAGCTTCAGATAGCTATATTTGCATATGGGATGTAAATGGAAAGATTGTCGGGCAGCTGCGGAACCTTTACCCTGACATCTTAAACATCCAGGTGTGCAAATGTTAAAATAGATAATTACATTACAACAAGGAGGAGTAATTACATGAAGTTAATGGACAAAGCAAAACAGGCTGCACTTGCTGCAGCAGTTAAAACAGGTCTGGGTTATCTGGAAAAGGACCCGGAAGTAAATATACCAAAGCTGATGGAACTTGTTGATAAATTTGTACCGGACGGCTGGTATGAGGCACAGAGAAATGCCATCCGTAATGCAATCCAGGATAAGGACAGCAACTGGTATAAACTGATCCTGAGAATTTATGATCTGGATCCGGGTGTACGTGAGGCATTCTTTACAAACTTCATCATCAATGCCAGCTTAAAAGGAAGTGCACTTCAGGAAGAAACAGCAGAAGAGAACAACTGCAATGTTCCGTGGGCAATCCTTCTTGACCCGACAAGTGCCTGTAATCTGCACTGCACAGGATGCTGGGCAGCTGAATATGGACACAAACTGAATCTCGATTTTGATACCATCTGTTCCATCGTAGAGCAGGGCAGAAAAATGGGAACTTATATGTACATATATACAGGCGGTGAACCACTGGTTCGTAAAAAAGACCTGATGCGTATCTGTGAGAAATATCCGGACTGTGAGTTCCTTTCCTTTACAAATGGTACTCTGATCGATGAAGAATTCTGTCAGGAAATGCTCCGTGTAAAGAATTTCGTACCTGCTATCAGTCTTGAGGGATCCGAGGAAGTAAACGATGGACGTCGTGGAGATGGTGTATACCAGAAAGTTATGCATGCAATGGAACTTCTGAAAGCTCACAAACTTCCGTTTGGTGTATCTACCTGTTATACCTCTGCTAATGTTGACAGCGTAAGCAGTGAAGAGTTCTTTGATCATATTATTGACTGCGGTGCATTATTTGTATGGTTCTTCCATTATATGCCGACAGGTAATGATGCTGTAGTAGAATTAATGCCCAACCCGGAGCAGCGTGAAAAGATGTACCATAAGATCAGAGAATATCGTTCTACAAAAGCAATCTTCGGAATGGATTTCCAGAATGATGCGCAGTATGTTGGCGGATGTATTGCAGGAGGAAGACGTTATCTGCATATTAATGCGAACGGTGATGTTGATCCTTGTGTATTTATTCATTATTCCAATGCAAATATTTACAAGAATACTCTGCTTGAAGCGCTGAAGAGTCCGATCTTTATGGCATATCATAATGGACAGCCGTTTAATGAAAATATGCTTCGTCCATGTCCAATGCTTGAAAACCCGCAGAAGCTGCGTCAGATGGTTGCAGAGTCAGGCGCCAAGTCTACAGACTTACAGTCTCCGGAATCTGTTGAGCATCTTTGTGCGAAGTGTGATGCTTATGCAGAGCATTGGAAACCGAAGGCGGAGGAATTGTTTCAGACAAAATAAGTAACTTACTAATCCTATTAATCTAGAAAAAGCATTAACTCAAAACTTAGCTAAAGCCAGAAAAAGTCTCTTGCCCGGTCTCCCCTGTCCGGGTGGGAGGCTTTTTCGCTTTTTTCAGGAGGGACGCGCGAACCCGCAGAGAGATGCGGCTTCGCGCTGGTGGCTGGTATGAAGAGAGATTGTAGGCAAGGGAGGGACTGCAGGTAGATAAACGGGATTTTTAAATTAAAAATGACTTGCCTGATAATTCAACATGTATTAAAGTTATATCAGATTTGTTGGGAGAACAGAGTGAATATGTTTATATAGTACAGCGGGGACCGATGAGGCTGGGCTGTAGGAGGAGTGGAATGTTAAAGACTTTTTTGGTGGAAGATGAGGTTGTGATCAGAGAGATGATCAAGAAGATGATTCCCTGGGAGCAGTATGGTTTTGAGCTTGCGGGGGAGGCGTCGGATGGGGAGATGGCGTTGCCTTTGATTTTAAAGAGTAAGCCGGATCTTTTGATCACGGATATTAAGATGCCGTTTATGGATGGACTGACTCTTTGTAAGTTGGTGAAGAAAGAGCTGCCGAATATTAAGATTGTCATTCTCAGTGGTTATGATGATTTTAATTATGCGAAGCAGGCGATCAGTATCGGGGTGGAGGATTATCTGCTGAAGCCGATTACGAAGAATGCGTTTATTGAGAGGCTGGAGGAAATCCATAATCGTTATGAGCATGAGAAGACGCAGATGGAGTATTATGAGAAGTTTCGCCTGGAGATGCAGGAGTATGAGCGCAATGCAAGCAGGGATTTCTTTGAAGCTCTGGTGCGGGCGGATTCGAATCTGGAGGAGATTTATCAGAGGGCGGATCGTCTGAATCTGGATATTGTGGCAGAGGCGTACAATATTCTGATCTTTAGTCCGGATACTTCGGACAGCAGCTGCAATTCATCAGAGGGATATTCTGACTGGGAAGCTGAAGTGCATAAGAAGATAGAAAATTATTTTCTCAGTCATCCGGTAGCAATGCTCTTCAGGCATCAGGTATTCAGCTATGCAATTCTGGTAAAGGGACAACGTGACAGTATAGAAGCGAATACCAGGGAATGTGTGGAAACGATTAAAAAGATTATGGAGGAAACCAGCAAGAATGCGGACTGGTTTATTGCAGTTGGTGAGGAGGCAGACCGTCTGAGCAGGATTAAACAAAGCTATCATACAGCAGCAAGAACTTATGCATTTCGTTATCTGTATGACGGACATATTCTTTATTATAATATGCTTGAGCAGGTAAAAGAAAGTTCAGCAGATACTTCAAAAACGGAGACTGTTCAGCTGAAGAATGTGAATATCAATGCTCTGAATCCGGAAATTCTGCAGAAGTTCTTAAGCAGCGGTCTGGAGGATGAGGTTGACAGTTTTGTTCACGACTATTTCCATGCTATTGGTCAGGAACCTATGGAGTCTCTGGTATTCCGTAATTATGTGGTTTTGAATGTGCGTTTTTCTGTGTTGTCATTTCTTAAGAAAATAGGATATGATGATGCGGAATTATCCAGAGAAGAGACGGATGATATTGTAGAAAAGACAAGCCAGTCTACAGAAGCCTCTATTGCATATGCCGAGGATCTGCTGAAAAAGGCAATCTCGATCCGTGATGAGAATGCCGGTAACCAGAACAGAAGTGTGCTGAAACAGGCAGTGGATTTTATAAACGAACATTATATGGATGAGGAGATTTCTTTAAACAAAGTAGCTCATGTGGCAAATGTCAGTGCCAATCATTTCAGTGCACTTTTCAGTCAGAATATGGGACAGACCTTTATCGAATATCTGACTGCTCTGCGAATGAGCAGAGCAAAGGAACTGCTGCGCTGTACATCTAAGCGTTCCAGTGAGATTGCAGGAGAAGTAGGATATAAAGATGCACATTATTTCAGTTATCTTTTTAAGAAAACACAGGGTATGACACCGAGTGAATACCGAAAAACGAGAGGAGAGGTCTGATTCATGAGGCAAAAGCAGGAAAAGCTGGAAACCAAAATGAAGTGGATGCTTCTGAGCACTATGATTCCTATGGCAATACTGATCATAGTGCTTCTTGTTTTTTTCTGGCATTATACAAATGAATACAATCAGTTATCTAACAATCTGGCGGTCAGTACAGAATATAACGCTAATTACAGAAGTTCAAACAGTGACATGAGTTTCAAAAATGAAGTTGACCGTGATATTTATTATGTAAGTATTGGGCGAAGAGGAAAGGACGGGCTTCCGATAGAACAGGTTAATAAAGCAATCAGTACAGTAGAGAAACTGAAGAAAACTACTACAAAGAAAGAGAGCCTGCGTTCTCTGAAATATTTGACAAATTATCTGGAAAATCTAAAGAAACGGATGAATCAGCTTACTGAGATCAGGGACTATCAGGAACGCCAGGAATTTATGGCAAACAATACAGAAATCCTGACGACTCTTTTTGAAAAAGAAATGCAAAATTATATTTATCAGGAAGCGGCACAGTTAGTACAGGTAGAATCTCAGCTTGCGGGAAATGTGAGACTGACGATCATTACTATGTGCGCAGCAATCATGATCGCAACGATTATCCTGATGCGACGTTCTTTCCGCCTGACTTACAGCATTACGAAGCCGATTTCCGAGATCCTTCATAATATTAAGAAGGTAGGAAAAGGGGAATACAAGACGATCAATGCGGTTTCAGCAGACTGTATTGAGATTCAGGAACTGGATGCAGGTACCCGAAAGATGGCTGGCAGGATCGAGGGTTTGCTGGAAAACGTGCGCAAAGAACAGGATGCGCAGCATTTGACAGAACTGCAGCTGATCCAGGCACAGGTAAATCCTCACTTCTTATATAATACACTGGATACCATTGTCTGGCTGGTAGAGGGCGGTATGCAGCAGGATGCAGTGGATATGATTACGAGTCTGTCGGTATTTTTCCGAACTTCGCTTTCCAAAGGGAAAGATATCATTCCACTTTCTGAGGAAGAGCGTCATACATTAAGTTATCTTGAAATCCAGCAGTCCAGATACAGGGATATTATGGAGTTCGAGATTAATATCCCATCAGAACTGGAAGGGGTTATGGTTCCGAAACTTACTCTGCAGCCGCTTGCAGAGAATGCACTTTATCATGGGATTAAAAATAAACGTGGAAAAGGTAAGATTCTCATTGAAGGGTTTGATCTGGGAGATGACATGATGTTGAGAGTAACTGACGATGGTCAGGGAATGACACCGGAACGTCTCCATGAAGTGCAGAAAGCCATCCGCACCGGAGAACGCGCAGGATTTGGACTTGCCGCTGTGTCAGAAAGAATTGCACTCTATTATGGCCCCGGGTATGGATTGAAGATTTCTTCCACAGAGGGAGAAGGTACGGTTATGGAAGTGTATATGGCGAAGAAAATTAACCTGAATAATAATTCAAGATAAACAGTGAAGGATAAAAAGCTGCATGAAGTTAAGATTTTTAACGGACATGTAGCTTTTATTATGTGAGCAGGCAGATAAAGTCAATTATATTATTGCTCCTTCATACCCAATAACAGCTTTATAGTCTGCCGATAGGGAGTTACTGAGATTGCCCATATAATGGAAAGTGTGAATTATATCAACCAATGTTGAATTATGCAATATGAATATAAAAGATAGTTGATAATTTATTTCTATATTTATAATGCACAATAAAAAAATTAACTTCTGAAATAAAAAAACAAACTTTGTATAATTTATGAACAAAATATGATAGAAGAATAAACTTTTTGCGGAAAATATTCTATGGAATTTTCCTGGATTTTTACTATAATAAAGACATCTTAAATGAATCGGGAGGATTTACAAAATGAAGAAAAAAATCGTGTCAGCTTTTTTAACAGCAACAATGGTATGCGGTATGTGTGTAGTTCCTACAGTAAGTGCAGCCGCAGCGGACGACACAATCACAGTTGGTTTCTCACAGGTAGGTGCTGAATCTGACTGGCGTACAGCAAACACAGAATCTATGAAATCTACATTCAGCGAAGAGAACGGATACAACTTAATCTTCGACGATGCACAGCAGAAACAGGAAAACCAGTTAACAGCGATCCGTAACTTCATCCAGCAGGAAGTTGATTACATTCTTTTAGCTCCTGTAACAGAGACAGGTTGGGATACAGTTCTCCAGGAAGCTAAAGATGCTGATATTCCTGTAATCATCGTAGACCGTATGGTTGATGTATCTGATGACAGCTTATATACAACATGGATCGGAACTGACTCCTTACTCGAAGGTAGAAAAGCAGCTGAATGGCTGAATGCATATACAACAGCTAAAGGAATCGATGCAAAAGATGTTAACATCGTTGATATTCAGGGTACAATCGGATCTACAGCTCAGATCGGACGTTCTAAAGGTCTTGAAGAAGGCGTTGACAACTATGGATGGAACTTACTTGCTCAGCAGTCCGGTGAATTTACACAGGCTAAAGGACAGGAAGTTATGGAGTCCATGCTGAAACAGTATGACAACATCAACGTAGTATACTGTGAGAACGATAACGAAGCATTCGGTGCTATCGATGCTATCGAAGCAGCTGGTAAAACAGTTGGTTCTGACATTGCAAACGGCGAGATCATGGTTATGTCCTTCGATACAACAAATGCAGGCTTAACAGATACATTAGCTGGAAAGATCGCATGCGATGTTGAGTGTAACCCATTACACGGACCACGTGCTGAGGAACTGATCAAAGCTCTTGAGGCTGGAGAAGAAGTTCAGAAACTTAACTATGTAGACGAAGAAATCTTCGCTGCAGATGATACAGTTGATAAAGTTAAAGCTGTAAACAGCCTTGATGAAGAGGGCGAATATGACGTTACACCTATCACACAGGAAATTATTGACGGACGTGCATACTAATTTTTGACAACATATAATAAACGTGTAATAGAAGAAACATAAACAATCCGGAGCGTGGTTCATAGTTCGGAGAAACCCGGATTTATGAATCACGCTCTCTTTATGCCAAAATGATTTACAGATACCCGCTTTGCTGAAGCTTTTCAGTGAATGAGGGGTAAACCAGTATAGAAAGCAGGTGGAAAGAATATGGAACAAAATGTAGTATTGGAAATGCGTGATATCAGCAAAAACTTTACAGGAGTCCGTGCCCTTTCCCATGTGGACTTTACCCTTCGAAAAGGTGAAATCCACGCACTGATGGGGGAGAATGGTGCAGGTAAATCAACACTGATCAAGGTACTGACTGGTGTACATGAATTTGAAAGTGGAACAATTCATATGGCCGGAAATAGTAATGCCATTATTAACCACTCACCTCAGGAAGCACAGGCAAATGGTATCAGTACAGTATATCAGGAAGTAAACCTTTGTCCAAACCTGACTGTAGCTGAGAACCTTTTCATTGGCAGAGAGCCGAGAAAGATGGGAATGATTGATTGGAAGCAGATGAATGAGCGCTCAGGAAAACTTCTTGAGAGCCTGGACATTCATGTGCCGCCAACACAGATGCTGGAGGAATGTTCCATTGCTATTCAGCAGATGATAGCAATTGCCCGTGCAGTGGACATGAAGTGCCAGGTACTGATTCTCGATGAGCCGACTTCTTCACTGGATGATGATGAAGTTGAGAAGCTGTTTGTACTTATGAGAAGACTTCGTGATGAAGGCGTTGGTATTATCTTTGTTACGCATTTCCTTGAGCAGGTATATGCAGTCTGCGACAGAATTACAGTTCTTCGTAATGGTGAACTTGTCGGAGAATATGAGACAAAAGATCTTCCGAGAGTTATGCTTGTTGCAAAAATGATGGGTAAGGACTTTGATGATCTTGCAGATATTAAAGGAGATCATAAAGACAAGAAGATCACAAAGGCAGAACCTGTAATCGAAGCAAAAGGTTTATCTCATAAGGGAACGATCAAACCATTTGATATTACCATCAATAAAGGTGAGGTCATTGGTCTTACCGGACTTCTGGGTTCTGGACGTTCAGAACTGGTTCGTGCAATTTATGGCGCGGATAAAGCTGATACAGGAACTTTGAAAGTAAAGGGAAAAGAAGTAAAGATTAATACTCCTCTGGATGCCATGAAACTTGGTATGGCTTATCTTCCAGAAGACAGAAAAGCAGAAGGCATCATTGCAGACCTTTCTGTAAGAGAAAATATTATTATAGCGCTCCAGGCTAAACGTGGTATGTTCCATCCATTAAGTAAGAAAGAAATGGAGGAAGCCGCTGATAAGTATATTAAATTACTGCAGATTAAGACAGCAAGCCGTGAAACCCCGATCAAGAGTTTGTCAGGTGGTAACCAACAGAAGGTTATCCTTGGAAGATGGCTTTTGACAAATCCGGATTACTTGATCCTGGATGAGCCGACCCGAGGTATTGATATCGGTACTAAGACAGAAATTCAGAAACTGGTTCTTGATCTTGCAGATCAGGGAATGGCAGTTACATTTATCTCCTCAGAGGTTGAGGAAATGCTCCGTACCTGTTCACGTATGGCAGTTCTTCGTGATGGTCAGAAGGTAGGCGAACTGGAAGAGGATGAACTTTCCCAGAGCGGAGTTATGAAAGCTATTGCCGGAGGTGACGATAAATAATGAATAAGAGTAAATTAAAGAAAATAACAAGTGCACGTCTGTTTCTTCCTATTGTGTGTCTGATTGCAGTACTTTTGTTGAATGTGATCAGAACACCGGACTTCTTTAATGTATCAATCCGAAACGGTGTACTTTATGGTTACATTATTGATGTTATTAACCGTGCTTCAGAGCTGGTTATCCTTGCAATTGGTATGACGTTGGTAACAGCAGCTTCCGGTGGACAGGATATCAGTGTTGGTGCGATCATGGCGGTTGCAGCAGCTGTTTGCTGTCAGATTCTTTCTGGCGGACAGGTTTCTGTAAATGATTATCAGAATCCTCTGATCCTGGCTGTTATCGCAGCACTTCTTGCATCTGCATTATGTGGTGCATTTAATGGATTCCTTGTTTCCAAGCTGAACATTCAGCCAATGGTTGCAACTCTGATCCTTTATACAGCTGGTCGTGGTATTGCTCAGCTGATCACAAATGGACAGATTACTTATATTCGTGTGGATTCCTTTAAGATGGCAGGCGGATATATCGGAAAATGCCCAATTCCGACCCCAATTTTCTTCGCAATCATCACAGTTGTTATTGTGTACCTGATTTTGAAGAAAACAGCCCTTGGTCTTTACATTGAGAGTGTTGGTATCAATGGAAAGGCAGCACGTCTTGTTGGATTAAATTCCACAATGATCAAATTCCTCACCTATGTCATTTGCGGTGTACTGGCTGGTATTGCCGGAATCGTAGCATCCAGCCGTATCTATTCCGCAGATGCAAACAACATCGGTCTTAACCTGGAAATGGATGCCATCCTTGCAGTTGCACTTGGCGGAAACTTCCTTGGCGGTGGTAAATTCAGTCTGATCGGTTCCGTAATCGGTGCCTACACTATTCAGGCTCTGACTACAACACTCTATGCAATGAACGTAAAGGCAGACCAGCTTCCTGTTTACAAAGCAATCGTGGTTGTTATCATCGTTACACTGCAGAGTGATGTATTCAAGAAATATATTGCCAACTTAAAAGCTAAAAGAAGTGTGGCAGCAGAAGGAGGTCAGAAGTAATGAAAGCAAATGGACAGAAAAAGAAAATAACGGGAAATGGCTTCCTGCTTCTGATCACAATCGCATTATTTGTAGTAATGTATGTTGCAGGTATGATTGTTTTTGCTGATAAAGGTTTTGCAAAACCTCAGATGTTTCTGAACCTGTTTGTATCTAATGCGGGTCTTCTGGTTATTGCGTGTGGTCTTACAATCGTTATGATCACCGGTGGTATTGATATTTCCGTAGGTTCTGTTACTGCACTTGTATGTATGGTTCTTGCAGACCTTATGGAGAACAAAGGTGTGAACGCATATGCAGCAGTTTTAGTTGCACTGCTTATTGGTGTTGCTTTTGGTATTGTTCAGGGATTCCTGGTAGCTTATCTGGATATCCAGCCATTCATCGTTACTCTGGCAGGTATGTTCTTCGGACGTGGTCTGACAGCTATCATCAGTACTGATATGATTTCTATCAAGAATGAGTTATTCCTGAAATGGGCAAATTACCGTTTCTATATGCCTTTTGGTTCAACCAGTAAGAAAGGTAAATTTATTCCGGCATATATTCCGCCGACAGTTGTGATCGCATTGATTGTTGTAGTAATTATTGCAGTTCTTCTGAAATACCGCAAATTTGGACGTAAGCTTTATGCAATCGGTGGTAACCGTCAGAGTGCATTGATGATGGGCCTGAATGTTAAAAAGACTATTTTTAATGCTTATGTTCTGGATGGTTTTCTTGCAGGTCTTGGCGGTTTCCTGTTCTGCTTAAACAGCTGTGCCGGTTTCGTTGAGCAGGCAAAAGGTCTTGAAATGGATGCGATTTCATCAGCGGTTATTGGTGGTACACTTCTTTCTGGTGGTGTTGGTACACCGATCGGTACTTTGTTTGGTGTTCTGATTAAGGGTACGATTTCAAGTCTGATCACTACTCAGGGTACTTTATCAAGCTGGTGGACAAGAATTATTCTTTCTGCATTGCTTTGCTTCTTTATTGTTATTCAGTCTGTTGTGGCTTCTATGAAGAAGAAAGGGAAATAAATGATTATTATGGAACAAGCTGAGGCTCGGGAGGGCTTTGGCTTGTTTTTTTGTTGCAAAGAGGGGGGACGCGCGAAGCAGCATCTCTCTGCAGGTTCAGTTCCGGGGGCTAAGTAACTCTAGGGCGGAGAAAATTCGCTAAAAGCATGAAGAAAAACGCAAAACTCGCTCCGTTGCAAACTTCGCTCAAACAAGTTGCTGTTTTTCTTCATAACGCGGATTTTCTCCGCCTGAGAGTTACTAAGCTCCCTCCAAATTCACCTGCAGAGAGATGCTGCTTCGCGCTGGTTGCTGGCTGCTGGAAAAATTATGCTGGTTTGTGGTGGTATTGGTTGCTGAAAAAATTATGTTGGTTTGTGGTGGTATTGGTTGCTGGAAAAATTATGTTGGTTTGTGGTGGTATTGGTTGTTGGAAAAAATTATGTCATTTTTGTTGGGTGTGGGAGGATTTTGCGGGTTTGGTGGAGGCGCTTTATTTGTTTACAACTGCGAATTATGATGGTTTGCTTGCCATGGAGGGAGTTTTACTTTATACTCTATACAGTAGAAAAATAGTATTGTGGTGGATTATGCGGTAATCTGCTGTATGTTTATTTAGGAGGATAAATTTTAAGATGTGGATTGCAGACGGTTGGAAAGAATATGAAGTGATTGATACTTCCTGTGGGGAGAAGCTGGAGCGTTGGGGGGATTATCTTTTGGTGCGTCCGGATCCGCAGGTTATCTGGGATACACCGAAGACAAATAAAGGCTGGAAGCATATGAACGGTCATTATCACAGAAGTAAGAAGGGCGGCGGAGAATGGGAGTTTTTTGACCTGCCGGAGCAGTGGGATATTCATTATAAGGATCTTACTTTTCATCTGAAACCGTTTAGTTTTAAGCATACTGGGCTGTTTCCGGAGCAGGCTACGAACTGGGACTGGTTTGGTAATAAGATACGTAATGCGGGTCGTCCGGTGAAGGTGCTGAATCTTTTTGCTTATACTGGAGGCGCGACTCTGGCTGCTGCAGCAGCGGGAGCTTCTGTTACTCATGTGGATGCTTCTAAGGGGATGGTTACCTGGGCAAAAGAGAATGCGGTTGCTTCTGGATTAGGGGACGCGCCGATCCGCTGGCTGGTGGATGACTGTGTGAAGTTTGTAGAGCGTGAGATACGCAGAGGAAATCATTATGATGCGATCATTATGGATCCGCCATCCTATGGCCGTGGACCGAAGGGGGAAATCTGGAAGATTGAGGATTGTATCCATGATCTGATCAAACTTTGTACAAAGATTCTCAGTGATAAGCCTCTATTTTTCCTGATCAATTCTTATACAACCGGTCTGGCGCCGGCAGTTTTGACTTATATGCTTTCTACAGAGCTGAAGAAATTTGGCGGACATGTGGATTCTCAGGAAATCGGACTTCCGGTAAGTTCTAATGGACTGGTGCTGCCTTGCGGTGCTTCTGGTAGATGGGAAGCGTAATAAAAGAAAATGGTGTGAAATAAAATATGAAAGAACTTAATTTAAAACATGAAGCCAAGCGCTACGGCTGTGCAGTTCTGGCTGCAACGATCATGGCGTTAAACATTAAAACTTTTGTACGTGCGGGAGGTCTTTTTCCGGGTGGATTTACAGGGCTTACTCTACTGATCCAGAATATTTTTCAGACGTTTGCGGGGATTGCGATTCCGTATACGCTGATCAATGTAACGCTGAACTCCATTCCTGTATTTATTGGTCTGAAATTTATCGGTAAGAAATTTACGATCAGTTCAGTCTGTGTGATCGTGCTTTCCGGTTTGCTTACGGATATTATTCCGAGTCAGCCGATCACTTATGATACTTTGCTGATCAGTATCTTTGGCGGTCTGATCAATGGTTTCTGTATTAGTCTTTGCCTGATCGGTAACACAAGTACAGGTGGAACGGACTTTATTGCGATTTATTTTTCTGAGAAGAGTGGAAGAGATATCTGGAACTATATCCTGTGCGGAAACGCAGTAATTCTGACAATTGCAGGTTTACTCTTCGGATGGGATAGAGCACTTTACTCTATCATCTTCCAGTTTACTTCTACTCAGGTGATACAGATGTTGCATCAGAGATATAAGAAGCATACCCTATTTATTATTACGAAGGAACCGTATCAGATTTACGAGGAAATATTTAAACTTACCAATCATACAGCAACCCGCTTCGAGGGTACAGGATGCTATACGGATGAAAAGACCAGTATGATCTATTCGGTTGTATCCACAGAAGAAGCCAAGTTTCTGGTGAAAAAGGTGCATGAAATTGATCCGAAAGCCTTTGTAAACATTATTAAGACAGATTATATTAACGGACGATTCTATCAGAAGACAGATTATTGATTTCGGAATAGACTCAAGAATGTTAATAATAATTTGGAGAGCCGCTGCATGATTACAGCGGCTTTCGCATATTATGCTGCACAACGGAAAAGACTTTTCTATTTCGACAGATAATCCTTTTCAAGGTAATGCTTCCGTCTGCTCGCACAGGCCGCTAACGCCCAGCACACAAGGAGCAGAAAACTAATTCCTATAGCCAGTAAAGCAAGCAGAACCACGATGACCGCACGGATAAACAAAGACATGAATGTCCTCCTTTCATTGAAATTTTATTTTTACCTGATTTTTTGTACGATACATGAGAAAAATAATAAATGCTTATTACTTATTATGATATGCTTTTTTTAATTTCATCATTCATTAATATTGATGTAAAGGAGTATGATTTAGAAAAGATAGAAAGATATCAGGTCATCCTGATAAGAAAAATTCAGATATTTAAAAATCTGTTAAATATGATAATTCCAATATACTCTGTTAAAATAAAAAATACAAGCCAAAACTCTCGATGAATTTCGACCTGCTTTTTTATTACAATAGTCAATATTCATTTATAAACAGATACTTCTTTGCGTGACCTTCGTAGATATGTTTTGGTAAAATATTAACAATTCCATAAAAACACTTGACAACCCCCACTTTACCATACTAAAATGTAAAAAGCATAAAGACTGTTGCCACAGGAAAAACAAATGATTGTCCTATACGGAAAACAAGAACTTCTATCCATGGCAGAACAAGGAGGAATATTATGAAGAAATACAGCGACATGAGCAAAGAAGAACTGCTTACACTCAAAGCACAGCTGGATAAAGAATACGCAGACATCAAAGCACAGGGGCTCGCCCTCGATATGTCACGTGGAAAACCGGCAGCAGATCAGCTCGACCTTTCCATGGGATTAATGGACGTATTAAGCAGTGATTCAGACCTCAAATGCGAAACAGGTGTCGACTGCCGTAACTATGGTGTTATCGACGGAATCCCGGAAGCTAAACGCCTTCTCGGTGAAATGTCTGAAGTAGATCCTGATCATATCATCATCTACGGAAACTCCAGCCTTAACGTAATGTTTGACAGCATCGCACGTTCCATGACTCACGGCGTAATGGGAAATACTCCATGGTGCAAACTTGATAAAGTAAAATTCCTCTGTCCTGTACCAGGATATGACCGTCATTTTAAGATCACAGAATTCTTCGGAATTGAAATGATCAATGTTCCGATGACACCACAGGGCCCTGATATGGATATGGTAGAAAAACTTGTCAGCGAAGATGCAGCTATTAAAGGAATCTGGTGCGTACCGAAATATTCCAACCCGCAGGGTTACACATACTCTAAAGAAACAGTAGAACGTTTTGCAAGACTGAAACCTGCAGCACCTGATTTCCGTATTTATTGGGATAACGCATACAGTATCCATCATCTCTATGATGACAACCAGGACTTCCTCGTAGAAATCCTCGAAGAATGTGCAAAAGCAGGCAATCCTGATCTTGTATACAAATTCACATCAACATCTAAAGTCAGCTTCCCAGGTTCAGGTATTGCAGCAGTTGCCGCATCTAAAGCAAATCTGGAAGACTTCCGCAGCTATATGCAGATTCAGACAATCGGACATGACAAATTAAATCAGTTACGTCATGTAAGATTCTTCAAAGATCTTAACGGACTGCACGAACATATGAGAAAACATGCAAACATCATTCGTCCGAAATTCGAGCTGGTACTCGATACACTTGAGAAAGAGCTCGGCGGCCTTGGAATCGGTGAATGGACAAAACCGCACGGCGGATATTTCATTTCCTTTGATTCTATGGAAGGATGTGCAAAGGCAATCGTAGCAAAAGCAAAAGAAGCGGGTGTTGTACTCACAGGAGCAGGCGCAACTTATCCATATGGAAAAGACCCAAAAGACTCCAACATTCGTATTGCTCCAAGTTTCCCGACTCTTGAAGATCTTGGAAAAGCAGCAGAAGTATTTGTGCTCTGCGTAAAACTTACAAGTGTAGAAAAGTTACTGGATACTCTTGAAAACGCATAAAACAAAATATCTGTATTTACTTTCAGGATAAATAATGTGATAATAAAACTGCCCGGCATAAATATTTTTGCCGGGCGGTTGCTGTTTATAAATATATGAATTACAGACAGTGCCCAGAGCTTCTGGTAAAATTAATACAAACCACAATACAGGGAAGTAATTTGAAATTTTTTGATTATGGAAAGAAGGTATATTTGAAAGGAGAAAATATATGAGCGCCAGAAAGAAAATCATGATCAGTATGATTGTAATTTTGCTTCTGTTGACTGTTGGGGCGTACGGATACGGTGTATACTATTTTACAGAGCATTTTTTGCCGGGCTCAATGGTAAATGGTTTCAACTGTTCGTACATGACAGTAGAAGATGCTGAAGACCTGCTTACGAAAAGAGTAGCATCCTATGTTCTTACTATTAATACCAGAAACAATGGACAGGAGAGTATTACAGCTGAACAGGCCGGACTTACTTATGATTCAGATGGAAGTGTCGATAATCTGATCAGGAATCAGGGGCGTTTTATCTGGTTCCTGGAATTTAACCAGCATAAAGATTATGAAGTTTCTTCATCCATAAAATATGACGATCAGAAAGTTAATGCTGCAATTTCCGGACTGAAGTGTATGCAGCAGGGTAATATGACAGCACCATCTGACGCCCATCTTGAAGAGAGAGGAGACCAGTTTGTTATTATTCCTGAAGAAAAGGGAACTACCCTGAAAACAGAAGTGACAAACCAGGATATTCTGCAGGCGCTTCTCACGGGAAGAACACCGATTGATCTGGAAGCGGATGGATGCTATGAAGAGCCGACCATTTATCAGGATAATACAACTCTGATCAAAAACTGCGATTTGGTCAATAAACTTACAGATGTGGTCATTACCTATGATTTCGATGACCGTACAGAGACAGTAGACAGAGAAGTGATAAAAAATTTGCTCACAACAGACGAAAACGGTCTCTACACTCTTGACAAAAATAAGATAGAGGCGTATATCAGTGAACTGGCGGTTAAATATGATACAGTGGGAACAGACCGGACATTTAATACATATGATGGCCGTGAGATTACTGTCAGCGGAGGAAACTATGGCTGGCAGATCGATCAGAAAGCAGAGACAAAAGAACTTATGAACCTGATCCAGAACGGAGAGACACAGGTAAGAGAACCTGTTTATGCGCATGAAGGACTGGTCAGAAAAACAAATGATATCGGATATACTTATATAGAGATTGACCTTGCATCCCAGAGAATGGTATTCTATAAAAATGGAACACCAACTGCAGATGCGCAGATTGTATCCGGGAATCCGTACGTGCCAAATTGCTCTACACCTGCAGGCTGTTATACAGTGGGTGAGTTAAAGAGCGGCTGTACAGTGAATGGTGAGGACTATCCGTCTGCTGTTAATTACTGGATTCAATTTGACGGAAATCTGGCGATTAATGATGCGCCGTGGAGAACAGATTTTGGAGGGCAGATTTATGCTTTTGAAGGAACTAACGGAAGCATCTGTGCGCCTTCAGATCAGGTACAGATTATCTACAGTAATGTTGAGAAGAACACACCAGTTGTGATTTATGAATAAAGGAGAAGAGAAATGAAGATTGTAGTATTAGCTGGGGGAACAAGTACAGAACGTACAGTTTCTATAACATCAGGAACCGGAATATGTAAAGCATTGCGCCAGAAAGGACACCAGGCTATTCTTGTAGATATTTTCTGCGGTGTAGAGAACGTAGACTGGGAGAATGCTTTCCCGGCAGAATATGACGTAGATGCAGCATCTGCATACATGTCAGCCTTTAATGATAAGATTGAAGAAATGAAGAAAGAAAGAAGAAACTTCTTCGGACCAAATGTGCTGAAACTCAGTGAAGCAGCAGATATTGTTTTCCTTGGACTTCATGGAGCAAACGGCGAAGATGGAAAAGTGCAGGCAACATTTGATCTGATGGGAATCAAATATACAGGAACCGGCTACCTGAGCAGTGCTCTGGCGATGGATAAAGGCATTACAAAGCAGATGTTTCTGATGAATAATGTGCCGACACCGCATGGAACATCTATGACAAAAGAAGAAATGACCACAGACCTTAAGGCTCTTGGGATGGAATTTCCTGTAGTTGTAAAAACCTGCTGCGGCGGTTCCAGTGTGGGTGTTTATATTGTAAACAATCAGGCTGAATACGAACAGGCACTTAAGGATGCATATTCCTATGAGAATGAAGTTGTAATCGAAGAATATATCAAAGGGCGTGAGTTTTCTGTAGCAGTGGTAGACGGAAAAGCTTATCCGATCATTGAGATTGCTCCATTACAGGGATTCTATGATTATAAGAATAAATATCAGGCAGGATCTACCATTGAGACCTGCCCGGCCGAAATTTCGCCGGAACTTACAGAAAAAATGCAGCATTATGCAGAAGCGGGTGCTAAAGCTTTATTTATGGAAAGCTACTGTCGTCTTGATTTCATGATGAAAGATAACGGAGATATGTATTGTCTGGAAGCTAATACGCTTCCTGGAATGACTCCGACCAGCCTGATTCCACAGGAAGCAAAGGTCCTGGGAATTGATTATCCGACTTTATGTGAGAAGCTGATCGAAGTATCTATGAAGAAATATAAATAATGAAAGAAGATATAGAGAAAATATTATGAAAAATTTAACTCTGGAAAATATTGCCCGCGTGTGCAGTGGTACATATTATGGACCGGCAGATAAACTGCAGGAAGAGGTAATGTCTGTCATTACAGACAGCAGGAAGGCAGAAAACGGATGTCTGTTTGTACCTATCGTTGGCGAGCGTGTAGACGCACATAAATTTATACCACAGGTAATGACAGCAGGAGCACTTGCAACTTTATCCGAGCATGTGCTCGAGGATGCGGACTTTCCGTATATCGTAGTAGAATCCTCCCTGCAGGCTGTCAAGGATATTGCAGAATTTTATCTGAAACAGCTTCAGATTCCGGTAGTAGGAATCACAGGAAGTGTTGGTAAAACAAGCACAAAAGAAGTGATTGCTTCTGTACTGAGCCAGAAATACCGCACTCTCAAAACACAGGGAAATTTTAATAATGAGCTTGGTTTACCTCTTACTGTTTTTCGTCTCCGTGATGAAGATGAAATGGCAGTTCTTGAAATGGGAATCAGTGATTTCGGAGAGATGACCAGACTTGCACAGATTGCAAGACCGGATACCTGTGTGATCACAAATATCGGAACCTGTCATCTGGAGAATCTGGGAGACCGTGACGGTGTTTTGAAAGCAAAGACAGAAATATTCAAATTTCTCAGACCTGACGGACATATTGTCCTGAATGGTGACGATGATAAACTTTCCACAGTCAAAGGATACGAAGAGATCAAACCTGTATTCTTTGGAATGAATAATGGATGTCAGGTTTACGGTGATAAGATCGTAAGCAGAGGTTTAAAAGGAATGACCTGTACCATCCATCTGAGAGAAACTGCATTTACTGTAGATATCCCTATGCCTGGCCGTCATATGGTATATAATGCACTGGCGGCAGCTGCAGTTGGAAATATCTATGGACTTTCAACTGAACAGATCAAAGCGGGAATCGAGAGTCTGGAGCCGATCAGCGGTCGTTTCAGAATGATTGAAACAGACAAATTTTTGATCGTAGATGATTGTTATAATGCAAACCCGATGTCTATGAAAGCGTCTCTGGATGTTCTGCAGGATGGTGCAGGCCGCAGGGTCGCAGTCCTGGGAGATATGGGTGAACTTGGTGAGAACGAAGTACAGCTTCATGAAGAAGTTGGTGAGCATGCAGGAAAATGTGATATTGATGTACTGATCTGCACGGGAAAGCTCTGCAAGAGTATGGCGGACAAAGCAATGAAGACCAACGCTGGTCTTAAAGTAATCTATGAACCGGACAGAGAGAGTCTCCTGACACATCTGAATGGATACGTTCAGAATGGAGATACTATTCTTGTTAAGGCTTCTCATTTCATGAAGTTCGAAGAGATTGTAGAGAAATTACAGAATATGTAAATTATAAAACAGGATCGCAGACAAACCAGGTCTCTGTCTGACAGAGGGATTTGGATGCAGATCCTGTTTTTTTATGAGAGAATTTGATGAACGATTTTAGTTTCCTGAGACAGCATACAGCAGTATAATAATCCTATCAGTTTAATCAGGAGGATGTTATGCTGGAGAGAATTATGAATCTGCATCTTCTGCTTTATGCCATGATCATGCTTGGAGGACTTGGCGTGCTGGGGATGCTGGCCACACATCTTACTTACCGAAGACTGATCAGAAAAAACTCAGAGATGAAATCAAACCTTAAAGAGAAATGGATAAACCTCTGGAAAACGCGAGACAGGCTGTTAAACCGCATGAATCGGCTTGTATGGTATCCGTCACTTTTCTGCACGGCTCTCTTGGGTATGGCCTTTTTTATGTATTCAGGAAATGTGGAGTGGGATGGAATGCCGCTGGCATATCTGTATGTGGGAGCTATTGTCCCGACCGTGTTGCTTCTGCTGAGGCAGGCACTTGATTTTACATACAAGGAAGAATTGCTGATGAATACTCTTTCGGATTATGTGGAACACATTCGCACATGGGTAGAAGAAGTTCCGGCGGCAGAGAAACCGGACGGGGCTGCAAAAGAAGCGATTGTGGAGCATATTGCGGAAAGCATTCGTCAGACTGCGGCAACAGGAAGTCATTTCAGCAGAATGCTTACGCCTGAGGAAGAAGAGATCATGCGGGAGATCATAAGAGAGTTTATGGAATAAGCTGATGATAAAGAAGTGAGGTGCATGTTACGGCGGTATTCAGGGACATGCACCTCGCTATGGTCATTCGTCATCTTCTTCGATCACCTGAATCTCCAGATAATCAAAGTCTATCTGTTCTATAAAATTATCCTGATAAAATCTTGCTTTTCCATGTTTTTTAAAATGTCTTACTGTGGATTCCAGCCAGATTGGATTACCCAGATCCATTTCATAGCAGATGCTTTCCAGTCCGCGAAAAATTTTATGTGTCCGGGTATCTTCGGAATCATCACAGATTACGGTATCTTTTAATAAATGGTTGTCTTTCCATAATTTTCCCCATAAACGAAACATGATATATAATCCTCCTGATCAGAACAAAAGATAATATAGAGTATAGCGGATTTTTTGGGGGAAGTAAAGGAGAAAGGGACGCGCAGAAAAATATTTCATTTCATGTGCGGTTTCGGACGCTAAGATATTCTAAGTTCTCAAAAATCTGCTAAAAGCATGATCCTCCAGGGACAAACTCGCTTCGTTCAGACAGTGTCCCTGGAGGATCATAACGCAGATTTTTGAGAACTAAGAATATCTAAGCATCCTGCAAATGCACATAAAATAAAATATTTTTCTGTACTGATATTGGGCTCGCGGGTGGTGTTTGGAGATGAAAATGTTATAATGAGGTACAAATAAAAGTGTAGCAAAAAAATGCAATGGGAGGATACACAAAATGGAATTAAAGGAGTTATGCAAGGGAATTCAGCTTCCAGAGAAAGCCTGCGGGAGAGTATTTGAGGAGTATGAGAGGGTGAATCTAGCGGAGATGGATTGTCAGTTAAACAGTCTTATGGAGAGAAAAACTGCTGAGAAGGCCTACCATCATCTGGTAAATTGTCTGGGGAAGGATTCTGATAATATGAAGATGCTGATGTGCCAGCTCGTATGTGCATGCAGGGATTATGACAGATACAAAGAACTGGGGATTTCGGATGAAGTCTATTTTGATACAATGAGATGTTTTACCAGATTTTTGGGAGAACGCAGAATGAGAACGGGTGAAATTTTGTTTGACCGTGGATGGTGGACTTATCGTCAGGTAAGTATGGTGTTGTTTCGAATTGGGGAACTGGAATATGAACTGACAAATTTTGAGGGGAAGGATGCTGTTAGTATTCATATCCCTTCAGATGCGGCATTTGTTCCGGAAAATGTAGAAGTGTCACTGAGGCTGGCTGCTGATTTTATACAGCGTGTTTATCCGGAATATGCACAGGCAGAGTATTTCTGCGAATCCTGGCTTCTTTCGCCGAGACTGGCAGAACTTGTAAAAGAAACATCAAATATTCGAAAGTTTCAGAAGCTTTTCATTATTAAAAAAGATATGCCCGAGGATACAGAATATATGGAATGGATGTTTGGAAAAGAACCTGGGACATCGTTGGAAGAGCTTCCGGAAAATACTTCATTACAGATAAAAACGAAAGAGTTGATGAAAAATGGCGGTAATATAGGAGCTGGTGTAGGAATTTTAACGAAAACGTTTACGTCAAATATTTGAAAATTAGTTAGCTTATGATAAAAATGTCGAAAAATACAAGGGGGTCATAAATGATGACGAAAATGAATTGAGTAAAAATGCACAATAAATTAGATTAAATATAATGCGTATTATACGAAAAGCATAATTTAAGCAAAAATACCATTGACAAAATAGGAGATGTGCTGTTTAATAAAGGAAAGAAAACGATTAAGTAGAGCGAAAACATACAAAACTTAATCGAAAAGGGATTTTCGGAAGCATAAGCAGAAGAAAATACCACACACCAATGTGTATGAAATCATTTATTTTCTAAAGGAGGACACACAATGAAGAAAAAGGTAATGGCAATTGCTCTTGCAGCAGCAACAGTATCATCCATGATGGGCGCATCAATGGTAAGTGCAGCAACAGATGTAGCAAACAATGATTTGGCTTACAAAGGAGATCTGGAGATTATGCATTACTCCACATCTGAAGAGTCTGAGGGAAATGGTGGATCAGATGGATTCCGTACAGTATTAGCAGCATGGAACGATGCTCATCCGGATATCAACTTAAATGAGAACGTTCTTGCAAATGCAGAATATAAAACACAGATTGCTACTCTTGCAGCAGCAGATAACCTTCCGGATGTATTCCTCCTTCAGGGTATGAATACAAAAGCATGGGCAGAACAGGGACTGATTATGGACCTGACAGATACCATCAAGGCTTCTCCGTATTATGATCGGTATGATCAGGATTATTTCACACCATTTAAAGATGGTGACAAAATTTATGGATATCCTGTACTGACAGGTGGTACCTGTACAGTAGTTATCTATGATAAAGCAATGTGGAAAGAAGCAGGATACGATGCATTCCCGTCAACATGGGAAGATGTAGAGAAAGCTTCCGAATACTTCAAAGATCAGGGAATCGACACTGTAGCATTTGGTAATGGTGGAAAATGGCAGGCAAACAGTGACTTCCTTTCCACACTTGGTGACAGATATACAGGTAAAGACTGGTTCCAGAGTCTGATCGACAAGAGCGGTGCGGCATTTACAGATGAAGCATTTGTAAAGGCTCTGACAGAAACACAGCACCTGTTCACAGAAACAGATATCTTTAATGAAGATTACAACTCCGTAACAAACGAAGATGCCCGTGAATACTACATCTCTGGTGATGCAGCAGCATTTATCGGCGGTAACTGGGATGAGTCCTACATCGCAGCAACTCTTAAAGACAGTGATGAAGAGAAATTCAATAACATCGGATTTGCAGTTCTTCCACAGCCTGCAGATGCAACAGAAGATCCAGATTCTCAGAATATCGGTCTTGGATACGCTGTAGCAATTAATCCTAAGGTTGCAGATGATCCTGACAAATTAGCAGCAGCTATTGACCTTGCACAGGAAATCACAGGACCTGCATTCTCTACATACGTAGCAGAGAACTATGCACTTGGCGGATTAACAAAGACAGATGATGTTGACCTGAGCAAATTTGACCAGATCACACAGGATTTCTATAACTACTCATATGTTGATACAACAAAATGCGAGATTTATGACTCCTACATCAACAGTGCTGTATGGGATGTTCTGAATACAGACCTTCAGACAATGATGAACGGTGAAATGACACCGGAAGAAGTAGCTGAAAATGCTCAGAAGGCATACGAAGAGAATTATTAAAATCTGAACCGAACTGAAACAGTTTCCTGATTCGGTTACGGAAAGCAATGCAAAGTAACCGTTCTGCCCACTGCGGTGGGCGGAGCGGTTTTGTACTATTATATGAATGAATTTTAACTCATAACTGCGAAGGTACAAAGTAGCTATGGTGGGCTGGCTTTTCTGTAATAGTATGAGGAGGTTACTGTTCGCTGGTGATCCGGCATGAAAACGTATACTTGTTCACTTGGTGAACGTGTGGCTGGTAAGGGAGTTTTTCAGGAAAGAGAGGTACAGCATATGTTGACGACAATCAAGCCCAAAAAGAAAACGCTTATTTTATATCTGATCATACCTGTTTTAATGTTTGTATTTACGGTATTTGTTCCATTAGTAACTGCATTGGTTTACAGCTTCTTTGAGTGGAAAGGCGGTCCAATGAAGACATTCAACGGACTTGCAAACTATAAACAGCTGATACATGACACTACATTCTGGCAGTCATTTGGACATAATATCTATCTGGTAATTGCATGTATCATCGGCCAGATCGGTATCGCATTTATTCTTGTTCTTATGGTAAATGCCAAATCTACGAAATTAAAAGGTATTCATCGTACATTTGGATTTTTTCCAAGTACGATCGCAGCAGTATGTATTGGTTTGATCTGGAACATGATCTACCACAACAAATACGGTCTTATCAACTGGTTTTTAAAAGCAATCGGTCGTAAAGACCTCTGCCAGGTATGGCTGAATAATTCGAAGATTGTTATGCTTTGTGTAACAATCCCACTGATCTGGCAGTTCATTGGTTATTATATGGTAATTATTCTGTCCGCTATTTCATCAATTGACACTGAGATTTTTGAGAGCGCACAGATTGACGGAGCAAATGGTATCCAGACAGCATGGTACATTACTCTGCCGCTGATCAAGAACACAATGCTTGTATGTATTACCCTCTGTGTAGCTGGTAATATGAAAGCTTTCGATAATATTTATGTTATGACCAAGGGCGGTCCTGGTACTGCATCCATGGTTATGGCGATGTACGGATATCAGGTATCTTTCAGCCAGAGTAACATGGGCTATGGTAGCTGTATTTCTGTAGCGATCTTCGTATTATCGCTTCTGGTAATCGGAGGTTCACAGGGACTCATTAAATATCTGACCAGGGAAAAGGAGGCATGAGATTATGAATACGAACGTACCTAAAACTCACAAAGTGAGAAAAGGAATCGCAGCAGTGATCATGAATGTGATCCTTATTATCTTCTCACTTTCCTGCATTTTCCCAATTGTATGGATGGCTTATTCATCTCTGAAAGAAAAACGTGTATTTAATGCAGATATCATGGGTCTGCCAAAGAATCCGTCACTGATCAATTACATAAAGATTCTCAGCAATAAGGATTACCATCTGGGCGAGTCCATGATGAACAGTGTAAGAACGACAGGTCTTTCTATTATCTTGATCATCCTGTTCAGTTTTATTGTAGGTTATATTCTTGCACGTGTTCATTTTAAGCTGAACCGTGTATTATATGTAATGTTTTTAATGGGTATGCTGATTCCGATTCATTCTCTTCTGGTTCCGATTTACGTTGTATTCCAGAGATGTGGAATCAACAACAGATGGTTTACTCTTCTTCTGCCATATGTTTCTTTTGGTCTTCCAATGGGAATCTTCCTGGTAGAGGGATATGTAAAAACAATTCCGGTTTCACTGGAAGAAGCAGCTGCGATTGATGGAAGTAACTTTACCCATACATTATGGACGATCATTCTTCCGATCTGCCGTCCAATCCTTACAACTGTAGCGATCATTCAGGTATTCAGCTGCTGGAATGAATTTTCATTCGCATTAGTTCTTATTAAGGATGTAAGCCTGCAGACAGTACCTCTTGCGCTGACTCAGTTCAAAGGACAGTTTGCATCTGACTATCCGAAACAGATGGCAGCCATGCTCATCACAATGGCACCGGTTGTTGTTCTGTATTTTGCATTCAGTAAAGAAATTATCAAAGGTATGGTATCTGGAGCTGTTAAAGGCTGATGTTACTGATGCCGCTTACAATTTAGCCAAGAATCCCCTGGAAAGTGTGTGACTCCTTACTTTCCGGGGGATTTCTTTATACGACAGAAAGTGTGAAAGTATTGGATATTATTAAAAAACGCAGAAAGGTGTCTGAATGACTGGTTTCTGTATTTGTAATTAAAATAACAATTTTTCTTGTTAAATATATGAGTTTTTGCTATACTGTATTAAAATTGTTCGGATAATTCCCTTGCAACGGTGGGGATAGGACCGAAGGGAAGTGTTCAATAGAGAGGAAAGAAAAATATAAATGAACAAAAAGAGAATTATATGGATAGAATTGCTTCGTATTGCTGCGTGTATTGGAGTTATTGGTATTCATGTTGCTTCTCAGCATTTTAAAGATGCGCAATTGAATTCATCAGTATGGGCTGTCTCAAACTTTTATCACGGAATTAATCGATTTGCAGTAGCCTGTTTCATAATGATCAGTGGTTTGCTGTATTTGGATGAAAGACGTACATGGAATTTGAAACGGTTGTGGACTAAGAATATTTTGCAGATAGCAGTGGCGTATATTTTCTGGCAGATATTTTACGGTGTTTACCGATTGATAATAAAAGGTACGATTACACAAGGGAAAATTGCCTGTTTAAAACAATTATTAAACTATGTGACCAAAAATTATTTCCATTTGTGGTATCTGCCAATGCTGATGGGACTTTTGGCTATTACTCCATTGATCTGGGAAATAGTAAACAGCAGTAATGGGAAACAGTGGGAAGAGTATATGATTATTTTATTCCTTGTTTGCCAGGTTATTCCGTACACTGTAAATTATTTTCCTGTTCCATACAGAAAACAGATAGTAAATATTTTAAATACAATCCATCCGGATTTGGTTACAAGCTTTACCGGATATTTTATTCTGGGCCATTATCTATCGAAGTACGGAGTATCTAAAAAACTTGAGAAAATAATTTATATATTAGGTATAACATTTATTTTAAGTGGAATTACTCTTTGTTATTACAGTTCACTGAAGTCAGGAAAACCGGTGCAGTCTTTTTATGAAAATTACACATTGGCAGCGTTTTTCTGGAGTACAACGATATTTTTGATTTTTAAAAACTATGTATCACGTATTCGATGGAATGAGCGACAGGAAAATATTATCTGTATACTTGGAAATTGTACATTTGGCATATATTTGATCCATGCTTTTTTTAGAAATGTGCTTCATACAGTTGGAATTGACAGTATGGTGATAGATAATACGATCCTGGCAGTCCCGTTGGTTGTTTTACTGATATTTGTACTCAGCTGCGCAGCAGTAATGCTTATTAAGAAAATACCTGTGGTTGGAAAATGGATTGTATAAAAATTCAGATATATATTTTGTTTAGAGCGGGCAGCGAAGCAGATTGTGAATTGCTGTAAATAAAATTTTGTTTTGCCAGAAAGAACCAAGTAGAATATTTATGAAATGGAGGATACATTATGAAACTATACGATACCGGTGTGTATTTACTGAATGGACAGAAGATTGTTTCGGAGAATCAGGCGGATTTCCCTGTTTCTAAGGAAGATGCGGCAAAGAATACCATCGCCTATTCAATTCTGGAAGCACATAATACTTCTGGAAATATGGAGAAGCTTCAGATTAAATTCGATAAACTGACTTCTCATGATATCACTTTTGTTGGTATTATTCAGACTGCCCGTGCTTCAGGGCTTGAGAAGTTTCCGGTGCCATATGTTCTGACAAACTGCCATAACTCCCTTTGCGCAGTAGGCGGAACTATCAATGAAGATGATCATATGTTTGGACTTACCTGTGCCAAGAAATATGGCGGCGTATATGTACCGCCTCATCAGGCAGTTATCCATCAGTTTGCAAGAGAAATGCTTGCAGCAGGCGGCAAAATGATCCTCGGTTCTGACAGCCATACACGTTACGGTGCCCTTGGTACTATGGCAATGGGTGAAGGTGGTCCGGAGCTGGTTAAGCAGCTTCTTTCCCAGACATATGATATCAATATGCCGGGTGTCGTTGCAATCTATCTGACTGGTTCTCCGCGTCCGGGCGTAGGTCCTCAGGACGTTGCCCTTGCAATTATCGGCAAAGTTTTTGCAAATGGATATGTAAAGAATAAAGTAATGGAATTCGTCGGACCTGGTGTTGCAAACTTAAGCGCTGATTTCCGTATCGGTGTAGATGTAATGACAACAGAGACAACCTGTCTCTCCTCTATCTGGCAGACAGATGAGAAGATCCAGGAATTCTATGAAATCCACGGCAGAAGCGAAGATTACAAAGAACTGAAACCAGGCGAAACAGCATATTACGATGGATGTGTAGAAATTGATCTTGGCGAGATCAAACCAATGATCGCTATGCCATTCCATCCAAGCAATACATACACAATCGATGAACTGAAAGCAAATCTGGATGATATCCTTGCAGATGTTGAGAAGAAAGCTCAGGTCAGTCTTGATGGAAAAGTTCCTTATACATTAAGAGATAAAGTAATCGACGGCAAGCTTTATGTAGAGCAGGGAATTATCGCAGGATGTGCAGGCGGCGGATTTGAAAATATTTGTGCAGCAGCTGATATCCTTAAAGGAAAGAGTATTGGTGCAGATGCCTTTACATTAAGCGTTTATCCGGCAAGTACACCAATCTATATGGAATTGGCTAAGAACGGTGTTTTGGCAGACTTGCTTGGAACAGGTGCAGTTGTGAAGACTGCTTTCTGCGGACCGTGCTTTGGTGCTGGCGATACTCCTGCAAACAATGCATTTAGTATCCGTCACACAACCAGAAACTTCCCGAACCGTGAGGGATCTAAGATCCAGAATGGTCAGATTTCTTCTGTTGCACTTATGGATGCACGTTCTATTGCGGCAACAGCAGCAAATAAAGGATTCCTGACTTCAGCAGAGGATTACACCGGCGGTTATACAGGACAGAAGTATTTCTTTGATAAAACAATTTATGAGAACCGTGTATTTGACAGCAAAGGTGTAGCTGACCCGAGTGTAGAGATCCAGTTTGGACCGAATATTAAAGACTGGCCGGAGATGGCAGCACTTCCGGAGAACCTGATCGTGAAAGTTGTTTCTGAGATTCATGACCCTGTTACTACAACAGATGAACTAATCCCGTCCGGAGAAACTTCCTCCTATCGTTCCAATCCGCTGGGACTGGCAGAATTTACACTTTCCAGAAAAGATCCTGCTTATGTGGGACGTGCAAAAGAAGTTCAGAAAGCACAGAAAGCGATTCAGGAGGGTAAATGTCCTGCAGAGGCACTTCCGGAACTGAAACCTGTAATGGAAGTGATCAAGAAAGATTACCCAAATGTCAGCAAGGAAAATGTTGGTGTTGGAAGTACGATCTTTGCAGTGAAACCTGGTGATGGTTCTGCACGTGAGCAGGCAGCTTCCTGTCAGAAGGTGCTTGGAGGATGGGCAAATGTTGCCAATGAATATGCAACTAAGAGATATCGCTCTAACCTGATCAACTGGGGTATGCTTCCATTCCTGATCAAAGAGGGTGAGCTTCCGTTTGTAAATGGAGATTATCTGTTCTTCCCGGAGATTCGTAAGGCGGTTGAGGAGAAGGACGATGTGATCAAAGGTTATGTTGTTGGTGAACGCGGACTGAAAGAGTTTGAGGTGACTCTTGGGGAACTTACGGATGATGAGCGTGAGATTATCCTTAAAGGATGTTTGATTAATTATAATAGAAAATAAGAATGAGTAGGGTGCAGCTGGCCTCCGTTGGAGGCGGCTGCGCTTTTGCTTGATGAGGGACGCAGGAAAATAAAATGGTTTCAACCGCGGTTTCGGAAACTAGTAACTCTAAGTGTCCATAGATCTGCTAAAAGCATCAAAAAAACAAGGCAAACTCGCTGTCGCTCAGACAGTGCCTTGGTTTTTTGATAACGCAGATATCTGGGCACTAAGAGTTACTACGGTTCCTGCAAATGCGGTTGAAACCATTTTATTTTCCTGCTGGGGTCTCGCAACGGTAGAATGGGAATAGATGTGCTACGGTTATGGAGGAGTGCGTGGTGCTTGCGGAAGTAAGATATTAGATAAAAAATCTGAAAATTATATAATAAATATAAATATTATGAAATTAATACAAGTAAAATACAAATAGAATAAAAATAATGAAATAAATATCAGAAATGTATTGACAAATGATGAGAGGGATGGTATTATAAGTCCATCAAAAGAAAACAGGAAACAAAATAAATAATCAAAGAAATTCATTCAATTCATAGCATATATAAATGTTCCAATGAAAAGGATGAAAATAAGAGAAAGGTTTAGGTGATTCCGTTGGGAAAGAAGTTATAACATCATCAATATAAGAGTGATGGGTATCGCGTTTCCTGCAAGAAAGACCTGATACAGAAATTAAATGAAGAAGTTTTTTCCTTATATAAAAAATATACGCACAGTTCAGTAAGGAAAAGAGTTGTATCTAAGGTAATATAGAAGCGATAGCTTATATTGAATATCTGTCACAGACCTGATACAAGGATTTTGATAAATGTGTAAAGAAATATTTATCGAAAGAGTATAACCCTTATCTCAATAGTTAGCCGGGAAGAAGAGTTCCAGGTAACAGAGAAATTGTTGGTAAGAACGATATTTTGAAATGTATATCTACAGAGGATGATATAGATTGAAGCTTTGCATCAGAAGAATATTAAATATTTTTATAATATGAGATATTAAAGAGAAATATTAAAGTACTTTTTATAGATACTTTACATAATAGTCAGAACATCTGCCATTTGTGTTCAAAAGATATATGATAAAGTACGAAAAGAGAAATAAACAGTTATGGATTTAAGAAGTTAAGTTTATGATTGCTTAGCACGCATAGTTGAAAAGAGTACATCTGATATTTCCAAATAACATCAAATTATAATCCGTGAAATTATAATTTAAAATCTATAAAACTTTCTAAGTAAATTCAATGAGTGAAATAACTGATAGTCAGATGCGAAATTTGAATCAGATTATTTATAACACATATGAATTATGAGCAGGGAATCAGAAGAGAAATTTATAATAGAAAAATTAAATATGGAAACCTGTAAAAGTAATCTGTAAATAAAATATTATTATAGAAAGAATACTAAGAGGAAAATTAAATTGAATAACGAAGAACATTAAAACGGTCATCATTTTTGAAATTGAGGAAAGTAAAAAGTGATGACCGTTTTAGTATACAAAAATATGAAATATCGGATATTGGGTCAAGACATACACACAAAAATTTCATTGATGCAGGTAATCTGGAATGAACTTTGGTAACGTTACTGAGAATAGAGTGAAACGTAATGTGAAGTTAGTTTGTATACAGGGTGTAGGGAATCGTTTATTGCGTGAAATGAAATTTTGAGATATACTCTCCATGAAAAGGAGAGTTTTTTTATGTGGATAAAAGATATTAGAGATTATATTATATATGAAGATAAAGATATCCTGGTATGCCATAAACCGGCGGGGATTGCGGTACAGAATGCACGGGTCGGCAGTATGGATCTGGAGAGTCTGCTGAAGAATTATATTGCAAAGAAAACACCTGGAAAAATGCCGTATCTGGGTATTATTCACCGTCTGGACCAACCGGTGGAGGGAGTTCTGGTGTTTGCGCTGAATGCTAAGGCGGCAGCAGAACTGAACAGGCAGATGACGACAGGAAGGATTAGGAAAATTTATCTGGCGGTGACGGAAGGCGAAGTGCAGTCAGAGAAAAATACTCTGGAGGACTGGTTGAAGAAAGATAACAGGACGAATAGTTCTGCAGTTGTAGCAGCAGGAGTTCCTGGCGCAAAGAAGGCGTTGTTGTCATATGAACTGTTGGAAACGAAAAAGGTGCAGGGGCAGAAAAGAAATCTGATGGAGATATGGCTGGATACCGGAAGGCATCATCAGATTCGAGTGCAGATGACACATGCAGGAATGCCGCTTGTAGGTGACAGGAAATATAATCCACAGCAGAGTGGACAGGAACCGCTGGCTCTTTGTTCTGCAAAGCTGGGATTTCAGCATCCGGTAACAAAGAAAAAAATGGAGTTTCAGGTAACACCTGTCGGAAGTGTATTTGAGAATTGGGATAAAATCATATAGTTGTTGGAACTGCAAAACCTGAATGTTTTTTGTGGAAGTGATTTCGGCGTATCTGCAGATATGTGAAACTAGAGTGAAAAATATGCAAAATCTCTGGACGAAATTCGGAAAATGTGTATAATGTAGAAAGAATATGGTTACTGTCCACGCCCTATTATCGTTGCTGAGAACAAAGTGAACAGTAACGAAATATGTCAATAATGATTAAACTAATTGATTATACCATTGAAAGGAAGAGGAGATCAAAATGAAAAGAGCGGCGGTAGCAGCGATAGGTTTGATGACAGGGCTGACTATGCTGACAGGTTGTAGCAGGGCAGAAGTAGAAGAGACAATCCAGCCATTAGTGGCAGACGCTATCGAAGAAGCTGATTCAGAAGCAGAAGCAGTGGATGAACAGGATGAAAGTCCTCTTATTCCGGAGATTGATACTGACGTAAAGATTGAAGCTGGTTCCAGGATCGCGGTGGTAAGCAAGTCTGTTAAGGGCGAATACTGGAAAATGGTTAAGAAGGGTATGGAAGAAGCTGTAAAAGCAATTAATGATGCATATGGCTTTAAGAAAGATGATCAGATCACAATGACTTTTGAAGGTCCGGACAATGAAGAAGATGTAGAAAGTCAGATTAATACCATAGATGCTGTTATTGCGGAGAATCCAGATGTATTGTGTATTTCTGCAAGTGATATGGATTCCTGCCAGGCACAGCTCGAGGCAGCTAAGGAGAATGGAATCCCTGTTATTGCATTTGATTCTAATGTATCTGAGAAGAAACTGATAAGAGCGTACAGAGGAACTGATAATGTGCAGGTGGGCAAGATGGCGGCTTACCAGCTTGGAAGTGCGCTTGGCAAGATGGGTAAGGTTGCGGTATTTTCTGCGCAGCAGAAAACAAAGAGTGTTCAGGACCGCGTAGATGGTTTTATGAATAATATCGAGAAGTATGGAGACATTGAAGTAGTAGAGACCATTTATTCAGACCAGGTAGATGATATGGAAGCTGCCATGCAGGAAGTTCTGGAGAAATATCCTGGACTCGATGGAGTATTCTGTACAAATGCCGATGTAACAGAAATGTACCTTGACCTTGAGAAGAGCGATGAAGGAGATGCGCCGGCACTGGTAGGAGTAGACGCTACAACGAAACAGCAGGAAGCAATCAGAAATGGCGATGAGATCGGATGTGTTTCTCAGCAGCCGTATGCAATGGGATATCAGACAATCTGGACAGCTGTGGAAACGACAGCTCCAAGGAAGTCCGTAACGATTGAGAGAAATCTGCTTCTGAATCCGGCATGGATTGATGCAGACAGCCTGGATGATCCGGATGCGAGTGCTTATCTGTATACTGAATAAATAAAATAATATGCGAATAACAAACACGAAAGCAAAAAACGTCAGAAAAGGGCATTTTTGCTTTCGTGTTTTTTTAGTACATTATGTATAGTGTTGTATGAAACCAAAATATTCCGAGAAGATTGTATTTCGATTGAGAGAAACATATCTCTGATGTTCCGGCGGTAAAAGTAGAGCTTTATTTGTGAAATTTTGCTTCAAATAAGTTTCCGGTTTCAATTACGAATATTTGCATGGCTTATGCAGTGTGATATAAAATTGGCAGGTATGATAAAAATATTACAAAAAATATTGGTAATAAAAAATAAATTTGAATAATTTGTACAACTTTATTGTATTTGCGCTTGAAATGTGATAAAATTTCACTATAAATTCGATGGATGACACAATTACATTTGGCGAATTGAGCATGTGGCGGAGCTGCTGAGACATCGGCAGGCATGAGAGCTGATGAGAGAGATTCTCATTTACTTCGTCCAAGATTAAAAAAGGAGAAGACGATGAAACAGTGGTCAGAGATTATCAGAAATGTCACCATGTTATCGCAGCTTGGTCTGTCTCTCATAACACCTACTTTATTGTGCCTGGCAGCCTGCTGGTTCATTGTTTCCAAGACTGGAGTCGGGGGCTGGATCTATATCCCCGGTTTTTTCTTTGGGCTTGGAGGCTCCGCAACGGTGGCATATAAATTTTATCTTTCTATTAACAAACAGCAGAAGAAAGAGAACAGAAAGAAGAAAAACAAAGTATCGTTTAACAGACACGTATGACGAGAACAGATGTATATAGTAAAAAATGCAGATGAGAAATTATAAATGTATTATTGGACTCGAGAGTGAACAGGAAAAAAAGGTGATCTCAGAGAAATGTATTTTACAGAAGAAATGCGTGGAACAATATGTAAAATGATACGTAGAAATAGAAAGGAGATTTATATGAGCAGTATGATGGAGAACATTCAGCCGGCCGTAAAGAAGGAAACAGAGAGAGTAGCCATGATCACAGGCATCGGGCTGATATTAATGTGGATTGTATTTGGGGTGCTGCATGCTTTTATGCCTCAGAAAGTACCGCTTGATTATACGGTATTTCTCGGCGGGGCGCTTGGAGGATGTGTGGCAGTCCTTAATTTCTTTTTTATGGGATTAGCAGTGCAGAAAGCAGCTGCGGCAACAGATGAAGATACTGCAAGAATGAAGATTAAAGCAAGTTATTCACAGAGAATGATGCTTCAGATGCTCTGGGTGATCATCGCGATCGTTGCTCCATGCTTTCATTTCGTAGCTGGAATTGTTCCTCTTTTATTTCCTGGAACAGGAATTAAAATTGCAGGGATTTTTCATACTAAGAAGTAACAGCAGATTACAAATATCTGTTTCATCAAACCGGAAAACAGTATCGGTAAAGACAGGAGGTGAATAAAGAGTATGGAGTTGGATATTACCGGGGCAAGGATATTCTTTACATTGCCGATCGATGTGCCTTTTCTTGGGCCATTGAGAATCAGTGAAACTATGGTGATAAGCTGGCTGGTTATGATTCTGATCACAGGATTATGTATCTGGCTTACCCACGATCTGAAAGAAGAGAATATTTCCAAGCGCCAGGCAGTGGCAGAGCTTATTGTAGAGAAAGCCAACAGCTTTGTAATCGGAAATATGGGTGAGAAATTCAGACACATGATACCATTTGTTGCAGCACTTTTTGCAACAAGTGTGGTTTCCAACCTGATCAGTCTTGTGGGACTTCGAAGCCCGACAGCAGACCTTTCAACTGAGGCAGCATGGGCTGTTGTGGTCTTCATTATGATCACAGCGCAGAAGATCAAGACTAGCGGATTCGGCGGCTATCTCAAAGGATTTACAACCCCGATCCCGGTTATGACACCGTTTAATATTCTTTCTGAACTGGCTACACCCGTCAGTATGGCGTGTCGTCACTTTGGAAATATCCTTTCCGGTGTAGTAATCAATGGTCTTATTTATGGAGCACTGGCAGTTGCAAGTTCCGCACTTCTGGGACTGATCCCTGGTTTAGTGGGAGATGTACTGTCACAGATACCGATTCTTGATGTCGGTGTACCTGCAATCCTTTCGGTCTATTTTGACTGGTTCTCAGGAATTATGCAGGCGTTTATTTTCTGTATGCTGACAGTAATGTATATTGCAAACGCAGCAGAAGAGTAGCAGAAACTTAGCGGAAGATACAAAGGGGATTTCCGCTGATCATGGTTATGGCCGTATTACTGCCGGAGCGAAATGGCAGCGGTGGTAACCGAAAGATTGCTGAAATACAGCAGAAAAAACTAATACCGCAGTAAAGGGGAAAAAGCTGCAGATTATTATTTAACAGGAGGGTTTTACTATGGATTTTCAGTTACTGGCAAAAGGTATCGCATTAGCAGGTTGTGCAATTGGAGCAGGATGTTCACTTATCGCAGGTATCGGCCCTGGTATTGGTGAAGGTAATGCAGTAGCTAAAGCACTGGAAGCAATCGGACGTCAGCCTGAGTGTAAAGGCGATGTAACTTCTACCATGCTTCTTGGATGTGCGATCGCAGAGACAACCGGTATTTACGGTTTCGTTACCGGTCTGTTACTTATCTTCGTTGCACCTGGTATGTTCATGAACTTCCTGAGCTGACAAAAAACAGCTAAGATGCCGGACATCAAAGATTAAGCGGCATCGATATGGAACTTGTGGATGATCCCGGCGGCAGCCGTAGAATGATCCACATAAGTATAGACAGGAGGTTACAAACATGCAGGTACAGGAATTAGTTGGAATTGTGCCGTGGAATTTTATAGCGACGATTTGCAACCTTTTTATTCAGGTATATCTGATCAAACGTTTCCTCTTCAAGCCGATCAATGAGATGCTGGACAAGCGTAAAGCGAAAGCAGACGCAGAGATCCAGGATGCAGTGAAGGCAAAAGAAGAAGCTCAGGCAATGAAAGCAGAATATGAAAAGAATATGCAGGAAGCCAAGAATAAAGCAAACGACATTGTGATGACAGCGCAGAAAACCGCTGCAATTCAGAGTGAAGAGATGATCAAAGAAGCTTCCAGTCAGGTAACTGCCATGAAAGAGAAGGCAGAGAAAGACATTGCCCAGGAGAAACGCAAAGCAGTCAACGAGATCAAAGAAGAGATTGGTGGTATGGCTGTAGAGATTGCCGGAAAAGTGATCGAGCGCGAAATTAATGAAGAAGATCATGCAAAACTGATTGACGAGTTTATTGAGAATGTGGGTGAGGCATCATGACAAAAACTGCCAGAGTTTACGGCGGAAGTCTGTATGACCTTGCCGCTGAAGAAAAGCTCGATGGACAGATCATGGAGCAGATGATCGCGATCAGACAGATTTTTCGAGAGAATCCGGAATATCTGAAATTGCTGGGAGAACCGGCAATCCCTGAAGAAGAGAGACTCAAGATGATCGAAGAGGCTTTTGGACAGCAGGCAGAGAGATATCTGGTGAATTTTATGAAATTATTGTGTGAGCGTAAGATTCTGAGAGAATTTGCCGGATGCTGCGAAGAGTTTATCCGACGCTACAACAGTGCACATGGAATTGCGGAAGCAGTAGTAACAAGTGCAGTGAAGCTCAGTGAAACTCAGATGGAAGCTCTGAAAGCGAAGCTTGAGAAGATAAGCGGAAAGAAAGTGTATCTGGTCCAGAAGACCGATGCATCCGTACTTGGCGGACTTCGCGTGGAACTGGAGGGCGTGCAGCTCGACGGTACTGTACAGAGCCGTATTTCCGGTATTTCCAAGAAACTGAATGAAATGGTCGTATAAAAATAAAAGAATATAAAAGGATGGAATGGAAACATGCAATTAAAACCTGAGGAAATATCCAAGGTCATCCGAAGCCAGATAAAATATTACGAAAATGCCATTCAACAGAACGAGACAGGTACGATCCTTATGGTTGGTGACGGTATCGCCAGAGCCAGCGGACTGGTAAACTGTATGTCAGGAGAACTTCTGGAATTCGAAGACGGAAGCTTTGGTATGGCACAGAACCTGGAGGAGAACAGTGTCTCCATCGTAATCTTTGGTTCAGATGAGAATATTGGTGAGGGTCAGACCGTAAAACGTACAGGCAAGGTCGTGTCTGTACCGGTAGGCGACGCCATGGTTGGACGTGTTGTAAATGCACTTGGACAGCCAATTGACGGAGCAGGCCCTATTGATACAAAAGAATTCCGGCCGATTGAGAGCAAGGCACCTGGAATCTGTGAGAGAAGATCTGTATATCAGCCTCTTCAGACAGGTATCAAAGCGATCGACTCTATGATCCCGATCGGACGTGGACAGCGAGAACTGATCATCGGTGACCGTCAGACCGGTAAAACTACAATTGCCACAGATACCATCATTAACCAGAAGGGAAAAGATGTAATCTGTATCTATGTAGCCATCGGACAGAAACGTTCCACAGTAGCTACATTAGTAGAGAACCTGACCAGAAACGGTGCAATGGATTATACCATCGTTGTAGCAGCTACAGCATCTGAGTCAAGCCCGCTGCAGTATATCGCACCGTATTCCGGATGTGCAATGGGCGAGTACTTTATGAATAAGGGAAAAGATGTGCTGATCATTTATGATGATTTAAGTAAGCACGCGGTTGCATACCGTGCACTTTCCCTGCTGATCCGTCGTCCGCCTGGACGTGAGGCATATCCTGGAGACGTTTTCTATCTGCATTCCCGACTTCTGGAACGTGCAGCGAAACTTGATGATGAGCATGGCGGCGGCTCTATGACAGCACTGCCTATCATTGAAACACAGGCAGGTGACGTATCTGCCTATATTCCTACTAACGTTATTTCTATCACAGACGGACAGATTTTCCTGGAGACAGAGTTATTCCATTCAGGAATCATGCCTGCTGTTAACCCTGGTATCTCCGTATCCCGAGTTGGTGGCGATGCTCAGATTAAGGCGATGAAGAAAGTAGCAGGAACACTGAAACTGATTTATTCCCAGTACCGTGAGCTGCAGAGTTTCGCACAGTTCGGTTCTGACCTGGATGCTGATACAAAGGCACGTCTGGAACAGGGTGCCCGTATCGTAGAAGTCCTGAAGCAGAATCAGAACGCACCGGTTCCTGTAGAGAAACAGGTTGCAATCCTTTATGCAGTTACCAAGGGTGTTCTGGAAGCAGTTAAAGTTGAAGATGTAAGTGTATATGAATCAGGATTATATACGTATCTGGATACAGACGCAGCAGGTCTGGAAGTTATGCAGGAAATCCGCACAACAGGTAAACTGGAGCAGGAAACAGAGCAGAAACTTCGCAGCGTGCTGGATGCGTATACGGAGAATTTTCTGAATACAAGACCTGAGAAATAAAGTGATTAGGAGGGTATCGTATGGCTTCGAATATGAAAGCGGTAAAGCTGCGTATTAAGAGTGTACAGAGTACCATGCAGATTACCAAGGCAATGGAGCTTGTAGCATCCTCCAAACTGCGTAAGGCAAAAGAACGTGCAGAGACCTGTCGTCCATACTTCACAGAGCTTCATGAGACATTGAAAGATATTGCAAAAGAGAACACAGATTTCTCTTCTGTCTATGCAAAAGAGTCCGCAAACAACAAAACCTGTTATGTTGTGATCGCAGGTGACAGAGGACTTGCAGGCGGATACAATGCCAATCTTTTCAAATGTCTGGAGGCTTCTGCAGAGGGCAAGGACTATATGGTTCTGCCGGTTGGAAAGAAAGCAGTAGAATATTTCCGACAGAGAGGGATCGAAGCCCTGACAGAACAGTTTGCAGAAGCAGGAGACATTTCTGTAGCCGACTGTTTCGAGATGGCAAATATACTCTGCTCGGAATTTCGAAAGGGAACTTTTGGCCACATTGAATTATGCTATACTGTCTTTAATTCCATGCTTTCCCAGCAGCCGGAAGTGTTTTCATTGCTTCCGATGACTGACATCAGAGAGGAAAGCGGCGGAAAAGTAGAGACCAGAAATCTGATCCTCTATGAACCGGACGGAGAGACAGTATTTGATGCCATTGTTCCGGAATATCTGGCAGGTCTGGTTTATGGCGGTATCTGCGAAAGTACTGCAAGTGAACTGGCAGCCAGACGTATGGCTATGGACGCGGCTACAAGTAATGCGGAAGAGATGATCGATCAGCTCAACCTTTACTATAACAGAGCGCGTCAGGCAAGCATCACGCAGGAGATCACGGAGATTGTTGCAGGTGCAGAAGGTCTTTAATAAATATAATTTCCAATAGATGGGAGATTACTAACATGAGTGAAAAACACATTGGCGAGGTAGTGCAGGTTATCGGTCCGGTACTTGATATCCGCTTTGCGCACGATGAACTGCCGCCTCTTCTCAATGCCATAGAGATTGATAATAATGGCGCAAAGCTGGTTGCCGAAGTTGCACAGCAGGTCGGTGATGACGTGGTAAGATGTATTGCCATGAACTCCACCGACGGTCTGGTACGTGGCGCCAAAGCTCTGGACACAGGCGGTCCGATTTCCGTTCCTGTAGGCGAGGAATGCCTGGGACGAGTATTTAACCTTTTAGGTGACCCGGTAGATAATCTTCCGGCACCGGAGGCAAAGGAACGCTGGTCCATCCATCGTCAGGCTCCGTCCTATGAAGAACAGATGCCTGCAACAGAGATCCTGGAAACAGGAATTAAGGTCGTTGACCTGATCTGTCCTTATGCAAAGGGTGGTAAGATCGGTCTTTTCGGTGGTGCGGGTGTAGGAAAAACAGTCCTGATCATGGAGCTGATCCACAATGTAGCAACTGCACACGGCGGACTTTCCGTATTTACAGGCGTTGGAGAGCGTACCCGTGAAGGAAATGACCTTTATAATGAAATGAAAGAAAGTGGAGTTATCGACAAAACTGCTCTGGTTTACGGTCAGATGAACGAGCCGCCTGGAGCACGTATGAGAGTCGGACTTTCCGGACTTACCATGGCGGAGTATTTCCGTGATGAGAAGAACCAGGATGTGCTCCTCTTCATTGACAATATTTTCCGTTTCACACAGGCAGGTTCCGAGGTGTCCGCACTTCTGGGACGTATGCCGTCAGCCGTAGGTTACCAGCCTACACTGGCAACTGAAATGGGTAACCTGCAGGAACGAATCACTTCCACAAGAAAGGGTTCCATTACATCTGTACAGGCTGTATATGTGCCTGCCGATGACTTAACTGACCCGGCTCCTGCAACTACATTCTCACATCTGGATGCGACAACCGTACTTTCCCGTGAGATTTCCAGCCAGGGTATTTATCCGGCCGTTGATCCTCTGGATTCCACAAGCCGTATCCTTTCCCCTGAGATCGTAGGAACCGAGCATTATGAGATCGCCAGATCTGTACAGCGAGTTCTGCAGCGTTACAAAGAACTTCAGGATATCATCGCCATCATGGGTATGGATGAGCTGTCCGAAGAAGACAAACGTACTGTAAGCCGTGCGCGTAAAGTACAGAGATATCTGTCACAGAGTTTCTCTGTAGCCGAACAGTTTACAGGTATGCCTGGTAAATATGTTCCACTGAAGGAAACACTGAGAGGATTCAAAATGATCCTCAATGGTGAATGCGATGACATTCCGGAGAGCTGCTTCCTGTTTGTGGGAACAATCGATGAAGTGTTTGAAAAAGCGAAGAAGCAGTAAAGGGGGAAATGTCCTATGAGTACTTTCCCGTTAAGAATCGGAACACCGGACGGATTACTCTTTGAGGGTGATGTGGAACGTGTAGTCTGCCGGAGCATCAGCGGCGATCTTGCTATTCTTGCCAAACATTGCAATTACTGTACAGCCCTCGGAATGGGTGAAGCCAGTGTTGTACTGGAGGATGGAAGCAGAAGAACTGCAGCCTGTATCGGTGGAATGCTCTCCGTTATGAACGGAAAATGCCGTGTCCTCGCAACCACCTGGGAGTGGAAAGAAGACATCGACGAACAACGCGCCCAGGATGCAAAGAAGAGAGCTGAGGAAATGATTGCCAAAGGCGGTCTTACGGATCACGACTATAAGATGGCAGAAGCCAAGCTGCAGAGAGCGTTGGTGCGTCTGAGTGTGAAGAGCTGAAAACAGATGTATTATTTAATACGAATTTGCATAAACTAAAAAAGGGTATACTTTCCTTGACAAAGTTATTTGAAAAGGCTATTATATATCCAGTGATCGCACTATGGAAACTTGAGAAGCCCATAGTCCGGAAGGCTCCTGCGGGAGCCTTTCGTTATTTATGGAAACAAATTTGCAGAACTGATGAAAGGCGGTGGAAAACTTGAAGAAAAAGCAATTTCTGACATATGATGAGCAGATATCCTTTCTGGAAGAAAAGAAAGGACTAATGATTCCTGATAAAGAATATGCTAGAAAGATATTGCTTAAAATCGGGTATTTTCCACTGATTAATGGATATAAAGAGATATTCAAGGAATCGATTAGTGATCAGTTCCAAAAAGGAATAAGGTTTGAAGATATATATGAATTATATAGTTTTGATAATGATTTAAGAAATATTTTCCTTAAATATATATTAATGGCAGAACGAAATATAAAATCATCGTTATCGTACCACTTTTGCAAAGAATATGGAGATCAGCAGTCTGACTATCTGGATGTAAACAATTATGACTATACAGGCAAGAAGAAAAATGTCATAAATAAAATGATAAAGATTATGTCCGGGCAGTTACGCTATGACAGCGATTATGTTTATATTCGGCATTATATGACTACATACCAATATGTACCTTTGTGGGTATTGATGAATGTTCTGACAATTGGTCAGTTATCAAAAATATATTCCAGTCAGAAAGGTCGTATACAGATTAAAGTTTGCAAGGACTTTGGTCCTTTGAAAGTAAATGAGATGGGAAAAATACTGGCAGTTATGACAAAGTTCAGAAATGTTTGCGCTCATAATGACCGCTTATTCGATTTCCGTACAAAAGATGCATTGTTGGATAGAAATATATATGATCGTTTGGGAATTCCAAAGGATAGAGGTCGTTATAAATATGGTAAGAATGATCTCTATGCACAGGTTATTATTTTAAAATTATTATTAGTAGATGAAGATTTTCGTATTTTCTTTCGTGATTTAAAAGCATGTTTCAAAAAGCATCCGATATATAAGGAAATACTTTTGAAAATGGGATTTCCGGAGAACTGGGAACAGATTGGAAGAATCAGAAAGTATACAAAATCAGAAACATATTAATTTTTCAAAAGATGGTTGTTTTTTAGAATCGATTTAGTCAAACAGTTTATAGGTATATATGGTAAATATATTCCACTATAGGAGACACTGAGAGAATTCAAGATGATTTTCAATGTCTGGATAGAGGAAACCAGAAGAATCGCAGTCTGAATCAGCGGAATGCTCTTCGTCATGAAAGGAAAATGCCGTGTTCTCACAACTACTTGGGAGCGGAAAGAAGACATCGACGAATAATGCGTCTAGGATGCCATCGCTAAAGAGGGTCTGAGTATGAAGAATTAAATAATAATATTATAAAAGAAGCATGGGGACTCAAGTGTCTGAAAAACTTTTGACTTTTGTTTAAGTTAAATAAATTGTTTACTGTACAGAGAAAGATGGTATTGTTTGAATTTATAGCAAAAGAATAATAATAAATACATGTAGATTCACTAATCATATATAAAAACTAAGGGAGAATGTTATATAGGAAACTCTATAGATGGAAGTTTTTTTGTTGAAAATTCATATGGATTGTGGTACAATAGATATTATTAGATAGGATATATTTTAAATAATTTAAAACTAAAATAACGGGTTTTGGTATTTCTATTTCACCTTTAGGTCTCTTACAATTGAGGAAGGTTGAACCGTATTTTAGGTGTATTCTATCCTTGAAGCGAGTTTGTTTATGTAAAAACTTAGAAGATAAGGAGGGAAAAGGAATGGAGTACAAAAAACCAGCTATTATCAGTGCTGAAAAGGTAAATGCTGCAAAATGCGGTGATGGTCCGTGTGGAAGACCTTGTTCTTCAAAAGCTTGATAAGCGACATATACAAAGAATTCTTGGACGCAGGGTTTTCTGCGTCCTTTTTTTGTAGATATTATGAAATTAATATATAGTAAAGAGGTAATAAGACAATGTATATAAAAATACGTGATGATGTATTGTTTAGGCGGTATGATGAATATGGATATATAACGGATAATTCAGAATTTGGATATAGAATGCTAAATGATGAGCGTCCGGTACGTGGTGAAAAATTTATGTCACAAAGTGGCTCTGTTATGTTTAGTGTTTTGGATAAATATCCAAAGCATATTGATGATATTGTTGATGAGTTATCTAAGATTTTTATTGGGATTGATAAAGAGACGTTAAAAGTTGATGCAATAGAATTTTTTCAATATTTTTTGGATGAAGGATATTTGAGTGTAGGAAAAACACTTGAAGAATGCAAGGATAGAAAAGCCTTAAAAGAAAATGATATTCATGAAATGGGAAAATCTAGGTCTATAATTACTACTGAAGATTGCGTGAAAAATGTATTTAAAGCTAATGATTTTCTTAGAAGCATTCATATTGAAATTGCAAATGCTTGTAATGAACGTTGTGTTCATTGTTATATTCCACATGAATATAAAAATAGTGTTATAGATAGTGAACTTTTTAATAAAATCGTTGAAGATGGAAAAAAGATGAATATTATTCATGTGACATTGTCTGGAGGGGAACCATTACTACATAAAGATATAATTAAATTTTTAAAAAAATGTAGAAAGTTGGATTTGTCAGTAAATGTACTTTCTAATTTAACTGTTTTAACTGATGAAATAATTGCAGAAATGAAAAGAAATCCACTGTTGTCTGTACAGACATCTATTTATTCTATGAACTCAGAAGTACATGATTCTATTACTAAATTAAGCGGGAGTTTTGAAAAAACATTGAGGGGTTTAGAAAAACTTTCTGCCGAAGGTATACCGTTGCAAATTTCTTGCCCTGTTATGAAACAAAATCGAGAAAGTTTTGTAGATGTAATTAAATGGGGAAAGAAGCATAATATTGCTGTAGCTGTTGAACCAGTAATTTTTGCGTCATATGATCATACAGGAAGAAACTTGTCTAATAGACTTTCACTAAAAGAAATGGAAAGAGCTATTGAATTAGAATTTGGCGAAGGATATGCTGAGTCATTATGTGAAATGGCTAAGGAAAAAGAAAGCTTTACAGAGAATGATCCAATATGTTCAATTTGTCGCTATAGTTTTTGCGTTTCAGTATTAGGAGATGTCTATTCTTGTGTTGGATGGCAGACTAATGTATTAGGAAATTTAGAAAGTCAGTCGCTTCAAGAAATTTGGGAAAATTCTGAGAAAATCAAGTATTTACGTCAAATAAAACGTAAAGAGTTTCCTAGATGTGTAAGGTGTGAGGACCGAGGTTATTGTACTGTTTGCATGATGAGTAATTCGAATGAAAATCAAGATGGAGATGCTTTCAAAATTGAAAAATTCCATTGTTCTGTTGCAAAAATAATTCATGAAAAAGTAAATGCGTATTGTTGCAAAAAATAATTTTGCAACGGAATATAAGAATAATTCATTGAGTCTTGAGCTTTAGAAAGAAGGTTGTGATAGTTTTGGAAAAAATTATAATAAAGGATGCTCATGAAAATAATTTAAAACATTTGGATTTAGAAATACCACTTAATGCATTCACGTGCGTAACAGGATGTTCTGGTTGTGGGAAATCTTCGTTGGTATTTGATACAATATATGCAGAAAGTCAAAGAGGATTTCTAGAAGGAATGACTGGTAACATTTATAATCAGAAGCTGATGAATAAACCTAAAGTAAGGATGATAGAGAATCTTAGACCAGCATTGAATATTTCGCAGAATTATTATAATGTAAATCCGAGATCTACAATTGGAACTATTACAGAAATTTCATATTATATGAGAGCTTTATTTTCATTGATTAACAGTAATTCTAGTAATGAAGTTCCAGAAAATATATTCTCTTTCAATAATCCGAAATCTTTTTGTCAAAATTGTAGTGGGCTTGGGGTAGAAATGGCAGTATCCAAGGACTTATTAGTCCCGGATGTAGAAAAAACTCTTAGAGATGGCGCAATTCTTTATTTTAAAGGACCTGTCGAAGGAAAAGAACAGAAATCTCTTGAAGCGCTATGTGAGCATTATGGAATTGACATAGAAAAGAAGTTTTCGCAATTAACAGAAAGTGAAGTGTATAAATTGTTGTATACGGAGGAAGTGTTGCGAGTAAAAATTTCCTACAAAGACGGTAAACGTAGAAAGCAACATTTTGTTTCTCTTCAGGGAGTTATTCCATTACTGAAAAATCAAATTGCTAGTGCAGAGTCTGCTTCGCAATCGGTTGCATATTCGAAATATACAACAATGGTAACATGTCATGTTTGTAATGGGGCAAAATTAGGAAAACAAGCGTTAAAATATACTGTTAATGGATTAAATTATAAAGAAGTAGAAGACTTAGAGTTGACTGCACTATATTCTTGGGTTAGAAATTTAAATGATGAAAGAATTACAGTAGATAAGCAGGATTTAGTATCTCAATTATGTGATAGCATTATTAAGAAGTTGGATGCACTAATTGAATTAAATGTTGGATATTTATGTCTGAATAGGACAGTTCCTTCGCTTTCTGGAGGTGAAAGACAGAGAGTCAGAATTGCTACACAACTTACCTGCTCTTTAAAAGGTTTAATATATATATTGGATGAACCTTGCAAAGGACTTCATTATCGAGATATTACAAGAATCGTAGGTGCAACTCAAAAACTTGTTCAACATGGAAATTCTGTTATTGCAATTGAGCATAATAAACAATATATTTCTTCAGCAGATTATAAAATTGAGTTAGGACCAGAGGGGGGACCAGATGGCGGATATTTAATTGGTGAGGGAAAAAACAAAAATGTTTCACCAATGATTATTGATTTTAAACCATCATTGAATTTCAAAGAGTATCTTGAAGTTAATAATATTTGTTTTCGCAATGTACTTGGGCAAGATGCAAGATTTCCAATAGGAGGTATTACATGTATTACAGGTGTTTCTGGTTCTGGAAAATCTACTTTAGCGATAGCTGTTGCAGAGAGTCTTGAAAAAAGTACTGCAAAAACATACGGAGATGTAAAGGGTGGAAGTGTGATAAAGAGAATCATTCAAGTAAATCAAGCTCCGATTGGAAAAACACCTCGATCAACCGTGGCTTCCTATTTAGAAATATTTGATGAGATACGAAATTTGTTTTCTAAGACAAGTGTGGCAAAGAAACTTAAGTTATCCTCATCTATGTTTAGTATGAATATAAAAGGTGGAAGATGTGAGAGCTGTCAGGGTACTGGATTAAAGAAAATTGATCTCAATTATCTTCCAAGTTCATATATTACTTGTCCAGAATGTCATGGTAGAAGATTTAATGATGATATATTATCAGTAACGTATGCTGATAAAACAATCCTGGATGTTTTAGATACTCCTATATCAGATATTATTGAAATGTTTAATGGTACGAAAAAGGTATATTCCGTGTTAAATAGTATGGTTGAATTAGGACTTGGATACCTGACTTTGGGACAAATGTCTATGAATTTGTCTGGTGGAGAGGCTCAGCGAATTAAATTAGCAAAAGCTTTGGGAGTGGCTTCTCATGGACAAAATCTTTATATTCTTGATGAACCTACATCAGGACTGAACGAGAGCGATATTACAAAATTTATAAAAGTGCTTTTTTCATTACAAAACAAAGGAGAGACCATTTTGATAATTGAGCATAATGTAGAATTTATTGCAAAAATTGCTGATTATATTATTGATTTCGGTATATATGGTGGAACAGCAGGAGGAGTAATTGTTGCACAGGGGAAACCAAAGGAAGTTTTCTCACATAAAGAATCTTCACTGTACAATTTGGACAAATAGGATCTAGAAATATATAAGGTATACACGAGAGGAGGGTATTATGTTAAAAAAAGAAACAATTAAGCAATGCTCTATTATCTTGACCCGAGATTGTAATTTGCGGTGTAATTTCTGCTTTGCGAAAGGTGCAGGCTATAGTAAGAGTGATATGGTGAAATTGGATGATTTAAAAAAGATAGTGGATTTTTGTTGTGATGCAAAAGTGAAATATATATTTTTTACTGGAGGTGAACCTCTCTTGTATCCACATCTGTTGGAAATACTGTCATATATAAAGCAGCAAAAAATTTCCATAATAACAGCTGTTGCATCAAATGGAATAATGCTTAGAGATTTACAGTTTTGTAAAAAGTTAATTGATAGTGGATTGAGTTATATAGATATTTCAATGAAAGGGCATGATTCGCAAGAATGGGCAGAAACAACAGGATGCGATAGTTATTTACTACAACAGGAAGCTATTAGAAATCTTTCATCCTTACCAATAGATTTTACATGTTCTATGGTCGTGACTTCGGAAAGTGTTTTGTTTCTTTGTGATTCTGTTAAAAATGCTCTAAAAAATGGGGCTAGACAGTTTTCTTTTACATTTTTAATAGATAATGGTTTAAGTAGAAATAAAAATAAAACCTATTTAGAAAATCACAATCCGTTAAAACTAATTGATGAATTTATATGTCAAATGGATCGATTAAATAGTATTACCGATGATTGGTGGATTGAATATAGTTTTCCAATGTGCATATATACAGAAAAACAGTTACTTGCGTTAAAAGGTAAATTTGCATCGCCTTGTCAGATTCATAAAAAAAATGCAGTTACATTTGATACTAATTTAAATTTGCTTCCATGTGATATGTATTTTAATAATAAAATTGGAAAATTTGGTGAAGATTTTGTTACTGCTAAGGAGTTTGAAAAATTAAGAAATAGGAAATCATATAAAGATGTAATCGATAATATAAGTCGTTTGCCTTCAGATGAATGTAAGGAGTGTAAATATTTAGAAAATTGTTATGGTGGTTGTCCGGTACTTTGGAAAAATTATTCTTTCGAAGATTTAAAATTATTTAAAGAACAGTATGAATAGTATGTTTTAATAAGCTATTAAAAAGAGTAAAAGGATAGGCTGAATTTTGAGAAAAATAATTGATTTTTTAGGAGAAAAACAGAAATAAGTTTTTTATCACATTGACACGTTACCATGATAAGATTAAAATAGAAACAGATTATTTTGATTTTCTGTATTTACATCTGAACAGGAGCGAATATACTATGATAGCAGAAAAAATGAAACCTTACGTACAGAATAATTCAGCCATCCGCATGATGTTTGAAGAAGGAAACCGCCTCAGAGCCATCTACGGCGCAGACAAAGTTTATGATTTCAGCCTCGGAAACCCAAGTGTTCCGGCACCGGAGTGTGTAAAGGAAGCCATCATCGATCTGGTAAATGAAGTAGAGCCAACCGTACTTCACGGCTACATGAGCAATGCAGGATTCGAAGATGTACGCCAGACCATTGCAGAATCCCTTAACCGCCGCTTTGGCACTAAATTTGCAGCAAAGAACCTTATCATGACTGTAGGTGCAGCCAGCGGACTGAACGTAATTTTAAAGACAATCCTCAATCCAGAGGAAGAAGTAATCGTTTTTGCACCATACTTCCTGGAATACGGTGCATATGTGCGTAACTTTGACGGCAAACTTGTGGAAATCTCACCGGATACAACCACATTTCAGCCAAATCTTGAAGAATTCGAACAGAAGATCACAGCAAAAACAAGAGCCGTGATCGTAAACACCCCGCACAATCCAACTGGCGTTGTATATTCTGAAGAGACCATCAAGAAACTGGCAGCAATCCTTGAGAAAAAACAGCAGGAATTCGGTAGCGTAATTTACCTGATCTCTGATGAACCGTACAGAGAACTTGCCTATGACGGAGTAAAAGTTCCATACCTGACCAAATACTATGACAACACAATCGTTGGCTATTCCTACAGCAAATCCCTCTCTCTCCCTGGAGAACGTATCGGCTATCTGGTAATCCCGGATGAAGCAGACGGCAGCGAAGAACTCATTACAGCAGCAGCCATCGCCAACCGTACCATCGGATGCGTCAACGCCCCATCCCTGATCCAGAAAGTCATCGCAAAATGCGTAGACGCAGAAGTCGACGTAGCTGCTTACGACAAGAACCGTCTGGCATTATACAACGGTCTGAAAGAATGCGGATTCGAATGTATCAAACCACAGGGTGCATTCTATCTCTTCGTAAAATCCCCGGTAGCAGACGAAAAAGCATTCTGCGAAGCTGGAAAGAAATACAACATTCTCATGGTCCCAGGAAGCTCCTTTGCCTGCCCTGGATATGTGAGACTGGCTTATTGTGTATCTTATGATACGATCATTAATTCCTTGCTGGAATTTAAGAAGCTGGCGAAGGAATTTGGGCTGTAAACAGAATTAAAAATAAAAAAGGCGAAAGACAGGTAGTGAATGTATAATTACTGCCTGTTTTTTTGTGCAAATGATCATATAGTTGCACAGCGTTACTGTTCACAGAGCGAACAGTAACTGCACAGACATTGTGCAAGAAGATAAACTCACTGTACGTTGTGACGCATCCGGTAATAGGATAGTAAGTATGTAATCATTCGTATATTGACATTTTATAAAAGCCATCTGATACTGTTCCTGGCTGTCTGCCAGATT
>CAKRWH010000007.1:0-115622 GCA_934416185.1 uncultured Blautia sp. | reverse complement strand
CAAACGCCGGGCTTTTCGAAGTCCGGCGTTTTGTGTTGGATATAAAATGAGCTGCCGCACGTTAGTGCGACAGCCCCATATCTTATATAAAGGAGATCAGAGCTGATGAAAAGAGTAAGAATGCTTCTCCGTGTAAGTTCCAATCAGCAGCTGGAAGCAGACGGAGATCTGAGTGTGCAGAGACAACTTGTAAAAGACTACATATCCAATCAGTCTGACTGGCAGTTGGACGAAAAGGAATATTTCGAGGGCAGTAACAGCGGTTACAAAAATGCAGTGGCAGACAGAGATGTTCTGCAGGAGGCGTTACAGGATGCAAAAGCGAAGGAATACGACATTTTAGTAGTATATAAGGATGACCGTATTGGCAGACGTATGTGGGAAATAGGAGCATATGTCATGAGCCTGAAAAGCTTTGGCGTGGATATTTACACAGTCAAAGAGGGCTGTATTTCTCCGGAATCGGATGATATCATGGGTCAGATGATGCTGGCACTGAGATATGGCAACGCTCAGAAAAGCAGCTCTGATACAGGTATGCGTGTAAAGGATACTGCTCAGAAGCTGGTACAGAAAGGTAAGTTCATGGGTGGAAAGGCTCCATACGGATATAAACTGGAACTTTCCGGGGAAGTCAGCAAGCATGGCCGTGCTTTGCATCATTTAGTGGTTGTGCCGGAGCAGGCAGAAGTGGTAAAATATATCTATGAACTTTCTTTACATAAGGAATTTGGCGCAACAAAGATCGCAAAGCTTTTGAATGAGCATGAGGTTTACAAAAACAGAGCACCCAGGGATATCTGGAAGAGTGGTACCATTACCAGTATTCTTACGAATCCAATCTATGCAGGATATACGGCATACAAGCGGAGAGAAAGGATAGATGGCAAGTATCACAAACTGGATAGGAAAGACTGGATATTTGCTGAAAAGCCTGATCCGGAAATTTCCATCATAGATGAAAATATGTGGAACCGGGTACAGGACACCAGAAAACAGAGAGCAGATAAGTATATAAAAACACTGGAAAATCAGAATGTCACTGTAATAAGAAGGAACAGTGGTATGCTTGCGCTGATCGATGTTCTGCATTGCGGCTATTGTGGACGAAAAATGACGAATGGCAGTAAATATAATTACTGGACGATCAAGGATACAGGGGAAAGGCGAACCAGTAAAATTGCTATTTATAAATGCCAGAATGCCTGGATTGGGGTTCCACATGACAAGACGACACAGTATCGTGCAGATCAGATCGAGCCTGTGGTGTTTGAAGCGATTGCTGAATATATCGGAAAGCTTCAGGAAAATGAGGATGTATTTACTCAGATTGAAGCAAATCAGAATCAGCAGAAAGTGCTCAAACAGGCTGAACTGGATAAGGAGCAGAGTGAGCTGGAAAATATCCGGAGTAAGATTGCTGTTATGGAGAGTAATATCCCAAATGCCATGACAGGAGATTATCCTCTAAGTCTGGAAGAGCTGGCAGGAATCATCAGAAAGCACAGGGAACTGGAAAAGAAACACAGGAGCTGTGTAGAGGCAAAGAAAGCGGAGCTTGATGCAATGAAGGTTTCCATGGATGACTGGGAAAGCATTCGTACCAGGATTCCTACATGGCAGGATGTGTTCTGGAATGCAGACACCTCAACGAAGAGAGTGCTTGTAAATAAGCTTATCGAAAAAATTGATATCACAAAGACCAATATCAATATCCGCTTCAAGATCAATCTGAATGACTTCTTTACGTTACCCCGAATTACTGACTATCACGACGTACCGGAATAAAGGCTATGATTTTACAATTACTTCCTCGACTGCATATGATCATAAGTGGATTTACGGCAGAAATATTTTTGACAGTATTGATCGCATTGTAGATGAGCTGTTTGAAAATTATCTGTCCAGACCAAATGTGCGTCAGCCGATCCTGACACAATATTGTGACGGAAAGCAGGTGCAGTGCAGGAGCAGAGGATGGATGACACAGTGGGGCAGTAAAGCTCTGGGAGATCAGGGGTATTCAGCCATTGAGATCTTAAGGGCTTTTTATGGAAATGATATGTATATTAATGTGGCAGAGGCAGTGTCCGGGATTCCGGCATCCTGGCCGGGATATGATTTGGATATCGGTGCAACAGGAAATAAAGTAAGTCAGATTCAGGAACAGTTAAATACGATTGCAGGTGCCTATCCGGCAGTGCCTACAGTAACAGTAGATGGAATATACGGAGATGCGACCAAAAATGCAGTACGCGTTTTTCAGGGGATTTTCGGACTTGGACAGACCGGGATTGTAGATTATCCCACCTGGTACAAAATTCAGGAGATTTATGTAGCGGTGAGCAGGATTGCTGAGCTGCGTTGACAGATAATATTGAAAGGGCAGGGAAGATGAATACCTGCTCTTTTTGCATAGTGAATGAGTTTATTTGATTGATGTGAAAAAGCAAAAAAAAATAAGGCACCATGACTCCTCATAGTTCCTCATTCTTTAATGCGGAAGATGGGACTTGAACCCACACGAGCGCAATGCTCACAAGATCCTTAGTCTTGCTCGTCTGCCAGTTCCGACACTTCCGCATATCGCATTTCTTTGAGATTCTTTTTGCTCTCCCTCGCGACAAGTGATACTATACCAAATGCAAAAGATAATGTCAACACTTTTTTTGAAAAAAATAAAAAAAATTCAAATTTTTTTTGAAAAAAAGAGGAATTTGAAATTTTATGTAGAATATAATTAATAAGAGGTATTTTGTCAGCTTGTGGAGGTATCGCTTATGAATATAAGGGAAAGCATGGAACAGCGTGAACTAAAGATGCTCAGCCCCTATGCTGCGTACAGCCTTTATTCCAGAGGCAGGGAGCGGCAGGAGGAAGAATGCGATGTACGGACTGTCTATCAGAGAGACAGAGACAGAATCCTTCATAGCAAAGCTTTTCGCAGGATGAAGGATAAGACACAGGTTTTTCTGGCACCTCAGGGTGACCATTACAGAACCAGACTGACACATACTCTTGAGGTATCACAGATTGCCAGAACAATAGCGAAGGCACTGAGACTGAACGAAGATCTTGTAGAGGCAATCGCACTTGGTCATGACCTTGGGCACACTCCCTTTGGACATGCAGGCGAGAGAGCTCTTGATGCAGTGAACCCGGATGGTTTTGCCCACTATAAACAGAGCGTCAGGGTTGCACAGGTGTTAGAGAAGAATGGCGAGGGCCTAAATCTTACCTGGGAGGTTCGGGACGGGATTCTGAATCACAGGACCAGTGGAAATCCTTCCACTCTCGAAGGACAGGTGGTGAGACTTTCGGACAAGATCGCCTATATTCATCATGACATGGATGATGCACAGCGGGCGGGAATCATTACAGAAGATGATATTCCTGTTACGCTTCGGATGTTGCTTGGGTATACTACGAGAGAGCGGCTGAACACATTTGTTCATGATATTATAGAGAACAGTCTGGAACAAGATACCATAAAAATGTCAGCAGAGATCTACGAGGCAATGATGGATCTGCGGGCTCTCATGTTTCAGAATGTATATGAGAATCCGGTGGCCCATAAAGAGGAGTCAAAAGTAGTTAAGATGCTGACGGAGCTATATGAATATTATGCTGAACACCCGGAAGCGATGTCAACAGAGTACAGGGAGCTGATTATACGCGGAGAGAAGAAAGAGCAGGTAGTATGCGATTATCTCTCAGGAATGACTGATCAGTATTCCATGGAAAAATTCCGGGAGATTTACATACCTAAAGCATGGGAAGTCTATTAAAAAGGAGGACGAAGCATGCGTTACTCAGACGATATCATTGAAGAAGTCAGAATGAAGAATGATATTGTAGATGTTGTATCCCAGTATGTGAAGCTGAACAAAAGAGGAAGCACGTATTTCGGGCTCTGCCCGTTTCATAATGAGAAAACGCCCTCTTTTTCGGTAACACCGGCCAAGCAGATGTATTACTGCTTTGGATGCGGAGCAGGTGGGAATGTATTTAATTTTGTAATGGAATATGAGAATTATACGTTCGGAGAGGCTTTACAGCATCTGGCAGATCGTGCCGGAGTACAGCTTCCGAAAATTGAGTATTCCGGAGAAGCAAAAAGAAAGGCAGAACGGCGTGCTGCCCTTCTTGAAATCAATAAACTTGCAGCAGGATATTTTTATTATCAGCTGCGAAGAGAAAACGGCAGACAGGCACATGCTTATCTGACAGGCAGAGGGCTGAGTGAAGAGACTATTAAGAAGTTTGGACTGGGATATTCGGATAAATACAGTGATGACCTGTACAAATATCTGAAGTCGAAGAACTACAGCGATGAACTGCTGAGAGATTCCGGGCTGTTCAATGTGGATGAACGCCGGGGAATGTACGATAAGTTCTGGAACAGGGTTATTTTTCCAATCATGGATGTAAATAACCGTGTGATCGGGTTTGGCGGTCGAGTGATGGGAGACGGGAAACCGAAATATCTGAATTCACCGGAGACTACAATCTTTGATAAGAGCCGCAATTTGTATGGCCTGAATGTTGCAAGGACTACAAGAAAGAATTATCTGATCCTCTGCGAAGGATATATGGATGTTATTTCTATGCATCAGGCAGGATTTACCAATGCGGTGGCATCTCTGGGAACAGCACTTACTTCCGGGCATGCAAGTCTGTTGAAACGATATACGCAGGAAGTGCTGCTTCTGTATGACAGTGATGATGCGGGTGTAAGAGCTGCGCTCCGTGCGATTCCAATTTTGCGGGAGGCCGGCGTAACATCAAGAGTGGTAAACTTAAGACCTCACAAGGACCCGGATGAATTTATCAAGGCTCTGGGCGCAGAAGAGTTTGAGAAGCGTCTGGAACAGGCAATGGACAGTTTTATGTTCCGGGTGCATATGGCGGAGAGAGAATTTCCGATGGAGGAGCCTCAGGGTCAGAACCGTTTCTTTGAACGGTGTGCACAGATGCTGCTGGAGCTTTCTGATGAATTAGAGAGGAATCTTTATATAGAAGCAATTGTAAAGGACTACAGAAGCAGCGGAATCAGCGTAGAGAATCTGAAGAAGAGAGTCGGTGCTCTTGCAATGAAGGGAACTCCGGCAGAGCAGCGGGTTCAGCCGAAACCTGTGGGAGGCAGCCAGCCGAAGAAGAAGGAGAGTGCAGCGGAGAAAGCACAGAAACTGATGCTTACCTGGCTGGTGACGTATCCGGGAATTTTTGACACAGTGGAGAAATATATTCAGCCTTCGGATTTTGTGGTTCCTTTGTACAGGCAGGTAGCAGAGATGCTTTATCAGCAGCACAGGGACGGTGATGTGAATCCCGCAAGGCTGATGAATGCTTTCATTGATAGCGAAGAGCAGAGAGAAGTTTCTTCTCTGTTTAATGCGACAATTCATCTTGAGACTCCTGAGGAGCAGAACAGGGCTTTCTCTGATGCGGTACTCAGGATTAAGGATGAGAGTCTTAAGGAGAGAAACAGAACCTGGGATCCTACAGATATGCAGGGACTGCAGGAACTTGTAAAAGCAAAGAAAGAATTGGAAGATCTCGGAAGAAAGCGGCAGCAGCTGCATATTTCTTTCGAATAAGGATAAAATATAAACACTATATGGAGGTATAGAGCACATATGGAAATGAATATGGGTAAATTCAGTGAAAAACTGGTAGAACTTCTGGAGCTTGCCAAGAAGAAAAAGAACGTACTGGAATACCAGGAAATCAATGACTTCTTCAAGGACCAGCCTCTAGGCGTTGAACAGATGGAGAAAGTATTTGACTTTCTGGAAGCCAGTGGAGTGGATGTGCTTAGAATTACAGATGGCAACGCAGATGACATGATTTTGGATGATGACGATGCAGACATCGACAAAATGGACGAGGAAGAGATTGAACTTGACAAGATTGATCTTTCTGTTCCGGAAGGTGTAAGTATCGAAGATCCGGTACGTATGTATCTGAAAGAAATCGGTAAAGTTCCGCTTCTTTCCGCAGAGGAGGAGATTGAGCTTGCAAAGAGAATGGAGAACGGAGATGAGGCTGCCAAGAAGCGTCTGGCAGAAGCAAACCTTCGTCTTGTTGTCAGCATTGCAAAGAGATATGTAGGACGTGGAATGCTTTTTCTTGACTTGATTCAGGAAGGTAACTTAGGCCTGATCAAAGCCGTTGAGAAGTTTGATTATCGTAAAGGTTATAAATTCAGTACCTATGCAACATGGTGGATCCGTCAGGCGATTACAAGGGCAATCGCTGACCAGGCGCGTACCATCCGTATTCCGGTGCATATGGTTGAGACAATTAACAAGCTGATCAGGGTTTCACGTCAGTTACTGCAGGAGCTTGGACGTGAACCTACGCCGGAAGAAATCGCTGCAGAGATGGATATGTCAGTAGACCGTGTACGTGAGATCCTTAAAATTTCTCAGGAGCCGGTATCTCTGGAAACACCTATCGGTGAGGAAGAGGACAGCCATCTTGGAGACTTTATCCAGGATGATAATGTACCGGTACCTGCAGATGCAGCAGCGTTTACTTTGCTGAAAGAGCAGCTTGTAGAAGTTTTGAGTACACTGACAGACAGGGAACAGAAGGTTTTACGTCTGCGTTTCGGTCTGGACGACGGACGTGCAAGAACTCTGGAGGAAGTTGGTAAGGAATTTAATGTAACAAGAGAACGTATCCGTCAGATTGAGGCAAAAGCTCTTCGTAAACTTCGTCATCCGAGCCGTAGCCGCAAGCTGAAAGATTATCTGGACTAAGGAGCCTGTTATGCAGCTTTCGTTACGTTTGTCTGCAATAGCAGGCCTGGTGACCAGGGGAAACAGACTTGTAGATGTAGGATGTGACCATGGATATCTGCCGGTATCCCTTTATCTGGACGGAAGGATTCCGGGCGCGATTGCTATGGATGTGAGGAAAGGTCCTCTGTCCAGAGCACAGGAACATATTTCACAGTATGGACTGAACGCATACATAGAGACCAGATTATCCGATGGTCTTGAGGCATTGAAACCGGGAGAGGGCGACACTCTTGTGATCGCAGGAATGGGCGGCCCTCTCATGGAGAGGATCCTTATTGACGGGGCAGAAGTCAGGGAGAGTTTTCAGGAAATGATCCTGCAGCCTCAGTCGGACATTCCGCATTTTCGTAGATTTGTCAGAGAGATTGGCTGGCAGATTGCAGATGAGGAACTGGTTCTGGAAGATGGGAAGTTTTATCCGATGATGAAAGTCATTCATGGAGAAAAGAAGCATATTTCTGCAGATGTGCCTTATACTTTAAGTGAGTGGTTTGGTGGTATACTTCTTGAGAGGAAACATCCTCTTCTGAAAGAATATCTGGAGAGAGAACTTCGCATTCGAAATGATATCCTTGAGAAATTAAAGAATGCACCAAATGCTGAAAAGCGTATGGGTGAGATAGAGGAGGAGAAGCAGGCGATCATCACTGCTTTGGAAGAATATGAAAGCATATGAACTGACCTCCTGGCTGGAGAAAAAGTATCCTGCAGATGCAGCTGAAGACTGGGATAATGTAGGACTTCTCACGGGAGATGATACAAATGAGATCAGTCATGTATTTCTCGCTCTGGATCTGACAGAGGAGACACTGGTTGAAGCGATAGAGAATGGGGCGGATATGATCATTACCCACCATCCGATGATTTTTTCCGGGATCAAGAAGATTAATAATCATAGTTTTACAGGAAGAAAGATCATTACATTGATCCGGAAAGGAATTGTCTATTATGCAATGCATACTAATTATGATGTGCTGGGTATGGCAGATTTAAGTGCAGATTATACAAAGATGCATAATACAACAGTTCTTTCTGTAACTGAAGAGAGAAATGGTGAAGTGCAGGGATTCGGCAGAGTCGGGGATCTTCCGGAGGAGATGACGCTTAAGGAATATGCACAGATGATCAAGAAGTCTCTGAAACTAAGTGACGTTAAGGTCTATGGTGACCTGGACAGCAAAGTGAAGCGTGCAGCCGTCTGTACGGGATCAGGCAAGAGTATGATCAAGGATGCCATTAAGGCTGGTGCAGATGTGTATGTAACTGGCGATATTGATCATCATACAGGAATTGATACTGTTGCGCAGGGGCTGGCTCTGATCGATGCCGGGCATTACGGAACTGAATATGTTTTTATGGATGCAATGAAGAAAGAACTGGAACAGGCATTTCCTGGCCTGAAGATTTCCAGTGCGGAAGTAAAGAGCCCGTACACAATTCTGTGATACGGGTTCTTACAATATAAAATGAATTCTGGCAGAGCAATTAATAACCGTATTATTACTGTTCGTGGAGTGAACAGTGACATTTACTTGTCGGCATAACAGAAATGGAGGCAGGGTTTATGGAACAGAATATGTATAATGTTACGATACAGGGAATAACGAAGAAGTATCCTGAAGGAATTCCCTACAGTGATATTGTAAAGGAATATGAAGGTATTACTGATGCACCGGTGATGCTGGTGGTCGTGAACGGCAGACTGAGAGAACTGCATAAACATCTGAAAGCGGATTGCGAGATGGAATTTGTGACATCAAAAGATCCGATCGGGCACAAAACTTATTGTAGAAGTGCCAGTATGATCCTTCTGAAGGCAATTTATGATGTGGCAGGACAGGAGAATGTGGATAGTGTAGTAATTCATTATTCTGTAGGCAGCGGCTATTATTTTACAATGAAGGGACCTATGGCGCTGAATCAGGAATTTATCGACAAAGTAAAAGTGCAGATGCACAGAATCGTAGATGCGAATCTTCCGATCGTGAAGAGAAGCGTAAGTACCGATGAAGCGATCGCACTTTTTCATAAACATCATATGTATGATAAAGAGAGATTGTTTAATTACCGGAGAAGTTCTACGGTGAATCTCTATAGTATTGAGAGCTTCGAGGATTATTTCTATGGATTTATGGCAAATCATACGGGATATATTAAGACGTTTGATCTGTTTTTGTATGAGGGCGGATTTGTGCTGCAGCTTCCTACACAGAAGGAACCGGGCCAAATTCCGGAGTTTAAACCTCAGGAGAAGATCTTTCATGTACAGAGAGAATCTCAGGAATGGGGGGATAAACTTGATATTGCAACAGTTGGAGACCTCAATGAGAAGGTTACCAGAGGTGGCATTCAGGATATTCTGTTAATTCAGGAGGCTATGCAGGAGGCTAAAATTTCAGAAATTGCATCTAAAATTGCTGATGCCGGAAATAAAAAGTTTGTTATGATAGCAGGTCCGTCTTCTTCCGGAAAAACTACATTTTCGCACAGATTGTCTATTCAGCTTGCTGCACATGGAATGAAACCGCATCCAATCGCGGTAGATAATTATTTTGTGGACAGACATCTGACACCTGTAGATGAGTTTGGAGAAAAGAATTTTGAATGTCTGGAAGCAATTGATGTAGAGCAGTTTAATAAAGATATGCTTGCGCTTCTGGGTGGAAAACGTGTGGAGATGCCGGTGTTTAATTTCAAGACAGGTACAAGAGAATATAAGGGTGATTTTCTGCAACTTGAGAAGGACGATATTCTGGTGATCGAGGGGATACATGGCCTGAATGATAAACTCAGTTATGCGCTGCCGAAAGAGAGCAAGTTTAAAATTTATATCAGTGCACTGACCCAGTTAAATATTGATGAGCATAACAGAATTCCTACTACTGACGGAAGGCTGATTCGCAGAATTGTAAGAGATGCCCGCACCAGGGGAACTTCTGCGAAGGAGACTATTGCGAGATGGCCGTCGGTCCGCAGAGGAGAAGAACAGAATATTTTTCCGTTCCAGGAGGAAGCAGATGTAATGTTCAATTCTGCGCTGATCTATGAACTGGCATGTCTGAAGGTATATGCAGAACCGCTTCTGTTTGGAATTGATAAGAATGAACCGGAATATACAGAGGCGAAACGGCTGCTGAAATTCTTTGAATATTTTGTTCCGGTGCCGAGTGAGGCAGTGCCGCATAATTCTATCTTAAGAGAGTTTATTGGCGGAAGTTGTTTTAATGTATAAATTTCTTTACAAGTGAAATAAAACGTGCTAGAATAGCACTTGCGCAACCAGACCAGGTAATCGCGGCTGAACAGACGAAAGGGTTCAGACGAGGAAAGTCCGGGCTTCGCAGGGCAGGATGCCGGATAACGTCCGGTGGAGGTGACTCCCAGACCAGTGCAACAGAAATAAACCGCCTCACTTGCTGAGGTAAGGGTGGAAAGGCAGTGTAAGAGACTACCGCCGTCCTGGTAACAGGGCGGGCACATGTAAACTCCATTCGAAGCAAGACCGAATAGAAAGCGATACGGCTGCCCGTCGTGCTTTCAGGTGGGTCGCTTGAGTCTTATGGCAACGTAAGGCCTAGACAGATGATTACCCAATGACATAACCCGGCTTATCGGTCTGATTGCGTATAATAAGAAATTAGAATCTCGCTGCTAATGAGAAATGCATTAGTCAGCGGGATTTTTTTATGTCATAGGAAATTACTCCGTAATGTTCCTATGACATAAAAATAACCGGAAACCATAATGATTCCCGGTTATGTAATGACTAATATGAGGTATTAACCAATTATTTATTACGTTTACCTGTATATTTCTCTTCGCAATATTTGCATCTATAAACTTCTTTTTCCTCATCAGCGAGAACGAAGATCTGATCAAGTCCCTGCTCAATGGAAGTGATGCAGCGAGGGTTCTTACATTTGATTACGTTTACGACTTGTTTCGGAAGTTTCAAGTCTTTTTTTGCAACGATTTTCTCGTCTTTGATGATATTTACAGTGATATTGTGATCAATGAATCCAAGAATATCCAGATCAAGATTCTCAATCGGGCATTCAACTTTGATGATATCTTTCTTTCCCATTTTGTTGCTGCGTGCATTTTTGATGATCGCAACTGTACAGTCAAGTTTATCAAGCTTCAGATCATGATAGATAGTCATTGCTTTTCCGGCTTTGATATGATCTAATACATAACCTTCACGAAGTGCGCCAACATTTAACATGGTAATTTTACCTCCAGTAATGTGAGAATCAGGGCCATACGTACATATACACCGTACTGTGCCTGTTTGAAATAAGCTGCTCTCGGGTCTGCATCTACTTCTGTTGCGATTTCGTTTACACGTGGAAGTGGATGCAGAATATACATGTCTTCTTTTGCAAGTTCCATTTTCTGTTTGTCAAGAATATAGAAATCTTTCATACGAACATAATCTTCTTCGTTGAAGAAACGCTCCTTCTGTACACGGGTCATGTACAGGATATCCAGGTTTGGAAGAGCATCTTCCAGGCGCTCAACTTCCTGGAATTCAATATTGTTCTTTTTAAGGACATCTTCACGGATGTAACTTGGAATACGAAGTTCTTCTGGTGAGATCAGTACAAATTTTACATTTGTGTAACGTACAAGAGCCTCGATCAGAGAGTGAACGGTACGTCCGAATTTCAGGTCGCCGCACAGACCAATGGTAAGGTTGTCTAAGCGTCCTTTCAGAGAACGAATGGTAAGTAAATCAGTTAATGTCTGGGTAGGATGTTGATGACCACCGTCGCCGGCGTTGATAACAGGAATTGAAGAAGCCATAGAAGCTACTAACGGAGCGCCCTCTTTCGGGTGACGCATAGCACAGATATCTGCATAACAGGATACAACACGAATAGTATCAGCAACACTTTCGCCTTTGGCAGCGGAACTGGAATCAGCTGATGAAAAACCAAGAACTTTACCGCCGAGATTCATCATGGCAGCTTCAAAGCTGAGGCGGGTACGGGTGCTTGGCTCATAGAATAAGGTGGCAAGTCTCTTATCGTCGCAGACATGCGCGTATTTATCTGGGTGTTTCTCAATATCACTGGCCAGATCGAGAAGAGTATTCAGCTCGTCTACAGACAGGTCCAGCGGACTCATTAAGTGTCTCATTTCATACCTCCATATTTTGTTGGTTCAGGAACTTTTTTCGTAATCCTTCTTAATATCATATAATAACCGTGTATATTTTTCAAGAGAGTTTTTTGAGTATTTTTTCGAAAAATAATCCGGTTCCGAACCAGAGCGGTGCATAGTCCAGACGGATCAGTCCCTTATAATTCAGAGGTGCCTGACTATAATCCCATGGACACATGTGAAAACATCGCAGAAAAGCACCGCTGATAAATTCTACAGAAAAAATTCCGACAGTGTAGATACATCCGCGGATCATAACCGGTACAGAAGAGAACTTCTCGTAGAGAGGCCGGATGACAGCTGCACATCCGTAAATGGGAAACATTAAAAGAGAGGTTTTTCCGATCATGGTCAGTTCGCCGGAAGCAACGGAATGCAGACCTGTCCAGAGAACCTCCATACACCATCCGGCCAGGCCGCAGAACAGAAATGATTTTTTCATAAATAACCTCCCGTTTCTTTACACAAATTTTATCTGATTCTAGTATTGCCTGCCTTGAAAAAAACATACGTGTGGGATATAATGAGAACACATGTGTTAGTGCCTGGAGCTTATATACAGACAAAAACATATAGAATTGTTATCGAAGAAAACGAGCCTTAAGAAAACGCTAATATTATTAAAATGATTTTCAGGCTCATAGAAACAGAGGAGTTTATTATGAATTATCAGGAGAGCCGGGAGTACATAGGCAGAATCACACGCGAAATCCCCAGTGTGCTGGGACTTGACCACATGCGGGAGCTGATGAAGCGCCTGGGAAATCCTCAGGATGATCTGAAATATGTTCATGTGGCCGGTACCAATGGCAAGGGATCTGTCATTGCTTTTTTATATTCTGTTTTGTCTGAAGCGGGATACCGTGTCGGCAGATATGTTTCACCTACCCTGTATTCTTACAGAGGAAGAATGGAAGTATCCGGCAGCAGAATCAGCAGAGAGAAATTTGCTGCATATATTACACAGGTGGCTGATGCCATTACAGCCATGACTAAGGATGGCTATCCTCATCCCACTGCATTTGAGATAGAAACAGCAGTGGCATTTCTATTTTTCAGAAACGAGAAATGTGATCTCGTTTTGTTAGAAGTCGGAATGGGCGGAAATCTGGACGCTACAAATATCATTAAGAACACATTACTGTCAGTGCTGGTGTCTATCAGCATGGATCATATGTCTTTTCTTGGAAATACCCTGTCACAAATTGCTGAAAAAAAGGCCGGCATTATAAAGGATAACAGCCATGTGGTAACAGCAATGCAGAAGCCGGAAGCAATGCAGGTAATCGAGACTGCCTGTGCAAAGCATCATGCACACTGTACAGTGGCAGACGGTTCAACGATTCCGGTGATTCAGGAGAGCTGTATGGGACAGACGATACGGTATGACGGTGAGGATTATGAGATTCCGCTGGCAGGAGTATACCAGAAAGAGAATGCAGTAGTTGCATTGAATGCATTGAAAATGTTGAATGATCTGGGCTTCCCTACAACTGAAGATCAGAGAAAAGAGGGATTTAAGAATACACACTGGAATGGAAGGTTTACAGTAATCTGTAAGAAGCCGTTGTTTGTGGTAGACGGAGCGCATAATCCTGCAGCAGCGGATATGCTGGCGGCTTCCATCGAGCACTATTTTAAGGGAAAACGTCTGATTTACATTATGGGAGTTTTTGCAGACAAAGATTACAGAAGTGTTATTCAGAAGACCGCACATTTTGCAGACCAGATTCTTACAATTCAGACACCGGATAATGTACGAGCACTTCCGGCAGAGAAACTGGCAGAGGCTGTCAGAGAATATAATTTGAACGTCCGGGCTATGATGTCCATTAAAGATGCTGTGGAGAAGGCATTTGTAATTGCAGGAGAACAGGATGTGATCATAGCATTTGGTTCCCTTTCCTTTATAGGAGAGATGACTGATGTTGTAGAGAGCATAAAGAATAACTAATACGGAATGTCTTGTTGCTCCGGCTGAGATGAGAGCTGGAGCAGACCATGAAAGCAGAAATGAAACTTCAGGAGAAAGTAGAAGGAATAATATAGATGATAGATTTACAGGAATGCAGAGACGAAATAGATAAGATTGACAGCGAGATTATCCGTCTTTTCGAACAGCGGATGAAAGTATGTGAGGATGTTGCTGAATACAAGATACGCACGGGAAAGAAAGTTCTTGATCCGGAACGTGAGAGACAGAAACTGGAAGTTCTCAGAGGCAAGGCACACGGAGAGTTCAATCAGCTTGGTGCGCAGGAGCTTTTTCAGCAGGTTATGGCGATTAGTCGTAAAAGACAGTATCAGCTTCTGACAGAACATGGAATTGAGGATGATGAGAAGCTTGAAATGGTAGACAAGCTTCCTCTGAAAGATGTTACGGTTGTTTTTCAGGGAGTAGAGGGCGCTTACAGCTATGCTGCCATGAGAGAATATTTCCATGATGATATTGAGAGCTATCATGTGAAGACCTGGCGTGATGCTATGGAAGAAGTTGTGGCAGAAAGAGCAGATTATGCAGTTCTTCCCATTGAGAATACAACAGCCGGGATCGTAGCTGATATCTATGATCTTCTTACAGAGTATGATCTGAGCATTGTAGGTGAGCAGATCATTCGCCCGGAGCATGTACTTCTGGGATTGCCGGATGCGGAACTTGAGGATATCAGACAGGTATGCTCCCATCCTCAGGCGCTTGCCCAGTGTGGAAAATATCTGGAGACTCATCCGGCCTGGAAGAAGAAAGAGATGGAAAATACGGCTGGTTCAGCCAAAAGGATTAAAGAGGACAATGACAAGACGCAGGCTGCCATTGCCAGCAGACAGGCGGGTGAACTTTACGGACTGAAGATTCTGGCAGAGAATATCTGTTATAACGGACAGAACGCTACACGTTTTGTCATTGTGAGCAAGAAACCAATTTATGTGAAAGATGCACATAAGATCAGCATTTTCTTTGAATTACATCATGAGAGTGGAACACTTTACAATATGCTGTCTCATATTATTTATAATGGACTTAATATGACAAAAATCGAATCCCGCCCAATTACAGGTAAGAACTGGCAGTACAGATTCTTCCTGGATTTTGAGGGAAATTTAAGGGACAGTGCAGTGAAGAACGCACTGAGAGGAATTGAGGCAGAAGCTGACAGAATGAGAATTCTGGGAAATTATTAAAATTTGTGTGGCAGGATGGGAAAATAGTAGTTCTGTCAGGAGAAATTTAATGACAATGAATTGACAATGCTGAAAATAAGATGTTGGGAATAAAAAGCTGGAGTCTGACATCTGAATAACTGATGAAAATAAAAGGAAGTAACAACAATGGCTAGATTAAATGAGTGTATACTGTATCGTAACTTTGAACATGGTGAGATCCTGAATAAAATGGCAGAGTTAATGACTGCCTGGGAGAGAAAATCACCGGATTTGGAAGAAAAAGAGGGAATGTTTTTCGAGTGTGCCAACGGACTGGTAGAAACAGCCGGATTATATGGATTTTCCGGTAACTTATGGCATTGTTACCTTACATTTTTGCTGGTAAATAATGAAAATGCATTCAGCACAGCCTGTGAGATCAGAGGGGCGGTAAACGGAAGCATCAATGAGCTGGCACTGAACGATTTTGGAGTATTTAAGGAATTATATGATTTTGATCTGACAGTACTGGACGAAACGTTTGGCATTTCCTGCTGTAAAGTCCTGGCCGATTATACAAATACAGGAAGCAACAGTAAGATGTTCAATTCTCGTATCAGAGACCGTATCTGCAGTCTGAGTAAAACTCTGGCAGCAGCAGAGAGTACGGAAGAATTTATGAAAGATATGGTGCAGTTCTATAAGGATTTTGGTGTGGGAAAACTTGGCTTACATAAAGCGTTCCGCGTAGGCCATGACGAGAATGACAATGTAGAGATTCAGCCGATTACAAGGATTGCTCATGTAAAACTGGAGGATCTGGTGGGGTATGAGATACCTAAGCAGAAGCTGATTGAGAATACAGAAGCCTTTGTAAAGGGCAGAAAAGCAAATAACTGTCTGCTCTTCGGTGATGCAGGTACAGGCAAGTCATCAAGTATTAAAGGTATCCTGAATCGTTACTATGATGAAGGTCTTCGTATCATTGAGGTATACAAGCACCAGTTTCAGGATCTGAATGATGTAATTGCACAGATTAAGAACAGAAACTATAAGTTTATTATCTATATGGATGATCTGTCATTCGAAGAATTTGAGATTGAGTACAAATATCTGAAAGCAGTGATCGAAGGTGGTCTGGAGAAGAAGCCGGATAATATTTTGATTTATGCGACAAGTAACCGAAGACATCTGGTAAGAGAGAAGTCCAGTGACAAGCTGGAAATTATGGATGATGACGATCTGCATTCCTCTGATACCGTACAGGAGAAACTTTCTCTTGTTTACCGTTTCGGTGTTCGCATTTATTATGGTGCACCAAGTAAAAAGGAATTTCAGACTATTGTCAAGGCACTTGCAGAAAGAAATGGAATCAAGATGCCGGAAGAGGAGTTACTTCTGGAAGCAAACAAATGGGAACTTTCCCACGGCGGTCTTACAGGAAGAACTGCGCAGCAGTTTATTGACCATTTGTTGGGGGTTGCAGAAGAATAGGTAACTGGGAAACAATAATAATTGTGGGAATAAAAAATTAATGGGATGAAGCAGTAAAATATGGCAAAGGGGGAACACATATGGCAGTTATGACATTTGCAGCCATTGACATTGGATCTTATGAAGTGAGCATGAAGATCTTTGAGATGTCAAAGAGAATCGGATTCAGGGAACTGAATGATGTCAGATACAGTCTGGAATTGGGCAAGGGCGTTTATTCCGGAGGAAAGATAGATTCAGAAATGCTGGATGTTTTGTGCGAGGTGCTCAATGACTTCAAACGCCTGATGCAGGATTTCAGTGTGGACGAATACCGTGCCTGCGGCACCAGTGCATTCAGAGAACTTGCCAACCCACTGATTATCATGGAACAGATTTATCGGCGGACGGGACTGAAAATTGAGATCTTAAGCAGTGCAGAACAGCATTTCCTTGGATATAAATCCATCGCTGCCATTGAAAAAGGATTCAAGAAGATGATCCAGAAAGGAACTGCAATCCTGGATGTAGGTGGCGGCAGCCTGCAGGTTTCCCTTTTTGATAAAGATGCGCTGGTTACTACCCAGGGACTTAAGATGGGAAGCTTAAGAATTCGTCAGCGCCTGCAGGAACTGGAGAAAACAACCATTCATTATGATAAGCTGATCGAAGAATTTATCAGAAATGATCTTATGAGCTTTCAGCGCCTGTATCTGAAGGACAAGGATATTAAGAATGTGATTCTGATGGGAGATTTCATCACAGATATGATTTTCCAGGAAGAAATGGAAGATAAGATTATCACAAAAGAAGAATTCATGAAACGTTATGAAGATACAGTGGGAAAATCTGTGGATCTGCTGGCGCAGGAGATGGAGATTGATCCGGAGTATGCATCACTTGTGGTGCCTACAATGGTAGTGTGCAGAAACTTTATTGATATTTTTAATGCAGAATCTCTTTGGGCTCCGGGAGTTTCCCTGTTGGACGGAATTGCCTATGATTTTGCCGAAAAGAAGAAATTTATCAAAAGTGTTCATAATTTCGAAAATGATATTCTGGTTACATCCAAGAATATTGCAAAGCGCTATTCGAGCAGTAAAAGTCACATTCAGGGAACCATGAACCTTTGTCTGAATATTTTTGACAGTATGAAGAAAGTGCATGGTATGGGTTCAAGAGAACGCCTTTTGCTTCAGATTGCGGCATTGCTTCATGACTGCGGTAAATATATAAGTATGGAAAATGTATCTGAATGCTCTTATCAGATTATCATGTCTACGGACATTATAGGATTGTCTTCTCTAGAACGTCAGATGATTGCGTGCGCAGTCAGATATAATACTTCTGCGTTTGTGCATTATGATGAGTTTTATAGTATGGGAATGGCAATTGACAGAGAAAGCTATATTAAAATTGCAAAAATGACGGCAATCCTCCGTCTGGCAAATGCTATGGACAGAAGTCATTATCAGAAAGTAAAAGGAATCAAGACAGTGCTCAAGGACAGAGAATTACAGATGATCGTGGATTCCACTCAGGATATTTCTCTGGAACTGGGACTGCTGAAGGATAAAGTTGCATTTTTTGAGGAAGTATTTGGCATTCGTCTGGTTCTCAGGCGTAAGGGAAGAGCGTAAAGGAGGATGAATCTATGGATCTTGGAAAATTTGAAAAGAAAGAGTATTTCGTGAACCGTGAGCTGAGCTGGCTTAAATTTGATGAGCGTGTTCTGAGTGAAGCAAGAGATAAGAGCCTTCCTTTATTTGACAGATTGAAATTCTTAAGTATTACTGCATCCAATCTGGATGAATTCTTCATGGTGCGGGTGGCATCACTGAAAGATCAGGTACATGCAGGATATCATAAGACAGATATTTCAGGAATGACTGCAAAAGAACAGTTAAAAGAAATCAGTGTCCGCACGCATGAACTGGTTCATGTGCAGTATAACACCCTGAACCGTTCTCTGATTCCTGCACTTGAGAAGGCAGGAATGCATCTGGTTGCGGCGCATGAAGATCTCACAGAGGAACAGAAGACATTTGTGGACAGATATTTTGAGGACAATGTATATCCGGTGCTCACACCGATGGCAATGGACTCATCCAGACCATTTCCGCTGATCAGAAATAAGACACTGAATATCGGTGCCCTGATTTCAAAGAAAGATAAGAATGATAAACTCAGCAGGAAAAACAAGGCAGGAGAAGGAGAGCTTCTGTTTGCTACTGTGCAGGTTCCTTCTGTGCTTCCGCGGGTAGTGCAGATTCCGTCAAAGAAAAACGGGGATACTACAGTGATTTTACTGGAAGAGATTATAGAAAGAAACATTGACAAGCTTTTCTTAAGTTATGATGTGGTATGTGCACATCCTTATCGGATCATGCGTAATGCAGATCTTACTATTGATGAAGATGAGGCAGAGGATTTACTTGTTGAAATTCAGCGTCAGTTAAAGAAACGACAGTGGGGTGAAGTGATTCGCCTGGAAGTAGAGGATAAGACGGATGAACGTCTGTTGAAGATTCTGAAGATGGAATTTGACATCAAAGAGGCAGATATTTTTGAAATCAACGGACCGCTGGATCTTACCATGCTTATGAAAGTATACGGGGCAGAGGGGTTTGATGTTTATAAGACTCCGAGATACCAGCCTGCACCTGTACCGAAGTTTCAGAATGACAAAGATATCTTTCAGGTGATTCGTGAGGGTGATGTATTTCTCCATCATCCTTATATGAGTTTTGATCCTGTTGTAAATTTTGTGCGCCAGGCAGCGAAAGATCCGGATGTTCTGGCTATCAAACAGACGCTGTACCGTGTCAGCGGAAATTCTCCGATCATTGCAGCGCTTGCGCAGGCGGCGGAGAATGGTAAGCAGGTTTCCGTACTGGTAGAGCTGAAAGCTCGATTTGATGAAGAGAACAATATCGTATGGGCGAAGAAGCTTGAAAAAGCCGGGTGCCATGTAATTTATGGTTTGGTAGGCCTTAAAACTCACAGCAAGATCACTCTGGTTGTTCGCAGGGAAGAAACCGGAATCCGGCGTTATGTACATCTGGCAACCGGAAATTATAATGATTCTACTGCGAAACTTTACACAGACTGCGGTATATTTACCTGCGATGAACGCTTTGGCGAGGATGCTACGGCAGTATTTAATATGCTTTCCGGCTATTCTGAACCGAAACGCTGGAACAAACTGATCGTGGCACCGATCTGGATGAAAGACAGATTCCTGAGCCTGATCGAGAGAGAAGCAGAGAACGCAAAGAAAGGACTGCCCGCGCATATCCGTGCAAAGATGAATTCTCTTTGTGATCCGAAGATTATAGCAGGTCTTTACTATGCATCTTCCTGCGGAGTGCAGGTGGAACTTCTGGTAAGAGGTATCTGCTGTCTGAAGGTAGGTGTGCCTGGAATCAGTGAGAATATTCGGGTACGTTCTATTGTAGGGGAATTTCTGGAGCACAGCCGTATTTTTTACTTTGAGAACGGAGGAAATCCGGAAATCTATATGGGAAGTGCAGACTGGATGCCCCGTAACCTTGATCGTCGTGTGGAAATTGTTTTTCCTGTAGAGGATGAGAAAATTAAGAAAGAACTGGAGCATGTACTTGATCTCGAATTCAAAGATAATGTGAAAGCACATCTTCTGCAGCCGGATGGCACCTATATAAAACCAGATAAACGTGGCAAGGTGCTGATCAACTCCCAGATGGAATTTTGCCTGGAGGCAACCGAGAAAGCAGCGCTTCATAAACATGAAGAAAAGAAATCGCGAGTATTTATTCCGGCAGAACCTGCGGAAGATATAGAAAGATAAGTTGTAAACAGAACAAAATAGAAAGATAAAACAGGAAAACGGCATGGAAATTCAAATTTGAGTGAATATCCATGCTGTTTTTTGTGCAAAAAAGGGAATAGGGATAAAACATGGGACTTGCTTGATTCGGCTAAATGAAAATTTTTTGCATAATTTTATTACGTTAAAATGCTATAAATTTTTATTTTAAAAATAAAATGAAAAAAATTTTAAAAAACTATTGACAGAATGCACAAAGGAATGTACAATACAAATATAAAAATTATCAAAGATTCACATGACCGGGAAAAGTGAGAAGATAATCACAGGCCGTAAGTTCTACAAATGGGGTAGCAGATATACGGCAGAAAAACAAAAATGAAAAAAAGTAACAAAAAGAAAAAGTAACAACAAAAAAGTATGGGTGTACAAGAAAAAGAAAGAGAGGGTATTTATTATGAATTACCGTAAAGTTTTGGCAGTTGCGCTTGCAGCAAGTATGTTAGTACCGGCAGGGACAGTTTTTGCAGCAGATTCTGAATCTACAGACATCACACTCTGGACATATCCGATCGGAAACTGGGGCGATGCAGCAACAGTAGACGGGATGATCGCTAACTTTAATGAAGCTCATCCGGAGATTAACGTAACAGTAGAATATCTGGACTACACAAATGGTGATGACCAGATCAATACCGCAATCGAAGGCGGACAGGCACCGGATATCGTTCTTGAAGGACCGGAACGTCTGGTAGCTAACTGGGGTGCTAAGGGACTGATGGCAGACTTATCCGATATGTGGACAGACGATGCCAAAGAAGCAATTTATGACTCCGTAGAAAAAGCATGCCAGAATAACGACGGTGTATTCTACGAATATCCATTATGTATGACAGCTCATACAATGGCAATTAACAGAGATATCTTCGAGAAAGCAGACGCACTGCAGTATCTCGATGAAGAAAACCATACCTGGACAACAGAGAACTTCCAGAAAGCAGTTCAGGCAGTTTATGATTCCGGCCAGGAAAACGTTGGCGCAGTATACTGTAGCGGCCAGGGCGGTGACCAGGGAACAAGAGCACTTGTAAACAACCTTTATGGTGGTACATTTACAAATGCAGAGCATACAGAATATACAGTAAACAGTGAAGAGAACATCAAAGCACTTGAACTGTTAAATTCTATGGATGGAATTAACTTTGACGCATCTATCGCAGGTGGCGATGAAGTAAACCTGTTCTGCAACGGAACACTGGCAATGGCATTCTGCTGGAACGTATCTCAGGAGAAGAACAACGCTGAGAACTTAAGTTTTGATGTACTTCCAATGGCATTCCCAACAGAGAGCGGTGACCCGCAGCTTTGTGGCGGTATCTGGGGATTTGGTGTATTTGATAATGGTGACGAAGCGAAGATCGAAGCTTCCAAGACATTTATCGACTTCATGGCAAACGACGAAACACAGGCTCCTGAGAGCGTAAAAGCTTCCAACTTCTGGCCTGTAAAAGACCTCGGAAACGTTTATGAAGGCGATGAACTGATGACAGAATACTCTGCATTCATTCCATACATGGGCGACTATTATCAGGTAGTTGGCGGATGGGCAGAAGCTCGTACAGCATGGTGGAATATGCTTCAGCAGATCGGTTCCGGTACTGATGTGAAGACAGCAGTAGAAGAGTTTACAACAACTGCAAACGCTGCAGCAGCACAGTAGTATTGAGAAACTTTAAGTGTTACTGAAAATAAAGAGAACAGTAACCTTTATGTGCCCTTCCTGCATATATGGTGGGAAGGGCATTCTTTATGAAAATATTTGATATAAAAATAAAAGGAGGAATTTCCGGTGTCAGGTAAAAACAGTACATCAAGAGCACTGGTACGCAGAGAAACGATCGCGGGCTATGCCTTTATGATCCCGAGTCTGATCTTCTTTCTTGGATTTGTAATCTATCCGATGATTCAGTGCGTAATTACCAGCTTTTTTGATTCCACTATGAACCGCGCAGATATTTTTGTCGGACTTGGAAATTACAAAGAGCTGTTTCAGGACAATATTTTTCTTGGAGCATTAGTAAATACCATTATTATCGTAGTGGTTTCTGTTCCTGTTGTATGTATTTTTTCTTTGTGGGTAAGTTCTGTTATCTATGATCTGAAAGAACCTTTCTGTTCAATTTTCCGTTGTATTTTTTATCTTCCTGTAGTAACCGGCTCTGTAGCTGTTACTGTTGTATGGAAATGGATGTTCAACAATTACTACGGAATCTTTAACTACGTTGGAAAGACGACAGGCTTACTGAAACAGAATATCAACTGGCTTGGTGATGAGAGATATGCACTTGGATGTATCATTCTCATCCTGCTTACGACCTCTGTAGGACAGCCGATCGTTCTGTATGTATCTGCGCTGAATAACGTAGACCAGAGTCTCGTAGAAGCAGCAGAAGTAGACGGTGCAACGAAATTCCAGTGTTTCTGGAAGATCAAATGGCCGCAGATCATGCCAACAACTCTTTATATTCTGGTTATCACAACAATCAACAGTTTCCAGTGTTTTGCACTGATACAGCTGCTGACAAGTGGCGGACCAAACCACAGCACAGATACCATTATGTATTACATCTATTATAATGCATTTAAACTGTACCGTTATGGATATGGCAATGCAATGGGTGTTATCCTTGCAATTGCGATCGCGATCCTCTCCGGTATTCAGTTTAAGATGGCTAAGACAGACTGAGAAAGGAGGAAAAGCATATGAAGAAAAATACTGCAACACGAACAAAAGCGTACAAAACATTTTCTATTATCGTGATCACTCTGCTTGCGATCAGTTTTGCATTTCCTCTTTACTGGATTATTACAGGATCCTTTAAAACAGGTGCTGCTATCAATGCACCTACTCCGGAATGGTGGCCAAGTGAATGGGTAACTGCGAACTATCAGAAGCTGTTCAGCAGACAGGTAGCCCCGCTCTGGGAAATCCATCTTCCGTTCACAAGCCTTTCTCTGGCAGGACCTGAGGTACCGGCTGCGATCCGTTGGCTTTTAAATACTGTATTCATGGCAGTGGTGGCAATGCTTCTGACCTGTTTTACGGCAGCTATGGCAGGATATGCGCTTGCAAAGAAGAGATTTATCGGACGTACGATCCTGTTTTCACTGATCGTATGTGCGATGGCTCTTCCGAAACAGGTTATCCTGATCCCGTTATTACGTGAAATGTCTTCACTGAAGATGTACAATACAATCTGGGCGGTTATTTTCCCTACAGTTGGATGGCCGTTCGGTGTATTCCTGATCAAGCAGTTTGCGGAAGGTATTCCAGGTGAGATGATGGAGGCTGCCAGGATCGACGGCGCCAGCGAGTGGAAAACTTTTTCACAGATCGCACTTCCGATGATCAAACCTGGCATCGGAGCATTGGCGATATTTACGTTTATCAATTCATGGAATGACTACTTCATGCAGTTGATCATGCTCAGCAGCACAGATAATCTGACAATCTCACTTGGTATCGCGAAACTTCAGGCAGAAAACGCCACAGACTTTGGTCTGATCATGGCAGGTGCATCTCTGGCAGCAGTTCCGATCATCGTTGTATTCCTGATTTTCCAGAAATACTTTACCAAGGGAATCACTATGGGTGCTGTTAAGGGTTAAATAAGAGAAAAAGACTGGAACTGTTCACTGGTAATATTTATCCTGCATGGCGTGTTGCCGGACATAGGGTGGACAGTAATTAAGACTGCGGTATGAGCTGCAGTTAGTAATATATAAGGGAGGCAGAGATTATGTCCAAATATAATATTGAGAAATTTAAACACGTTACAGTAGCTTTAAATACTCCTTTTGCCAAAGATGGCAGTGTGGATGTGGAAGCAGTAAAAGCGGTTTCACGTTATTTCAGAGATAAAGGTGTAAAGCAGATGTATGTCTGCGGAAGTACAGGTGAAGGTTTCCTGCTTGATACAGAGGAGCGCAAACTTGTAGCAGAAACTGTTGTGAATGAAGTGGGACAGGATATGAATATCATCGTCCATGTAGGATGTGCAGATACCAGACATTCCTGTATTCTGGCAGAGCATGCAGAGAAGATCGGTGCAGCTGCGATCTCTGCAGTTCCATGCGTATATTATCGTCCAAGTGAAGAGAGCGTTTATCAGCACTGGACCGAAATCACCAAAGCAGCAGATCTTCCATTCTTTATCTACAATATCCCGCAGCTGACAGGATTTAATCTGTCCATGAATCTGTTTAACAGAATGCTGGAGAATGACAGAGTAGCCGGTGTGAAATGCTCCTCTGATCCTGCACAGGATGTACTTCGTTTCAAACTGGCAGGCGGCAAAGATTTCATTGTATTCAATGGTCCGGACGAGCAGTTCGTAGCAGGACGCATCATGGGTGCGGATGCCGGAATTGGTGGTACATACGGTGCAATGCCGGAACTTTACATGAAGATGGATGAGCTGATCAAAAGAGACGAATGGGACAAAGCTGCCGGAGTACAGGCAATCGTAACTCCTCTGATCTATCGTTTATGCTCCTTTGCTTCTATGCATGGTGCAGTAAAAGGAATCATCACTCTGGACGGATGCCCGATGGGAGATCCAAGACTTCCGTTCCTGCCTGTAGCTACAGACGATCCGAAACTGGTTGAACTTTACAAAGATATCAAGAAAGCAATTGCGGATACAAAAGATTTATAGAATATAACAGAAAGAAAATCAGGCAGATGAAAGACATCTGCCTGGTTTTGCATGAAGATCCTGGCAGATGAGAAAGAGAGACTGGAGCCCAAGAACGGACAGCAGTGATTTCCTGCCGGGATTGTAGTGTTTGTATTGATAATTTATGAAAAGATCAGAGTCGTATGATCCTGGTCATATGTTTTGAAAGAGGAGGAAATAAATCATGAAGAAACACATTGTATGCTTTGGAGATTCAAACACACACGGTTATTGTGCCATGAATGATGGTCGTTTTGATGAAAACGAGAGATGGACCTGCCTGCTTCAGAAATCTCTGGGAGAGGATTACCTGATCCTGGAAGAGGGTCTTTCCGGAAGAACAACTTCTTTCAGAGATCCCGTTTTCGAGGGCCTTTCCGGACTGGATTATCTTTATCCATGTCTTATGAGTCATGAACCGGTAGATTTACTGGTGATCATGCTTGGAACAAATGATACAAAAGAACGTTTCAGTGCAGGCGCACCGGCTATTGGTCTGGGAATGATCCGACTGGTAAAGAAAGCGATCGCAACCACAGACTGCTGGAGAGACGGCAAACCACAGATTCTGATCGTAACACCGCAGAACATCGGCAAGGAGTATGAGAATTCAAATGTAGCAGGAACCATGGGAAATGGATGTGCAGAGAAATCCCGGGGACTTGCAGCAGAATATGAACGTATTGCGGGACAGTTTGGATGCTATTATCTGGATGCTAATGAAGTGGTAAAGGCGGCGCCAAATGATATTGATCATATGCATCTGACTGCGCAGGGGCATAAAGAACTGGCGGTGGCATTGGATAAGAAGATTCGAGAGATTTTTGAAAAATAATTCATTTTATTTCATAAGGGAAGTTCTCTGACTTTGATTGTGAGCGCAAAAAGAAAAAGCAGGGGACTTCTTTTTTATGCGAAGACCTCATAAATACGGGCATTTTGCATGAAAAATTCGAGAAAAATAAAAAAATTGAAATTTTTTTAAAAAAGTGCTTGCATTTTAGAAAAAGATGGTGTATATTAAACAAGTCGACAGCGAAGAGCAAACGACAGATAAACAAATGGCCAGTTGGTCAAGGGGTTAAGACGTCGCCCTCTCACGGCGAAAACACGGGTTCGATTCCCGTACTGGCTGCTATTAAATAGTGAGAACTAATGAAAAGATGATCAGATTAAGTTCTGATCATTTTTTTTTCGGATTTTATATCAAACGGATAAAATCATCCGCAATTGCTATTTGTTCATAACCGAATAACTGTTCAGCAATGTCAGATTTCACTATTTTTATTTTGTAAATGTGTACTTGAAATAATGTCAGATTGCGGATATAATAAAAGAACAAATGTTCGGAATAAATACTTGTCAGTATTCCTGACTGACAGGCGTTCAAATAAATCTGAAGATAAAGTGCACAAATTATAGAAAGAAAGGAAATGTAACAGACATGGCAAAGAAAAACACCTATGATGCAGGGAGTATCTCTGTCCTGGAAGGTCTTGAGGCAGTTCGTAAGCGCCCCGGAATGTACATCGGAAGTGTTTCACGAAAGGGACTCAATCATCTGATCTATGAAATTGTAGACAATGCAGTGGATGAACATCTGGCTGGATACTGCAGTCTGATCCACGTAGTTCTTGAGAAAGATGGTTCCTGCACAGTAACAGATAACGGACGAGGAATCCCGGTAGACATGCATGAGAAAGGAGTATCAGCTGAACGTCTGGTATTTACAACTCTCCATGCAGGCGGTAAATTTGACAATTCTGCCTACAAGACAAGTGGAGGACTTCATGGAGTAGGATCTTCTGTTGTTAATGCTCTGTCTACATATCTTGATATCAAAATCAGCCGCGATGGATATGTTCATCATGACCATTATGAGAGAGGAATTCCAACACTTGAACTGGAAGAGGGACTTTTGCCGAAACTGGGAAGAACCAGACAGACTGGAACCAGCATTAACTTTCTGCCGGATCCGGAGATATTTGAGAAGACCAGATTCTCAGCAACAGAGGTAAAGAGCAGGCTTCATGAGACTGCATATCTGAATCCGGAACTGACTATTCATTTCGAGGATAAGAGAGGGGCAGAAGTTGAGGATATTACGTATCATGAGCCGGATGGGATTATCGGATTTATTAAGGATCTGAATCATAGTGCAGAAGTTCTGCATGAGCCGGTTTATCTGAAAGGTGAAGCAGACGGCATTCAGGTAGAAGCGGCATTTCAGTTTACTAATGAGTTCCGTGAAAATGTACTGGGCTTCTGTAATAACATTTACAATGCAGAGGGCGGCACTCATCTGACAGGATTCAAGACTACATTTACTACAGTTATGAATACTTATGCCAGAGAAATCGGTGTTCTTAAAGATAAAGACCCGAACTTTACAGGTGCAGATATCCGTAACGGAATGACTGCAGTTGTTTCCATCAAGCATCCGGAACCACGATTCGAGGGACAGACCAAGACAAAACTGGACAACCAGGATGCATCCCGTGCAACAGGTAAAGTTGTGGGAGAACAGATGGTACTCTATTTTGACCGTAATCTGGAAACTCTCAAGACAATTCTTTCCTGCGCAGAGAAAGCTGCCAAGATCCGTAAAACGGAAGAGAGAGCCAAGACTAATCTTCTGACTAAGCAGAAATATTCTTTTGACTCAAACGGAAAGTTGGCAAACTGCGAGAAGAAAGATCCATCTCAGTGTGAGATTTTTATTGTAGAGGGTGATTCTGCGGGAGGTTCTGCCAAGACTGCCCGTAACCGTAATTACCAGGCGATTCTGCCGATCAGGGGTAAGATCCTGAACGTAGAGAAGGCAACCATTGACAAAGTACTTGCCAATGCAGAAATCAAGACTATGATCAACGCATTTGGATGTGGATTCTCTGAAGGATACGGAAATGATTTTGATATTACAAAGCTTCGGTATGACAAGATCGTGATCATGGCCGATGCTGACGTGGATGGAGCACATATCTCTACACTGCTCCTTACTTTATTTTACCGTTTCATGCCGGATCTGATCACAGAGGGACATGTGTACATCGCTATGCCGCCGTTATATAAAGTTATGCCGAAGAAAGGACAGGAGGAATACCTGTATGATGACAAGGCACTTGAGAAATACAGACGTTCCCACAAACCGGGAAGCTTTACCTTACAGAGATACAAGGGTCTGGGCGAAATGGATGCAGAACAGCTCTGGGAAACTACACTGAATCCGGAGACCCGAATGATGAAACGTGTGGAAATCGAGGATGCGAGACTTGCATCCAGTGTAACAGAGATTCTGATGGGAAGCGATGTCCCGCCGAGAAAGAAATTTATCTATGAGCATGCACAGGATGCAGAACTGGATATCTGATGCTGCTTTAGTAATATAGAGACAGAGAAGTGATAGAATTTTTTCTGTCTGAAATGGAGGAAAGAGATAAATGGAAACAAAACAGGAGAATGTAATCCCTACCGATTATGCGGAGGTTATGCAGAAATCCTATATCGATTATGCCATGAGTGTTATTATCTCCAGAGCCCTGCCGGATGTGCGTGACGGATTGAAGCCTGTACAGAGAAGAACACTGTATGATATGTATGAACTGGGCATCCGTTATGACAGACCATACAGAAAATGTGCCCGTATCGTGGGTGATACCATGGGTAAATATCATCCGCATGGTGACAGCTCTATTTACGAAGCACTTGTAGTGATGGCTCAGGATTTCAAGAAAGGCAAAACACTGGTCGACGGACATGGAAACTTCGGTTCCATCGAGGGCGACGGTGCAGCTGCCATGCGATATACAGAAGCCAGACTTGAGAAACTGACACAGGATGTTTTTCTTGAGGACCTGGATAAGAATGTAGTAGATTTTATGCCGAACTTTGACGAGACAGAGAAAGAGCCGGTGGTACTTCCTGTCAGGATTCCCAACTTGCTTGTAAACGGAGCAGACGGTATCGCAGTTGGTATGGCAACCAGTATTCCGCCTCATAATCTGGGAGAGGTGGTAGATGCAGTAAAAGCATATATGAAGAACAATGATATCAGTGTCAAAGGTCTGATGCGCTATCTCAAAGGACCGGATTTCCCGACAGGCGGTCTGGTAGTAAATAAAGATGACCTGCTCAAAATCTATGAAACAGGAACAGGCAAGCTTCGTGTCAGAGGTAAAGTAGAGACAGTGAAACTCAAAGGCGGCAGGCAGCAGCTTGTGATTACGGAGATTCCGTATACCATGATCGGTGCAAATATCGGAAAATTTCTGAATGATATCGCATCTCTTGTGGAGAGTAAGAAGACAACGGATATTGTAGATATTTCCAATCAGTCATCCAAAGAAGGAATTCGTATTGTTCTCGATCTGAAGCGTGATGCAGATGTGGAGAATCTTACAAATATGCTCTATAAGAAGACAAAGCTGGAAGATACTTTTGGGGTGAATATGCTTGCAGTTGCAGACGGCAGACCGGAGACCCTGAGTCTGAAGCAGGTGATCGAGCATCATGTAGATTTCGTATTTGATGTTACAACCAGAAAGTACACCACACTTCTGAACAAAGAGCAGGAGAAGAAAGAAATCCAGGAAGGCCTCATCAAGGCATGCGACGTGATCGACCTGATCATCGAGATTCTGCGAGGAAGTAAAAACAGAGAACAGGTAAAGAAATGTCTGGTCGACGGTGTGACAGAAGGAATCAGGTTCAAGAGCAAAGCCAGTGAGAAAGCTGCGCAGAAGCTACGCTTCTCAGAGAAGCAGGCAGCAGCAATTTTGGATATGCGTCTGTACAAGCTGATTGGTCTGGAGATTGAAGCACTTCAGGCAGACTATGCAGAGACAATGAAGAATATTGCACTGTATGAGGATATTTTGAATAATTATGATTCTATGGCAGAAGTAATCATGAAAGATCTGGATCAGATCAAGAAAGAATACGGAACCAAACGCCGTACAGTGATCGAGAATGCAGAGGAAGTTGTGTACGAAGAGAAGAAGATGGAAGAGATGGAAGTTACATTCCTGATGGACCGTTTCGGATACATGAGAATTATCGACAAATCTGCCTATGAGAGAAATAAGGAAGCTGCCAATGCAGAGAACAAATATGTGTTCAACTGCATGAATACAGATAAAATCTGCATTTTTACAGACAATGGAAAGATGCATAGCATCAAAGTGGCAGATATTCCGCTGGTACGTTTCAGAGATAAAGGAACACCTGCAGATAACCTCAGCAATTATGACAGTTCACAGGAGCGTATGCTTTATGTGGCTCCTCTTGCATCTGTAAAAGCGAATACGCTTCTGTTTGTTACAGCAGCTTCTATGTGCAAACTGGTAAGCGGCGCTGAATTTGATGTGGCGAAGAGAACTATCGTATCTACAAAACTGGGAGAAGAAGATTCGCTTATTTTCGTAGGTGCTGCAGATGAGATGGAACAGGTTGTCCTCCAGAGTGAAGGTGGATATTTCCTAAGATTCCAGAAACAGGATATATCTTCTATGAAGAAGACATCCATCGGAGTGAGAGGTATGAAGCTTGCAGAAGGAGATAAGCTGGATCATGCGTATCTTCTGGAGAGCCGTCAGGAATATACCATAACTTATCATGATAAACCGTATATTCTCAATAAAGTGAAGCTGTCTAAACGAGATAGTAAAGGAACAAAACCACGTATATAATACAGCTGGGAATTGTCTTAAAAAGCAACAAATCCAGTAAAATCAAGGTTTTTGCAGGAAAAGCCTTGCAATTGTAAAGAATTGGTGTTACAATACAGCTAAATTAGAACTTGTAAACATGGGAGTGGGCGTGAGCCCACTCTTATTTGTTGCATAGAAAGGCAGGTGGGAAAATGAGCAGACGGGAAGAATATGAAAAGCGCGCAGAGGAACTTCTGGCACCGATCGTAGAGCAGAACAGTTTTGAATTGGTTGATGTAGAATACGTTAAGGAAGCTGGCAACTGGTATCTGAGAGGATATATTGATAAGCCAGGCGGAATTACAGTAAATGACTGCGAAGTAGTCAGCAGAGCATTCAGTGATAAGCTGGATGAGAATGACTTCATCGAGGACAGTTATATTATGGAGATCAGTTCTCCGGGACTGGACAGACCGCTGAAGAAAGACAAAGACTTTGAGAGAAACTTGGGAAAACTGGTGGAGATCCGTACCTACCGGCCAATCGAGAAACAAAAAGAGTTCTGCGGGGTTTTAACCGCATATGATAGTAACAGTGTGACAATCGATGAGGATGGAACCGAGCGTGTTTTTGATAAGAAAGACACAGCCCTGATACGCCTCGCAATAGAGTTTTAGTTGATAAATTCGGGAGGATAAGAAAAAAATGAACAGAGAGTTAATGGAGGCGCTGGATATCCTTGAAAAGGAAAAAAATATCAGCAAAGATACACTGCTTGAAGCAATCGAGCAGTCTCTGATCCAGGCTTGCAAGAACCATTTTGGTAAAGCTGACAACGTACATGTGACCATCAATCCGGAAACATGTGATTTCGCAGTGTATGCCGACAGAAACATCGTAGAATATGTAGAGGATCCTGCAATGGAGATTTCTCTTGCAGATGCATTAAAGATCACATCCAGAGCTGAGATCGGCGGCATGGTACAGGTCCCGATCCAGTCCAAGGAATTCGGACGTATTGCAACACAGAATGCAAAGAACGTCATTCTGCAGAAAATCCGCGAGGAAGAACGTAAGGTACTGTTTGATGAATACTACGGAAAAGAGAAAGAAGTAGTAACCGGTATTGTACAGCGTGTGATGGGCAAGAATGTAAGCATCAACCTTGGTAAGGCAGATGCAGTATTAAGTGAGAACGAACAGGTGAAGGGTGAAACTTTTGAGCCGACTGAGAGAATCAAAGTATATATCCTTGAAGTTAAAGATACTCCGAAAGGACCACGAATCCTGGTATCCAGAACTCATCCGGGCCTTGTAAAACGTCTCTTCGAATCAGAAGTTGCAGAGGTTAAGGACGGAACTGTAGAAATCAAGAGTATTGCGCGTGAGGCAGGTTCCCGTACAAAGATCGCTGTATGGAGCAATGATCCGGACGTAGATGCAGTAGGCGCATGTGTAGGTATGAACGGTGCCCGTGTTAATGCAGTAGTTGAGGAACTTCGCGGTGAGAAGATTGACATCATTAACTGGGATGAGAATCCGGCAATCCTGATCGAGAATGCATTAAGTCCTGCAAAAGTTATTGCAGTTATGGCAGATCCTGATGAGAAGACAGCTTTAGTAGTTGTTCCTGATTATCAGCTTTCTCTTGCAATCGGTAAAGAAGGACAGAACGCACGTCTTGCAGCAAGACTGACAGGCTTTAAAATTGATATCAAGAGTGAGACTCAGGCAAGAGAGTCCGGTGATTTCTATGATTATGATGATGAAGCAGAGGAAACAGAAGAGACTGTTTCTGAAGAACTCACAGCTGATGATGCTGCAGACGAAATCGAAACAGAGGAAGATGCAGCAGAAGAGGTTCCTGTAGATGAAGAGTCAGAAGAATAAGATTCCTATGCGCCAGTGTACCGGATGCAGGGAAATGAAGAGCAAGAAAGAAATGATCAGAGTTCTTAAGACCACTGAAGATGAGATTGTGCTTGATACTACCGGTAAGAAGAACGGCAGAGGCGCGTATCTGTGCTTTTCCAGAGACTGTCTGGACAAAGCGATCAAGAATCATGGACTTGAGCGTTCTCTGAAGACTGCAGTTCCGGATGAGGTATATGAACGACTTAAGAAGGAGCTGGAAGATATTGAAAAATAACAAAGTACTGTCGCTGATAGGGCTGGCTACCAAAGCAGGTAAGACTGTAAGCGGAGAATTTTCCACAGAGAAATCTGTTAAGACCGGAAAAGGACTGCTGGTGATCGTAGCTGAGGATGCCTCCGAGAATACAAAGAAGAAATTTCGGAACATGTGCAGTTTTTATGAAGTTCCGATCTACTTCCTCTCAGATAAAGAGAGTTTAGGCAGAGCAATGGGAAAGGAGTACCGCGCCTGTCTGGCTGTCCAGGATGAGAACTTTGCGAAAGCAATCATGAAGGAGGTATAGCGATTGTCTAAATTAAGGGTACATGAGCTGGCCAGAGAGCTTGGACGACAGAACAAAGAAGTAATTGAGTTTCTGAAATCCAGAGGCGTTGATGTCAAGAGCCATATGAGTATGGTGGATGAGCCTCTGATTTCGGCAGTAAAAAATAGATTTTCAAATAATAACAGGGGAAAGGAGCATATTGCGAAATTGGATACTCCCAAGACAGAAGAAAAGGTTGTAACAGCAAAATCTGAAGGAGATAAAACTGAAGCACCTAAAAAGAAAAAAAATATTATCCGCGTTTACCATGCACAGAATGCAAGTGACGGAGGAAAAACAACAAGAAAGAAACCTGTAAGAGCCGAAGGCGAGAGAACAGGTTCACCAAGAAATGCAGAAGGAAGAGCTTCTGACAATTCAAGAACAGATGGTGACAGACCAAGAAGAAATAACGGGGACCGCTCCGGAGCAGGCAACAGAAGACCGCAGGGAGACGGAAACCGTCAGGGAAGACCACAGGGCGAAGGCAGAGCTCAGGGCGATGGAAATCGTCAGGGCGGACGCTTTGGCGGCCAGGGAAGATCCCAGGGTGACGGTCAGGGACGCCAGGGCGGAAGACCACAGGGCGATGGAAATCGTCAGGGTGGACGTTTCGGCGGCCAGGGAAGATCCCAGGGTGATGGCCAGGGACGCCAGGGCGGCAGATTCCAGGGAGACGGAAACCGCCAGGGTGGACGTTTCGGTCAGGGAAGATCTCAGGGCGATAACCGTCAGGGAGGCAGACCACAGGGTAACGGTCAGGGCCGTCCGGATGGAAACAGAGGTGAAGGACGCTTTGGCGGCGGTCAGGGTCGTCAGGGACAGCGTCAGAATACCAGAAAGAATGACGATATGGTATTTGCACCAGAACTGACTAAGACTTCTAAAGACAGCAAGAGAGAGCGTGACAGAGAGAATAAGAATAAGAAGAAAGATTTCGATAAGAGTCAGGGCGGCGGACGCAGACCAAATCAGGGTGGATTTAATAAGAATTCCAGAATCCCGAAAGCTCTGCAGAAACCAACTCCACAGCCAAAACAGGAAGAAAAGAAACCTGAGGTTAAAGAAATCACACTTCCGGAGAAGATGACAATCCGTGAACTGGCAGAAGCAATGAAAATGCAGCCGTCAGTGATCGTTAAGAAACTTTTCATGGAAGGCATGATGGTTACTGTAAACCATGAGATCGACTTTGAAAAAGCACAGGAGATCGCTCTGGATTACGATATCATCGCAGAACTGGAAGAGAAAGTAGACGTCATCGAAGAACTCCTCAAAGAGGATGAAGAAGACGAGAAAGATATGGTTCCGAGACCACCTGTAGTCTGTGTTATGGGTCACGTTGACCACGGTAAAACATCTCTTCTGGATGCAATCCGTAAGACAAACGTAACACGCGGTGAGGCCGGCGGTATCACACAGCATATCGGTGCTTCTGTAGTAGAAGTCAACGGTCAGAAGATCACATTCCTGGATACACCTGGACATGAAGCTTTCACAGCTATGCGTATGCGTGGTGCAAACTCCACAGATATCGCAGTTCTGGTCGTAGCAGCAGATGATGGTGTTATGCCTCAGACAGTAGAGGCTATCAGCCATGCAAAGGCTGCAGGTGTTGAGATCATCGTTGCTATCAACAAAATTGATAAACCAAGTGCAAACATTGAACGTGTAAAACAGGAACTTTCTGAGTATGAACTCATTCCGGAAGACTGGGGTGGAAGCACAATCTTCGTTCCTGTATCTGCACACACAGGAGAAGGAATCGATACTCTTCTTGAGATGATCCTTCTTACAGCAGAAGTTTGTGAACTCAAAGCAAACCCGAATCGTGAAGCAAGAGGTCTTGTAATCGAGGCGCAGCTTGACAAAGGTAAAGGTCCGGTTGCTACCATCCTTGTTCAGAAAGGTACTCTTCATGTAGGAGACTTTATCGCAGCAGGAGCATGCAACGGTAAAGTCCGTGCCATGATGGACGATAAGGGACGCAGAATCAAAGAAGCTGGTCCGTCTACTCCGGTAGAGATTCTCGGACTTGGCGATGTTCCAAATGCAGGTGAGATCCTCCTTTCATTTGAGAGCGATAAAGAAGCGAAGAACTTCGCAGGTGCATTTGTATCTGAGAACAAGAATCGTCTTCTTGAAGAAACTAAGGGTAAACTGTCTCTGGATAACCTCTTTGATCAGATTCAGGCAAGCGATCTGAAAGAGCTGCCGATCATCGTCAAAGCGGATGTACAGGGATCTGTAGAAGCCGTAAAACAGAGCTTAACCAAGCTTTCCAACGAAGAAGTTGTTGTAAAAGTAATTCACGGTGGTGTTGGTGCTGTCAATGAATCCGACGTAAGTCTTGCAGCTACATCTAATGCGATCATCATCGGATTTAATGTTCGTCCTGATGCAACAGCAAAACAGCTTGCTGAGCAGGAAGGCGTAGATCTTCGTCTGTACAGAGTCATCTATCAGGCAATCGAAGATGTAGAAGCTGCTATGAAGGGTATGCTTGATCCTGTATTTGAGGAGAAAGTTATCGGTCATGCAGAAGTACGTCAGCTTTTCAAGGCATCCGGCGTTGGAACTATTGCAGGAAGCTACATCCTGGATGGTATCTTCCAGAGAAACTGTAAGGTTCGTATTTCCAGAGAAGGAGAGCAGGTATTTGAAGGTGAGCTTGCATCTCTGAAGAGATTCAAGGACGATGTTAAGGAAGTTAAGGCAGGATACGAATGTGGTCTTGTATTTGACGGATTTAACGATGTGAAAGAAGAAGATAAAGTAGAAGCTTATATCATGGTAGAAGTACCGAGATAGTAATGGTTTATAAAGGTAAGGTGCGCGGTTCATAGTGTCAGGTACAGTGTGGTGCGCACCTTGACTTGATTGTAGTAATTCAGAAAATAATGTGACCGGGACAGTTGATGATCCGGATTGCTCACAGTATTTGACAGAATTGCTGGATATATAGGAGTAAAACTTAAAATGAGAAAAAACAGTATTAAGAATACCCGGATCAATGGGGAAGTCCAGAAGGAACTCAGCACCATTATCCGTAACGAGATCAAGGACCCGCGTATTCATCCGATGACTTCTGTCATGGCTGTAGAAGTGGCTCCTGATCTGAAAACCTGCAGAGCATATATCAGTGTGCTGGGTGAAAAAGAAGCAAAGGAAGCGACGATCAAAGGTCTGAACAGTGCAGAAGGCTACATCAGACGCCAGCTTGCGCGTAATTTAAACCTGAGAAATACACCGGAGATCCGTTTTATCCTGGACGAATCTATTGAGTATGGTGTAAATATGTCAAAGCTTATTGATGATGTTACTAAGAAAGACAATAACTCCCACAGACAGGATGAGGAGCAGGAAGAGAATTAAAAGAGGATGAGAACATGGAAAATATTGCGGAAATACTGGAAGGTGTGAAAACAATGGGAATCGGCGGACATATCCGTCCGGATGGTGACTGCGTTGGTTCCTGTATGGCGTTATATTTATATGTAAAAACCTATTATCCGGAAATTCAGGCAGATGTGTACCTGGATAATCCCAAACCTGTTTTCGGACATATTGACTGTATGGATGAGATTAAAACAGAGCTGGACGGTGACAAAGAGTATGACCTTTTTGTTACCTGTGATGTAAGTGCAAGAGACAGACTTGCCATTGCAGGTCCATACTTTGATACGGCAAAAAGAACAGCATGTATTGACCATCATATCAGTAACTCCGGATTTGCACAGGTGAATCATATCAGGGGAGAGGTAAGCTCTGCCTGTGAAGTTCTCTATGGGCTTTTGGATCCTGAGAAAGTGGTCCGCACCATTGCAGTGCCGATCTATACGGGAATGGTTCATGATACAGGGGTATTTCAGTACTCCTCAACTTCACCGGAGACCATGCGTATTGCAGGGGAACTGATGAAGACAGGATTTAATTTCAGTAAGATCATTGACGAATCCTTTTATCAGAAAACTTATGTGCAGAATCAGGTAATGGGACGTGTTCTTGCAGAGAGCATCCTGCTTCTGGATGGAAAATGTATTATCGGATATCTTAAAAAAAGGGACATGGAGTTCTATGGTGTGGATGGCAAGGATCTGGATGGTATCGTCAGCCAGCTCCGTCTTACAGCAGGAGTGGAAGTTGCCATGTTTATCTATGAAGTGGAAACTCAGTCTTTCAAAGTTTCCCTGCGTTCCAACGGAAATGTGGATGTAAGCAAGATTGCAGTATATTTTGGCGGCGGCGGTCATATGAGAGCAGCCGGATGTGATCTTCAGGGTTCTGTGTATGATGTGATCAACAATGTGACAGAACAGATCTGCAAACAGTTTCAGGAGCAGGAAGTCTGATGGATGGAGTAATTGTAATCCGTAAGGAAAAAGGATTCACTTCCCATGATGTGGTGGCAAAGCTTCGGGGAATTCTTCATATGAAGAAAATCGGACATACCGGAACTCTTGATCCGGATGCAGAAGGAGTGCTCCCGGTGGCTCTGGGAAAAGCAACCCGTCTGGTGGATATGATCACAGATAAAGAGAAAACCTATGAGGCAGTGATGCATCTGGGCGTTGTTACGGATACCCAGGATATGAGCGGAACTGTTCTCTCACAGACTACAGAGCTTTCCGTTACAGAAGAAGAGCTTTGCACAGTAGTCAGTTCTTTTGTGGGAGACTATATGCAGGTGCCGCCAATGTATTCAGCGCTGAAGGTCAATGGAAAGAAACTCTATGAACTTGCCAGAGAGGGCAAGACTGTAGAGCGTAAACCAAGACCTGTACATTTTTATGAAATAGAAATTCTGGATATCAGTTTTCCGCTGGTGCGTTTTCGTGTGACCTGCAGCAAGGGAACCTATATCCGTACTCTGTGCCATGATATAGGGGAAAAGTTGGGCTGTGGAGCTGCCATGGAAAGTCTTTTGCGGACAAAAGTGGGCAGATTTACACTGGATGATGCCATTACTCTGGCGCAGACAGAAGAAGCAGTGCAGGAAGGAACTATAGAGAGCAAAATCCTTGGTATTGAGGAAATCCTTGCAGAGTATCCAAGGGTATGCTGTACAAAAGAAGGGGACAGACTTCTGGCTAATGGAAATCCTCTTGTACAGGCACTGGTCAATGCACAGGAGAAAAACGGATGGATACGTATGTGCAGCAGTGAAGGCAGTTTTGCCGGAGTTTACCAGTGGGACGAGAAAAGAAACAGGTATTTCCCTGTAAAAATGTTTTAGGAGACATGATGGAATATTTAAGGATTGAGAATGATTTTCCCAGAATTTCACACAGTGCGGTAACACTTGGGAAGTTTGACGGCATACACCGCGGACATCAGAAACTGGTTGAGAAAATTATTGAGCAGAAACAGGAAGGTGCACAGGCGGTTGTACTTGCGCTTGGAACTGCCTCAAGAACAATCCTCACAAAGGAAGAGAGATGCCGTATATTGGAAGAAATGGGAGTGGATATACTGTTGGAATGTCCGCTCACAGAGAAAATACGGCACATGAAAGCAGAGAATTTTATAAAAGAAATACTGATAGGAGACCTGCAGGTTTCCTATGTGGCAGTTGGAGAGGATTTCCGCTTTGGCTATGAGCGGAAAGGAACTCCTGCCATGCTTAAAGAGTTCGGAAAGAAATATGGATTTCATACGGAGGTTCTGCCAAAAGAAATGGACGGACGCCGTAAAATCAGCAGTACCTTTGTCAGAGAAGAGCTGAACAGAGGGAATATGGAGAAATTTCATTACCTTATGGGAACGGACTTCTCAGTAGAGGGGATTGTTGAACACGGACGTGGAATGGGACATAAATATCTGCTCCCGACTACGAACCTGATCCCTCCTGTGGAAAAACTGATGCCGCCAAATGGCGTTTACATTACAGTTTCCCATTTCAAAGACAAAAGCTACCAGGGAATCACCAATGTGGGACATAAGCCTACAGTGGGTGGTGAGAAGTTTATCGGTGTGGAGACATACCTCTTTGACTGCAATGAAGATCTGTATGGAGAATACTGCAAGGTAGACTTCAAAAAATTCCTCAGACCGGAGCAGAAGTTCTCTTCACTGGAGGCATTGAAGGCACAGTTAGAGAGGGATGCTGGTAAGGGAAAAGAATATTTTAAATAGGGTAATAAATAGTCATAAAAAATAAGGTTGACAGTTAGTTTTGAATAAAAATAACTGTCAACCTTATTTTTTATGACTATAAATTTCAGAAGAGGGAAGAGGCTTTTTGACATCGGTGAATCCAAGAATATAATCAGCCGAAACTTGGTAATATTGACATAACGCAATTAGATGACGAATTGGCATTTCGTTTGCACCTCGTTCATAACGAGCATACATAGTTTGGGAGGTGCCCAAAAATTCTGCAATTTGTGTTTGGGTACGGTCGGTATCTTCGCGGAGATCACGGATGCGTTGTACATAATTCAAGCAATTCCCTCCTTATTTTATATATTTTTTGAAATACTAGTTGTAATTAATTGTAAATTTTTTTGCAGAAGCGTAATAAGTGGAATGTGTAATATTACTTTTATGAATAGAATGTATCATAGGAAACATCTTTATTATTGTATTTAGTAAATATTTGTACTAAAATATAGAAAGTAGATATATTGAAATGTTTATTGGGAAGGAGAGGTAAAAATGGGAAAATGTCCAAAATGCGGGAAAGTGTGGCCAGATGAAGTTAAATTTTGTGGAATATGTGGAACTGAGTTAAAAGGAAAAAGTTTAGTTAAATCTAAAAAGTTATGGTTGTATGTTTTTATAATTATAATTGTGGGAAGTACAGCAACCGGCCTTTTTTTTAGAAAAGGATGGGAACAGGATGATGTATATATATGTTTGTCAGGGGAAAAATTACAAATATTGTCGGATTTGAAAAAGAAAAAATTGATTGACATACCGTCTGAGCTTATACAAGGAAAAACGTCACAGTTGTTAAAATTTTCTTTGGATGGGAAATATATACTTTTCCTTGCAAGATATGATGATTCCGAGGAGACAGGGGATTTGTATAGGTGTGAATATAGAAAGCTAAAAAGAAACTCATCTAAAAATAAAAAATATTGTGAATTAATTGATTCAGACGTTATGGCAGATTATGCGTATGTGGAGAATGATAATGTTATTTATAGAGATAAAAATGCAGATTTGTATTTTTATAATGGAAAAAGTTCTGAGGTAATTGATCAGTCTGTTAGCAGAGTTTATTATACCGATGATTTGAGTAAGATTGTTTATGAAAAAGGCTCTTACTGGGATGGATATACATTATTTGGAGTTGAGTTAAATAATATTGGCGACAAAATACAACTTGCAACAGAATATACGTATCTTTATCAAATAACAGATTTTGATGAGATATTCTATTCTATAGATGACGATGAAGGAAATGGCAGAATATATGTGACAGGATTAAAAAAAGCATCGGAAGAATTGGGAGAAAGAATTCAGAATATGCATGCTATAGATAATGATACAATGTTTTATTCAACAAAAGCCGATGTGAATATCGACGATATTGTTGATTCCATAGTAATAGATAGCAGAGGCGATACAGATGATTTAGAAAAGGTAAAAAAATATTTAAGGATGTATTATGGAATAGATGAAATTAAAACATTAAATTTGTATAAAAATGGAGAAAGTAAAATACTTTCAAGAGCGATTTTAAAAGCACAGAATATGGGTGAAGCAATCTTATATGTTGCAATAGATAATATTGAACCTATTGATATTGCGAAATATGAAGAAGATTCTTTGGAAATTATGTTAAGACATATAGTTGAGAATAGCTTTTATGTAGTATCAAAAAAGACAGGTCAGATAATAAATATAACAGGAAATGCGATATATGAAATGGACGAGCTGGGAGAGGAATATTCGGAAATATATGTAACAGATGATAATGCAGTATTGTGCTGCAATGAAACAATTATGATAGCGGATATTCATAATGGGAAAATTGATAATTTCCAGACGCTTACAGATAGCGGAAAAATAAGAAGTGCAGATACATCGGCTATATACTATATTACAAATGAATACACTAATAATAAAATCTCATACTGTGATTTATATATATATGCGAATGGAACCAGTAAATGTATAGTTCAAAATGTGATTTATAGCACCATTAACATGTACGAAAATAAAAGTATTTTGGCATATACTGACTATGAAGATGGTAGAGGGTATGAGCTTACATTGATTGATGAAGACGGAAAACAAAGTAAAATCGGAGATGAGATTAGTAGTTATATCAGGTGTAATGACTCATCTATTTTATATTTAGCAGATTCAGATTTATGGGTATATATGAACGGAAAAAATTTGAAAATAGCAAGCAATATAGACTTAATCTGGGGGGTAAAACCTATGAAAATAGAAAAAATATTGGGTACTATAGATGGATAAAAATAGAAGAATATCTAGCACATAAAAATTTTATATTAAGTTTGCATTATTTATTATGCAGATATCAGGAAAAATGAAGGAGGATATGCTGATGAAAAAATGTCAGGTTTGTGGAAGCGTATGGTCAGATGAAATTAGATATTGTGGAAAATGCGGGGCAGATATTTCAAAAAAACCAAGAAAAAAATATAAAAAAGAAAAAGTTTTAGTAGCTGTAATGGTAGTAGCTATAATTGCTGTGACAAGTGTCTGGAATTTAAATCGCTCTAATAGTGGACAAGTGTATATTTGGTTAAGAGATGGACGATATGAAGTTCTTACAGAAAATAAGAAAAGTGCTGTTAAAGTCCCGAATAGTGATAATGGTTCTGACTTTTTACAGTTTTCTCCAGATGATAAATATATATATTATTTGACTAAATATGATAGTTCAGTAGGTACAGGAAATCTATATAGATGTGAATATAAAAAATTAGGAAAGAATGATGAGCGAAATGAAAAGTATTCAGAACTGATAGATACTAATGTTCGACCGGGTTTCTTTCTCGCTTCTGAAGATAATGTAGTATATCTGAATGGAAAAGCAGATTTGTATTTATATGATGGAAAAGAGACGCAGAGAATAGAAAAATCTATTAATAAATTTTATCATACAGAAGATGAAAATAGAATTGCCTATGAAACAGGTACATATGATGTGGGGCTTACTTTGTATGGGGTAAAACTTAACGAAATTGATAATCATATACAATTGGCGGAAAACTATAATACTGTTTACGACATTACAGATTTTGATGAGATATTTTATGGAGAATATGATAACGATAGGGAAGAATGGGAAGTGTATGTTACGGGATTTGATAAACCGGAGGAAAAACTGGGTACAATGATTAAAGATATGTATACACCGTATAAAGGGAAGGTGTATTGTACAGAGACAGTGGATATGGATGTACAAGAATTGGCAAATGCTATGATAATAGATAGCAGAGGGGACACAGAGGAACTAGAAACATTAAAGGGTGACTTAATTGAAATACTTGAATATGATGCAGAGGAATTTAAGTCGCTGTATACGTATAAAAATGGAAAGAAAGAGCTACTGAATGAATGTACAGTAGGGGTAACTGATATGGGAAATGCAATTTTATATATGGATATGAAAAATATTAAAAAAGTTGATATTTCTCAATATGATTTTGAAGAAATGAACATTGATGATATTACAGATGATATTTTAGAAAACAGTATGAGCATTTGTGCAATATCGGAAGAAAATGGGAAGTTAATAAATATAACAGGCAGTGCCATGAAAATGATATATGGTATAGATTTTTCAAAATATCCTCAGATGTATGTGACGAATACAGATATGATTATAAGTTGTGAAAATAAAGTTATGGCTGCAACAATTAAAAACGGACGGGTTACACAATTTGAGACAATTACAGATTGTGGAAAAATTCAAGGAGCAAATGAAACGGAAGTATATTACATAGAGGATGAATATACAAAAGATGATTTTACATATTGTGATATTTATTCCTATGTCAATGGGATAAGCCAATGTATTGCTCGAGATGTTATATGTAGTCTAAGTTATATGTATGAAGATAAAAGTATTTTGACATATGCAGATTATGAAGAGAATAGGGGGTATGAACTTACGTTGATTGATGAAAATGGAGAGAAAGAACAAATAGGAAAAGAAATAGTGGATTGCATTCGATGTGACAAATCTGTAATTTTATATCGAACAAATAAAGATTTATATTTGTATGAAAATGGAAAAAGTAAAAAATTAGCAGTTGGTGTTGACAATATGTGGAGTAACAAAGAAATGCAGAAGACAGACAATATTGGACTGAAATATGAATGCTAATTGAAAGGGAGGATAAAGCTATGGCATTTTTAGATGGAGTAAAAGGAAAGATTTCAAAAGCAAGTTATTCAACAGTACAGAGGGCAAAGGATATGTCGGAACTTACAAAATTAAATATAGCGATTACTGAGTCAGAAACTAAAATAACAGAGTTATATAGTGAAATTGGATATTTGATTTATGAAGCATATAGAGAAAATCCCATTACTGAGGTAGAGAAGCAGATGACACAGATTTCGGAACTTAAGGAAGCGATAGAGGTATGTAACATTCAGATTAAAGCATTAAATGCAGGAAATAGTTGTCCGAGATGTGGAGCAAAAATAAAATCAGCAATGATCTATTGTAGTAATTGCGGATTGAAATTAAAAACATCAGATGAGAATGTTAATCCAGAATCTGATAACACATTGATCTGCAGTAAATGTGGCGAACCATTGGAACCAGGTAATATTTTTTGTACTAAATGTGGAAATAAAATAGAAAATTACTAATGTGCCGACAAGTTGATTCTTGAAACAATCTTGCAGGATAAATTTTTTTATTTCAAGGAGAAAGAAGGATGCGTAGCGGTGTCTACGGCGACCGACGACAACGCGGAAATAAGAAATTTAGACGCAAGATTGTTCGAGAAATCAACTTGTTGGCACAATAGATATAAAACGAGTTTAATAGCGTATTGTGATTTGTGGATAATTATTGAGGTGATAAAAAATGAAATGTCCGCATTGTAAAGCAAAAATAGAAAAGCATTCCAAATTTTGTGAAAAATGTGGGAAACCAGTTAAAATAAAAAGACGAAAGAAAATGATTATATGTGGATTTATAGTAATTATTATAGTATGTTTGCTGTTAGGAATGTATTTAACTAATAATCAATGTTACAAAAATGTTCCGAGCTTAGCAGGGGAGAAGAGTGAACTGGAAAGCAACCAAAATATTGAGACTTTTTTAAATGAGTATCTTGAACAAGACGAAAAAAAGATATTTAATACAGCAGAATCAGTAACAACAAGCTCAACAGAGATACCAATACCAAATTCAGCAGAAGCACCAACACTGAGCGAAACAGAGACGCCAATATCAACTCCAGAAGAAACACCAACCCCGAGTCCGACAGAAACACCAACCCCGAGTCCGACAGAAACACCAACCCCGAGTCCGACAGAAACACCAACCCCAATGTCGACGGAAATGCCAATTTCAGAATCGACAGAAGCAACGTATGCTAACTCTCTGGAAGAAAAAATTCAACATATCCGAGATGTATATTACAGTACTCAAGAAAACTTAGAATTGTTTAGAGCAGATAGAAGCCAAGAGGGGCTGGAGATTTATTATGATGAAGACAGTCTAAAAAAAATAGTATCTATAAATGGCACATGTAATAACTCTGATTATTTATTGCCAGAAGGATATTCGGCTGAATTTTATTATGAAAATAATACATTGGTATTTGTTTTTGTTTATCAAGGAAGTGAAGAATATAGATATTATATAGATTCAGAGGATGAAAATAAATGTATTCGTTACATAGGTCCAGATGGGATTGTACAAGATTTTGAAGAACCAGTGTTTTTTGTTGAATATTTTGGTGAGATGGGAAAATTTTGTGAAGCTGGAAGTGCAGAGCCATATTGGCTTGGGCTAAAAACAATTGGAGGATAATGTTAATGAAAAATATAAAAAGAGATAAATTGAATAAAAATGTTGTGATGGTATGTGTTGTTATACTAAGTCTGATTATATGTTTGGATACTGATATAGTATTTGCAAAGAATAATAAGAAACAACCAGATTTTTTTAGTTATTTACAGTATAGTGGAAAGTATTATGGGGAATTGGAAGAAGGTTTTTCAGAAGAGATTAGTTTGTTAGGAAAGGGAGATTCAGAATTTCATCGATTATATAAAAAATTTGAAGGTTTACCAGGAGAATGGTATACAGTATATTCGTATTATATAGGACATGAAGAAATGCAAGATGGGGTATTGTCAGACCCATTTTGGATGTGTTTACCGGAAAAGGGAGATATAAACGAAATAAAGAATAGCTTGCAAGAGATATATGGAGAATATAATGAAAAATATATCAATCCAATCCCAAACTCTGAAATACCTTACGTGAGTTATTTATGGTATTCAGTAGAGGATGATACATATAGTTTATGTTTAACAGAAACTGATCAAATGTACGAAGTAAAATTTTTACCTAGTTGTCATTTTATTAGCAAAGAAGAGATATTAAATGCGGCTTATATAGGGATAATAGAATCGGCAGGTGAGGGTTTAATGGAAAAAGATTATCAGGAGTTGAAGCAAAATTTCAAAGAAAATCTGGAAATAGATATTGAAGAATATACCCGATTAAATTCAGAATATGTACTTATGATAGCCACGAATGATCTGGGAATGCCGTCAGATGAGTTAATAAATGATGGGACTGCTACAGGAGAATATGTGTGGACTAAATTTTCTATAACTGAAAAGGATAATAAAGATAATAAATTGCAAAGTTATAATGTGATTTTAAAGCGCAACAATGATGAATGGAAAATATATGGCGAACTACAAGAAACCATAGATTAATAAAAGCGTTTTGGATGAAGGAGAAAAAAGTAAATGAATTGTCCTTATTGTGGTACGAAAATAGAAAAGGATTCTACATTCTGTGAAAAATGTGGAAATAAAATTACTAGAAAAATAAAGAAAACAACTTCTGAAAAATTTACCCCAAAACATAAATGGAAAGTTTTGGTTTGTATAGTATGTTTATTTTTAATCATTAGTGTTGCAAATGTAGTATATACATATGTACAGAGAGAAAATACATTTTCATACCAATATAATTTGATTGAAGATAGAATATGTTCAATATTAGGAGCAGTAACAGGTAATAAAAATAATATAAAAGTATCTGATAGAGAAAAATATATGAAAATCTATGCGGAAAATATCGTTGAAAATTTGGAAAAACAAATGAAAAAAGCACACAAATTAGGACTTCCGACAGATATATGTAATATTGCGGAAAAATATGATTCTATAGATAGCAGGAAAATAACTAGAATTTATAGTTATGAATATTTTACAGATGATGTATTAAGTGAAATAGAAAAATATGGTGAATTTGCGCAAAGTGATCTTTTGAATAAATGTATACCAGCGATAATTGGAAAAATTTCAGATGCAAATGCAGTTGCGTTTAGTGGTGCTTTTCATATTGAGATGAAAGTAAAAAATAAATCATCGGTTTCAAATGCAATCTGGATTTTAAGTTACCAAGATGATTTCTCAATAGCGGTTGTTTTTTCAAAAAACGAATCTGAAACAGTAGTGGATGCATATCCAATAAATGTAACAGATCAAAATGCTTTTTTGGAAAAATTAGAAATGCTTTTTGAAAGTTGTAAAGTATATATATAAAAAATATATATTCATGGGGGAACGACTAATGATTTGTAGAAAATGTGGAAAAGAAAATAGTGATAATGCAAAATATTGTGGTAACTGTGGAACGAAATTGGTGAAAAAAAGTAGGATTAAAATATGTATACTTGTTTGTTTCCTATTAGGTGCGATGATTTGTTGTGGCATAAAGAGATACGAAATGCCACAACAAGAAAATAGTATAAAGAGAGATGAGATTTTTCAAAATAAGAAAGAGAAAACTGAAAAAAGTATTTATAAATTAAATGAAACATTTGAAATAGATGGATTGTCTTTTACTTTTACAAAGGTATTTGCATCTAATAATGAATATGAGTTATGGCGAACAACTGATAAAAGCAAGGTTATAGCAGGTTTTGAAGGAACTGTTAGAAATAATTCCAATACGTCTGTTAATCTGAGTGACCTAAATGTTGCTATATATTATATTGATGGAAAAGGAAATAAACAGCAAACATTAGAACCTAGAACGGAATTTTATGCACCTACATCTGTAAATGATTTATTTTCTTCATCATCTATAGTTGGAAGTGGACAAACAGGAATGGTTTATATGTTTTTAACTCCAGATAAAGGTTATAGGTCTTTAGAGATGAGTATGGAAAATCCAATGAACGGAAGAAAAGTTATAGTAAAAAATACATTTTACTGTAATGGTTCATATAAAAATACAGATGAGAATTGTTTTGTACGTGCTGCTAGAGGATATAATCAGGATTTAGCTTGCGTTCAGTTTTATATGAATGAAAAAGAATACTATGGATATATTGACAAAAAAGGAAAAATGAAATTCTATTTTTTATCAAAATATGAAGATGATATATGTCCTTTTCCAAAAGATTTTGATAATGGATATATTCAATATAAATATGGGAGCGTATTATACACAATTGATAAAGAGGGGAAGGTTGCTTCGAAATATGATGGAAATTATATTTCTTATGGTGCGGGATATACGTGGGTAGAGACGGATGAATCAGGATTTGATAATTGGGGCTATAAATATACACTTTATAATCCTGATGGTGAAGTTGAGACTGAAATCGAAGATGATGCAGAAAATATTACTATAGATTATTTAGGAAATGGTGTGTTTATGTACGATTATGGACATGAAGAAGTAAGTCGAAAATATTATTTTAGCAAAACTCATCAATGGGCAGAATCCTATGGACAAGATGATTCTGTAAAAGTAAGAGGAAAATGGCTGTTTGATGGATTTTATGATGATCCAGAACAAGGACAACAATATTTTATATTATACGATGAAGAAGGAAAAAGAACGAAAGTACTTTTGCCAGATAATATATATGAGGATTGGATATACGTATATGATATGTCTGAGAAATATATATTGTTTGCAGCAGATTCAGATAATGATAATCCTCAAAGGTCGCTTTATGTGTATAATATGGAGACTCAAGAATTTTTATCCTATACAGGAAAGTATGCAAACAAAACCAAAGAAGGAAAACTAGAAAACAAGATATTGGATGAGAGCTTGGTTGTATCAATGGGGGGAGAAGATGAACAGAGTTATGTAGGATTTATTGATATAAATAGTATGACAGAAATTGGAGAGCCAATAAGAGCAGACAATATGAAAATAAGTACAGATGTTATCTCAATACAGTCGAGTGATGAACAACAGATATATGATTCAAAAGGAGAATTGTTGTATACATTTGTAAAAAATAATTCCACAGGATGGATTGGTGGATTTAATGAAAATACAATGGTGGCGGGGTATGTTGACTCTTCGGTTGATGAAGATGAAACAGAATCGGATTTAATTTATGATGAATTTATGGATTATAAGGGAAATGCACTATTTGATTCTATAGATTATGCATCTGGAAATGAAATTATATTGTAAAGGTTGTAATAAAAGGTGAATGAGTATTTTGTATAATATTATTGAAAAAAGAGGTTTACACGCCAGAGGCAATGTGCTATACTAACCAAGGTGAATTTAGCCCATGTTCAGGGACTGGACACTCCGACCATCTCTTAATGTGTGGCGGTCAGTCAATAATAATTATAGAATACAGGAGGAAATCACAATGATTTCAAAAGAAAAGAAAGCAGCAATCATGAAAGAATATGCAAGAACTGAAGGTGATACAGGATCACCGGAAGTACAGGTAGCAGTTCTTACAGCAAGAATTCAGGAACTTACAGAGCATTTACAGAGCAACCATAAAGATCATCACTCCAGACGTGGTCTTCTGAAAATGGTAGGTCAGAGACGTGGACTGTTAGCTTACCTGAAGAAAACAGACATCGAAAGATACCGTGCACTGATTGAAAAATTAGGCTTAAGAAAATAATAGCCTTTTAGTATGCGGAAGGGGGCGGATTTCCATCCGCCTCCCTTTTTATGCAAGTGGAATTGTTGTTTTAATGTGTATGTAATGCATATTCAGAAACTATGAAACGCAGCAGGAGTTATTTCCGAGACTACTGAAAAGATTATTTTCATAATAGATAAGCAGCGAACCAGTTTATAGATTTTCGCTGACAAAGTAGTTTTTTCAGTTGTTTCGGACTCCTGTTTTAATGTGACATTGTAATACCATGTAAATTTGAAAATCGCCGTCTGATACAGGAATATCTGTCCTGACTGGGAGAAGGCAAAAATTTACAGAAAGATTTGAAAAAAATAATAACCAGAATATGAAAAAAAGGAGAATGAACGTATGTACAAAAGTTATTCCATGGAATTAGCCGGAAGAACCTTAACAGTAGATATCAACCGTGTTGCAAAACAGGCAAACGGTGCTGCATTAATGCATTATGGCGATACTACTGTTTTATCTACAGCAACAGCATCTAAAGAGCCAAGAGAAGGAATTGATTTCTTCCCGTTAAGCGTTGAATATGAAGAGAAAATGTATGCAGTAGGCAAAATCCCTGGGGGATTTAATAAGAGAGAGGGAAAAGCAAGTGAGCATGCAATTCTTACTTCCCGTGTAATCGACAGACCGATGCGTCCTCTGTTCCCTAAGGATTACAGAAATGATGTAACATTAGTAAACATGGTTATGTCTGTTGATCCGGAGTGTAATCCGGAGATCCCGGCTATGCTTGGTTCTTCTATCGCAACCTGCATTTCCGATATCCCGTTTGACGGCCCATGTGCAACTACACAGGTTGGTCTGATCGATGGTGAGTTTATTATCAACCCGACACTGGCACAGAAGGATGTTTCTGAGCTTCAGCTGACAGTAGCTTCTACAAGAGAGAAAGTAATCATGATCGAAGCCGGTGCAAAAGAAGTTCCGGAAGACAAAATGATCGAAGCTATCTACAAAGCTCACGAAGTAAACCAGGAAATTATTAAATTTATCGATAAGATCGTAGAAGAATGCGGCAAACCGAAACACAGCTATGAATCATGCGCTGTTCCGGAAGAGCTTTTCGCAGCGATCAAGGAAATCGTACCTCCGGAAGAAATGGAAGTTGCAGTATTCTCTGACGACAAACAGACAAGAGAAGAGAACATCCGCCAGGTAACAGAGAAGCTGAAAGAAGCTTTTGCTGACAATGAAGAATGGCTTGCAGTTCTGGGTGAAGCTGTATATCAGTACCAGAAGAAGACAGTACGTAAGATGATCTTAAAAGATCACAAACGTCCGGATGGCCGTGCGATCACACAGATCCGTCCTCTGGCAGCAGAGACAGACATCATCCCGAGAGTACATGGTTCTGCTATGTTCACACGTGGACAGACACAGATCTGTACAATTACAACTCTTGCTCCTCTTGCAGAAGCACAGAGACTTGATGGACTTGATGAGTTTGAAACTACAAAGAGATATATGCATCACTATAACTTCCCATCCTACTCTGTAGGTGAGACAAAACCATCCAGAGGACCGGGACGTCGTGAGATCGGACATGGTGCACTTGCTGAGAGAGCACTGGTTCCTGTACTTCCAAGCGAAGAGGAATTCCCATATGCGATCCGTACTGTATCTGAGACATTTGAATCCAACGGTTCTACATCTCAGGCAAGTATCTGTGCATCTACTATGTCTCTGATGGCAGCAGGTGTACCGATTAAGAAACCGGTAGCTGGTATTTCCTGCGGTCTGGTAACAGGCGAAACAGATGATGACTATATCGTTCTGACAGATATTCAGGGACTTGAAGACTTTTTCGGAGATATGGACTTCAAGGTAGCCGGAACACATGATGGTATCACAGCAATCCAGATGGATATCAAGATCCACGGACTGACAAGACCAATCGTAGAAGAAGCAATCAGACGTACAAAAGAAGCTAGAGAATATATCCTGACAGAAGTTATGGAGAAATGCATTGCAGCTCCACGTACAACTGTAGGTGAATATGCTCCGAAGATCATTCAGATTCAGATCGATCCTCAGAAGATCGGTGATGTTGTAGGTCAGAGAGGAAAGACTATCAACACAATCATCGAGCGTACAGGCGTTAAGATCGATATCACAGATGAAGGTGCTGTATCTATCTGCGGCGTAGACCAGAAGAGCATGGATGAGGCAGCTAACATGGTTAAGATCATTGCAACTGATTTCGAAGCAGGACAGATCTTTACTGGTAAAGTTGTCAGCATTAAAGAGTTTGGTGCTTTCATTGAGTTTGCACCAGGCAAAGAGGGAATGGTACACATTTCCAAGATCTGTAAAGAAAGAATCAACCGTGTTGAGGATGTTCTCACACTTGGCGATAAAGTTAAGGTTGTATGCCTTGGCAAAGACAAGATGGGAAGAATCAGCTTCAGCATGAAGGATGTACCGGAAGAAGCGTAAAAAATTATGAGATATCACAATATTACCAAGGACGATATGCTTAATGGCGACGGACTTCGCGTAGTGCTCTGGGTGGCGGGATGTAATCACTGCTGTCCGGAGTGCCAGAATCCTGTCACCTGGGATCCAAACGGCGGACTGCCTTTTACTCAGAAAGAGCGAGAAGAGATTTTTACAGAGCTGGATAAAGATTACGTAAGCGGAATCACATTTTCTGGCGGAGATCCACTGCACCCGGCAAATATCACTGAGGTAACAGCCTTTGCGAAGGAGATCAGAAAAAGATATCCGGGCAAGACAATCTGGCTTTATACAGGTTTTTGTTGGGAAGAAATTCGGCATGAAGAGATTGTACGTTACCTGGATGTCTGTGTAGACGGTGAATTTGAGGTAGATAAGAAGGAACTTTCCCTGAAATGGAAAGGTTCCAGTAATCAGAGAGTGATCGATGTTCCCAAAACTCTTCATGAAGGAAAAGTCGTATTGCATAAATAAAAAATGTACAGGCAGTTCAAGTATGCTTCAGGTGTACCTGAACTGTCTGTTTTGTATATGTATGAAAAGAGAGGAAAAACAGATGAAACGAATCGCAAAATTCCATAAAGTAAGTAAAGAACGCTTCACAGCAGACTGGATCGATACCTTTGCACAGTCTCAGGAAGAAGCAGAGAAAGTATATGAAGCTATCTGTCTGCCAAAGAGAGCAACAGCAGGAAGTGCAGGATATGATTTCTTTGCACCTGCAGAATTTACTCTGAAACCAGGAGAAACAGTGAAGATCCCGACAGGAATCCGGGTAGAAATGCAGCCGGAATGGGTACTGAAATGTTACCCGAGAAGTGGTCTGGGATTTAAGTATCGTCTTCAGCTCAACAACACCGTCGGCATCATTGACAGCGATTATTTCTACTCAGACAATGAAGGACATATCTTTGCCAAGATTACAAACGATTCCAACGAAAACAAAACGCTTACTATCCCGGCTGATACAGGATTCATGCAGGGAATTTTCGTAGAGTATGGAATCACAGTAGATGATGATGCTACTGAAATCCGTAATGGCGGATTCGGAAGCACTACTGCGAAATAATAAGAAACAGGTATAGTGTTCGGATGAATCCAATTATATCTGAAATGTTACAGGAAATATGAAAGACATATTTCACAAATAACATAAACGAAATCAAAAACAGAGTGTAAAAAAGGTAGAACATAGAAGGAAAGCTATATTTTCACTTTACGTTCTACTTTTTCTCTGCTATAATATTTTGAGATTCAAAATATTTGCAATTCGTAGAATTAAATAAAGCTATATTTTATTAAAGACAGAAGTATCTTTAATAAAAATATCAGCCCCCAATATTAGTTAAAGAAATAAACTCAAGGAGAAGAAGTCATGATCATCGAACCAAAAGTAAGAGAATATATCTGCACAACCGCACATCCACAGGGATGCGCAGAAAGTGTACGCAATCAGGCAGCTTACGCCTGTAAGCAGGGAACAGTAAACGGAACAAAGAAAGCACTGATCATTGGATGTTCCACAGGCTATGGTCTTGCATCTCGAATCTGTGCTCTGGAAAACTGCGGTGCAGATACACTGGGAATCATGTTTGAACGCCAGGCAAACGGCAAAAGAACAGCAACACCGGGATGGTACAACACAGCAGAATTCCATCGTCTGGCAGCAGAAAAAGGTGCTTATGCCAAGACCATTAACGGAGATGCTTTTTCAAAAGAAATCAAAGACAAAGCAATCGAACTGATAAAAAAAGATCTGGGAAAAGTAGATTTGGTAGTTTATAGTCTGGCAGCGCCAAGACGTACAGATGCTGACGGAAAGACCTGGTCCTCCTGTCTGAAGACCACAGGTGAAGCTTTCACAGAGAAGAGTCTGGATCTGCGAAACAACGAGATCACAGAGAAAACTGTAGGACCAGCTACGGAAGAAGAAGTTTTAAGCACAGTAAAAGTCATGGGCGGCGAAGACTGGGCAGACTGGATCGATGCGCTGAAAGCAGCGGATGTTCTGACTGAGAATGCAGTTACAGTAGCATATTCTTATATCGGACCGGAACTTACTTATCCAATTTACTACCATGGAACCATCGGAACTGCTAAACAGCATTTACAGAAAACCATGTCCGAAATCAACCACGCACATCCGGATGTCCGTGCAGTAATCTCAGTAAATAAGGGTCTTGTAACTCAGGCAAGCGCAGCAATCCCGGTTGTACCACTGTATTTCGCAATCCTCTATAAAGTAATGAAAAAAGCTGGAACTCACGAAAACTGCATTCAGCAGATTGCCAGACTTTTCACTCAGAAACTTTATACCCCGACAGGCTTTCAGACAGATGAGAATGGCTTCATCCGAATGGATGACTATGAACTGACACCTGAGATTCAGGAAGAAGTAAAGAAATGCTGGAAAGCAGTTACTACAGATACCGTAAAGGAATATTGTGACATTGACGGCTACTGGGAAGATTTCTACCATATGTTCGGATTCCGCTATGAAGATATCGACTATACTCAGGACGTGGACGCTGATGTAGAAATTGATGGTATTGTGATGTGATTTTGTATTAAAGCTAACTATTAAGAAATTTATTTTGCATTCGTTGTTAGTTTTAACTGTCAAGCGGATAAAATCATCCGCTTCGCTACTTGTTTGATTTGGTTAAATTTTGATTCAATTATTGTAAAAAATTCTCTCTTACAAATAAGCATGATCTTAGAAGTAAGAGAGAATTTTTTATTTTGGGGTACTGTTTTAAGTTACAGTTATAAGTAAATTTATTTAGCTTTATATATCGGATCTGCAGGATATCCGCTGCGAAGTTTCTGCATCCCGCGCTGCAGTGCATCTTTGGAATTTTTCCAGTCTGCATCTTTATTTCTGTAATCGAATTTATCTGACAGCCATATCAGATCTTCTTCTATACGCTGGAAGTTCTCATCCATCAGCTTAAATACAGCAGGATAAAACTCAGCTTTTTCTTTATCATTCAGATATTTATCTGCATTGTCGCAGAGAACTCCAAAGTGATGCAGACAAAATCCCTTACCGTTCAGAATTTTGTTCTTAAATTCATTGTCCTGTCGGTATAACCAGAAAAAAGTCTCTACATATCGTGCAAACGTATCTTCAATATTCTGACAGATAAAACAGCTGCAGTCTTTAGAAGCAGCCCATGTTGCAATGGAATTCTTCTCTGTTTGGGAATCTGAACGGCGAAATCGTCCCAGAATTGAAGACTTTCCAGGTGTAAAAGAACCAAATTGCCTTGCCATTTCTTCGCGAAGCTTATGATAATGTGTCTGAAGAATCAGCGCATTCCCAAGTGTATTCCCATAATCAAACATCTTCTTCATATGTACTTTACAGAATCCTGCTTTATCTGTCTGATCTCGAATATCACTTTCCATATAAGAAGAACTGTTTCCAAGCACGAAATCCAGCGAATTCTGCTCCAGTTCCCGTTCAATAAAACAGAAGGGACATTCATCATCAGCATTTACTGCGTCATTAAGCGGAATGGTATATAACTTTTCTTTCATCTTTGTAAGCTCCAATCATAGTTTCTGCTTCTTTCATTGTGCACAGAATAAATGAGGATGTCAAGCAAAACAGGTGCTGTATTGTGGTATATGGTTTGGAATAGTGAAGCATGAACAATAACAAACATTATATTCTATGAAAGAAGAAAGCTCTCAAGCGAAGCGTAAGTGGAGAATGTCCAGCATAACCCCTGACTGCCCTGATTTTTTACAGGGGATACACGGCCATTCTGACGCAGGTCATAGGCAGCAGGAAGTGCTGCGGCAGAGGCTGAAGGTGCATTTCCGGTGGTTACAGAGGAAATCATATCTGAACCTTCGTCTTCATAAGCAGGATTAAGGAGAAATCCACGTTCTTTCAGTTCCTCAGCGGAGTAGATTTCACTGGAAATATCTTTACCGTCTGAACCGGCGGCAGGAACATTTTCCGTAATTTTACCGTTGGTGAATGCTTTGATACAGACATTTGTGTTCGGCAGATAAGTGTTAAAATCTGTCCATATATCCCCATGATGGCTGATATAACTTTCTCCGTCAGAAGCAGTGGCCCGGGAACTGGTGCCGTTCAGAGGGGCTTCGAAATACGTTTTTGCACCTGTACTGCTCCATAATTTTATGACCACAGCAAAGCGGGTGCCTGCTTTTAAAGTTACAGGTTTGGCAAAATTTACTGTATGATATCCGGCATAGCGGCAGTTTCCTGAAGCTGCAGGAGATGGAAGCTTCTGAAAGGAGTTCTGATTTTTAAAGGAAGAAACAATATAAATTTCATAGTTATAATTATTATCATAGGTATAGAAAGAGACAGAACCAAGCTGCTCTTTCCTGGCTAATTTTTGTCCGTTTTCAGGGAAAACATTGGCACAGTACAGCTCATCATTATAGCCGAAAGCAGTGGTAGCGCCTAAAGGGTCGTACTGATAAATTCGGCTATAGGTCTTATCATCAGAAACCTTTCCGAATGCCATGGAGAACTCCTGCATGCCCAGAAAACCGTCGTAATAGGAAATATAAAAATACCCATTGTCCGCGAAATCTTTTCCCCAGCTGTTTTTGCAGAGAAAGGCACCGTTGCCAGCCGGCTGGACCGGAAAGTTTTCTTTTGCATAATCATCATCCCATCCTACAATAGCGATGGCATGTTGTGTGGATACGACAGGAGCAGAACCCGCAGGTGCCCTTCCTGCGTCGTAGTTGTCGGGAAGATAGAAGGAAGTCTGATCATTGGAGTAATATTCATCAGCGGAAAGATAGGATGCGGATACGGCACCGTAATCTATAACTGCCTGCTTGATTGCCTGATTATCCAGGGCGTTCTTTCGCTCAGGGATAAAAATGATTTCATTTACTTTGAGTGCAGGTGTGAAAGAGCCATATGATGCTGATGAGATATTTTCGTAAGGAGCCTGCCATTCATATACAGGACCAGATCCGCGTGTAAGATAGGCGGCAGCCATGGAAAAACTGCCACCGTCATCATAGTTACGGTCAAAACCTGTGGAGGAAGAACTGTTGCTTAACTGGTAACCCATGTGGAATTCCGAAAAATCGTGGGCGTTGGGATTATCGGAGTACGGATTTAGAGCCAGGGATCTGGAATATGGTCCGTAGTAATATTTCTTACCGATAAGGATGTATGCCCGAACTTTATATAATGGATTTACGGAGCCGAATGGCACAGGCTCATAATATTTATAATATTTCTCTGCATCAGGACTATTAGGTATATTCGAAATTTTATAGTATTTACTGCTCGAACTGTCTGCACGGTAAATAAAGTATCCGGTGACATAAACCTGGTGTTTCCATTTCACTGTGACACCACCATCCTGTTCAATGACAGAAGTCAGGCTGACCTTTGGAATTACAGTCTGGCAGACGTATCCGGTGGAGCTGTAATCACCCAGAGAAATTTTACTGCCAAGCTTACGGTATGGGCGGACTGCATAATCGTAGATTGTTTTGGGAACTGCAGTTTCGTCTGTGTAATACAGCCCGGAAAATTCAATATCTTCCAGTTTTGTCCATTTGGAGGTACCCTTCTTGCGGCGGTAAATACGATAGCCGTCGGCGCCTGGAACTTCGTCCCATACAAGATTTATGACAACATCTTTTTTCGGCTTTTTAACTGTAGGGCGTTTGAGCTTTGCTGTACCGGTCAGGCCTTTGGTGTTATATTTACTATAGACTTTCTTACCGTTCTGGAAGGTATAGGACTGCACGGTATAGAGGTAGGATTTTTTGATCAGTCCGGTGCTGTCTGTATAGGATGTACGGGAAGGGGAAACTGTTGCGATTGCTTTCCATGAAGCCCCTGATTTATTCTTTTCTTTGCGGAGAATACGGTACCCACTGACCTTCTTTATTTTTTTCCAGGTGATGGTAACCTTATGAGAGGATTTGATTTTCTCTAATGTCGGTTTTGCAGGAGTGACAGGAGTTCCTGATTTAATGTTTATGGTCATCTGGCAGGTTCCAAGAATCTCCCATGTATTGGTATCCAGGATGGAAAAAGATGCTTCCGTCATGGTTCCTGCGGGATGTAAGAGAGTAAAGAAGTCATCTCCGGGTGTGTACAGCAGTTCATTGCCCGCAAGGATCGCTGCCGGTGTATCCAGCTGCTGATGAAAATTTCCCAGCTGGTCGAATGAAATTTTTCCTGCCTGATCAGCGTTGACTGTGCATGTATGCTGAGGGAAGAACCGGGTATCCTTCAGAACAGTGCAGCCTGTGGTATCAACACTGATCAGAGAATTAAAACGGCAGTCAAGGCTGATAAGTGATGTAAGTCCGGTTATATTTAATGAGGAAAGGTTATTGTTACATAGCTGAACAGATTCCAGTCTGGTGTTGGAGGTAAGGTCCAGAGAAAGGATACCTGTACCCATACAAATCAGTTCGGTAAGTTCTGGATTTCTGCTGAGATCCAGTTCGGTGATTTGAGGAAGATTTGTACATCTCAGACTTTTCAGTCCTGTAAAATAGGTCAGATCTGAAGGAAATAACGGAAAACCTTCGTCAAAAGAAAGGGAGGAAACTTCCTTCAGATACTCGCGGGACAGCATGTGATCATCTGTCAGTGGATATTTCTCCTGCATTTGATGAAACAGTGCAGAGGACTGGAAATCATTTTCAAGCAGATATCCAATGTAAATAATCTGTGTGCCATATTGTTCTGTGCCGGCACTGGTAAATTTGCGGCGGATTTTTACCGGATTTAATTTATTAATAGCGGTCAGCTGGTAAGAGGTATCGATCAGACCATTTTCTATTACAGTGATATCTTTGGGTGAAGCAAACTGAGACAGATCATAGAATTCCCTGGGAGTACGGATCACGTTATCATTGCAGATCAGTTCTTCGAGAGGACAGCTGCGAAGATCAGGCTCCAATAGCTTATTTCCGGAACAGTTCAGCTTTTTCAGAGATGAAAAACCGGAGAGATCCAATTTAGTGAGAAGATTATTCTGGCAGTAAAGGGTATTCAGTGTTTCGGTGTTTGGCAGTTTCAGAGTCTGTATGCTGTTGGAAGAACAGTCCAGATCTTTTAAACTGGAAAGGCGCCTTAAGTTCAGGGTATCCAGGAGATTCCCGGAACAGATAAGCTTTTCAAGTGATGGCATAGATGCAGGTTTAAGGGTGAGCAGATTACAGTTGCTGCAATCCAGTTCTTTCAACTTGGAAAAACAGGAGAAATCAAAATCATCAAGCGCAACAGAAGAGATGTTCAGTTTCTCCACAGAAGGATGTTTTGGAAGACTGATGGAACTGTTGCTCCCGCAGCTGTTAAAGGAAATGTCAAGATTTTTCAGCTTTTTGCAGGAGGAGAGATCCAGATTGAGCAGATTGTTGTGGGAGCAGTTCAGAGATTTCAGAACTGTGTTGGCTGATACATCGAGAAACAGCAGTTCATTGCCGGAACAGTCCAAGGTCTCCAGGTTATAAAAATATTCGATGCCTTCCAGAGAATCGACTGACATGGAAGGAATAGTGATTTTTGTGCATACGGAGATTTCTTCGTCAGAGAGAAGTCCATCATGATCCGTATCAAGGTTTTCAGAAATCCATTTTCGGAAAACAGAGTCTGCAAATCCGCTGTCAGCAGTGATCGGAATGGAATTTTCGGACGGTTTGCGTGCGGGGGCTGCCTGAAAGGAACCTCTGTCCGAAGAAATATTTGAATCATCGCTCTCGCCGGAAGAAAAATCAGGTGCTAAAATGTCAGAAGAATTTTCAGAAGCAGGTATATCAGAAATGTCTGTGCCGTATGCTGTTTCATCAGAGGTAATTCCGTCTGAAAATGCAGGATCATCGGGTGCTTCGTCAGAGAATGCCCATGGTGTCTGAATACTGGTAAGGGTTAGAAGTGAGCATAGAGTAAAAGCCAGAAATTTTTTCTTTTTCATTATGTAATCCCTCCTTGTTTTGAGTATTTTTGTGTATATCAGCTTTCTGATGTACTGCCTCGAATATTATATTTATATCAGTATACGGTCGAAACAAGGAGAGGTCTATTAACCATTAGTTAGAAGTTATGTTACTGTTCGATGGAAGAAATCAGTTCTATCAGCTGTTTTCTTTTGGTACGTGTATCGCCACTGATCATCAGTTTGGAATAAATCTGGTTCACATACTGTTTAATAGTGCCTTCAGAGAGAAAAAGTTTCTCAGCAATTTCGCGGTTGCTCAGATGTTCGACGATCAGGCAGACGATTTCTGTTTCTCTGCTGTTCAGGGCTTTAAGGATCTCAGGCTGAGAACTGCGGTTCGACAGGCAGATGCAGTACTGTTCATAAGCTGAGCCAAGGGAAATGATCCGGCTTATGAACGGATCCGATGATATGGCATTCATACTGTTCAGCATACTTTTCAGATATCTGTAATTTTCTGCAAAAGGAATCAGAAAGCCATCAGGCAGAGCATTTTTCAGTGCCTGCTGCAGAAGTAAACGTGCATCATGATGTTTAGCGAGCATTTCGTAAGCAGCAGCGGTCTGAATCTGAATGTGGAGAGACACAAGTGCATAATGCATTTCCTCACATATTGCCAGAAGTTTCTCACTTCTGCCGATAACTTTTGCGTACATTTTCTGTGAAAGAAAGACCTGATTTTCAATCATTTCCATCATAGGTCTGCATGGAGCAAGGAAGTTGACAGTGGAGAGCATATGATCTCTGAATAATGCAGGAATCTTCTCGGGCATTTCAGTCAGTGCATAGTAATAAGCATAGGTGCTGTCAAAGATATTCAGCCACATCATATTGTGAAGAGACAGAAGTTTTCTGCGTTTCTTTTCAGGATTTCCGACAGGCAGGGCTGTGTCCTGAAAAAGGGAGAGTCTTGCTGCCAGAAAATCACAGCAGAGAGAAATATTCTGCTGACCATTTGATGCGATTATAGAATAAGCCTGTTCAAGAAGGATATGAGCATCGGAGAAATTCCCCTGCGAAAATGCTGCTTCTGCATTCATAAGTAACTCTGCACCCTGCCCGTGTCCCTGTGTGATCCGGTAGTAGTGGGGCATACAATCATTCATGGCTGTGAGTTCTGCGTCCAATGTTCCGGACTTGCGGTGAAACATCATCAGTACAGAGGGGGAACCAAAAGTCCAGCTTCCTTCATTGCGGATGCTGATTGCAGGTCTGGACATTTTTTCGCCTGCACAGCGGTGAAAAGTACTCATCCTGGTGATGTCGTTGTACATCAGAAAGCTCATGATAAGATCGCATTCTCCGGAGAGATTATTTTTTTCTTCTTCAGAAAAATCTGTATGTTCAGCTATGGCATCTGCCAGAAGCTGTTTTAGTTCCAGCATTTTCGGAATCTGATGCCAGGTAAACATGCGGCGCATTAAGACAAGAAGTGCCAGAGGCCTGTCTTTCTGGAGCTCTTTTGGGCAGGAATCAAGAAATGAGAGAACTCTTTCCGGTGAAAGGAAAGCAAGGTGTATCCCGGCATCCTTCTGGATCACTGCAAGTGCGGCATCATAATTAAGAACTTTTTCATAAGCTGAGAGTGCCTGGAGAAACTGACCGTGGGTTTCATACCATTGTCCATAACGATTTCGGTAAGTGGTCTGCTTTTCCACGGAAAGTTTGGAAAAAGTACGCTGTGCACATTCTTTCATCATATGATGAAAACGGAAACTGTTACCGTCGGAAAGGCGACTTACGAAAGCATTCTGGCTGGTCATGGATGCAAGAATCTGTTCCGTTTCAGGATTCTTTGTGACAAAAGCTGCCATTTCCACGGAGAATTCATCTGCAAGTCCCATAACAGCCAGGAATTCCTGCTGTTTCCTGGAAAGCGGTGCGATCATAGCAGCAGAGAACATTTCGTAAATATCTGAATGATGGTCTGCAAGTTGTCTGTTCTCTGAAAAAGTGCAGAGATTCAGATAGACGGCTGAGAACCAGCCCTCACTGGAATGAAAGAGTTCATTCAGCTGGGATTCATTCAGATCTGCACCGCAGCGGTGGGTATAGACAGAGAGTTCTCGGCGGTTCAGACACAGATCATGGGTGTCGATGCGGTGCAGCTTTTTTCCAAGACGCACGATTTCTTTTCCTGTTAGAAAGTTGTTTCTTCCCGCTATGATCAGGTGCACGTTCTCGGGAAGTCTGTTTGAAAGAGTACAGATAAAATCTGTAACACGGTTTTCTTTCAGCAAATGAAAATCGTCAATGAAGATATAGTAGTTTCCGGAACTGCCCAGGGAATAACAAAATTCATCAGCTAGAAGACTGGCACCGGCAGTATCTGAAGGACAGATATAGTTATCCAGAAAATTAAGTCCGGCGAAGGAAAAAGCTCTCTGAACACTCTGCCAGAAAACTGACACATTATCAGAATAAATACTGATACGGATTATAAAAGTTTTTTCAGATTTGCCCTGCCTGTTGAGATACCAGTTGACAGCAGTTGTTTTTCCATATCCCATAGGGGCAGTCACCACGGTAAGTACAGAATGAGAAACCGGCATCAGACATTCCTGCAGACGCTCAGATATGTAGATTGTATGAAGATTAAATTTCTTTTTAGGCATCGGTTATAACCTCTTTTAATTTAATAGTTATCTGATTTTATTCTAACATATATATGATGAGAGTAAAACCAAAGTTTGATACCGTTCATTCTGTGACTGATAACCAAAAGTTTATATTTGGGGTGTAGTTGATTATGGGACGTTTGAGTGGTATATTATTCTTGAACTAATTCATGGTATCGAGCATTCGATTATTGAATTGAGGAGATGCTGAGAGCGAAAATGAACAGCGCCAAGATCAGTATTTCTTCTGGCTTAATGTGGAAAAAAGAGATATATGATCTGGAAGAGGAGTTGTATGTATGAGAAAAAAGAATATTACAGGGTAAATAAAACCTATTGCAGATGATAAATCACTTGAAGTGGAAGAGTATATAAGAACTATGGGGGATAAAAAATGGTAAAGTTACAGCTTCATGAAAACTGGCAATTATGTAATGTAAGAAAATTGGACTGGGTTCCTGCCCAGGTGCCGGGGGATATTTATGCGGCATTTTTTATGGCAGGAAAGATGTCAGATCCATTCTTTGAGGATAATGAATATCAGGCGAAAGCGCTGATGGAAGAAGATTATGAATACAGAACAGTATTTACCTATGAAAGAGCAAAATTTGAAAATTGTCAGGAAATAATCCTGAGATTTGAAGGGATTGATACGATTGCAGATATTTATCTGAATGGATGCTGCCTGGGAAAAGCTGACAACATGCACAGAGTCTGGGAGTTTCCTGTAAGAGAGCTGTTAGAGAATGGTGAGAATGTACTTCGTGTCATTATCAGATCTCCGCTTAAATTTATGGCAGAGGCATTCCAAAAATATAAGAACAGAGGAAATGATGACACAATTGAGGGATTTATGCATCTTCGTAAAGCTCATTATATGAGCGGTTGGGACTGGGGTGCATGCTTGCCGGATGGTGGCATTTTCCGTCCTGTAACACTTATGGGAGTTGAATCAGCCAGACTGGACAGTGTCTATATCCGTCAGGTACATGAGAATGGCAGGGTTCTGTTAATTCCGGAAGTAGATGTGGAAACTGTCGATGATGAAGAGAATGAGACAGAAAATGATACAGAAAGTCTGGAATATGTAGTTACAGTGACATCACCAGACGGAACCAAAAATACATGGAAGGACTGCCCGGATGAAATAGAGGTTGATCATCCGCAGCTTTGGTGGCCAAACGGACTGGGAGAACAGCCATTGTATGAAATTAAGGTAGATCTGATATCAGGAGGTAAGATTGTAGATACCTGGTGCAGAAAAATAGGTCTCCGTACGCTGACTATGCATATTGAGAAAGATAAATGGGGCGAGAGTTTTGCTCATGAGATAAATGGCCATCAGGTATTTGCCATGGGTGCTGATTATATTCCGGAGGATAATCTGCTGCAGAGAACATCCAGAGAACGTACCAGAGAATTACTTCTTCAATGTAAGAGAGCTAATTTTAATACTGTTCGTGTCTGGGGCGGCGGTTATTATCCGGAGGACTGGTTCTTTGATCTCTGTGATGAATTGGGACTGATGGTATGGCAGGACTTTATGTTTGCATGTTCTGTGTATGAACTGACACCGGAGTTTGAGGCAAATATCCGTCAGGAATTTATCGATAATATCAAACGTCTCCGCCATCATGCATCTCTTGCATTGTGGTGTGGTAATAATGAGATGGAAATGTTTGTAAAAGAGGGAACCTGGGTGACAAAGCCCACAGAAGTGCGGGATTATCTGCTGATGTATGAGCGTATAATTCCGGAAGTGCTCAGAGAGTATGATCCGGATACGTTTTACTGGCCTGCAAGCCCGTCATCAGGCGGCTCTTTTGATGATCCGAATGATCCAAACCGAGGAGATGTACATTACTGGGAAGTATGGCATGGTAATAAGCCATTCGCAGAATACCGGAAATATTTCTTCCGTTATGCTTCTGAATTTGGTTTTCAGTCGTTCCCGTCTGTGAAAACACTGGAGACAGTGACAGATGATCCGAGGGAACTGAATCCGTTTTCTTATGTGATGGAGAAACATCAGAGAAATTACGGAGGTAATGGAAAAATAGCCAAGTATATGCAGGCAGCATATCGTTATCCTGAGAATTTCAGCGATTTTGTTTATGCGTCTCAGCTTCTTCAGGCAGATGGGATCCGTTATGGTGTAGAACATTACCGCAGAAACCGCGGCCGCTGTATGGGTGCTATTTACTGGCAGTTAAATGACTGCTGGCCGGTTATTTCCTGGTCATCTATTGACTATTACGGTCGCTGGAAAGCACTCCATTATTACGCAAAAAGATTCTTTGCACCGGTAATGCTTTCTTGTGAGGAACAGAGCTGGATGACAGTCGGTGCGGATATGAACCGCCAGCATTTTGAGTTCGAGAAATCCATTCATCTGAATGTGACAAATGAGACTCTGAAACCGCGAAAGGTTCTGGTAAAATATGCAGTGCGTAATGCAAAGGCAGAAGTACTGTGTCAGGAAGAACAGTGGGTAGAAGTTCCGGCACTTTCCAGCGTATGGATGGATAAAGTTGAACTTCCTGAAATTGACTGTTTCAATGAGTATGTAAGTTATGAGGCATGGGAAAATGAGCAGATCATATCTCAGGGAACTGTAATCTTTTCCTATCCGAAGTACTTCCGTTATCAGGATCCGAAACTGACTGTGAGAACAGAAGGAGACGAGATTATTGTCAGTGCGCAGGCTTATGCAAAAAGTGTGGAAATCACGAATAAAAATGATGATTTGATTCTTGAGGATAACTATTTTGACATGAATGCAGGCGAACGCAGAGTAAAGATCCTTAGTGGAATACCGGATGGCTTGAAAGTGCGCAGTGTTTATGACATTTAATCAAACTGCGAAGCAGATATTAGGTTATGAATAATTAACGAATACGGAGTGTAAATATCCGCTCGGAATGCAACCGGAAAAGAATGTTTCTGACGGAATTGAGATATAAAAATAAGAATCGTCACATTTTATAAAAAATAGTGATGATTCTTATTTTTTTATACAGCAGACATCGTAAATATCTGGTTATATGTCTTTATATGTCTCCTGGTGAGAGAATCAGTCGATTTTTTCCAGATGATCCTTGGCGTTCTGAAGAACTGTATCAAAAGCAACAGCGGCTTTTGCGTACTCTTCATCAGTTTCAATATTGGAAAGCATCGGATCTCCGTTCTCTGTACGTGCGAAAGTATAAAGATAAACTTCACCGCTCTCATTCTGTCCGTTTTCATCCAGCGGCAGAAGAGCAATATATTCCTTGGCATCTACAGGAAATACAGTAAGTACTGCACATTCTACCTCTGTATCATCTTCCATGGTAAGTGTAATAGTTTTGTGGTCTTCAGCGGAACCGCATCCACTGTTAGAATTGCATCCACTGCCGCAGGAAGCGCAGTCGCTTGGATTGCATCCGCCAAATGTAAATTCGTCACTCATTTTATATTCCTCATTCTTTCTTGGGTATTATCTGCGGATGGGAAATATCCGCTTGACTATCGTTATATTGTAGCAGAAATAAGGGGATAATGCAAGAATGCTGAGTAACTCTTTGGCTTCGCTGCTGGTGGGATAAAAAGATGTTTTTTACAGGGGAGAAACGTGTTATAATAGACAAAGAGTGTTATTGTGAAAGATAATGAAAGAATAATGAATACAGAGGAGATCAGTTTATATGAAATTAATCTCATGGAATGTAAATGGAATCCGCGCCTGTATCGGCAAAGGATTTGAAGAGAGTTTTGCAGCGATGGATGCAGATATTTTCTGCCTGCAGGAGACAAAATGCCAGCAGGGTCAGGTAAAGCTGGAACTTCCGGGATATCATCAGTACTGGAATTATGCCAACAGACGTGGCTATTCAGGAACTGCTGTTTTTACAAAGAAAGAGCCATTGTCTGTGGCATACGGACTGGGAATTGAGGAACATGATAAAGAGGGACGTGTGATTACGCTGGAGTTTGAGAATTTTTATCTGGTGACAGTTTATACCCCGAATTCCCAGAGTGAGCTGCGCAGACTGGAATACCGTATGCACTGGGAAGAAGATTTCCTTGCATATCTGCTGAAATTGCAGGAGAGTAAACCTGTGATCTGCTGTGGGGATTTCAATGTGGCACATAAGGAAATTGATCTGAAAAATCCTAAGACTAATCGAAAAAATGCCGGTTTTACGGATGAGGAACGGGCCTGCTTTGATAAGGTGCTGGAGAGTGGCTTTATCGATACATTCCGTTATTTCTATCCTGATGCAGAAGGCAGATATTCCTGGTGGTCTTACAGATTTAAGGCAAGAGAGAAGAATGCAGGATGGAGAATTGACTATTTTATTACTTCTCCGCAGCTGAAGGATAAACTCGAAGGAGCGGAGATTCATTCTGATATCATGGGATCAGATCACTGCCCGGTAGAACTTCAGATTGCATTGGATTAACAGTGTATACGGAGCTTTCACAGATGGATGCTGGAAGTGTCCGGTGTATGAATATATGATGGGCGACAAGTATGAAATATGGAGGAGACAAAGAGATGGCTGAGCGCAGAAAGATAAAAACGGAAAAGGGGCTGGCTCTGGTGCCTGGTGCAAATAAGCTTTTGAATGGATGTAATTTTGCACTGGAAGTCCCGGAGGGCAGCAGTGCATCTCTGGTTCTCTACAAAAAGAGAGCAAGAAAACCTTTTGTGGAGATTCCTTTTACAGAAGAGGATAGGACAGGAAATATGTATGCATTTTCCATTCCGGATTTTAAATCAGAGGATTATGAGTACAATTTCATAGTAGATGGAAGGATATATACAGATCCCTGTGCATACAGAATTCTGGGAAGAGAACGTTTTGGTGCGGCAGCAGACAATGATCCTCACAAAATAAGATGTGGATTTCTGAAAAATGAAGCCTTTGACTGGGAAAATGACAGAAATCCGCTGATTCCATATCATGAGATGATTCTCTACAAACTTCATGTAAGAGGCTATACAAAGGTAAATCGGAGTATCAAAGGTGCGAAAGGGACATTCCAGGCATTGGAAGAAATGATTCCGTATTGGAAGAAATTGGGGATTAATACGATTGAACTGATGCCGGCTTATGAATTTATGGAGAGCGGTACAGTCAGTGATCCTGTTGCTGTGGGAATGGTTTCTGAGAAACGCGCGGAAGGCCGTGTGAATTTCTGGGGCTATATGCCTGGTTATTATTTTGCGCCGAAGAGATCTTACTGTGCGACAGATGATCCGGAAAAAGAATTTAAGACATTGATTAAAAAGCTCCATCAGGCAGGAATCGCCTGTATTATGGAAATGTACTTCCCAAGAGAGTGCAATCCTGTAGTGACACTGCGGGCATTACAGTTCTGGAAACTTTATTATCATGTGGATGGATTTCATGTGCTGGGAGAGGGCGTTCCAACGGAACTGCTCATGCATGACGGGATTCTGAGTGATACAAAACTGATGTTTCATGATTTTGACGAGAACCGGATCATCAGAAAAAAGGATCCTGCAGGAAAGTGCATCGCACAGTATAATCCGGGATTTCTGCAGGATATGCGCTGCTTTTTAAAGAGTGATGAGGAGATGGTAGGTGCTGCTGCCTACAGGACAAGAAGAAATCCGGGGGCTTATGCGGTGATCAATTATATGGCATGTCAGGATGGATTTACTCTGAATGATATGGTGACTTATAATTACAGGCATAATGAGGCAAATCAGGAGAACAATCAGGATGGCAGCAGTTATAACTATTCCTGGAACTGTGGAGTAGAGGGACCAAGCAGAAAAATGCAGATCCGTCAGATGAGGGAGCGTCAGCTGCGCAACGCATTTCTTATGATACTGCTCAGCCAGGGTGTACCGATGATTTATGGCGGAGATGAAATCTGCAATTCTCAGAATGGTAATAATAATGCATACTGCCAGGATAATCAGGTTGGATGGATTGACTGGAAAGGTCTGAAGAAAAATGAGAAAATGCTTCAGTTTGTAAAGCAGGCCATTGCTTTTCGCAGGGAGCATCCGATTCTCCATGTACCGGATGAGATGCGCGGTGTAGATTATAAAACCAAGGGGCTTCCGGATGTTTCTCTTCACGGAGAACGGGCATGGTATTTAAATTCAGATAATACTTCCAGATTGTTGGGAATCATGTATTATGGTGCTTATGCGAATAAAGCGGATGGCAGTGAGGATGACTCTATTTATATTGCGTACAATTTTCACTGGGAGACCCGGGAATTTGCTCTGCCGAATCTTGGACATAAGCGCTGGAAAAAAGTAATCGATACCAGTGCAGTAAAAGAGAATGGTTTTCTGAGCGAAAGTGAAGAAAAATACAATAAGAAACTGGAGATTGCACCACGTACTATTGTGGTACTGCTGGCGGTAGAGGAGGAAAAAAAAGATGCATCCGTGGCTGCACTTTAAAACTATAACAAAACATAAGCTGCTTGTTATGCATTATTGCTTCCGGGCAGGGTTATATAAACAGGGACTGCTTCATGATCTGTCAAAATATGCACCTGTGGAATTTCTTGTAGGATGCAGGTACTATCAGGGGGACAGAAGCCCTAATAATGCTGAACGTGAAGAAACGGGACTGTCTAAGTCCTGGCTGCATCATAAAGGTAGAAATAAGCACCATTTTGAGTACTGGGTGGACTATGTACCGGGGGATGAACATATTATCAACGGCGTGCCTATGCCGCGTAAGTATATCGCAGAGATGGTGATGGACAGGATCAGTGCTTCCAGAAACTACCTTGGTGACAAGTATGATCAGCATCAGCCTCTGGAATATTACATGAAAGGTAAAGAGAAACTCTGGTTTATCCACCCTCAGACCAAAAGAGACCTGGAGGGACTTCTGCGTATTTTGGATGACCGTGGAGAAGAGGTTTTGATTTCTTATATTAAGAATGTTTATCTGAAAAAAGACAAAGCCAGATACAGAATTCACGGAAAACACAGACGTGCCGGGAAGAATTTAAAAAATCAGGAACAGATAAATTTCTGATTGACAGAATTGTATGTTTTGGTGTAGAAATATAATTCAGAAAAAATTGTCAAAAAATGAGAAATACACTTGCGCGATGCTAAGGTAATGTGATAAAGTAACCGGGTATAGTAAAAGTACGCGGTTATTTTTTTCTGTTGTTTTTGTTATATGGAAAAACTTTAGAAATCCGAAGTGAATATTTAAAGGATAAGAAGGAGGAGTAAATTTGAGTGGTACAACAATGATCATATTGTCCGCATTCGTAGTCTATCTGTTGTTTATGATAGTCATCGGTGTGGTCTATATGAAGAAAACAAACAGTTCAGAGGATTATTTTCTGGGTGGACGTGGATTGAATGCATGGGTAGCTGCCCTTTCTGCACAGGCGTCGGATATGAGTGGATGGCTGTTGATGGGACTTCCGGGGGCGATTTATTCACTGGGAACCGGACAGATCTGGATCGCGGTCGGTCTTTTTATCGGAACTGTATTAAACTGGGTCTGTATTTCACACAGACTTCGTAAATATACGATCGCAGCTAACAATTCTCTTACGATTCCTGCATATTTTGAGAACAGATTCCAGGACAAGAAGAGAATTCTGTTATTACTTTCATCTATTGTGATCGTGATATTTTTCCTGGTATATACAGCTTCTGCACTGGCAGCAGGCGGTAAGCTTTTTAACACAGTATTTGGAATTGATTACCATGTAGCACTGGCAATAGGAGCAGCAGTTATTTTATGCTATACGTTTATGGGCGGATTTATGGCAGTATGCGTAACAGACTTTGTACAGGGAACATTGATGTTAGTCGGTCTTCTGGTTGTTCCGCTGGTAGCTTATTTTACATTAAGCGGCAATCTGACAGATCTTCTGACACAGAGCGGTGCATCGGGCGGAGCAGCAGCTTTCCTGAATCCTTTTGAAAATGGAGAACGTCCATATACATTCATTGAGATTTTTTCTCAGCTTGCCTGGGGACTTGGATACTGTGGTATGCCTCATATTCTGACACGTTTTATGGCTGTAAAGAATGAACAGGAATTAAAGAAATCCAGTGTGATCGCAATCGTATGGGATATCCTTTCTCTGACAGCAGCATGTTTTATTGGTATTATCGGACGTGCATATCTGCTTCCGACTGTACTGGGAGAGAATGGTGCATCCTCATCAGAAAGTGTATTTATCGAGATGATCAATAAGTTGTTCTCGTCAGATCTGGCACTGCCGTTTATTGGAGGTATTTTCCTTTGTGGAATTCTTGCAGCGATTATGTCCACTGCAGATTCACAGCTTCTGGTAACAGCTTCTGCCGCATCTGAAGATTTATATCATCAGTTTATTAAAAAAGATGCGGATTCTAAAGAGATTCTGACAGTTGCCAGATTTACAGTTATTGCAGTTTCCGTTGTAGCATTTATTATTGCCTGGAACCCGAACAGCAGTATCATGGGACTGGTATCTAATGCATGGGCAGGTCTTGGTGCTGCATTTGGTCCGACTGTTGTTATGTCATTGTTCTGGAGAAGAACAAATCTGGCAGGTGCAGTTGCAGGTATTGTTTCCGGTGGTCTGACAGTTATTATCTGGGATTACATCCCGCTTGTTGCAGGACAGACACTTGGTACTTATACCGGTCTTTATTCGCTGGCAGTAGGATTTGTAGTGAGTCTTGTGATGATCGTGATCTTCAGCCTTGCGACAAAAGCACCATCCAAAGAAATTACAGATGTATTTGATCAGGTTGCAGGCAGAAAATAAGAATTAAATAGAAAGACTATCCATTTTCGGATGAATTTGTTATAATGGCAGTAGCGCAAAAAAAGCGTTACTGCTTTTTTATTGATAAGTAGCGAAAACGGATAACTTTATCCGTTTAAACAGGGAAGACCCGGAGGGGAATGAGTTTGGTTATTTCCAAAAAATAAAAAGAAGAAGGTGTCGGACATGAAGAAATATGATTATCTGATAGTTGGAGCTGGCCTTTTTGGAGCAGTATTTGCACATGAGGCTACAAGACGGGGAAAAACATGCCTTGTGATCGATAAGAGAGAACACATTGGCGGAAATATTTACACAGAAGAAGTAGAGGGAATACAGGTGCACAGATATGGTGCGCATATTTTCCACACTTCCAGAAAACAGGTATGGGATTATATTAATCAGTTTGCAGAGTTTAATCATTTCGTGAACTCACCAATTGCAGTTTACAAAGATGAGTTATATAATCTGCCGTTCAATATGAATACATTCCATCAGCTCTGGGGAGTGCGCACTCCTGCAGAAGCAAAGGCAAAGATTCAGGGACAGATTGCAAGAATGCATATCACACATCCGAAGAATCTGGAGGAGCAGGCACTTGCACTGGTAGGTCAGGACGTATATGAGAAGCTTGTAGAAGGCTATACAAGGAAACAGTGGGGCAGAGAATGCAAAGATCTGCCGGCATTTATTATAAAAAGACTGCCTTTGCGTTATACTTATGATAATAACTACTTTAAGGATCCTTATCAGGGAATTCCGAAAGGTGGCTACACACGTATAGTGAAAAAGCTTCTTGAAGGTGTACAGGTATGCCTGAATACAGATTTCTTTGCAAACAGAGAGGAGCTGACTGCACAGGCAGACAAGATACTCTTTACAGGTATGATCGATGAATTTTATGATTATTGCTATGGAGAGCTGGAATACAGATCTTTAAGATTCGAGACAGAAGTCCTGGATATGGGTAACTATCAGGGTAATGCAGTTGTCAATTATACAGACTATGAAGTTCCGTACACAAGAATTATCGAACATAAGCATTTTGAATTTGGTACACAGCCGAAAACTGTGATCACCAGAGAGTATCCTGCAGCATGGGAGAAGGGCAAAGAGCCGTATTATCCGGTAAATGATCCGAAGAACAGCGAGTTGTTTGACAAGTACGAGCGTCGTGCATTAGAGGAGAAGAATGTGATTTTCGGCGGAAGACTTGGTATGTACCGTTATATGGATATGGATCAGGTTATCGAAGAGGCACTGGCACTTGCGGAGACAGAGCTTACTTATGAAGAACAGTAAGTCTGATCTGTCAGGTGGAATGAGCTTGAAAGTGTCTGCCGGGTTACGGTAGATAACGGAGAGGATAAATTGTGCTGAATGACTAATAAGATATTAGGGTCAAAAGATATTTTGTCCCTAATCTGAGAGGATAAAAACATGACAGATACACCAACAATTGCTCTCTATTACAGAGAATATGAACCTATGAAGAGAAAAATGTTCCTTGACCAGTCTATTGCGGCAGGAGAGGACGAAGAGGCAAATGCGATCCGAAAGGAACTGTGGGAGATCCGCTACGGCGGTCCGTCAGAGGCAGGTCCGAATACGCGTGCAGACGGATATCTGGCACTCTGGATGGCAATGGAATATAACAAGGATGCCGGTGGCAGATTTTTCGGGGCAAAAGGTGCCCGCAGGGAAATCGTTAAGAACCTGGAAAAAATGAAATTCAAGGAAATCCAGGAGAAGAGTGAACTTCACAGAGAACTTCTTTACAGAGAGTGCTGCCATATGGTCAAGACTTATATGGAAATCTGTGAGAAAGATAAGACTTACGGATCAACATTATGCGGAATTGTACCGTTAGGAGAGCAGAATATAAAGAACAAGCTTCAGAAAGACGTATATGAGACTGCGGTTGTACTTCCGGGTAATATCAATATGCAGGAAGAGCTTGATATTATCACAAGAGCAGCGAAGGAAGCCTACGAAGCCCACTTTCCGGGAGAAGGCGGGATCTGACTGATCTAACTGAAACAAAATAACTGGAGGCAGACATGAACAAAGATAATCTGACAGCTTATGAAGTTGTGAAAGAAGAGGAACTGACAGACATTCATTCTAAGGGATGGCTTCTGCGTCACAAAAAAACAGGTGCAAGGGTCATGCTCATTGAGAATGATGATGAGAATAAAGTATTTAATATCGCATTCCGCACACCGCCTAAGGACAGTACAGGTGTTGCGCATATCCTGGAGCACAGTGTGCTCTGCGGATCTAAGGAATTTCCGCTTAAGGATCCTTTTGTAGAACTGGTAAAAGGATCTCTGAACACATTTCTGAATGCAATGACCTATCCGGACAAAACATGCTATCCTGTAGCAAGCTGCAATGATCAGGATTTTCAGAATCTGATGCATGTTTATCTGGATGCAGTATTCTACCCGAATATTTATAAAAGAGAAGAGATTTTCCGTCAGGAAGGCTGGAATTATCATCTGGAACAGCCGGAGGGACCGCTGACATATAATGGTGTTGTATATAATGAGATGAAAGGTGCTTTTTCTTCGCCGGATGAAGTTCTGGAACGTGAGATTATGAACCATCTTTTTCCAGATACTACTTATGGATGTGAATCAGGCGGTGATCCGAAGAATATTCCGGATCTTACTTATGAGAATTTCCTGAATTTCCACAGAACTTATTACCATCCATCCAACAGTTATATTTATCTGTACGGAAACATGGATATGGAAGAGAAACTGGCATTCCTTGACGAGCATTATCTGTCTAATTTCGATTATCTGGATGTGGATTCCACAATTCAGGAGCAGAAAGCATTTGAAGCATGCCGGGACGTGGAACTGGAATATCCGGTTGCCGAGAATGAGAGTGAAGAAGATAACACTTATCTTTCCTACAATATGGTTGCAGGAAATGCTATGGACAGTCAGATGGCAATGGCATTTGAGGTACTGGACTATGCGTTGTTAAGTGCTCCGGGAGCACCACTGAAGCAGGCACTCCTTGATGCAAAAGTTGGCAAGGATGTCTATGGTTCCTATGACGACGGTATTCTCCAGCCATACTTTACAGTGATTGCAAAGGGTTCCAATCCGGACAAAAAAGAAGAATTCGTATCTGTGATCAGACAGGTACTTGGCGATATTGTTAAGAATGGAATTGATAAGAAGGCAGTCGAAGCGGGAATTAATTATTTTGAATTCCGCTATCGTGAAGCGGACTTTTCCTCTTATCCAAAGGGGCTGATGTACAGTCTGGATATTCTGGGAAACTGGCTGTATGAGAAAGGAAATCCTTTTGCACAGGTACAGCAGCTTACAGTATTTGAAAATTTGAAGAAAGCAGTAAATGAGGGATATTTTGAAGAACTGATCCGTAAATATCTTCTTGAAAATCCGCACGGCTGTGTACTCACACTTCTGCCTAAGAAGGGGCTGGCTGCTCAGCGTGAGAAAGAACTGGAGGAGAAACTGGAAGCATACAGACGCAGTCTCTCTGAGCAGGAACTGAAGGCTATGGCAGAGAAGACCAAGGCTCTGGAAGCATATCAGGAAGCAGAAGAGGATCCTGAAGCACTGGAATGCATCCCAATGTTAAAAAGAAGTGACATTAAGAAAGAAGCAGGCAAGTTTGTAAATGAGGAATTATCTGTAGATGACAGCCTGTTCCTTTATCATGACGTATGCACGAACGGTATCGGATATGTAGATATGATGTTTAAGACAGACAATATTGCACCGGAACAGATTCCGTATCTGGGGCTGTTGAAATCTGTACTTGGATATGTGGATACAGAGGATTACACGTATGGCGAGCTGTTTAATGAAATCAATGCCAATACAGGTGGTATCAACTGCGGAGTAGAAGTGTTTGACAGAGCGGATTCAACGGAAGCATTTCAGGCGATGTTTTCTGTAAGAGGAAAGGCACTTTATCCTAAAATGGACTTCCTGTTCAAGATGATACAGGAGATTCTGAATACTTCCAGGCTGGAAGATACCAAACGTCTTTATGAGATTATTGCAGCTGTAAAATCCCGTGCACAGGTAAGTCTGACAGGTGCCGGACATTCCACAGCTGTACTGAGAGCAACTGCTTATTCTTCTCCGATGGCAGCTTTCCAGGATGAGATGGCTGGAATCGGATATTACCAGTTTATTGAGCAGTTGGAAAAGGATTTTGATCAGAGAAAAGATGAACTTGTAAAGGAACTTCGTAAACTGATGAAAGAAATCCTCCGTCCGGAGAATTTCCTGATCAGTTATACAGGTGAGAGAGAATCTCTGGAAACAGTTAAGAAGCTGGCGTCAGACGTAAAGAAAGGGCTTTGCACAGAACCTGTGGAGATATCCGGTGAGAAACTGACCTGTACAAAGAAGAATGAAGGATTCAAGACTTCCGGACAGGTTCAGTATGTGGCACAGACCGGTAACTTTAAGAAGAAGGGACTGGAGTATACAGGCGCATTGGAGATTCTGAAGGTGATTTTAAGTTATGATTATCTGTGGATCAATCTTCGTGTAAAGGGCGGTGCATACGGCTGCATGAGCGGATTCAAGAGAAATGGTGAAAGTTATCTGGTATCTTACCGTGATCCGCATCTGAAACGTACACTTGACGTATACAAAGGAATTCCTGAGTATGTGAGAAACTTCCAGGCTGATGAACGTGATATGACAAAATATATCATTGGAACTATCAGTGGTAAAGACGTGCCGAAGACTCCTCAGATGAAAGGTGCAGTTTCTAAGAACGCATATTTCTGCGGCGTAACGGAAGAGATGATCCAGAAGGAACGTGATCAGATCCTCAATGCATCAGTGGAGGATATTCATGCACTGGCAGAGATTATCGAAGCAATCCTGGCAGCAGATCAGATCTGCGTAGTTGGAAGTGAAAGCAAGGTATCTGAAACTTCAGATATACTGTGGGAAGTAAAATCACTGATCAACGGCTGAAAATGAGAACAAAAATACTGAATACCGGCTGGAAAAAACAGCCGGTATAGAAATTATATAAGGAAAAGAAAGAATGAACGAAAATTTTAAATCCGGATTTGTAGCAATTATCGGACGCCCGAATGTTGGTAAATCAACACTGATGAATCATCTGATCGGACAGAAGATCGCCATTACATCCAAGAAACCGCAGACAACCAGAAATCGTATCCAGACAGTTTATACCTGTGATGAGGGACAGATCGTATTCCTGGATACTCCTGGTATCCATAAGGCAAAGAATAAACTGGGCGAATATATGGTTCAGGTGGCAGAGAGAACTTTAAAAGAAGTAGATGCCATCATGTGGCTGGTAGAACCAAGCACTTTTATCGGTGCAGGAGAGCGCCATATTGCAGAACAGCTTCAGAATATCGGTGTGCCGGTAATTCTGATCATCAATAAGATTGATACTGTTTCAAAAGAGGAAATCCTTCCGGCAATCGATACTTACCGAAAAGTATGTGATTTCGCAGAGATTATTCCGTGTTCTGCTCTGAGAGGTCAGAATACGGAGGATATTATAGGATGCATTCTTAAATATCTGCCATATGGTCCGATGTTCTATGACGAAGATACAGTCACAGACCAGCCGCAGCGACAGATTGTGGCGGAAGTGATCCGTGAGAAAGCACTTCATGCACTGGATGCAGAAATTCCACATGGAATTGCAGTTGCTATTGATCAGATGAAAACACGTCCGGGCAAGAAACCGATCGTAGATATTGATGCAACTATTATCTGCGAGAGAGAGTCCCATAAAGGAATCATTATTGGTAAGCAGGGAGCCATGCTGAAGAAAATCGGCAGTAATGCAAGATATGAGATTGAGCGTATGCTGGAGTCAAAGGTTAATCTTAAGCTTTGGGTAAAAGTTAAGAAAGACTGGAGAGACAGTGATTTCCTTATCAAGAACTTTGGCTATGACAAAAAAGAAATTTAAACAGAGCAAAACATATTTATCCTCAGTCAGTCTGCAAAAGTTCTGAGACCGGCTGAGGATATTGAATGAAAAGTAATAGAATAAGAAATTGATAATTAAGAAATAATAGTCAGGAAACAGAGAAAATGAGTGATTTAATAACTGTGCAGGGAGTAGTACTTTCTGCGATGCCTGTAGGTGAATATGATAAGCGGATCGTTCTTCTTACCAGAGAAAGAGGAAAGATTTCAGCATTTGCAAAAGGGGCCCGTCGTCCGAACAGCCAGTTTCTGGCAGCTGCAAATCCTTTTGTGTTTGGTACGTTTACTCTTTATGAAGGACGTTCCAGTTATAATCTGAATCAGGCTTCTATCACTCATCATTTTGTAGAACTGGCCAGTGAGCAGCCGGGAATCTACTATGGGTATTATTTTCTGGAACTGGCGGATTATTTCGGACAGGAAGGAACAGACGAAAAGGAAGTAATGAATCTTCTGTACGTAACTGTGAAAGCATTGCTGAATCCACATATTGAGGACAGACTGGTGAGGTGCATTTTTGAACTGCGCATGATGGCAGCCGAGGGTTTGTGCCCTTCGTTGTTTAACTGTGTGTGTTGTGAGCGACAGCCTGAGGAGGGAGAGGAGCTTTTCTTTTCTCAGCAGAATCACGGGATATTGGATAAGCATTGTCTGGGACAGGTAAATGATGCAAAAAGAATTTCGGTCCCTGCTTTGTATGCCATGCAGTACATAGTAACGACTTCTCTCGGAAAGCTGTATACTTTTGCTGTGACAGAAGATGTGCTTTATGAATTAGAGCGACATATCCATACTTATGTTGCCTCGAATACCGAAAAACGGTTCAAAAGTCTGGAAATTCTGGAAATAATGAGCTGAGATATCTTGAAAAAGAAAAGAGTTACAGGTATAATGACTTTAGCTGTAGCTATTCATTACGTTAACCGGACTAAGCAAGTATTTGTTTTTGATTGCGAATACCTGTCTGATTTGATGATATCTGATAAATATGAATAGTTACTTTAGTTGTTATTGTTCGTAAGCCGGATGATAACTGCTTATCTATCTTATAAAAAAAGAACGAGGAGAATGGTCATGGAAAAAACAATGGACAAAATCATAGCTCTGGCAAAAGCAAGAGGATTTGTTTATCCGGGCTCTGAGATTTACGGAGGTCTTGCAAATACATGGGATTACGGTAATCTCGGTGTAGAATTAAAGAATAATGTAAAACGTGCATGGTGGCAGAAATTTATTCAGGAATCCCCATACAATGTAGGTGTCGACTGTGCAATTCTGATGAACCCTCAGACATGGGTTGCATCCGGACATCTGGGAAGTTTCTCTGATCCGCTGATGGATTGTAAGGAATGTCACGAGCGTTTCCGTGCAGACAAGATCATCGAGGACTTTAGTCAGGAGAACGGCATTGAACTTGAGAGCTCTGTAGACGGATGGTCTCAGGAAGAGATGATGAACTTCATTAAGGATCATAATGTACCATGCCCGACATGCGGCAAACATAACTTTACAGATATCCGTCAGTTCAATCTGATGTTCAAAACATTCCAGGGTGTAACAGAGGATGCTAAGAATACAGTATACTTAAGACCTGAGACAGCACAGGGTATTTTCGTAAACTTCAAGAATGTTCAGAGAACATCCCGTAAGAAGATTCCATTTGGTATCGGTCAGATCGGTAAATCTTTCCGTAATGAGATCACACCTGGTAACTTTACATTCCGTACACGTGAGTTCGAGCAGATGGAACTTGAATTCTTCTGCGAGCCGGATACAGACCTTGAGTGGTTTGCATACTGGAAGAGCTTCTGCCTGAACTGGTTACATTCTCTTGGACTGAAAGACGAAGAAGTTCGTTACCGTGACCATGATGCAGAAGAGTTAAGCTTCTACAGCAAGGCTACTACAGACGTAGAGTTCCTGTTCCCGTTCGGATGGGGCGAACTGTGGGGAATTGCTGACAGAACAGACTATGACCTGACACAGCATCAGAACGTATCCGGACAGGATCTGACATACTTTGATGATGAGAAGAAACAGAAATATATTCCATATGTAATCGAGCCGTCACTGGGAGCTGACCGTGTGGTACTTGCATTCCTGTGCAGCGCATATGACGAAGAAGTTCTGGATGCAGAGAAGAATGACGTTCGTACAGTTCTTCATTTCCATCCGGCACTTGCACCAGTTAAAATTGGTGTACTTCCGCTTTCCAAGAAGCTTAATGAGGGTGCAGAGAAGATCTACCAGCAGTTAAGCAAGAAATACAACTGCGAATATGATGACCGTGGAAACATTGGTAAACGTTACAGAAGACAGGATGAGATTGGTACTCCATTCTGCGTAACATACGATTTCGAATCTGAGAACGATGGAGCAGTTACAATCCGTGACCGTGACACTATGGAGCAGGTTCGTGTTAAAATCGATGAACTGGATGCATACTTCGCAGATAAATTTACATTCTGAACCGATTGAAGTTGGGAGAGCTGAAATAATTTGGCAGATTCAGACTGTGTACCGGTGCTGAAATGTAGTTTCAAAAGATAAAATACAGCAAGGGAGCTGTTTATGGCAATAACCAGGACAGCTCCCTTTTTCTATAATTATTGCTTTATTTGTATGAATTTGACATGATTTTAACTTTTTACTTGTTTAATACTTTAAAATTTTGTATAATGAAAGACAATAATATTAAAACTTAATAAAAGGAGGAAATGAAATGGCAGAAAAGAAAAAGAATGGCGGAGCACTGCTCGGCGCAGCTTTCCTTATGGCTACTTCAGCAATCGGACCTGGATTTCTGACTCAGACATCCACATTCACAGGACAGTATCAGGGAAGTTTCGGATTTGTAATCCTTGTTTCTGTAATCCTTGCAGCAGTAGCGCAGATGAATATCTGGCGTGTACTCTGCGTGACAGGACTTCATGGACAGGAAGTTTCCAACAGGCTTCTTCCGGGGCTTGGCTATCTGGTGTCAGCATTGATTGTATTCGGTGGTCTGGTATTTAACATCGGTAATGTTGGCGGAGGAGCTCTTGGTTTTAATACCTTACTTGGAATTCCGACAAAAGTCGGCTACATACTTGCCGGAGCACTTGCAATTGCAGTATTTCTGTTCAAGAATGCAAAGAATGCCATGGATACTATCACCAAAGTCCTTGGTGCAGCGATGATTATTGTAATCTTTATCGTTATCATTATGGTAAAACCGCCGGTAGGTAATGCAATTAAGAATACTTTTGTACCGGATGCTGGTATTAAGAATCTGTTTCCTGCAATCCTGACTCTGATGGGAGGAACTGTTGGAGGATACATCACATTCTCCGGAGCACATCGACTGATCGATGCCGGAATTACAGGTGAGAAGAACTTAAAAGAGATCAACAAGAGTTCAGTTATGGGTATGATCATTGCAGCTGTTGTCCGTATCTTCCTTTTCCTTGCAGTTCTTGGTGTTGTAGTAAAAGGTGTGACACTTGATGCTTCCAACCCGGCTGCAGATGCATTCAGACAGGGTGCAGGAGAGGTCGGTTACCGTTTCGCAGGACTGGTTCTTCTGTGCGCAGCGATCACATCCATTATCGGAGCTGCTTACACTTCTGTTTCATTCCTGAAGACTTTCAACAAGAAAATCGAAGAGAATGAGAACAAAGTCATCATCGTGTTTATTGTAATCTCTACAGCAATTATGTTTATTCTGGGAAATCCGGCAGTTCTGCTGGTACTTGCAGGCGCTGTAAATGGTCTGATCCTTCCGATCACCCTTGCAATCTGCCTTATCGCATCTCAGAAGAAATCTATTATGGGAGAGAACTATCATCATCCAAAGGTTTTGCTGATCCTTGGAATCATAGTAGTTATCCTTACTGCTTACCTTGGTGTGAACACATTTATTTCTCAGCTTGGTAAGTTACTGTAAGCAAGTAATGTAAGAACAGGCTGCTGTCATGGTACAGCAGCTGGCTTTCAGAAAAGGTGTGATCTTCCAGGTTGCACCTTTTTATGTATTTTAAAAAGATAAGGAGTAGAAATATGCCGGACATCAGAATACTGACAGAAGGAGATTCTTCTGTTCTGGTTGAATTTGGCAAAGAGATCAATCCGGAGATTAACCGGAAGATCACTGCCACTGTACAGCTAATGAGAGAACAGCATATCGAGGGTGTGGTTGATGTCATACCAGCGTTCTGTTCTCTGTTGATCAATTATGATCCCCGTGTAATTTCCTTTGATGATCTGAAAAAGAGACTGGAGATACTGGTAAAAATGGACATCAAGGCAGGGGAAGAGAAAAAGAAGATTTATGAAATTCCAGTATGCTATGGCGGGGAGTATGGACCTGATATTGAAAATATCGCAGAGCATGCAGGGTTATCTGTAGAAGAAGTGATCAAGATTCATTCCTCCAGAGATTATCTGATCTATATGCTTGGTTTCCTGCCTGGTTTCTGTTATCTGGGCGGACTGGATGAAAGAATCCATACACCAAGACTTGCAAATCCAAGAATTAAGATTAATGCAGGAAGTGTTGGTATCGGTGGTTCCCAGACTGGTATTTATCCTCTGGATTCTCCGGGAGGATGGCAGCTGATGGGCATGACACCTGTAAAGACGTACGATCCTGAGAGAGAAGTGCCGATTCTGGTGGAAGCAGGAGACTATATCCGTTTTGTGCCAATCGATGAAGAAGAATACAAACGGATCAAAGAATTAGTAGAACGTGGGGAATACCAGTGCATCGTTCACGAAGGAGAGGTGTAAGATGGGAATTCGTATATTAAAGGGCGGAATGATGACAACTGTACAGGATCTGGGAAGAACCGGCTATCAGAGCCAGGGATTCAGCGTGGCAGGTGTTATGGATGTCCGTTCATTTAAAATCGCCAACCTTCTTCTGGATAATCCGGAGAATGAGGCAGTTCTTGAGATCACTCTGATCGGTCCTACTCTTGAATTTACATCAGCTACTATTATTGCCATTACAGGCGGTGATTTCCAGCCGACTATCAATGGAGAACCTGCACCGATGTATACTGCGCTTTATATGAACAAGGGCGATGTTCTGAAGTTTGGAAGTGCCAGAACAGGAAGCAGGGCTTATATTGCGTTCTCCAGTTATCTGGATATTCCGGTAGTGATGGGAAGCCGCTGCACAAACTTAAAGAGTAAGCTGGGTGGATTCAAGGGCAGGAAACTGCAGGCAGGAGATTATATCGGATTTCGTATTAAGAGACGTTATCTGCCGTTTTTCCTTTCCAGAAAGCTGGATATTGATGAATATGACCAGACGGAGGCGACATTACGTGTAGTTATGGGACCGCAGGATGGAATGTTCAGCAAGCAGGGAATTGATACTTTTCTTCACAGTGAATATACAGTGACCAGCGATTTTGACCGTATGGGATGCAGACTGGAAGGACCGTTTATCGCACCAAAAGAAACATCAGATATTATTTCCGATGGTATTGCATTCGGAGCAATCCAGGTGCCGTCACACGGTAAACCGATCATTCTGCTGGCAGACCGACAGACTACCGGAGGATATGCAAAAATCGCTACAGTAGCCAGTGTGGATATTCCGAAGCTGGTACAGAGAAAGACAGATCATAAGATTCATTTCAAGCCGATCACTGTACAGGAAGCACAGAAATTATATATGGAAGAGATGAAAGAACTGGATGGTCTGAGAAAGATTATTCACCAGCCATGTAAAGAGGTACTGGAGTGTCGTCTGGTTGCAAAGAGATTACGTAAACTGTTTGAGGAATAAGAAACAGCTTTTCGGGAATCTGATAAACAGAAAAACAGCAGTAAAACGGACACAGAGCTGAGATAATAGAAATAAAACGGTAAAAAAATATACATGAGTTATAACAGAAAGGAGTACTTCATGGATTTAGAGAAGATTGAAGGGTTAGTTAAGATTATTGAGGAGTCTTCCCTCAATGAATTCACATACAAAGACAAAGATGTAAAGATTACAATGAGCAAACTGGATCATCCGCCTGTAGTTGCAGCAGGAGTGCCTGTAGCAGCGCCGGCAGCAGTTAATACAACTGTAGAAACAGCTGCGGAGGAAGAAGATGATACATTATTTATCACATCTCCGATCGTAGGTACTTTTTATTCTGCAGCAGCACCGGATGTTCCTGCATTTGTAAAAGTAGGAGATCAGGTAAAAGCCGGACAGACGGTCTGCATCCTGGAGGCAATGAAGCTGATGAATGAGATACAGAGTGATTATGACTGTGAGATTGAAGCAGTATTAGTAAGCAATGAACAGAAAGTAGAATACGGACAGCCACTGTTTCGTGTAAAGAAACTGTAGGAGACAAAGGAGGCAGTACGATTTGTTTAATAAAATTCTGATTGCCAATCGTGGTGAGATTGCAGTGCGTATTATCCGCGCCTGCAGAAACATGGGAATCCGCAGTGTGGCAGTGTATTCCAAAGAAGATGCAAAGAGTCTTCATGTACAGCTTGCAGACCAGCGAATTTGTATCGGTGAAGGCCCTGCACGAAACAGTTACCTGAATATGGACCGTATCATAGCAGCTGCTCAGAATATGGGCGCAGATGCGATCCATCCTGGTTTCGGATTTCTTTCCGAGAACAGTGAGTTTGTCCGCAAATGTCAGGAAAACGGTATTACTTTTATCGGACCGGATGCAGATGTTATTGACAAAATGGGAAATAAGTCCCATGCAAGAAAAACAATGATGGATGCCGGGGTTCCGGTAGTTCCTGGAACCAAAGAACCTGTATACGATGCGGAAACAGGTAAGAAGCTGGCAGAGGAAATCGGATATCCGGTTATGATCAAAGCTTCTTCAGGCGGTGGCGGCAAGGGTATGCGTGTAGCCACTAATGAGGATGAATTTGAGTTTCAGTTTAATATGGCGCAGAGAGAATCTGCCAATGCATTCGGTGATGATACCATGTACATCGAACGTTTTGTAGAGAATCCACGTCATGTGGAAATCCAGATCATGGCAGACAGTCATGGAAATGTAGTAGCTCTTGGAGAACGTGATTGTTCTGTCCAGAGAAACCATCAGAAGCTGATCGAGGAATCTCCGTCTCCGGCTATTGACGATGCGACACGTAAGAAAATGAATGAATATGCAGTCCTTGCTGCGAAAACTGTAGGTTATACTAATGCAGGAACTATTGAGTTTATCGTAGATCCGAAAGGTAATTTCTATTTCATGGAAATGAACACCAGAATCCAGGTAGAGCATGGTGTTACAGAGATGGTAACAGGCACAGATCTGATCATTGAACAGATTCGCGTGGCAATGGGTGAGGAATTAAGTTTTAAGCAGGAAGATGTTCAGATTAAAGGACATGCCATTGAGTGTCGTATTAACGCAGAGATTCCTGAGAAGAATTTTATGCCAAGCCCTGGTGTGGTACAGCATATGCATCTTCCGGCAGGAAATGGAGTGCGTGTAGATACCGGACTCTATACAGGATATAAGATTCCGTCAGAATACGATTCTATGATTGCAAAAGTTATCGTCCATGCACCGGACAGAAATGCAGCACTTCAGAAAATGCGTTCTGCGCTTGATGAGATGGTGATCATGGGTGTGGAGACAAATCTGGATTTCCAGTATCAGATCATGAAGAATCCGGTATTCTGTGAGGGAAAAGCAGATACAGGATTTATTGAGAATGTGCTGAAAATCAAGTAACAATAAGGACTATAGGATAATATCTGACTTGAATATAATGAGAAGAAAGAGGTAGGGCAAAATGTACACAGTAGATTTAAACAGTGACCTTGGTGAAAGCTTCGGTCGTTATACAATTGGAAATGATGACAAGATCATTCCGTTAATTTCATCTGCAAATGTAGCCTGCGGATATCATGCATCTGATCCTGTAGTAATGGGAAAGACAATCGAAATGGCAAAGGAGGCAGGAATTCGCGTAGGCGCACATCCTGGATTTCCTGATCTGATGGGATTCGGAAGAAGAAATATGAATGTAACGCCTGCAGAAGCAAAGGCATATGTGCTTTATCAGTTAGGCGCTCTGGATGCATTCTGCAGAGTAAATGGTGTAAAAATGCAGCATGTGAAACCGCATGGAGCACTTTATAATATGGCAGCAAAGGATTATACTTTATCTACTGCGATTTGTGAAGCTATTAAAGAATTTGACAGTAATCTGATCGTTCTTGCATTATCAGGTGGACAGCTTGCAAAAGCAGCCCAGGATATGGGACTTCGTACAGCAATGGAAGTATTTGCAGACCGTGGTTATGAAGAAGACGGTACACTGGTAGACAGGCGTAAAGAAGGAGCCATGATTACAGACGAGAATGAAGCGATTGCCCGTGTTATCCGTATGGTAAAAGAGAAAAAAGTTACAGCAGTAACTGGAAAAGATATTCCAATCCAGGCAGATTCTATCTGCGTTCACGGAGACGGGGCCAAAGCACTGGCATTTGTGGAAAAGATCAGAGAAGCCTTCGAAAAAGAAGGAATTCAGATCAGTCCGCTGGATGAATTTGTGAAATAAATCTTATGGAAACAGATCTCGGATTTTATCGGCTGTATAGATTAAAAGTGGAAATAACAAAAGTTATTTGACATTATTTCGAATGGCTAAAAATATTTACAGTAAAAAAGATAGTGTCTGTAATGAAGATCATTACAGACACTATCTTTTTTCATAGTTAAAATTGAAAAGTGATTTTACACAGATGATTCTGGGCAATAAAATCAGTATATTAGAAATCCAGTTCCTGCAGATAACGACTTAATGCATCCTGCCAGCTTGGCAGAGGAGTAAAGCCGTTGGCTGTCAGTTTGCTCTTATCCAGACGGCTGTTGAATGGTCTGGCTGCTTTGGAAACACCGTATTCAGCGGTTGTAACAGAATTGACGGTCATATTCTCCGGGAGATATTCAGGATGTCCCATGGCAGCAGCCTGACGGAAGATTTCTTTTGTGAAATCATACCAGCTGATATATCCGCCCTCATTGGTTGCATGATAGTAACCATATTTTTCTGTTTCAATCATATCTACAAGCAGTCTTGCCAGATCATAAGTATAAGTTGGAGTACCGATCTGGTCGTTTACAACAGAAAGAGTATCGTGTGTCTTTCCGAGATTGATCATGGTTTTGATAAAATTCTTGCCGTTCTTACCGAATACCCATGCGATACGTACGATAAAGAATTTATCTACAGTGCCGGATACAGCAAGCTCACCGTCCAGCTTTGTCTGTCCATAGACATTTAATGGCTTGTAATCCTTGCAGTCTGGTTCCCATGGAGTAGTTCCCTGACCGTCAAATACATAGTCAGTAGAAAGATACAGCATCTTAATGTCAAGTTCTTTGCAGACATCAGCGATATTCTGAGTTCCGGTTACGTTTACCAGACGAACTTTCGGCTGATTCTCCTCATCTTCAGCAGCATCTACAGCTGTCCATGCAGCGCAGTGGATCACTGCGTCAACCTTTGCTTCTTTGATGACTTTTTCTACAGAAGCTTTGTCTGTGATATCCATCTGTACATAAGGCATGGTTGTTACAGCAGTTCCGTCAGCGATTCCGCTGTAGGAAGGAGCGATGTCACTTCCTACACCTTCATAGCCTCGTTTTGCAAGCTCATTCATAACATCATGTCCAAGCTGACCGCCTACACCTGTTACAAAAACTCTCATAATTTATGCCTCCCCGCGGTGTGCGTACATTTTTTCATAGTAGTTCTGATATTCACCGGAGATGATAGTTTCCCACCATTCCTTGTTCTCCAGATACCATTTGATAGTTTTCTTGATACCGTCTGCGAATTTAGTTTCCGGTAACCATCCGAGTTCGTTGTGGATCTTAGTCGGGTCGATTGCGTAGCGCATATCATGACCTTTACGGTCTGCTACGTATGTGATCAGGCTTTCCGGTTTGCCAAGTTCTTTGCAGATAATCTTAACGATATCAATGTTTGTCATTTCATTGTGTCCGCCGACATTGTAAACTTCGCCTACACGTCCGTTATGGATGATCAGGTCGATGGCACGGCAGTGATCTTCTACATACAGCCAGTCACGAACATTCTCGCCTGTTCCGTATACCGGAAGTGGTTTGTCATTTAATGCATTGGCGATCATTAACGGGATCAGTTTTTCCGGAAAATGATAAGGACCATAGTTGTTGGAACAGCGGCTGATGGTTACAGGCAGTCCGTAAGTTCTGTGGTAAGCAAGTACCAGAAGGTCTGCAGAAGCTTTGGAAGAGCTGTAAGGGCTGCTTGTGTGGATTGGAGTTTCTTCTGTGAAGAACAGGTCAGGTCTGTCTAATGGCAGATCTCCGTAAACTTCGTCAGTGGATACCTGATGATAACGTTTAATACCGTATTTACGGCATGCATCCATAAGGACAGCAGTACCGATGATGTTTGTGGTAAGGAATACTTCCGGGTTCTCGATGGAACGGTCTACGTGGCTCTCTGCTGCGAAGTTTACAACCATGTCCGGATGTTCTTCTTCGAAGAGTTTGTAAACTGCTTCACGGTCTGTGATGCTTTCTTTCACGAAACGGAAATTCGGGTTGTCCATAACAGGAGCAAGAGTGGAAAGGTTTCCTGCGTATGTCAGGCAGTCCAGACAGATGATACGATAGTCCGGGTATTTCTTTAACATGTGAAAAATAAAGTTGCTTCCGATAAATCCGGCACCGCCGGTTACGATAATATTCATGGTGGTTCTCCTTTGGGTTTATAATTATAATATGAACATTCTGCTGTAATCTGCCAGAAACAGAACTGTTGACAGATTACGGAAAGAATGTATTATGGGCAAATGGTTCAATTTTTGTTTGATAGAAAAATTGTGGCGAATCAGAAAACAAATTCTGAATTAATGAAGTACGTCCAGATATTTACCGTCCAGAACGTCTTTTAAGTACTGACCATACTGGTTTTTCTTCAGCACTTCATAAACTTTCAGTACTTCTTCTTTTGTAATCCAGCCATTGAGATATGCGATTTCTTCCAGGCATCCGATTTTGCGATGCTGATGGCTTTCCATGGTTTTTACGAAATTTGTAGCTTCTACAAGGCTTTCGTGTGTACCTGTATCCAGCCATGTAAATCCCTGACCGAGAAGTTCTACGTTTAATTCACCCTTTTCCAGATAGATGCGGTTCAGATCTGTGATCTCAAGCTCACCTCTGGCACTTGGTTTCAGATTTTTTGCATATTCTACAACGCGGTTATCGTAGAAGTATAAACCTGTTACACAATAGTTGCTCTTCGGGTGTTCCGGTTTCTCTTCAATAGAGATGGCTTTGCCTTCCTGGTCAAATTCTACGATACCGAATCTCTCCGGATCGTCTACATAGTATCCGAAAACAGTAGCGCCCTCACCGGATTCTGCGTTCTGAACAGCTGCTTTGAGTCTTTTCTTCAGTCCGTGTCCTGCGAAGATGTTATCGCCGAGAACCATGGCAACAGTATCATTGCCGATGAATTCTTCACCGATGATAAATGCCTGTGCAAGTCCGTCCGGGCTTGGCTGTACGGCATAGGTAAGATGAACACCGAACTGATGTCCGTCACCCAGAAGTTCCTCAAAACGTGGGGTATCCTGTGGAGTAGAGATGATCAGGATATCACGGATCCCTGCGTTCATCAGTACAGACATTGGATAGTAGATCATTGGTTTATCATAGATTGGCAGAAGCTGCTTGGATGTTACCATTGTGAGCGGGTAAAGGCGTGTGCCGGAACCGCCTGCTAAAATAATACCTTTCATGTGTATTCTCCTTTTTCAGTTGTCAGTGAAGTGTATCGAAGGTTTCGCACTTCTTCGATGTTGGTAACTGTATTATAAAAGGTGACCTTAGGTCACCTTCAAGTACTTTTTACAAAAAAGTTAAATTTTGGTTATTTTTCACAAAGAAAAATGCCTGCATCCTTTGTAATAAAGAAACCATCCTTTGTTTTTCGTGCTACAAATCCGCGGAAATCCTTGTATCTGTCCAGCAGATATTGGTTTTGGTTTCCATGACAGGAAAGAATATAGGAAATCAGCGGTTCCGCATCTGGAACGAGAAGGGAGTCATTATAGGATTTCCAGGAGATGTGAGAAAAATACGGCTTAAGGATCTCAGTTCCGTTTTCTCTGCCGAAACGTTCATATAGTCTGTCTGCGGAGAGGACAATTCTGTTATCGAAATCCTGAACCAGTTGGCTGACTTCCTGCATATGCCGGCTGCCGTAAGTGCTGCAGACGAACTTTCCGCCCGGAGCAAGTACGCGTCGGATCTCATTGCATACAGCAGGGATATCTTCGCAGTAAAAAAGAACATGATTGGCGATTACCAGATCAAAGCTGCAGTCTTCATGTGGAATCTCTGCGCAGTTAAAGACTTCAAAAGAAAAGCGACTGTCTTTTCGTCCGATGGCACGCCTTGCATCACGGAGCATACCGGACGACAGATCGGAAAGAGTAACTGAAATATCAGCAGGAAGCTGTGAAATATTCTGCGCCCACAGTGCACCGTCTCCACATCCAAGTTCCAGAATCTTCATATTGTGCTGAATACTGCATTGCTCATAAATCCATGGGAACCAGCCCTGTTTATTTTGAGAATAAAGACTGTGCAGATTGATCCGGGAAGAAATGTTAGATGCATTTTGATATTGATTTTTCATGCTTTTTTCCATACCGGTCAGGTGGATCAGATCAAGCATCTGGTTCCAGTCTATGGCATGCTGAGAACGGATTGCCTCTGTGGTATCCTGAATCGCTTTTTCTACCAGCTGCATTTGCTCGATACGGTCACGGACCAGTTTTAACTGGATGTTCAGAGAATTTTCCATGAAATGATAGTCTGAATCATCAATAGTCATTTCACGGATGTCGTCCAGTGAGAACCCCAGATATTTAAGAAGTAAGATCTGGGAAAGTCTGGCAAAGTCTTCGTCTGTATAAAAACGTGCTCCGGATTCTGTCACGTAGGATGGCTTGAGTATATTCTGTTTATCATAATAGCGGATAGTGCGAAGTGTTACATGAGCCATCCGTGCAAATTCTCCGGAAGAGTAGTAACCGTCTTTTTTCATAAAAAAACCTTCTTTAGATAGTATTGTCAAATAAAGTTGAAAAATCGCCTGCTCGGGTTGATTTATTGACTGATATATGTAGAGTATAACATAGTTTATAACCGGGCTACAAGTATCAGGTCGTAGTGTATATATGGGATATTTTTGGCGTTTTTTGAAATATACTAAAGCTTGTGTTTTTATGATAATTGTGATATGGTAAATAAAATCAGGTTGGGTATATCTGCATACCCGGCAGATTTTTATACAAATCATAATCTGGCAGTTCTGCCACAATTTTTCCAAAATACAATAATATAAGAGTAAACAAAAATGACGATATCAAAATGCAGGAACAGGAGGAGCCTGATGATTAATTTATTCGATTTTACTTACTGTGGCGACTATAATCGACAGATTCAGAATCTTGCGAGGATGGTGCCGGAGAAGTGGAGTTTTTCGGATACAGAAGATAACGGAATCCTGAAAGGGTATCTGGAGCACACATTTAAACGCCTTTATGAAGAAAAGAAGGTGTGGGAGAGGAAGAATTATGCCATATTTAATACAGGACTCTTTAATTATTATTATCAGCCGATTTATGCGTACTTTATTCCCAATCTGGTGCCGGACAGGCAGTTATGGTTTCTGGATGGCTTTTACACAGAATATTATTTATTAAAAGAAGGAATTACCAGCCTGCCGGAAAAAGCAAATTATGTAGAGAATCCGTCAGATCTTGTGTTTGACACAAAACTTCCGGTGATTCCGCAGTATGACCATATTTTCGGAGATGAGGAAAATGCGGCACGTCTCCCGAAAGAAGTGAGAGACAGCAGCATGCGTCTGCAGCTGTTTGACGGTGCGCTGAAGCAGACCCGCCGGATGCTGGAAGCAGATTATAAGACTGCAATTCCTCAGTATTATAATCATTCAATCCAACTTCTTCTTCCTATCTGTCTGCGTCATCCGGGAAGACCGGATCTTGCGCTTGCATGTATGAAAACACCGGATGGAAGTAAATATCTGGGACGGACCTGCCTGACGTTGCGAATGGCCTATCACAATGCGAGACTTCTTGCCAGAGTGGATAAAAGCTGGCTGGTGGAATATTGACACGGAGGATAAGCTTTGTTATATTGGAAAACTACAGATAAAGGTAGGTGGTAAAAGTGAGAAATAAAAGTCTGGATGCGGTAAAAGCAATCGCAGCATGTCTGGTAGTGTGCATTCATGTAAGCTTTCCGGGACAGGCGGGGCAGATTGTAAAGGTATTTGCCAGATGTGCAGTGCCGTTCTTTTTCATGGTATCTGGATATTTCTGTTATTATGAGAATGGAAATGCAGCGGTTAAGATACCACTTAAGATTATACATATCCTGAAACTCCTTATTGTTTCTGTTCTGTTTTATTTTATCTGGGAATATTTAATGGAGATTTTCTTTGAAGGGGATGCAGCATCGTGGATAAAGGGACTTACAGATATAGATCATGTGAGGGAGTTTGTTATTTATAACAGTACATCTCCTGTCAGAGCACATCTGTGGTTTCTGCCTGCGCTGATTTATTGTTATGTTTTAGATTTCTTTATTGAGAAATGTAAGTTAAAAAAAGCGGCATACTGCTGTGTGCCTGCGCTGATGATTGTGCTTTTGTGGAGAGCAGAATTCTGCAGGTTTTTCGGCGGGTTCTATCATACAATGGAATACAGAAATTTTTTATTTACAGGTATGAGTTTTTATCTCACAGGTCAGATGCTTCATGAGAATCAGGATAAAATTGAGAAGAGATTATCAGAAAAGTCAAATTGGATACTTATTGCAGGAGCTACAGTGGGGATTGTGGTTAGTGTTCTGGAATATTGCCTGCAGGGTGCCAGAGAAATTTATACAGGAAATTGTATTACAGTCATCTGTTTGTTTATCTGGCTTATATTATATGGAAGTGAGAAAGAATTTCCGCAGGTACTGGCAGAAGTAGGACGGAAGTATGCTTTTCCCATTTATTTGCTTCATCCGGCAATTGCGGATATCTTGAAAAAATTTTCTGACGCTGCAGGAATCAGCGGTAATATGAGCTGGCTCTGGGTACGTCCTCTGCTCGCATATGTGATTACATTACTGATGATTTGGTGTATTTTCACACTGAATATTCATATCAAAGGCTGTTCACAGAATAAGAAATGTGGTATAGTAATCAGTAAATCTTATGATAAAAAATTAAAGAAAAACCATAAGAAAATTTGCTGAAAAGCACAAAGGAGATAAGATGGCAGAAAAAAATCAGGACACAAGACAGAGGGAGAAGAGAGTGGAACAGACAGAGCAACATGATGAGAGTGTGCTTAATCCGGAAATTAAAAATGAGACGGATCTGTCAAAGAAGGAAAGGCGCCTGATTGAAAAAGAAAAGTTAAAAGGAATGGGCCCCGGAAAGAAGCTGGAATATATTTGGATGTATTATAAACCAGCTATTTTTGGAGTAATTGCCGCGATTGCGCTTGTATTTGCAGCAAAAGATTATTATGAAAACGCCAAAATACAGACAGTAATGGCAGTATCTGTGGTTAATTCTCTGGCAGGTGATACAGATACACTTGAACAGGAGATCAAAGATGTGATCGGCTGCAGCGATGACAAGTACAGCAGGGTTGAGATCGGAATTAATCTTACCACGGATTCTGACCAGAAGGAGTTTGATTATACTGCACAGATGGCATATGTGACACAGGTGCAGACCGGGTCCATTGATGTGATGGTGATGCCCGAATCTCTGTATCAGACGTTGAATGAAAATCATCCGTTTGCGGATATGGAGAATCTTTTGGGTGAAGATATATTCAAATCTTTTGGAGAGCAGACAGATAAGACACATATTTCTATTACAGACAGTGAGCTTGCTGAAGAATTAGGAGTAGTTTATGAGCCGATGTGCATAGTGATCCCATATTCATCGAAGAATCAGGAGAATGCGGTGAAGTGGATACAGACTCTGGCAGATCAGAACTGATTTGGAAATGACAGTATCTCGCTTTTTTGCATCGCGAAGCGTGTTACTGTGTACGGAGGCACAGTAATAAATACTTGACAGATATCGGCAGTTTATGATATGTTTATCACGCCAAAATTGGTGTGGACTTTTTAGTTTTGTGATAAACATGAACTTTTTTCGCCACACGATTATCGTACATTTATGTACAGATAATTGTGTGGTATTTTTTTTGGCCACGAGATGTTGGCGCAAAAGAAAATTGCTGTAGCAGTAAATAAAACAGCAACAGGCAATAAAGTAATAAATCACATTTGGAAGAAAGGGGAAGAGAATGAACAACACCTTTATGAAAGACAAGCCGGTATTTCCGTTACTGGTATCTATGGCTATGCCAATGGTCCTGTCCATGCTTGTGAATTCATTGTACAATATTGTGGACAGCTTCTTTGTGGCAAAGATCAGTGAGCAGGCAATGACAGCACTGTCTCTGGTATATCCGGTACAGAACTTTATCAACGCGGTTGCGATTGGTTTCGGTGTGGGAATCAATGCGCAGATATCCTTCCATCTGGGAGCAAAGAATATTAAGAATGCCAATACAGCAGCTACTCATGGCATGTTCTTTAATATTCTCCATGGCATTATCTTTACTGCGGTCTGTATTCCGTTTATGCCGGTATTCCTTAAGATGTTTACGAAGGAACAGGATGTAGTTTCGCTTGGGGTACAGTACTCAACAATCGCATTTGCGTTTTCTGTAGTAATTATGATTAGTCTGTCTTTTGAAAAGATTTTCCAGGCTGTTGGAAGAATGAAACTTACTATGCTCAGTCTTCTGGTTGGCTGTATCTCCAATATTATCCTGGATCCGCTTCTTATTTTCGGAGTTGGATTTTTTCCGAAAATGGGAATCAGAGGTGCGGCACTTGCAACAGGGCTTGGACAGGTATTCACAGTTGTGGTATATCTGATCGCATATAAGAAATGTGATATTCCGGTCCGTGTCAGCAGAAAATATATGAAATTAGACAGAAACCTGGATACGAAATTGTACCTGGTAGGTGTTCCTGCTATTCTGAATATTGCACTTCCGTCAGTACTGATCTCATTTTTGAATCAGATTCTGTCTGCTTTCTCAGGAAGCTATGTAGTTGTTCTGGGGATTTATTATAAGCTGCAGACATTTCTGTATCTGCCGGCAAGCGGTATTGTACAGGGGATGCGTCCGCTGATGGGATATAATTACGGAGCAGGAGAGACGAAGCGCGTGAAGAAGATCTTTGGACTCTCTCTCTGTCTGAACAGTATGATCATGCTTGCAGGAACGATCATCTGTATTGTGGCATCAGGTTCACTGATGGGAATGTTTACTGAGAATCCGGAGACTGTAAAAATCGGTACCACTGCACTGAGGATTATCTGTATTGGATTTATTCCTTCTGCAGTTTCTGTTACAGCCTGCGGAGCATTAGAAGGACTGGGCAAAGGTACCCAGTCTCTGGTGATTTCTTTATTAAGATATATTGTGGTGATAATCCCGGCAGCTTACCTGCTGTGCTATTTTGCAGGAGCAGGAGCTGTATGGAATGCGTTCTGGATCTGTGAACTTACAACAGCGGCAGTAGTATGCATCGGGATTAAATATTACTGGAACCGTCTGTTACGATAAGACGACTGTATTAAAGTTGTTGTGCCTTAAATACTGCATTAAGGCTGTTACGAAAGATCTGTATCTGCCTGACATCGCTTTTCCAGATGGCGGTTGATCAGGAGCAGAAATACAACTGTAGAAAGGACGGAACAAACTCCGTCGGCTACAGGTTCTGCGAAAAAGGCCGCTTTTGCACCAAAGAAAGCGGGCAGTACAGCTGCGCTTAACACAAAGAGAGACTTCCTGGTAACAGAAAGTGCAAGCCCGGTTTTAGGACGTTCCAGTGCGGTAAGGCCGTCTACGAAGACATACTGGAAACTCAATGGAATGATCATCAGTGCATAGGTCTGGATTGCCCAGACAGAGAACTGAATATACTGTGGATCAGTTGTAAACAACAGAACAAAATACCGGGGAACAAGCCAGGAGAGAAGGAACATGATGGTGGTAAAGATAAGCATTACTCCCAGAATGTTCCTTTCTGCGTCTTTGACTCTGTCTGCACGTCTGGCACCGTAATTATAGCTGAGAATTGCCTGAGTACCGCCGCTGATACCAATCATGGGTGAAGTGATCAGAAGCATATAACTCTGTGCAATGGTGGCACATGTGATCAGCATATCTCCCTGAGAAGCACCGCCGTATTTCTGCAGGATCGCATTCATGATGATCAGGATCAGACTGTCTGTGGCAAGTATCAGAAACGGGGAAAATCCCAGAGAAATAATTTTGCCCATAATTTTTGGGTCATATTGCCCAAATGTGATCTTTACCGGAACTTTTTTCCCAAAGAGGAAATTCATGGCAAAAAGGCATGAAAGTACCTGGGAAATGACTGTTGCAATAGCTGCGCCCGCGATCCCCATTTGAAAACCGAAGATGAAAACCGGGTCTAACAAAATATTACATCCTGCACCGATCAGAACTGTAAACATTCCAATAAGGGGAAATCCCTGACAATTGATAAAATAGTTCAGTCCTGTAGCCATCAGGGCGAAAAAGGTTCCTATTGTATAAATGGTCAGGTATGTATTGGCAAATGGAAAGGTAGCTTCACTTGCACCAAATAACATAAGCAGCTTATTTTTTAACATAAGAAAGCTGATGGTCAGCAGAACAGAGAAAATACTGAGCATAAGAAAAGAATTTGCCAGTACCTGTTCTGCTTTTTTTGTATTCTTTTCACCCAGGCGGATTCCCATTGTGATGGAACCGCCAATCCCTACCAGGGTCCCAAAAGAAGTAAGGAGTGTAACGATAGGGCCGCATACGCCTGCACCTGCAAGTGCAAGAGTACCATTACCGGCAATATGACCGATATACATTCTGTCAATGATACTGTAAAGCACATTGACAAACTGTGCGGTCATTGAAGGTATGGCAAGCTGAAGCACCAGAGTACGTATCGGAGCCTTGCCAAGATCTGCTGTTGTGTTCATTTTTTATTTCCTCATCCGTTCGAAAGGGACTGCTGCGTTTATTTACGCAGCAGTCCCTGTTATTAAATGTTACTGTTTATTATAACAGTATAGTTATCTTTTAAATGATATATTACATTTTACCAGATATTGATAAAAAAAGCTATTCTTTTTCGGCAATATTAAAAGATATATCGAATGATAAGGATTTCTGTGACTGACCGAAAAAGTTCATATACACTGACTTAAACGCTGGATGATTTCTTTGGTATTATCCACTTCGATAGATGAATAATTCATAATATATACATTATCCGGTGCTTCTTCCGGAACATGATAGTAACCGGACAGTGGGGAAAGCTTTATACTTTGTGTAAGGGCTGACTGTATCAGGTTCGCCTCTGTCTGACTGGTGCTGATCTCCATAAGGAAGTGGACACCTGCCTCTTCTCCGGATATGGTGACGAAATCATTCAACCGGCTGGTTTTGATGGCAGTGATCAGTGTATCTCGTTTGGAATGGTAGTAATTTCTGAGTCTGTTGATATGTTTCTCAAAATAGCCTTCCTGAATAAATTTGGCCAGTGTGTACTGCTCAAAGTTGGATACAGTACAAGAATAGAAGGAGAGCTTTTTATAAAATTCATCCAGAAGCTGTCCGGGCAGTACCATATAGCTGATACGGACGGTGGAGGAAAGGGTTTTGGTAAATGTATTCATATAAATAACTTTATCCGAAACATCAATACTCTGAAGCGTTGGGATCGGCTGCCCGCTCAGACGGAGTTCACTGTCGTAATCATCTTCAATGATATATCGGTTTTCTCCTCTGGATGCCCAGCCAAGAAGTTCATAACGTCTGCTGATGGGCATAACGATCCCGGTTGGATAATGGTGGGAAGGAGAGATATGGACAATATCTGCTTGTTTTTCTTCTAATTCAGAAACTTTTACCCCGTCACTGTCCATGTTAATGTACTCACATGGAACCTGCCAGCTTTTGTAAATCTGAGAAATTTTACGGTATCCCGGATTTTCTACTGCATAAATTCTGTCCTTGCCGAAAAGCTGGATCAGAAGCCCGTAGAGATATTCAGTACCTGCACCTACGATGATCTGTTCCGGCAATACTGTCATTCCTCGAAATTCTTTCAGGTATGTGGCAATCGCCTCACGGAGAAAAAGGATTCCGCCGCATGGAGGATTAGTCATCAGCTGCATTTGATTTTCGTTTAATACCTCACGGACCATTTTTGTCCAGATGGTAAACGGAAAAAGTTCAGACTGAGTCTGATTGCTGGAAAAATCAGCCAGGTATCCAGAGTTTCCGCTTGTGAGAGGTACCATTTCCTTAGTAATATTTTTCTTTTCAATTTCTATGGCTTTCTTGAAATCTGTGACATAGAAGCCTCTTTTGGGCATGGAATAAATATATCCTTCTGCAATTAACTGTTCATAGGCATTTTCTACAGTGATCACACTTATACCCAGATTTTTTGCAAAAGAGCGTTTGGACGGTAATTTTTCTCCAGGCCTGATATTTCCCTGTAATATGTCATTTTTGATGCATTTATATAAATATTCATACAGAGAATCTGACCCTGTATTTGTAAAATTATAGGTAATCATTTGTAATAGTTTCTCCAATCTGACCTTACTGAATATATCTGAATTGACGATTTAAATATATTCACTTCTGCATTATACTCTGTCCAAGCTGATTCGTACAGAAAAAATTAAAGAGAATATCAGAAATCTTAAAATACAGGAGGAAAATTCACATGGAAAACAGATATGAATTAAACAAACAGCTTGCGCAGATGTTAAAAGGCGGTGTCATCATGGACGTTACCACACCGGAGCAGGCAAAGATCGCAGAGGCAGCAGGTGCATGTGCAGTTATGGCACTGGAGCGTATTCCGGCAGATATCCGTGCAGCAGGCGGCGTTTCCAGAATGAGTGATCCCAAAATGATCCAGGGAATCCAGAATGCAGTTTCCATTCCGGTTATGGCGAAATGCAGAATCGGTCATTTCGTAGAGGCACAGGTGCTCGAAGCAATCGAGATCGACTATATCGATGAAAGTGAAGTATTATCTCCTGCAGATGATGTTTACCATATTAATAAAAGAAACTTCAAAGTTCCGTTTGTATGCGGCGCGAAAGATCTTGGAGAGGCGCTGAGAAGAATCAATGAAGGTGCGTCCATGATCCGTACAAAAGGCGAACCTGGAACCGGAGATATTGTACAGGCAGTACGCCACATGCGTAAGATGAACAGCGCCATCGCACAGCTTACAAGTATGAGAGAAGATGAACTCTTCGAAGCTGCAAAACAGTTCCAGGTACCATATGAACTGGTTGAATATGTACATAAGAATGGCAAACTCCCGGTAGTAAACTTCGCAGCAGGCGGTGTTGCGACTCCTGCAGATGCAGCTCTGATGATGCAGCTTGGCGCAGAGGGTGTATTCGTTGGTTCCGGTATCTTCAAATCCGGAAATCCGGCAAAGAGAGCCAATGCGATCGTGAAAGCAGTTACAAACTATACAGACGCAAAGATGATCGCAGAATTATCCGAAGATCTTGGAGAGGCCATGGTTGGTATCAATGAAAGCGAGATCCAGCTTTTGATGGCAGAAAGAGGCAAATAATGACAATTGCAGTTTTAGCAGTGCAGGGTGCCTTTATTGAACATGAGAAGAAACTTGAGAAACTGGGCGCATCCTGCATCGAACTCAGAAAAGCAGAAGATCTGGAGCAGCATTACGATGGTCTGGTACTTCCGGGAGGAGAAAGCACGGTACAGGGAAAACTGCTCAAAGAACTTGGAATGTACGACACCATCAAATCTCAGATAGAAGCAGGAATGCCGGTTCTGGCAACCTGCGCAGGACTGATCCTGCTGGCAGACAATCTCGAAGGCGGAGAACCCGGACACTTACAGACTATGCCGGTAACCGTAAAGCGAAATGCATACGGAAGACAGCTTGGCAGCTTCCATACAGAAGCTAATCTGGAAGGAGTCGGAGAAGTCCCAATGACCTTCATCCGTGCCCCGTATGTAGCAGAAGCAGGAGAAGGTGTACAGGTACTCGCAACAGTAGAAAACAGAATCGTAGCCGTAAAATATAAAAACCAGCTCGCTCTCGCATTCCATCCGGAACTGGACGAGAATGATGAGATACATAAGGCGTTTCTGACGATGTGTGAAGAATAAAGCATACTTGACAAAATCAGCTGATTCATAGATAATTCCTGTATACAGATACCTGCAATGGTACTAGGAGGTGTTAACTTGAAACAGTGTATGGACTCTGATAATCTGCACAGACGATTAAAGAAGATCATCGGGCAGGTGCAGGCGATTGACCGTATGATTGACGAAGATGTTCCGTGTGAGGATATCCTTTCACAGATAAATGCAGCGAAGTCAGCATTGCATAAAGCAGGACAGGTAGTCCTGGAAGGACATATTCAGCATTGTGTGCGTGATGGAATCGAACATGGAGATGCAGATAAGACTATCGCAAACTTCACAAAAGCAGTAGAACGATTTGCAAATATGAAATAATATTGAGGGCCAGTCTATAGGGAAGACTGGTCTTTAATAATTTTCTGATAGAATGTGGAGCAAATGATTTTAGACGTTTGACTTTACAATTTGTTTGCTGCACGCATTAAAGGCGTATAGAAATATGTTGACAAATACGCCTACAATACGCATAATAAATATGAAACCTGTAAATATATTTATATTGAGGAACGAAAATATATGAAAAGGAGAGATTTAATCCGGCTTCTCGAGAGGAATGGATGGGTTTTGAAGCGGAATGGCAGTAACCATGATCTGTACACGGACGGAAACCGCTGCGAAGCAATTCCCAGACACTCGGAAATAAATGAGAAGCTTGCACAGGCAATCATCAGAAGATTGGATTTGTGAAACGACAAGGGAGGGTCGCTATGAAAGGAGCATATCCTATTATTTTACAAAAGACAGAAGATGGATATTACGTGAATATTCCAGATTTTGAAATCGGGACACAGGGAGATTCCATTGTAGATGCTATGGAAATGGCCAGGGATGCAATAGGACTGACAGGGATTGATATGGAAGATGATGGAAAAACACTTCCAGAACCTTATACAGTCAAATTTGAACAGGAAAAAGATGATATTGTGACACTGGTTGATGTGGATTTTACAGAATACAGAAGAAGAGCAGATAATAGAGCAGTAAAGAAAAACTGCACGATTCCATACTGGATGAGTGTGGCAGCAGATAAGGCAGGGGTAAATTATTCCAGACTTTTGCAGGACGCTATTACTAATTTCCTTGGGCTTAATAAAGTACAGGGATAAACAAACAGAGAATATTTTCGTTTCCAAAAGATAAATAAAAATAACTGTTCGGTACTTTACTTTATGGAATAACAGATTGCTGAACAGTTATGAACAAGGTACAGTTCCTGATTGTCTGATGATAAAATTAGTAATACATAAGGCAATCAGAGACAAGAGAAAACCCGGAAATTCAGGAGTATCCAGTCAAATGGAACTCCATGATTTTCCGGGCTTATTTTTTCTGAGAAAAAAATTTTCAGACCTTGAATCCATTTCCGAAATCGTTTCGTTATAAAAGATAGCGGTTAAGAAAATAGCAACTATCTCCGGGCGCGCTTTTCGATCAGTCCGAGGAGGCCATACAGGATAATAGCAATGATGCACAGGATGATAATGGACATCAGCACCCAGGTAAGCTTAAAGGTCTGGCTGGAATAGATGATCAGATAGCCCAGACCTTTTCTGGCACCGATAAATTCTCCTATGATAACACCAACCAGACACAGACCAATATTAACTTTCATGACACTGAGCAGCAGCGGCACAGAAGACGGAAGAATAATCTTCATAAGCTTCTCTTTCTTTCCGCCTCCCAATGTCTCGATAAGCTTCAGTTTCTCCGGGTCTGCTTCGCCGAAACCTGTATACAGATTCAGAATCGAGCCAAAGATAGCAACCGACATACCGCAGACAATGATCGTTCGTTCATTGGCACCAAGCCATACAATAAGCAAAGGCGCCAGCGCAGATTTCGGCAGACTGTTCAGCACTACAAGATAAGGCTCTGTGATCTTCGCAAGTCTGGGACAGGTCCACAGTAGAACTGCCATCCCTGCCCCCAGAACCACAACGAACAGAAAACTCACCAGTGTTTCCGTGATCGTCACAGAGAGATGGGGAAAAATAGAGCCGTCTCTGCACATACTGCAGAAACTTCGCCAGATCATTCCCGGACTACTGAAGATAAAAGAATCGATCAGCCCGGTTCTGGCAGAGATTTCCCACAGCACCAAAAAGAGAAGAAGAATAAAGATCCGTAGAAAAATGACCAGCTTCTTTTCTCTTTTCCGATGACGGATATACTGTTTTTGATGATATGAAGCTTCAGGCATCATGATTGAGCTCCTTCCAGATAAGGTTAAAATAAGATTTAAAGTCAGGGGCATTTCTGGAAGCCATCGGAGTACGGTTTTCCAGATCAAAACAGATCGGTACGATCTTACGAATAATGGCAGGCCGGGGAGAAAGAATGATAACCCGGTCTGCCATGCTGATCGCTTCCGAAATATCATGAGTGACAAGGATCGCAGTCTTTTTCTCCTGACGCAGGATCCTGCCGATGTCATCACTGACATTGAGCCGGGTCTGGTAGTCAAGAGCGGAGAAAGGTTCGTCAAGCAGAAGAAGCTCCGGCTTTAATGCCAGAGTACGGATCAGGGCAGCTCTCTGGCGCATTCCTCCGGATAATTCAGACGGATGAGCAGAACGGAATTTGTCCAAACCGTAATCCGAGAGAAGCTGATCTACATAAGCAAGCTTTTCGGCAGTGAGTTCTTTACGGATTTCCAGACCGAGAAGAACATTTTTATAAATTGTCCGCCACTCCAGCAAATGATCCTTTTGTAACATATATCCGATACGGCAGTCACCGGAAGTCACCGGCGTACCGTCCAGAAGAATCTGCCCCTGTTCCGGCCGGATCAGCCCGCAGATCAGGTTCAGCAGTGTGGACTTTCCACAGCCTGACGGTCCGACAATAGCGAGAAATTCGCCGGGCATCAGCTGAAAGGATATATGAGAAAGGGCAGGGGTTTCCCCTGATAAACTATGATAGGAGAGACAGACATCTGTAATATCCAGCAGTGGTTTCATACAGATACCTCCATGTTCGCTTGGATGAATATTAATGAATATTTTCATAATTTATGATATGCAGAAATGCCGGGGTATGATATAATAGATAAACTATAGTATTTTTGCCATAAGAGTATTTTAGCGCAAATGTTCCGAAAGGAATACGTTACTGTTTACTATGTGTTCCACATCAGGGACGTACATATGTCAAGACACCCGGCCGTACAGGAATCAAGTATAGAAATCAGACGAATGCTGTAAAAACTGTATTTAAGAAAGTGTAAGAAATGAGAACGAAGAAAAAAGCGATATTCAACACCGCCTTTCTGATCCTCGTATTTTCTCTTACTGTATATATGGTATTTAAGGGAGAGGATCTGGGAGAGATTATCCATACAGTACGGCAGGCAGATCCGGTTTACTTACTGATCAGTATCGTCTGCGTGGTGCTGTTCATACTTGGCGAGTCCGTGATCATCTTCTATATGATGAGGACTCTCGGGGCGAAAGTAAAAATGGGACATTGTGCCCTGTATTCCTTTGTCGGATTCTTTTTCAGCTGCATTACCCCGTCTGCGTCCGGCGGACAGCCTATGCAGATTTATTTTATGAAAAAGGACAAACTTCCGATTCCTGTTACTACGCTGGTTCTGATGATCGTTACCATTACCTATAAAGCAGTTCTGGTGGTGATCGGAATTGTAATCTGGCTTTTCGGCAGAGGCTTTCTGGAGGGATACCTGGGTCAGTACATGTGGGTATTTTACCTGGGTGTAGGCCTGAATATTTTCTGCGTCACTTTTATGATGATTCTTGTATTTGCGCCGGGACTGGCGAAATGGATCATGGTAAAAGGCCTGAAGGTTATCGAGCATTTCCGTTTTCTTAAGCCAAAGAAGACCAGGCTTGAGAAACTGGAAGCGTCCATGGATCAGTACCATGAGACGGCAGCTTTTTGGGCAAGTCACAAGCTGGTGATCCTGAAAGTATTTCTGATCACTATGGTGCAGAGAATTTTGTTATTTACAGTTACATACTGGGTATACCGTTCGCTGGGATTTCATGGATATTCCATCATAACCCTTACGATCCTGCAGTCTGTCATATCTGTCTCTGTTGATATGCTGCCTTTACCCGGAGGAATGGGAATCAGTGAATCTCTTTATCTGGTGATGTTTGCACCGATTTTTGGAGAGTCATTACTTCCTGCAATGTTACTCAGCAGAGGAATTTCCTATTATGCACAGATGTTGATCAGTGCAGTGATGACCTGTGTGGCATATCTTATAATAGGAAGAAAAGAACAAGAAGATTAGGGGAGAAGTTATGTTATTAGGAATTTATGATTACACAGTAGTGCTGACATATATCAGCCTTGGAATATCAGTTTTTGGAATCACAAGAGCTTTGGAGGGGAATTTCCGTGTCGCAATTTTCTGTCTGGCACTTTCCGGTTTATGCGACATGTTTGATGGAAAAATTGCCAGAACAAAGAAAAATCGTACAGATGATGAAAAGAATTTTGGAATTCAGATAGATTCCCTATGTGATGTAGTCTGCTTTGGAATTTTTCCGGCAATGATATGTTATTGCCTGGGAGTAAATACTCCGGGCGGAATAGCGGCACTGATTTTTTACAGTGTGGCATCTGTCATCCGACTTGCGTATTTTAATGTCACAGAAACAAAGAGGCAGAATGAAACGTCTGAGAACAGACTGTATTATCAGGGACTGCCGATCACATCTATGGCGATCATCCTGCCGTTTCTTTATCTGATGAGAAGGTATTGCGGACTGTATTTCCTGATCGTGATACATATTGCAGTGATCATCGTAGGACTGCTTTTTATCCTGGATATCAAGGTGAAAAAACCGCAGAATCCGGTACGTATCCTGCTGGTTGCAGTGGTGGCACTTGCACTTGCGAAGATGTTCCGTTTGATATAAAATAAATACAACTGTTGACTGACCGCAGCGGTCCCGAGAAACAGGGATGCTGCGGTCATACTTTTATATAACAGGAAATTCCATGGGAATTGCCTATACTGAACTTTTACATGGAGGGAAGATACAAATGAAGTATATTGACAGAAAAGGAAATATCACGATTGAAGAGAATGAGCAGGACAAATTTCTGCGACATTTATATAACGACCGGGGTGGCAGACTCTGTCTGAAACTCCTGATCAGACCTTTCGTGTCAAAGGCAGCAGGAGTCTTGCTTAACACCAGACTTTCTGCCAGATTTGTACCAAATTTTGTAAAAAACAACAAGATTGACCTGAGTATTTACGAAAAACAGAATTTCTCTTCATGGAATGATTTCTTCATAAGGCGCATCCGAAAAGAAGAACGCCCAATCGATATGCGCGAAAACGTCCTGATCAGCCCCTGCGACGGAAAACTCTCCGTACACAGGATCAGTTCAGATTCCCGCTTCAGTATTAAAGACACAGAATATACAGTTGGCCAGCTTCTGAAGAATGAAGCACTTGCTGAGAGATATACAGGCGGTTATGCGCTGATCTTTCGACTGACAGTGGACGACTATCATCATTACTGCTATGTAGCAGACGGCAGAAAATCCGCAAATGTAACCCTGCCCGGAGTTTTCCATACAGTAAACCCTGCAGCAAACGACGTATACCCAATCTACAAAGAAAATGCCAGAGAATATACCCTGCTGAAAACAAAACAATTTGGCACAATCCTCATGATGGAGGTAGGTGCCATGATGGTAGGAAAAATCACAAACCTCCATAAAAATCCTGCTGATGTAAAAAAAGGCCAGGAAAAAGGCAACTTTGAATTCGGCGGTTCTACAGTGATTCTCCTCATACAGCCGGGAAAAGTCCGCATCGACTATGACCTGATCGAGAACACAGAAGAGGGATATGAGACCATTGTAAAAATGGGCGAGCGAATTGGAGAGTGCAGAAAATTGAAAAAAACACATCATTACGAAGAAGCAATGGAGAATGCCTGAATTGGCTTTGCATCAAAGATAACAATAAAAAAGCATTTGTGAAAATACAGAAAGGATGTAGCAACACGATTGAATAAACGAAACTATCAAAAAGAACTGGAAAAACTCATAGATCAGGCGCAAAAAGACAACAAAGTCCCAAGCCTGTTCCTTCACAGCTGCTGCGCACCCTGCAGCAGCTACGTACTGGAATACCTGTCAAAATATTTCAACATCACAGTATTCTACTACAACCCAAACATCTACCCGGAAGAAGAATACCAAAAACGAGTTCACGAAATTACCAGACTGGTAAATTCCATGGAATTTGAACATCCTGTCAAACTGGTGGAGGGTCACTACGATCCACAGGAATTCTTCCAGATGGCAAAAGGTCTTGAAGACGTACCCGAAGGCGGCGAACGCTGTTTCAAATGCTACCGCCTGCGTATGGAAGAAGCCGCAAAACTGGCAGAAGAGGGAGGCTACGACTATTTCACAACCACCCTTTCCATCAGCCCGCTGAAAAACGCGGTCAAGATCAACGAAATCGGAGAAGAACTGGCACAGATCTATCACGTTCAGCACCTTCCATCCGACTTCAAGAAAAAGAACGGCTACAAACGTTCCATTGAACTCTCCCACGAATACGACCTCTACCGCCAGAACTACTGCGGATGCGTCTATTCCAGAAGACAAGCAGAAAACAGAGAATAAAATAGCAAATATATAGCCCCAATACATCTTCTTTTTCTTCACGTACCTTTTGGAAGGCTTTTGAACGAATCCCAACTAACCACTTTGCAATATTAAAAAAATATGTTACACTAACACGTAAAAGCAATAATACCAAAATAAAGAAGAAACGAGGAATAACACAATGGCACAGCTTTGGGGCGGACGTTTCACAAAAGAAACAGACAAACTTGTATATAATTTCAACGCATCAATCTCCTTTGACCAGAAATTCTACGAACAGGACATCAGAGGCAGCAAAGCACACGTAGCAATGCTCGCTAAACAGGGAATCCTGACACCGGAAGAAAAAGACCAGATCGAAGCAGGTCTTGACGGAATCCTTGCAGATGTAAAATCCGGCAAACTTGAGATCACATCTGAATATGAAGACATTCACAGTTTTGTAGAAGCAAACCTCATCGACAGAATCGGTGACGCAGGCAAAAAACTCCACACAGGAAGAAGCCGTAACGACCAGGTAGCTCTGGATATGAAACTCTATGTCAGAGACGAAATCGACGAGACAGACGAACTGGTAAAGAAACTTCTCGAAGCACTCCAGAAGATCATGGAAGAAAACATCCACACATACATGCCGGGATTCACTCATCTCCAGAAGGCACAGCCAGTCACTCTGGCTCATCATGTAGGGGCATACTTCGAAATGTTTGTACGTGACAGAAGCAGACTTGCAGACATCCGTAAGAGAATGAACACCTGTCCTCTGGGTGCAGGTGCCCTGGCAGGAACTACTTATCCACTTGACAGAGAATACACAGCACAGCTTCTCGGCTTCGACGGCCCGACCAGAAACAGCATGGACTCCGTATCCGACAGAGACTATGTGATCGAACTTCTGTCTGCGTTCTCCACAATCATGATGCACATGAGCCGTTTCTGCGAAGAGATCATCATGTGGAACTCCAATGAATACCGCTTCGTAGAGATCGACGATGCCTACAGCACAGGCAGCAGTATCATGCCACAGAAAAAGAACCCGGATATCGCAGAACTTGTAAGAGGAAAAACAGGCCGTGTATACGGAGCCTTAACATCTATCCTTACAACCATGAAGGGAATTCCGCTTGCATACAACAAAGATATGCAGGAGGACAAAGAACTTACATTTGACGCAATCGACACTGTAAAAGGATGTCTTGCCCTCTTTACAGGCATGATCTCCACTATGCAGTTTAACAAACAGAATATGGAAGCAAGTGCAAAGAACGGCTTTACCAATGCCACAGATGCAGCAGATTATCTGGTAAATCATGGAGTACCTTTCCGTGACGCACACGGTATCGTGGGCCGTCTGGTACTCACCTGCATTGACAAAGGAATCTCTCTGGATGAGCTCCCTCTTGAAGAATACAAAGCTATCAGCCCTGTATTTGAGAATGATATTTATGAAGCCATCAGCATGCGCACCTGTGTAGAGAAACGTATGACAATCGGTGCACCGGGACCGGATGTGATGGAGAAAGTCATCGCCGAGAATAAAAAATATCTGGAAGAAAATTAAAAAAATACTTGCATTTTACTTTAGTTTGGTATAGTATGTACAAGAAAGACAGATGTACGCAATATAAGGACACCTGGACAAAAATGTCCGCGCAAGGGTAGAGATGCGGGTAGAAGATAAAGAGGAGAAAGATATTATGAGTGAAAAGCTTAGAGTCGGTATTTTAGGTGCTACAGGTATGGTAGGTCAGAGATTCATCTCCCTGCTTGAGAATCATCCGTGGTTTGAAGTTGTAACTGTAGCTGCAAGTCCAAGAAGTGCGGGAAAAACATACGAAGAAGCAGTAGGCGGAAGATGGAAAATGGACACTCCAATGCCAGAGGGTGTTAAGAATCTTATCGTAATGAACGTAAATGAAGTAGAGAAAGTTGCTGCAACAGTTGACTTCGTATTCTCTGCTGTAGATATGTCAAAAGAAGAGATCAAGAAGATCGAAGAAGAATATGCAAAGACAGAAACACCGGTTGTTTCCAACAACAGTGCCCACAGATGGACACCGGATGTACCGATGGTAGTGCCGGAAATCAACCCGGAACATTTCGATGTAATCGAATCACAGAAGAAACGTCTCGGAACAACACGTGGATTTATCGCTGTTAAACCAAACTGCTCCATCCAGAGTTATGCTCCAGTATTAACTGCATGGAAAGAGTTCGAGCCATATGAAGTAGTTGCTACTACATATCAGGCAATCTCCGGAGCAGGTAAAACATTCAAAGACTGGCCGGAAATGGTTGGAAACATCATTCCATACATCGGCGGCGAGGAGGAGAAGAGTGAGAAAGAGCCGTTAAGAATCTGGGGTAAAGTAGAAGACGGTGTGATCAAACCTGCTACAGAACCAGTGATCACATGCCAGTGCATCCGTGTACCGGTACTGAACGGACATACAGCAGCTGTATTTGTTAAATTCCGCAAGAACCCAACTAAAGAACAGCTCATCAAAGCATTAGTAGAGTTCAAAGGACTTCCACAGGAATTAGAGCTTCCAAGTGCTCCGAAGCAGTTCATCCAGTACTTAGAAGAGGACAACCGTCCACAGGTAACAGAGGATGTAAATTTCGAACATGGCATGGGTGTATCTGTAGGACGTCTTCGTGAAGACACTGTATATGACTGGAAATTCGTAGGACTTTCCCACAACACAGTAAGAGGTGCAGCAGGCGGAGCAGTTCTCTGCGCTGAGACATTAAAAGCTAAAGGATATATCCAGGCGAAATAATTTATAAAAAGTAATGAAGGGGGTGTCGGTGTCGGCACCTCTTTTTACGTGACGAAAAAAGAGCGTTGCTTATAGAATAGTTTGGGAAGATTTGGGATAGATAATTGATCGAATGCAGATTGTGAATATTTGCCGGATTGGAGATAGTGTTTGCAAAAGTGTTTTGGATAGGTTAGAATAGGGACATATATGATAGAGAGGATATGACTGTCATGAAGGAAAAAGTATTGACGACAGTAGTAACTTTTGGAACTACAACTCAGGCAATTGCCATGGAACGGGAATGTAAGAAAACCGAATTCGCAGGCAGACTGATCCCTGTACCCAGAGAAATTTCCGCTTCCTGTGGCCTTGCATGGAAATGTGGAGAACAGGGAGAAGAAGAAACTACTTCTTATATGAAAGAACAGGATCTGGAGTATGAGAAGATCTATCGGATTCTCATATAAAACCTGCGGATTTATCATATTATCCAATAGGTAATAGAACTCCGGTGTTTTGACGGATACATGAATCCATGATACAATTAAATTCAGAATCTCTTAATAAAATTGTACTGCTTATTTGGGACTATGATATATTCGAAATAGCGTGAAATAATATATCGTGAAACAAAATATGGCTGTTTTTGAATAGATCCCATAAGGAAGTCTCTATTTTTGAAGAGATTTTGAGTATTGAATTTAACTGGGGTGAATAATCTATGGGAAACAAAACAGATAAAAACAAAGTACGTCTCACACAGCTCGCCAGCGCGGCCGGATGTGGTGCAAAGATCGGTCCGAAAGTCCTGGCACAGGTAGTAGGCAAACTACCGAAATTTACAGATCCGATGCTTCTGGTAGGTCCGGAAACATCAGACGATGCAGCAGTATACAAAATCAACGACGAACTGGCAATGATCCACACTGTAGATTTCTTCCCGCCTGTAGTAGATGACCCGTACATGTACGGGCAGATCGCAGCGGCCAATGCACTGAGTGATGTCTACGCAATGGGTGGTATTCCCAAACTGGCATTAAATGTCGTGGCATTTCCAAACTGCCTTGGCCCGGAGGTGCTGGAACAGATCCTGCGAGGAGGTGCGGACAAGGTCATGGAAGCCGGAGCAGTTCTTGCAGGTGGCCATACTATCAATGACAAAGAACCGAAATATGGACTCTGCGTAACAGGATACGTGCATCCGGACAAAATGTGGAAGAACTACGGCGCGGAAGCAGGCGACATCCTCATTCTCACAAAACCACTGGGGTGTGGAATCCTCAACACAGCCATCAAAGCAGAGATGGCAACTCAGGAGGAAATCGAGAGAGTACAGAAGATCATGGCGAAACTGAATAAATATGCAGCAGAGATCGCATCCAAATATACGATCCACAGCTGCACTGACGTAACCGGTTTCAGCCTCGCAGGACACAGTCTGGAGATGGCGAAAGGCAGTCATAAGACATTGGTGATCCAGTCTGAGAAACTTCCGATCATCGAGGGAGTAGAAGAATACGCACAGATGGGATTAATTCCTGAAGGCGCATACAGAAACCGTGACTTTGCAGGCAGTGAAGTACGGAGCGAGATCAAAGAACTCTGGATGGAGGATCTGGTATTCGACCCACAAACATCCGGCGGACTTCTGCTTGCAGTGCCATCAGAAGAAGCTGATGCCCTTGCAGAAGAACTTTCTGGTATGGATATCTTTGGCGGCATTATTGGATATGTGACAGATCCACAGGATAAGGCAGTTGTGTTTGAATAAGAAAAAAAGTTCAGCTTTAACTTAATATGTCTGTATAATTTTAAAATTGAGCATATAACAGTAGAGTTAAACGAATTAAACTAAAAAATCTTTGCGCATAATTGTACATAATTACAAATCTGTATAAAAAATTTCGGAATTGTTCGACGATTTTGGTTGTAGAACAGACATTAAAATGATATAATATTCTCAATAAAATACATTGCGGAGGTGTAGTTATGAATTACGAAGATGTACAGAAAGTGTCAAATGCGGCGAAAGCCAAGAGCAACCTGGTAAACACTAACTTTTTTAAGTACTTTGTACGTGCGATCATGGCAGGCTTCTTTATTGATATGGCTATGATCTACAGTAATGTAGTTGGAAATGTTTTCTCCAAGACCATGCCTGAGTGGGGGAAATTTGTGGGGGCATTAGTATTCTCCATTGCAGTGCTTCTGATCAGTTTCGTAGGCGGCGAACTTTTTACCGGTAATAATATGGTAATGGCGTTCGGAGCCTTTGACAAGCAGGTAAGCTGGAAAGAAGCAGGTAAGGTGTGGGGTGTAAGCTATCTTGGAAACTTTGTAGGATGTTTCATTATGGCATTGCTTTTTGCATGGGCAGGAGCATCCGGAACTGCAGACTATTTTGCAGGATTTATTGGAAATAAACTGAGTATTCCGCTTGGACAGATGTTTTTCAGAGCAGTGCTCTGTAACTTCTTTGTATGTCTCGGTGTACTTTGTGGTATGAAATTAAAAAGTGATGCAGGAAGATTCCTGATGATCACCATGTGTATCTCAGGATTCGTTGTAAGTGGATTTGAGCATTGCATCGCAAATATGGGAATCTTTGTTACTGCATACTGTCTGGTACCGGGATTATCCATTGGCGCCATGATTAAGAGCATGGTAGTAGTAACATTAGGAAATATGGTAGGCGGTGCTCTCCTGCTGGCATGGCCGCTTAGAAAGATGAGTGCAGATAAATAATATGTCAAAAGCTTTATACATAGCAGAAAAGCCCAGTGTGGCACAGGAATTCGCAAAAGCTTTGAAAATCAACGGACAAAGACGGGATGGCTACCTGGAATCTCAGGACAGTGTGGTAACCTGGTGTGTTGGACACCTGGTTACCATGAGCTACCCGGAAAAATATGATATCAAGTATAAAAGGTGGAGTTTAGATACCCTGCCTTTTTTGCCGCGCGAATTTAAATATGAAGTAATCCCTGGTGTACAGAAGCAGTTCGAGATTGTAAAGGGACTGCTCAACCGTGAAGATGTGGACACTATTTATGTGTGTACTGACTCCGGACGTGAGGGAGAATATATCTATCGTCTGGTTGCACAGATGGCAGGCGTTCATGGAAAAAAAGAAAAGAGAGTCTGGATCGACTCTCAGACAGAAGAAGAAATCATGCGAGGAATCAGAGAGGCAAAAGATCTGTCATCTTATGATAATCTTTCTGCTTCGGCATATCTTCGGGCGAAAGAAGACTATCTCATGGGAATTAATTTTTCCCGTGTACTCACATTGCGTTATGGAAACAGTGTGTCAAATTATTTAAATACAAAATATCAGGCCATTTCCGTAGGACGCGTAATGACCTGCGTACTTGGAATGGTAGTGCGAAGAGAGCGTGAGATACGGGCGTTTGTGAAAACTCCTTTTTACCGCGTGCTCAGCAGTATTGCCCTTGAGGGAGAAAATTTTGAGGGAGAATGGAGAGCTGTTGAAGGCAGCAAATACTTTCAGACTCCTTATCTGTATAAAGAGAACGGTTTCAAAGAGAAAGTATATGCAGAGAAATTGATTCAGGAATTATCTGTAAACCAGCCTCTGCAGTGTATGGTAGACAAAGTAGAACGAAAAAAAGAGAATAAGAATCCGCCGCTTTTGTTTAACCTGGCGGAGCTTCAGAATGTTTGCTCTAAGCTGTTCAAAATAAGTCCGGATGAGACATTGAAAATTGTACAGGAACTGTATGAGAAAAAGTTGGTTACTTATCCGAGAACAGATGCACGTGTGTTGTCAACTGCGGCAGCAAAGGAAATTTATAAAAACATTTCAGGACTGCGCAATTATGAACATACAGCAGAAATCGCACAGTACATTATCGAACAGGGAAATTATAAAAATCTGGCAAAAACCCGATATGTCAATGATAAACAGATTACTGATCACTATGCTATTGTACCGACTGGCCAGGGATTAAATGCGTTAAAGAGTGTATCCCTTACTGCGCAGCGCGTATATGAGACTATTGTCAGAAGATTTGTATGTATTTTCTATCCGCCTGCTATATATCAAAAAGTCAGTCTTGTGACGAAAATCCAGGGTGAAAGCTTCTTTTCCTCATTTAAAGTACTGCTGGATGAGGGATATTTAAAAGTAGCCACGAACTCTTTTGCAAAGAGGAAGGCTGCAGATGCTATGAATGGCAGAAGCAGAACCGGTGTAGCAGGGAATACAGAAAGTGAGGCTGCAGATTCAGATAACGGAAAGAACGGATCAGACAATTCCTCAGAGGATATGGCATGCGATACCAGACTTCTGGCTGCATTGCAGAACCTGAAAAAAGGTGATATACTTTCCGTGGATAACCTGAGTATCAAGGAGGGTGAGACATCGCCGCCAAAGCGTTATAATTCCGGTTCTATGATCCTTGCAATGGAGAATGCCGGACAGCTTATTGAGGACGAAGAACTCCGTGCTCAGATCAAAAGCTGTGGAATCGGCACCAGTGCCACCAGGGCAGAAATCCTGAAAAAACTGTTCAATATAAAATATCTGGCACTAAACAAGAAAACCCAGGTGATAACCCCAACCCTTCTGGGAGAGATGATCTTCGATGTGGTAAACTGTTCTATCAGACAGCTTCTGAACCCGGAATTGACTGCAAGCTGGGAAAAAGGTCTCAATTACGTAGCAGAGGGAAGTATTACAGAACAGGAATACATGGACAAACTGGAGCATTTTGTGCGCCTTCGTACCAAGCAGGTAGAAGACAGCAACATCCAGCCATATCTGCGGCAGTTCTTTGATGCGGCAGCAGTCAACTATAAGAATTCAACTGCAAAAACAGGAACGAAAACATCTGGCAGAACAGGCCGGTCTCATACTTACAGAAAGCCGGCAGCTAAAAAGTAGTGTGTATTTGTGACAGACAACAGAAAATGTCATTATAGCATGAGAAAAGAGGAAAAATATTATGTTAAAAGATTTTACAATTGCAAATCTTCTGGATCTTAATGAGACAATTGCAAAAGATCTGTTTGAAGGAAAAACATATCCATGGGAAGTATTACCTGAAATCGGTGATTTCATCCTGAAACTTGGACAGACTTTAAGTGAAGAAGAATACGACCATCCTTCAGAAGATGTATGGATTGCAAAAAGTGCCAAGGTAGCGCCGACAGCCTGCATTAATGGACCGGTTATTATCGGAAAAGAAGCAGAAGTACGTCACTGTGCATTTATTCGAGGCAAAGCAATCGTAGGTGAGGGTGCTGTTGTAGGAAATTCTACAGAGCTGAAAAATGCTGTGCTCTTTAACAAAGTGCAGGTTCCGCATTACAATTATGTAGGTGATGCAGTTCTTGGCTATAAATCTCATATGGGTGCAGGTTCCATTTGTTCCAATGTAAAATCAGACAAGAAACTGGTAGTTGTAAAAGATGGTGATGAAAAGATTGAAACAGGTCTGAAGAAATTCGGTGCAATGCTCGGAGACAATGTAGAGGTTGGATGCGGTTCTGTATTAAATCCTGGAACAGTTATCGGACGTTTCTGCAATGTATATCCGCTTTCTTCAGTAAGAGGATGTGTACCGGCAAATCATATTTATAAGTCAAGAAGTGAGATTGTGGAGAAACAGTGACGCTTGGAAAAATAGAAAACTAAATAACAGAATGGACGACGAAGTATGCTGCCAGTGTTTTTGCTGACAACATACTTCGTTTTTGTATGTCTGGATAAAACTGAAAATAATCAGAATAATGCTGTCAGGAGGCTTTTTTGTTTAACCGGAATTATCTGAAAAAAGATTACTGTTTGCTCCACCTGAGGTAATACCAGAAAACTATAGTATAAAGAATGTCAAATTAATATTGGTAAAGTAAAGAATTGCATGATAAACTATCAATAACAACCTGATTATGTCCATTATGGGAGGAAAAGTATGAAAAGAAGAATATTATCATTAATCATGGCTGTGACTATTGGAACGATTTCGCCTGTCACAATTTTGGCGGATTCTGGAGATAGTTTTGAGTCGGGAAATACAGAAGAACTGTTTTCAGACAGCAGCCAGGTTAACACTTATGAAGATTCAGGGGATTTTTCAGATGGAGAAGAGCCTGTTCTTAATGCAGAGAATGAAAATGAAGAGGATTTTGAGGATACCTCAGCTGATACAGAGCAGAACCCGGATTTTGTCATTTCAGATGGTGTACTGACAGAATATACAGGATCAGATGAAGAAGTGGTAATTCCTGACCAGGTAAAAGAAATCGGAAGTAAAGTTTTTGAAAATAATACTTTGATTAAGAAAGTTACAATTCCTGAGGGAGTTACAAAAATTGGGGATTATGCATTTTCGGGATGCACGGCACTGGAAAGAGCACCCCTGCCGGAGAATCTGGAAGAAATCGGGGAATACAGTTTCCAGAACTGTGGTGCTCTTAAGAGCAGTGAAGGAGGATTGAGTTTCGGGGACAATCTGACAAAGATTGGGAAATACGCATTTTATGGGTGTAAAAGCCTTAGTGGAAATCTGGTAATTCCGGACAGTGTAACTGAGATTGGGGAATACGCATTTTATAATTGTACAGGTCTTAATGGAACCCTGAAACTAAGTGCAACCCTGAAAACAATTCCGGATTATGCATTCCAGAACTGCAATTTTACGGGAAATCTGACACTTCCGGAAAACTTGGAAA
>CAKRWH010000006.1:0-124662 GCA_934416185.1 uncultured Blautia sp. | reverse complement strand
TTTTTACTGCCCGGTTTATCTTTCTCACCCTGACTCTCTATATACTGATGGATTGTTTCAACAGGTGCTATATTTCAAAGATTTCTTTTGTTCTCTCTGACATCTTATCGTCCAGCATCTTTCTGCTATATTTCATAACCAGAATCAAACAAAAACACTGAATGAGAATTATTATCTAAACTCATTATGTACACTCACTTATTGCTTATTTCGACCGTCCAAATTTCAAGAGCATATTGTTCTTTTTCTATTATAATATATTTATTGTGTCAGAACAAGTGTTTTGTGATTTTTTATAAATTTGAGCAGACATGCTCGAATGTGCAATTCATCCCATCACCTATAGAGGTGAGGGAATTCTTGCTACGGTTGTTAAAATCTGATTCCCTGCTTATATCCAGCCCTGAAAACATTTCTTCGGAATTACAGCCTTTACTATAATAAGCGGCCAGCATATTTGCAGCATATGATTTTCCAAACCTGCGTGGTCTGCAGTTACAGATATAAGCTTCTGTTGTATTAAGTACACTGTTTGTATATTCCAACAATCCGGTTTTATCCACATATATCGGAGAATTCAGTGCCACCTGAAATGCACTGTTATCAGGATTTACAAATCTGCCCATTCCTTACACCTCACAATCAAAAATGGCTCCAGGCTATCAATTATTTTCAGTAAAATAATGATAACATGAAACCATTTTAGCGTAAAGTTGAAAACCATATTCTCTCTAACTTTCGTAAGACACATCATTATCCCAAAGTTCATCACAAGATAAATCTATTTCATCAAACAAAGAACTTATATCATATGTCTTAACTGTTCCATCTTCAAATGTTGCCAAAAGCATATAATTTTTTAAAGGCTTTATATCTTTAATCTTATGAAACATAATATCCCCTTACAGTTCTTCTTTACATTTTATTTTTTGTAGGCACTGGAATAAACTCCAGTTTCAACTGCATTCCTAATCCCTTGGCAAGTTTCTTTACCATACTCAAACTGGGATTTCTTGTACCATTTTCAATCCTGCTTATATCAGCCTGCGTAATACCAGTTTTAGACGACAATTCTTTCTGTGTCATATTTTGCTGTACTCTGGCATCAATCATTGCCTGTATAATATCGTACTCCGGCTGTAGTGCATCATATTCAACTTTTACCTCTGAATTCTGCAATGCTCTCTTTTTATACTCTTTATAGCTGCTCATTGCCATACCTCCGTTCATAATCTACTTTATATTTCTTTGCTAACTCTATTTCCACCTTCGGTGTTTTCTGTGTTTTTTTAACAAATCCATTGGTTAATACCGCCTTCTTGCCTATAATAAAAAAATACAACACTCTTGTAATATCTGATCCCTGTTTTGTACGAAGCTCAAATATCCCATTCTCCAATAGTTTTGAATAAGGTTCTCTCAGTAATGGTCCATTCATCTCTAACAAATCAATCGTTCGCAATGTTTTTGCCAATAGTTTAGGTTCCAAAGAATCCAACAATTCCTGCACTGGACATCTTCCATCTTCCGTATCATATAAAATGATTTCGTACATTAGTATACTCCCTTTTCTTTATTATTATAATATGTTGTATTCAACATATTGTCAAGATGTTTCCGAGTTTTATCTTACAATCCTATATTATCTCGCAAAGCATTATCATTAATGATTATATTAAAATAAAAATCTGTCAATCATCACAGATTTTTATTTCGATATGTTTTCCAAGCGCGTTGGCGTATTTCTCCAATACAACCAGTGTCGGTACCCTGCCGCCACTTTCAAAACGAGCTAGATTCGATGGCTGTATCCCTGTAATATCTGATATTTCTTGCTGAGTCATCTTCTGAGTATGTCTTTCTTCTACCAAAAGTCGAATTATTTCTGCCGATTTATTCAATACCGTTTCCTGTATTTTTTCTGTATAAACTGCCAGTCGCTTTTCCCTGGCTTCTTTTTCAGAAATATACTCTTTCATATTCTCATGCATTTGCTCATCCCACTTCCCTATATTACTCATCATTTTATTTATTGAAATCATATCATTTATGATAAGTCTCTGCAAGATATTTCAGCTATTTTTTGTATAATTTTTAAATATCACTCATATTATACTATTTACTTTGCATAAATGGAGCCGACAATCTTTCCGCGCAATGTATGCTCAGCTCATCTTTCTCCATCTGACTGACACTGTGCGGTATAACATTGGGGTCTGACCCCAATGCTGCGCAATAAAGAGCAGTGAAAAATGAAAATGCTCATCTTCATGGGCACTCTGTCTCGTGTAAGAGCCCAAGGAATCTGTGTCAAATCCAAATGTCACTGGTACTTTTGCTCCATTCAAATGAAACTTCCGGTCCAGTTCCTTGTATAAATTCTGTATTAATGCTGTCAAAATCGGAATTTCCTTCTGCAAACGCTGCCGCAGGAACTGGCTTTCCTGGTCATAATAAGTCATTATTTAACGTTTCCTCGTTTTCTTAAATTAGTAATTAATGCAAATGCTGTACCAAAGAATCAAAAACTTTTAAATATCCATTTGCATACATATGAACCCCATCAATCGCATACTCTGTTTTTTGTTCACCATTTTTATCAACAAGATGGATATTACAGTCCAGATAATTACATCCAAAAGATTCTGCGATTTCCCTAAGTTCTTTGTTGCATCGTTCAATATTCTCCGGCGTCCGTAGTTTCATCCATTCTATGGATTCCGCAGTTTGCCATGGAAGGTGAAGATTTGCCGGATAAAAAGCCATCACATAAACCTCTGGTTTATCCAGCTTTTCATATATAATTTCCAGCATCTTTCTATAATTATCCATTAAATGGTCAAGCCATTGATTGCCAACTCGTTCCTCTGTAATGTCATTTGTTCCAATATTAATAAAAATCTTCGATGGTTCCAAATCCAAAAGCAATATGTGAATATATTCCAGAAATTCATCTGTATTTAAACCACCAACACCACGATTATAAACAATCTCTTCAATTCCCCTGCTTCTGGCAATTTCACAGATAGGAAACATTTCCATAAGAGACGATCCTGTGAAAAGAGTCTTTCCTTTTAGTGCAATCTGATTTAAATAATCATAGTTCTTTATTTTACGTTTTTGTTCTTCAGTCATTATTTCCATCTATTTCCTTTTCCCTGCTTTTGACAGTTCCTAGTAATGCTCAATCTCCGATACTAGAAATAATTTTATCTACTTTGGTTATCAATCGACATCTGCCGCATAATTTCCTGTAAACAAGCCTCTATTGCCTTTTGCTGATAATCAGGATGTATCTTTCTTGCCGCTTCACAATAATCGGAAATAGCTTTAACCATATCATAAATATTTTTTTGCTGTTCCATATTTCTCTGATTTTCCAGTTGCTGTATATAAGCTTGTTCAAAATATCTAGGATTAAAAATATTATATGGATAATTTTCCAAATACATTAGTTGTATCCTCCTCATGAAGTCATAGTTATCAATCCCATTCCATTTTTATCTTCTCAACTAATCCCTGATCTGCCGGTAACCAGTCTACACTATCCAATTCATTTTTCGTAAGCCATTTCGCAGCTTCATGTTCCTTTAAAATCAGATTTCCACTAATAACTTCTGCCCAAAAACAGTCCATGGATAAATGAAATGCAGGATAATCATATTCTACACAATCAATTTTTCTTCCAACTTCAATTTCTGTATCCAGTTCTTCTCTAATCTCTCTGGCAAGTGCAGCTTCCGGAGTTTCACCAGGCTCAACTTTACCACCAGGGAATTCCCATCCGTCTTTAAATTCTCCATACCCACGCTGTGTCGCAAAAATTTTATCGCCATCTTTTATCACTGCTGCTACAACCTTAATTGTTTTCATGTTATTTCTTCTCCTCAGTTATAATCTTACTTTCCAGATATCTAAGCAAATCCTCTCTAACCGCATGATGCATTTTCACAGTCACTTTGGAAATATCTTTCCATCTTCCATTGTTGTCTTTTTTCTTATCGCCGGTAACGTCTACTATATCAAAAGTTCCCATGTAATAGAAACTGGTTTCCGCATCACTCTTCTTGACCAAAAGATGTTTTCTCTCAGCTCCCAAAACATCTTTCATATATCCACTTTCCGGACCTTTACCAATCTGAGAATCCCATTTAAAAATCATATTGTCAGTAAACACATCTGCATAATCTGGTTTACCATCCGCATACATCTTTTCTTCACTCTCAGCACCAACCTTATGATAAGTTACAAAAATAAAGACATCATTGTCAATTCGCTTCATTCCATACATTGTTGAAGACAAATCTTTTCCACAATTCATCAAAAAACTCACATCACGTCGAGAATATTTTTCATACAGAACAAATAAACTGCTGCCTCTCTTTTCAACGCTATATTTATCTTCATATCGCTTTAAGCCTACATCCACAAGGTCTTTCATCTGTTTGCAAAATTCTACATGCTTTAATCTCTCTGTATAACTTTGCATCCTTCTAATCATTTTGTCCGTATCAGCTTCCAGAATTTCAATATTTTTAAAACGTTTATATTCCTCTTCCTTACTTACAAAATGACCTTCAAGAACATTAATTGCATTATCTAAAATCTTTTTGTCTGTAACTGAATATTTCTGTTTCATCGTTTCTATAAAAGAATCTCCTGAAATACTTTCTTCCTCAAACAGACTCTTCAATATTTCCAGTTCATATGGTCTGACACCACTCAACACTGTTTTTGAAACATATTCCAATGTTAGTTTTTCCTGCTCAGACATTTTTCCTGTATAAGTTTCCGTCTCTACAACACATAAAAAATCCTGATAAGTTTTATATTCTCCTATAATTACAAGGGGATCCACCTCACCATTTTCGTAAAAGTCCATTAAATATGGAACTCTGCCCAAACGATTCTTTAATATTGCATAGCTTTCACGTATAATAGCCTTTACTCCACGAATTTTATCAATAGAATGAAATATTTTCTCCTTGGAAATTTCATCAAAATGAATCGTTGATGCTCCCGGAATTGTATTATTTCCACTAATTACATATTTACGAATTGTATCCGAGTTATAACTTCGATCACCCGAAAGGGCAACAGGAATCATAAAGTTATTTCTGTAATTTCCAATAAAATCCAAAACCACTACATATTCTTTATTTTCGGCCTTACGCAATCCTCTTCCTAATTGTTGGATAAACACAATCGGAGACTCTGTTGGTCTAAGCATGATAACCTGATTAATTTCCGGCACATCAACACCTTCCGAAAAAATCTCTACAGACAGAATATAGTCTAATGCATCTTCCGACTCGTCTCCTGCAAGACGCTCAATAGCAGCTGCTCTGACATCTTCAGAATCACTTCCGCTAAGTACTAACGTTCTCCACCCTTTTTCATTAAACTTCTTCGACAGCTCTCTTGCCTCATCAATCCGACTGCAGAATATCAGTCCTTTTACTCGTTCTCCTGAATATCCGAAGAACTTCGCCTGCTCCATCACTTTACATACACGCTCATCAGATGTCAAATATCGAAAATTCTCAACCTTTTCTTTCACTGATTTTCCGCCATCAGTAACTTTGTCTAAATCAGTAATTCCAAAGTAATGGAAAGGGCACAACAAATCTTCTTTCATTGCATCCTGTAAACGAATTTCGCAGGCAATCTGATGATTAAAAATCTCATAGATATTTCTGCCTTCCAGATTATCATCACGCTTATCCGGTGTTGCTGTCATTCCCAGCCATAATTCCGGTGTAAAATACTCCATGACTTTCTTATAACTATTGGCAGCACTATGATGTGCTTCATCAATTATAATCGCATCAAAAGCATCTCTGTCATATCTCTCGAGAAGCTCTGTCTTACTCATAGACTGAATCGTAGCAAAAATGAAATCCGCATCATAATCCTGATATTTTCCAGTTATCATTCCCATGGACACCTTTCCACTGAAAACTTTCCTGTAAGACTTCAATGCCTGCTTCGCAATCTGTCCACGATGTACCAGAAATAGCACTCTTTTAAATTCCAACTCACGCATGGCAAATGCAGATGCATAAGTTTTACCTGTTCCGGTAGCTGAAATTAACAAGGCACGATTCTGACCATTTTTCAATATCTTTCTTAGATTAGTAATAAACTTTACCTGCATTACATTTGGTATTAAACGATACTTTTCCAGGGAAGGAATTTCTTCACTTCGGGCAATTTCCCTCTGCTTCTTAATGATCTGATATCTTTCCCGGTATCTCTCATAAAAAGTTTCATAATCAAGAGCATATCTGCTATTCCAGAGCACATTAAATTCTTCAATAATCTCCTGTGCCACCTCACCCTTCTCTGTCGAAATGATACGAGTATTCCATTCTCTGTTGGTAGTAAGTGCAGTTTTGGTCATATTGGAACTGCCTATAATAATTCTATATATCTCATCCTTTTTGAATATGTATCCTTTAGTATGAAATCCCTCTCCCGCTGCATCTACATCATACATCTTTAGTGTAATATTTGAAAAAGCATTCAGCTTTTCCAAAGCTTTCGGTTCACTAAAATTTAAATAGTTGGTTGTAAGAATTTTGCCCTTAATTCCTTTTGCTTCCAATTCACGCAACGTCTGAAGCAAAGGCGTAATTCCACCCAATGTAATAAATGCAACACTAATCTGGAATTGGTCACATGCCAGCAACTCATCTTCAATAGAGGATAATACTTTCTTACCTTCTTTATAATTATTCAAAACAAATTGCGGCCTATACGCAAGATTAGAAGCAACTGTTTCGTTTATGTATGCTGTTTCTAATCCACTGTGTAGCTCCTGTAACTTTTCCTGCGTCATCTCTGTATCCTTCTTTTGCTTATTCAAAAATAGTTCCACGATATATCAATTATTCTAAGTAGTGGTTACGTGATCAGATATCTGGCAATGTTTATCAGATGATCAGACACGGCAACTTCCAAACCTTTATCCCCAATCAAAAATAGCTTCATGTTACCAAAATTTTTAATTAAAATAATGATAACATGAAACTATTTTAGCGTAAAGTTGAAAACCATATTCTCTCTAATTTTCGTAAGACACACCATTATCCCAAAATTGATCACAAGATAGATCTATTTCATCATTTACTTTGCATAAATTGAACCAACAATCTTTTCCCGTAATGTGCACGGCAAAATTCTACACAAGAAACTCAACACTTTATACTTAGCACCAGCTACACAAATTGGTGCACAATTCTTTTTCTGTGCAATCCGTGCAATATATGTACCAATAACCTCCGGTGACATCCCACTCTGCTCATCTTTCTCCATCTGGCTGACACTGCGTGAAATACGGCCGCCGTATTTATTATCACCTAAAGCTGTCTTTTGTCTGGCCTGTGTAAAACCGGTATGAATATCTCCAAGTTCTACTGCTGTTACCCTGACACCATAAGGACTTACCTCATTATCAAGCGCACAGGAATAAGAAGACACTGCTGCTTTACTGGCTGAATAAAATGCCTGAAACGGAATATGTGCCACTGCTGCCACAGAACTGATATTGACAATATGTCCTCTGTGCTGTCTGCGCATAGAAGGAAGAACCGCTCTGCTTACATTGACAGTTCCAAAAAAGTTTACATCAAATTGTGATTTCGCCTGTTTTAACTCTGTAAATTCCACCGCTCCGGAAATACCAAAACCTGCGCAATTTACAAGGATCTCGATACTCTCTCTTTCCAAAAGAATCTGCTCAACAGCTGCCTGCACGGAATCCTCATCCGTCACATCCACACTCATATGCTTCACACCTTCTATAGGAATATCCCGGCGGCTGAACTCATAAACTATATATCCAGCCTTGCTTAACGCTGCTGCGGTACACCGGCCAATTCCGGAACTTCCGCCAGTGACAAGAGCTGTCTTTTTCTGTTTGAATTTCATATTGTTATTCACCTCACATTCCCCAAAATAGTTATCAGTAGAAATTGGGGAAACCCATCTGGTTACACCATCTAGCAATTTATAGAATCTTCAGGAACCTTTTACTGATTGATTATTTTATTTATTCGTTGATTAGATGGTCTGACCCCAATGTTTTAAAAACAGAGCCTTTTTAAGACATGCTCAGGTCTGTGATTATTGATTATTTAAATTAATGGTATTTTGCTTTGTGATTAGCCATTGTCTTTCCAGCCTTACTTTTGGTGCTCTTGCTGGTTGATTTACTAGCTAACTTCTTAGCTGCACTACCAACTTTACCGCCATGGTGTACTGCCATATTCCAATACCTCCCTTTACAAAATCTCCTTGCAGAAGAAGGCATTCTTTGTTATTATTAGTCTGCGAAAAAATAAATCCAAAGACCTTCTTTGGCAAGGGAATTAGTCAGAGTTAATCTCTGGCTTTTTCTATGTAAAAAGCTATGCTCTTACATATCAATCATTATTTAATTTTGAATCCATATTATAAATCACCTTTTCCCAAACAGTCTCCGATTATCTCTGTATGTTAGGTTGCAATAATATAATAACTATTACAGTGAAAAATTTCTTAAAAACTATTTGGTTATGTCATTTGGCAATTTATAGAATTTAAAAAAAATCTTTTACTAATTGATTATTTTATTTATTTGTTGATTAGGTTGTCAGACCCTTGATATTCCTCACCGTTTATGAAACAGAATATCCATAAATCAATTCATCCAATTTATCATCCTGCATAGAATTTCCGTTTTCAAAATAAAATATCGGCAACTTTTTATGATACTCATCAAGTGCATCATTGTTCTTTTTTGTATATGAAACAGATTCATCATATTGCCAATGCTCTCCAGAAAAACGTTTTGCCTTTATGATTTCTTTCTTAGAAATAGGCTTGTCCCCATCCATATATCCACCATTTTCGCGTATACGTTCCAATATGATCCTGCTAAAATACTGACTTGTACTGAACAGATATTTTTTTCTAACAATCTGCTTAGGGACAAGTAATAACTCTTGACCATCAATATAGAATGATGGCTTTTCTACTTGAACCCAACAAACTTTTTCCTTATCCCAACTCCAAAAACGTGCATTTCCGTTACTTTTCAGTCCATATTTATGTATTTGTTGCATTGTAAATGCATTCAACTGAGCATGTAAAATATTAGTCAGTAAATCCGAAAGTCCATCTTCCGCAAAGCCAGGAATCAAAAGTGGTAAATCTTCAGGTTTCTCCATAGTAGGTATTTCCTGTATAAGATTTTCTAAAGGAGCAAAAATATTAAGGAGTCCTTCAGCTGTATTGCCCTTACCATTATCTCCTCTTCCATAACCAAAACGCGTTCCATTTTGCTCTCCAGCATGGGACAGTAACTCTGTCTTTTTTATTTCATTCTTTTGACTATATGCTTCGAAAAAAGCGTCAAAGAACGATTGAATTAATATCTTAGCCTCTTTACTCCACTGATCTTCTGAAATTTCAATCAATATTGGATCAATAAATAACGAATTATCATCATTCACAATTACATCCACAAATCTATAATTAGAATGACCTTTTACTCCTTTGTTCAAATAATCTGATACATATTTTTTCATATAGCGCATCCTTTCTCCTTTATTTTCCGGGAATCATATATTTAGTTTCTTTTACATACAACATCTTTGTAAAAATTTTCTTTTCTTTCCAGAATAATTATGGTATACTTTTTCTAATTGAATTTGGAATGTGTATCTTCCATTAGCTTTCCAGGGCGGTTGGTTGATTCCATTCCTTTTTCTTCCATTGTTAATTTCCATTTGTTTGTTTTTTTCTATTTTTATTAAACATTTGGTAAATTGAAATTAAAAATAGCATTGAACTCGGCGAACAATAAGTCTAATTCGTCAACCAGAGTTAGCATCTCTATCGCTTTGAAATTATTCTCTTCGCTACATTCTTTATGACACATTACTTTCTCTGTAATTCCAAAAGCATTGTTCAAGTTCTTCTGACGAAAATTGGTCTCAATATGTTTTATTCTAATCATATGAACATTCATGTCATTTCCTCCTTTCAGTAAGTTTACATGTATTATATTAAACAAATGGAAAGTTGTCAATACCAATTTTACCATTTATTTTTTCTTTCATTCTTATTTTTTCCTTTATTTTTAGACTTTTATGATATTTTATTACTTTCCATTCATTTTTGTTATTGACACATTTGGTAAGTTTTGTTATACTTTTGGTAAATAAATAGGTAATTCTAATTGAATCAAATTAAATAATTATCAAATAATAAAATGACAAAGCAAGAGTATTTGCGCAATTGCTAAAGAGCAGGACTAGATAGAGCCAGTCATTAATGCAACAATCAGTTGAAGCTGAATAAAAATACTGGGGCTATGTATAATAAAAATATCTTTTGGCATGATGCCCACACTATATATGATATGAAAGAACTCAAGCCCACCTTAAAAGAAGTAAGCCATACACTGCAAAATGCAAAAGACGCAGAGCAGAAAGAGCCATGCAAAGCATATGCAAATCCATATTTAGAAAGAGGTAAACTATAATGAATGAAAATAACTTAGGAGGTAGAATTGCCGATTTATTGAAACAAAGCGGATTGACGCAAAGAGAGCTTGCTGACAGAGTTGGTATTACAGAAGTATCCTTGTCACGATATATCAGTGGAAACCGAACCCCTAAGGGACCGGTTATCGCCAATATCGCAAATGCGCTGCACACTACTTCTGATTACTTATTAGGTACAGAAGAAAAAAAAGATTTCAATAGTGAATACTATCAGATTCATAGATTGATTGCTCGTAATGCGCAATATATGACAAGAAAACAAAAAACAGAGTTGGTAAACGCACTTTTTGAGTCAGATGACCAGGAAGGATGATTTTATTTGTTTTTAACTATCAACAGATACAACCAGATAAAGAAAGAAGTTCTTTTCATGTATGAAGAATGCGAAATTGTATCTTATCCTATTGACTGCTATGAGATTGCCCGGAAATTATATTACATACTTGTTCCATATTCATCTCTAACAGATCATCAGCTCCGATTAGCTATGGAATTTAGCTCCGATGGTTTCTCTATATTAAGAAAGATGCCTGATACCGGGATGTATCGTTGGTTTATCTTTTATAATAACTTCAATAACAAGAAACGACAGCGATGGACTATTTTTCATGAAATCGGTCACATATATCTCGGACATTTCGAGTGTAATAATCTTTCTGATGAAGAAAAAGAAGCAGAGGCCAATTTTTTTGCCAAATATAGCATTGCCCCACCGCCACTTATTAGTCTCGCTAAATGCCAATGTCCTTGTGACGTTGCAGTAATTTTTGACGTATCCGATAAAGCTTCCATATACCTTTACGCATACTATGAAAAATGGTTGCTATATGGTCCCATCGAATATGAGCCATTTGAATTGCAAATGATGAAAATGTTTCAAGCAGCCTAACTCACGAGGGCCAGCGTCTTACTTTTATATAAGTTTACGCTGTGTCCTTTTCTGTTCATAAGGCTTTACTACAGTTCCAACAGTCAAACTATATATTGTATTTTTTTTACTTGAAGTGCTATATGTAGTAGTGTATAATAATTTTATAAAAATATATCTGAGAAAGGTGGTGAAATTTTGAGTCAGGATATGTATGATGCAATTGCTCCAAATATTCTTACTTCTCACATAAATGGATTGGAAGATATTATAACTGCTAACAATATCGTCAGCCAAACGGTAAATGTTACAAATATGTCAGCGGCTCTTTCTGATATGAGTTCAACCGCCGCTTCTATTTATGCTGAACCAATAGAAAGTGCAATAACAGTTTGTAATATGACATCCGATATAATCGACAACTCTCTTATTGAATCTATCGCTACTTCAGCATTCTCAAATGTTTATGGCTCTTCTGTAAGCCAGGAAGATATATTCAAAACTGCAGATGCCATTTCAAATAATGTTCCTTCCATGTTCCTTGAAGAATCAGCGGCAATGAATGAATCAGCGATAGAAGAATTTGTTTCTCCACCAAAGAAAATATCAAGTAGAATTCTGGAACTATTTACTGGAATCAGTGGATTAACAACACAGCTTATCGGCGCTTCCATTGCCGCGCGTATGCAGGAAATACAGGAAGCCTATGAAGAAATGTTTCATCTTATTCATGATATGATAGAAGATTTTAAACAGTTTTTAAAAGACTTTATCTTCTACTACACCGAGCCCAAACTTCTATCAGCTGCAATTGCCTACAATCCAGTACTTACAATAAACTGTGTTAGACCACCGGGTAGAATTGCCAAATTCTGTACTTACTCTTATCGGATTAGAAAAACATATTTACGACTCTCTCGTGAACGTGACTCCTCTGATAATGCAAATTATACCTTACTTTTGGAATCTCATTAATTTGCATAATATCATAGGAGGCATCATGAATATTTTTGAACATGATAATTTAAAAAATCCATCTATTGATGACATTATGGGAGACTACGTAGAATCCCCGGAATGTAAAAGACGCATTGAAGAATTCAACAAGAAATATTTCAAATTACGAGAAAATCTTCTCCCATACGAGCAAACACTTTTAGATCGGATTTTTATGGACATGGAAGCTATCGATAAAGATTTTGCTATGGAAGCATTTAGAAAGGGGGTTACATATAGCCAATTAAAATAGTCCAATATGAAATATTTTTTAATCCAACAAGAGCCTGACTAGTAACCATCACTAGCCAGACTCTTTGGTATTTTAAAAATTAGTGCTAATAATCATACAGAGAGTGGAAACTTTTTCTGTAAATTAGCAAATAGAGGTTCTTCTATGATAAAATAAAAAATCATAGGAGGGCCTTTTATTATGGCAAGACAAAAGAAACCGGTACATCGAGTACAAATGACAGAAGGAAAAAGAAATATCATCCACCAGCTCCTTGAAGAGTACGATATTCAAACTGCTGAAGATATTCAGGATGCTATTCGTACTGCTGTTATTTTTCCGCTGCTGCTGTTTGATCCACACAAAATAAGCATCCACAAGAGGTTTTACTGATAGTTGTCTGTTATTCAGTATCTCCTCTGCGGGTGATCCTTTATAAGAATTGTCAAGATGATACATGGCATCTATCCGCTGCACAGCTTCCACAGCCACTTTCTGAGCCGGGGTTAATGCCACTCCTTTCCTGACGGATTTGATGAGTACTGCGAACTTCCGTCTCGCATGTGCCCAGCATCCAGCAACCTTGATATCATCACTATGTTTTGCCAGCGTATGATAAGGCTGGTAGCCATCAGTGATCAGCGTACCTTTATAACCCTGTAGATAATCCCGGATCACAGTACCGTTCCGGCTGCCAAGATACTCATATAGGAATATAGGATGAGTATCATTACCACCTGGTGAGTGGAACACCCACATGTATTCCTTACCGTGCTGCGGCATGACAAATGGTGATTCATCACAATGCACATGATGTGATCTCATGATCCCAGACCGCATCTTTCTGTGTACCGGCTCAAGTAGTGTTCGTGGAGGCGTATCATCCATCCTGCCATATCCTGCCGCGGGATATTAACATCGTTCCGCAGGAATTCCTCTGACAGCCGGTTGAGCGGCACGGCATTTACATACTTGGCATTAAATACTGCTGCGGTAAGCTCCGGTGTAAGGATACTGTGTGGAAGAAGACGGGCAGGGCTTTCCGCCCGTCTGATCCCGCCTTTATCACTATTAGCAGCATAGATCCTGATGTGGTGTTCCAACACCTTGAATCTGGCAGGAATGTACTGAAGTTCTGAATAAACTTCATCGTTAAGACAGTGCCAGCCGTCCGGAAACTGTTCCCTGAGTTCTTCTTCAGAGCATTCGTGGGTCACAATTTCAACTTCTATTTCGCTGAGATTAAGCTGCCGCTTTCCTTTGGCCTTCTTCCGATGGATGACAACTGTTTCGATTTCCGGTTCTCCCGGAATGCCATTCTCAACCAGGGATTCGGCTTCATTAAAGATACACTGATTTTCAAGGTCAAAGCTGAGCTGTCCCATGACCTGTGCATTTGTTTCGGAGTGTTTTCCAAAACGTTGCTGGGTCAGGACAGCCACCTGCTGTTTGAGGTCTTCCACCTGCCGGATCAGCAGCTCGTTCTGCTTTTAGATGGTTGCCGATTGAGCCTGGATTGCCTGGTTCTGTTCCGATAAAAGGGTAAAGCTTTCCCTCATCTGCAGGTACAGCATAACGATTGCCCCCTTAGGGAGATTATTCAGTTCGTCCGTTGAAAATGTGCTTTTTTCCATGGGTTTATTATACCATATAGGAAACTGGAAAGCTGCATATTTTCGCTGATTTAGGGAGATTTTGGATAAATATTTTGATACCAATGCACATCTGTAAAACAGAGTTAATACAGCTCTGGTTTTACCTTGGAGATGGCTTTTCTCTGATCAATGGAGAGTCCTTCCATCAGCCATCTGTATTGTTGATCCGTGAGAAGCCGGGCTTCCTGTTCACTGCGTGGCCATTGAAGTTTTCCTTCTGTAAACCGTTTGTAGCAGAGCAGCTAGCCATCACCTTCGTAAAGCAGTGCTTTCATGCGGTCACATTTTCGTCCACAGAAAAGGAATAAACTTCCGGGCTCTGTCGGGTCAAGACCATAACAGCCGTTGACGATTGCAATCAGTCCATCGATCCCGCGTCTCAGATCAGTATAGCCTGTGCAGATATATATGTGTGTATGGCCGGTTGCGTTATTGAGCATACGACAGACACTCGAAAACCATCCTGAGCAGTTCTGGCGATATATTGGAATTGACGCGGATGTCAATACCGCCTTTATTTATTACCAGTTGGGGAACATCTGTTGTAACCGCTATCTGCTTTTGTCTGGATACCGGTTCTTTGCTTTCTGGTATAGTTTCAGGTATTTTCAGTTCCACAAGTTGAGGAGCCGATTCGAGAATTCTGGCTTTGACTTTTCGAAGCCAGTAATAATACTGATTTCTGGAGAGTCCGTGACTCTCACAGTAATCATCAACCGTCAATCCACTGGTGCTCCGATCCTGAATGATCTCAGTCCATTGCTGAATGCGGATCTGGGTAGTAGCGACTTTGGTATCCATATGTAATAACCTCCTGATAATGTGATGTGAAAAGTTGAAAAAGTTGAAAAACTTTTCCATACATTATCTCAGTTTTTTAAGCTATTGCACAGATGACGTGTTATTTACCATTTACATTGCGAGTCATTTCTGCCTGTAATTTACTTATTTTATATGCCTGCCCTGAAACAAAAAGTCCCGATAAACTTATAACTATTGTTATAACAATTTCCCACTTTATTTTTATCTTTTTCACAATGTTTTCTTAATGATTCCAATAACCAGATTCTCGATATTCACTATATCTCGTCTACTGAAATGGATCCATGTAATCCAATTCGAATATTATCTGTATATTGTCCTGTTTCTCTAATTAAATCTAACGCATCTACAAGAATTCGAATCGCTGCCGAATAATTTCTCCCTGGTGAATTCATCATTTGAATTCCAAAAGGAATACCAAATATTAAAGACTTTACTTTATCTAATGGTAAATATTCCGCCATATCTAGTGTTAATTTATTCTTCTCAATCATATTCACTTCTTTCAGAAGACATTCACTACTATTAGCAATAATACAGAACATTCTATATATTTTAATTTTCTCCTCCTCCGCCATTTCATTTTGTTTTTCAAGGCTATATTTTTCTTCAATTACCTTCAGTTTTTCTTTAGCCTTCTCAAATGAAATTTCTACTTCCTTATACTTCACATTAGCCCACAGCATGTATTTGAAAGAAGAATAATTTTCTAATGGAAATGTCCAGTTAAATTGATCTTCTTTCATCCTTTCATCAAACCATAATATTCGCTCAATAAGCATATTTAATTCAGAATTAATATTACTAAAATACAAACTTTTTGCTTTGTTTAATCTTATTCTTTCTTTTTTCTCATTATTCTGTTCAATATAAATTGCCATAATTGACGCAGCAATTCCACTACATCCTACACTGGAAAGCATATTTAATATAACATTGTTACATATGCATTCAGGAATCATCAATAGCACTGAAATAATACTAATAATTATATATAATTTTTTATTATCCATATTTCCTCGTATGATGTTATTTAAAATCAAAAAACAACATTCTTCCTTTTTTATTTCGTGATTTAATACATTTAGCTACTATGTTCAAGTAGATATGGGGGATTGCTACGCATATCTACTCGCCCCATGTATCTATACAGAAACATCCTAAAATATAAGTTTCCTAAAAAGAGTAGCCAATAAATGAATCCTGTACTTTCTTCTAAAATGAATCATAAATGTATTAAGTGAACCGACTATGAGTTCTCCGCTATAATTAAAAGAGACTAATGAAGTAAACCATATTAATTGGATAGAGATTCAACATCTGTGGAAATACATCACCCAGTTGCACGAATTACTTACCAAACATGAAATAGCAGTTCCGCCTGAGTACTAAACAGACAATTGATCTCTGCTCCGGAAAAAGATGCCCATTTTAATCGGAATATTCATAAAATTTTCTAACTAATCAATCGTTAATCAGATATTAATATCCCCTGTTACTCTAATAAATCATTTTTTACTTAACACAGCCTCTTTTCGTTCTTGAATCAAAAGATCCTTCATGCTAAATCCAAGTGTCGTACATACTACTTGTCTATCCTTTACATCATACTGAAAACTTGTAAGATACTTATAAATATTGTCTTTCAAAATATTTTGGGAAATTTCACTTAAACACTCTTTCCCCTTAAACAGCATATTTATTTCATCAACCGGCAATTTAATTGATGAGATTCTAATTAAATATTCGAGTCTAGCCATTTTTACAAATTCAGAATTATGCATTTCGCAATAGGACGCAATATTTTCTTTAAGAATATCACTGTCTAAACTACATGCAACGCCTGTCAAATTAGCTTCTATAAATGTAAATAATATATGTGCAAAAGAAGCTTTGATTGCTTCCGTAAATTCACTTTTTAATTTAATATCCTCCTCATCACCTTCTTTGATTTTTTCTTCTATCATCTGTATAAGTTTATCTACCATATACATAGAAAAATTGCAGAGGGATCCTATTACTTTTGAAACGGATTTAAAAATAAAATCAATACCTTCTTCTCTTGGAATATTTTCCATTTTTCCAGAATAATTTTTTAATATATTCCCCATAAAATCAACATATCTGCTCATTTTTAAAACATCACTATTAGTTCTGCGCACCTCTTCATCTGTCTTAGAATTCTCTTGGTCGATATCCCTTTTTGCTTCTTGTTCCTCTAATTCCTTCATTTTCTGGTTTCTAATCATAGGAATTTCTTCATTTTGCGGAACATTATATATACGTTCTACCTTTTTTTCTATATCTCCGCCCCAATCTTCTATAAGTTTCCTAATATTATCATACTTGAAATCCTGATATTGTTTCAGCAAAGGCTCACCAAATTCTTTTACTAGTGGAATAATTTGATATTCTATGTTCATTTTATATGCTAAGAACAAAGCAATATTATAATTTACATCATCGCTGATATTTTCAAATACATGCTTTATAACTTGATCCTTTTCTGATGGCGGTAAAGAGTCTTCTATATAGCTACCAACAAAATAGTAATACATATAACTATGTTTAAATTTATAAGCGTCATCTTTACATTCTAAGAATCTAAAGTCCACTAACCAGTCTATTACATCTGTTACCTTCAGTTTTGCATTTGAATGATGTTCTTTATAATCCAAAATCACCCCTAACACATACTCTTCTTTAACATAATTTTGAATTCCATCCACATACATTTTATATGCTATTTTTTGAAGAATCGTTTTATATATACTAATATTGTTGCTTACACGACCACCATGTTTTTCTGCAAATGCAGTTAATTTATTTAAAATTAATCCATCGTAAACATACGAATATCTACTATAATCTAATTGAGTGGGATGGTCCTGTTCAAGATAAGAGAGTACTAACAACAAGTCCATTGGAGTTTTATTAAAGTAATTTGATTTCATCACTGCTTGAATTTGGGCATATTTTTCCTTTCTCTTAGCATCAAAAGCAACACTTCCTTCCTCATATTCACCACTTAATTGCAGCCATTTATTGATGATACGCTCTTTTGATGTTCTTCTAGTTGGTTGAAGCACCAAAATACTAAATGTCTCCTGAATGTAATCATTCATCTCAACATAATTTAACGGATTCAAAATATCTAACGTATGGTTTCTTGTTATGACTATATATCCAAACTTACTAGTAAAATACTGAAGAAGTTTCTTTGCACTCTTATCTGTAAGCTTTATTTCTTCAAAATTATCAATAAGGCAAACTCTTGCACTAGAATCCTTTTGCATAATTGCATTAGCATCAATATTATTATAAGTATCCCTATATTTTTCTTCTACAATTCGATTTAATGCCTCCCCATCGGCAGTATTAATCTTTGATATATCTAAAAATACTGGAAATTTCTTCATTTCAAAATACTGTTCAAATATTTGTTTTAATAACGCTGTTTTCCCATATTCTTTTTGTCCTCGAATTGAAATGTATTTCTCATCTTCTAAATGTTTTATTAACGAAGGCATATCTCTTAAAAACTTTGTAACTTTACCTTTGTCCTCTCTAAGTGTCGGAAAACCAAATATCTCTGACAATTTTATTTCTTTCCTCTCTCCACATACTATGTCTATATCCATTTCTTCTAAAAAACTGCGGACTTCCTTTTTTAATTCTATGCCAGAGTCCCAAAATCTATTCCTTTTAAATGAATGATATCCTGTATCTATTGTTTTTTTATATAAATTTCCATCCCATTCATATGTAAAAAAACATTCTTGTATTGGAACATGTCCAGTATTTATTTTTAAGATATTAAAGCCGCTTTGATCCGGACTATTTTTGTCAAAAAGCTGATTCCCTTTTACAAAATAATTAGAGGACTCATCATAATTCTGTTTCAAAACAAATTCCGTTGTATGGTCATGTCCAACTAAGATAATATCTGAATATTTTTTATGGTATTCATTCCATACCGTTTTATCATCCCAGTCCATCCATTCTGCATCATGGTGCATCATAGTAATAACAATATCATCCGTTTCTTTACTTGGAAGCTGATTTGACGGCATTTTCATCTTACCATTTACAATTTTCATTTTGCCTTTTTCTTCATGGTGTTTTGAACACCAACTTGTATTTAAACAGTGAAATTTTAGTTTGACCTTTCCCTCATCCAAAGTCAATTCATTTATCGTTAGAATTTTATCATCCATGCAGGACATCGCACCGTACTTTTCATCCCATTCTTTCACAAAACTAAAATAATTCTTTTGGATGCCTGTGCATAATTTTAAATGCGAAGCGTCGGTTATGTCTAATATCGGTGCTGTAAGAAATGCCTCCCTCAAAGATGCTGTTTCATCCTTAAAATCACAATCATGATTTCCTGGAACAAATATCGTGTAAATACCAATTAATGGAAAACGCTTTTTTATTAATAAATAAATTTCTTCTAATATTAGTTCAAACGCTGCATACTGATCCGCTTGTCCTGAATATGCAAGATCACCAGTTATACAAAGGAATACCGCTGTAACATCTGGAGCGGTTATATGATTACAAATTGCTCCTCCAAGAGAACTTGTTCTTTCGGAGAGTACATCAAAATCAGCGTCATCTCTAATATGTATATCTGTCAACTGAACCATTACAAGTTCCATGTTTCTTCCTCCTCTTTTACCTTCCTCTTTTGTTTAACATTTGGAACTTTAAATTTCTACGCCAAATGTTTATTAACTATAATCTTCTCCTCTATTCCGTTATCGAATCTATAGACCATCTTTTTTCGATCAAACGTTGGATTCGCATCATGTATAACACTATGATGGTTCGGGCAAACAATCATTTGATTATTTGCATCATTATTTAAACTGTTAACAAAATAATCAATATGATGCGCCTCCGCTATATGTGATCCATATTTTTCACCGGTTATTTGACCACATATTTGGCAACGATATCCATATAACAGCTTCAGATTTTCGCCTATTTTTCTGTTCAATTTACGAATCTTGACAATCTGTAATCTCTTTTCTATACCACTATTTTCATCTTCAAGTTCATATTCTATTTCATTCTCTACAGAACATTCCCGCATTCCTTGAATCGCTTTTTTCATAACCTGAAAATCGTCCTGTGCAATTGGTTCAAGCAAAAAAGTATCTTCATATTCAGTCGTATAAATTGCAAGATATTCTTTTAAGCCTTCTGGCACTTTTATATAGCTTCTGTCTTTCGGATCTCTGTTTTCGCGGATTGTCCTTATATAACTCATACTTTTGAAAAAGTATTGCTGCAACGCCTGTGCCAATTCGCCATTTCTTGTATATCTGATTTGATATGCATCTTTTTTTCTCTTTTCTACCGAATTATTTACATTAACTATTTTCACATCATACGTTTTTCCATTCATAAAAAAATGAATAATTTTAGACTCTCCGCGTTGCAAAAAGTTTTCCATATTGCGTAAAAAGATTACTTGGTTATCTAATGGCAATGTAAATCCTTCCATTAACGTGGACCAATCTATCTCTTTTTTATATACATAATTTTCTGTTTCCATACGCATCTCTCCATCACTGTAAAAGAGCTGTCATTTGTTCTTTATATCGTCTCTGATAATAATCCATTGCCCTATATTCAATTACATCTTTCATCTGCTGTGCTAATACTGGATTCTTTATAATTTCTTTCATTTGATCCCTTAATACCAGCGCTGAATCTTCCCTTTTCAAAAAAAATCCTTTTCCTGATTTCACCAAGAAGTTCACTGGCATCTTAATAATCCTTTTAATATGTTCTTTATCCGAAATTTTACAATACTGTTCATATGTAATCCCCGTCTCCAGATCTTTCCAATTTGTTCCTGTAGAGAAGAATTCTTTCCAACTTGCCAGAAGTTCTGTTTCTGTCACTTCCATTCTTACGTCACCATGGTTATAAAAAGCCATCAATACTGGCATTTTATATACCTTGGTCATATTGGTGTTTTCCAACAATTTTATAAATTCTTTTCCAATTCCCTGGCAAAAGCTTTTTTGTTCATCTGTAAGTTCATTTAACTCATTCAGATATTCCAGATACTTTTTAAATGGATTCTCGCTTGAATGTGTGATAGCCATCTGATAAACGTCATCATCCATATATGTAAATAAGTCCATTCTGGATGGCTGTCTGCCAAGTAATTCTTTTACTCTGAAATATTCTTTTTTTATCTGATCTCTGAGTGACTGTTGTTTCTTGTCCATTTCCGCAAACAGATCAATTAATTTCATATCAAAATCGACGAAACAATCGTCGGGATAATCTGTTTTATCTGCCGGAGAATAGGTTGGCTTCTCCGCTTTATTTTTTCCTGTCAGTAAGTATCTGACTCTTCCTGCTTTTTCGTAATTGCCGATAAAGTCCAGGACATTGAGATATTCTTTTCCTTTGCTCCTCCGCAATCCTCTTCCAAGCTGTTGCAGGAATACTATTGGAGATTCCGTCGGACGGAGAAACATTACCATATCTACTGAAGGAATATCTACGCCTTCATTGAACATATCCACTGAGAAGATAACTTTGATTTTTCCGCTTTCCAGTTTCTCAATTGCTTCTGTTCTGTCCATGGAGAATTCTCCATCTGCATTACTATAAACTGCTGCCGACGGGATTCCTCTCCTGCTAAATTCCTTTGCCATTTCCTCTGCATGTTTTCTGGAACAGCAGAAGCCTAATGCCTGTTTTGCCCCATATTTGCAGTAATATTTGTAAATCAGATCATGTCTGTAAGCGTTTCCTATGTATGTTTTGTTCAGTTCTTCTTCCGCATATTTTCCTCTGACTATATGCAGTTTGGTATAGTCTGTCTCGTCGTAAATTCCGTAATAGTGAAATGGAACCAGCATTCCTTTATTGATGCCATCTTTTAATGAAATTTCATACGGTACGTTATAATCGCAGATTTCATATATATTTTTGCCATCCATTCTCTCAGGTGTTGCTGTCAGTCCGAGGAGAAATTGAGGTTTAAAATACTCTACGATTTTTCTGTATTGATCATTCATTGACTGCATGATGAAATTCATCAATCACTACGTAGTTGAAGTAATCCGGTACAAAGTATTTTTCATTCAGGTATTCTGATTTTCCAAGAGTTGCTACGGAAGCAAAGATAACGGATTTATCCGTACATTTCTCATCTCCTGTAAAGAATCCATAATCCTCTGAATTTCTTACATTTCGGAAAGAACTTGCTGCCTGTTTCAGAATTTCCTCTCTGTGTGCAACAAATAAAACCTTTTCATATGGTTTGGAATCAAATGCTGCCAGATAAGTTTTTCCGATACCCGTTGCAGCCTGGATGAGCGCTTTCTGTGCTCCTTCTGCTCTTGTATCTTCCAATGCACAAAGAGCTTCAATCTGCGCACCTCTTGGTTCATACATTGGTTTTATTTTGGTATCTTCTGTATCCTGTTCAGAGTCATATTTATCAAGATCTTTCGTAACTGCTGGACGATGCCAGTTCTGGGAATATCGTTTTAATTCTTTATCATCAATTATGATGGAATGATTTTCAAACAGGCCTTCAAATGTATGAAAAAATTCAGCATAGTTTTCCGGATCTTTTTTGCTGCTGAAACGGTAGTTCCATTCTATTCCTGAAGTCAGTGCACTTCTTGAAATATTAGATGATCCTATGTAAAGTTCGCTGTGGTCTGCATAATGGAAAATATAAGACTTTGGATGAAAAGATCGTCCTTTTTCACAGTAAAATCTAAGGTCAGCTCTGTTGCCAAGTTTCCTTTTGATCAAATATAATGCGGACGGTTGTGTGATTCCGAGATAGTTTCCTGTCAGGATTCGGATTCTGGCTCCACGTTTCAAAGTGTTTTCCAGTTCCTGCAGGAGCATTTTTACTCCGGATTCCATGAGAAATGAAACGATGATATCAACGCTTTCTGCCTTTTTCATACTCTCTATCAGCTGATAATACAGTTGTCTTCTTTTATCAGGACCGCCGGTCATGGCATCTGAGAAATATTCTTTTTCATATCCGATATTCATTTTTTCTGCAGAATTAAATTCAGCCATTTTTCCTCACCTCTTCCCGGACGGACATCTCCTGTAATCCAGTGTTCTTCTATTTGCAGATCGTGTACGTCCTGTACAAAATCCGTAAAAGTATCTATTGTAAAATCTGTAAAGTATCGTCCGTTTCGCTCTCCTTCATATTCTCCATATTTAAAAGAAGTGTAAATCCATCCGTCAGGTTTCAATGCTGTGAGCATTTTCCTAAGAACATCTTTCAATTCTTTTTTCGGTAAATGAAGAATAGAGGCACATGCCCATATGCCATCATATTTCTCATTCACTTCCAGTTCCTGAAACAGCATATATCTGACTTTGATTCCGGTATGTTTACTTGCAATCTGACACAACTGTTCGGAGCCATCTATTGCATCTACCTGATAGCCCTGATTCAGAAAATATTTCGTGTCTCTTCCTGCACCGCAGCCAAAGTCGAGGATATATGCTCCAAGATTAAGTTTTTTCAGGAATCTGTCCTGCATTTCTGTAAACTCTACAGAAACAGTCCCGGATGCAAAAGTTTGTGCATTTTCATTGTAATAATTTAATGTCTTATCCGTCATATTTATTCAATTTCCAAATACCTGCAAGGCACTGTTTTTTCCTTTATTTTATCTTTAGAATTGCATTTTTGTTTCTCACATTCTTAATCATTTGATAAAGTTGACTACTTTATGTCATATTATACCCTTTTTCGACATAAACAGCAATCATTTCCTTTCGACATTGTTGACCCTGTTCGTGCCAAAAAAGTACCTCTTGCATCCTTGCTTCCAATAATCATCTACGAATATCCTGTTATGTTCCTCAAATTTTATCTGCTTTTATCAACTATGATATTGCTCCACCAATCTCCGTCCTTCCTTTTTCATCTCTTCCACTACCTCATCCGGTCCAATAATCCTGATATCTTCTCCAAGTGAAAACACCCATGCTAAGAACTGTTTGCTGACATGTACATCCACATTCACCGTAAAATGTTCCTCATCCGCCGGTATCATCATTACTTCTTTTCCAAAACGGTCAATAATCACACCTGCCAGATTATTTTTCACCAGCATTTTTACTTTCTGTTCTTTACCGCCGAACATTCCGAAGCTTTTCTTTGCATAATCTGCCATATCCAGCTTTTTGAAATGTTCTTTTCCTTCCCTGCTCTCATTTGACAATTTGATATGAAGCATTTTGTCTACTCGATAGTGCTTAATCTTTTGTGCGGCTGAATCATATCCAACTAAATAATAATTTTCATTGTCCCATGACAGGCCCCAGGGGCTGATATGATACCATGCTCCATTATGTCGCAGTTCCATTTCCTTTTTTACATTCCACTGATAATACTGGAATTTTATCTTTTTATTTTCGGAAATAGCATTGTGAATTGCATCCACGGTGTAATAGATACTCTCATTCATTGTTTTGATTCTTCCGGATACATATACTTGTCGCTGTAATTTCTGGGCATCATATTTACTTACCAGAGTTTCCAGTTTTTTGATCAATGCATTTGATTTTTTCTCTGTAATAAATTTAGATGACTGGATCGCATCTACCAAAAGTTTTAATTCCGGAAGTTCAAATGCACGATTCACCACGTGATAATGGTATCGATTGCCTACTGGTTCTCCTTCCACGTCAACACCCAGCACACTCAGATCACGCAAATCTGCATATATACTTTTTCGATCAGCTGTTACTTCATATTGTGCCAGACTTTTCATAATTTCCGGCATTGTGATATAATGCTCGTCATCTGTCTGTTCCTGCATGATCTGAGCGAGTCGGTATAGCTTGAATTTCTGATTATTTCCCTTCGGCATATTTCCCCGTTCCTTTCATTTAATGATAGTTCGAGTATATCATAGATGGGAAATATATCGTACATCTTCCGTATGAAATTTGTAAAATGAACTATTTTTACTTTTTCTTTTTTAAGCTCTTTTGGCATATCTTACAGATTGTTCCTGATGATGTAACTAATATTACCTTCGCGTATGCTATATCACCAATCTTGTCATACAAGCGGCCTGCACTTATTGATTCTCCTATTACCGTATGAGAACTATTTGCCACATAGCCAATTTTTCCAAGTCCTTCATAAGTTACTTTGATTGCTTCCTTGTCATATTCATTTTGGGGTTCTTTTTCCAATCGGATTTTCATATTTTTTTTCAGGAAATCATTTCCATAATAGTGCTTTGTTCCTGTCAGTGTGATAAATACTTTTTTCATTGCAGTCCCTCCTAGTCATTCATGTATTCATAGTAATCAGATTCACTGGCAAATAAGATATATTTACCATCTACCAATCCCATGTAACCATCACTTGTATTAAATCCCTTCATTGCCAGTTCCTCCATTTCTGTGAAAATTGTGTTTTTATTCTCTTAGATGATTACAGTGTATATCAATAGGTGGGGTATAAAAATCTCTGCTAAATTTTAAGCAATATTTTTTGAACAACTAATAAATCAATATAAAAAACAGTCTCACAACTGAAGTTCTCTCCAGCTGTAAGACTGTTTTAATTATACAACTATCTCTAATATATATTTTTATACTTTTCAGATATTCTTTTAATAAAATCTGGTTCTGTCGCTTGTTTCTATGTATCGTATCTATTTTATGATTCGTTACGCTTCCGCGTCCATCTCCGCCTTAATCTCATCCTCGCAGTCTGCCATCGCCTGCAGTGTCATGGTGAGTAGTTTCTGCAGTTCCCAGCCGAGCTGTTCGGCGCCGCGTTCGATTACTTCTCGGGAGCAGCCTGCGGCGAAGCCTTTGCTCTTGTATTTTTTCTTGAGGGATTTGAGTTCCATGTCTTTGGTGCTTTTGGATGGTCTCATGAGTGCTGCTGCCCAGATGAGGCCGGTGAGTTCATCGGCGGCAAAGAGGACTTTTTCCATTTCATTTTCCGGGGCTACGTCGAGAGTTGTGCCGCAGGCTATGGTGATGCCGTAGCCGTGGGATACGACTGCGTGGATCACGTCTTCGCCTACGCCAGCTTCCCGGAGCATTTCCGGGGCTTTGAGGCAGTGTTCTTCCGGGTAGAGTTCGAAGTCGATGTCGTGGAGGAGTCCTACGATTCCCCAGTATTCTGCGTCTTCACCGTAGCCAAGTTCGTTGGCGTACCATTTCATTACTGCTTCTACAGTCAGGGCATGCTGGATGTGGAATGGGTCTTTGTTGTATTTCTTTAATAATGCAAATGCTTCGTCTCTTGTAATTGTCTTCATTATAATGTCACTCCTCGTTTCTAATTCTTAAATCTGGCCTTTTAAGATTATATATCCAGATAAAATCATTCTTTTCACTACTTGCTCATAACCAAATATCTGCTCCGCATTTTTTCAGAAGGAACTTTCATTTCTCCTGATACAAGTAAGTCCCCATCCACTTTTTACAATTAAAGCACGGGATTTATTTGATTTGAACTTTTATCTCTCAATCTGAATCTGACATACTTCCATAGCTTTCAGCGCATTTTCATGGCTTTCCGGTGTTACGCCTGCGCAGCATTTGGCATCTACAATGATCGGGACTTCCGGAAGGGATGCTTTAACCAGAAGTGCATTGGAAATTACACAGATATCTGTGCATAAACCTACAAATGTGATGCTTTCAATTTCGTCGTCCTCATTCATTGCTAACAGTTCTCCTGCCAGATCTGTGGAGCCGAAAGTTTCTTTGTCGATTGGTTCTGTTTTTCTGAGAGCGTCTAATTCGCTTCTGATCTGCCATCCTTCTGTGTCACGGATGCAGTGTGGTACAGGGAGCTTCTTTCCTTCCTGGGTGTCGAGATAATAAGTCTCATGAGTGTCTCTGGTGAAAAGAACAACTCCATCAAAGTTTTTGATTTTTTCTTCTACATTAGGTACAATGGCAACTGCCTCTTTTGTTCCAAGGGCTCCGTCAATGAAGTCATTCTGCATATCTACAACTACTAATACTTTCTGCATGATTCGTTTCCTTCCGTTTCTTTTTGCACATTTTTTCAGATGATCAGGTAAAATTGCTGAAATATGTGCTGTTATTATTTTTTATTACTATACAACAATAAAGTGTTTTTGTACAGGCAGAAGTGTCTATTTTGCAGTGTATTTCTCAAACCTGTATTTCTGTTTAATATCCGGATACTTCTCTCTGTCTACTTCGCTCATAAACATATCATATGGTCTGGCGCAGATTTTGAAAGGTGCGTAGAGTGCCTGGTAGATCATCAGTTTCTCGCCGTTTTCTGTATGATGGGCTACTGCCAGGACTTTGTAGAGATATTCGGAGGTGTCTGCGGATACCCATTCTCTCTTGAAATGCTGAACGATATCGCCTACCTGGATATCGTGTTCCGGTGTTTCTGATATGTTTCCATTTTCTGTGCTGTCAGCTTCTTCCGGTTCTGGTTCTGTATTGAGTTCCATGTATTCTTCTTTATCAAGGGAAACCGGGATGCCGGAGCGGCCGTTGATGTGGACACCTCCGTACCAGGTACCTGTGATTTCGAAAATATCACCTACTTCGTATTCCATGCTGCAGTCATTGTTTTTCTTTATGATTCTGATCTTTGCCATTTCTTTCCTCTCCTGCTTCGTATTCTTTATTTTTATGTAAAAAATGAGCCGGCCACTCGACGTTCATGATAAAGAATACAATTCCTATTAATATCATAACTGTCAGCAGCCAGCTCATCTGTCCTCACTGATTCCAGAAGGCAACAGTAATTCTCTGTTCTACCTTACAAGTCACTTATATATAGTTATATTATTTTTTCAGATAATGTCAAGTCCAAAATCAGAGTTATCTGATGCGGTCTAAAATCAGAGTTATCTGATGCGGTCACGTCCAGTGTTGCTGAAAATACAGCAAATCATAAGCAGATCATCCAACGATTTCCATATATTTCGGCGCCACCAGTTCTCCGTATTTCTCCTGAAGTTCCTGTATGATCTGTGCAGTGTCTATGGTTTCTTTGCTGTTTCTATCAGACAGATGGACTTCTGCCTTAAGTACCATATCGCGTTCTTCCGGATCGTAGATCATATAGCAGGATGCCTGACTGATCCCACTGTGTGCTTTCAGTACTTCTTCTGCTTTTTTCAGGTCGAAATATCTTCTTCCGTGCGCACCGTCAGTCAATACGGTACGGCCGGTGTTTTCCATGAAATCAATAGAACTATCCGGTAAGATTCGTGCGATAACACCGGTCTGGTAAACTACGCCTGGACCGAATGGATATGGTCCTACGTCTACGTAATTGACCGGTTGGTAGTTCATGATATAGAACTGGCCCCATGCGCCGTATGGCTTCTTGTTCAAATCGTCGTCCAGAACATAAACTCGGATTTTCTGGTCTTCGTCTACATCCGGAACCAGAGTGTAGCCTGCTGCCTTGTTCAGTTTTCCGGCTTCAATGGTGTATTTGCTCGGATATACAGACTCCGGCATATGGCGTTTCAGTTTACGCACAGAAGTTTCATTCAGCATTGCCAACAGAACTGCTTCATAACAGGTTAAAAATACTTCCAGTACTTCTCTGTCGAAACGGTTTTCCCAGTAACGCAGTTCGATGAAATAGCCTTTCTTATTGTACATGATCTGCAGATGGAACGGCAGGGAATCCAGCTGGATCTTTACACGTTCTGTAGGCAGATTTCCGATCTGCGGAGTATCCAGTAAGTCACCCTGGAACTGGATGAACATCTCACCCTCACGGGAACAGGAAACAAGGTTCTTCATGGTTTCCATGATCTGATTTCCGGTCTTTTTGATCAGATTGTCGGTCTTTTCGTGGGCTACCTGTGTGTAGCGGCAGAAGTAAGTCTCGAACAGGCATCCTGCCAGACGGTTCCAGCGGCTGTCTGTACGTCCGCTGTGGATGGAAGTACAGAATACATCTTTTTCATCGCTGAACAGGCTTACACAGTAATTAAATGCGGCGATAAACATGGCATTCTCGGATACTCCGTGCTGTTTTCCGTAGTAAAGAAATTCCTGTCTTGGCAGGCTGTCAAAGGTACGGCGGATGGAACCGAAGCGTCCTTCTTTCAGGTCTTCTTTCTCTGTTTTATTTAACAGGGAACGGTTCATTTTGATGCCGTCCATGAGTTTTGTAACGTACTTCGTATCATGTTCCAGAATGCCATTATCTTTGCGGAGCTGTTCCTCTAAGGCATACTCGTAGGCAGTGTAAGTTTCTGCTTCCAGCGGCTCTCCTGCATAGGCTTTGTTCAGGTCTTCCATGAGGATGTTCATGGTTACGCCGTCACCCATAATATGTGCCACATCAAAGAAAATGTAATTATTTTTCTGTCCTTCGAACAGGTAAATATGTACCAGATTGTCGTTCTCTCTGTATGTAAATGGAACGATCAGTTTCTGCATCATTTCCGGTACTTCTTCGTCTCTGACCTGGGTGATTGGGATTTCGATTCTTCTTGTATCATCTCTGAACAATGCATAATATTTGTGTTCTGTCGGCTTGATGATTCCTTTCAGACCCGGATGAGCATCCAGTACCTGATAGCAGGCTTCGCGCATTCTGTTCAGGTCTACGCCTTTATCCAGTTTGAATGCAAACGGCAGGTTTCCGGTGGTATTTCCCGGGATAACATAAGCGAAATACATCTGCAGACTGGTCAGCGGATATACCGGTCGGACAGAGAAATCGATCTGCGGTTTCTCATCCTGTTCGTTGAAAAATGTTTCCAGTTCTTTAACTGTTCTGTGTTCCATCAGCTCTGCAAGAGTGATGTTTCGGTGCAGTTTTTCTGTAAAATCAGCGATCAGCATGATGCTGCCAAAGGAGTCCAGACCTGCGCTGTAGAGGTCTTCGTCTATGCTGAAATCTGCATGTCCCAGTGCAGATGCGCAGGCATCATGGATCTGCTGCTGGAAATCATTTTCCGGTTTGTGCAGAACGGACTGCTGCTGTTCCTGGTTTTTCTTTTCCTCGAAGAATTTCGCGCGGATAATTTTCTTGGATGCTGTTTTCGGGAATGGATTTCTTCGCACAGTTACGTCTGCGATACGGGCATAAGTTGGCAGTTCCTGATTGTGTATGGCAACCAGTTTCTTTACTTCACCAAGGATGTCCTGCATGCCGTTTGTCTGGGCGTATTCGTAGTTCGGGTAAACTTCTGCTACGATCTGCTCGCCTTTTCCGTAGGCTACGATGTCCATAACCAGACGGTCTTTGTCAAATTTATTCTCGATCATCTCAGGGGAAACGTTCTCGCCATTGCTTAAGATGATCAGGTTTTTCTTTCGACCGCTTAAGTAAAGAAAGCCTTCATCATCTACGTAGCCTAGATCGCCGGTTCTGAGCCATCCGTCTTCTGTGATGGCTTCTGCGGTAAGTTCAGGATCTTTGTAATATCCCATCATCACGGACGGGCTTTTTACCTGGATTTCCTGGTCTACGATACGGACCTGGCATCCGGTGACGAGGTGTCCGACAGAATCTAGTTTGTCCTTTCTGTCATAGTCCGGGACAGAGATCTTCGGGGAGCATTCTGACATTCCGTATCCCTGAGCTGCAGTAATGTTTAAGTCCATCAGTGATTTCGCCAGTTCCGGGGAAAGGTATCCGCCACCGCTTACCAGTCGCTCCATTCTTGGTCCCAGGACTTCTTCTTTGATGTCCATCAAGGTTCGGTCTGGATTTTTTGCTTTAGCGATTGCTACACGGTTTACAAAGGTTTTTGCCATCATTGGGACAACTCGCATGGCTGTTGGTTTGAATAATTGGATGTAGTAGAACATTTTTTTCAAGTCATCGCAGAGGCAAAGGGTGCTTCCGTAACGAAGAACCAGCATGATATCACTGCTGATGCAGAAAATATGATTGATTGGAAGAACATTCAGGCATACATCCTGAAAACCGTCGGTGCAGAACATGTTGTCAATGATGTTGCCGTGGGACAGCATAACACCTTTTCCGTGTCCGGTGGTACCGGAGGTGAAGATGATCATGGCACAATCGGTTGGTTTCGGACGGGTTTCTATGTTTTCTGCACGGTAGGATTTGTGGATCTGTGGAACTGTGCGGACATTTTTTACACTCTGTAAGCAGATGTATTTCTTGATACATGGGCAATTTTCTTTCAGATATTGTACCTGTGAGATGAAATCTCTGTCGTAGAACAGGATGTCAATATCTGCTTTCTCGAAGTTTTCTACCAGAGTTTCGTTGTTAAGCTGGATGTCTGCCGGGTAGGTGATACCACCTGCGCAGGGTACGCCAAGAAGGACTGTGAGGTATTCGTAGCCGCATTTTCCGAGGAGTGCTGCGTGGATAGGATGACCGAATTTACGGTTCTGGCGTTCGGTGTAGGCTGCTACTGCCATAGTATCCAGAGTGTAGGTGCCATAGCCTTTTTCGTAGATGGTATCGTCTTTTTCATAGCGGACGAATACCTGATTTTCAAATTCTGTGCCGACTCTTTTTACGAGGTCGTAGATGGTTTTGGTATTATTAAATGTAATCATTTTTGATGAATTTCTTTCCTTTCTTTTTATTTCGTAGTGCGAAATATCTGTCAAAAAATTAAGACTGCACGGTTTGAGGAGTTCAAATGTCAAGCGGATAAAAGCATCCGCTTCACTACTTGCTCATAACCGAATAACTGCTTTGCAGTTTATTCAGTTAAATTTCAGATTTAGCCTCTGATTTTTGTTCCTTATTTATGCCTCGCGTAACAGTCCTGTTTTTTATTCTTCTGTTCTATTTAAGTCATTTATTATTCTAACATATTTTATTTATTTCGCAATGCGAAATAATACTCAAATTTCAGATTATTTCTGGTAAGTTAGCAACACATTTAACAAACGAAGGAGTTCTTCTGCCTCTTTTGGGGTGAAGCACTGGTTGATTCCCTGAAATTTCTCTCGGATGTGGGCGCGGCGTCTGAGGACTTCTTCTCTGCCTGCATCTAATAAAGAAACAACTACGACTCTGCGGTCCTGTTCGCTTCTGCTTCTGAGGATCATGCCTTTTTTCTCAAGGTTCTTGAGGATGTCTGTCATTCTGCCTGGGACTACCTGTAAGTGTTCTGCCAGTTCACCTACGGTTACCGGGCTGTCAGCTTTCAGCAGATACCAGAGTAAGCCGTATTCGCCGCGAATGCTGTCGAGGACTTCGCGGTTGGCGGGGCTGTTCAGGACGCGTACCAGAAGGTTGAATAACTCCTCACCGAACTGTTCTTCCCTATTATTTGCATTGAATTCATATTCTGTTTCTGCTTTCTCTATTTTGTTCATCAATTTAACTCCATTTTCTCATCATCTCATATTTTTGAATAGTATATAGATTATAAAATTTAGTAAATAAAATGCATCCTACATCAATCCCACTTCTTCCAGACATCCGGCTGATATCCTACTGTTGCCTGTTTTCCGTTTCTTACAATAGGTACTTTGATGATGTTCTGGTTCTCTAGGATTTTCTCTGCTTTGTCTTCTTCTGCGATGTAAGTGATCAGAGCCAAAAGGTCTTTATCTTTGCAGTTGGTGTCTATCAGTTTGTCATAGCCGCCTACTGCCTGGCAGACAGAGTTGAATTCGCCTTTGCTTAAGCCTTTTTCTTTCATATCTATAAACTGGTATTTGATCCCACGTTCTTTGAAATAGCGTTCTGCTTTCTTGCTGTCGAAGTTTTTCTTTGTACCAAAAATCTGTATGTTCATAATCTGTTTCCCTTTCTTCTTTAATATATGTAACGTATTTACCAGGCTTTTCTCATTGTCTGTTTACCATAATTTCACAAATTCTTCAAAATCTCACCACATATTTCTCACATTTTCTGGTTATATTATTACCTGTACAGAGCAAAGAGTAATTGCAAATAAAACTTTTTCTTTTTCATACTTTTGCCGGGGATCGATGAGGTTCCCGGCCTCCTTCTTTTTATTCGGAATTTCTTCCCATTTTACCATGTATTAATTTAGCAGACAACTGCATATCAGATATTGCGTTGAATTTAAACAAAATATTATCATATCCACGAATAGCATTCCTATATCACCGACATAATAATTTTACATACCTGTTCTGAAAATAACAGATTTTTATGTGAAATATAGTTGATAAATCTTTAACAAAAATCAAAAAAACGGAAAAATGCTGTTGATTTTACACGTTAAATATGTATAATAGAAAAAGAGAAGCGAGAATTCATCGCTTTTTTGGTAAGGTATCTTAAAGCCTGTTTAAGCAGGCACTTTCATTAACGAAGAAAAGAGGTTAAACGTAAGATGGCAAAAATCGATTTAAGCAAGTATGGCATTACCGGAACAACTGAAATTGTCTACAATCCTTCTTATGAAATGTTATTTGAAGAGGAAACTAAACCAGAGCTTGAAGGCTTTGAAAAAGGTCAGGTCAGCGAACTTGGTGCAGTTAACGTTATGACAGGTATCTACACAGGACGTTCTCCTAAAGACAAATACATCGTTATGGATGAGAACTCCAAAGATACAGTATGGTGGACAACAGACGAGTACAAAAACGATAACCATCCTGCAACTCAGGAAGCATGGACAGCAGTTAAAGAAATCGCTAAGAAAGAGCTCTCCAACAAGAGACTTTTCGTAGTAGATGCATTCTGCGGAGCTAACAAAGATACTCGTATGGCTATCCGTTTCATCGTTGAAGTTGCTTGGCAGGCACATTTCGTAACAAATATGTTCATCCAGCCAACAGCTGAAGAACTTGAAAACTTCGAGCCAGATTTCGTTGTATACAACGCTTCTAAAGCTAAAGTTGAAAATTATAAAGAATTAGGCCTGAACTCTGAAACAGCTGTAATGTTCAACATCACAACTAAAGAGCAGGTTATCGTAAACACATGGTACGGCGGAGAAATGAAGAAAGGTATGTTCTCTATGATGAACTACTTCCTTCCATTAAAAGGTATGGCTTCCATGCACTGCTCTGCAAACACAGATATGAACGGCGAAAACACAGCTATCTTCTTCGGTCTTTCCGGAACAGGTAAAACTACTCTTTCCACAGACCCGAAACGTCTCCTGATCGGTGATGACGAACATGGCTGGGATGACAACGGCGTATTCAACTTCGAAGGTGGATGCTACGCTAAAGTTATCAACCTTGACAAAGAATCTGAGCCAGACATCTACAATGCGATCAAACGTAACGCTCTTCTTGAGAACGTAACACTTGATGCTGAAGGCAAGATTGATTTCGCAGATAAGAGCGTAACAGAGAATACTCGTGTATCTTATCCGATCAACCACATTGAAAATATCGTTCGCCCGATCTCTTCTGCACCGGCAGCTAAGAACGTAATCTTCCTGTCCGCAGATGCTTTCGGAGTACTTCCTCCAGTATCTATCCTGACAGAAGCTCAGACTCAGTACTATTTCCTGTCTGGATTCACAGCTAAACTTGCTGGTACAGAGCGTGGAATCACAGAGCCTACACCTACATTCTCTGCTTGCTTCGGACAGGCATTCCTTGAACTGCATCCGACAAAATACGCAGAAGAACTTGTTAAGAAGATGGAAAAGAGCGGAGCTAAAGCTTACCTCGTTAACACAGGATGGAACGGAACAGGAAAACGTATCTCCATCAAAGATACTCGTGGTATCATCGATGCAATCCTTAACGGAGATATCCTTAACACTCCTACTAAGAAGATCCCATTCTTCGATTTCGAAGTACCTACAGAACTTAACGGTGTAGACACAGGTATCCTTGATCCTCGTGACACATATGCTGATGCAGCTCAGTGGGAAGAAAAAGCTAAAGATCTTGCTGGAAGATTCATCAAGAACTTTGCTAAATACGAAGGAAATGCAGCTGGTAAAGCACTTGTTGCTGCTGGTCCTCAGTTATAATTCCAAGAAATTAAATTGTCCAAATGAGTATGAAAGGGATGCGAGTAATTCGCATCCCTTTTTAGTACCATTCAATATTGATAATATATTCTTTTATCTTTTATATATCTATCTTTTATATATCTATCTTTTATCTTTTTATTTCCCGCAATAATGTGTTTACATACTATATCTCTTATCGTCTAAAATATATACTCTAAAAAAATTATACTTTCTACTTGTTTTGACTCTATATATGTATGATATGCATATACCCTATTATACTGTTATTTATATCAGGGTCTTGATTTTCTCTGCCACTTTCTCATATGCAGGTACCGGAACGTGATATTCTTCGCCCATTCTTACTACTTCATAAACTAATCCGTCGATTTCGGATTGTTTTCCCGCCATAATGTCTCTCTGCATGGAAGTGGTCGCTTCCGGCGCAAGGTTGGAAAGGATTTTTAAGTTTACGTCTACCATATCTTTCTGAAATGGGACTCCCATGGCTTCTGCAAGTGCTGCGATTTCTCTTATCATGGTTTTGAAGAGTTCTCTGGCTTCGCCTTCTTTCTGGAAGTCTGCAGCTGTTGCGTGATAATAGAGTCCTGCTGCGCCGATCGGAGATACATAGGAGAATTTCTCCAGTGCTTCGCGGCGGATATTCTCGGAAAGGATTCCGTCGATGTGGCTGTCACAGAGGTCTTTCCGGATTTCTTTTAGTTCTGGTCTGAATTCTGCTTTGTCTCTTACGCCAAATACAATGCGAAGGATCTGTCCATGCTGAAGCAGTTTTCCTGGTTCTTTGATATTTGCAGAGACATAGATACATCCGTCTGTTACCAGAAGTTCAGGCATCCGTTTCTGCATCTTTCCACCGGTTCCGTAGATGTTTAAGACTGGAATTACGATGGTAGTTTTCTTCGCGATCCGTTTGATAAATGGTATGGTTTCATCCAGTGAATAGCCTTTTACGCAGACAAAAATTACATCTGGATGGTCTGTGTAATGTTCCATGTCTGTAGCAGGGATGGTGATTGTTTCTTCTGTTTTATCCCACATTTTCTCTAAAGCAAGACCCTGTTCCTGTATTTTTTTCAGGTGTTCGCCTCTTGCGATCAGGGTCACATCCTTGCCTGCTTTTTTCATATAATATCCGGTAACACCGCCGGTTCCTCCTGCTCCGATGATTAAGTATTTCATAGTTTTTTCTGCCCTGCTTTCATAGTTTTGTTTCTTATATTATCATAGCACAATTATAATTTTTCTTCAGTATATTTATGCATTACGTCGACATAATTTTGCATTGACAGTTTATTTTTTGCCCTGTAATATCAATATCAGAAATATATCATGTAGGAAAAGTATTAAGATGGAACGATATCTGGAATTTAGAATAGATGAACAAACTACAGAAATTAAAATTGAAGCACTCCTGAAAAAGAATGCAGGACTTACGAAACGACAGATCAGTCAGGCAAAGTTTCGACCGGATGGAATCACAAAAAACGGAATACGCTGTCGCGTAACTGAGACAGCATATCCCGGTGATGTGATCCGTATTTGTCTGGAGGAAGCGCAGACTGCTTCTGCACATCTTGAACATTATAATCGCAAAATCGGGAATAAAAATCAAACTGACTCTTATTGTGATAAAGCTTCCTTTCCAATTTCCGAAGCTTCTCTTTCTTTGGATATTTTATACGAAGATACAGATATTCTGGCAGTTAATAAGCCAGCTGGAATAGTTACTCATCCGACAGGAATGCATTATGCAGACAGTCTCTCCAATCTTGTTGCCAGTTACTTTCGTGAGGAAAATGAACAGGTTTGTGTCCGCCCGGTCGGACGGCTGGATCAGGAGACTTCCGGGATTGTGGTTTTTGCCAAGAATCAGGTGGCTGCTTCGAGACTTCAATCTGCAAAGTCTCCCTGCAAGATCCGTAAGCAGTATCTTGCTGTTGTATCCGGTGCTCTGCCTGTAGATCCGGCTGATGTCTGGCATACCATAGATCTGCCACTGATGCAAGATCCGGAGAATCGTCTGAAGATGAAAACTGCTGCTGATCTTTCCTCACATTCATCTGCATCATCAGGAAAAATCAAAACAGCAGTTACTCATTATCATACTATTTCTTCCAGTCAGGACTGGTCGCTTATCACACTTAAGCTGGATACCGGGCGTACCCATCAGATCCGTGTCCATATGGCTTCTGCAGGACATCCGCTTCTCGGTGATACTCTATATAATCCAGACAACAGCGTACTTTCCTGCGCCTCTTTTTCCAGAGCTGCCCTCCATGCATGGAAAGTTTCTTTTCAGCATCCTTTCAAAAATGAATTTGTTTCTCTGGAAGCTCCATTGCCTTTCGATTTTCGTGAGCTAGAGCGTGTTTGAAAAAGGCTGTCTGCTTAAGCCTCAAGTTCTTTTATTAAATTTACCATCTCAATGGCACTGAGTGCACAGTCATAGCCTTTATTTCCTGCTTTTGTACCTGCGCGCTCAATTGCCTGCTCGATGTTCTCTGTTGTAAGTACTCCGAACAATACCGGAACTCCTGTTTCCAATGACACCGATGCAATACCTTTGGAAACCTCGTTGCATACATAATCATAATGGCTGGTATTTCCACGGATCACTGCACCGACACAGATCACCGCATCATATTTTCCACTTTTTGCCATTTTGAACGCGATCAGCGGGATTTCAAAAGCACCTGGTACCCAGGCTACCTGAATGTCCTCTTCTTTTACATTGTGCCGTGTCAGTCCATCCATTGCACCGCTTACCAGTTTGGAAGTGATAAATTCATTAAAACGGGCTGCTACAATTCCTACTTTCATTCCATCTGATACTAATTTTCCTTCTAATGTTTTCATTTTTGTAATCCTTTCGCTGTAAATTTTTATTTTTAACCTGTACAGGTTTTTATACGCAGTAAATTTTATTTTTCAGGAACATTATCGTTATATTTAGAAATCTCCGCTATATTTAATACTTCAGAATATGTCCCATTCGTAATTGCTTGGTTTTAAGATAGCGCAGATCATATGCGGTGGCATTCATTTGTATTGGAACTCTTTTTTTGATTCTGATTCCAAATTCCTCCAGCTGATAAACTTTATCTGGATTATTTGTCAGAAGACGCAGCTCTTTTACTCCCAGATTTCTCAAAATCTGCGCACCAATATAATACTCTCTTTCATCCCCGGCAAATCCAAGTGCCAGATTTGCTTCCAGTGTATCCATTCCCTGTTCCTGAAGTTCATAGGCACGGAGTTTATTGATCAGTCCGATTCCTCGTCCTTCCTGTCTCATATAAAGAAGTATTCCCCTTCCCTCTTCTTCAATCTGGGACATAGCTGCTGCAAACTGCTGTCCGCAGTCACAACGCTGAGATCCAAAAACATCTCCTGTCAGGCACTCTGAATGCACACGACAGAGAACATCTTTTCCATCTCCAATTTCACCTTTTACCAGTGCCACATGATGTTCACCATTAAGACGATTTACAAATCCGTATGCCATAAATTCTCCGTATCTGGTAGGCATTTGGGTAGCCGTTACGCGGTCCACCAGGATATCATGGCATTTACGGTAATTCTGAATATCTTTAATCGTTATAAATTTCAGATTCCACTTTCTGGCAAGTTCCCGTAACTCAGAGGTCCGCATCATAGTACCGTCTTCTCTCATAATTTCACAACACAAACCACACTGTTTTAATCCAGCAAGTCTGCAGAGATCTACAGTTGCCTCTGTATGTCCGTTTCTTTCCAGCACTCCATTCTTCTTTGCCAGAAGCGGAAACATATGTCCGGGACGTCTGAAATCTTCAGGTTTTGCATTCTCATCTACACATTTCATGGCTGTAACAGAACGTTCTGCTGCAGAGATTCCTGTACTGGTACTGATATGGTCTACTGAAACAGTAAAAGCAGTTTCGTGATTGTCAGAATTTTCCGCCACCATCTGTGGGAACTGCAGTTTTCTCACATATTCCTCAGACATTGGCATACAGATAAGTCCTTTTCCATGAGTTGCCATAAAGTTAATATTTTCTGTTGTAGCAAACTCTGCTGCGCATATAAAATCTCCTTCATTTTCTCTGTCCGGATCATCCGTTACCAGAATAATTTTTCCATTTCGAAGTTCTTCCAGAGCTTCTTCTACTGAATCAAATCCGTTCATTTTTTCTCTCCTTATGCGATATATTTTTCTGTTTTTAATCGGGTAAAAGTATTCACATTGACTGCTCATCTGGTTCGTGTCAAGCGGTTAAAAGCCATACTTACTCAGAAAATCCCGTGTAATATTACTTTTTGATGGCTGTTCTTTCACAGGCGTTATTAGTTTTTCTACGTATTTTCCAATAATATCCGTCTCAAGATTAACAATATCCCCTTCTTTACGTTCTCCAAGAACTGTAATCTTTACTGTATGTGGAATTGCAGAAATAGAAAAATCTGTTTCTGAGACTTTTACTACTGTAAGGCTGATCCCATCAATTGTTACAGAACCTTTTATTACTATATATTTCATAATTTGCTCTGAGGTCTGAATTGTGTACCAGACAGCATTATCATCTCTGTGAATTTTTGTAATTTTTCCTGTTCCATCCACATGACCTGCAACAATATGTCCTCCAAATCTTCCATTTGCAGGCATTGCTCTTTCCAGATTTACATGCTGTCCCGGAGAAAGCTGGATCAATGCAGAACGATTTAATGTCTCATGCATTACATCTGCCATAAATCCATTTTTCAGACATGCAGTTACAGTCAGGCAGATTCCATTTACAGCTACGCTGTCTCCTGTTTTCAGGTCATCCAGGATTTTCTCTGCCTGTATTGTAAATACTGCTGAATTTGCTCCTTTTTTTATTTTTTTCACAGTTCCCAGTTCTTCAACAATTCCCGTAAACATTTCTTTTCACCTCACTCTCTATGAGAAAATCATCTCCTAATCTGGTTATTTCGCTGTTTTTTAATAATACTGCACTGGCAGGATCAGGAAATCCCATTCCTTCTACTGGCGTTTTTGCTTTTTCTCCCCCAAAAAGTTTGGGTGCTATATAGGCCTGAACTTTCTGGACAATGCCGCTTTCCAGTGCTGACCAGTTTAAAGTACCTCCTCCTTCCAGCAAAATACTGTCTATTTTTTCATCCCCAAGTAGTTCCATTAATCTGTTTAAATCTATGTGTCCGTTTTTCTCCGGAACATGCAGAACTTTGCATCCAAGATTTTCATAATTCTTTATCTTCTGCTGCTCTTTACTGCTGGTCGCAAGAATTGTTGGAACTGTCGCTGCAGTCTTCACGATCTTAGAATTCAGAGGTGTTCTCAGGTGGGAATCACAGATAATCCGCACAGGATTTCTGCTGTTTTCCAGTCTGCAGGTGAGCATCGGATCATCTGCCAGGACAGTTCCCACTCCCACCATAATTCCTGTATATTTCAGTCTCTGTTTCTGTACATGCATTCTGGACGCTTCTCCTGTCACCCATCTGGATGCACCTGTATAAGCGGCAATCTTCCCATCCAGAGTCATCGCATATTTCATGACCACATATGGTTTTTGATTTTGGATGTAATAAAAAAATGCTTCATTCAATTTATCACACTCTTCTTTTAAAACTTTCTCTGTCACTTCAATCCCATGATCCTTCAAAATCCGGATTCCTTTTCCTGCAACCAGCGGATTAGGATCTGATGATCCGACGATCACGCGTCTGATTCCCGACTCCAGAATCGCATTGACACATGGAGGCTGTTTTCCGTAATGGCAGCAGGGTTCTAAAGTAACATATATAGATGCACCTTCTGGTTGTTCTGTGCATGCCGCCAGGGCTTCTCTCTCTGCATGAAGTTCACCGTATTTTCTGTGATATCCCTGGCCAATGATCTTTCCATTTTTAACGATCACGGCACCTACCATTGGATTGGGCGCTGTAAAACCCATTCCTTTTTTGGCCAGTTCTAAAGCCATTTTCATATATTGTCTGTCTTTTTCCATATCAGCTATATTTTTCAATACCTCATCTCCTGCTCTTCTGATGATACAGAAAAAGCCCCGGTGTTTTTCAACATCCAGGGCCTGTAAATTCATATTTGATATGAATTATCTTTTTGTGAATCTGACTTTTTACTTCATCGCTGAAACTGCTTTAATGATATTAAAAAAGCTCTGGAATAAATTTATTATTCCAGAGCAGTCAGCTTTCACAGATCAGTTAATTCTTCTGTATCTTTACTACTATCTTCTTTCATCCAGACTGTACTGTCGGCTTCGGAATCTCACCGAATCATGCCTTATGGCTCGTGGGCTTTACCACCGGTAGGGAATTGCACCCTGCCCTGAAGATCTTATTTTGTTTTTATCAGCAATTTTTACACTTTATCCTGCTGATGTCTGACAGTATACGCTTAACTTTTATCTATGTCAAGACTTTTTTCAGGAAAGTAACTCTCTCACCATCTCCGCATTAAATGTCACACCTGTCAGATGGTCTACTTCGATCTGGTACAAAGCATTGGCTGCGATATGCTCTGCTGCCTGTTCCAGGTCACGGATTCCACTGGTGTTTTTGTGTTTCTCAACGATAGCATCCAGGCCATCTTCAGTTACTACGCACTCTTCTGCTTTCAGGCTCATACGTTTCAGGACTTTTGGAAGAACGTATTTGGAGAAGATAATTTTCTTCTCTTCTGATGTATAATCCGGGATATCGATCACTGCAAAACGGGACATCAGAGGTGCACTGATCTGGGATTTATCATTTGCTGTTGCAATTGGATAAACACCGACTGTCGGCACCATACATTCCATATAGTTATCTGTAAATCCAAGGTTATCAAGCAGGGTCAGAAGTACATCTGCCGGGTTTCCATTGCCCTTGCCTGATGCTGCTTTATCGAGCTCGTTGATAATGAATACAAGGTTGGATTCTCCTGCTGCTGAGAAGGCTTCCATGATGATTCCAGGCTTTGCGTTTGCATAGATTCTGGAGCTTCCCGTAAGCTGTTCCGGGTCATTGATGGAACTCATATCCAGAGTTGTCCACGGAAGTTTCAGGATACGTGCAACTGCATAGGCAATCTGAGATTTACCTGTACCTGCAGGGCCTACAAGAAGAAGTCCGTATGCAGGAAGTGTATGGGTACGGTTGATCTGAATGATCGTCTCAATGATACGCTGCTTTACAGATTCCATTCCGTAAAGTTCTTCGTCCAGGATTCTGCGTGCTTCCTGAGGATCGATTGCTTCGAAGTAATTGCTCTTCCACTGTACATTCATCATGATCGAAAGAGCACGCTGAGCATGGCGTCTCTCCTCTGGAGATACTTCATGAGAACGGGCAACAGCAAGGTTTCTTCTTGCCCAGAGACGGATATTGTCCGGCAGAGTTCTGCCAGCGCAGGTCATGAAATCAGTGATACTCTGAATGCTTGTCAGCTTCATTTCATCTCCTGTTTCTTCCTCGTCTTCTTCCTCAATGATCTCTGCAGGTGCACTGCTTGCAAGAAGTCTCTCGATCATAAACTGAAGGAATCCGTCCTCTGCAGAAAGCTTTGTACCGCCACCGAATGCTGTCTCGCGGATCTTATAAACTGCATATCCATTTTCCTGATTCTGTCCGGAAAGACGTACATTAATGTGGTTCTCTCCAAGCCATTTGAGAAGGCTTACAAATCTGGAATCAATACTTAAGATATCTGCGCTGAAAGTTCCGTCTTCTTCTTTAAATTCAAAGGAAGTACGTTTGATCGGATTAGTAAAGATACCGCAGGAATGATGTTTCCACTGGCGGCGGCTGTTATCCAGGATCATAATCGGTTTCTCAGGAGAAGTCTCCTTTTCATTAGACTGGAAAGTAGTGTAGGTACATTCAGACTGTACACCTGGTTTCTTATCTGAAGCACCGCTGAAATCAAATACTGGCATGGTGATTACTCCTTCTATTTTATCTTTAATCAGTGAATTTTTAATGTATAATCTTTTTTTATTCTAACAGAATCTTTGCTTTTAATCAATTCTATAAACACACTTAATGCATAATTATTCAATAAATCGTTTTTATTCACTTCATATCTGACAAAGCATGTTTGACAAAGCATGTTTGAAAAAAGGCTTTCTGTAAGATATGCGTCACAATTTGCGGTATATTTTTATATCCTCATTTATTCCGCCAAAATCATTGACGGTAACATTCGCAGGCTTTATAATAGGGATAACTGAGAATTTCCGGAAACTTTCCGGGAAATCGGAATTCACTTTTAGGAGAGCAAAATGAGCAAAATTATTTTAACCGGTGACCGTCCAACCGGCCGCCTTCATGTTGGACATTATGTTGGTTCATTATCCGAGCGTGTTCGTTTACAGAACTCCGGCTTATATGATGAAATTTATATTATGATTGCAGATGCACAGGCATTAACAGATAACGCTGAACATCCTGAGAAAGTTCGCCAGAATATTCTCCAGGTTGCATTAGATTATCTTGCATGCGGCATTGATCCTGAGAAATCTACTATCTTTATCCAGTCCATGGTTCCGGAGCTTACAGAGCTTACTTTCTATTATATGAACCTTGTTACTGTAGCACGTGTACAGCGTAACCCTACAGTTAAATCTGAGATCCAGATGCGTAATTTCGAAGCAAGCATTCCTGTTGGATTCTTCTGCTATCCGATCAGCCAGGCTGCAGATATCACTGCATTCCGTGCTACTACTGTTCCGGTTGGAGAAGATCAGCTTCCAATGCTCGAGCAGTGTAAAGAGATCGTTCACAAATTCAATACTGTATACGGTGAGACTCTTACAGAACCGGAGATCATCCTTCCTTCCAATAAAGCTTGTCTCCGTCTTCCAGGTATTGATGGAAAAGCCAAAATGAGCAAATCTCTCGGAAACTGCATCTATCTTGCAGATGAAGAAGCAGATGTTAAGAAGAAAGTTATGTCCATGTTCACAGACCCGAATCATCTTCGTGTGGAAGATCCGGGACGTGTGGAAGGAAACCCTGTATTTATTTATCTGGATGCTTTCTGCAAACCGGAATACTTCGCAGAATTCCTGCCTGAATACCAGAATCTGGACGAGCTGAAAGCACACTATACACGCGGTGGCCTGGGAGATGTTAAGGTTAAGAAATTCCTGAACAAAGTACTCCAGGCAGAGCTTTCTCCGATCCGTGAAAGACGTAAACACTGGGAGCAGCATCTTGACGATGTATATGATATTCTCAAAGAGGGAAGCAAAGTTGCTGAAGCAAAAGCAGCTCAGACGCTTCATGATGTACGTTCTGCTATGCAGATTAACTACTTTGATGACAACAGTCTGATTAAATAATTTCAAAAATATCTTATGATGATCAGATATTTTCTGTTAAACTAACATTTAAAAGGTTCAGATAATGAGTATAATTTCTCATATCTGAACCTTTTTTATTCTTCACTATTTTATATTTTACTGTTTACCTGTATTTGCTGTGCTTCTTCTGCTATTCACCAGAAACTTTCGAATATTTTTTCTCATTATCTTCTTTTCTGCAAAGTTCACAGAAGCATTATTCTGCCTGTCTGATGGTTTCTGGCATCCATTTTCCTTTCCATGCATAGATCAGCATCAGCACCATTCCTACTGCCCATGATACCGGGTAAAGCACATAGATGATATCGATGCTGCTGAAATGCGGCACTACAAACTGAATCCACAGGATACGAAACAGACACAATGCCAGAAGCATCACTACCATTGGCGGCACGGTCTTTCCTGTTCCACGGATAGTTCCTGCAAGAGAATGCATAATTCCAAGAAGGAAATAAAATGGACAGAAATATTTCATTGCCTGTGCGCCGAAATAAATTACCTCTTTATCACTGCTGAAGATTCCGATGATCGGTCTGGAAAAAGTCAACAGGAGGATTCCAGTCACTATGGTATAAAGGACACTCATTGCAAGTGTCACACGCAGGCCCTTCTTAATCCTGTCTGTCTTTCCTGCACCGTAATTCTGTCCGGTAAAAGTTGTCGCTGCCATACTGAAACTCATTACCGGCAGGATATTAAATCCATCTACTTTCAGATAAGCACCGAATCCAGCCATCGCGCTGGCACCAAATCCATTAACTCCTGACTGTACCAGTACATTTGAGAAAGAGATTACAGTATTTTGAATTGCAGTTGGCAGTCCCACCTGGATAATCCGTCCTGCCATTATTTTGTCAATAGACAGTTTCTTCGGATTTACACGGTAAATATCCGGAACTCTCACAAGAAACCATAAGGCAAAGATACTGGAGAGTACCTGACTGATATCCGTTGCAATCGCAGCTCCCTCAACTCCCATATGCATCCCACCGATCAGCCATAAGTCCAGAAAAATATTGGAAAAAGAAGCCACTGCCAGATACATCAGGGAACGTCTGGAATTGCCTACTGCATTCAGGATTCCTGCTGCCATATTGTAGATAACATTAAATACAAGTCCATAGGAATAGATTCTCAGATACAGTACAGACTGATCCATAACTTCTTCCGGAGTTTTCATCCATCGAAGGATTGCAGGTGAAAATATAATTCCTGCAATAGTAAGAACAATCCCAAGGATAAATGCAAGCATCAACGCAGTATGTACAGCACGTTGAATACCTTTCTCATCTCCTGCCCCATAGAACTGCGATACGATAACACCTGCTCCTGCAGATGCCCCCATACTGAATGCGATCAGCAGACAGATCAATGATGTACTGGAACCGACTGCTGCCAGCGCATTGCTTCCCACAAAATTTCCTACAATAATTGAGTCCACTGTATTGTACATCTGCTGAAGCAGATTTCCCAAAATCAGTGGTATCGAAAACAGAAGGATCTGCTTCCAGATGGTTCCTTCTGTCATGGTTTTAACCGGTTTTGACTTCATTGCCATGCTTCGGCTTTTCTCATTTTCTGCCACTATTGTTTCCCCCTCATCCATTTTTGTGCATATATTTAATTATAAGGTATTTCTATTAGAAATCAATAGAACATCACATCAAATAAATCTTGTTGTTATTGCATTTCTTTCACATTTCCTGTACAATACTTTTATATTGTAAAGTGCGAAACAGGAGGTAATTTATTATGGCTTTTGACATTACACCTTATGTAGATATGTCCCCAAAGAATGTCCGCGAACTCATCCGTAAGGGAGTTATTGATTTTCCGACAGCCGGTATGTGCCGTGGTTATGCACAGGCAAATCTGGTAATCCTGCCGCCCGAATATGCAGCAGATTTTGAAGAATTTGCACACAAGAATCCATTCCCGTGCCCAATTCTTGAAATCATCAAAGGTACTCCTGAGACCCATGATATGGGAGAAGGCGGAAATATCTGCACTGACATTCCGAAATATCGAATTTATGAAAACGGCGTATTTACCAAAGAAATCACTGATGCTTCTGAATACTGGAAAGAGGGATATGTAGGATTTCTGATCGGCTGTTCTTTCTCTTTCGAAGAAGCACTGATCAGAGAAGGAATTGAGATCCGCCACATTGCTCAGGGAAGAAATGTGCCTATGTTTAAGACAAATATCCAGACAGTTCCTGTCGGACCATTCTCCGGTCCTATGGTTTGCTCCATGCGCCCGATGACACCTGAAAACGCTAAGAAAGCCTATGATATTACTTTCAAAATGCCAAATGTTCACGGTGCTCCTGTACATATGGGTGATCCGAAAGAAGTCGGTGTTGCCGATGTTATGAAACCGGATTACGGAGAAGCTGTCGATATCTACGAAGGTGAAATTCCTGTATTCTGGCCATGTGGTGTTACTCCGCAGGCAGCAATCGAGAACGCAAAACCTCCGATCGTTATCACTCATGCTCCGGGACATATGTTTATTACAGATATTCCAAACGCAGAGCTGAACGACTATCTGGAAGCTAAGAAAAAAGCAAAATAATGCAACTTTAATAGCACACAAATAAACAGGATTGTTATATAACGGAATACCTAAAATATTCTCGTTACAACAATCCTGTTTTTATTTTCTGTTTCCTTCAGGAAATCTTATCTGTTCCAATCTGGTATTTTCAGATCTGATACCATTTAATTTCATTTGCCTCCAGATGTAACTGGAAACTGCTTCCATCACCTCTGTAAACGACAGTATCCTGCGGTTCGTAAGTATTATTGACTACACAGTATTTTCCATTTTTTACATAAGCATGTACTTCTACATTGTAGTTTGTAGAATACCAGCAGTGAAGTTCTTCCTCTGCAGATGCTGACCAGAGGACTGCACGGTAGAGTACGCGGCTGTTTTTGAAGCTGTATGGAAGTCCGCTGATATAAACACCTCTTCCTTTTCCAAAACTCTTCACTGCCATCTGTACTTCCTGATCTTTCTGAATCAGGATTTCTGTTTCCGGTAAAGCGTAAATGTTCTTCTTTCCTTCACCGAAATCAACCTCGCCTTCTGCGTCTTTAAGGATAAAATGATTTCTGTGTTCTTCCCAGTTATATTTATCTGTATTCAGATTAAATCCATGTTCTTCTTCTACTCCCAGAACATCATCTAACTGGATAAATCTGCCCTGCCACTGATGGGCCGCAGGTTCACCTACACCGATAAAGCCACCGCCATTATACACAAATTCTCTGACTGCTGTAATAATGGTTTCATCGATCCAGTTTTCACCGCCTGACTGCGCAGTGTCTGCATCTCCTACGTTAATTACCACATCAAATTTCTTCAGCAGATCTTTGTCAGCCTTGATATCATCAAAACTGATAAATGATACATCAAACGGGGCACCGCTTAATGCTTCAATAATTCCGAAATAGGAATAATTCTGCTTGTAGTAAATTGCATGATGTACCATATGATTGCCCCAGGAGCGCATTTTCCCCCAACAGTTCAGAACTGCTACACGTTTCACACAATACGGGGTAGTTCCCTGAATATTGTCATATAAAGTGCGGAACTCCTCGCATACCTCCTTGATATACTGTACGAAATCCGGGAACTCCAGGGCAAGTTTCAGATATCCGCCATATCCGATTCTCTGGATCGGACTTCGAAGGATTGCTCTTCTTGCTGTTACCCAGTTTACTTTTGCCTCTTTTACAGGATCACCGCCCTCATGGAAAGTGTCAGGGAAAAAGTATGGAAGAAATCTTCCTTCTGTATATCTCACATTCTTAATGTCGCTGAATAAACGCAGGGTAGCACCATTTCCAACACTTCCTACTACTGCATCCAGTCCGATAGATGCAAATTCATCCATAAATGGCTCCATACCGATCCAGTGATCACCCATGAACATCATGGCTTCTTTCCCATATTCATGTACGATATCTACCATCTCTTTTGCGAGCTTCGCTACTTCTCTTCTCTGGAAAGCCTGGAAATCCTTAAATTCTTTTGACGGAATTCTGTAAGTATTATTCATATACCCCTGATCAATAATGTATTCCGGTCTGAAAGGATATCCCACTTCCTGTTCAAACTGTTCCAGAATGTATGGGCTGACCGATGCAGAATAACCGAACCAGTCTACATATTTCTCTCTTGCCAGTTCATCAAATACAAGGGTGAACTGATGGAAAAATGTGGTAAATCTTACAACATTTACATAATCATGTGTCTCCAGAAATCTGCGAAGACGTTCCAGAGAATGTGCTCTTGTTTTCGGCTGACGCACATCAAATGTGATCTGCGGTTCTACATCTTTCCAGTCATTTACTACAGCATTGTACATATGTACAGGATCCCACATGATATATGCCAGAAAACTCACAGTGTACTCATGAAACATCTTTGGAGCTTTGATTATTACATTGCCTGTTTTTTCTTCATAAGACCACTGTTCTGTTGATACCGGTTCACCTGTGGTACGGTCTATAACTTCCCACCATCTTCGGATATCGTCTCTTGTATTTACTGCAAGCATGTCCGGATAAAGATGATCCATCAGATGAATTTCCAGTACATCTGAAGTCGCTGTATGAAAAGATGTCATGATATACATCTGCTGAATTTCTTCGGGATGCGCTTTCGCCCAGGCGTTATCTTTGCGGGTGGTATAGTAAGTTGCATAGATTTTTGCACCTGTGTCTTTCAGTTCCTGCGGGAACTCTGTACCATCACAGTCACGGATAGCGTCAGCTCCCCATTCTTCTATCATTTCCAGTGTCTGTGGTACCACATCTAAATCGGTTGGTATGGTTACACGGCCTTTTTCCATTTTCTGTTGCCTCCTTCATTTTCGTTTTATTGACAGACAGATAAGCTCAGCTTTACGCTTATTCTTTCAGTTCTATAATCGTATTATTTTTCAATGTAATTTCACCGTCACACATATTCTTTCGTAACAACGGAACGCCTTTTCTGATATAAAACTGATTCTCTGATACATATGCATCCGGGTTTCCTGACGGGCTTAAAATCCCGCCCAGATCATCATAACTTATGTTCTTTCGGAAAGTATTATGGATTGCTTCTTCAAGACAGAACATGACACATCCGCCCTCATTTTGTCTGCTGTAATTGTATTCATATATGGTCCCGTCTCCGGAATCTGCATCGTATGCCATGCCGTCCTGATTCAGCCTTGTGTCCACGGCTTCGTTGAAACGAAACAGGGCATCTTTACATTTCCATGGCCAGATAGCTGCCGCTACTTTTCCCATTCGATCTTCCGGATGGCAGTAGATGCGGTCATTCATTTCGGCTGCACATGAATCTGAAGTATTGTGTTCTACCAGTGGTCTGAGCGCATACATAGGAGTAATAGCATCTCCGCCTGCGTTCTTTACATAGTTATTTCTGAGGATAATATTCTCATGTCCGTATTTACGAAACCATTCTTCCTGAAGTTCTGCACCTGCAAATCTGGCATGCTGATAGGTATATCCCACTGCAATTCCCCAGCGGCTGACATTCCATACACAGCAGCCTTCCACAGTCACTCCATCGTATCTGGCGATTCCCGTCTGCTCTTCATTTTGTGGTTTCAGAGCTGTCATATAAATTCCGCCATTGTTCATATGTTTGTTATACACGTTTCCATTTACATCATGAATCAAAAGATTTTGCAGCGTAATTTCATGAAGCGTACCTCTGTTCTGCGCTATAACCGCAACCCCGGTCCGGTCCATTTTGTGAGGTGCCGAATACATTTCATCCCGGGTAATGGTATCTTTATTTGTAATTTCCAGATCATGAATCCAGATATATTCTGCATCATAAAGAAGTATTGCAGAGGAAACATTTCCCCGATATACATGTGCAGGTGAATCCAATTGTGTGCCATAATCCTGATACCAGATACCAGTTCCATTCGCACAGATACACGGCAGATTTCCTTCTCCGTAGGATGCGATTTCTATTACATTCTCCTTCTCTCCTCTGCTTCTGATATGCAGATACTGGTTCTCAAATACAGATCCACGTTCCAGCAGGATGCGATCCCCTGCACCAAGCTCTGTCTCCATGATCTGATGCAGAGTTCTGAAAGGAGTCTCCTGTGTCAGACCGTCATTCTTATCATTCCCCCTGACTGAACTGACATAATATGTTATGGATTTCCTCTTCATATTCTATCTCCCGTATTCTCTTTTTGATGATCATGGCTACTTCTTCATATGTAAAGCTGTCCCCGTGATATCGTGTAAATAAGTCTCTGTTCGCCTCATAGAATGCCTGCTTTTCTTCGTCTGAAATCGGGCGATATGTATAAAAGTTTTTCACCTTTTCACTTTCTGATACAAAATCAAGAAGAAAACGTGTCTGTTCATATCTGACATAAGCAGGCAGGCAAAACTTCTCAGGGCCATAAACAATTTCGCCTTTTTGAAGCATCTGTTCTCTTTTCTGGTTTTCTTTACGGCACCTGTCCTGTATTCCGTCCAGAGTATCATCTTCGATCAGCCCCAGCTTTTTTGCAAAAAACAGTTCTGCTTTTAATTGTTTCTGCTCTTTTTCATTCATTAAAAATTTGTACATAAATTCTATACATCCTTTTTATTTCACTGCACCTGTCAGTCCGTTTGAGAAACTCTTCTGTAAACAGAAGAAAATGATCGCTGTCGGTAAGGTACAGATCAGAACCCCAAGCATGAGCATTCCGTAATCAACACTGTATCCGCTCTTTAAGTTTGCAACCAGCATCGGCATTGTAATAGATGCATTGTCCTGCAGAATAACCTTTGGCCACAGATAATTGTTCCATGCGTTCATGAAGGTTACAGTCATTGCTGCACCGTAAGTAGATTTCATGATCGGTACATACATACGGAAAAAGATCGCAACTTCGCTCATTCCTTCCAATCTGCTGGCTTCAATAATGTCTATCGGGAAGGATCGGGATGCCTGACGAAACAGCATGATCATAAACGGTGTGGAAACCGACGGAAGAACCAGTGCGATCCAGCTGTTTACCAGTCCTATGCTGGAAAACATTTTAAATAACGGAATCATTAATGCAACAAATGGAAGCATCATTGCAAGGAGCAGAATACTCATCAGTGTATCCTTACCTTTGTCATGATAAATCTCAAATCCGTAACCTGCGATAGAACATACCAACAGAGATATAATCGTGATCAGAATTGCATTTCTGAAAGAGTTAAACATAGCAAGTCCAAGGTTCTGATTAGCTACCAGTGTCTTAAAATTCTCCACCAGATATCCACCTGGAATCAGTCTTCCTCTTACAATATCAATGCTTTTATTGGTCGCTCCCGAGAGCATATAATACAGTGGAAATACTGACAGTAAACTGGCAATAATTAAAATTGCGTAGGATATGAAACGTTTGATTTTTCTAGTCACGGCTGTCACCTACTTTCATCTGGATCGCAGACAGAATTGCTACTGATACAAGGATAAATACAGACAATGCTGCTGCATAATTAAACTTCGGAGTCTCCACAAAGGAGATGTTAAATATGTAATGCGCAAGGGTCATGGTTGATTTACCGGGTCCTCCTGCAGTCAGGTTTACAGATTCATCAAACAGCTGCAGAGTTCCTGAAGTGGACATGATCGCCGTCAGAAGAATTGTCGGTTTCAACAGTGGAATGGTGATCTTAAAGAACTGCTGGAAAGCAGTAGCTCCGTCAATACGGCTGGCTTCATAAATAGACTGGTCGATGTTCTGAAGTCCGGCCAGATAAAATACCATGTTGTATCCAGTCCATCTCCACACCAGTGCTATGATGATCACAAACCGGGCTGCCCATGCATTCTGAAACCAGTCCACAGCGCCAATCCCCATCTTTGTAAGGATCATATTTACAAACCCGTCCGGTGCAAACAGAGATTTAAAGATCATAGAATAGGATACCAGTGATGTCGCACACGGAAGGAAAATCATAGTTCTGAATAATCCCTTGAAACGAAGAGTGGCATCATTCAGAAGCTGCGCCAGGATCAATGCCAGGATCAGCATGATCGGCACCTGGATAATAAAGTAAAATACTGTATTAAATAAACATTGTTTAAAGGTTCTGTCTTTTAAGATTCTGCTGTAATTGGCTATCCCCGCCCAGGTCTGTGCTGCTCCCATTCCTTTTTTAAAAGAAAGCAGGATTGCCTGAAACATGGGATAAAAGCAGAATACAAAAATCAGTAATGATGCAGGGATCAGAAACGCCCAGCCGATCAGGTTGTGCTTTTTCTGAAGGCTCATTTTCTTTTTTGTACCTGATGTATTTGCCATTGGTGTCCTCCTGAAAAACAGGGCTGCCGCAAAATCACGTCTGTATTTTGCGACAGCCCGGGTTACTTACTGTCAGTGAATATATATGGTATCAAAGTCATAAATCCAGTTCTATCTTTACAAGCAATCTGCTTCGCTGCTTGCTCATGGCCGAATGATCGAATGGATATCTGCAGTCCGTTTATACAATCTGCCTATGTCTGAAATACCTGATGTTATTACTATCCTTCAATATTAAACTCTACAGTTTCCTGTGCTGTCTGGAGTTCTTCTGCTACATCTGCACCGCTCTGTACAACATTTGTAACTACATCTGTCAGTGCGCTTCTGATATCAGAATAGTATGCGCCACAGTCAAATGCCGGAACTTTACTTGCATAATCTACGATGTCTGCATAAACTTTCTGTCCGCCGTAGAAATCGGATGCTTCCTGATATACATCAGATTCAGCTGCCGGAAGGTAACTTGCGATCGCACCTGCGTTTACAAGAAGATCATCATAGAGTTCTACGCTTCCACCGAATGTGGATTTGATGAAATCATAAGCAAGGTCAGGATTCTTGCAGTTAGATGATACTGCCCAGCTTGCACCGCCACAGTTTGCATAGTTTGTAGCACCTTCTACATCGTCTAATGCAGGCATATCTACGATCGTCCATTTACCGGACTGATCCTCGGCTGCCTGTACAGAAGACATAATCCAACATCCATTGATCACGCCTGCTGCATCTCCATTATTCATAGAAGCAATATACTGATCCCAGTCAGTGTACTCTGTCATATATCCTTCATTTACAAGCTGTGCATAAACTTCTACAGCCTGTTTGAGAACCTCGTTATCAGCAATCTTTACTTCGCCGTCTACGATCGGAGAAGCACCTGCTGACTGAAGCATTTCCAGCACAAGTTCTGATCCGCCGGAAGTTGTCAGCATCGGAGTACCTGTTTTATCTTTTACAGTTTTTGCAAGTTCCATAAATTTGGACCATGTGATATCTTTGAAATCGTCCGTTGTTAATCCTGCCTCTTCTACGATATCAGAACGAATTGCCATAATGGTTGCACCATTGTCAAACGGTACGCCGTAGTTCTTTCCGTCTACTGTAGAATCTGCAAGTTTACCTGCAGAGAACTGTGAGAAATCAATTCCTGAATCTGTCAGATCTGTAAATACATCCGGGAAGCTTGTAACATCTTTATGATAGGAATAATCCTGCATTAAGAAGATATCCGGAAGTGTGCTGTAATCACCTGATGTTGCAGCTGTGATCAGCTTTGTTTCAATATCACTGTATACATTTTCCTGAATATCCAGTTTGAAATCCGGGTGATCTTCCTGATAAATCTTTTCTGCCTGCTGCATTGCGTAGATATTAAAGTTTGGATCCCAGCACCATACAGTTAATGTCTGGTCATCATCAGCTGCTGCAGCCGGAACTGCTGCCACCATAGATCCTAACATTGCAGTTGCCAGTAAAACACTTAAAAAACTTTTTTTCTTCATATAACTTTTTCCTCCTTGGATAATCGTTTAAAAATTTCCGTTTCCTTTACTCTGTTTATAGAATACTTTCTTTTAAAATAATTTTCAATTCGCTTTTTGCTTTGTTTTTTAGAAATCTTGCTCTCTCCTGTGAATTATGGTAATATATAAATAATGTTATCAATAATTTTTTCTGCGTTTTATTTTTTAATCATATTATACGATGATAGATTTATTTTTCATTGATTTTTATGCATTTATCCCAACATTTTTTAAGATTTTTGCAAGAAATTCTCAGCATTTATTTTTATCCGCATTCAACAGATACAGACAAAATTACTAAATTCAAGAATATATTTTTATCCAATTGTGTCAGACCACTTCTTAAATACTGAAAAAATTTTTCAGCATTTAAACATCCATCCCAAAGGAGGATTTTCATATGAGTACTCAATCCCTTCGTTTCAGTCCTGAAGACAGCACACCTCAGGATGTCATGCTTCTGAATGCCTCAACCTCCCGTTATGAGGGTGACTGGCCCAGTATTCCTCATTCTCATGCATTTACTGAATTATTTTATGTACGTGACGGAAAGGGCGAATTTTTAATCGAAGACAATATTTTTCCTATATCAAAGGATGATCTGATCATTGTGAATCCTCATATCAACCACACAGAAATTTCCAGAGGAAGTCCGCCTCTTAGTTATTTCACTGTTGGCTTCGATGGATTATGTTTCTCTTTTAATGACCATAAAGAGTATCGTATTTTTAACTGCCGCGAGAAAAAAACTGATCTGCTATTTTATTTCAATTCTCTGTTCCAGGAATTAGAAAAGCAGTCTGAAGGTTATGAACAGATCTGTAAACACATGCTGGATATTCTGATCCTGCAGCTTCGGCGCATCACAGATTCTCCTTTCGAACTGGTTACTGCTCAGCATCCAAGTAAGGAGTGTGCTCAGCTGAAACGATATCTGGATTCTAATTACAGTGAAAATATTACTCTTGATCATCTTTCAGAACTCAGTCATCTTAACAAATATTATCTGAGTCATGAGTTTACGAAATATTACGGAACTCCACCTATCAATTATTTAAACAGAAAGCGGATTGAAGTATGTAAAGAACTTCTGGAAAATACTGACTACGGAATTTCCGATATTGCACATCTCACAGGATTCTCCTCTCAGAGTTATCTATCCCAGAGTTTCCGCAAATCCTGCGGAATGACTGCCGGAAATTACCGTAAACTTAAGAAGAAAAGAAAGGAAACTATTTAGATTTATGCAATTTACATTTCCAAATTATTATAAAGAATTCTCCTGTATTGCAGGAGCCTGTCCTGATACCTGCTGTGCAGGATGGCAGATTGTTATTGATGATAAAACATTAAAAAAATACCAGCATTTTAAAGGGCCCTTCCGCAATCGTCTGCACAATGATATTGACTGGAAAGAACATGTTTTCCGCCAGTATAATCATCGCTGTGCATTTCTGAACGAGGAAAATCTGTGTGACATTTATACAGAAGCAGGACCAAAAATGTTCTGCAGCACATGCAGAAATTATCCAAGACATATTGAAGAGTTTGAGGGATTAAGGGAAATTTCCCTGTCACTCTCCTGCCCGGAAGCTGCAAGGATTCTGCTGTCACAGAAAGAAAAAGTACAGTTCGTCACCAGAGAAAAAGAAACGCGCGAGGAAGTCTATGATGACTTTGATTATCTTCTGTTCACTGCTTTGATGGATACCAGAGATATGCTCATAGATGTGATTCAGAATCGAAATATTCCTATACAGAAACGACTCTGGAAAGTTCTCGCAATTGCACATGATTTCCAGTTATGCGTAGATAAAAACGAACTTTTTAAGTGGGAAGAAATACGGAAACACCATGAAGACTCCGGATATGGAGAAACATTCTGTAACAAAATTCAAATCCGGATAAATTCACATAATAAAAAAGCCTCTGCAAAAGAATCTTTTAAAGAAATGTGGAAAACCATTGTTCCGAAAATGGAAGTTCTCCGTCCTGGATGGCATGAATATTTAAAAAGCAGTCTGTCTCCGCTGTATAAAAAAGATACGGATCCGCAATCTGTCTCAGGAAATCTTTACCCATATCAGAAGAGTGAATTTGACTATTATTATCCTGACTGGCAGATTCAGGAAGAACAGCTTCTGGTTTACTGGATCTATACTTATTTTTGTGGCGCTGTCTATGATAATGAAATCTTTGCAAAAGTTAAAACGGCTGTTGTCTGTACTTTGTTTATCCATGAACTGAGTGTTGGCACTTATTTAAAAAACAACCGTCAGTTTAAACTGGAAGATCAGATTCAGATCTGTTATCAGTTCTCCAGAGAGCTGGAGCATTCAGATCTTAATCTGAATAAATTTGAGGATTTGATGTCAGAAAATAAAATTTTCTCCTTTGAAAATCTGTTATCAATTTGCTGATAATAATAAAAATCTTGCTGTAAAGAAATATTGCCTTTAACGTATCACTTCTTTACAGCAAGATTTTATTGATCGCATGTAATGGTTCAGCAGCTTTGCTACTTTTGCATTATTTGTCTATTTGTCCAGACCAGCTTTCTTTCTGGAATCCTCTCTGACCATATCACGCAAATTCTTCATATATTCACTGAAGCTGCACTCTTCAGTTCCGTAAGTCATCTGAAGATCATATTCCAGCGGAATCCAGGTAGAAAGATCCGCTTCATTATGCTGGATCAGAGCTTCTAACTTATCCAGTGCTTTATATATCTTAGCCTCCAGAGTTTCCAGTGCTTCCATTTCGGCAAACAGTTCTTTCAAATCTGTTCTGTATGGTTCCGGAAGAGTATCCAGCAATTCATCCATCACGTGATTCTCATGATCCGAATCCGCAGATGTTTTCTCAAATGCAGGAATATCCCCTGTAATCGCCTCTCCCATATCATGGAACATACACATTCTAATTACTTTGTCTATGTCTGCTTCCGGGAACTCATCCCGCATGAAATAAGCCATCATGGTCAGACGCCAGCTGTGTTCTGCCACGCTTTCATGTCGTCCCGAAGATGTATAGGAATGTCTTGTGTTACATTTTAATCTCTCTGCTACTTTTAAAAAATCCAGAAAAGTTCTGCTATCCATATGTGTCTTCTCCCTGTTCACAATATGTAATTATTATCTAAATCAGGCGGCTAACCGAAATCGGTTTACCGCCTGATATCATAATTATTTTCCTGATACAAGCAAGTCCCCACCCACTGCTTATTGCTTTTCGCAATTGAAACAGGGGACTTACTTGATTTGGTTAAATTAATTTATCCAGAATGGAATGGCCGATCGTTCCTTCCGGCATTTTTACTTGGAAGTTATCTGCAATAGTTGCCCCAATGACCGCAAATGTATTCTCTTCCTCTAACTGACCACCCTCAGTCATCTTCGGAGACCAGGAAATAAATGGTACATATTCTCTGGTGTGGTCTGTTCCTGTATATGTCGGATCATTTCCATGATCTGCGGTAATGATCAGAAGATCCTCTGATGTCATCTCATCCATCAGAACCCCCAGATTCTTGTCAAATTTCTCAATCTCCTGTCCATATCCTTCCGGATTTCTCCGGTGTCCCCACAATGCATCGAAATCTACCAGGTTTGTAAAGCAGAGTCCATGGAAATCTTTCTTACTGATCTCGATAGTCTGCTCCATTCCATGTACAGAACTGTTGGAATGCAGTGCTTCTGTCACACCTTCGCCGCAGAAAATATCATTGATCTTTCCTACGCTGATCACATCATATCCTGCATCTTTTAATGCATTCATAGCGGTTAAGCCTGTTGGTTTCAATGCATAGTCATGGCGATTGCTTGTACGCTTGAACTCACCTTTTTTCTTTCCAACATACGGTCTTGCAATAACACGGCCCACACGCCATTCATCTTTCATTGTGATCTCACGTGCGATCTCACAGCAACGATAGAGATTCTGCAAATCAAAGGTTTCTTCATTACCGCAGATCTGCAGAACAGAGTCAGCAGATGTATATACGATCATTGCTCCAGTGTTGATTTCTTCTTCGCCCAGTTCCTCGATAATCTCAGTACCGCTGGCACTCTTATTTCCAATTACACGTTTACCGCAGCGTTTCTCAAGTTCTGCGATCAGTTCAGGCGGAAATCCTGTGTCTGTAAAGGTTTTAAATGGTTTCTCTGTCTTGATCCCCATCATTTCCCAGTGTCCTGTCATAGTATCCTTACCATTGCTGGCCTCACTGACACGCATGAAGCGTCCCATTGGTTTCTCTACTGTTTCCATCTTCCCTGCCTGATGGAGATTTACCATTCCCAGCTTCTGCAGATTCGGAATATCCAAAGTTCCCATACGCTCCAGAATATGTCCGAAAGTATCTACACCTACATCTCCGAATTTCTCCGAATCAGGCATAGCTCCGATTCCCAGAGAATCTAATACAATTACAAATATTCTCTTATACTTCTCCATTTCACCATATCCTTTCTTTAATATCTGTTTCACGCCAGCGCCAGCAGCTCTCTGCCTTCTTTCAGTCTTTGATAGAACTGCGGATAGAAGTCCTGACCCTGATCGTATGGTTTAAGATAAAATCTGTTTACCACAAAAAGATTAAGATTTCTGATCAGTTCAGAGTCCTCCGCATTGTACAGCACTTCCTGTACATCGAGCAGGAAATAGTGCCAGTCATTGACAAATTTCTCATAATTTTTCAGATCCGGTGTATCGATCCATTTTTTTACTTTGATCTTGCTGCGGTTTGTTTTGGGACATTCGTGAACCTGAAGAATGTATTTAAAGCCGCCGTCTTCATAAAACCTTCCCAGAGGGAACAATCTGCAGAATCCCGGTCTGATGGCATGAATGCTGCAGCGGCCTTCTCTGTTGAGGAAAACACATTGCTCATTCGCACCGGTCATTCGAAGATGTGGCAGGATATTACCATCTGATACCCCCAGTTCCAGGCATTCCTGCAAAAGCTGTTCTGCCGGTTTCTTCAATCCTATTGATAATCTGTGTACATCAAATGGGTCTAAGATCACAGAATCGCCCATACCCTGGCAACAATCACAGCAACCTTCACAGTTGTGGCTGTCTGCTTTTACCATATCATTGGAATCATACAATTTTCCATCTGAAATTTCTTCCAGTGTTTGTTCTCTGCGCATAATGTATGCCGTATCCTTTCATTACAGGCAAAAATTCTTATTCACCTGCCAAGTTTCTTTCAGTTAGAATGCCTCTAATCCGGTTACGCCCCAGTCAGAAGCAAGTTCTTTCATTCCATCAAGAACTTCTTCTCTGGAATATCCGTTGTCATCCAGGAAATCTCCGTCCATATCATTCAGGTACAGATAAAAGGTCAGGGCCAGTTCCAGATAGTCTACATCATCCTCTACCATGCCTACATAGAGTTCATTCTCTGCTTCGTTGATCTTACCTTCTTCTGCAAGTTTCATGATCGTTGCAAAGAGTTTATCTGCTTCTGTATAATCTGCTTCATTCTCCGGAAGAGTATAATTCGGCTGCTGTTCATGAAGCAGAAGCTTCGCGATCAATCTTCCTACATCCTGAATATTTCTTATCATGTGGTCATCCTGTACTGCCATATCTGTTTCATCCTTTCTGATTTTTCGTTCTATATCTTATTTCTCTCATTTATTTTTCTGAAATATATCATTATAAATGAGCTGTCTGCACTAATTTCTATATAATTCTATATTAGTTCTGTATCATTTTCATAATACTGTAGTCCAGTTTATCGGTCTTTAATCCAGTTTCAGTCCTGCAAGCGCCTGTGCAAATGCATTATTTACCGGCTCTTTGGCTTCTTTCTGCTGCTGTCTCATATATTTCTGAACATCACGCTTATTGACTCCTGCCCCTTCTTTGGCTCTCCTTGCCTGGAATGCAGATAATTTTTCTTTGTATCCACAGGCACAGATAAACGTTTCTTCTTTGCCTTTTACATACATTTCCATACGTTTATGACATTTCGGGCAACGCGCATTTGTAGTTCTGGAAACTGTCTCCCTGTATCCGCATTCTCTGTCCTGACATACCAGCATTTTTGCATTCTTTCCGTTAACTGCAAGAAGTTTCTTACCACAGTTCGGACAGATCTTGTTTGTCAGATTGTCATGGCGGAAGGTTCCCTGTCCTGTTTTAATCTCATCCACAATATCACAGGTATAGTTTCGTATTTCTTTTAAAAATGTTTCCTGCTTCATCTTTCCTTTGGCAATATTCCCAAGCTTCATTTCCCAGTCTGCAGTCAGTTCCGGTTTCCGCAGTTCCTCAGGCACCAGTTCCAGAAGCTGTTTTGCCTTGGAAGTCAGATAGATCTCATTACCTTTCTTCTCCATCAGGAAACTGTTAAAAAGTTTCTCAATAATATCTGCTCTTGTGGCAACGGTTCCGAGACCGCCTGTCTCTCCAAGCGTCTTCACAGCTTTTGCATCGCGGCTCTCCATATAGCGTACAGGGTTTTCCATCGCAGCAAGAAGTGTAGCTTCTGTAAATCTTGCGGGCGGTTTCGTCTTGCCTGTATTCACAGATATATGTTCAATATGCAGTTTTTCACCTTTCTTCATCTCAGGAAGTTTCTGATCTTTCAGCTTCTGTGCATCATCTGCTGCATCCTCATCTTCATCTGTGTCCGCATTTTCGTACACTTCTTTCCATCCGGCACTTTTTACAACCTTTCCACTGGCTGCGAAGAGTTCTCCCGCTGCTGTTCCCTCCATGCTCACCTGCTCATAAACGAAAGGTGGATACAACACACTCAGGAATCTGCGGACTACCATATCGTAGATCTTGCGTTCTTCATTCGTCATATGATCAAGCTGTACAAACTGCTCAGTAGGAATGATCGCATGATGGTCACTGACCTTTTTATCGTCCACAAAACTTGCATTTGCACGAACCGGCTGATTCATCAATACACCTGCAAGCTTTCTGTACGGCCCCACTGCGCAGGCTTTCAGACGCTCTTTGATCGTAGGCACAATGTCCTTACCGATATATCTGGAGTCTGTTCTCGGATACGTAAGGACTTTATGATTTTCATACAGGCGCTGCATAATGTTCAGCGTCTGTTTTGCAGAGTATCCGTATCTCTGGTTTGCCTCCCTCTGCAATGTAGTCAGATCATACAGACCCGGCGCAAAAGATTTCTTCTCTTTGCTGATTACAGAAGATACTTCCAGTGCCTGATTCCGGGCAGCGGATGCAATCTCCTCAGCTCTCTCTTTACTAAAAGTTCTGAAACTCTTACTCTTTGGTTCTTTCCATGTCCAGGTAACATTTCCTGCTTTCAGAGTAAGCCCGTAATACTCCTTTGGCTTAAATGCACGAATCTCCTCTTCTCGTTTCGCAATCATTGCCAGAGTCGGAGTCTGTACACGTCCACATGAAAGCTGGGCATTATATTTGCAGGTGAGTGCTCTGGTTCCGTTCATCCCTACCAGCCAGTCAGCTTCTGCTCTTGCCACTGCCGCTCTGTACAGATTATCGTACTCATGACCGTTTTTCAAATTTGCAAAACCTTCTTTGATAGCCTTATCTGTTACAGATGAGATCCACAGTCTGCGAATTGGCTTATGGCAATCTGCTTTGTCAAGAATCCAGCGGGCTACCAGTTCACCTTCACGACCGGCATCTGTAGCAATTATGATATCTTTGATATCTTTTCTGTACAGTTGTGTTTTTACTGCATTGTACTGTTTGCCTGTCTGACGGATAACTACTAGTTTCATCCGATCCGGCATCATGGGAAGTGTCGACATTTCCCACTTCATATATTTTTTATCATATTCCTCCGGATCTGCCAGAGTCACAAGATGGCCCAATGCCCAGGTAACTACATATTCTTTGCCCTCCAAAGTGCCGTTCCCCTTCTGGTTACATTGGAGAACCCTTGCAATGTCTCTTGCCACAGATGGTTTCTCTGCTATTACTAATGATTTCATAAATAACTCCTTTAAAAATCTACAGCCAGGGCACTGACAGCCCTGACCGCCGATTTCTCACTGTTGTTTATACTTACAACAGCTTCTTCTCTTAGAAAAGTATAGCATAGATAGACTGCCTATTCCAGCATTCGGTTTATAAAATGCACATTTTTTTGCAGTTTTCTTTATAAAATTTTTATATACTTTATGAGAAAATTTATTTGTAAAAAAAGTATGAAGATGATATGATATTGAAAGAAAGAAATCGTAACAATTTTAATACAACTTATACAAGGAAGGTGACATCGTGAAGCGTTTTATTGCCAAATACCGACACGGACTTGTAATTAGTATTTACAGTATTATTTATATCCTGATGTTCAGTTATCTGGAACATCGGCCGGTTCACAGCTATCATATCGTACATACAGTTTTTGATGACTGGATTCCATTTTGTGAATTTTTCATCGTGCCTTATATGTTATGGTTTCCATATATGATTCTGGCTGTAATTTATTTTATCTTTTTTAATAAGAATAAGCACGAGTATTATCAGCTGGCATTTAATCTTATGATGGGAATGACCATTTTCCTTATCATTTCCTATGTTTACCCAAATGCCCAGCATATCCGCCCGACAGAATTTCCAAGGGACAACATTTTTACAGATGCTGTGAAATGGCTGTACCGTACAGATACTCCTACGAATATTCTTCCGAGTATTCATGTGTTTAACTCTCTTGCGATCCATATGTCGCTTACGAACTGTGAGGCACTGCGTGATAAGAAACTTGTAAAAGCAGCATCTTTTACACTTACATCGCTGATCATCATGTCCACAATGTTCCTGAAACAGCATTCTGTGATCGATGTATGCATGGGTTCCACTCTTGCATTATTCGGCTTCCTGGTTTTTTATCCAAGAAAGGCAGCTGAATCTTCCAGAGCAGGCTACTTCAGCAAAGCCGAAAGAAAGAAAAGTGAAAATTAACTTCTGAAAATCAAAAAGCAGAACTCCTGTCTGATCAGGTGTTCTGCTTTTATATATTCTTAATCTGCCCATCTGCTTACCACTGAGGGCAGGCAGATATTCACAATTGAAGCGAGTGACTTACTTAATTTGATTAATTGAATCCATAAAATTTCTGACTGATCTTATAAGCCGCTACTGACATCTTTCTGCCGCCCCTTCCAGGAAGGTTCATAACTCTGCCGAAGAGACTGTGACGAAGTCTTCTGTATACAGCACGATTCTGTGTCTTGATGTATTCAAGAAGTTCTTTCTTCTTCTCCAGTGATTCCTCTGTATTTGCTCTGATCAGCATGATGGATGATACCGTTGTAATAATATCCAGATAACTGAACATATAATTTCTCAGACGTTTATCTGTATTCGGACAATTAATATAAGCGTCTACCATCAGCTTATTTACACGGATCTGCTGATCGATACGTTTGATCATTACTTTCTCATTTACAGACTGGTCATCTCTGCCGATAAAATAGCGATAGAAATTCACATCCAGATAATACAGATTCTTTACATATGGAAGTGGTTCAAACGCAAACAAATTATCTACATAAAATGTATGTTTCGGCAGTTCCAGACCACATTCATGAAGCAGTTTGGTACGATAGATCATAGAATGCATCAGGAGATATTTCCCCTTAGGCATATGCTTTACTTCTTCCCAGCCAAACACTTTGTCCTGCGGCAGGCATCTGCGGTACTGCATTACTTTCTTACGGGTCGCACCCTGCTTCTCATATACGAAATTACTGATCAGAAGATCTACTGTCTGCGGACCTCTGAGCAGTTCATATAACGTCTCCAGAATTTTAATATATGCTTCTTTATTTACCCAGTCATCGCTGTCTACTACTTTGAAATACAGCCCTGTAGCGTTTCTGATACCTGCGTTCACTGCCTCTCCGTGACCACCGTTCTCCTGATGAATAGCCTTTACGATCGTAGGATATTTCGCAGCATAGGCATCTGCAATCTCTGCAGTTCTGTCCGAAGATCCATCATCAACGACAAGAATCTCCACTTCTTCTCCTCCCACTAATAATGACTCTATACATTTCTCCATATAATCTTGAGAATTATAACATGGAATCGCAATACTTAACAGTTTCATCTTGTTTCCTCCTTGATATACTTTGCATACGCTCCAAAAGCAGATGGAATTGCGTATTGTTTACCTGACTGTTCTTTATCTGCAAAAATAAGTTCTCTGTCCTGTGCTTTTTTAAGAGATGATACTTTTATCCTGTACGCCTGCATTCTCCATTCAATATGAGAAAAAATATGCTTCGCAGGCGGCAGCTTCTCGATATACAGCGGATCAAGTCCCATCTTCTCCACATACAAAAGTGCCTCTTCCCTCTTTAAATGTCCCTGTATGTTAGGAAGTTCATACAAGCCAGCCAGAAGACCCTTTTCCGGCCTTTTCCTGATAGCTGTGCATTCACCATCCTGAATAATAAATACTGTTCTGTCCTCAAGCATTCTTGCTTTCTTTGGTGCTTTTACAGGAAGACTATCCACTTTATCATGTCTGTATGCAAGACAGACAGATGCTACAGGACACTCTCCACATTTCGCCTTTCCGTTAGGAATGCATACCACAGCTCCAAGTTCCATCAGTGCCTGATTAAAATCTCCGGGACATTCCTCCGGCATGATTTCCTGCAACTGCTGCTCTATCTTTTTTCGTACGGCCTGTCTGCTGATGTCTTCAGCGCTTTCTGTAATCCTGGAAATCACACGCAGTACATTTCCATCTACTGCCGGAACATTTATTCCATATGCAATAGATGCGATGGCACCTGCTGTATAACTCCCTATTCCCTTTAACGACAGAAGCGCCTGATAATCTTCAGGTAATCTGCCATTATATTCTTTTTTTACCGTCTGAGCTGCTTCCTGCATATTCCGGACCCTGTTGTAATATCCCAGTCCTTCCCACAATTTCAAGAGCTTCTCCTGTGGACAGTCTGCCAGTGACTCTACATCCGGAAGTTCCGTGATAAATCTTTCAAAATAGGGCTTCACAGCCTCTACCCTGGTCTGCTGCAGCATGATCTCTGATACCCAGGTGTAATAGGCATTTCCCTTATCACGCCACGGAAGTATCCTTTTATTCTCTCTGTACCATTTTACCAGAGGTGTTACGATTTCTTCAAGCATGATTTCTCTCCATAATATAAATTTCAACCGGATCCTGTATTTCGATCGTGTCCTCCGTAACCAGACAGTCTCTGGCAATTAAATTTACACCAGCTTTCTGTGCACGCTGCAATACTTCTCCAAATGCAGGATGCGTATTCCAGTTCGGTTCAAATAACGTAATCCCCTTCATCTGAATTACAAACAGCAGGTACGCTTCATATCCATCCTTCATGCACCGGATCAGTTCTTCCACATGTTTTACCCCTCTCTCTGTAGGTGCATCAGGAAACCTGGCAATATTATGATCCTCAAGAGTCACACCTTTTACCTCGACAAATGCCTTTCGCTGTTCCGATTCCACATAAATATCAAATCTGGAATTTCCATAGGTTTTCTCTTGCTTTACTGTTACCTCTTCCGGAAAAAGGCCCCCTTTTCTGATCCACTCCACAGCTGCTTTGTTCGGAACCTGTGAATCCATATTGATCCATCTGCCGGATTTATTTACGCAGATCAGATCATATCGGGTCTTTCTTGCAGGGTTGGCACTCTTTTCCAGAATCACTTCTGCACCTGGTACCAGTAATTCTTTACATCTTCCTGTATTCTTTACATGTACAGTTTCTGTATGTCCCTGCAGATCTACCTGCGCAATAAAACGATTCGGCCGGCTTCGAAAAACTGCTCTTTCGATATTATCATATTTCATCTTTTTTCCTCATTTATTCTCTGCTGATTTTTTTATCTTATCATAAAATATCCGGAAACGCAAAAAAGGATCGTACACTCTCTTTCGATTGTATAACGGTCCTCTACCTGATTGCCTTATATTTTATTTTCTGCACTTCACTCTCAGATAATACATCAGGCCGACAATAATGATCAGCAGAACTACTATGTATCCGATCTTAAAAACCATTCCTGTTGTAAACATATCGAATCCTGTCAGGATACCGATCAGGATCAATGCTGCACCGCAGCCTTTCTCCATTTTCTTCTCATCATAAAGTTTCCTGCGTATCTCCGCATTTCCACCCTTCATAAAAACGCTTCCATGCCCTGTCAGAAGCATTACCCCTATCACAAGAGCAGCAACCGTCAGTATCAGATCCAAATAATCCATAAAATTTTCTCCCTCTCTGTATCACAATATAGTATCGGAGCTATTGCCTCTTGCAACAGCTCCGAAATATACTGCTTATTATTCTTTTGCAATTCTCTCGCTTAACTTAATAGAAGCATACAATCGGCACATTATACTCAATAATCTGGTAAAGCTCTGCTGCCTTCTCAGGCGGCATATTGATACATCCATGTGATCCGCCTTCCATAAAACGGTCGCCACCAAAATACGGCTGCCAGTCTGCATCATGAAAACCAATACCACCGTTAAACGGCATCCAGTAATTTACCTTTGATTCATATTCATATTTACCATTTGCCAGCTGTTTGCCTCGAAGCACATCAGGACTCTTCTTATAGTAAAGTGTATAAATTCCTGACGGAGTCTGGCGATCTGTATATCTCATATCACCGGAAACAATGTCTGATTCAAAAATGTCTGCTCCATTCTGGTAATAGTACATATGTTGTTCAGACAGATCTACTTCTATATAAGTATTTCCGATATCATTATAACCATGAGCATTTGCAGTCATAGAGTAAACAGGTTCTCTGGTAGTCTGTGTACCTGACTGTATCTCCTGTGTCAATTCTGCCACCTCTGATGCCTGATCAATCTGCCATCCGTATGCAGAACCATAGACACTGACAGTTCTGCCGCTCGTTGTCTGAAATTCTCTTTCAGTTCCCACTGTGTCGTGCGCGGCTGCAAGCTGAGCCACATAATCAGCAATATGCTGCTGGAAAGATGCATCATCCATGATCAGCTGTCCCTTCTCATCAAAGTTCAGCCAGTCTTTGATCGTACTTCCGTCCAGCGTCACTGTTTCATCGCCAAAAGTATAGGTAATACTTGCTTTCGTAAAATTATTACATGCATCAAGTGACGCCTGCAGATCAGGATCATCACTGGTCACGTCTGCCTTTACATATACATCCGGATTACTGTCGAAATCAACAGATGTCTCATTGCCCGAAACAGCCTCAGAAAGCGCATTGTACGCTTCACGTAAGTTCAGTTCACTTCCTTCTGTTTCAGGAACGATTTCAAACTGCGAATCACCGTATGCAACATATGCATTCTCCGGTGCTACCTGATTCTCTTCCTGTGCGCAGCTCAGCGCTTTAACCTGTTCCTTGAGTTTTTCTTTATCATAAGTGGTATTCTCTGCCGCAGTATAACTCTTCTTTTCAAAATAGCCTCTGATCCATTCATATGGTTTCTGTTCCTTAAGAAGCTTAAGAATACTTCCGTCAGAAACATAACTATAACCGATCTGATCTCCGCTGATCGTCTCCGGATCCTGATTTCTGGCATCTACCTCTATGGAATAGTCCGCTACCGTCTTCGCGATTTCCTGTTCTGCTTCATACGCAGTCTTGCCGGAACAATTGATACCATTAATCGAAGTTCCCTCAAAGAATTTGTCAGAATAATAATATGACATACCTGCATATGCTGCACCTGCACTTACCAGAACCATCGCTGCTGCAATTCCGGTAATCTTTAAAGCTTTGTGCTTCTTACGGACAGGCGGTTCATAAGGTGCAAGATCCTCGTCACTGATCGGCACATACGCGATCCGTCCAGGTCTCGCAGACTTGCGGGGTCTGTTTATTGTCTCTGTACTGCCCTCTGAGACTGTATTATTTCTTTCCTCTTTGTTGCCCATCTATTTTCTCCTCAATATAAGTGTTACTATTTACTTTATAATCAGTAACATACAAGTTGCTTTTGTCAGCTTTCTCATTATAACATAATTCTTCCAGTTTGCATGTACTATTCACTTTTTTCTTTAAAATTTTTTACATTTTATATAAATGGGCTGCTATCAGATAATTACTGTTCTGTTTTGCAGTTATTCTTATAATCCAAGTCTGCGTTTCATGTCTTTCATCACATAGAAATACATAAGAATCAAAAGTCCTCCTGCAAGTACCCACGCCATCGGGCTGGCCATACATGCTCCAAAATAACTCTTGTGAGCCGCTGCGATCATAGCTGTGATTCCTCGTCCCGCAAGCTCTGCTACGCCTGCCAGCATAGGAAGCAGTCCATATCCCATACCCTGGATACCATTTCGAAGAGCATTGACAAAATGCAGCGGAATAAAGAAAACAGCAACGCATTTAACATAAATATCAACCATAGGAATAACTTCTGCCGCATTATCTGAAATAAACAGATAGGACAGATATTTTCCAAAAAAGAAAATAATCACACCTGTCACAATGGCATAAATGATTCCAATGATATGTGCACTGTTAAATCCCTGTCTCACTCTGTCAAGCTTGCGGGCACCAATGTTCTGTGCATTGTAGGTTGCCATTGTAGTACCGATCGCAACATATGCCTGTGTAAAAATATTCTCAATTTTGTTTCCCGCTGTAAATGCAGCTACAGCATAAGATCCGAGAATATTCAGTGCAGACTGTACCATCATGGTTCCGATAGCTGTAATAGAATACTGAAGTCCCATAGGAATTCCAACCAGGATCTCTTTCCTGGCAATTTCCGGTCGTAATCTCCAGTCATTACTTTTCAGTCTCAGTTCCGGTACACATTTTATGATGTATACCAGGCAAAGGGCACCTGATACACCTTGCGCTGTGATCGTCGCCCAAGCCGCACCTGCCACGCCCATATGAAAAGCAATGATAAATATCAGGTCAAGTGCAACATTCAGAAGTGCTGCAAGAATCAGGAAATATAACGGTGTCTTGCTGTTTCCAAGTGCTCTCAGGATACTTGCCAGAATATTGTATAATACCTGGGCAAATATACCTCCGCAGATGATCATAATATAAGTATATGCATCATTAAAGATATCCTCCGGTGTATGCATTAATGTCAATAAAGCTCTCATTCCCACCATACTTACTGCTGTCATGATCATCGAAATAATAATCGACAATATTGCCGCATTTCCCACTGACTGGCGCATCTCATCCATTTTACCTGCGCCGAATTTCTGTGATGTGAGAACCGTAAATCCGGCTGTAAGCCCTGTAAGAAAACCGATGATCAGAAACATGATAGTTCCTGTGGAACCTACTGCTGCCAGTCCTTTAGTTCCTACGAATTTTCCCACAATTATGGCATCTGCCATATTGTAAAACTGCTGGAATACATTACCTATAAATACAGGTATGGTAAAATCTAGTATCATCTTCATTGGTTTCCCAACTGTCATGTCTGTCTGCATTCCGCTACCCCCTAAAATCCTTTCTCAATATTATTTTTGTAACAGGTCAGGGCTCCCGAAATAATTTTATCCCTGACTTAATATCCCATTTTCATCAGATATCAGAGCGATTATAGTTGAAAATATTTTCCATTTCAAGATGTGTTTTTCAATTCTGCAATTTTCTACATAATCACAAAAAGACCCCTGGTAAACCGGAGGTCTTTTTCGTGATTATCACGAAGAATTATTTCTCTACAAGAAGAGATTTTCCTGTCATTTCTGCAGGCTGTTCCATTCCCATAAGCTGGATGAGTGTAGGAACGATATCTGCAAGGCATCCGTTCTCACGCAGTGTGTATTTCGGATCTGCGTTTACAAGGATAAATGGTACAGGATTTGTTGTATGTGCAGTCCACGGAGCACCTGTCTCATAATCGATGAGCTGCTCTGCATTTCCGTGGTCAGCGCAGATAAACATCTGTCCGTCTACTTCTTTCAGAGCTTCTACTGCCTTGCCTACACATTCATCTACAGTCTCTACAGCCTTAACTGCAGCTTCCTGTACGCCTGTATGTCCAACCATATCCGGGTTAGCGAAGTTGATAACGATCACATCGTATTTATCGGATTTGATCGCGTCAACGAGTTTCTCGCAAACCTGCGGTGCACTCATTTCTGGCTGAAGGTCATAAGTTGCAACCTTCGGAGATTTTACAAGGATTCTGTCCTCGCCTTTGTTTGGCTCCTCTACACCACCATTGAAGAAGAATGTAACATGTGCGTATTTCTCTGTCTCTGCGATACGTGCCTGAGTCATGTTGTGAGCTGCAAGGTACTCGCCGAATGTATTCTGAAGCTGAACTTTGTGGAATGCAACCAGTTTGTTCTGGATGGTATCATCATATTCTGTAAAGCATACGAATGTAACATGCGGTCTTGCTTTTCTTTCAAATCCCTGGAAATCATCATCACAGAATGCTCTTGTGATCTCACGTGCACGGTCAGGACGGAAGTTAAAGAATACAACAGAGTCATTGTCAGATACAACACCTGTCGGCTGTCCGTCTTTCTCAATTACTGTAGGAAGAACAAACTCATCTGTCTTATCATTGTCATAGGAAACCTGTACTGCAGCTGCAGCGTCTGTTCCTTTTACGCCTTCTCCGGATGTAAGAGCGTTGTATGCAAGCTCTACACGATCCCAGCGGTTATCACGGTCCATTGCATAGTAACGTCCGGAAACTGTGGCAACTTCACCTACACCGATCTTCTTCATCTCTGCTTCCAGAGCTTCTACGAATTCTTTTCCTGATGCAGGAGGTGTATCACGTCCGTCGAGGAAACAATGTACATAAACTTTCTCAACGCCTTCTCTCTTAGCCATCTCAAGCAGTCCATAGAGATGTGTATTATGGCTGTGTACACCGCCATCAGAAAGGAGTCCCATAAAGTGTACTGCAGAATTGTTTTCTTTTGCATTTTTCATTGCTGCAAGAAGTGCTTCGTTCTTGAAGAAATCTCCGTCCTGGATCTCTTTTGTGATTCTGGTAAGTTCCTGATATACGATACGACCTGCACCCATGTTCATATGACCTACTTCGGAGTTACCCATCTGTCCGTCAGGAAGACCTACTGCCAGTCCACTTGCATTACCTTTTACAAAAGGATATTCTGCCATCAGCTTGTCCATTACAGGAGTCTTAGCCATGTATACAGCATTTCCTTCTTTTTTGTCATTCAGACCATATCCATCAAGAATCATTAATACGGTTGGTTTTTTGCTCATAATGTTCTCCTTTTATATGTGTTTCATTAGTGATTACTGTCTGCAGCAACATTGCTGTTTATGCATACAGTAACTGTAATTGTTTTATACACAGATGCACATATTTCAGCACTATATGCTGTTTGTGCCCTTTTTATATAGTATCAAAATTTCAGGATTTTTCAATTCTTTTTTAGTTATTCTTGAATTTATTTTCCATATACACGGATGATGGTAGAGATTTTTCTTACAGAATCTCTGTTGCGAAGTTCTTCGATAGCAGTTCTGAAATCACCCTCTCTTACACTCTCAGTGATCACAACTACTTCTGCGCATCCCTCTACCTTTGTATCTTTCTGGATGATCTGAGCCACACTCACCTGATACTTGGCAAAAATAGCAGTCATTTCAGCCAGTACGCCGCAGCGATCTTCAACTTTGAGACGGACAAAATAGCGATTATGTGTATCTTCCATTTTCTTAACCGGAATATTCTTATAACAGGTACATCCAATTCTGCCGCAGCATCCGATCAGAATATTTCTTACAATATCAAATACATCACCTACTACCGCACTGGCTGTCGGAAGTTCTCCTGCACCTCTTCCGAAGAACATGGCATCCTCTACAGCATCTCCATGGACAAATACTGCATTGTAGGAATCATTTACAGTTGCAAGCGGATGAGAACTCGGAATCAGCATCGGGCATACATAAGCTTCGATTCCGTCCTCTTCGTTTCTGGCAACACCCAGAAGCTTGATATCACGTCCCATCTCTTTCGCATAGTTAATATCCTTTGATGTGATCTTGGCAATTCCTTCTGTATATACGTCATTAAATACTACACGGGAATTAAAAGCTACAGATGCAAGGATCGCTACTTTACGTCCTGCATCCAGGCCCTCAATATCTGCGGTCGGGTCAGCTTCTGCATACCCAAGCTCTGTGGCAAGTGCCAGGGCATCCTTAAACTCCATACCTTCCTGAGTCATCTTGGTCAGAATAAAGTTTGTGGTTCCGTTTACGATACCCATTACTTCTGTCATATGATTTCCGGCAAGACACTGTTTCAGCGGTCTGATGATCGGGATTCCGCCTGCCACTGCTGCCTCAAACAGAAAATCTACTTTATTCTCATGTGCCGCTTCCAGAAGCTCATGTCCATGTACTGCGATCAGATCTTTATTTGCAGATACTACATGCTTGCCAGCCTTTAATGCAGAAAGTATGTACTCTCTGGCCGGATTGATTCCACCGATCAGCTCAATCACGATCTCAATCTCCGGATCATTTACGATTTCATCCCACTGACTGGTCAGAACAGACGCATCTTCCAGTTTAGCTGCTGCTTTCTCAATATTTCTGACAAGGATCTTCTTAATCTCAACTTTACAGCCGATCTTGGCCGTCATTTCTTCTTCCTGATTCTTCAGTACTTTATATACACCTGTTCCTACTGTTCCTAATCCTAACAGTGCGGCTTTGATGACTTTTTCACTCATTTTGCAGGATTCCCCTTTCTTGTTCATTGGTTTTTATACTAGGGCAGAATCGGCTATTTGTCAAGTTTGTCTGCATTTTTCAGCAAAGTATCTACCATGTTTTCAAGCTCTGTATTCTTTCTGTGGAGCCATCCCACATACCATATCATTCCCATGACTGCAACTCCTGCTGAAGCACAGAATATTCCCGTTAATACCATATAAAATGTACGTCCATTTCCCTGGCGGGGCGCACCGCACACAAAGCAGTAATACATCGCTGCACATATCAGTGCTATCCCGATTCCTGCCATAATCTTTCTGATTGTCTTCATTTTATCACTTTCCCTCTTATAGTGTCGTTATAAAGACACTGTTATAAGATTCATTTTACCTTGATAATAGAATGTAAGCAAGAACAAAATGGACGGTTATTACAAATGATAAGTTACGACAAATTATGGACAACAATGAAAGAACGCGGAATCACTCAGTATGACTTATATACACATTATGGCATAAGCACTTCTTTTCTTGACAAACTCCGCCACAATAAAAATGTAGAAATCTTCAGTCTGGATATTCTATGTTCTATCCTCAACTGTGATTTCGGAGATATCGTAGAGCATATTCCTGACAATCCTGTGCCACAGAAAAAATAAGCTTTATTCTTCACTTGTGGTATTTTGTCCGCGCATAGAACATTCTGCACTATTCTGTCTGATATAGACATTTCTATGTCATTTCTTATATATATTACTCTCAAACTCCAGGCAATACACAACACAGAATTTATATGTTGCTATTTTTAAGCTACTGCGCAAATTTATGCGATTAGCATAAATTCTGTGCTTCACGAAGCGTGTTACTGGCACGGAGTGAACAGCAACATTTATAAATCATACCTATAAGTTTATTTGTAAAAACAAAAGATTTTTTTACCCATTTGTGTTATACTTTTCAAAGAGCGACCTGATACACCAAACGTATCCAAACTCAGCAAAATACTCATTTGAAAGGATAAATAACACATATGAAATATGATGTAGTGATCATCGGCGCAGGACCTGGCGGTATCTTTTCTGCCTATGAACTGATGAAGCAGAATAAGGACCTTAAAATCGCAGTTTTTGAATCAGGGAATCCTCTGAGCAAGAGACACTGTCCGATTGATGGAAATAAAGTAAAAACCTGTATCAAATGTAAGACCTGTGCAATTATGAGCGGCTTCGGCGGTGCAGGTGCTTTTTCTGATGGTAAATATAATATCACCAATGATTTTGGCGGAACTCTCTACGAGCATATCGGCAAAAAAGAAGCACTTGATCTGATGCGCTACGTAGATGAGATTAATGTTGCTTACGGCGGCCAGGATACAAAGATGTATTCTACTGCAGGAACCAAATTTAAAAAACTCTGTATGCAGAACAAATTAAAGCTTCTGGATGCTTCTGTACGTCATCTTGGAACAGATATCAACTATGTAGTTCTGGAAAATCTCTATGATAAATTAAAAGAACATGTTGATTTCTTCTTTAATACCCCTGTAGAGCATCTGGAACTTCTGGATGAAGGCTACCGCATCATCACAAAAGATGGAACAACAGACTGCAGTAAATGTATTGTTTCCGTAGGCCGAAGCGGAAGTAAATGGATGGAAGAAGTCTGTAAGGAACTTGATATCCCTACTAAATCCAATCGTGTGGATCTTGGAGTACGTGTAGAGCTTCCTGCTGTTATCTTTTCTCATCTGACTGATGAGCTTTATGAAAGCAAGATTGTTTACCGAACAGAGAAATTCGAGGATAATGTTCGTACTTTCTGTATGAATCCTTATGGAATCGTTGTAAACGAAAATACAAATGGTATTGTCACTGCCAACGGACACAGCTATGAGGATCCTTCCAAGCAGACAGAGAATACAAACTTCGCCCTTCTGGTAGCAAAACATTTCTCCGAACCATTCAAAGACAGCAACGGATATGGCGAAAGTATCGCACGTCTTTCCAATATGCTCGGCGGCGGTGTTATTGTTCAGCGTTTCGGTGATCTGGTACGTGGAAGAAGAAGTACTGTTGCACGTATCGAAGAAGGTATGGTCCGTCCGACACTGGCAGCTACTCCTGGTGACCTGAGCCTTGTTCTGCCAAAACGTATCCTTGATGGAATCATTGAAATGATCTATGCACTGGACAAAATCGCTCCTGGTACAGCAAATGATGACACTCTTCTCTATGGTGTAGAGGTTAAGTTCTATAACATGGAAGTTGAAATTAACGAAAACCTGGAAAGCAGATATAAAGGACTGTACATCATCGGCGACGGAAGCGGTGTAACTCATTCCCTGTCACATGCTTCTGCAAGCGGTGTTTATGTTGCACGTCAGATCGTTGAAAATATGTAAGCTGTTTTTCATATTATAGCAATTCCATAAAATACTGACAGGAAGTTTCTGTTATGTCATTGGATATTACAGAGAAATTTCCTGTAACATAACAAAAGACCGGCATCATATCACATTCTGGTATGATCCTGGTCTTTTTGCTTATATGTTATCTTATATCTTCTTTTTATTTTTTAATCTTTATGATATGCCATCCATTTATCCGTACCCAGACGTTCAAAAGAGCCGCAGTACTTAAATCCGCATTTTTCTAACAGTTTCTGCATAGGAATATTATCTTTATAAGTGTCCATGCGCAGATTCGGTATCTGAGAATATGCCCAGTTAAGACAATAGGCAGCAGCACCTTTGATAATTCCTGTTGATGCTACTCTGTGAACAACTCCGTAAGGTTCTTCATTCAGCCATTTACCATTGATTTGTCTGTAATCTTCATCTTCACCTTTTACATAATAAAAAACACACGCTATTTGTCCCTCTGACATACACAGATACATATCATCAAGATCATGTTCTATAAGTTCTCTTGACGGATAACTGTCTCCCCACTGTTCTTTATTGCCATTTGCACGCATAAATGCTTTTGCATTCTCGTAAATCTGCATAATCTGGTCAAGATCCTGCAGTGATGCTTTTCTTATTTCCATAAAAACTTCCCTTTTCCTGTTATTTTATGTTCTGTTTCTGGAATCTCTTTGTCAGAAGACAGACATTTTCACAATGATCTGTGAAACTGAACATATCTACAGGCTGTATTTTTCTTACCTCATAGCCGTGTTTCGTGAGATATTCCAGATCTCTGGCAAGAGTCTCCGGACCACAGGATATATATACGATTCTGGATGGTCCCAGTTTGATCACAGAGGACATGAACTTTTTATCACTGCCTGTACGGGGCGGATCCATAAATACCACATCTGCTTTCTCTCCGTTCTCTGCCATTGCTTCCATAAATTCTCCGGCATCTCCCTGATAGAAATGTGCATTTGTGATCTTATTTTCTCTTGCATTGATTTTTGCATCGTGAACTGCATTCGGATTTAATTCAACACCTATGACATTCTTTGCCTTCTTTGCAGCCACCAGTCCTATAGTTCCTATTCCGCAATAAGCATCGATCACTGTTTCTTTTCTGCCCAGGCTGGCATATTCGATTGCTGTCCTGTACAGAATTTCTGTCTGTACAGGGTTTACCTGATAGAAAGACTGCGGAGAAATACGGAAAGAACAGCCACAAAGTGTGTCACGGATAAATCCTTTTCCATAAATAACAATATCCCGTTCTCCCAACACCATACTTGTTTTCTTGTCATTAACATTCAGCACTACTGTTGTAATCTGCGGATATTTCTTTCGTAATGCTTTTACAAAATTATTTTTGGAAGGAAAAACCGGCGATCCTACAACAAGGACAACCATGATCTCATTTGTAGAAAATCCCCTCCTTACAAGAACGTGACGCAAAAGCCCGTATCCTGTGTCTTCATCATAAGTTTTTATTTTAAAAGATTTCAGCATATCACGAATTGTGCGGATAATTTCCTGACTGATCTTATCTTCGATCATGCATTCTTCTACAGGAACTACTTTATGAGTTTTAGCTTCATATGTTCCACAGATTATATTGCCTTTTCTGTCCCTGTCAAACACTGCATGCACTTTATTCCTATAATAAAGAGGATTTTCCATTCCAATGATCGGTTTCACACTTCCAAACTTCTTAAGAAGTTTGCTCATCTTTTTTTGTTTGGCAGCAAGCTGCTCTTTATAAGGAATGCCCTGATACTGACAACTTCCGCATTTCTTTGATACAATGCACTTTTTATTTTTTTCTTCCATGTAATACTAACCTGCTTTCTGTTTGCATACTTTCTTCATTATAACAGCGAAAGTCGGTTCATGCAATCAGATAGCCTCAATTCTGTTTCTCAATTTCAGCATTTTTCGATCCAGAGATGCAATCTCATCAGAGTAACCCTTTAATTCTTTTCCGATTTTATCAGCACCTTTTACATTCTTTTTATAAAGAAGCTGGTACTCAAGAACGGACCAGAAATCCATACCTGTTGTACGGATTTGTATTTCTACTGTTTTTGTTTCTATCTTATTATCAATACATACAGGAACTTTCATAATCAGATGCAGACTCATATAACCGCTCTTCTTTGGCTTAGCAATATAGTCTTTCTCTTTAATCAGCGTAAGGTCTTTCTGATTCTTTAACATTTCTGCAATTTCATATACATCGTCAACAAAAAGACAGACTATCCTGATTCCAATTAAATCATTTAATTTTTCTTTTGCCACCGAAAAATCCGGTTTTAACCCCTTTCGAATCATCTTTGCATAAATACTCTCCGGTGTCTTTATCCTCTGTGAGACATTCTGGATAACCTCCCGATTGTATTTATGTTCCAGCTGTTCTCCAATTATTTTTATTTTTACAGTCAGTATTCCCATTACATATTGGCAATAAAGATAATACTGATCCTTATTCATTTCATTCCTTATCTCTTCAATTTTTTTCTTTATATTTATTCCCTCCATTTCTGCATCTGACCAAAAGTTTTGTTATATAACTATTCAGATATTAATTCCATAATTCAATTAGTGTCAAATCCAAATTGTGATTATGTTATCATGTTTATGTTTCCCCACTATCTTTTTTCTGTAAAATCAACGTTAAATATACCAGATTTCTTCGTATATTTTCCCTTCCAGTGTCGAAATTATGAAGATTCTGTCGAAATATTTTAAGCAGATTCTTGTTGAATCCTGTAGACGGATGTAGAAAAATATGCTATAGTTTATACATACTAAAGAGAAACAATAAACTACTAAAGAATTAAATATTCGAATTTCAAAAGAACAAACAGACAAAGAACTCACAGACAAAGAAATATAAAACACGAAAGATAATTTTCCAGAAGTACAAAAGAACATATTTAAAAAACACTAAAGATATATTTTATAATATTATTATACACCAGACAAAGAGGACCGTTTTTAGAAACGGTTCTTTTATTTTTTGTAATATCTAATATAATAAACGCCCTGTCAGCTTTGGCTGACAGGACGTATTCTGTCTGGACACAACGATTATCTATTTATAATCTGTTTTAAATTCCTATTTTATTTGTAGTTTACGATCTTTCCGAAATCTGCTTTCAGAGAAGCGCCACCTACAAGACCGCCATCGATATCGTTCTGAACGAATAAGTCAGGAGCTGTTGCTGGATTTACAGATCCGCCGTACTGGATACGGATTGCTTCTGCTGTTGCTTCATCATAAATTTCAGCGATGCATGCACGGATACCGGCGCATACTTCCTGAGCCTGCTCAGTTGTAGCTGTTTTGCCTGTTCCGATTGCCCAGATTGGTTCGTAAGCGATAACTGCTGTTTTAGCCTGATCAGCTGTAACACCCTGGAATCCAACTTTAACCTGCTGACGGATGAAATCCATTGTCACGCCCTGTTCTCTCTGAGTAAGAGTTTCACCACAGCACATGATTGGTGTAATTCCATGTTCGAAAGCTTTGAGGATTTTCTTGTTAACGTCTTCGTTTGTTTCTCCGAAGTATTCTCTTCTTTCAGAATGTCCGAGAACAACATATTTAACACCAGCATCTACGAGCATTGCAGGGGAGATTTCTCCTGTGTATGCACCTTTCTCTTCGAAGTACATGTTCTCAGCACCAACCTGGATATTTGTTCCTTTAGCAGCTTCTACAACTGGAATGATGTCGATTGCTGGTACGCAAAATACTACGTCTACTTCGTCATTTACTACTAATGGTTTTAATGTTTCTACTAATTTAACGGCTTCGCTTGGTGTCATGTTCATTTTCCAGTTACCAGCGATAATTTTCTTTCTTGCCATAATATGTCTATCTCCTTAGTGTCCCTGTAGGACGTATATTTATATGGTAACACCATATCTACTAAATTCAAGCTTCGCCTACGGCTCACTTTCATTAAGTAAATAGGTGGGCTTTCACACTAAATTCGGCCTGCGCCTACGGCTTGACCTTATTAAGTGTTCAATGCCTATTTATCGTTTGCTGCTGCAACACCTGGGAGTTCTTTTCCTTCCAGGAATTCCAGAGATGCACCGCCACCTGTGGAGATGTGTGTCATCTTGTCGCCATAGCCAAGGATGTTAACTGCAGCTGCAGAATCACCACCACCAATGATAGTTGTAGCGTCTGTATCAGCAAGTGCTTTAGCAACAGCTTCTGTACCATGAGCGAAGTTCGGCATTTCGAAGCAGCCCATCGGTCCGTTCCATACAACTGTCTTAGCATCTTTTACAGCATCAGAGAAAATTTTCTCTGTTTCAGGTCCGATGTCCATTCCTTCCCATCCGTCCGGAATCTCACCACGTTTAACAACCTGGATATTGCAATCATTAGAGAAGTCATCACCGATTCTGTTATCTACAGGAAGAAGAAGCTTAACGCCCTTTTCTTCTGCTTTCTTCATCATGTCTAATGCATACTGAAGATAATCATCCTCGCAAAGGGATCTTCCGATATGTCCGCCCATAGCTTTGGAGAATGTGTAAGACATACCGCCACCAATGATAAGAGTATCAACTTTATCAAGAAGGTTATTGATTACAGAGATCTTGCTGGAAACCTTAGCACCGCCAAGAATAGCAACGAATGGTCTCTCAGGATTGTTAACTGCATTTCCAAGGAAATCGATTTCCTTCTGCATTAAGTAACCAACAACTGCTGTATCAACATATTTAGTTACACCAACGTTAGAGCAGTGCGCTCTGTGTGCTGTACCAAATGCATCGTTTACAAATACATCGCAAAGAGAAGCGAGTTCTTTGCTGAATTCGTCTCCGTTCTTTGTTTCTTCTGCACGATAACGTGTGTTCTCAAGTAAGATAACGTCTCCGTCTTTCATCGCAGCTACTGCTGCTTTTGCGTTTGGTCCAACTACTTCCGGATCTGCTGCAAATTTAACTTCCTGTCCTAATAATTCGGTAAGGCGTTTAGCAACCGGCGCAAGAGATAATTCCGGTTTCGGTTCTCCCTTCGGTTTTCCAAGGTGAGAGCAGAGAATAATTTTTCCACCGTCAGCGATCAGCTTCTTGATTGTAGGAAGAGCTGCTACCAGACGGTTCTCATCTGTAATTTTTCCATCCTGAAGCGGAACATTGAAGTCACATCTTACAAGAACTTTTTTGCCTTTTACATTGATATCATCAACAGATTTTTTGTTCAGCATTTGTGGTGCCTCCTTAATAATATTCTTTGAATGTTACTGTATATTTGTGGACAGTAACATATGTTTTCCATACAGCCCCATAACCTGCCGCCGGCAAATTATGAAGGTTGCCCAGACAACGCGAAAAGGGTCCGGTCCATATCAGACCGGACCCTTCGTTGGAGTCTATTCTTCTACACTTACTGAAAATTAAGCGTTCAGCAGTTTACCAAAATGTTTGATTGTACGAACCATCTGGCTTGTGTAGGAGTTCTCGTTGTCATACCAGGAAACTACCTGTACTTCTGTTGTGCCATTCTCAAGTGGAAGAACCATTGTCTGAGTAGCATCGAACAGAGAACCAAATCTCATACCAACGATATCGCTGGATACGATTTCATCTTCGTTGTATCCGAAGGATTCGTTAGAAGCTGCTTTCATAGCTGCGTTGATCTGTTCTTTTGTTACGTTTCCTTCAACAACTGCTGTTAAGATTGTTGTAGAACCTGTTGGGGTAGGAACACGCTGAGCAGATCCGATTAATTTGCCGTTCAGTTCTGGGATAACAAGACCGATAGCTTTAGCAGCACCTGTGCTGTTAGGAACGATGTTAACTGCAGCTGCACGGGATCTTCTTAAGTCACCTTTTCTCTGTGGTCCGTCAAGTGTCATCTGATCGCCTGTGTAAGCGTGGATTGTGCACATGATACCGGATTTGATTGCAGCAAGGTCATTTAATGCTTTAGCCATTGGAGCTAAGCAGTTTGTTGTACAAGAAGCTGCAGAGATGATGTGGTCTTCTTTTGTAAGAGTTTCATGGTTTACATTGTAAACGATTGTCTTAAGGTCGTTTCCAGCCGGAGCGGAAATGATAACGTGTTTAGCACCTGCATCGATATGAGCCTGAGCTTTGTCTTTGGATGTATAGAATCCTGTACACTCAAGAACTACGTCTACACCGATTTCTCCCCATGGAAGTTCAGCAGCGTTAGCTTTTGCGTAAATTTTGATTTCTTTTCCGTCAACTGTGATGGAATCTTCTCCTGCTGTTACAGTGTCTGCAAGAGCATATTTTCCCTGTGTTGAGTCATATTTTAATAAGTGAGCAAGCATTTTAGGAGATGTTAAATCGTTGATTGCTACGATTTCAAATCCTTCTGCTCCAAACATCTGACGGAATGCAAGACGTCCGATACGTCCAAAACCATTGATTGCAACTTTTACTGCCATGATAAAATTCCTCCTATGAATTAAGTGGTTAATTATGGTAATCCTTTTGTTTGTTAAAGAATCATCAACCTGTAATGTATTGTACATAATTCTAAACAAAAATTCAAGACCATTTTCTAAAAAACAAATAAAAATTAAGTAAAAATTGTAAATTCTATGATATACTGGGTATGCAGTGCACCGTGAATATCAACGTTACTGCTCACATCCTGTTGTTTTGCGGGATTTCGGATTTAAGTATGTCCTGTTTATAGGACATTTATACAAATTTGAACATTTTTATGAAAGGACTGAAATTATGAACAGACAGATATTATGGGACTGCCATATGCATTCTTCTTTTTCTGCCGATTCGGATACCCCTATGGAATCTATGATCCAGCGAGCAGTTGAGCTAGGCTTACAGGGAATTACTTTTACAGAGCATCTGGACCCGGATTATCCGGTCACCCCTGACGGACTGGATTTTTCTCTGGATATCTCTTCCTATCAGAAGAGATTCGAAGAACTTTCAGATACATATAAGGATAAGATTCAGCTACGCTTCGGGATCGAACTTGGACTGCAGATGCATCTGGGAGAATATTTTGATTCTCTGCTTGCACAGACACCTTTCGACTTTGCCATCGGCTCTTCTCATCTTGTTCACGGATATGATCCTTATTATCCGGAATTCTTTGAGGGTCGCAAAGAATTCTTATGTTATATGGAATATTTCGAATCCATTCTTGAGAATATCTCTGTTTATGACGGCTTTGACGTATATGGACATATTGACTATGTTGTACGCTACGGTCCGAATAAGAACCGTGAATATTCTTATGGACGGTATAAAGATATTCTGGATGAGATTCTTAAGAAACTGATTTCCATGGGAAAGGGAATTGAACTTAATACAGGCGGATATCACTATGGACTCGGCGAACCGAATCCATGTACTGCAGTCATAAAACGTTACAGGGAACTTGGCGGCGAGATTATTACAATCGGTGCAGATGCACATACCCCTGACAAAGTAGCTTATGCTTTTGACAAAGCAGCTGCTGTGCTTGAAGACTGTGGTTTCCGGTATTATACCGTATTTAAAGATCACAAACCAGATTTCATTTCTTTATAAATTTTGTTTTATAAAAAGATATGGGACTTGCCTATATGGTCACCCATGTACTATAATGTTTTACAAATATGTTACTGTCACTTCATTCTCAGTAACACAATATTTATTTATAAACCAGGGAGGAATATTATGGCAAAAAAAAGACTCCAGAAGAAGCGAGCTTCATCAACAGTCAAAAAACAGGAAACAGAAGTTTTAAAGGTAACTACTTCCAAAACAGAACCTGTTAAAGTAGAAACTTCCAAAGTAGAACCAGTCAAAGTAGAAACTTCCAAAGTAGAACCAGTCAAAGTAGAAACTTCCAAAGTGGAACCAGTCAAGGTTGAGACTTCCAAGGTTGAACCAGTTAAAGTGGAGACTTCTAAGGTTGAACCAATTAAAGTAGAAACTTCTAAAGTGGAACCGGTCAAAGTGGAGACTTCTAAAGTGGAGCCGGTCAAGGTTGAAACTTCCAAAGTGGAACCGGTCAAAGTAGAAACTTCTAAGGTGGAACCGGCTAAACTTGAAGTCCCTGCTGATCTTACTATATATAATGAACGTTTTCAGAAGCATTACGATGAACTGAAATGGCTGTACTGTGAATTATATCAGGACCGTGATGATGTTATGACATTCCTGAATGATCTGACATCTAATATGGAAGCTTTTTATAATAACAGAAACGCAGCATTAAAAGAATCCGACAGAAAGCGTGAATCCGATCCGAATTGGTACAAACGTAACGATCTGCTTGGCATGATGATGTATGTAAATAACTTTGCACATACATTAAAGGGTCTGGAAGAGAAACTGGACTATGTTCAGGAATGCAATGTCAACTATCTTCACCTGATGCCTCTGCTCGCATCACCAGAGGGAAAGAGCGACGGCGGTTATGCAGTTGCTGATTTCCGTACTGTTCAGCCTGAGCTTGGTACAATGGAAGATTTTTCAGAATTAACTGCTAAATGCCACGAGCGTGGCATCAACATCTGTCTTGACTTCGTTATGAACCATACATCCGAAGAACATGAATGGGCAAAACGTGCACGCGCAGGTGAAAAAGAATATCAGGATCGCTATTTCTTCTTTGATTCCTATGATGTTCCGGCACTCTATGAGCAGACCTGTCCTCAGGTATTCCCGACTACCGCACCAGGAAACTTCACATGGTTAGACGATGTTCACAAACATGTTATGACTACATTCTATCCATACCAGTGGGATTTAAATTACAGAAATCCGGTTGTATTCAATGAAATGGTCTACAACATGCTCTATCTTGCCAATCAGGGTGTTGATATCGTACGTCTGGATGCTGTCCCATATATCTGGAAACAGCTTGGCACCAACTGCCGTAACCTGCCTCAGGTTCACACTATTGTACGTATGATGCGTATGATCTGTGAAATCGTATGCCCGGGTGTTCTGCTTCTCGGCGAAGTTGTTATGGCTCCTGAGAAAGTTGTTCCGTACTTCGGTACACTTGAGAAACCTGAGTGTCATATTCTGTACAATGTTACTACTATGGCAAGCACCTGGCATACAGTTGCAACAAAGGACGTATCTCTTCTCCGCAGACAGCTGGATATCCTCGGATCACTTCCTACAGAATATGTATTCCAGAATTACCTGCGCTGCCATGATGATATCGGCTGGGGATTAGATTACGACTTCCTTCAGAACTTCTCTATCGAAGAGGTTCCTCATAAGAAATTCCTGAATGATTTCTTCACAGGTAAATATCCGGATACTTTTGGCCGCGGCGAGCTTTACAATGATGATCCTCGTCTGGGTGATGCAAGACTCTGCGGTACTACTGCTTCTCTCTGCGGTATTGAGAAATACGGATTTGAGGGAAATGCAGAAGGCGTGGACAGAAGTGTACGTTATGACATCACACTTCATGCATTTATGCTTTCCCAGTCCGGTATCCCTGTTATCTACAGCGGTGACGAGATCGGTCAGGTAAATGACTACTCTTACAAAAATGACCCGAACAAAGCTGCAGATTCCCGTTATCTCCACAGAGGAGAGTTTAACTGGTCTCTTGCTCCGAACAGAAATATCGCAGATACTGTACAGGGAAAACTTTTCCATGCACTGGATCATCTGGAACATATCAGAAGTGCTCACAGCGTCTTTGATACAACTGCATCTCTTCGCACGATTGATACCTGGGATTCCTCTATTCTTGCCCTTGTACGTGAGAATGATGAAGAAAAGTTTATCGGTATCTATAACTTCAGTGACCAGGACAAAGTAGCATGGATCAATGAAGATGACGGTATCTATACAGACCTCATCACAGAACATCAGATGGAGGCAAAAGGTGTTATGATTCCTGCATTCGGATGCTTCTGGCTCTGCAGAAAGAAATAAAAATAACATAACCAAAAACTTCATAATTTCAAAATAAGGACAATCTGTTTTTTCCACAGATTGTCCTTATTTATTGGTTCTATATATTTTTGTAATATCTTCTTTCTGAAACTATATCCCTGATAATTTTTCAAGATTTTTGAAAAAGTGATCTACTTCTGTACCTTCTCCAGAAATCTTGCGAAAAATCCTTTTTCCTCATCTTCCTTATCCAGAGACTTCTCATAAATCCGGCGGATCCATTCTGTGATGGTCTCAATAAGAATCGGTGAAAATGTCATCAATACAAATACAAGTATGATCATTCCAAATTCCAGGGATCCAAGCGTCAGCAGATTCTGCAGCACAACCGCACTTATAAAAAACGCAAACTGCATTCCATAAATGATAATCTTTCTGTATGTGTTCAGCGGTGAATATACCGTACGCAGCGCAGACATGTAATTCCATCCTGTAACCAGCACACAGGCTGTATTCAGCATAACATTAGAATGATACACATTCTGGCATACCAGCATAATGGTAAATACACATCCTGTAATAGTCACTGCTGCCGGAAATGCATTCATGAATACATGTCTCAGGAATGTATGATCAATCTTATTGTAGTTATTCTCCTGTGTCAAAAGAAATGTCGGAATTCCCACTGCACATGCACTGATCAGCGACATCTGGATTGGCTCAAATGGATAGGCGTCTCCAAAAAAGATTGTAATCAGCGCCAGAAGAACAGAGAAAATTGTTTTAATCAGAAACATGGATGCTGCACTTCGAATATTGTTTACTACACGGCGCCCCTGATTCACAATGTGAGGCATTGCTCCAAAATTAGAATCAAGCAATACTACATTTGCTATATTCTTAGCCGCATCGCTTCCTGCCGCCATGGCAATACTGCAGTCTGCCTCTTTCAGTGCAAGTACATCATTTACGCCGTCACCGGTCATGGCAACTGTATGCTTCTGAGCCTGAAGTGCCTGTACCATCTGTTTCTTCTGCTGTGGAGTCACTCGTCCAAATACACTGCATTCAGCTACTGCGCGCTGCATTTCCTCCGGTGTTGTAATAGTTGTGGCGTCAATATAATGATCTGCATTCTTCAACCCTGCCTTCTTTGCAATTGCGGAAACTGTCACAGGGTCATCTCCGGAAATAACTTTCAGATCGACACCCTGGCTGTCAAAGAATGCCAGCGTATCCGGTGCTTCCGCACGAATCACATCTGTAATAAGGAACAGACCGATCGGTTCCAGACCCGACGGTCGGTCGGTACTTTCTGTTTCCTGTTCGCTGTGTGCGAGAACCAGAATACGGAATCCATCTTTTGCATAGGTGCCGCAATGTGCCAGAAGTTCCTCATTTCCTTCCGGAAAGAGAAATTGTGCAGCGCCCATCAGGTAAGTTCCCCTGCCCTCAAATACAGCACCACTGTATTTTCTATCTGAAGAAAACGGGATAGCATGAACCAGTTTCAGATCAGATTTGGCAAGAAATCTATCTCTCAATGCATCGGCTGTTGCATTCTGATCATGCAGAACTGACATAAGATTTCCCATAATGTGGTCAATTTCCTGCAGTTTCTGTTTATACGCCTCTGATCGGACATCCTCTGATGCTTCAGCTGCTTCCTGAGTTTTTGTCTCGGAATTCATTGTCTCTGCATCTTCTGCCTGTACAGATTCTTCTGCTGTTTCTGCGTCAGTTGAATCATTCTCCGCTAATATGCTGATTGCTTTCTGCTCAGTAACCTGTCCTTTTTCGTACAACTGCACATCTTCCACTTTCATAGTTCCTTCTGTGATCGTACCTGTTTTGTCCAGACAGAGCGTGTCAACCCTCGCCAGGGTCTCAATACAATATAGTTCCTGCACCAGTGTCTTCTTGGTTGCCAGTACCATAGATCCAAGGGTTAATGCCACACTTGTCAGAAGTACCAGTCCCTCAGGGATCATGCCCAGAACTGCAGCAACCATGTTTACTACTGAATCCTTTAACGTATCGCCCACAACATAATATTGTTTATAAAACAACATTGCTCCAAGCGGTACAATAATGATACTGATTACTTTCAGAATCGCATTCAGAGAATTGCGAAGTTCTGAATTGTGGCGTTTAAACTCTTTCGCCTCACTGGTGATCTGAGAAGCATAATTATCTTTTCCAACATGAATCACCTGACAACAGGCTTCACCTGATGTCACGAAACTGCCGGAAAAAAGCTCATCCCCCGGATTCTTGGACAGGTTATCTGATTCGCCTGTCAGCAGAGATTCATTCACTTCTACAGTTCCTTCCAACACTTTCGCATCTGCCGGAATCTGATCTCCTGTTTTCAGAAAGATGAGATCATCCAGCACCAGCTTCTCTGTGGAAATACTCCACTTTTTGCCGTCACGTAAGACTACTGTCTTACTTTCAGTAAGGATCGCCAGCTTGTCAATTGTCTTCTTTGCCCTGATTTCCTGAACAATACCAATCACAGTATTGATCAGAATAATTCCCATAAACATGGAGTTCTTATAAGACCTTACAAAAAGCACCATAACCAGAAGTACAAGGTTCAGAAAGTTGAAAAACGTAAGTGTGTTCTCCAAAATAATCTGCTTGTATGTCCTGGTGTTCGGGTTTTCATTGGCATTAACCTTTCCTTCTGCAATCCTCTCCTGCACTTGTTCATTCGTAAGTCCTGTCATCTTTACCTCCTGCAGAAAATAGTCATTGTTCATCACGCAACATATTTTATGAAACAGCAACGTATGAACAGTAACAAAAATCTTTAAAATATAAAGTACAGGGCAGATGATGAGAATCATCCGCCCCTTCTTTATAATATAACGATTTCAAATTACAAACAGATTCAATTTTTTAAATATTAATTACTGTTCACTTCGTTCCCGGTGATTAATATTCTTCCTCTTCTGCTTCCTCACCTTCGTGAATGTCAGACTTCGGTTTCTTAAGTCCTTTAATCTCAATGTGATGCTTCTGTGCATAGTCCCACAGAGCTGCATGGATTGCTTCCTCTGCAAGCAGAGAACAATGAACTTTTACTGGCGGAAGTCCATCAAGTGCTTCCATAACTGCTTTATTTGTAACTTCCATAGCTTCTTCGATAGTTTTTCCCATTACCATCTCTGTTGCCATACTACTTGTTGCTACTGCTGCGCCGCATCCGAATGTTTTGAATTTACAGTCTTTGATGATATGTGTTTCATCATCGATATCAAGGAAAATTCTCATGATATCACCGCATTTTGCGTTTCCTACTGTACCTACGCCGCTTGCGTTCTCTATTTCTCCAACATTACGTGGATGCTGAAAATGATCCATTACTTTCTCACTGTAAGCCATTTGTATTTCCTCCTGTTATCCTGACTTTTGGTATTATTCATATTAATAATGCAAGGCTCTTTGTAAATCCTTTTGGGGTCAAGCGGATATTCGCAATCCGCTTCGCTACGTGGCTCTACACCAAATAACTGCTCCGCAGTTTATCAGAAAGAGATTGCACTCTTCCTGATACAAGCAAGTCCCCACCCACTGCTTATTGCTTTTCGCAATTGAAGCAGGGGACTTACTTGATTTGGTTAAATATTCTAACATTATTTCTGCTTCTTCATGAAGTCTTCATATAATGGAGACATACTTCTTAAGTGCGCTACGATTTCTTTCAGTTTGTCTACTACGAAATCTACATCTTCCATAGATGTCTCTTCACTGAGAGTCATACGCAGAGAGCCATGTGCGATCTCATGCGGCAGGCCAATTGCCAGGAGTACATGAGATGGATCAAGAGATCCTGATGTACAGGCAGATCCGCTGGATGCACAGATTCCGTAATTGTCAAGCATCAGCAGAAGTGATTCACCCTCTACAAACTGGAAGCTGACATTTACGTTATTCGGAAGACGTTTTACACGATCACCATTTACTTTTACGTAAGGAATTTCTGTCTCAATTCTGTGGATCAGGTGATCTCTGATAGCAATTTCCTTCTCTGTACGTTCTTTCATTGAAGCATTCGCACGTGCTGCTGCTGCACCGTATCCAACGATTCCCGGCACATTTTCTGTACCTGCACGACGTTTACGTTCCTGTGCACCACCATGTACAAATGAGCGGATCTTTACACCTTTACGGATATAAAGGAAACCGATTCCTTTTGGTCCGTTGATCTTATGTCCGCTGGAGCTCAACATATCGATGTTACATTCATCTACATTGATCGGAACCTGACCAAATGCCTGAACAGCATCTGTATGGAAAAGAACACCATGCTCTTTTGCAATACGTCCGATTTCTTTAATTGGCTGAATAGAACCAATCTCATTGTTTGCGAACATTACGGAGATCAGGATTGTCTCAGGTGTGATGGCTTTCTCAAGTTCATCCAGTTTCACAATACCATTCTCGTCTACATCTACATATGTGATTTTTGCACCGCGTTTTTCCAGATATTCACATGTATGAAGAATTGCGTGATGCTCGATCTTAGTTGTAATAATGTGGTTTCCTTTTGCTTTATATGCCTCAAAAGTAGCTTTCAGAGCCCAGTTATCAGACTCAGAACCGCCGGCTGTGAAATAAATCTCTTCTTTCTTAGCACCAAGAACTTCAGCAATCTGCTCTCTTCCCTTTGTCACTGCTTCTTTACTCTTGCCTGCAAAATCATAAATACTGGATGGATTGCCATAAAATTCTGAAAAATATGGCAGCATTGCCTGGACAACCTCCGGTGCTGTTTTAGTTGTTGCTGCATTGTCCAGATAAATCATTTTTCCCATTTTCTTGTCCTCCTGTTTTATTTAAGTATGTCCGACACAGATTCTTTTGTGTTCAGACCTGCTGTTTTTTCTTCATGTACTCTTCTGCTTTCTTCGATCAGCTGACCAAGCATCAGGGTATCCACAGCATTGGTAATGCTGTCGTTAATTCTTTTCCAGACGAGTTTTGCCACACATACATCACTGCCGTGACAGGTTCCGTCATTCTCAATCCCAGGACAGGCTGCTGCTTCCAGGCTGCCTTCCAGCACACGCAGGACTTCACCGACTGAGATTTCATCTGCCGGCTTGCCAAGCTGGTAACCGCCATAAGCACCTCTGCTGCTTTTTACCAGACCCGCTTTCTTAAGCATGGCCATAAGCTGTTCAAGATAGCTTGTGGAAATATCCTGTCTCTCCGCAATACTCTGCAAAGACACTGCCTCATTTTCGCTGTGTAATCCCAGATCGATCAGTGCTTTCAGACCATAACGCGCTCTTGTTGACAGTTTCATTTTCTCACCTCGTTTTTAATTCCCAGTGTTTCCCTCGGATTTTCATGATTACTTTACCAGAAACTGTTAGTTCTGTCAAGGCTGTTTTAGACATATATTGACGTAAAAGCGTTAGTAAATGTTTCTGACGCATTCAAAAAAGTTCAGGAGCTTTATCATGTCAAAAAAGCTTTTTATCAGGGGAACTTTGCTGCTTACTGTCACAGGTCTGCTCAGCAGACTTATTGGTTTCTTTTACAGAATATTCCTTTCTCATACAATTGGTGCGCACGGACTTGGAATTTTCCAGCTGGTGCTTCCCCTGCAGCTGCTTGCAATGTCCGTCTGCGCTTCAGGTATCCAGACTGCCATTTCCCGTCTGACTGCCTCCGAAACTGCAAAGGAGCATTCTGACCGCGCAGGGGATTACTTTGTTGCAGGAACTGCATTTTCAGTAATTGTTTCCTGTCTGTTTGCATGGTTTTTCTATACTTATGCTGATTTCTGGGCTCTCCGGATTTTAAAAGAGCCGCAGACTGCTGGTCTGGTACAGCTGCTTTCTTTCAGTATTCCCTTAAGTACTTTTCACTCCTGTGTAAACAGCTATTACTTCGGAAGAAAACAGGCCGGATTTCCTGCAGGGCTGCAGCTTCTGGAACAGATTTTCCGCGTAGGAGGATGTTATCTGCTCTATCTTATCTCCGTTTCCCAGAACCAAACTATCACTCCACTTATCGCTGTTGGCGGTAATCTTATAGGAGAAGCTACTGTTACTTTTATTTCTCTGTTTACTGTAAGTATGCATTTTCGCAAAACACATTATACTTTTTTACATATAAAAAAAACAAATCAGATCTTCAAAAATATTTTTCAGATTTCTGCTCCGCTTACACTGAATAAACTCCTTCTGACTGTTCTCAGCAGCGCAGAAGTGATTATGATTCCTGCAAGGCTGCAGATGTCCGGACTTGATTCCACAGATGCTCTAAGCATTTACGGTGTTTTTACAGGAATGGCACTGCCTCTCATCCTGTTCCCTGCAACTGTTACAAACTCTGCTGCAGTAATGCTTCTGCCATCTATCACGGAGCTTCAGACACTCGGATATCAAAAACGCATCCGATATGTGATTGGTGAAATTTTCAGATACTGTCTATTACTTGGTGGTTTCTGTATGGTTGTTTTTTTGTTTATGGGTGATTTCCTGGGAGTTTTTCTATTTCACAGTGAAACTGCCGGTACTTACATTCAAACAATGTCGTATATCTGTCCTTTTTTATATCTGAATACGACTCTGACCAGTGTGCTGAACGGGCTTGGCAAATCCGGTACTTGTCTGATACATAGTATCATCAGTATCTGTATACGCGTCGGCTTTGTATTCTTTGCAATTCCACAGTTTGGTATACGCGGATATCTGTACGGGATCCTGTGCAGTGAGCTGATCCTGACAATTCTGCATATCCGTGCATTGTCCGAAAAATATATTCCCTATCGACATTCGGATGATAATGGTTTATAATTAATGCCGAAAAAGCAACACAAAAAGACACAAAGGAGATACAACCATGGGATTCGATTTTATCAAAAAATTACCAACCCCTGAAGAAATTCGCAATCAGTATCCCATTGATGCTGAAATTCAGGCCATTAAAGATGCAAGAGATAAGGAACTGCGTGATGTATTTACCGGAAAATCCGATAAATTCCTTGCTATCATCGGTCCTTGTTCAGCAGACAACGAAGATGCAGTTCTGGATTACCTTACCAGATTACGCAATGTTCAGGAAAAAATAGCTGACAAGGTTCTGATCGTTCCGCGTGTTTATACAAACAAACCGAGAACAACAGGAGAGGGCTATAAGGGTATGGTTCATCAGCCGGATCCCGAAAAACAGCCGAACCTTCTTGCCGGACTTATCGCAATCCGTAAGATGCACATCCATGCTATCCAGACAAGCGGAATGACATGCGCAGATGAGATGCTCTATCCTGAGAACTATCGCTATCTGTCCGATCTGCTTTCTTATGTAGCAGTAGGTGCACGTTCTGTTGAGGATCAGCAGCACCGTCTTACTGTCAGCGGTATGGAAGTTCCTGCAGGTATGAAAAACCCGACCAGTGGTGACCTTGCAGTTATGCTTAACTCTGTTGTTGCAGCTCAGGGCGGACATCGTTTTATTTACAGAAGCTGGGAAGTAGAGACAACAGGAAATGAGCTTGCACACACAATTCTTCGCGGTGCCGTAAACAAACACGGGGAAGCTATTCCGAATTATCACTACGAAGATCTTCGTCTTCTCTGGGAGAAATATCAGGAAAAGAACCTTAAGAATCCGGCTGTTATTGTTGATACTAACCACTCCAACTCTAATAAACAGTATGACCAGCAGGTTCGTATTGCAAAAGAAGTTCTTCACAGCCGTATAGTAGATCCTGAACTTCATACTCTGGTTAAAGGTCTTATGATCGAGAGCTACATTGAACCTGGAAATCAGAAGATCGGATGCGATCATATCTATGGTAAATCCATTACAGACCCATGTCTTGGATGGGAAGAGTCTGAACGTCTTCTGTATACAATTGCTGAAATGTGCTAATTTCTACGACAAAAAAGCTTCTGTCATGTCAGTTATAAACTGCACGATAGAAGCTTTTATTATTTATCCGTGATTTAATGACGGGGATGTGTTTTCATATACACATCTCTCATTTTATTCATGTTCATACCAAGATATATCTGAGTAGTAGAAATATCCGAATGTCCAAGCATTTCCTGCACGCTTCTGATATCTGCACCGTTCTGCAGCATATGTACAGCAAAAGAATGTCTCAGTGTATGAGGTGCAATATCTCTCTTAATTCCGGCATCATCAGCATATCCCTTCAATACTTTCCAGAAGCCCTGACGGCTCATGGCTTTTCCAGAACAGTTCGTAAACAATGCTGTTTCTTTATCATCTTTTACAAAAACAGTTCTGCCTCTCTCCAGATATCGTTCCATAGCTTTCTTGCATGGGATTCCGATTGGAATAATACGTTCTTTACCATTCTCCTGACAAACAACATAGCCAAACTGAAGATTCACGTCAAAAATCTGCAGATGCAGCATCTCACTTACACGCATGCCTGTTGCATACAGTAATTCCAGCATTGCAGAATCTCTGACCCCTTTCGCAGTATCCAGATTCGGCTGCTGAAGCAATTTGTCCACTTCTTCAATCGTAAGTATCTCCGGTGCCTTCTTCTCCACTTTCGGCGGTTTCAGATTCTCTGCCGGATCCTTTGCAATTACGCCTTCTTTCCACAGATACTGGAAGAAAGCTCTCATAGATGCAACACTCCTGGAAATAGATGAAGACGCAAATTTCTCACGTTCCATATAGCTTATATACCCTTCAAGCTCAAGTTCTTTCACATCGTTACAGTTTCTGATTCCCCGTTCTTCCAGGAACTCTGCCATCTTCTTGAGATCTCTCTGATAAGATATTTCTGTATTTGCCGATGTTTTCTTTATATTATGCAGGTATGTAATAAATTCTCTTATTTCAATATCCATATTTCTACACTTCCCGCTCCCTCTTCTTATTATGTATGATACCGTGTCCACTGTTCATTCCATGATCAGCAACACACTCCGCAAATTCTTCTAAAATGTATATGTATTATACTGTTTATTTTACATAAAATCAAACCCTTTTTTCGACGAAAACCTTGCTATTTGGGGCTTTTTCGACGATAAATACTATATGTCGAATATTTTATGACAACCAATACTAAATATAGTAAATGTGTATTTTAAAAAATTTTTATATATTCCAATATTTTGTTGATAACCCACGGATTCACAAAGCATTCTGCAAGAATGCCCAACAGATATCCACCCGCTGCAATACACATTCTGCCTATATATGTGCCGGCTTTCTGAAAAAGTATCCCTCGGTTTCTCCAGATTTCTGCTGACATTTCCCATTCCTGTTCCATAGAATATAGCCAGACAGGGATATAAAACAGATATTGCGGGATTAACAGGCCCATTCCGATCACTCCACCGGCAAATCCAAACTCAAGTATGGATGCTGCCATGATCATACCTGTATATAATCCTGAAAGCAACAATGTGAGCACAGCAAGCGGTGCACCAAAAACAGAAAAACCACAGATTACATTCAGCAGATAATAACATCCTCTGTATTTTAGTATTTCTGTCAGATATTCTGTGCCGGATATATTCTTTCCCGCAAATGTACTCAGAAAATATATGGATGTCCAGGTTTTCTGCCGCCACTTCATTTTCCAGATCAGATTTGGTATCATGTTTCCTGCAAGGAATCCCAGCAGAAACAGAATCAAAGCCGGAAACTTTCTTTTTTGTCTTATAATCATAGCATCACCCTGTACCAGTTTACTTGTACTTTGCGAAAAGTATTCCAGTTATACAGGAAATTCATCAGAACTTCCTATTATGCAAAAAAGAATCCTGCAAGCAGGATTCTCCGCCTGCGGCGGGTCGCTCCAGCGACATGATTCCTCTCCGGCGCAGTGCGATCCTGCCCGGAGGGCTTTTTATGTCATAGGAACATTACGAAGTAATTTCCTATGACACAAAAAAGCTACATAAACTGTATATCTCTATACAATCTATGTAGCTTATATATGCAAAGAACTATTTATTTTGCGTAGTCAACTGCTCTGCTTTCGCGGATCACATTAACTTTGATCTGTCCAGGATATTCAAGTTCTGCTTCGATCTGTTTCGCAATATCGCGTGCCAGAAGAACCATATCAGCATCATTAATATGCTCCGGTACTACCATTACACGGATTTCTCTACCTGCCTGAATAGCAAAAGATTTATCAACGCCTTTAAACTGGTTCGTAATATCTTCCAGCTGTTTCAGACGATTTGTATAAGTCTCCAGTGTCTCTCTTCTTGCACCAGGTCTTGCTGCCGAAATAGCATCTGCAGCCTGTACGATACAAGCGATCAGAGATTCCGGTTCACAGTCACCATGATGAGATGCAACCGTATTGATAACGATCTGAGATTCCTTATACTTCTTACAGAGATCCACTCCGATCTGGATATGTGAACCCTCTACCTCATGGTCAATAGATTTACCGATATCATGAAGAAGACCGGCTCTCTTAGCCATACGGACATCAACCCCAACTTCGCCGGCCAACATTCCGGATAACTGAGCTACTTCAATAGAATGTCTTAACGCATTCTGTCCATAACTTGAACGGAATTTCATACGACCAAGAAGTTTGAGCAATTCCGGATGAATACCATGAACGCCAACGTCCATCGCAGCATTCTCACCATCTTCACGAATCTGTGCTTCTACTTCTTTCTGTGCTTTCTCAACCATCTCTTCGATTCTGGCCGGATGGATACGTCCATCTACGATCAGTTTCTCAAGAGCTACACGTGCGATTTCACGACGAATCGGATCAAATGCAGATAATACAACTGCTTCCGGTGTATCGTCGATAATAAGATCTACACCTGTAAGTGTTTCCAGTGTACGAATGTTACGACCCTCACGACCAATGATTCTTCCCTTCATTTCATCGCTTGGAAGCTGAACAACGGAAATCGTAGTCTCGGCAACATGGTCAACTGCACATTTCTGAATGGCATTAACTACATATTCCTTGGCTTTCTTTCCTGCTTCTTCTTTTGCTCTGCTCTCCAGTTCTCTGTAGAGTCTGGCAACATCCACTTTTACATCGTCTTCAACGGATCTGAGTAATTCTTCTTTTGCCTGTTCGGAGGTAAGACCTGAAACTCGTTCCAGTTCCTGTACTCCTTTTTGCTCAAGTTCTTCTACTCGTTTTTCTTTCTTCTGCACCTCAGCTGCTCTCGCTGTGCATTCCGCTTCACGCCTCTCTACTGCATCTGCTTTCTTGTCTACCGCGGATTCTTTGGCTAATACACGGTTTTCATACTTCTGCAGTTCATTTCTACGTTCCTTGGTTTCTTTCTCCAGTTCATTCTTAGTACGGAGAGATTCTTCCTTCACTTCCAATAAAGCTTCTCTTTTTTTAGTCTCAGCTGTTTTCAGAGCTTCATCTATGATGCTTCTTGCCTTGTCTTCTGCTGTTCCAACGACTTCAGCATCCTTCTGGATCTTGTTGTTTACAGCGACTTTGCAAGTAACAGGAACCGCAATAAGTAGCGCGACTACCACAGCGACAATTGCAACAATAATTGTTGTTGTCACAGGAGCACCTCCTTATTTTGTTTTCATTGTACAAATACAACAATACAAGTTTATCTTTTTTTCATACTTATGTCAAGTTTTTCGAATGAAATGTTTGAATATTTTTCCGATTTCTGAGGCTGTCTGGTCTGACCTCTGAAAAACATATTCCGCAGAATATTACCATTGAGTAATTGTCCGGATATTCATATTCTCAAGCGCACTTTTTATATCTGAATAACTGAATCCACGCCTTATCAGATATCCCTGTAATCTACGCATTTCTTTTTCATTGAGCTCAGTATCAGGACAATATTTTTTCTCAATTGTCCGGTACAGGATTTCTCTCTCATCAGGCATATTTAACGCCGCCTCTTCTTCCCAGGCTGCAGCTGCAGTTTCTTTATCTACGCCTTTACTTATCAGTTCCTGTATGATTTTCTGGCGGCTCTTAGTATTCATTCTGTATGCGATATAGGTTCTGGCATAACGCTCATCATCTATATAGCCGTATGATTCTACATATGACAACGCATAGTCTACCGCCAATTGACTGAAACCTGCCTGCCGCAGCTTGTCCCTCAGTCCTCTCTCTGTGCGGTCCATATGTTCTAAGAGACGCATGGCTTTACGCCTTGCGTCTCTGTATTCTTCAGGTTCCTCTATTGATTTCTTCTGATGATTCTGATTTTCTGCAGAACGCCTTTTTAAGTTCTCTGCATTTCTGAGAAATTCTCTCAGATCTCCCGACGAATTTCCCATTATTATTCCTCAGTACTATCCTGCTCTGCATTCGATGCTGCTGCACTCTCTTTCTCCTGTCCTGCTTCATCCGGGAGAAGATGATACTGAATTCTTACTTTCTTCTCAATTTCATCACAAATATCTGTATGCTCCTTGAGGAACAGCTTCGCATTCTCACGGCCCTGGCCAATCTTATCGCCATTATATGCATACCATGCACCACTCTTATTTACAATGCCGCAGTCTGCCGCCAGATCAAGGATGTCTCCTTCTTTGGAAATACCGGTTCCAAACATAATATCAAACTCAGCCTGCTTAAATGGCGGAGCCACTTTATTCTTCACAACTTTAATTCTGGTATGGTTACCTACCATCTCACCGCCCTGTTTCAGTGTCTCCACTCTGCGGACATCCAGACGGATAGAAGAATAGAACTTCAACGCACGTCCACCTGTCGTTGTCTCTGGGTTACCAAACATAACACCGACTTTCTCACGAAGCTGATTGATAAAAATAACCACACAATTAGACTTACTGATAACTGCTGTAAGTTTACGGAGTGCCTGTGACATCAGTCGCGCCTGCAGACCTACATGACTGTCACCCATGTCTCCGTCAATCTCCGCCTTCGGTACCAGAGCAGCCACAGAGTCGACAATTACTATGTCTACTGCACCGGAACGCACCATAGTCTCTGTAATCTCCAGAGCCTGCTCACCGTTATCCGGCTGTGATATGTATAAGTTGTCAATGTCTACACCTATATTCTTGGCATAAACAGGATCTAATGCATGCTCTGCATCAATGAAACCTGCGATTCCGCCCCTCTTCTGTACCTCTGCTACCATATGAAGCGCAACGGTTGTCTTACCACTGGATTCCGGTCCATAGATCTCGATGATACGTCCCTTAGGTACACCACCTACTCCAAGTGCAATATCAAGACTTAATGAACCGGTCGGAACAGTCTCTACCTGCATGTTCGCTCCGGATTCTCCAAGTTTCATTACAGATCCTTTACCATACTGTTTCTCAATATGTCCAAGTGCTGCTTCCAGCGCTTTCTGTTTCTCTTCATTTATCATTTATATAATCTCCTTAAGCATATTCAGAACTTATGTTCGTTTTCTATTCATTATAGTATTATACTTCAGGACGGATGTCAAGCTTTTTTGTTCCGCCCCTGTACAATTTTGTTATCGGAAGTTACTGTTCACCCTGCGCCCAGTAACTATCAGAATGCCGCTGTCAGAAACACATAAAAATACTTAAAGCAGGGAATACCCTCTGTGATATTCCCTGCTCTTTCGTAGTTCACATATATAGTTTACAAATATATACTTTATTCCGGTTTATCACCGATCAGCCAGTTATACATTTCTTCATACTGACGTGCAGAATTATTCCATGAGAAATCTGCTGCCATAGCACGGTCAACCATCTTATTCCACTCGCGTTTTTTATCGTAGAAGATTCTTTCTGCATTACGTACAGTAGCCAACATTTCATGCGCATTGTAATTTCTGAATGAGAATCCTGTACCTGTTCCTTCAAATTCATTGTACGGTTCAACAGTATCTTTAAGTCCGCCTGTTTCTCTGACGATCGGAAGTGTACCATAGCGGAGACTCATCAGCTGGCTTAAACCACATGGCTCAAATAAGGACGGCATCAGGAATGCATCAGATGCTGCATAAATACGATGGGACATTGTTTCATCATAATAAATCTGTGCAGATACTTTTCCATGATATTTCCAGTCAAAGTGACGGAACATATTCTCATAGCGCTCATCACCTGTTCCAAGAGCTACAATCTGCACTGCATCCTGACAGAGCTCATCCATTACATACGCGATCAAATCGAAGCCTTTCTGATCTGTCAGACGTGAAACAATACCGATCATCATTGCCTTTGGATTCTCTTCCAGACCGAGATCTCTCTGAAGCTGAATTTTATTTTTAACTTTTTCTTTTCTGAATGTAGTTGCATTATATGTCTTGGTGATATATGGGTCTGTTTCCGGATTGAATGTATTATAGTCAATTCCGTTTACAATACCACGCAGACTGTTTGCACGGGCACACATCAGGCCGTCAAGTTTCTCACCATAGAACGGTGTTTTGATTTCTTCAGCATAGGTATTACTTACAGTTGTAACCGCGTCTGCAAATACGATACCTCCTTTAAGGAAGTTGGCATCTTTATAGGCTTCCAGCTTGTCCGCTGTAAAGTAATAGTCAGAAAGTCCTGTAATATTCTGAACAGTTTTTACATCCCATACACCCTGGAATTTCAGGTTATGTATTGTCATAATAGTCTTGATATTCCAGAAGAATTCATTCTGCTGGAAGCTGTCGTGCAGATATACCGGCACGAGACCTGTCTGCCAGTCATGACAGTGAATGATGTCCGGTCTGAAGCCGATAACCGGAAGTACAGATAACACAGCTTTTGAGAAGAACGCGAATTTCTCCAGATCCCACGGTGCGCTGTCATATGGTTTCGGTCCGCTGAAGTAGTACTCATTATCAATAAAATAGAACTGAATACCCTCATATTCCATATGCATGATTCCTACATAGCAATTCTTATATCCAAGATCCATGTAGAAATGTGTGATATATTCCATTTTATCTTTCCATTCCTGTTTCATACATGCATATTTCGGTAAGATCACACGAATGTCAAAATATCTCTTGTCAAAATATTTCGGTAAAGAGCCTGCTACATCTGCAAGACCTCCTGTTTTTATAAATGGAACTGCTTCAGATGTTGCAAATAAAATATTTTTCATGCGAAAAACCCTCCTTGGTAGCCTTTGTTATATAATTATACTCCAAAATATGACTATTGGAAAGAGCGATTTTTATATTCCAGTCTGATTTTATCTGCGATCAGAGCAATAAATTCTGAATTCGTCGGTTTTCCTTTTCCAGTGCTGACTGTATAACCAAAAAGTTCGTCAATAGTGTCCATTTTTCCTCTGCTCCATGCTACCTCAATGGCATGTCTGATCGCGCGTTCCACCCTGCTTGCTGTCGTCTGATGTCTTTTTGCAATGGTCGGATAGAGTATTTTTGTGATGGAATTTAGCATCTCCATATCATTTACAGAAAGGATGATCGCATCCCTCAGATACTGATAGCCTTTAATGTGGGCAGGCACACCGATCTCGTGAATGATGTTTGTCACATCAGTCTCCAGATTTCTCACCGGAACAGGTTTCTCCTGTGTATTCTCCTGCTGGCGGCTGATTTCTCTCAACCTTCGCGTACCTGCGCGACGTACATGTTTGATCCGGTTGATCAGCATTTTGTTATCAAAAGGCTTCAGCACATAATAATCGGCACCAAGATTAAATGCATCCTCCGTGATCCGTTCCTGTCCTACAGCAGAAACCACGATAAAAGCCGGCACTTTTTTGAGACTTTTGTCATGAGCAAATTTTTCCATTACAGCCAGGCCATCCATTTTCGGCATAATGATATCCAAAACAACAACATCAGGCTCTTTTTCACGTATAATGTTGCAGATTTCTTCTCCGTTATGTGCTTTTCCCACCAGTTCAAGGTCTTTATCTTCTTCTATGATCTGTCCAAGTACTTCCACCATTCTCTCATTATCATCCGCAACTGCCACATTTAATTTTTCCATGAGGCTATCTCCTCCCTGATTCTTCTACAAATATGTTTTCTTTTTTCGGCACATCACATATTATAGAGGAATGATAATGGAGAAATCAAGCCGAAACAGGGAAGTTCGTCCTATTTTCTGTCGACCATTTTTTACTTTATTTTTTCCTCGTTTTCGTTTTTCAGCAAAGTTGGATATCTTTGGACAGCAATCGATTTTTATCTTGACGATAATCAGGACATTCGGCGGGTATATTGCAGATTTTTTTACAGGGAAGATGCAACACATTCCGAATCACCGCCTTCCTTGGTTCAGATCCGTCTATTTTACCTGCTTTCTGGTATTACGCAGCATATTTTCTATAAATATCCCATATCCGCTGGTAGAATCCTGGACAAACACATGAGTTACTGCTCCGATCACTTTTCCATCCTGCAAAACCGGGCTTCCGCTGAGTCCCTGCACGATCCCGCCTGTAGCCTCAAGAAGTTCTTCATCTGTTATTTGTATTACAAAGCTCTTATTCGTATCTTCATGATTCAGATCGATTCTTTTAATTTCTGCGTCGTATTCCTTTACCTGACCATCCACACTGCAAAGAATTGCAGCAGATCCTGTTTTTACTTCCTGTTTATGCGCAATTGGCATCTTTTTTAAAGTAATTCCACTTTCTGCAGTTTGTGTAAATTGACCGTATATTCCATTTTTACTGTTTACCTCAATAGTTCCCAGGATGTTCCTATCGTCATAGCGTATAAACCCTGCCAGTTCCCCAGGATTTCCTTTTGTACCTTTGTTTATCGCAAGGATTTGTGCTTTATAAAGCGCACCCTTTCGGATATTCAGAAGCTGCGCTGTGTCTATATCACTGATTCCGTGACCCAGGGCACCGTAATTTCCGTTCTGGTCTACGTAAGTAAGAGTTCCGATTCCCTGGGTGTCGTCCCGTACCCAGATGCCCAGTTTATAATCACCTTTTGTATCTTTTACAGGCGTTACAGATACGGGGATACTTTCCCCCTCACGGCTTACTTCCAGCGTAACTGCATTTCCATCAAGTTTTGCTATATCACTGATCAATTCTCTTTTTGTAGAAATCTTCTGTCCATTAAATGAGACAATATAATCTCCCTGCCTGACGATGTTCTTGGCAGGCTCTTTTATTTCCCCATTCTGATCCTGAATCTCACCTGTGTCAATTACAAGAACACCATCTGTTTCCATGTAAATTCCTATTGTGCTTCCACTGACATAGACTTCCTGATCATCTACCGGAGTTACTTTTACCTCCTTGAACGGAATATAACCAAGCAATTTACAGGGCAGAATATATCCCCCGTCCTGTGAAACTGTGACAGCATCCTCAAATGTGACCAATGGTGCAGAGAGAACTTCCGTCACATCTTCAGCCTGTTCACCACTTCCTCTGGACACCTGGATTTCATCGGGTATCTTCCTGTCCAGATACCGGTACCCTAACAGCATGATCGCCAGCAGATCCAATGCAAGACAACATATGACAAAAAACCTGTATTTTTTTCTTCTGTTCATTACCGCACATCCTTTCTTTATTTAATTTACATTTTTAGTCAAACAGATATCAAAATTATCTTTTGATCCCGACATCATATTCTTAAGTCAGGCGGATATTCGCAATCCGCTTCGCTACTTGCTTGATTTGGTTAAAAAAAGAGAGAACAATCTGCAATGAGATTATCCTCTCTTAGTATGTGGTCAATTATTTTATTTGAGTCTTGTATTTTTTTGTTTCTGTGCCAATTCTTTCATCTCTTTTGCGTTCTCAAGAACAGCCGGCGTGATTTCCGCACCACCCAGAAGTCTTGCCAGTTCACGGATGGAATCATTTTCCTCAAGTACATGAATCTGAGTGATAGTTTCTGTTCCCTGAAGATGCTTCTCGATTTCAAAATGGCTGTCTGCCATAGCTGCGATCTGGGGCAGATGTGTGATGCACAATACCTGATGATGCCGGCCGATCACTGCCATCTTCTCGGATACTTTCTGTGCAGTTCTTCCGCTGATACCAGTGTCGATCTCATCAAAAATCAAAGTCTCGATCTGGTCCCGATCTGCAAGGATTGCTTTTAATGCAAGCATAATTCGCGACAGCTCACCGCCGGATACAATCTGTCCTAATGGTTTCAGACTCTCACCTGGATTTGTGGAAATCAGGTACTGGATATCATCAGTTCCATTATCTGAATAATTTTTCTTCTTCTGGAAATCAATAGCAAAATTTACATCCAGGAAGTTTAAATCTTTCAGTCCCTGAATAATTTTCTCTTCCAGCTGCTTACTGTATTCTTTACGAAAATCAGATAATTCATCCGATTTCTGTTTGAGAATTTCTTCCAGCTCTTTGAGATGATCTTTTAATTTCTGCAAATTTTCCTCATATTTGCACAATTTTTCCAGTTTTTCTTCCTGAAGCTTACGATAAGAGAAAATCTCCTCAATGGTACGTCCGTATTTCGCTTTCAGACCATTGATCAGATCCAGGCGTCTCTCCGTCTGGTAGAATTCGCTCTCGTCAAAAGTCATATCTTCCAGATATGCAGACAACTCCCTATTAAAATCATTCAGCAGACCATCTACAGAAGTAAGTGTCTCTGCAAGAGGTGCAAGATCCGGATCATACTGAGTTACATGCGAGAACTCTTTTAATGCTTCTCCAACCGTTTCTCCAGCCCCCTCTTTACTGTCATAGCCTGTGAGATTATGTACAAGCTGCAGGGAGTCCACAATGAGCTTAGCATTACTCATTTTTCTATACTGTGCTTCCAGCTCCTCATCTTCTCCCGGCTGCAGATTTGCTTTGTCAATTTCTTTAATTTCAAATTCCAGAAAAGCGAGCTCACGGTTTCGCTGTTCTTCGTCCATATTCATGGAATTGAGCTCTGTTTTACATTTACTGTATTCTTTGTATGCCTGAGTTACTTTCTCCTTTGCAGGAATAATTCTCTCCTTGCCATATGCATCCAGAATTGCAAGCTGCTTATCCTGATACAAAAGAGACTGATGTTCATGCTGTCCGTGGATATCCAACAGACAGGCTGCAGCTGCTTTCATCTGTCCGACAGTACTTGTCTCACCATTAATCTTGTTGATACTTCTTCCATCCATGATCTTTCTGGAAAGAAGTACCTGTCCGTCCTCAGGATAGATATCAAGTTCTTTCAGTGCATCTTTAGCTTTCTCATTCTCTATCTGAAAAAGCAGTTCTACAAGTGCATAAGGTGCATTCTCTCTTATCATATTCTTAGAAGTTTTTGCTCCCAGGATCAGTTGCATTGATCCCAGCAGAATTGATTTACCGGCGCCGGTTTCACCGGTAAGGATATTCAGTCCGGGACCGAATTCTACTTCTATTTCTTCTATCAGTGCAAGATTCTTTACATGCAGATGAGCTAACATTTATTCATTGCCTCCATTTATCAAGCTACAACTATTGATTCAGTCTCACAAAGCTTCTTAATTTCTCAGCTGCTCCCAGTGCCATATCTGCATTCTTTGCAGCACACATGATAGTGTCGTCACCTGCAATACATCCCAGTATTTCCGGCCATTTCAGAGCATCCAGTGCTGCTGCCACGCCCATTGCCATTCCGGAAACAGTTTTGATTACAATAATATTCTGTCCCACATCAATAGAAAGCAGGGTATCTTCCAGTACTCTCGTATATTTCGCTCCAAGACTGCCTGATTCATTATTTATGATAGCGTAACGGGACTTACCATCCTTTCCTGCCACTTTTGTCAGTTTGAGAGCACGGATATCTCTGGAAACAGTTGCCTGTGTCACCTTAAATCCCGCCTCATTGAGTCTGGATGCCAGTTCTTCCTGCGTGTCTATATCATACTGATGAATCAGTTCAATAATTTTCTCATGTCTTGCAACTTTCACGTTATTCCCTCCTGCCAATCAGCTGTCTCTCATCTTCCGGCGCAGTACCTCTACAAAACTCAGATGGTTTAATTTCAAGATTTTTGTCTTAACATCCGCTCTGCGGATCTGTATACAGTCACCCGTAACCATGGGAATAAATGTATCCCCGTCAAAAGATGCAATTCCTTTTTCACAGTCACAGTGTCTTCCCTTACCAATCTCTACAGTAATCACATCCTCTGCCGGAAAGATAATACTTCTCGTATTCAACGTATGAGGTGCTATAGGTGTCATGATTGTCATTTCCGCATTCGGAGATACAATCGGACCGCCTGCTGAAAGACTGTATCCTGTGGATCCTGTAGGAGTTGAAATAATGATTCCATCTGCATTATAAGAATTAAGATATACATCATTCACATAATTCTTAAAACGTACTACCCGCAAATGCCCGTCTCGCCCAATAACGATATCATTCAGAGCAATATCCTGTCCAACCAGCTCTCTTCCACGATATACTCTGCCTTCGAGCATCATACGCTCCTCTACTTCATAATCATCTGCCATCAGCTGATCCAGCGCACTGTACAAAGACGGCTGATCCACCTCTGCAAGGAACCCCAGATTTCCCAGATTGATACCAAGCAGCGGTATTCCTTTATGAACCACATCACGGGCCGCCTGAAGAAGCGTACCATCACCTCCAAGGACAATGATGCACTGTGTGTTATCCGGAACTCCGTCAGGGTTTGTATAATGATAAGTACCCTCATGCTTTCGCTCTGCCTGCTGCACCTGGCATTTCCTGCCATGTCTTCTCAGATACTCTACAATCTGCCCCGTAATCTTAAGATTCGGATCTTTATCACTATTTGTAATTATATAAAACCTGTCCATAATATCTTCCTGATCCGATCTTCTTAGTCTAACTGTCCGTGAGCTTCTGCCACTACGTCTTCTACAGATACCTGCAGACTGTCTGTAACTTCAGTTCCTTCCGGACGTTTCTTAAGGTGGAGAAGATATTCAATATTTCCCTCCGGCCCCTTGATCGGTGAAAAAGAAAGATGGCATGGTTCCATAAAAATACTCATGGCATAATCGCGCACTTTCTCAATAACCTCCTGATGAACAGCAGGATCTCTCACTACGCCTTTCTTTCCGACTTTCTCTCTGCCTGCCTCGAACTGCGGCTTGATCAGACATACAATCTCTCCCTCATCTGTAAGAAGATTTCTTACAGGAAGCAGTACCTTTGTAAGAGAGATAAAAGATACGTCTATGGATGAAAAATCTGCCGGTCCCTCCAGGTCCTCCGGTACCACATAACGGATATTCGTCTTCTCCATACATACAACTCTCGGATCATTGCGAAGCTTCCAGTCAAGCTGACCGTATCCTACATCAATAGAGTATACTTTTACTGCTCCGTTCTGAAGCATACAGTCCGTGAAACCACCGGTAGAGGCTCCTACATCCATGCAGACCTTGCCGTCCAATGTCACATCAAAATTCTTCATGGCTTTCTCTAACTTCAGTCCGCCGCGGCTTACATACGGAAGGGTATTTCCTCTGACTTCAATCTTTACAGTCTCCGGAAACATGGTTCCTGCTTTATCTTCTTTCTGTCCATCTACATATACATCTCCTGCCATGATATATGCCTTGGCTTTCTCACGGGATGGCGCAAGAGCACGATCCATCATAAGCATATCTAAACGTTTCTTCATTATTCTCTTACTTCCTCACAATCCTCTATTGCCTGCCGGATATCTGCCACACCAAGACCGATCCTGGTCCGCAGACTGTCAACATTTCCCTGCGGCACAAAGCGGTCCCATACAGTTGCGGATAACACTCTTGTCTCAGGATGACAGGCTTCCATATAAGCAGATACATGTTCTCCGTATCCGCCACTCTTTACATTCTCTTCCACTGTTACAAACAGTCTGTGATCCTCCGCCAGCTCATCAAGAAGGTCCACATCCAGCGGTTTCACAAATCTTGCATTTATAAAAGTCGGATCATATCCGTCTTCTCTCAATCCCTGACAGACTTCCTGACAGGATGGAATCATACTTCCCACTCCCAGAACTGCAATCTTCTTTCCTCTGTGGATAATCTCACTCTTTCCATATTCTACAGGTGCCTGATGATCCTGCAGCCCCTGATATGCACTGCCACGCGGATACCGGATGGCAACCGGTCCATCATAATCCACAGCAAACGCAAGCATCTCGGCCAATTCTCTGTCATTCTTCGGTGCCAGAACTGTCATATTCGGCATCATAGACAGATAAGACAGGTCAAAACAACCCTGATGCGTTTCTCCGTCTGCGCCCACCAATCCTGCCCTGTCAATGGCAAAAATTACATGCAGTTTCTGCATACAGATATCATGCATCATCTGATCCACTGCCCGCTGCAGAAATGAAGAATAGATTGCAACTATAGGAGTCAGTCCTCCAAGTGCAAGTCCTGCCGCAAAACTCACTGCATGCTCCTCAGCGATTCCCACGTCAAAGAAACGGTCAGGAAATCTTTTTGAAAATTCCACAAGCCCGGTTCCGTCCGGCATAGCCGCCGTAATAGCTGTCAGCTTCTTATTCTTCTCAGCCAGAGAAATCAGTGCTTTTGAAAAAACATCTGTATAACTCTGCGCTTTCTTCTTCTGAAGTGCCTGTCCTGTCTTGACGTCAAAGGGACCTGTTCCATGGAATCTGTCCGGATGAGCACTTGCAGGTCCGTATCCTCTGCCTTTCTTTGTCAGAACGTGGACAACTACAGGTCCTTCCACTCGCTTCGCTTCGTTAAACAGCTTCATCATCTGGCGCATATTATGACCGTCTACCGGTCCAAGATATGTCAGTCCCATATTTTCAAACAGCATTCCCGGAATAAAAAGCTGCTTGATACTGCTCTTGGTTCTTCGCATAGTGTCTACCATTGCAGTACCAACTTTAGGAACTTTCTTCAGAGCCTTTGTCACTCCCATCTTCATTCCCGTATATGCTTCCGCCGTTCTCAGGGCACTCAGATACGTGGACATTCCTCCTACATTTCTGGAAATGGACATATTATTATCATTGATGATGATAATAAAGTTTGTCTTTAACTCCGCTGCATTATTTAATGCTTCATACGCCATACCTCCGGTGAGGGCGCCGTCTCCGATAACAGAAACCACATGATGTTTCTGCCCCAGAATATCTCTGGCACGCACATAGCCAAGTCCTGCAGAGATTGAATTGGAACTGTGTCCTGCATCAAAGGAATCGCAGTCGCTCTCACTTCGCTTCGGGAACCCGCTTAAGCCGCCCTCTTTGCGAAGATTCACAAACTCATCCTTTCGACCTGTAAGGATCTTATGTGTATACGCCTGGTGTCCTACATCCCAGATCAGTTTGTCTTCCGGAAAATCCAGCACATTATGCAGCGCAAGAGTCAGCTCCACTACGCCAAGATTAGACGCAAGGTGACCTCCTGTCTGGCTGACAGACTGGATTAAAAAATCTCTGATTTCCTCTGCCAGAGGCTCGAAATCTGCCAACGGTATTTTGTGGATATCATTGGGTTTCTTTATTTTTTCCAGAATCATTAGTATCCTTCCTTTATTTTCTGCGTTTTATCAGTTTTTCAATTAATAAATACAGAAATTCGTTATTTTTATTCAGGCTTTTCAGCAGTTCGACTGCCTTCTCCGAAAGCATCTCTACCTGTTCGGAAGCCTTCTCTATTCCAAAAAGAGTCACATAAGTAACTTTGTTATTCTTCTCGTCACTGTGTACAGGTTTACCAAGTTCTTCGTCTGTGCTGGTCACATCCAGAATGTCATCCTGAATCTGGAAAGCCAAGCCGATATTTCCGGCAGCTTCCTCCACTACAGAAACTTCGTGTTCATCCGCTCCTGCAAGGATCGCACCTGTCATCATGGATGCTTTGATCAGCGCAGAAGTCTTGTTTCTGTAGATATAATCCAGCATCTCTTTCTCCAAAGGCTTGCCGTCATTCTCTACATCAACGCTCTGTCCGCCAAGCATTCCGTGAATACCTGTTTTCTCTGCCATTACTCTCAGCGCACGGATCACTCTGTCCTGATCTTCTGTAAGGGAAAATGCCTGAAGCATAGTCTCATAAGCGTAATTGAGCAGTGCAACACCGCTTAACACACCCATGGCTTCCCCGTAAACTTTATGTGTGGTCAGTCTTCCACGTCTGTAATCATCATTATCCAGCGCAGGCAGATCATCATGGATCAGGGAATGGGTATGAATCATCTCCATTCCTGCCATAAACGGCTCCACAACTTTTCCCTCACCGCCGAATAAGCGGTAAGTCTCCTGTATCAGAATCGGACGCAGCCGTTTGCCGCCTGCCAGCATGCTGTAATTCATGGCCTGTGCCATTGTTCTGGCAAAGCCTTCTTCTGCCGGAAGAAAGTCTTTGATCACACGCTCCGCATCCTCAGTTCTCTTTGTTAATTCATCTTGAAAATTCACTAAACGTTCCATCCTCATTGAGCTGCAGCATCTTCTTCTCCACTGTATCCAGCTTGTCGCTGCAAAGTTTCAAAAGTTCCATACCCTGTCTATACAGTCTGAAAGAATCCTCCAGTGATGTGTCACGATCCTCCAGCTTTCCTGCCAGCAGATCCAACTCTGCAAACATTTCCTCCAGAGGTTTCTCCTCCTGTAACTGCTCACTGTTCTCATTCTTCGCCATGGATCCTCTCCTCCTTTACTGTACTCTCAACCTGTGCCTCTATCGTACCGTCTGTCACGGATATATAAATGGTATCCCCATTTTGTACCTGTTCTACACTTGTCAGTGTCTTTTTATTCTTATCTGCTACATAAGAATATCCCTGATTCAGCTTCTTCAGCGGAGAAAGCCCGGCAAAACGTTCCAGATAGATAGACAATCTGTGTCTGTCATCCTGGAGTTTACTGTTCATTCCGTTCTGAATGTAGTCTTCCAGATCTGCCAGTCGCTGTCTCTGCTCCCGCAGTTTATTTTCAGGACTCAAGTATCCGAATTTCGTCTGAAAATGTTCCAGTCTGCTGCGATACAGATCTGTCTTACTGCTCATGGCACGGTAGATTCTCTGTCTGTAAATGCTCACTGCCTCTACTACGCTTCTGTAATCATCCACTGCCAGTTCTGCTGCAGCAGATGGTGTAGGCGCACGCAGATCCGCAACAAAATCAGCGATCGTAAAGTCTGTCTCATGACCTACTGCAGAAATGATTGGTGTCTGACACTGAAAGATTGCTCTGGCTACGATTTCTTCATTAAATGCCCACAAATCTTCGATGGAACCGCCGCCTCTTCCGACAATGATCACATCCACATCTGCTGCATCAAGCCTCTCGATTCCTTTGACAATACTCTCAGCTGCACCTGTACCCTGTACAAGAGCCGGATATAAAATAATTTGGAGATAGGGATTTCTTCGATAGGAAATATTGCGGATATCCTGAACAGCCGCACCTGTCGGTGCAGTTACCACACCTAGACGTTTGATAAATCTTGGAATGGGCTGCTTGTACTCCTGTGCAAACATCCCCATCTCTTCGAGTTCCTGCTTCAATGCAAGATATCTCTCATATAAAGCTCCGGCTCCTTCCAGCGTGATCTCCCTTGCGTACATCTGATAGCGGCCGTCACGTTCATATACATCCACGCTTCCGCCCACGATCACCTTATCACCATTCTTCATGGCAAATGCAAGTCCACGTCTGTGTCCGGCAAACATCACACAATTTAATGTGCCTGTCTCATCTTTTAGTGAAAAATAGATGTGTCCACTTGTATGGTATTTACAATTGGACACCTCTCCTTTTACATAAATCTTCTGCAGTAAATAATCCTGGGTAAACATATTCTTAATGTAACGATTTACCTGGCCTACAGAATATGCATTTTTCATTCTGATTTCTCTTCACTTTCACTGTTGGCGATCTTGCCAAGGATACCATTTACAAAAGAGCCTGAAGTATCACCGCCAAAACGTTTGGCAAGCTCTACCGCTTCATTAATAGCCACTCCTGTCGGTACATCCTGGTCATATTTCAGCTCATACACTGCCAGACGCAGAGCTGTCAGGTCGACACGGCTCATTCTCTTTGTCTTCCAGCCTTTACTTGTCTCATTTAACAGTGCATCGATCTCATCTAATTTTTCAAGTACATGGCGGTATTTCTGGCTCATGTATTCCTGATCTTTCTCTGAAAGTTCCTCCAGGGTATCAAAATAAAGTGAAAGCTGTTCACTCATCTCTTCCTCTGAATTGAATTCTGTCATGAACAGTAATTTAAAAATATGTTCTCTCTGCTCTCTTCTTCGCATAATTCCCGCTGTATAAACAGCTTTCCTTTCTATTATCTCTTAAGTACACAAAAAAGGAAAGGGTTACTTTCCTTTTTCGTTCTCCATATCTACACTGGCAATATGAATGTTGACATCTGCAACCTCAAGACCTGTCATATTCTCTATGGATGATTTTACTTTCTCCTGAACTTTCTTGCTTGTTTCAAGAATGTTTCTGCCATATTCAATATTCAGGTTCAAATCTACTGTTACAACTCCTTCGAGTACAGTAACCTTAACGCCCTTGGAAAGATTCTTCATTCCAAGCTTGCTTACCAGCTCATTTGTAATATTACCTGCCATAGAAGCGACACCGTCTACTTCTGTAGCTGCAAGTCCGGCAATGATAGCAACCACTTCATCTGCGATCTGAACTTCACCAATGCCGCCTAAATCCTGTATTTTATATGTTGTTCTCTTCTCTGCCATTGGAAAACCTCCTAGGAATTCTTATATCTTTGTTCATTATACCAAATCGGCAGATAAATGAAAAGGGTTATTTACTGAATTCCGTTAATATTAAGCCCGGATTTCTGTCCTCTGTCATTCCCACACTCCATGAATTTACAAAAAGAAGCAGCGGATTTCCCTTAAGATCGGTAACTTTTTTCATATCAGAAGTTCCCACAATCTTGTCCACTTTTACTTCTTCTTTATTTGCAATCCAGCGAATGTGCTCATACGGAAGTGTTTCCAGACGGATATCTACATTATATTCGTTTTCCAGACGGTACTTCAGAACATCAAACTGCAGCACACCTACGACACCTACAATAATTTCTTCCATACCAGTGTTGAACTCCTGGAAAATCTGGATCGCACCCTCCTGGGCAATCTGGTTAATACCTTTAACAAACTGTTTTCTCTTCATAGTATCGATCTGGCGGACTCTTGCAAAATGCTCAGGTGCAAATGTCGGAATTCCTTCAAATGCAAATTTTTTGCTCGGTGCACAGATCGTATCACCGATGGAAAAAATACCCGGATCGAAAACACCGATAATATCCCCTGCATATGCCTCATCTACTACATGGCGGGACTCTGCCATCATCTGCTGAGGCTGAAGCAGACGCATTTTCTTGTCCCCCTGTACATGATATACTTCCTGAGAAGCATCGAATTTACCGGAGCAGATTCTCATAAATGCGATTCTGTCTCTGTGAGCTTTGTTCATATTTGCCTGAATCTTAAATACAAATGCTGAGAAGTTATCATCCATCGGATCGATCTCACCGGCATCAGACATTCTCGGCAGCGGTGAAGTTGTCATTTTCAGGAAGTGCTCCAGAAATGTTTCCACACCGAAGTTTGTCAGAGCAGAACCAAAAAATACAGGAGTTAATTCTCCCTTGCTTACCAGTTCCTGATCAAAATCTGCACTTGCTCCATCCAGAAGCTCAATCTCCTCCAGAAGCTGTTCTTTCTGCTCCGGATCCATGATCTCGTCTGCACGGCTGTCATTTAAAGGAATCTCTTCGATAATACCTTCCTTCGTTCCTTTCTGTGTATCGGAGAAAGTAAGGATTTTTTCTGTGTTACGGTCATAAACACCGCGGAATTTCTTACCGGAACCGATCGGCCAGTTAATAGGACAGGTTGCGATTCCCAGTTCCTTCTCAATCTCGTCAAGCAGGTCAAATGTATCATTCGCGTCACGGTCCATCTTATTAATAAAAGTAAAAATCGGGATATGACGCATTACACAGACTTTAAATAATTTTCTCGTCTGTGCCTCAACACCCTTGGACGCATCAATTACCATGACAGCAGAATCCGCTGCCATAAGGGTACGGTAGGTATCTTCTGAGAAATCCTGATGTCCCGGAGTATCCAGAATGTTGATACAGTAGCCGTCATAATGGAACTGGAGAACTGAGGAAGTAACGGAAATACCTCTCTCTTTCTCAATCTCCATCCAGTCTGATACTGCATGGCGGGCGGTTGCCTTACCTTTAACACTTCCGGCAAGGTTGATAGCTCCGCCATACAGCAGGAATTTCTCGGTCAGTGTAGTCTTACCTGCATCCGGGTGGGAAATAATGGCAAATGTTCTTCTTTTTTCTATTTCGTTCGTATACTTAGACACGTTTAGCCTCCTGTGTGCGCTTTCTTATTTATTTGTTCTATGAAATACCGGAATCTGCCGGTATCAGTTACGTTTTCTATTTTTTTACAGCATTCCTATTCTAGTATATGCACTGCTTTTCTGTCAAGATATATGTTTAGGATATTCATATCAATATATCTCAGATGATTTCTGGCAGATATTTATGGCAAATATTTCTGCAATATTTTATAGTTAAAACTCATCAGTCATATATATCAGTTGTATCAATAGTGGCATCTTCATATGGCTGTGCAGATGTTTCACTGTCCTCATAAGAAGCATCATCTGACGTCCCGTCTGTGATATCTGTGCTTTCTCCTGCATCTGCAGCAGTATCTACAGTATCGTTTTCCACAACATCTTCACTTTCTTTCAATGGCGTGATCACGATATTCTCCGGTGCGATTCCTGTCTTTCTTTTTACAATGTCTTCAATCTGGGCACGCTGTGCATCAGAAAGTTCTGCATCCGGGATCACTACATCTGCGGTTTCACCCGTGAGATTCACTACCACATCCTTAAAGCCTTTTGCCTCAAGCAGTAGTTCTGCTGCAGCTTCTTTCTCTGAAAGGTCTGTCATGGAGACCATAGTATGTATTGCTTCCTGTTTTTCTTCATCATCAATACTCTCGTTATTGATGATGTCCTGCAGGTCTGCCTTGTTCTGAGAACGCACCTGCTCTCTGCTGATCTTTGCCTGAGCAGCAAATCCTGTGGAGCCCGTAAGTACGGCTTCACCGGGTGTATCTGTTTCCTGAGTATCTGCGAGACTGTCATCTGTAAGGCTTGCGTCTGCCTGGTTTTCATCTAAAAGGGCTGTCTCATCTGTAAGATCATATCCTGCATCTTCAAGGATACTGCTGCTGTCTGTACTCGCTTCCTTATCCTTAAATCCAAGATCTACATCTGCGAAGTTCAGATAACCTGCTACTGCAATGAGAATTGCCAGTGACGTAATAATGACCTGATTCTTTTTGATGACTTTTTTCACATTTCTCTCCTCATTTCATTTTCATTATTCTTATTCTATGAGCATCTACCTGAAATAATGCCATAACCGCCTGCTGAATATTCTGAACTACTACAGGATCTCCTCCTCCTTCTGCGGAGATCAAAACACCTGTCACCTGTATAGTTCCGGAATTATAAAAGCTCTGCTGGTCTTTTTTTTCATCTGTCATCAGGATGACCTGTACTTTTCCAACTCCGTCTACATTCTCGAGAAGCGCTTCCAGTTTCTTCTCCAGTGCACTCTTTTGTGCATCTGCCGTCTGGTCTGATTCAGAAGTGTTCTTTTGCTGTTTACTGGAAACGGGCATCGCAGCGACTGCCAGAAGTATTCCCAGAAGCAAGAGAATCCCCCATTTTGCCGGACTCATTTCGGGCAGTCTGGATAACAATCCTGTTTTCTTTAAGTCCCCATTCTTCCACCAATTCATCTGCAATCACCCCTTTCTCTTCCTTTGAAATTTCTTTCTCCAGCGTGATCTCTGCCTGTGTGTCCTCTCCTTTTATATTTACTTTCACCTTATATACTTCTATGCCTTTTTTCTTCAAAGATTCCCTGATTTTCTGTTCCAGCTCCAGCTCGTAGCCTTTCTCCAGATAAACTTTCTGCAGATTCTGAAACTCCTGAAGTTCTTTCTTCCTGTTTTCTTTCGAGAAATTGGTCAGAAAACTCTCTGCCAGTTCCGGGCCTTTTCCCAGGATAGAAAAAACAGGTGTACTCATCATAAAAATCAGGAGCAGTCCCATAAAAAAGCGTACATATTTCTCATATTTCTGATCAGGAACCAGGTTTAGGACAGCTGTAAAAAAAATATAAAATACTGCAAGGTTTCTGATCCATAAATATAATTCTTCCTTCACCTGCGCCTCCTTATACCAATAATGAAGTTTATCTGTCCCTGCACATTCATTCTTACCTTACATAAGTGTAGTCAAACGGATATTCACAATTGAAGCAAGGGACTTACTTGATTTGCTTAAATACAGTTTTCATTCCGATGAAATGATACTGTCTCATGATACACCTGCAATAATGATCAGAAATGTCAGCATGCAGAGCACCTCAGCTGTCAGAAGAAGTTTCAGAAGCAGTGCGCATCCCTCCCCCATTGTCTCCAGCGCGCCTACAACTCTCTTATCTGAAACCGGCTGTGCAAGTGCTGCCAGAAAGCGATAAATCAGAGACAGGCTTCCATAATGAACTACCGGACCAGTTCCAATGATCAGAAGCAGAATTACAATCACTACTCCAAAGCTATTGCGTACCATTACTGCACTGGTCAGGACCAGCTCTGTCACTGCTGTCACTGCATTTCCAATCCCCGGAATTGCGCTTGCTGTTTTTCCGATAGCAGAACGTTTCAGGGTATCAATCACAGGGCTTACCATGTTTCTCACGATCTGTAGACCTACCACAGTTCCCAGAAGTGTTTTTAACCCCCAGCTTACAGCAACATCCAAAAGTTCTGCCATTTTGCTGAGCATTTCTTCCTTTGACAGATGATTTACCATTTTCAGGAGTACACTCAGGTTGATAACCGGCAGGAACAGATTTACAAGAAGCCACTGGATCGCCCATACCAGCAACAGGACACCCTCATAAAAAACAGCTGCTGTAGCTGCACCTGTGGATGCGGTCACTGTCATAAAATAAGTCGGGGACAGAGCTTTCATAAACTCCACAAGTCCCAGGAGACGCTGCGTAAGCGCATTTCCAAGCTGCGTAAAGCTTTCCATAAGAATCATAAACAAGGCAAGATAAACAATATAAAAACTGATGTTTCCCACCTGCCCGTTTCCGAAAACGTCCGCAAACTCTGTCAGCACTGCAGCGATCAGAATAATCAGCAGCAGTTTCAGGACCAATCCCTTTTCATTCTGTATTTCCGAGAAAAAGAGACTGTACAAAAAACTCCGTACAGTCTCTTTTGAAATGGGTTCATCCCCATTTATTAAATTTATCAATGCTTTCCTGACAGAAAAAGAATGATCCTCCATGATTTCATCCAGCATTTTCTGCATATCATCAAACTCTATTTCATCCAGTAATTTATCCTGCAGCATCTGAGATACAGAATCTTCCTGCTGATCAGGCTCTTTCGCGGCAGATACCATTATGCACTGCATTCCTGTATATATACTAATCAGAATAATTACTGATATAATCAGTTCTGCCAGCCTCCATCGCCGTTCTTTCCACCTGTTTTTCCATTTTTCGATATCAATTTGTATCCATGTACATTGCAATGTTCCGGTCATATGCTTTATTCTTCTCTCAGCAATCTGTCTCATATCATAAACTCCGAAATTGTATCAAGAATTGCCAGCAGTACCGGCATGCTCAGAACCATCACCGACAGTTTACAGAAAAGATCAATCTGTGTCCCAATCGTCTGATATCCTGCATCCTTGCAGATTGCAGATGAAAACTGACCGATATATGTAATTCCGATAATCTTTATGAGGACTGCGAGATAGCTGCTATCTATGGGAAAGCTTTCTTTCAGCCTGTTCATAGTTTCAAATAAATAAGAAACCTTTCCTGCTGCCAGACCAAGAATCAGAAAGCCGGTTGTCATAGTCACAAGCGCTGCAAATTCCGGTCTGGTTTCTTTCAGAATAAAACCAAGCATCATTCCACAAATGCCCATGATCGAAACTTTTACAATGTCCATAATACCCAAACCTCCCGTCAGTCAGGATTTCTCCTGATCACAGTACAAACAATTGCTGAATACTCTCAAACAGTTCATAAATATACGGCACGATCCAGAACAGTACCATCAAAAGTCCTGCCAGACTTACCAGAAATGCCTGTTCGTCCCTGCCGCTGTGCTTCAGAATCTGGCAGAGGATAGAAACCAGGATCCCTACTGCAGCGATTTTGAAAATAAGACTTATCTCCACAATCTCTCCTTTCCGGCTTCTGCCTCTGATTTCTTATAATATATCTCAGTTAATACACAGATATCTGAGCCTACCAAAAAAGAACAACCGCAAATATTCCACCCAGAATTCCCATGCTGCGATATAGTTTTCTTTTTTCCCGGAAATCTTTCTCCAATTCTCTGATTGCATATTCTGTTTCTTTTTCCAGCTGGTCCAACTGTTTCAGCTGCATTTCCAGTCCAAGATAACCCAGACGGTCTCCCAGCGAGCAAAACTGTTCCCGCTCTTCCTGTGAAAGGCAGTCCAGATTCAGACATTTCTCTGCACATTCTCTGAATATCTCGCCAAAGGATATTCCTGCATTCCTCTTCATTTCCTGCGCTGTAAGTATAAAAAATTCTCTGTACTTTCCCTCCAGCTTCCCGGAAGCGCCTGTAAAGGCATCGTACAGAGATTTATTTCCATAACGTATTTCTCCTCTTAAGAGGATGATCATCCGTAAGATCATTTCCAGCATTCTTCTGCGCCTGCCAAGCTTGCCGCTCATGTCAAAGCCCAGACCAATGCAGGAAATCATAATCACACATAATCCTATTGTTTTAAGCATACCTGTCCATTTTCATCAAGTACTGCCTCCAGACATCCTGCCTGGTCATTCTTGTCAAGAATAATATACCTTTCGAATACTTTCTCAGTCATAAGCTTATAAAAGAACGGCTGATCCAGGACATCCTCCAGACAGTTTCCATGAGCAGTTGCGATTAGCTTGCATCCACAGTGTATCACAGATTCCACTGCCTTAAAATCTTCCTCACAGCCCAGTTCATCCACAGCTACCACATCCGGAGACATGGACCGTACCAGCATCTGCATCCCCTCTGATTTCGGGCAACAATCCAGCACATCTGTGCGCATTCCCAGGTCATTCTGTGGAATTCCCTGATAACATCCTGCCAGCTCACTTCTTTCATCCACCACACCTACTGTCAGTCCCGGAGTATTGGCCCAGCCATTGCTCAGCTGCCTGATTATATCCCGCAGCAGTGTAGTCTTTCCACATCTTGGCGGTGAAATGATCAGTGTATTTGCGACCCACTTCTCAGTGCGGATATAAGACATTACTTTATCTGCACATCCCTGGATTTCGTGTGCCAGGCGAACATTGATACAGGAAATATATTTCATTCCCATGATCCTGCCTCTGTCCAGTACTACCTTTCCTGTCACACCTACTCTGTGCCCACCCTGAACACTGATATATCCCTGTCTGATCTCATCCTCATAAGCATACAGGGAATATCCTGTCACATACTCCAGAGTTTCCGTCAGATCCTCTCTGGTTACCAGATACTGCTCCTGACCCGGCTTTCTTAAAAAGCATTCTCCTCCGTCATATGTTAAAAATAACGGGCGGCCCACTCTCAGACGTATCTCATATAATTTATCATAGTCAAGCCTAGCATCCATTAATAACTGCCGGATATTTCCGGCAAACAGGTTCTCAATCTGCTGCGCTTCTATGTGTCTCACCTCTTTACACTTAATATATGTGGACAAACCGTTTTTAGTACTCTTCCTGATAAGACTCTTCCATTTTTGTCAGATTCAGTTTCAGTACACGATCTACCACATTGCCCGCATATCCTCTGTATGCGTAGGCACCTGATTCAAAAAGCACGTAGAGTTCATCTCCGTCTACAACGATCTGCTCGATCATCTCAGGCATTCTGTATGATCTGGCAGAATTCTCATTTACATACAGACGCTTATCCGACTGTTCGTAAAAAACAATTCTGGAAGGCAGAATTCCAAATGAATGAGAAAGCAACAGCTTGTCATTATAAAAAGCCATTCCCTGCGCCTGCTCCGATATCGTGGAATAATCCAACGGAACTGCCATTTCAAACATCATGCCCAGTTCCTCATCAAAGGTATTCACCAGATCTCCCTGAGAATCTACTGCATATCTAGCAATTGTACTCTCTGTATATTTATTAAAACATCCCACATACAGGCAGCCCTTATAGAAAGTCATAAAGGAATCACGTACGATTCCATAAAGACTGCATGTCTGGTTCACCTGCACAGGCATACGATTATCTGCATAACTGTACTCTCTCAGTACATCCATCTTTATGCTTACTGCCTGCGCAATACCGTTAATATTCGAAGAATACCACAACATATCATGCTCCGGATCATATGCAAGACCGCCCACATGAGGAAGACCGGGAAGTACCACCTCTTTAATAAATCTGTGGGTTTCTTTATTGATCACGTATATCACAGAGTTATGCTTCTCTGTATGGCAGTAAGCACTTACAAGTACATACTCATCCGTTACTGCGAGTCCCTGAGGTGTCATGGATGTGCATACCACCTGTTTACTACCCTGTGCATTCAGGAATGTTCTGGTATATTTAAGTCCGGGAATAATATAAGTTCCGTACTCTTTCTCTTTTTTTCTGCCTTCAAAGGCAAATGTATTCAACTCCTCCTGCTGTGACAACATCTGAAGCTGTCCACGCAGTGAATATACCGCAGCATCCTGATTAGTTACCAGATATTTGGCAGGAGGCTCTGTTTTACCTCTGTATACAAAAGCATATCCCCAGAAAGCCAGCCCAAGTGCCAGTACAACCATCAGCACTTTTACAGCCAGTCTCCGGATTTCTTTTTTCGTCTGTTTATTCATGTCTTACCCAAGTATGATGTCTTCAAACTTCCAGCTGATTTCCATGGGATTCATTGCCCACAGGGCTCCGCTGTAGCCCTCTTCCATATCCAGAAGCATACTGCTTCCCTCATCCATGGATATGGTTCTCAGATCCCGCGAAAGCCCTTCACCTGTCCATTTAATATATGCTTCCCGCAGCACCCATTGTTCAAAAAATTTCTGCTCCATATCCGGACCTTCCAGAATCTCGGCATACTGTGCTTCCGGCACCATGCGTCGGAGCATCCTTTCATAATTAGCCTTACGATGAACCTGAACATCAATTCCTACTTCCTGATCAGCAAGAATACATACCACATAATCTCCTGAATGGCTGATATTATAATGCAGAGACGGACGATAGGAAAAAAATGGTTTTCCATGTTCTCCCTCTGCTCTCGGTTCATACTTCAGATCAATGTTATATTCTTTCTTAAGTGCAGTTTCCAAAAGCTTCTCAGCAATCATATGCTCCATATGTGTGCCTGCATATTCTTCCCGTATCTTTGTATAGTAAATGACTCCTTTATTCATAGGCCTGTCTCCTCAAGAAACCGGGATGGCTCCCGTTCCTTCTCATACTGGCGTTTCACATAGGCAAGTACAAGTTTCTTTTTCGCTCTCGTCATACCCACATAAAACAATCTACGTTCTTCCTCCACTGCTTCTGCAAGAACTGCCTTACGGTAAGGGATACTTCCCTCATTGACGTTCAGAATATATACGATATCATATTCCAGCCCTTTCACTGCATGGAGCGTAGATATAGTCACTCCCTCTCTGTGATCCTGCTGTTTCCTTGCCTGTTCACTCAGTCTCTTCGTATATTCCTCTATGTAAGCCTGCCACTGCGCAAGAGTCTTCATTCCTTTTGCACTTTCGTGGATCCGGTCCAGAGTCTCAAGCAGTTCTTCTGGTTTTATTTTACGATACTGAGCATATTCACGCAAGTATTCTTCGAATCCCATCCCTTTTCTGATAAAATTAATTGCAGCAAAAGGAGAAAGTGTACCAAGTATTCTCAAATGTGTCTCCAGTGTAGTAATCCTGTCACACATCCAGTCTTTATCTTTATAATATTCCCGAAGTTCTCCGAAATTAATCCGGGAATTCTTCAATGCTTCCCTGGAAATATAACGGTTTGGTCTGTTCATTATTTCCAGAAAATTCTTTCTGCTTCTGTCACCTGCTGCCATCTCAAGATAAGCCAGAATACTGCGGCATATCCAGTGACGGAAAAGGTTTGGAAGCTGTTCTTTCATAGAAAAAGGAACCTGATACTCCATCAGCGCATTGATCAATCCTTCTGACTCCTGATTGGTTCGCAGCAGAATTGCTGTATTTTCCAGCTTCTCGCCCCGTTCCAGCCTCTTTTTCAGAGCTGCAACCACGCACATATACTCTTCCCTGGGATTATCAAACTCCTTACAGGTCACCGGCATTCCCTCCTCATTGGGAGTGGACAGCTGCTTCTTAAAACGTCTGGTATTGCACCCGATCACCTGCATTGCTGTCTGCAGAATATTCTTACTGCATCGATAATTAATATTCAGAAGAACCGTCTCCGCTTTCGGATAATCTTTCGTAAAATTCAGCATAATTTCCGGTCTCGCTCCCCGGAAATGATAAATAGACTGATCGTCATCACCTACAATAAACAGATTATTGGCAGGAGCTGCCAGCATCTGCAAAATCTTATACTGTAAGCTGTTGATATCCTGAAACTCATCCACCAGAATATAGACAAATTTTCTTCTCCATGCATTCAGGATGTCAGGTCTCTGAGAAAAAAGTTCATAGCAGCAGAGAATCATATCGTCAAAATCCAGTTTTCGTTTTGCCTTCAGTGCCTGCTTATATCCCCGAAAAATATCTCTGAAAATCTCATCCGAACAGCAGGATGCATAATAATGTTCCGGAGAAATGCAGTTTCCTTTTACAACACTTATCTCCTTGGAAATTTCCTCAATGAAATCTCCCTCCTGCGCCATTTCCTGTCCATATTTCTCAGTCATTTCTCTGAGAATACTGTACTTCTCCTCTTCAGAAAGAATATTAGCAGCACTCAGATGATACGCTGCTTTCAGAATTCCATAAAAAATTCCGTGGAAAGTACCAAAAGTCACTTCACTTCTGTCCTGTCCCACGAATTTCAAAAATCGTTCCTTCATCTCTGTTGCCGCTGCTCTGGAAAAAGTTACAACCAAAATAGAAGAAGCCGGTATCTTCCCCTCATTGATCATATATGCAGTTCTCTCCACAATAACGGAAGTTTTCCCCGAGCCCGGACCTGCCAGAACCATCATAGGTCCTGACAGGTGTGCGATTGCCCGAAGTTGAGATGGATTTCTCTTCATATTTATTTGCTTAATTTCTCAATAGCTGCCTTTACACGTTTGATCGTCTCATCTTTACCGATGATCTCCATGATCTCAGTTGCACCGGCCGGTGTCATCTGCTTGCCGGAAACAGCAGTACGCAGAGGCCACATTACATATCCGTTTTTATATCCGTGCTCTTTTACAAACGCACTTAAGGTCTCAAATAACGGATCATTTGTATAATCTTCCTGCTCTTCCAGGATTGGAAGTACTTCTTTTAATACTGTAAGAGAAGTCTCTTCATTTGTTTTCATTTTCTTATGGCAGTACATTGCGGAATCATATTCCGGTACTTCCTCAAAGAAGTCGATCAGAGCTGGAATGTCAGGGAATGTTTCAATTCTTGTCTGAACCATTCCTGCAATTTTCTTAAAGTTATATTCTTTTTTCAGAACTTCTTTCATATACGGAAGTGCTTTTTCATAGAACTCATCCGGATCCATTTTCTTAATGTACTCGCCGTTCATCCAGCGAAGTTTCGCAATGTCAAAAACCGCCGGTGATTTGTTGATATGACGGTAGTCAAATGCCTGTACCAGTTCATCCAGTGAGAAGATTTCTCTGTTGTCTGCAGGGCTCCATCCGAGAAGTGCTACATAGTTGATGATCGCTTCTGATACAAATCCCTGATCAAGCAGGTCTTCATAAGAAGAATGTCCGCAGCGTTTGGAAAGTTTCTGATGTGTCTCGTCTGTGATCAGCGGACAATGTACATACACCGGAATATCCCATCCGAAAGCTTCGTAGATACGGTTGTATTTCGGAGCAGAAGAAAGATACTCGTTACCTCTTACTACGTGAGTGATCTCCATTAAATGGTCATCAACTACGTTTGCAAAGTTGTATGTCGGATATCCGTCAGATTTGATAAGGATCAGATCTTCCAGTTCTTCGTTGTTTACTGTGATATCTCCATAGATTACATCATGGAATGTTGTAGTTCCTTCTGTCGGCATATTGAAGCGGATTACGTGTGGTTCGCCGGCATCAAGACGACGCTGTACTTCTTCTTTGGAGAGTTTGAGGCAGCGTTTGTCGTAGATGGAAATCTCTTTTCCTGCTACAATACGTTTCATACCTTCCAGCTCTTCTTTCTGACAGAAGCAGTAATATGCATCACCCTGCTCAACTAACTGCTGTGCGTATTTCAGGTAAATTCCCTGTGCCTGACGCTCGCTCTGTACATATGGTCCAAACCCTTTATCCTTGTCCGGACCTTCATCGTGGAGAAGTCCTGTCTTTGCAAGGGTACGGTAGATAATGTCTACGGCACCTTCTACATAACGTTCCTGGTCTGTATCTTCAATACGGAGGATGAAATCTCCGCCTTCATGTTTAGTAATAAGGTATGCATATAATGCTGTTCTTAAATTTCCAACATGCATTCTGCCTGTAGGGCTTGGTGCAAATCTTGTTCTGATCTTAGCCATAACTTTTTCACTCCTGAATTTATCATATATTCAAAATCTGTAAAAAAAGACCCTGCTTAAAAGCAGCGCCTTTCTACTTTCGGGTTTATTATACGTCAGAGGCTTTCTTATTTCAAGTCGGGATATGGGAAAATTTTAAAAAGTTTGTTGTGAGAAGGGACGCATGGGAAGCAATCCTGTCCGGGGGCTCAGTTTCAGAACCATTGTATTTCTAGGCATTTGGGAAGCCGCTAAAAACATGAGCCGCTCTCTCAAACTCGCTCCGTTGCAGACTTCGCTCAGACAGTGAAACGCTCGGCTCATAACGCGTCTTCCCAAATGCCAAGAACTACAATGAACCTTCAAATTCGCCCCCGGACAGGATTGCTTCCCATGCTGGTTACTGGCCTCCGGAAATATTGCATATACACGTTCTCCTATACAGCTGTTATAATAAATATCTACATAGTACTTCGTCACATTCAGGACCATTCGAATACTTATCCTCTGCTTCACAATATTCTGATAGTCTTTTTAAGTACAGTCATTCTTCTATCCTCTGTTCCTTATCAGTAAGTTCTTCCAACTCACTTATCACAATATAATAGATGAATATTTCAAAAAACTTCAACCCACTCTGCAGACAAATTTCTCAATTTTACAAGGCTACTATTTTTGCGATATTTGCCACTAAATATAGAGAAGAAAAAAATACTAGCACTGCCGATAACTTGCCTTATGAGAAAGT
>CAKRWH010000005.1:0-159686 GCA_934416185.1 uncultured Blautia sp. | reverse complement strand
GCTGCAGAGAAGGATGGGGGAGAGGAAAAACTTACGAAAGTTACGTTGAATGAAGTCGCACACTCAATCTTCTATGCGCCACAGTATGTGGCAATCGAAGAGGGATATTTTTCGGAAGAAGGTCTGGATCTGACATTGATAACTGGATTCGGTGCGGATAAAGTTCTGACTGCTCTGATTTCCGGTGAGGCAGATATCGGATTTATGGGAGCAGAAGCATCTATCTATGCCTATCAGGAAGGAGCTACTGATCCTGTTGTGAATTTTGCGCAGCTTACCCAGCGAGCCGGAAATTTCCTTGTGGCAAGAGAAGAAATGCCGGATTTTAAATGGGAAGATCTGAAGGGCAGGAAAGTTCTTGGCGGCCGCAAAGGCGGCATGCCGGAAATGGTATTCGAGTATATTCTGAAACAGAACGGCCTTGACCCGCAGAAAGACCTGTCTATTGACCAGAGTATTGACTTCGGCGCTACTGCCGCCGCTTTTACCGGGGATGATTCGGCGGATTTCACTGTTGAATTTGAGCCGTCTGCCACTGCTCTTGAGAAGCAGGGAGCGGGATATGTTGTTGCATCCCTTGGAGTTGACTCTGGTTATGTGCCGTATACTTCTTACAGTGCCAAAACCAGTTATATGAAAAAGAATCCTGATATCATGCAGAAATTTACCGATGCCCTGCAGAAAGGTATGGATTATGTCCAGAGTCATACTCCGGAAGAAATTGCTGAAGTGATCGAACCGCAGTTCCCGGAGACAGATCTGGATACTGTCACTGCTATTGTAAAACGTTATTATGATCAGGATACCTGGAAAGAGAATCTGGTATTCGGGCAGGATGGATTTGAATTGCTTCAGGATATCCTGGAAGATGCAGGAGAGCTAAATAAGCGCACGCCATATGCAGAACTGGTCAATACAGAATTTGCGCAAAATGCTTCCTGATACTTTGCTTTCTTTTAAGTACCCTGCGTTTTCACCTGTACTATATCCGTAGTCTCTCACCTAGCTGTTCGTTCTGTCAGGAGCTTAGGATACAATAGTAAAAAAGGACCATATTCTAACACAATTTCCGAAAAGCGCAGGCAAAATTTCGTCATTTTGTCCTGCGTTTTTCTCATGTCTTTTGACAGTTTGACGGAATCCCCGAATGCCCGTCCGGGCTTTTCGTCAGATTGTCAAAAAACCAAAAAAATCTTTGTACGATTCTTCTCTAGCCATCCCTCCTCCTTTTCGCTATACTGTCTACAGATGAAAAAAACGAGTAATCAATCAGCAAAAACAATATGAAATTAAATTTGGAGGAAGAATAATCATGGCAAGCTTATCATTACAGCACATTAACAAAACTTACCCAAATGGTTTCCAGGCAGTTAAAGATTTCAACCTGGAGATCGAAGATAAAGAATTCATCATTTTCGTAGGACCTTCAGGATGTGGTAAATCTACTACTCTTCGTATGGTTGCTGGTCTGGAAGAAATCTCCAGCGGTACATTAAAAATCGGCGATAAAGTTATGAACGATGTAGAGCCTAAAGACCGTGATATCGCAATGGTATTCCAGAACTACGCTCTGTATCCTCATATGACAGTATATGATAACATGGCATTTGGTCTGAAACTTCGTAAAGTTCCGAAAGACCAGATTGACAAAGCTGTTAGAGAAGCAGCCAGAATCCTTGACCTTGAGAAACTTCTCGACCGTAAACCGAAGGCTCTTTCCGGTGGACAGAGACAGCGTGTTGCTATGGGACGTGCTATCGTTCGTAATCCTAAGGTATTCCTTATGGATGAGCCTCTTTCCAACCTGGATGCTAAACTTCGTGTACAGATGCGTATCGAAATCTCCAAGATCCATCAGAGACTGGGCGCTACAATCATCTATGTAACACATGACCAGACAGAGGCTATGACTCTTGGTACCAGAATCGTTGTTATGAAAGATGGTGTTGTTCAGCAGGTAGATACACCACAGAACCTGTATCAGAAACCAGGCAACTTATTCGTTGCAGGATTCATGGGATCCCCGCAGATGAACTTCCTTGACGCTGTTATCTCTGAAAAAGGCGGCAACCTTATCGCTAAAGTTGGCGAGCATGAACTGGTTATCCCGGCTGCTAAAGCAAAAGCTCTTAAAGATGGCGGCTATGTAGGAAAAACTGTTGTTCTTGGTATCCGTCCAGAAGATATTCATGATTCTCAGATGTTTATCGAAGCTTCTCCAAGCGCACCGATGACATCCGTAGTTAAAGTTTACGAGCTTCTCGGAGCTGAAGTATTCTTATACTTCGATGTAAACGGAACTCAGGTTACAGCACGAGTTGATCCTCGTACAACAGCTAAAACAGGAGATCCGATCAAATTCGCATTTGATATGGAAAAATCTCATTTCTTCGACAAAGAAACAGAGCTTGTTATTACTAACTAATTTTAGAAATCTTTTCAGAACCCGGGGAACTTCTCCCCGGGTTTTTATGTTATAATAAGAAAGAAATAAGGGTTCGAAATTTGCAGAGCAGATCTTAAAGGCAGTATGACCCACAGGCATTATGAAATGAAAGCAGTATGCCAGACTGAACAAATCAGTAAAAAAGTTTCTAATGCTTAAGAAAAAACGAACTAATAAAGAAATGACTTGATCAACGAAAGGGACTATTTATGAAAATACAACAGATTTTGCAGAAATGCCTGACAGACTGGAAAAATATCAGTCAGCTTGATTTCTGCCTGATTGATGCTGATAATAATATTTTTGTTTCTACCTGTGATAAGAAACTTCCTGCTGAATCCAAACTGGAGGAATTCCGCCAGAGCAGTGCACTTTGTGTATCAAATACAAGCAGCTGCCTGTATAAAATTACAGAGAATCATTCAACTTCCTATATCCTGATCGTGTGGGGTAAGGGAGAAAGTACTTCTACTATTGGTGAACTCGCAGTATGCCAGGTCCAAACCCTTCTGACTGCCTATGCTGAGAAAAATGATAAAAATACATTTATGCAAAATTTACTTCTTGGTTCTTACTCTGAAGTGGATGCTTTTAACCGTGCAAAAAAACTGCATATTGCAACTTCCGTACAGCGAGCTGTATTTCTGGTTGAGACAAAGCAGAGCAAGGACGAGAATGCTCTTGCCACGATTCGGAATATCTTTTCCGCACGTACCAAAGATTTCATCACTGCGATTGATGATACCGGAATTATCATTATCAGAGAATTACAGTCCACAGAAACCTATGAGGATCTGGACTCTATCGCATGTATGCTTGTAGATATGTTAAATACCGAAGCAATGACTTCTGCCTGGGTAGCTTACAGTAATCTAGCAGAGGATATCACAAGGCTTCCTGATGCGTATAAAGAAGCTCATACAGCCCTTGAAGTCGGTAAGATCTTCTATGCTGAGAAGAATGTATTCGGATATAACCAGCTTGGAATCGGCAGACTGATCTACCAGCTCCCGGTTTCTATCTGTGAAATGTTTATTGATGAGATTTTTAAAGAAGAAACTCTGGATTCTATTGATGAGGAGACGCTGATCACCATCCGTACTTTCTTTGAAAATAACCTGAATCTCTCAGAAACTTCCAGGCAGCTCTACGTACATAGAAACACACTGGTTTACCGATTTGAGAAACTTCAGAGAAAATTTGGACTGGATATCCGTGCATTTGAAGATGCTCTGACATTTAAGCTGGCGATGATGGTTGTGGATTATATCAAATATTCTCAGAGTCATCCATCGTAATTCGGAAACTGCTGTTTTTTCAGTTACAAACCACCAAAACGTCTCCATATCTTTGAAATAACCATAAGATATTGATTGCTAATCTTACCAAAGCCAAAAGCGCTATATCTGTCTGATAGCTCTACTCTCTACTGAATGATCAGTAAAGAGAATCTGTCTAAGATATAGCGCTTCTATTTTTATTCTTTATGGATTCTATTTTGCTTCTTTTAACAGCATCAGATGCTCTGCCGGGAAATAAATATATTTCGGAACTTTGGTCTGAGGATCTTCCTCGAAGTCTCCTTTCGGACACATCCACCACACTGGCTGACAGTCTCCGCCTTTCTTATTCTTCAGTAAATACTGATGTTCAAAGGTCGTTTCAATATATTCCACAACTTCTACTTCCATATGGTTCTCTCCGCCCTCAGATGAGCCTTTCATCCAATGACCGCGGATTCCCACATGAGTAACATCATCCGCTACCACATCTTTTGTCTGTAACATCAGATCCCAGTCCACTGCATAAACGCTGTGTTCTCCCATCTTCTGTACAGTTGAAAAATTCTTACATCCGGTCAGTCTGGCTGCCTGCAGAATACCAGGTCTCTCAAAAAGTTTCTTTGTTTCTCCTGTAGTGAGTGCCTGTCCACTGTCCAGGATCGTCAGATGTCCGCAGAACTTATAAGCCTCGTCACGGCTGTGAGTTACCAAGATCATATCACCTGTATACTCTTTCAGGAAGTTCTGCATATCACGCTGCATGATGTCTTTCAGATATCCATCCAGCGCAGAGAACGGTTCATCCAGAAGAATAACTTCCGGCTCTCCGATCATCATTCGTGCCAGCGCAACTCGCTGCTGCTGGCCTCCGGAAAGCTGTCCCGGATAGCGCTTCTCCAAACCTTTAAGCTGATAACGCTCTATGTAATCTGCTACTTTTTCCTGAAGCTGCTTCTTATCTCCCCTGTATCCGCATGCAATATTCTTCTCTACTGTCATAGTAGGAAAAAGTGCATAGTTCTGAAAAAGGTAGCCAACCTTTCTCTCCTGCGGTTTCAGATTGATCTTCTTCTCTGAATCAAAAAGAACCTTGTCATTTACAACAATTCTTCCTGAGTCCGGTGTCTGGATTCCTGCAATGCAGCGCAGTGTCATGCTTTTTCCGCTTCCGGATGCTCCAAGGATTCCCATTGGAGAACCATGACTCTCCAGCTTTACTCTCAGGGTAAATCCGTGAAGTTTCTTCTCAATATCTACACTGACTGCCATTACATCCACCTGCCCATCTTCATTCCCTTACCGGAAACGATATTAATCGCCGCAACGATCACAAACGAAATGATCAAGATCACAACCACCCAGAAACCGGCCATTCCATAGTTTCCTGATGCTGTCTCTGAAGCAATGGCAACAGAAACCGTTCTGGTCTTACCGAGGATGTTGCCTGCAAGCATGGATGTTGCACCATACTCTCCGATTGCTCTGGCAAATGCAAGAACAGTACCCGATGCGATTCCAGGTCCTGCTGCCGGCATGACAACTGTCCAGAAGATTCTTCTGTCACTCATGCCAAGAGTCTTGCCCGCTGCGATCAGATTCACATCCACCTGCTCAAATGCAGCACGTGCATTTCGATACATCAGTGGAAATGCGATCACGGAAGCTGCGATCACGCATCCTTTCCAGGTCTGTACAATCTTAATATCAAAATTATCCAGCAGAAACGCTCCGAATGGCCGTCTCAGACTGAACAGCAGAAGCAGAAGGAAACCGGCCACTGTCGGTGGAAGTACCAGAGGCATGGTCAAGATACCATCCAGGATGCCTCTGGAAACAGGTTTCATTTTCATTACCAGTCTCGCAAAGAATATTCCCAGAAAGAATGCGATCACAGTAGCTGTAAAACCTGTTTTTAACGAAATCCATAAAGGACTCCAGTTTATTTCCGCCAGAAATTCACTCATTCTTATTTAGCTTCCTCTGTTGTTTCTGTATCAGCTTCTGTGTCATCTGCTTCTTCTGTAGCTTCTGCATCTTCTTCCTCTGCAGCGTCAGCATCGTCTGCTTTGTATGCGGAGAATCCGTACTTTTCGAATACTTTCATAGCGTCATCAGATTTGATGTACTCAAGGAATGCTTCTGCAGCTGCTGTATCATCATCAGATGCTTCTTTGTCTTCGATAAGACCTACAGGATAAAGAACCGGTGTATTCAGTGCTTCTGCCGGAGCTTCTGCGATAATGTCTACTTTGTCAGCAACGGAAGCTGCATCTGTAGCATAAACGATACCGATCTCATTACTTCCTTCACTTACTGCTGCAAGAACTTCAGATACGTTCTTACCTTCGTTGATTTCCATCTTGTTTACTTCATCTGTAATTCCAAGGTTCTCAAAGATTTCTCTGGAGTACTGTCCAACAGGAACGCTGTCACCAGCAAGTGCGATGTTAGCTGCATCTGTAATATTCTCAAATCCTGTAACTTTTGTTTCGCCATCCTTAGGTTTGATCAGAACGACTTTGTTCTCAAGAATATCTTCTACAGTATCTTTCTTAGCCAGGTCTTCATCTACCAGAGCGTCCATCTGTTTGTCAGCTGCTGAGAAAAAGATATCGCAGCGTGCGCCTTCTTCGATCTGTGTCTGTAATGTGCCTGAGCTGTCTGCATTGTAAAGAATTTCAACATCAGGGTATGTCTCATTAAAATCTTTCTGGATTTCTTCCATAGCATTACTTAAGCTTGCTGCGATGAATGTGTTGACTTCACCTTTTAAATCAGATGTTTCTGCTGCAAAAACTCCTGTGCTGAGCATTCCTACGCTCAGTGCTCCTGCCATCATTGCTGCAATAAATTTCTTTCTCATGTTTTTTACCGCCTTTCGTTTAGTTTTGTTTAGTTTAATTCTGTTTTGTTTCCTTTTGTGTCTATTGTACAAAACTTTTGCATTCTTGTCAATTTTATTTGTATATGTTATCATATAAATGATAGCAAGCCGAAAGCCTTATTATTTACTGCCAGAAGCGACTTTCCGGCCTTTGTCCTGGTATCAAAGACATATATAGAAAAAACTAATAAACAGTGAGGTAATTATCATGAAATTAAGTGCACGTAATCAGTTAAAAGGTAAAGTAGTAAGCATCAATAACGGAGCAGTAAACTCCATCGTTTCTATTGATATCGGCGGCGGAAATATCATCACAGCTACAATCTCCTGCGCAGCAGTTGAAGAATTAAACCTGAAAGTTGGTTCTGATGCTTATGCAGTGATCAAAGCTACTAATGTTATGGTAGGTATTGATGAATAAGCTTTACACAGCTCAGGAAGTCGCAGACCGTCTGAAGATCAAGAAGACGACGGTCTATGAACTTATCAAGCGCGGTGAGCTGGAGTCTTCCAAAATAGGAAAGCAGCTCAGGGTCAGTGAAGAGCAGTTATCGCAGTATCTTAACAGAAGCAGTTCAGGTAATTCTGGAAATTCCGGATTTTCCAGAACTGCTTCTGGTTTTTCCGGGATTTCTGTTTCCGGCGCTTCGGCTAATACCGGATTTGTTTCGGGAACTGAGAGAAATCTTCCATACACTGCTGCTAATTTTGAACCTGAAAGCTCTCTGCTTAAAAGGGATTATCTGCTTCATTCCAGCGGTATCATTTTAGGCGGTCAGACCTCTGCTGCTCTGGAGCTTCTTCTTGGCAGAATGTCTGCTCATCCTGAGGGACTTCCTGTCCTGCAATCTCATATGAATGATTATAATGGACTTTATGCCCTGTATTTTGAGAAAGCACATATTGCTGCCACCAGTCTGGATATAGACGATATCCGTCATCTGGTTCCCGGAATCCCGCTGGCACTTCTTTCCTTATATAAATACTCCACCGGCTTCTATGTACAGGCCGGAAATCCCGAAAGGATTTCTTCTGTGGAAGACCTGACGAATCCGGAGATTGTATTTATTAATCGCGAAAAAGGAAGCGCCCGCAGAGTTTATCTCGATCGTCTGCTAAAAGAACGTCTGATTTCTACTGAGAAGATCAGTGGATACAGAAATGAAGCCGTTTCTGATATGTCTGCTGCATCAGCTGTTTTCGAACACAGAGCAAATGTGGCTTTTGGGGAAGAAATGATCGCACGGTATTTTCCGGGGCTTGATTTTGTCCCTGTCACCACCATGCATATGTATCTGGCAATTCCTGCGGAATCTGTGAAAAAGCCAGGTTTCTCTGCACTTGTGGAGATTGTACAGTCTGAAGATTTTAAAACAGAAATTCAGCATCTTACAGGTTATGACACCGCTGATACTGGTGAACTTATCTACATATAGAAAAAGCCCTGCTGTCGGGGACATACGTTTTTACGTACATGCCGCCTTATACAGCAAGGCTTTTCTTATTCATTCTTAAAATTTCTTTCCATGATCGTCTTTCCGCATTATAAGTTTTTTATCCAAGAATACTCTTTCCGATAAAATATCCAAGTACCAGAATACCAAGTACGATTCTGTACCATCCGAATGCTTTGAAGTCGTGTTTCTTTATGTATCCCATCAGGAATTTAATCGCGATAATGGAAACTACGAAAGCTACCACCATACCCACGATCAATATCATTACTTCTGTTCCTGTAAAGGCGAATCCGAATTTCACAATTTTCAGGAGACTGGCTCCGAACATAACCGGGATTCCCAGGAAGAAAGTAAATTCTGCTGCCACTGTACGGGATGTTCCTGCAAGGATACCTCCGATGATGGTGGAGCCGGAACGGGATGTACCCGGAACTACAGAGAGTACCTGGAACAGACCGATAATAAATGCTGTCTTGAATGACAGATCTTCCAGATTTGTACAGGTTGGTCTTCTTTTCTTGTTATAATTCTCGATAATAATGAAAAGAATACCATATACGATCAGAGCAATGGCAACAACTACATAGTTATTAAATTTCTCTTCAATGATATCGTTAAATGGAAGTGCGATAACGATTGTCGGGATACAGGCTACTACGATCTTAAACCAGAGTACCCATTTCTCTTTGTCGCAGAACTTCTCAATAAAAGTAAGGATTCCTCTGGACACTGCACCGTGTCTGTTAAGAATCGCCTGCTGCTTCTTTGAAATTGGTCTGATGTAAAACGGCCACAGCTTATTCCAGTAAAGAACTACGACCGCAAGGATCGCGCCAAGCTGGATCACTACGAAAAACAGGTTCTTGAAATCCTCTGTTACGTTCAGTTTCAGAAATTCATCCACAAGGATCATATGTCCGGTGCTGCTGATCGGGAGCCATTCTGTGATTCCCTCCACAATACCAAGGAAAATGACCTTTAACAGTTCAATAAAATCCATATTCTTTCCTTTCTTAATGCAGCTATCTGTTTTCTTTTATCTGCCCATATGATTATATTACACACTATCACTCCGGCACAACTGTAATTTGTGGTTTTCATGTTAATTCTACGTAAAATTGTTGCTGTTCACTCCGTTCTCAGTAACGCTGACAAAATTCATTCCAGATTGTCTGTGGCAATGGAATTTGGGCTTTAATGTCGGGCAGAACTCTCTGAACAAATACTGTCCGGAACTATTACAGCATCCTCTGGATAATACGAAAACAGCAACCGCTGTCTCCCTAATGGAAAAATACGGCTGCTGTCTTTATCATTTTCTATTTACCAACTGATAAAATTATCTTCTTGCAATAGTCGCAATATCGATCAGTGACAATTTATTCAGGTCTGTGTTCTCAAGGCTGGTTGCCAGTGCTTCTGCTGTATCCAGAGAAGTAAGGACATTAACGCCTGTCTCAATGGCATTACGTCTGATAACAAAGCCATCTTTCTGATGTTCCACACCCTGTGGCGGAGTATCGATGACAACGTCGATCTTATGACCAAGGATAAGGTCCATAAGGTTCGGTGCAGGCTGCTCCAGTTTGTTGGTACGGATAACTTTGATTCCGTTCTCTTTGAGAACTTTTGCAGTTCCTAATGTAGCGTAGATTCTGTAGCCAAGTGCTTCGAATCTTCTTGCGATCGGAATAATATCCTGTTTGTCTTCATCCTTAACTGTGATGATCATGTTCTTGTATTTCGGAAGACGGATACCGGCTCCGATGAATGCTTTGTAAAGTGCTTCGTTGAATGTCTCAGCAATACCAAGGCACTCACCTGTAGATTTCATTTCCGGTCCAAGGCTGATATCAGCACCGCGGATCTTCTCGAAGGAGAATACTGGCATCTTAATTGCATAGTGTTTTGCTTCCGGCTGAAGTCCCGGTTCATAACCCATGTCTTTCAGTTTGTATCCAAGGATTACTTTAGTTGCAAGCGGAACGATCGGGATTCCTGTTACCTTACTGATGTACGGTACAGTACGGCTGGAACGCGGATTAACTTCGATTACATATACGTCATCACCAAGAACAATGAACTGAATGTTGATCATACCGATAACATGCAGTGCTCTTGCAAGACGTTTGGTGTATTCTGCGATTGTTTCTTTTGCTTTTGCGCTGATGGTTTTAGCCGGGTATACGGAGATACTGTCACCGGAATGGATTCCGGCACGTTCGATATGCTCCATGATACCAGGGATCAGGATGTCCTCGCCGTCACATACTGCATCGACTTCAATTTCCTTACCCATCAGGTATTTATCTACAAGAATCGGGTGTTCCTGTGCGATCTGGTTGATCACACCGATGTACTCTTCTACATCCTCATCACTTACAGCGATTCTCATACCCTGTCCACCAAGTACGTAAGAAGGACGAACCAGAACCGGATAACCAAGTTCATTGGCTGCTTTCTTCGCTTCCTCTGCTGTAAATACAGTATGTCCCTTTGGTCTCGGAATCTGGCACTGCTCAAGGATTTCGTCGAAGAGCTCACGGTCCTCTGCTGCGTCTACGTTCTCAGCAGATGTTCCGAGGATCTTAACACCCATCTTTGTAAGTGCTTCTGTCAGTTTGATCGCTGTCTGTCCACCGAACTGTACAACTGCTCCGTCCGGTTTCTCGATATTTACTACATTCTCAACATCTTCCGGTGTCAGAGGCTCGAAATACAGTTTATCTGCGATATCGAAGTCTGTACTTACTGTTTCCGGGTTATTGTTAATGATGATTGTTTCATAGCCTTCTTTTGCGAATGCCCATGTACAGTGTACGGAGCAGAAATCGAACTCGATACCCTGACCGATACGGATCGGACCGGAACCAAGTACCAGGATTTTCTTCTTATCCGGTGTTGCTACTGCTTCGTTTTCTGTGCCTTCATCGCCGTATACAGAATAGTAATATGGTGTTGCTGCCGCAAACTCTGCTGCGCAGGTATCAACCATCTTGTATGCTGCTTTGATCTGATACTCTTCACGGAGAGCTTTGATCTCTTCTTCTGTTTTGCCTGTCAGACGTGCAACGATGTAATCCGGGAATTCCATACGTTTTGCTTCAAGGAGAAGTTCTTTTGTGAGCTTTCTGGTCTTGAGGGCATTTTCCATACCTACAAGGATTGCGATCTTGTCGATAAACCAGATGTCAATCTGTGTGATGTCGTGAAGCATAGACTGTGGCATACCACGGCGGATTGCTTCTGCGATCTTCCAGATTCTGCGGTCATCTACGATTTCCAGCTCTGCAAGGAGTTCCTCATCTGTAAGCTGTGTGAAATCGTAGGACATCAGGCTGTCTACGTGCTGCTCCAGAGAACGGATAGCTTTCATCAGGGCACCTTCGAAGTTATGGCAGATACTCATAACCTCACCGGTAGCTTTCATCTGAGTAGTAAGAGTTCTCTTTGCAGTGATAAATTTATCGAATGGAAGTCTTGGGATTTTAACTACGCAGTAGTCAAGCATTGGCTCGAAACTTGCATATGTTTTTCCTGTGATTGCATTCGGGATCTCATCCAGTGTGTAACCCAGAGCGATCTTTGCTGCAACTTTTGCGATCGGGTAACCAGTTGCCTTACTTGCAAGTGCAGAGGAACGGCTTACACGTGGGTTAACCTCGATAACGCAATATTCAAAGCTGTCCGGTTTCAGAGCGTACTGAACGTTACATCCGCCTGTGATTCCAAGCTCTGTGATGATGTTCAGGGCTGAAGTACGGAGCATCTGATATTCTTTATCTCCAAGTGTCTGGGACGGAGCAACTACGATGGAGTCACCTGTGTGAACACCAACCGGGTCGATATTCTCCATGTTGCAGACTGTGATGCAGTTTCCTGCACTGTCACGCATTACTTCGTATTCAATCTCTTTCCATCCTGCGATACAGCGCTCTACCAGTACTTCACCAACACGTGAAAGACGAAGACCATTCTCAAGGATCTCACGAAGTTCATATTCGTTATGTGCGATACCACCGCCGCTTCCACCAAGTGTGTAAGCAGGGCGAAGAACTACCGGATAACCGATGGTGTTTGTAAATGCAAGACCATCTTCTACAGTTGTAACAACTTTGGACGCTGCAACCGGCTCATGGATCTTCTCCATGGTATCTTTGAATTCCTGACGGTCCTCAGCTTTCTTGATGGTCTGAGCTGTGGTACCGATCAGTCTTACATTATGCTCTTTGAGGAAACCTTTCTCATCCAGCTCCATGGCAAGGTTCAGACCTGCCTGGCCACCCAGTGTAGGGAGAACGCTGTCCGGTTTCTCTTTGAGGATTAACTGCTCTACTACTTCTACTGTCAGAGGCTCAATGTAAACTCTGTCAGCAATATCTTTATCTGTCATGATGGTTGCAGGGTTGGAGTTGAGAAGAACAACTTCGATGCCCTCTTCTTTCAGAGAACGGCAGGCCTGTGTTCCTGCATAGTCAAACTCTGCTGCCTGGCCGATGATAATCGGGCCGGAACCAATTACAAGTACTTTTTTAATGTCTTTATTTCTTGGCATTATTTATTTCCTCCCATCATATCCATAAATCTGTCAAACAGGTAACTGGAATCCTGCGGTCCCGGGCATGCCTCCGGATGGAACTGAACAGTGAAAATGTTCTTTCCTTCATATGCCATACCTTCGTTTGTTCTATCGTTAACATTGATGAATGCAGGTTTCGCAATGTTCTTTGCCTCAAGTCCCTCTGCATCTACTACGTAGCCATGGTTCTGTGAGGAGATGTAAACACGTCCTGTTGCAAGATCTTTGACCGGATGATTTCCACCTCTGTGTCCATATTTCATCTTATGGGTATCTCCGCCTGTTGCAAGAGCCATCAACTGATGTCCAAGGCAGATTGCAAAGATCGGAACATCGGAATCATATAATTTTTTTATTTCCTTTATAATGGAAGTACATTCCTTTGGATCTCCAGGGCCGTTGCTTAACATGATGCCGTCCGGATTGTCCTTCAGGATTTCTTCTGCGGATGTAAGTGCCGGATAAATAGTTACCTCGCATCCTCTCTTATTGAGGGAACGTGCGATATTTCTCTTTGCACCAAGGTCGAGAAGTGCTACCTTCGGGCCGTCGCCTTTTAAGATTTCTTTTTCACGGCATGTTACTTTCTCTACTACCTTGCCTGTTGTATATGCTTTTAACTGGGGGATAATTGTATCTAAGTCGTAATTTTCATTGACGGTGATCATACCGTTCATGGTACCTTTCTCACGAAGGATCTTCGTTAATGCTCTGGTATCAATTCCGGCAATACCTGGAATATCATGTTTTGTTAAGAAATGCTGAATCGTGTCCACGCTTCTGAAATTACTTGGGACACGGGATAATTCGCGGACAATAAAACCGTCCACCCATGGTTTTGATGACTCCTGGTCATCATAACAGATTCCGTAGTTCCCAATGAGGGGATAGGTCATACATACTGCCTGTCCTGCATAGGAAGGGTCGGTCATTACCTCCAGATAACCTGTCATGGAAGTATTAAAGACGATTTCGCTGATAACGTCTCTTGTCGAACCAATGCTTGTACCTTTGAACACATGGCCATCTTCTAATATCAGAAATGCTTTCATACAATCTCCCTTTCTTATCTTTATTGTGTCTATCACTTATTTTTTCCTAAATCTTCAAGATTGTATCACAGTAAAGTGCTTTTTTCAACCTTATAAGACACTAAAAATAATTATGTTGGTTATAAAAACTTTTTTGTAAAAGTCAAGCGGATATTCCTGTGGAGCAGATCAAATATAGAACACTTATCGTGCAAGCATGAATGCCCTATCTATTTGAAACCCTGTGTAACAAATTGTGTATTTTGAGGATACTATAAAAAAAATAAAAAAAATTTCAAAAAAGCTATTGACTTTTATCTATACATCGGTTATTATAAATGAGCAGTCGCGAGAGAGCGATTGATAAATAAGAAATGCAGAAGTGGCGGAATTGGCAGACGCGCAGGCTTCAGGTGCCTGTGGTAGCAATATCGTGTGGGTTCAAGTCCCATCTTCTGCATTATTTTTATTTATGGGAATTCCTTTTAAAAGGAGTTCCCATTTTTTTAATTTTTCTTTAAAGAAAAAGCCGCTGTACTTAAATGAAAAATCTATTTCTCAGTACAACGGCTATTCATATTTTTTCACAATTGAGTCAGAAAGCTTCCCTGATTCGCCCAGTTTCGTCTGTATTATTCTTCCTTCACTTCAACAGTTTCCTCTGCTGATGTTTCCTGTGCCTCTACAGACTGTTCCTCTGCAGACGCTTCTTCCACTGTTTCTTCTTTCTCCTGCTGCTCTTCCACTGGCTGTTCCGATTCAGCTGGCTGTGCCTCTTCTGTCTGCACCTTCTCAGAGTCATTACTCCCTTCGGCGGGTTCCTCCGGCTGTACGGCATCTCCCTCTACATCATCTGCTGGTTCCGGGGTAGGACATGGTGTTCCACAATATGGACAGAAGCTTACCGTGATATCCACTTCTCTCTCACAGGACGGGCAGATTTTCTGTCCTTTAATATTTGCGGCATTGTCCCTGTATTCTCTGATTTTCAGATAGTGCTGATCAATTTCCTGGCATAAAGAACTCAGTTCATTATCAATTCCATCCCCTCCGGAATGCCTTCTGTAAATAACATCTCCAATATCCTCTTTGATCTTCTCAATGATACGCTCTTCTCCTGCAATCTTATTTCGGATTTTCTGCGCTTCGATAGTCTGCTCTGCACGGGCACCTAATTCCTTTGTTGTCTTCCCTAATTCTTTTGTTGTTTTTGATAATGTTTTAACCAATCCATCAAAAAATTCTGCAGCCATAATATCTTCCCCTTTCTGCTACATTAATGCTGTGTTATCAGTGAGTATCCTCCAGCAGCGGAGACTCCTGTCCGCGAAGCAGGATTCTCGGGCCTCCGTTTCCTTCAATATATTCTCTTGTAATCACTACCTCTCCTATGCTGTCATCCTTAGGAATTTCATACATGATATCCAGCATATATTCCTCCAGGATCGCGCGAAGCGCTCTTGCACCGGTATCTCGTTCAAGTGCCTTTGCCGCAATCGCATGAAGTGCACCATCTTCAAACTCCAGTTTAACCTCATCCAGGGCCAGAAGCTTCTGGTATTGTTTGAGTATCGCATTCTTCGGTTCCTGCAGAATCTTCACAAGCATGTCCTCTGACAGTCCGTCCAGAGTAAAAATAATCGGAAGTCGTCCGATAAACTCAGGGATCATTCCGAAGTTTCGGATATCCTCCACTGTCACCTTCTGGAGTAAATGCGGATCATTGTCATATTTATCTTTAAGATCTGCATAGAATCCGATGGATGCCTGCTTATTCAGCCTCTCCTTGATGATATTTTCCAGATCAGGGAAAGCACCTCCGCAAATGAACAGAATATTACGTGTATTTACAGTTACAAGCGGTACCATTGCATTCTTACTGTTAGCACCTACAGGAACTTCTACTTCACTTCCTTCGAGAAGTTTAAGCATTCCCTGCTGTACTGCTTCACCGCTGACATCTCTTTGATTAGTATTTTTCTTCTTTGCGATCTTGTCAATTTCATCAATAAAAATAATTCCATGTTCTGCACGCTCTACATCATTGTCCGCAGCAGCCAGCAGCTTGGATACAACACTCTCAATATCATCTCCAATATAACCCGCTTCTGTAAGAGAAGTGGCATCTGCAATCGCAAGCGGTACGTCCAGAAGCTTTGCAAGTGTTTTTACCAGATAGGTTTTACCACATCCTGTCGGTCCGATCATCAGCATATTGGATTTCTCGATCTCTATCTCATCCATGGTATCTGTCGCCACACGTTTATAATGATTGTAGACAGCCACGGACATTACCTTCTTAGCTTTCTCCTGACCAATCACATACTGATCAAGTGTCTCCTTAATTTTGTGCGGAGCAGGAATATTCTTCAGATCTAAAACCGGCTCCTTCTGTTTCTTTTTCTTTTTTTCCTTCTTAGGCTGCTGTACCGGATTCTGAAAACTGCTAAGATCGATCATACTTACATTTGGCATATTCAGCAGATCTGAATAATTGAACTTACCCTCATTAAACTGCTGGTTCATAGAATTAAAACTCTTCTGCATACAATCTGTACAAATATGTATATTATTTGGCAGTTCGATCATCGGGCCTGCTTTGCTCTCTGGTCTGCGACAGAGAAAACAAAATTTCTCCGGCCCGTTTTCTCTGTCCTCTTTGTTGTATTCATTCTTTTCATCTTCGTCTGCTTCGACTTTTTCTATTATCTCATCATCATTATAATCTCTGCTCATGATGACTCCTTTCTGATACTTAATTATTTCAAATCACAGTAGGTATACTGCCGTTATTTATTAAAGCTTGCTTTAGATTATACCATATTCTGTCCCTATCACAAAATGAAAGTTTTATTAAATTATAATATATACTATCCCCATTGCACAGAACGGTCAAACAGCAACAAGGACACCGCCATCTGACGGTGTCCTGCCTTTCATAAACTTATTTTATTCACTGTCTGTTCTTGTTCCCAGTCTCACTTCTATGGTACTCTCTTTATATTCGCCACTGTCTGCTCGTGCCACAACAACCTCTACTGTCTCACCGGCTTTATAATACTGTAGCTTATCCAACAGATCATCACCATCGCTTACCTTCTGTCCATCAAACTTCACGATGATATCACCTTTGCAGATACCTCCGTTCTGAGCAGGTGAATCCTGTTCCACCCCTCTGACAAATGCCCCTGCCGGTATATTATACATCTGGATTGCCTCTGTTGGCATATTGGAAAGCACAACTCCAAGATAGCCTTTCTCACTGCTGTCTACTTTTTCTCTGGTCTCGCGGTTCATCAGTTCCTCAAGAATCGGTTTTGCTTTTGAGATTGGAATAGCATATCCCATACCTTCTACAGAACTGTCTGCATATTTCGCAGAGTTAATACCGATCAGCTCACCTTTCATGTTCAGAAGCGCACCACCACTGTTACCAGGATTGATTGCTGCATCTGTCTGAATCAGACCTGTACTGTTGGTTCCATCTTCTGTTGAAATGGTTCTGTTCAGTGCGCTGACCCAGCCTGAGGTGACGGACTGTCCATAACCTAATGCATTACCGATAGCAACCACCTGCTGACCTACTACAAGGTCATCTGAACTGCCAATCTGTGCGATTTTGATCTGACTCAGTGTATCGGCCGGAATATCTGATTTTTGCACTGCAACTACTGCCAGATCATTATCGGCATCCGTGCCCTTTATCTTGGCACTGACCGCATCCTCCACATTCAGATCTCCGTTATCCCCTGCATTTACAGTCTCTGTCTCTGCATTTGTCACATCATCTCCTATAAAGCAGACACTGAGCGTTGTAGCTCCTTCAACCACATGGTTATTAGTAGCGATCAGAAGTTCATCATCATTGTCTCCTACAATAATTCCTGATCCGCTGGCTGCACTTTCATACTTTCGTGAACCATAGCCAAAGAAACTTGGAATCTCCTGAACACTTACTGTTGTAATAGCAACTACCGACGGCATGGAAGCCTGTGCTACAGCCGCTACTGTACCATTCTCTGAAGCAGTTTCAGCAGTCGTCTGCCCGTCTTCACTGTCTGTTGCCGTTCCCTGCAGCTCTACACTCTCTGTTGTTCCAATCTGAGTAGTAGTTCTGTCCGTCTTCAAATATTTATCTGCTGCAAAATTCACCGCCTGAAATACAACTGATGCCACCAATCCGAAGATTACAGCCAATACAATGGTTGTTCCTGCCTTCTTCTCAAAAGATTTTTGATGGTTTCTATGATCGGAGGGGCCTGATGTCGGTAAAACAGTTCTGGATTTTTCTTGGAACTGATAATGTTCATATCTGGGTAACTGTTGTTCAGAATCATCTCGATTTTCGCCCCAGTTTCTCTCATCATTCATATACTCTGCCCCCTTATCTTTATTCTGGGTTCAGTATAGCAATTAATTGTGTTCAAAATGTGACAACTATCGTAAAATGCCGTGTCCATATTTGCTGTGTTTCTCTGTAAACAGACAACTTTTATCTCTGCCCGTTTTTATCCCAGTAATAAGGGCTCATCGTGCATGCCAGAATCAGCTTCCGAGGAAGTTTCCTGTATCTTTTTCCAAGAAAATACCCTGCATATTTCATGCCACTCTGCCATATCAGCTGAGGAACCAGCCAGACATGTCCCGTTCTGATCAGATATCTCAGACTCTTCTTTACCAGACGGATTCCCTCTCCTTCGGAAGGCACTCCTTCGAAGATTTCCGGATGCTCTGCCTGTGACACGCCCAGATCAAAATTACGGTGAAACTGCTGTCTTCCTGAATAGTTATGAGAATGATATACCCTCGCGTCCGCTGCATAAGCGACATTATAGCCATTCTGCACCATCGTGCCTGCATAGATCATGTCTTCATTAAAAATCGCACGACTGACAAATCCACCTATTCTTTCATATATTTCTCTGTCATAAGCAGCGCACACATTAGAACAGAAATATGTCTTAATCCCATATTTATCCACATCTTTCAGACTCTTTACAGAGGACTGGTCCGGGTAATTAAAAGAACGGGTATATCGTTCCAAAAAGCGGCAGTCAGCCTTTGGCAGCTGCCTTGCATAGGCAGCCCCTGTCTTAGGATCGCTGCTGACCGCATGAACAAGATTCCCAACCAGTTTTCTGTCAGCCGGAAGTGCATCCTGTGTCATAAAGATCATGATATCTGCATTAGACAGTTGCGCTGCCCTTCTTCTGGTTCCGCCATGGTCGAAATCTTTCTGGTCCAGATGATGAACCTCAAGAATCGGACAGCATTCCCACTCCCTGTTCCAGTATTGTTCTCCTGTATTCATTACCAGAATCCTGTCCGGGCGGTACTCCTGCTCCTCTATCCTGCGGATCAGTTCTCCGAATTCTCTGCCTGGACGGTAAGTCGGAATGATCACATCTACTGTCCATTTCCTGTTCTCTGCATTATCCATCTTTTTCTCCTTATCTGAAAAGGACCATCCTTTCCGATGGATGGTCCTCTTTAGCAATATTATTTAGTTTCCCGGTACTATTCTTCCTCTGAAGCTGCACTGTCTTCATATCCGCCGTCTTCTCCGGAAGTATCGCCACCGCCGTAATCGCCGCTGCTATAATCATCACCGCCGCTGTTATCATCGCCGCCACTATAATCACCACCGCCGCTGTTATCATCGCCGCCGCTATAATCACCACCGCCGCTGTTATCATCGCCGCCGCTATAATCACCGCCGCCGCTATAATCATCGCCGCCACTATAATCATCACCGCCGCTATAATCATAATCATCACCGGTATCGTCATAACCATTATCACCGGACCATACAAAAGTATCATTTGTGGTTGTAGTATCCGTATTCTGTGATGTAGCAGTTGAAGCATCATCCAGTTTGCTCTCTCCGCCAACAATCTCAAGAATCTTATTGCTGCGGGCGATTACTTCTGATGATGGCGTATAATCCTGATCATCGTACAGGAACTTATGAAGTTCAACTACGTTGTTCTCCAGATCCGTAGGTACAATAATACTTCCCTTGATATTGGAGAATTTATATTTCTGTGGGAAACCTGTACTGTCAGTAAATTTGTATCCTACCAGAGTAGGAATCAGTCCCAGAATATCCTGTTTGGAAAGAGAAGTTGATACCATTGGGAAAACATCATCCATGATCTTAAAGATAGAAGAAAGTCCAGCTATCTTTGCCTTATCAAAAAGCATTCCAAGTACTCGTCTCTGACGTTCCGTACGTCCCATATCAAGACTTGCTGTATAACGGATACGGCAATAGGAAGTTACCTGCACACCATTGAGGTGATAAGTTCCGACTGTTGCTTCCTGATCTTCCGGTTTTGGTTCCGGTTTCTCGATCGGTGTGTAGCTCTTTCCTGTCAGTTTGGAAGTCTCTACACAATAGTTATTCATATGCTCGATCTCAGCATAAGACAACGGAATATCCAGACCGCCCAGGTCATCAACAACTTCTACAAGTGCTGAGAAATCTGCTGTTGCATAATCGGAAATATCCAGATCCAGGTTAGTGTTCAGCATGGAAATTGCCTGCTCCGGTCCACCGTACGCATAAGCCGCATTTGCTTTTGTATAAGTATCATCTCCGATATTCAGAAGTGTATCTCTGTATACAGATACCATTCGTACTTCTTTCGTATCGTTGTTTACGCTCACAATAATCATTGTATCACTGTTCTGCGCAGAATACTGAGAGCCTTCGCCTCTGGTATCAATACCAAACAGTACATATGTCTTATAGCCTGTCATCTTTGGTGCTTCTTGGTTTACGATTACTTTCTCCTGATCCAGTTCCGGCTGCTCAATCTTATCCAGTCTGGCAGAAATCTGTCCATATACATACAGTCCGCCAATGAACAGTAACAGTACAATAATCTCAAGCACAAACAGTACTTTTCTCTTTTTTCCTGGTTTAGCCATACTCTTTCCCCTTATCTTAATATGCATTCTTGTTTATAAATCCCTTAAAAAATGTAAGGAATATGATCTTAATGTCCAGTCCGATACTCCAGTTTTCAATATAATAAAGATCACACTCTATCCTTTTCCTTATGGAAGTATCTCCACGATAGCCATTTACCTGAGCCCATCCTGTAAGTCCCGGGCGTACCTGGTGTTTCACCATATATCTCGGAATTTCTTCCCTGAACTTCTCTACAAAAAACGGTCGTTCCGGTCGTGGACCCACAAGGCTCATATTGCCCTTCAGTATATTGAAAAGCTGCGGCAATTCATCAATACTGGTGTGACGCATAAACTTTCCTATCGGTGTTACTCTTGGGTCATTTTTTACTGTCCATGCTTTCTTCTCTTCTGCCTCCGGCTGCACTTCCATAGAACGGAATTTGTACATCCAGAATGTCTGATTGTGAAGTCCCACTCTTTCCTGTTTATAGATCAGAGGTCCCGGTGAAGTCAGTTTAATAATCAGACACATCAGAAGCATCAATGGAGAAGTCACTATAATACCTACGATCGATCCTACAATATCCATAGCCCGCTTGACCAGTGCATTAAACGTATTATTCAATGGCACATAACGGATGTTGATGACCGGAAGTCCCAGGATATCCTCTGTATAAGGCTTCGTCGGAATGATTTTATTATAGTCCGGAATAAATTTCGTGTGTACTCCTGACTTTTCACACAGTGCCACAATTTCCTCCAGACGATAGTATTCGCTCAGTCCCAGGGTAATGGCAATCTCATCCAGTCGATTCTCCGGAAGTATGATATTAAGATTCGCAATTCTTCCAAGAACTTTAATTCCTTTATACTCTGTTCCGGCTGCAACATTGTCGTCCAGTATTCCACGTATCACATAGCCCCACTGAGGATTAGCAAGAACACGGTCAATATATTCCTCTGCTGCACGGCTGTATCCTACACAGATCATCTGCTTCTGATTAAGCCCTTTCTCACGCATATCTCTGAGAAGAGTGAAGATCAGCATTCGAACACACCACTGAAGTATGATATTGATCACATAGAACATAATATAGGTAGAACGGGAATAGTCACCCTCATCTATCATATAAAATGTGAACATGAGAATAAGGAGCCCGAGCGAATTGGCTTTTATAATATTAGCCAGTACAAGTCGGCGCCCCTGCATCCGCATAGGAGTGTATAGAGTAAATGCCTGATACAAAAGCAGATAAACAGGTATGATAAGAATCAACATCATCATATACTGCTGGAAACTTCTGGTTCTGACTGCAGTTGCGGCCATCGGACCTACAAAACGGATCAGCCAGGCAAGAAAATATGACAGTACCAGCACAATTGTATCAATAAGCATATGGAGACGACTGAAATTCTTTTCATTGTCTTTTAACAATCTTTTGTCACCTCATTTTTTCATTGCCTTTCGGCAGGGTCAAAAGGATTTTTGACCTTAGTATCCTTATATTATAATAGTTGATTTACAAAAGCAATAAAATCTTCTTCTGAAATTTATAAAATTTCTGTGAATTTCTTTGTTACAATTTTACATTTTTCTGCTTTTTTCAATTATCATCCGCGTAAACGACGGAAGATATTCACCCAAAGTTCAAGCTGAATTTTTATATAATTCGGCAGATTCCGAAATCTGAAAGACACTTTTCGATTCTTTGCGCTGATCTGGAATCCGTTTTTAATACCCGCAATATACTCTCTACCAAATCCCTTTAATGTAAAGAACAAAATTTTGATCCCAAATCCAGCCACAAGGAATGGCAGATTTATAATGATCTGCAGAAGAGGCATATTTTTATATATCAGGTAAATATTGTTTCTGGACGAATAGCGGATCTTAAACTGGTTATATCTGGAACCGCTTGTGCCGCTTCCTACATGATATACCATAGCATCCGGTGCATACCAGTTCTCATATCCGTGAATCCTTGCCCTGTATCCTACATCCATATCTTCCAGATAAGCAAAATGTTCCTCATCAAATAACCCGATTTTGTCAAAAATCTTCTTTCTATATATAGCAGCACCTGCACAGGAGGAAAAAATCTTCTCCTCTTTCTCGTAGGTATGGATATCTTTTCCTTTACCCCGCGCATATGCCCAGCCAAGTGCACAGTAATAATTTCCTGCATCATCCAGTCTGTCTCTGTCATGAAACTGGATCATTCTGGCTGCACAGGAGAACGCTTTCGGATGTCTTTTGATAGCTGAAGTCATCTCTTCGATAAAGTTCTCTGTCACTTCAATATCATTATTTAAAAGAAGCACATATGGCGCTCTGGATGCTTTAATTCCCTCATTGACGGCTTTACAGAATCCATAATTCTCGGGCAGTTCGATCAGATGCACCCAAGGATATCTGGCAGCTACAAAAGCACAGCTTCCATCACTGGACCCATTATCTACCAGGATCACCTCAAAATTATTTACAGTCTGGCATTCCATTCCTGCCAGCACACCATCCAGATAAGCCATACCGTTAAAGTTCGGAATAATCACTGATACTTCCTGCATGATTTCCTCCCTGTTTTTACTGATTTCTCTTTATTCTGTCTTTTCTTTGCTTCCGCAGTCTCCATTCCCGGAATCGGCTTCAGAGAATAGTTCCATTTGGTAAGAGACAGGTTCTTATTATAGTAAGGATCTCCGTTCTTAAGAATATCCAGCCAATGACAGCGCATATATTCAATTTCCGTCTGGAAACGGCGGATCTTCTCCTTACTGTCCTCTGCACCTCTGGTCTTGGACTCCATATGATAAAGCTTCGCATATGGGTCATATACGATCAGATGATCATTTTTTCTTACCTTCAGACACAGATCCACATCATTAAATGCCACTGCAAGATCTTCAGTAAATCCTCCTGCTTCCTCAAATACGTTCTTCTTCATCATCAGGCATGCAGCTGTGACTGCACTCATATCCTGAAGCAGAGATGCTTTGTGAAGATATCCGGTACGGTCTGCAGGCATGTCCACAAACATATGACCTGCAATGCCGCCCATTCCGATCACGCAGCCTGCATGCTGGATCGTATTGTCCGGATAAATAAGTTTTGCTCCCACACCCCCGACTTCCGGGCGCTGGCATACTCCCAGCATCTCTTCCATCCAGTCCGGGTTAATAGCTTTCACATCATTATTCAGGAAAAGCAGATACTCGCCTTTCGCATGGGCAACGCCAAAATTATTGATAGCAGAATAATTGAATTCCTTTCCCCAGCGCAGAAGATGGATCCGTGGGTCTTTTGAAAGTTCTTTATAGTATTTGAAAATTTCATCAGTAGTACTGTTATTCTCAATGATGATAATCTCGAAATTCTGATAAGAAGTATTCTTCTCCAGCATTTCCAGGCAGGTCTGGAGAGTCTCTTTCTCATCTTTATTCGGAATAATTACGGAAACAAGTGGATTTCCCTGTACAGGATATTTCACGCGATAGAATCCCAGATCCTGGGTATGGGTTACAATACCTTTGGTCTTTGTTCTTTCAAGGTTTGCCTCTATCGCTCTTTTTCCTGCTTCAAATGCATACATCTTGCTTGCAGGATTATCTGCAGTAGATGCCTTGTGTGTTCTCCAGTGATAAAGGATCTCTGGAACATGCAGAACTTCTCTGGCATTCTCTGTGCATCGGAAAATAAAATCATAATCCTGTGCTCCGTCAAACTCCTTTCTGAAACCGCCGGCTTTCTCCACAATACTTCTACGCACCACAAAAAAATGGCAGATATAATTGTTAGAACGCAGCAGATCCAGATTAAAATCCGGTTTCAGATGAGGCTGGAAATGTTCATCCAATTCTGTGGTTACTTTGTCCTCGTCTGTATAGAGTGCATCTGCCTCCGGATGATCCTGTAATGCCTTCACAATTTCATATAGCGCATTCGGTGCCAGCAGATCGTCATGATCAAGGAGCCCCATAAATTCTCCCTTTGCCATGGCAAATGCCTGGTTTGTATTCTCCGCGATTCCCAGATTCTCTTTAAGATTGCAAAATCTTACTCTGGAATCTTTTGCTGAATAGTCTGCCAGGACTCTCTGCATTCCCTCATTGTCAGGACTTGCATTTGCAATACACAGCTCCCATTCCGAGTAGGTCTGGCTGATCAGCGATTCGATCATCTGCTTCAGAAATTCTACTGGTGTCTGATAGGCAGGTACTGCAATACTGATCAGTGGTTTATAGTTAAATTTGTGTTTCCTTTGCGTTTCCAGTGTTTCCGCATCCGGAATGTATGCCTCATACCATGGACCATACGGTACTTCTTCCGGTTCAAAACGTTCATGCAGTCTGATCCAGAATTCTTTAGGACCATAGTGCTTCAGATAGCGAAACCCTTTCTGGATCGTGTAAGGAGAAAGTTTTTTCAGCATTCTTGTCCACTGAATTTTTCCTCCTACTGATTGTTTTCTGCTCATATGATAACCTCGATCTTTATTATGATTTTTTATTTTAACATTGTATGATATTTTTTGCAAGAAAGGTGCCTAATGTGTTATACTACTTTTATCTGATGATTTGATTTAACAAACAGGAGTATTATTATACCATGAAGAAAAAAAGAATTACCGCAGCCCTGCTGGCTCTGGGACTCAGTACAGTTACCGTGTTGTCCCAGCTGCCGGTTCTTGCTGCTGAAGAAACAGCCGCTGAAGCACAGGTACAGACAACCGCTGATCCTTCTGTAGTCATCACAAACGGAATTGACGGATGGCCGCAGGCTTCTGATATCTCGTCTACTGCAGCAATCGTGATGGAAACTTCAACCAACACTGTACTCTATTCCAAGAATGCAGACCAGGCTCTCTATCCTGCCAGTGCGGTTAAAGTTATGACCTGCCTGCTCGCGCTTGAGAACAGCAATCTGGATGATCAGGTAACTATGACTGCAACAGGTGTGTCCGGTGTCACTGACGGAGGCGCCAATATTTCCTCACAGCTGGACGAAGTTTTCACAATGGAGCAATGTTTATATGCCATTATGGTTGCTTCTGCCAACGATATCGCACTTCAGGTAGCTGAACATATCGGCGGTTCTGTAGATGCTTTTGTGCAGACAATGAACACCCGTGCCCAGGAACTTGGGTGTACAAATACTGTTTTCACCAATCCTACCGGACTTCCTGATGAGAACCAGCATACGACTGCTCATGATATGGCACTGATCATGGAAACAGCTATGGAAAACGAAACTTTTCGTACCATTGCGGCTACTACATCTTATACACTTCCGGCAACCAATGTTTCCGGCGGTGAACGTGTACTTACAAACAGCTTTACTATGATCAACAACACCAGCGACGGATATTATGAACCATGTATCGGCGGAAAAGAAGGCTATACCGAAGCATCCGGAAGTACTCTGGTATGCGAAGCAGCAAAGAATAATATGAAACTTGTATGTGTCGTATTAAACGGTGCATCCGGTGTCACTGATGATGAGGCAATCGCACTCCTTAATTATGGATTTGATAATTTTTCTCCGCTGACCATCGCTGACAGTGATTTCAACCGTCTCTCCGGCGGTACAGTCATTACTCCGAACGGAGCCACTGAAGATAATCTGACTACAGAAGATACTTCCTCTGACGGTCAGATCATGCGGCAGTATTATTTTGGCGGAACTCCTGTGGGAACTGCAGTCCTTGAAGATGTAGAACAGGAAACAAATGATGCGGCTGTCACAGGTCAGAAAAACATGGATGCGGCTAAACAATATTCTGCTTCCCATACTGTGACTCCATACTATATTATCGGAGCAATCGGAGCTGCTTTCCTGCTGTTCTTCCTGTTTCTGATGATCAAAGTGATCAAATCCTGATCATGTTCTAAATGTTTTATTATGTCACAGGAACATTACGGAGTAATTTCCCTGTGACATAAAAAACTGGAATTACCTGCATATATGATATGCGGCAATTCCAGTTTTTTTGATTCTATATTATTTTTTCTCTATCATCCTACGCATAAAATGGCACCACAAGGAATGCCCAGCATGCAAAGGGTGAGATCACCAGTAACGCGGTAGCTACTCTGTAGACCCAGCTTCGTACTTTTCCATTCTTTATAACCTTTTTCAGGATATTATTCCATCCCAGTGTAACGAAATACATCAGCGGATACAGGGCAGGCATCAGATATCTTCCCTGTGCCTGATTATCACTGTAATAAACATAATACATATATAAAATCACAGGTATAATAATAAGCAACACCATCATCAGATGAAATATACCCTCATCACTCCACTTTTTTGATGTAACTTTTGTTCTGACTTTCAATATATCATCTGCTAAAGTCTTCTTCTGTACTATATACATGCTCTTCCTGAGACTGAAAGTTTCTTTTACAAAGAGTACGCTTAAAATCCCTGCCGCAAAAAAAACAATATACATCTTGCTGACTGTATAAGGCATATATATCTCCATCAGCCCGAAAGTACCAATGAAACTTACACACACTGTCAGTATCCAGTTATGATACCAGCCCGGATCCTGATAAAAGATAACATCTTTCCATGTCCATCCCCACTTTTCCGGTGTAGGATAGAGCGATGGCCTGTAATCTTTTTGTGCATATTTTTCAGCGCATTCCGCACAGGATTTTCTTCCAAGGAAATCTCCATTATACAGAACTGCATTCCGGATAAACCACCATCCGCAAAGTGCCACTGTTACTCCGGCAATTGCAGCACCTCTGCTTAAAAGGAAACGGACCCTCTTTGAAAAAGGCTCCTCTCTGCACAACAATATAGTAAGGCAAAAGAAGAAAAAACTGCACAAGATCCAACCGTATGCATTGAAGTACGATAATGCACATACTGCCATTCCCACTGCAAGCATCATGCAATTTTTCCATGTCCATTTTTCCCTCAGATAGGACGCCCAGGCATACAGGATGATCGCTGCTGCCAGAAGCGCCAGTGAGTCAGTATTTACATAAGTTCCCAGAAAAATTGCCTGCGGCATAAAACCTGCAAGTGCTACAAACAGCCACCTTACTTCTCCGGAATATTTCTCCTTCGGAAATAATTTACCGGAAGCCTTTATTACGAAATATACAGCCCCTGTAACAAACAGTACATCTGCCATACGTGCAGCTTTGATCATGTCTGCTCCCCTTACTCCAAAAAGTCTGGAGATTTTCATAAACAGAGCAGAGACCATATAAGACAGTACCGGATAATACGCATAGGAAATACCCCATACTTCATTTCTCACAGCCGGGTCATCTCCTTTTGGAAGAGCTCCGTGATGCCATAAAATATAATCCGCAACAAGATATCTCATAGGCTCATCCGGTCCTGCATTAAACGGCTGGGTCATTGTCCATGCAGTCATAAGGATAAATGCAAGAAACACAAATGCAATGGTCATACTTTTTTCATTAATCTCTATTCTTTTTTTCTTTAACATATTTTCTTTCACAATCATGATTATTTCAGATTCTCTTTAATGAAAAATCCTGACTTTTCAAAGTGAGGTTTGGATTGTAATAAGGATCTCCATTCTTCAGAATCTCCGGCCATTTTTTCTCGAATGTGGCAATCTCTCTGTTGAACCGTGCCACCTTCTCCGGTGTATCTTCAAGACCTCTGGACTTGGACTCATAATGATACAGTTCCGCATATGGATTATACACGATCAGATACCCTGCCTGTCTCAGTTTCATGCAGAAGTCAATATCATTAAATGCAACTGCCAGATCCTCGGAGAGTCCATTAACTGCGTCAAAAGCAGATTTCTTCACCATCATGCAGGCTGCTGTAACTGCACTGTAATCCTGTGCACAGATGATTCTGTGGCAGTATCCGGTAGTACCTCTCTTCTGCATAACGAAACAATGGCCTGCGATCCCGCCGAAGCCGATCACAACACCTGCATGCTGGATCGTGTCATCCTCATAATAGAGTCTGGCTCCTACTGCCCCCACGTCACTGCGCATGCAATATCCCAACAGTTCCTCCAGGCAGTCCGGATTAATAATCTCTGTGTCATTATTCAAAAGCAACAGATACTCGCCTCTGGCAAAAGTCGCGCCATAATTATTGATAGCTGAATAATTAAAAACGCCATCCCAGTATACCATGTGTACTTTCGGATTTTCTGCTTCCAGTTTCTTGTAATATTCAAAAGTCGCAGGATCTGTACTGTTGTTCTCTACGATAATATATTCGTAATTTCTGTAAGTAGAATTCTGCTCAATAGAATCCATACATCTCTTAAGATCGTCAATATGATCTTTATTTGGAATGATGATAGAAATCAGTGGGTCATGGTCTCTGATAAACTTCGTTCTGTACAAACCAAGATATTCTCCCTTAGAAACCTCTGCGTTAACCCCGATCCTGTTGTAATGCTCCTGTACTGCACGTCTTCCGGCTTCAAAAGCATAAAGCTTACTCTCAGGGTTCTCTGCTGTGGAGTCTTCATGACAACGCCAGTGATACAGAATCTTTGGAATATGATAAATCTCTTCGTCCTTTACTGTTTCTACACAGCGGAACACAAAGTCATAATCCTGTGCACCGTCAAATTCACTTCTCAGTCCGCCTGTCTTCTCAATAACTTTTCGTGATACCACAAACAAATGACAGATATAGTTTACTGTGCAGAGCAGATCCGGGTTATAATCCGGTTTAAAATGTGGCTGGAAGAATTTATGTCCATCCATTGACATCTTATCTTCATCTGTGTAGATCACCAGTGTCTGCGGTCTGTCATTCAACGCCTTCACACACTCAAACAATGCATTCGGAGTCAGCTCATCATCATGATCCGCAAAAGCAATGAAATCACCGGCAGCAATTTCAATGGCGCTGTTAGTGTTCTGTGAAATCTGGAGTGCTTCATTATGAGAAACATATTTTATTCTCTTGTCCTTTGCTGACAATTCTTTTAACAGATCTGTCAGAGGTGACTGTGCACCGCTTCCATCGGAGAAACACAGTTCCCAGTTTGAATAAGTCTGATCCTGAAGAGATTCTACCAGTCTTCGCAGGTATTTCTCTGGCGTTTTATATAACGGCACTACAAAAGAAATTTTCGGACTGTATTTAAATGTGGTTTTCTTCTGTTTTTCCAGTTCTCCCTTATCAGGCAAATGATGCCTGATCCATTTCTGGTAATCCGGCGGACCCTGACGGACATTTTTAACTTTCTCAACCACTTTCTCTGCCAAAGCTGTCACGCCCTGGGATTTCCAGTATCGAATGCCTTTTTCTACATATTTATCTACTTTCTTTATCAGAATATCTGCTTTTCTCAGAGGAACAACGTGTACAGTCTTCTTCTCTCCAGCATAGAAAACTACATACAGACACTTACCGGATACATTGGTGATTTCGGAAAAGAACCCTGTCTTTCCCGGATCTGCTGCTTCTTCAAACATCTGTGTTACATCCACTCTGTCTGTTCGCTGAATTTCAGCTGCAACCGGCTGTTTATTGGCATCAAAAATACGAATAGTTACAGGTTTAGACGCAATGGCCCATCCTCTGATACGCACAGCTCCCTGTTCTACTTTTTCTTCTTCGAAATAAACCTGCGGCTTATCTCTCTTTTTATCCAGTTCACGGGCAGTAATTGAAAACCAGGTCTGCTTTTTATCCGCAAACTTTTCATAGATCACCAGCTTATGATAACTGCTCAGATTCTCCGGGACCTGAATCGTTGCCGTGACCTGTACTCCATCCATATTCTCCGGATTCTTAAAACGTTCCAGCGCACTTACACTTTCAGTTTCTTTCACAGATACATTCAGTTTTTTATTGTCCAGATAAGCCTCCATAGTCGCTTCTTTCGGCCAGTAACCCTGCACAATATACTGAGTTTTGTCTGATAAATGAAATCTCTCTTTTACTACTTCAAATATTTCCTTAGGCATGTTAATCTCCGTTTCTCTCCAGTTTTCTCAGAGAGCAGTCTGTGTTATTTAATGTCAGATTCGGACTGTAATAAGGATCTCCCTTTAACAGTTCTCTTTCCCATTTTCTGCGGAAGCAATTTACTTCTCTGGAGAAGCGCAGCTGTTTCTCCGGCGTATCTTCCATTCCTCTGGATTTTGATTCATAGTGATATAGCTCTGCATATGGGGTAAATATAATCTTCTCACCCTTACTTCTTACTTTCATACAGAGATCAATATCATTAAATGCAACTTTCAATTCCTCGTCAAATCCATCAACAGATTTAAAAACCGCAGTTTTTACCATCATACATGCTGCTGTAACCGCACTCATTTCCTGTACGCAGCGCAGTCGCCCCATATATCCTTCTGCATCCCGCGGAAGTTTACATAAAACATGTGCAGCAACACCGCCAAGTCCTACCACCACACCGGCATGCTGAATGGTATCATCCGGATAGTATAATTTGGCTCCTACCATTCCCACATCTTTCTGCTGACAGAGTTGAAGCATCTCTTCAAGCCAGGAATCTGTGATGATCTCTACATCATTATTAAGAAACAACAGGTATTCTCCCTGTGCCTCTCTTACAGCAAAATTATTGATAGCAGAATAATTGAATTCTTTCTTCCATGTGAGTATCCGAATATTTGGATATCTGCTTTTCAATGTTTCGTAGTATACAAAAGTCTCTTTCTCTACACTGTTGTTCTCTACTATTATGATCTCATAATTCTTCCAGGTTGTCTTCTCTTCTATGGAAGTAATACAGAGATCCAGGTCATTGATATGATCTTTGCTCGGAATGATAATGGAAATCTGCGGCTGTCCCTGGATATCCAGATGACTTCTGTACCATCCTATTTTATCTGCCAGTTCTACAGAAGCAGAAATCTGCACTCTATGATAGTGATCCTCAAGTGCCGTTTTTCCTGCTTCCCAGGCTTTCTGCTGCTGTTCTGGCGCAGCTGCCCTTTCATCCTTCATGCTATGGCAGAGAATCCTTGGGATATGCACGATCTGTTGTGCCTGCTCGCTACATTTTAAAAGCATATCAAAATTCTGGGCTCCGTCATACTCCGGACTGAACCATCCGGTCTGTTCCATAACTTCTTTACGGACTGCCCAGAACTCACCAATATAATTATTCTCTCTTAATCTGAACAAATTAAAATCCGGCTTAAATTTGGGATTATAATGCTGCTTTCCATCTGCACTGATCTGATCTTCATCTGTATAGATCATGTCTGCTTTCTTCTCAGTTACTGCCTTCACCATCCAGAAAAGAACATCAGGTGCAGGCACTGTCTCCTGATCCGCAAACAAAATATAATTTCCCATTGCCAGCTTCAGTGCTGCATTCAAATTCCCGGAATTACCTTTATTTTCTGTAACCTTTTTATAAGAAATGCGAATTTCCTTTTTGTATTTCTTACGTAAAAACTCTCCTGTTTCTTCTCCGTCATTAGCATCCACCAGGCACAGCTGCCAGTTGCCGTACGTCTGGTCTGTATATGCATCGATCACGTTTTTTAATCGTTTTTCATCTGTATCAGCCAGAATGATCACAATACTGATCAACGGTGAATAAGAAAAAACTGCATTCTTCTGTCTTTTCAGTTCTTTTCGGAATGCTTCGTGATCTTTCAACCAGTCCTCATAATCCTGATCCCCGTCCTTAAGCTGAGAGTTTCTCACATAGCGAACAAATCTGCCAATTCCGTTCTCTTTTATATACGCATAATTTTTCAGTCTATTCTCCAGGGACAGAATTTTCATCTGCTGATAAAGACCAGTATTTTCTCTCTTCAATTTCTTTACATTTACAGTATATGTTTTCTGTACATCCTGCCCGCGAAAGCAGATACAGATATTCTGATTGTGTATGTTCTCCAGATTTACTGTGATGCCAAAGCCAAGATTTCTCTTCTCTTCTTCGGAAATCCCTTTCGCCTCTTCTACATCAGGACGTCTGTGCCTGGTTATCGTACATTCCAGGATTTTTCCGTCTGTACTCTGTACAAATACATCGTCTGAATCCGTCTGATTTACCACCCAGCCCTTAATGGTCAGAATATTTCCCTGCGTAATCTGCTCTTCATCAATATGATATTCTATAAGTTTGTCTGTACAGAATGCTTTTACCTGCTCTGCAGTAGCCTCCCAGATGATTTCTTTTTCATTTTCTGAACGCAGTACAAGCTGTAAATTCTTATTCTCCTGCGCAAACTGCAGAACCTCTGGTATCTTTATTATAAAACCTGCGTTTTTTATTTCTTTTATATCTTTTAAATTCTCAGCTACATCCGCTCTTTCACAGCGTGATGGTTCAGGAAAGGAGAGTTCCTTTCCTGAACCACAAAGAGAAAAATCATATGTTGTCTGGTCCTTGGTTACCGCCCATCCGGTAATTGTCAGAGTATGATTTTCTTTGTCACTGTATATCTTTTTGTCCACACTCCAAAGTATATTTCCCATAATTAATCCTTTTATATCATTATTTACGAAGTGAACGATCCTTTTTTACAGCGCGGTACATTCTCCATGCCCTGCTGTTTTCTACCTGGTCTAACAGAGCTTTTTTCTGCTCAAGTTCCTGATTCATCTGGTCCATAGCCTTTCTCTGCTCTGTATAAGCCTTCCAGAACTTTCTTTCCGCTGTTTTCTTGTCCAGAATTTCCATCTCTATCTCTATAGTCTTCTGATTTTCCGGAACACTGTCTATAATAATCTGCGGATCATCTCCACCAAAGTAAAATTCTCCGCTGGCAATTTCATATCCCTCTGTCAAAAATTCCACAGAGTTTCCATCTCCCCAGTTCAGTTTACAGATTTTCAGTCCTTTGCTCAGTTCTCCCGGATCCAGTCGAAGTTTTACCGTATTTGCGGGAAGATTAAATTTCACATGTACCTGTTTACTTCTAAACAGATACCTCACTGAATCTGACTCATTAAAATCGTTACCATTATCCCAGAAAATCTGAAGTTCCTCAAATAATTCCTGTTTCTTTTCTATGAAATATTCTTCTATATCTACTCTTCCAGGAGAAATTTTCTCATACATATTCCTCATTGCTGTATGATTTCCCAATATATATTCCTGGAAATTTCGTTCCATTTCCTCGTAAACATCCATATCTTCCGGCAGAATTCCGGCTTTCTCATAGAAATTCCTGCTCTTAAGACTTCTGCGTTTATCATTCAGTTCGAGATAATAAAAAATCATACGGTAAACCAGAAACTGAGACGGTACAGGGAATGTAAATGTCCATTCATAATCAATAACAGATACTTTGTCACCGGACAGGATAATATTGGCAGGAACAAAGTCAATATTCGACACATCTGTACTCATCAGATCAGAACGAAGTTTCACATCCCCAAATACGCGAACAAATTCCGCTGTTTTTTCAAATGGTTTCTTCTCATGGATATTCTTCAATTTCTGAATATAAGTAAAAAATAATGTCTCAAGTTCCTCTGTTCTACCTTCCTCCAGAAGCTGATCCAGTTTATCTTCCAGAGTAATTCCTGTCAGATATTCCAGTTCTGCGCAGTCACCCCTGAGTGTACAATGATTTACCTCAATTGATTCTTCTTTATACATCCTGGTCAGATCTTCACAGATTGTTTCCAGCTTCTGTACATGTTCTGTAGCATTCTTCTGAGCAGGCATTTTCTTTACTGTAAGCGCTCCGTCAGCTGTCTGACTGATCTCAGTATAAATAGAAAGCTTCTGATCTCTCTCATTGGAAAATTTCACATAAACCGGCTCCATCTGCGGTTGTTCTTTTCCAATCACAAGAAGGAAGGAATTGGAAAACTGTGGATACAGATCATTACTCAGAAGTGTGTTATATACCTGTGACTCCTGAAACAGTCCCAGACGCAGTCTGTCAAAATTGTAATCCTTCATATTCAGTTCGCCGCTGGCAGGGAGATGTCTGTCTGAATGAATACTCATCGGAAATTTATAATCCGGATATGGATAGTACCAGTCAGCTTTTAAGTTTCCTGCATTCTGCAGGATTGCATTAAATTCTTTCTTGGAGAAAGTTTTTACTCCCTTTGTATTGGGATATCCCTGAATTCCCTCAAACAGCGTGCCAAAATGATCTTCTGTGCATCCTGCCCAGTATTTCAGTCCAAGTTTATTCTCAATAGCCAGTATGATCTTTCCGTCTGGTTTCAGATGTCTGGAAATAATTTTCAGAAAATCCACATACGGGTCCTCGCTCTGAATATAAGACTCACCATACTCAAATACGCCGATCAGAGTGATATAATCATATTTCTCTGTAAGGTTTTTCTCAATCTCCTGGAAATTTCCCACAAGAATCTTAAGGTTATCCTGATCTCTGTGTCTATACGCATTGATCTTACTTCTCTTCATGGAAAGTTCAATGCAGGTAACCTCTTTTGCTTTCTCGCAGAGTGCCCCTGTAACAGCTCCGCATCCGGAACCGATTTCCAGAACCTTCTCATCTCCTGTAAAAGGAAGCCAGCTTAAGATATTCTCCCGGATATGAGAAAAATGATAAAGAATCGGCCAGCTTTCCCGTTCACTGATAACTCTGTTAAATTCTTCCGGTGCAAAGTCTCTGGAAATTGCAAGCATTTCGTCTTCTATCGCACCATCACTATATAAATCCTTTCCCGGATAGCACGTGGTATCCAGAATTACTTTTCCGATTTTTTCTTCCATATATATTCCTCGCGCTGTTTTTATTTTCGCCCTGATATCTGCAATCTATTCTCCGCACCGGACTTCCACTTTGGAATCCATATCATAAAATCCAACTGTATTCTTGCTGGAAATGACAGTTATATTACATGCATCGTAAAGTCTGTGAAATACTGTGAAATCTCCATTCTTATACCCGGTACATCCAAACGACAGGAGATACTCTCCCCCCTGAAGATTCATATTCTGTGTAAAAGTCACAGTACATACATCCCCTTTTCCGGAACGTTCTACTTTTGCATTTTCATACATGGTATTTGTACCCGTAATCTCTGTGCCCTGAATGTTCTTGAAAGTGTATGCCATGATCGGCTCCTGAATATCCTCATTAAAGCGAACCTTCATACGGATCTTAAACTCGCTTCCTTTTTCAATAGTATTAGAACACATTCCTTTGTCATCGATCACCCGGAAGTCTGTGATTTCGGCCATGCGGCTTCCGTATTCCAGCATATTCGGATTCATCTGAAAATCTCCCAGATTTTCACTGTCTGCTGCCTGTATCTGCTCTTCACTGTCAGACTCATTCTGTTTCACAGGATTCTGTCCTACCAGGAGCTGCTTGTACAGGTCAACCATCTGTTTCGGTGAACCCTCATCCAGCTTCACTCCCTTATTCAGTAGCACAACTCTGTCGCAGTACTTGGAAACACTGCTCAGATCGTGACTTACAAAAAGGATCGTCTTGCCCTGTTTCTTAAATTCTTCAAACTTATGGTAACATTTCGCCTGAAAAAATACGTCACCTACCGATAATGCCTCATCTACAACCAAAATCTCAGGATCAATATTAATCGCCACAGCAAAAGCCAGACGCACGAACATACCACTGGAATATGTTTTTACCGGCTGATGGATAAAGTCTCCAATGTCTGCAAATTCCAGAATATCATTCAGTCTGGCATCAATCTCTTCTTTTGAAAAACCGATCATAGTTCCATTCAGATATACGTTCTCGAGACCTGAATATTCCATATTGAATCCGGCTCCCAGCTCAAGCAGCGCAGAAATTCTTCCATCTACCTTTACTTCTCCTGCTGTAGGAGTCAGAACACCGGTGATAATCTTCAGAATTGTGGATTTACCGGAACCATTAGTTCCGATAATACCCACACACTCTCCTTCATAAATATCAAAGTTTACATCATGAAGTGCATAATGCTCTTTGTAAAGTTTCTTTCTGGTAAGCCCAAGTGCTTCCTTGAGTCTGTCAGAGGGCTTATCATATAATTTATACATCTTGGTGAGGTCTTTCACCTGAATTACTTTCTTGTTCTCCACGTTATTGTTAATTCCTTTCTGCCATACCTGTATCTCTAAAGTCATTATTCACAGGTAATTCCCTGCAAGGAGTTTTTTTAAAGCACATCTGCAAAATGTATGCGCAGGCGTTTAAATACCCATCCGCCAAATAAGAAACACAGTATTGTAAATATCCAGAAATAAATAGTCCATCCTGCATGTTCCCAGAACCAGGATTTCATCAGAAATGTATCTCTGTATCCGGAAACAACATAATATATCGGATTCAGTTTCAAAATCTTCATAATTACAGGATGTCCCTGCAAAGGTGAATTCTCAACGATCCACATGATCGGTGTGAGCCATACACCTACCTGAAGTGCGATATTGATGATCTGTGTCAGGTCTCTGAAAAAAATAACAATCGCACTGGTCGCATAGGATAATCCAAGTACCAGAATGAATACGCATCCACTGTAATAAATGAGCTGCAAATAATAAAGATCAGGAAATTTCCCATAAGCAGCATACAGAACAATCGTAAACAGTACAAAAAATGCATGTACAAACATAGCAGAAATAATCTTGACTACTGGAAGAACACTGATATTAAAGACTACTTTTTTTACCAGATAGTTATATTCCAGCAGAGAGTTCGTTCCTCCGATCAATGCATCCTGGAAAAAGAACCATGGTACGATACCTGCTACCAGATACAGAACAAAGGGAACTCCCAGATCTCCGGTTCCTGAGCGAAAGCCTACAGAGAATACAAACCAATATACCAGAATTGTGATCACAGGCTGAATAAACGCCCATACGATTCCAAGATAAGAGCCGGCATATCTTGTTTTAAAGTCATTCTTTGCCAGCTTTGCCACAAGCCGTCTGTTTTTATAAATATCCTTGGGTAAAGAAAAAATTGTACTCAATCTCTTGTTCTCCTATTTGCGATAATCCTTGAAGCTTCCCCATTTTGTATCTTTGTCAGAAAAGCTTAATTCCATTCCTTCCGGGATCGGCCATTCCACTCCGATATCAGGATCATTCCAGATCAGACCACCCTCATCGTTTGGATGATAGAAGTCAGAGCATTTATAAACAAATTCTGCATGATCAGAAAGTACCAGAAATCCGTGTGCAAATCCCTTAGGAATAAAGAACTGTTTTTTGTTCTCTGCTGAAAGTACAACACCGAACCATTTTCCGTATGTTTCGGAACCTTCGCGAAGATCTACTGCTACGTCAAATACCTCTCCGTTTACTACACGGACCAGCTTATCCTGCGGATAATTAATCTGGAAATGCAGTCCGCGGAGTACTCCTTTGTGAGAGCTGGACTGGTTGTCCTGTACAAACTCCACATCAATTCCGGCTTCTTTAAAATCATTGTAGTTATAGGTTTCCATGAAATATCCTCTGGCATCTCCGAAAACTGTTGGTTCTACTACTTTTAATCCCTTGATTCCGCCACACTCTGTTACTTTGATTTTTCCCATTTTGTTTTCCTCTTTTCTGTTAATATTTATTCTGTATCCGTTCAGCCAACTATCGGCGCTACCTGTATCTTCGTTCTTTCTTCGCAAGTGCAATGCAAAGAATAATCAGAAGCAGGATCATGGCTGCTCCGATGATCAGCAGGATTTTTCTCAGTTGGATCTTTTCTGCTAAAGTCTGCCCTTTTTCTACATCATTTTGATTGTCCTGAGTTATTTCTTCGCCAGACACTTCTGCATCAGAACCGTTCTCCGAAACAGTGTCTGCCGCTGGTTCAGGAGTGGGCGTTGCTTCCGGAACTGTAACACTTCCCAGAAGATAATCACCATAATAATAGCTGTCTACAGTCTCTCCGTTTTCCTGTCCTTCCTGAACTGTCAGATTATCCACAGTCACTCCGTTTGGCAGAAGGATTTCTCCACCATTTACCTGTGTCTTTGTGAAATTCTGATAACCGTAATTAAGCAATGCCGTAGAATCCGTACTTGCAATGGCAAGGTCTCCTGCCTTCATAGTAACTGCAATATAAGTGGTGCCATTTCTCTCTGCTGCTGTTACAAGCGTATTCCCCGCCTCACTGGTATATCCGGTTTTGCCGCCGATACATCCCTCATAGTAATAGCCGCTCTCCGGTGCCAGCATTGGATGATGAGTATGCAGCACTCTTGATTCACTGTTCATGTTCGTAGGTTTGATCGTATAATCTGTAGCACCGATTATCTTACGGAATTTCTTATTTTTCAGCCCCTCACGCATAATCAGCGCCATGTCATGTGCAGTGGAATAATGATTCGGATCCGGAAGTCCGCTGGCATTTGCAAAATGTGTGTTAGTACAGCCAATCTCTGCTGCACGCTGATTCATCATATCTATGAAATTCTGCTCTGTGCCTCCTACATGTTCCGCAATCTGAGCTGCCACTTCATTGGCAGAGCGAATGACAAGTGCATAGAGACATGATTTCATACTCATTATTTCTCCCACCTGCATTCCAATATTTCCGGAATCCCAGCTGATATCGCGGGTTCCAGTTTCAGTAAACACTACATCCTCCCTCAGCGGGCAATTCTCCACTGCAAGGAGCAATGTCATTATCTTGGTAATACTTGCAGGATAGCGGATTTCATCTCCACCCTTACTGTACAGAACAGTTCCTGTGTCTGCGTCCAGCAATACGCCTGTTTCAGATGTAATCTCAGGGCCTGTGGGCCATCCCGGAATCTCATTAGTTGAAATAGATGCCGTGGCTGCTGTTTCAGTTGTCGAAGCAACATCCTGCGCAGTTCCTTCGGCTGCTGAACAAATCTGTAAAGATGTCAGTGCAACTGCTCCGGAAATCAGAGCAATTTTAAATAAATAGTTCCATTTTTTCATAATAATGTGTCCTCTTAATTCGTCTGTCCATTTCAGTCTCAAAATCCGTCAAACGAAGCAATCGTATCTGTGATGTATTTCACATCTTCCATATCAAGATTATAAAACAACGGCAGTCTTAACAGGCGTTCACTTTCCTTTGTCGTATAGACATCTTCACCGGAAAATCTGCCGAATTTCTCTCCTGCCGGAGCAGAATGAAGCGGCACATAATGAAATACACTGCAAATTCCCTTTTCCCGGAGATAGCTCAACAGTCTGGTCCTCACCTGAATATCGCGCACCTTAATATAATACATATGTGCATTATGGCTGCATTCTTCAGGTACATACGGCTGTTCTATCTTGCCCTCTGCTGCAAGATGTGCAAGGTTCTTATGATAATAATCATAAATTTTCATTCTTTTATTAAAAATTTTATCACGCTCTTCCAGCTGTGCATACAGATATGCTGCATTCAGCTCACTTGGAAGATAAGAGGAACCATAGTCCATCCAGCGGTACTTGTCAACCTGTCCGCGGAAGAACTTGCTTCTGTCTGTACCTTTTTCTCTGAGAATTTCCGCTTTCTCCTGATAATTATCATCATTAAAGAGAATTGCTCCGCCCTCACCCATAGTATAATTCTTGGTCTCATGGAAGCTGTAACATCCAAAATCTCCGATAGTTCCAAGAGCTTTACCTTTGTAATAGGCATCCACTCCCTGAGCCGCGTCTTCAACAACTTTCAGATTATATTTCTTCGCGATTGCCATAATCGTATCCATCTCGCAGGCAACTCCTGCATAATGGACCGGTACGATAGCCTTTGTCTTCTCTGTAACTGCCGCCTCGATCAGTTTTTCATCTATATTCATTGTATCCGGTCTGATATCAACAAATACGATTTTTGCTCCTTTTAATACAAATGCATCCGCAGTCGACACAAATGTATAAGACGGCATAATTACCTCATCTCCAGGTTTAATATCTGAAAGATGTGCTGCCATTTCCAATGCGTGAGTGCAGGATGTGGTAAGCATTACATGCTTCACATTAAAGCGATCCTGCATCCACTGTGAACATCTCTTTGTATATTCTCCGTCTCCGCAGAGCATTCCTCTCTCCACAGCATCGCGGATATAATCAAATTCCTTGCCTGTAAAGGCAGGTCTGTTAAAATCAATCATTTACTTTCTTTCCCTTTTCGTAATCAGGTATCTTATTTCTGTAGGCAACTTCTTTCCCCTCCGGATCCCGGATGCTCATTTCACTGAAAAATTTCTCAGTCTCTGTTTCCAGCTGTCCACGTGTATCTGTTTCTATATAATACAGTGCCAGATATGGATTCGGACCATATTCTATCACATATTCCCCTTCCTTGTAAAAGATCCATGGTTTTACCACACATTTCTCTTCTGCAAGCCGACAGGCTGTCTTCTGATCCGCAATCTGAAGCTGTCTTCCCTGAAAGTACAGTACTGCACCATATTTCTGCGGAATATGAATATCATGCTGCGCAAACATTTCCTGTATCTTCTCTTTTTCATAGAGATAATCCAGCAGAAGCTCCTCTATCTGAAATCCATAGACCATATCTGTCAGTTCATGCTCATAGCCAAAGAAACGTCCGGCAATCTCACACACCTGGATTCCCTTTCCAGGTTTCCAGAAAAACTGCATAGACAAGGCACCTTCCGTCTGTCCTGTATATTGAATATATCTCTGCAGAACATCTGCGGCATCTCTTTCTACATCCGACAGAAAACGGGATGGGTAAACATTTCGTGTGCTGATAGGAAGCATTCCTTCTTCTGCCTCGGTTTTCTCACGGTCTGCAATGCTTATGATATTTACTCTTCCGTCCGTCACCCAGGTCATCATATTAAATTCATAACCGTCATTATACTCCTCGATCAGAATTTCCTGAGAGTTGGTATACTCCACTGTCTGCAGGGCTTTTTTTCTGATCTCATTCTGGTCATGGATAATAAAGATTCCTCTTGAGCCATATTTGTCCAGCGGTTTACTGATCAGCGGATACTGTAAGTCTGAGACACTCTTTCGTATCTCATCTTCTGTTCCCTTTTTCAGCAAATCTACAGAAATCTTACGAAATCCCGGAGTTGGAAGACCAAGTTTCTCCAGTACCTCTCTGCATGCGAATTTATCTCTGTACCATGGAAGCTGTTCTGGTTTCAGATAGCAGGGCAGACCTGCTTTGTCTGCGATCTTTGTCATGCACTCCAAAAGCAGATCTGAAAATGAAGTAATGATTCCGTCTACTCCTTCCTCTCTGCACATCTGGGCAATAGCATCAATATCTGTTACAGGAATCGTATAATCCTTATCTGCATATTCTCTTGCAACGCCATTCAGATAACCATCACATACAATAGTCTCATAGCCTCTCGCCTTTGCTTTTCTGACCAGTTCTGTAAATTCTCCAAGGGTACCTAAAATCAGCACTTTATGTTTCATTCTAATCCCTCACATTCTCTGACAACGGCCGCCATATATTTCATATCCTCCGCTCCATAACGCTGATCGCATGGAAGAGGCAGAATATCAGCTGCCCAGGTGTATTCCAGACTGTTTTTCTCACAATTCTCAATGATATTCTTCCAGTAAGTTGGCACAAAAATCTTCTTTGCTGCAAGTCGTCTGCGAAGTTCCATTCCATTGACATGAAAATATGGATACGCAAAGGGCCCTTCCGGAATAACCTGATTAAACACACTCTCTGACGGAAGCAGTTCTTTCAATATTCGGTAATTCTTTTCTCTTTTCTCTTTTGAACTATTATAATCCACAGCTTTCAGCAGATTCTGCGTAAGTCCGGACATCTGCCGAAGTTCCATTCCATCATACTTTGCTGCATTTGCAAGCATATCTTTATAATAAGTTCCTGCATCCTGCTCATAGCGTCCCAGAATATGCTTCATACGCTCTGCCGAATAGTCCTTTTTCCTGTTCTCTGTTAATTTAGCATCCGTTGACAGGTAAGCACCATCACTGACACCCCAGAATTTTCTGCAGGAATAGAGAGTATCTATGCCTTTCAGCGGTCGCTGGAAAAATGCATGGGTATGATCTACCACAATATTTCCATATATTTTTTTATACTCCATGATCCTGGAATCTGACAGCTGACCGTAATAGTTGACCAGATACAAACATTCATCCTCCGGAAGTTGTCTTTTCGGATACAAAATCTCCAGTTTCTCATTCAGATGATAAAATTCTGTCTGTACGTTATTCTCACGGCAGATATGTACCACAGACTCACACAGAAAATAAGGCAGAATAATCTTCTTACATTTTCTGCTCTTTAATAGCCACAGCAGAGCTGTTCTTCCGAGATTTACTCTGTATAAATCAGAATAGTATTCTTCACCCGGCATCTCTTCCAGCTGAAAATATCCGCCAATTTCTTTTGTCATTATTCGTCTGTGTCCTCCTGACGTATTACATAATGAGGCATTTTTTTTGCTTCATTAAGTATGTTCATTAAATAAATTCCCATGATTCCGATCGATAACAGGATAAGACCAAAAAATGCCAGCATAACCAGCATCAGTGAAGTCCATCCTTGTACAGATACTCCCAGTGTAAAATATCTTACCAGATAATAAATCGCCATTACCGCACTGGCCAGAAAACTGACGATTCCGATATTTCTCACCAATAGAAGCGGAAATGCAGTATGTGCAGTGATATCATAAATTAAATCCTTGACTAATCTTTTAAAAGAATATCCACTCTTACCATATGCTCTGTCTGCATGTTGAACCGGAACATTGATAATACGGTTTGAGCTCAGAATCAGAAGATTTCCAATCTGCGGAAGATAAGTGTTTGTTTTTATCATTGCATCTACAAGGAATCTTCGAATCAATCTGTAACTTGTAATCTGCAGGCTGGGATCTTTCCCCAGCATTTTGGATGTTGCCCATACGGAAAACTTCGTTCCAAGTTTACGGATTGGTCCATGCTTTCTGCCTTCGTAGCTTGCGATGATAACATCTACATCAGGTCTCTCCTGCATAGTTCTTACCATCTTTGGAAGTTCTTCAGGCTGATGCTGCAGATCATCATCCATTGTTATCACAAATTCTCCTCTTACATGAGCAAATCCACACAAAAGTGCCGGATGCTGTCCGAAGTTCCGTGCCATCTGTATAATACGAACCCTGCGGTCTTTTTCTCTGAGTTCTTTCATAATCTCAAAGGATCTGTCTTTAGATCCGTCGTCCACAAGGATCAGTTCAAAATCTTCTTTCAGAGTTTCTCGAAATACCTTCTCTAAACGGGTATATAGTTCTCCCAGTGTATGTTCAGAATTATATACAGGAACAACCACTGAATATAAGCTCATATGCTTTCCCTTTCCTTTTTTCATCTTTTTGCAATCATTTTTATCATATCATTTTCAACATTTCTTTTCAAGTTTGATCCTGTACAAACCTTGACTTCTCAGTCTTTTTATGTAAAATAAACTATAACTGTTCAGCACCTTCACAGTTATAAGTCAAAATTCATTAAAAATCACTTTTTATAATGTGTTTTCGATCGGTATATTTGAGGATTTGGGTATTTTTTCCAAACACACCTTAGATTCAGGATACTGAATAGCAGCAATAAACGGTATATGAAGTAACAGATAAATCCATGTGCCTATTGCTTATTTACGATACAGACACCCATTCGGGGGCCAGATTATCAGGAGGTATTATGTCAAAAATAAAAGACTACATACAGCTACATTTAAATATTCTGCTGTTTTCACTGACAAGCGTCTTTTCCAAGGCTGCTTCTGTTCAATATAATAAACATGGTCTGAGCAGTCCTATGCTTTACCTGTTTATGTTTCTGATGGTTGCCAATTGCGGAATTTACGCAATCACCTGGCAACAGGTGATTAAGAAATTTTCTCTGTCCACTGCCTATGCAAACAAGAGTGTATATCTCCTGTGGTCGCAGATCTGGGCGGTTATTATTTTTCATGAAAACCTGTCAATTCAGAATATCATTGGTATTCTGGTAGTTTTAATCGGAGTATGGACGGTACAGAGATATGAATAGAATGTTTATTTTAATTATGCTGGGAGGAACTTTTTTTTCTGCTGTCTCCCAGATACTTTTGAAACAGAGCGCAAATATCAAATATGAAAGCCGAATCAGAGAATATCTTAATTTTCGTGTAATCCTGTCTTATACAATATTTATGCTGATTCTTTTGCTGAACACATGGTGTTACACAAAGGTGGATATGCGCTATGGCCCGGTGATTGATACTGCTGCCTATGTATTTGTCCTTCTTCTCTCTCATTTTATATTAAAAGAAAAGATCACCAGAGGCAAAATCATTGGTAATCTTATCATTATTGCAGGAATCCTGATCTATACAATCTGAGAACCCGAAAATCCTGACAAATTTTATATCACCAGATACCACATTATAAAAGGTCTCATTCAGACAATTGCTGTTTAATAGCATTATCTGAATGAGACCTTTTTATTTCAATCTCTTTATTTTTGTACTGTCCGGTAAGCACTCATTTTATGTCAAATACAGACACAATATCCTGTCAGACGGATATTCGTAATTGAAGCAGAGTATCTACTTAATCTGGTTAAACAGACGGATCTGTCGGATCAAAGTTTCCTGCACCTCTTAATGGAGTCAGCGGTTTCTTTCCAAGAGGTCCTTTCAGTGCATCATCAGCTTTATATACGCCGCTGATAATACTGATCGGTGAACCGTTACAGTGTTCATATACCCATTTTGCATCCGCAACACATACTCTGATACATCCATGTGATGCCGGATATCCAAGCTTATTATACTCTCCTGCCGGAAGATTAAATGCATTCTTCTGGCTGCTGGCTACAGAATGAACAAAGATTCCACCCATACCTGCTCCGTCTACATGTGTTCCATACTGTCCCCAGGATGGTCCCATCAGAGGCTGCCATCTTAAACTCCTGCTCAATGTAAAATTACCATATGGCGTTGGCGTACCTGATAAACCTACTGATACACGGATTGTCTTTACTGGAATTGTTCTTGCTGCATCTGCATAGATTGTCATAACTCCATTGACCTGCTCTACCTGTACATAATACGGACCTGTATATCTGCTTGTCAGATCTGTGATACGGTATCCATTCTTATCAAAATAGTACAGAATACCATTAATTCTCATACTCTTGTTTCTTGCAAAACCATTCCCGGTTGGATCAATATATCTTACAAGATTCTTTGCATTACTTACAATTACCCAGCCTGTTGTGTATTTACCATTTGAATCAAGATAGCCATTCACGCCATTCTTCTTCATAAACTGGTTCGTCTGGATTACATAATCCTTCAGATAATAGTAATTGCCATTGAATTTCTTCCAGTTACTTTTATACAGAGTTCCTTTGTAAGATGCAAGATACCAGTTATTTTTGTAGCGCACCAATGTGCTCTTATATACTTTACCTTTATGCTGTGTAGAAGAGGATACCTCAAACAGATATTTCCTTCCATTGATTTCTGTTAAACCACTGGCAAGTTTTCCTGATGGCCTGAAATAATAACCTGAAGAAGTCCACTTATCTGTATAATGGTTTCCCTTGGAATCAAAATACAGCCAGCCAAGGAATTTACCGCTGGTGCTCACCAGTTTCTGCCAGCCGTGTTTCTCGACAATTCTTCCTGCTGAATTGCCAAAGTAATAATAGTGATCACATGCTTTTGCCCATCTTCTGGTCCAAGTAGCTCTCTTACCATTCGCAGTGAAATAATATCTGTAATTACCATACTTCACTATCTTGTCTCTGTAGATCGCACCATTACTGTCTGTACAGTAAATAGCACCATTTGCAGCCTTTTTCATTGTTGCTTTAAGAACATATCCCTTGGAATCCAGCAAATAAATGCCACTTCCCTTATTTGGGATAGATGTGGCAACTATACCTCTTTTATAATATTTACCAATATCTTTAGGGTCTCTTCCTTTTATGAAATAGAGCCAGCGTTCTCCCTTGGAGGTATCTGCACGAAGCCATCCATCATGAAACATCTTTCCAGGAATCCCTTCACTCTTCGGATTGAAATAGTAAAGGTTTGTTTCACCATTAGCTGTGATAGTAATCTCACCTGTTCGCGGTTTTCCGTCAGAATCCAGGCAATAATAATCTCCGTTGATTTCAAAATATCCTGTATATGTACCTGCTTCTTTTGCTTCTTTTTCAAGCTCTTCAACTGTTTTCAGAGTACCATTCTCGTCATAATACTGAAACTGAGTTCCTGTCCATTTCCATGTGCTCTTCAACTGTTGGCCTACATTAGACGCATATGGAGTAATAGCCTCACCCTCACAGCCAGCATAGGCAACAGCTTCCTCAACAGTTGTAAAATATGACTGATTTGCCTGTGCTTCAGTTTCTTCATCAGAAGTATCTGTGCCATCCGTCTCTGCAGCCGCTACTGTAGTATCCTGTTTCACTTCAGCCTGGCCTGTTACAAGAATCCCATTTTCATCAAACAGATAATATCCTGTATGAAATTCTCCCTTATATTCTGTACTAATCTTTATGATACCATCTGCTGCAGTAAAAAATTCTGCCTCTTCAGCATCTGCTGAAGTCACATCTGTTGTATCTGTTACAGCTGCGTCTGCAATAGCAGACGTATCTGACATTCCATCATCTGTACCATCTGCTGCATCTGTATCATTCAACACTGCTGCATCTGGTTCGCTCTGTGGCTCATCTGTAGTTTCATCGTTATCTACGTCATCCACATTTTGATTGTTTTCATCTGTATTCTGATCCTTCACCGGCTTACGCAGCTTAAATCCGTTCTCTGTACTGATCCAGTCCTCCGCTTTCACTGCAACAGCACCTTCTGTATCTGCAGTATCTGTTGCAACTGTCGGAATCTGTTCCTGCTGTCTGTCAGACTCCCCGGCAGTTCCCGATGAAAAAGCATCATCTGCTTCATCCTGGAATGACATATCTGTATTCTCTTCTCCTGAAGAAAAAATATCCTCTTCAGAATCAGCAACTGTTTCCTGTTGTTCAGCTGCATCTTCTGCTTCGACTGTTTCTGTTGTCTGTGCTGTTACCTGCACAGCAGCTTCATCTGGTGAAGTAAATGCAGCAGCACCTGTTTCACTGACAGTTGCCATTGTCATAACAAGGCTCAGCGTAACCGCAATCAATCTTCTTTTCACAATAATCTCCTCCTCTTTTATTCAGCATTTCTTTTGTATCGTTACTGTTCACTCAATGCGCAGCAGCTTTACATTTCTGTGACTATTCGCCAAGGCCACTGTTGATAGCCCCCACAAGATTATCCAGAGCTTCCTGTTCATCAGCACCTTCACACATAATTTCTATCTCGTCTCCACATTTCACACATGCTCCAAGTACACTGAGAACACTCTTTGCATTTGCCATTCCTCCATCATAGGAAAATGTTATCTGTGACTGGTATTTCATTGCCTCATTGCACAAAATCCCCGCAGGTCTCAGATGAAGACCTGTAGGATTCTTAACCATTACTTTCTTATTAACCATTTTATCTGTTTCCTCTTATTCCTTGCTGTCGTCATCAGCAGCAGTTCCCGATGAGATCACAACTTCTGTAGTTACATCTTCTACTGTCTCATAACCATCTGGTAAAACAATCTTAACAGGAACTTCGTAATCTCCTTCCGCTTTGCCTTTGAGGTTGATAGATGCTTTAATATCCTTCTGCGCATCCAGTTCATCCATATCTTTCGTATCTGACTTGATGCGTACGTCAATCTGAGCAGTTTCAAATGTCACCTGCAGATCATCCGGTTTATTCTTAACCTCAATGTTCTTCGTCGGAACATTAAACTCTCTGCTTCCAATAGGCAGGATACTTACTGATACCCATACATCCTCACTGGAATCACTGGTAAGCTTCACATTATCCGGCAAAAGATTATTAAGGCTGATCTTTTTCTCCACATCCTTGGACTCTCCGGAAATATCAATGCTGTCTGACGGTATCGTGATCACATTATTATTCTCAGCAAGAGTTTCGAGACCTTCTGTGCTTCCTGCGACACTGATCGTATCAGGTACAGTCTTGACAGCGCCCACTTCATAGCCGTCTTTCGGAGTTCCCACATATTCCGCGGAAATCTTCACTCCCTGACGTATTTTCCAAAGTCTGGCTGTCACTACTACTTTCGCATTATTCTCTATTCTTAAGGAATTCATCTCTGAATCAGAAAGTGCTTCCTGATTCTTGTCAATAATCGTAAGATTTACATCTTGTGTAAAGTCCTGTGTATTGCCATCGAGCTCGATCGTAGCGTTTACCTTATCTATTTTATTCACCAGCGTCTTAGGACCTGTAATCCTCACTTTCTCCGGATTAGCTGTCAGACTTCCTACTTCGTAATCCTTACCCGGCTTTGTATCTCCGCGGCTTACATTAACTACAAATTCCTGAGTTTCTTTTTCATCCAGATTCACGCTGAGATTCTGTGGGGTAACCTTAATATCATTGGCTGTTACACCCGGTACAGAACAGCTTACTGTAATCGGAACCATGACCGGATTTGTATCCAGGCTTACTGCCTGCTGCAGATCAGCCACAGCAGAAATATCAGTAACCTTAATCCGGTCTCTGATCTTCTTTGATGCTGTAATAGCAATTTTAACAGAATCCTGATTCTGTTCAGGCATACACATCTTTCCGATCGTATCTGAGGATTCTACATATTCCTTGTTGATAAGTTCTACATTATTAATCGTATAATAATTAGTTCCTATCGGATTATCTATATTTACAACGATCAGCCATACCACAACAGCTACTGCAACAGACATGATCTTAAGAGGGATATTATCTGTTATTTTTCTCTTCTTCATGCTTCACTCTTCCTTTCAGTAAATGACGAAGTTTGCTGTTGTCTACAACCTGTTTGTCCTGTGCTTTCACAAGAATCTCTCTGAGTTTGGCACTGTTCAGTCCCCTGGTCAGCTTTCCTCCCTGGGCTACAGATACCTGCCCGGTCTCTTCTGATACAATGATCGTAACGGAATCTGTCTGCTCACTGATACCCACACCAGCCCGGTGTCTCGTTCCCAGCTGTTTGCTCAGTTCCATATTATCCGATAAAGGAAGATAACATGTTGCAGCTACGATCCTGTTCTCTCTTACGATCACAGCACCGTCATGAAGAGGTGTATTATGCTCAAATATATTGATCAAAAGCTGGCTTGTAAGGATTGCATCAAGGTTAATACCCGTTCTGATATAATCTGTCAGAAGTTCATTCTGCTCGATTACGATCAGAGCGCCCGTCTTGACTTCCCCCATATCAAAGCACGCCTTGACCAGTTCGCTGACGGTTTTATCTGTAAATCTCTCCTTTACCTCTTTACCTGCATCAAAAGGTATCAGTGAAGCCATGATTTTCTTCTGGCCAAGCTGTTCCAGAACCTTTCGAAGCTCAGGCTGGAAGATAACGATCACGCCTACGATCAGTGTACTTGCCAGGTTTGAAAAGATCCAAAGGATCGTATTCATCCGGAAAATGTACGCTACAAGAATAAAGAGGAGAACAACCAGTATACCCTTAAGCAATGTATACGCATGAGTATATTTAATCCATACCATAAACTGGTATACAAAAAATGCGATCAGTGCAATCTGTATAATATCGATAATACCAATTTTAGGAAATGCCATTCTTGACAGTATCTCTATCAGATTTCCTGAAATATTCTGCATACAGTTCTCCTTTCTTTATTAATATCCGCCCCGCCTGATTCGTTCTGATTATAAATTCTTTAATGATTCTTCCAGTTTCTTTTCAAAATCAACATTGTCAATTTCTTTATTTCTCTCTACCGGAGCTGCATCTTCCTGCAGTTGTATTGTATTCTCATCACCGTGGAAAATAGGGTTTGCATAAGAAACAACATTATCCTGCATCTGTTTCTCGTCTCTTGCCGGCTCCCCGTTGATCTTCTTGATGCTTCTCTCAGAAGTAGCAACTGTTGCCTTCGGAACCGCTTTTACATAATAATAATACTCGTCATCTTCATATTCCAGCCTCTCTGTCCGGGTATAATCCCCTCCGAATACAAAGAATTCCAATACCAGACCAATTACAACAGAAATCACTGTATAAATAATCAGTGCTACTACATCTATATCCAGGCCAAAATAGAATCCACCCGCCAGAATCACAAGTACATATACGACTCCGCCTGCGATAATAGCAATTCTCCATGCATAGTCAAAAGAACGGGTACGGATAAGATTTACCAAAAGAACTACTACGATAAAAGCAATCACTGTAATCCACATTCCCCAGTTCTGAACAATTCCATCAGCCAGATGTTTCAGCTTATCAGCCATCGCAACATCTGTATTCTCCAGATATTTACTCTGTACACGAATGAAACGGATAAAATAATAAACCATTACACCACATCCTGCCGGAAGTGCAGAAGATGCATTACACAAAAGCCCACTTCCGATAGGAAGAAGTGTCGGAACACTAAATCCAAAAGAAAGCGGAGTAAATACCAGAACAAGGTTATTACCTGCACTGAATCTCAGGAATAAGATCGTCATAAACAGAATCAGCACCAGCATAAATCCGGCAACTTCTATTCCCACTGCATAGCTGTGCGCGATCATCAATACAAATCCAACAAAAATCATTACACTTGACGGTAAAATAGAACAGATCAAAGCAAGGATCAGCACAATAAATATATTATTAAGCTGTGTCATATATCCCATATTTGCATTAATCCATTCAAAGTAAACTAACGCCAGTATAAATCGTAAAACAGGCAGGATATAAACCTCATACTGACTGTATAAGTTCTTAATTTTCTGTTTTAATTCAAGTAATGCTGTCATTTTCTATATCCTCCTGAAACTCCTCTGACTGAGGATTTTTTCTCTTCACGGCTGTATATTTTATTTAACTGTGTAAGTTCTTCGTAATAGCTCTTGACACTCTTCTTTGCCTTCCGGTATTTCACAGTATATTGAATATACGTCAGAACGGAAAATAATACCAGAACTGCCACATAGCCCAAAATCGCTTCCACTCCCAGCGAAACAAGGTTCATCTTATGAATATTATCTATCAGATATTCACCAAAATATGCTGCTATTCCGGCCAATACAAGGCAATAGCCGATCGTGACAAGGAAGAAATTCTTGATCATGGCAAGTCCGATATAATCACTTCTGTAATACTTGCTGACCGGAAGATATTTCTTTCCTTCACCCTGTTCATACATGGCAAGTTTGTTCATGATTTTTATCTTCTCTTCATTTAACATAAATAACTCCTTACTGCATGCTTTCGTTTTCCCTTTTTATCTATAATCATACAGATTAATTGTAACATATATCATTATTTATGAAAAGTGTTTTTTCTCATGTCCTTCCTATGCAGACTGTAAGAAAATAAACATTTTCCGCCCCTTTTTTCTTGAGGCAGGAAGCCATGGCATCTATGGTGCTTCCGGTTGTATAAACATCATCTATTACCAGAATATCCTTCCCTCTGACATCTCCTGTCACACAAAATGCCTTCTCCAGATTCTTTCTTCTCTGCAGAGCATTCAGTTTCTTCTGGGATTTCGTTTTTATATTCTTCTGTACAAGTCCCATATCAGCAGGGATACCAGTATATCGACTGATACGCTCTGCCAGATATGCAGCCTGATTAAACCCTCTCATACGTTCTTTAGATCTGTGCACGGGCACCGGTACGATCAGGTCTGGCTTCCATTCCCGCAATTCCATCTTTGCATATCTGTACATTGCCTTTGCATAAAAATCTCCATATTCTCTGCAGCCATAATATTTATAACGGGTAACAGATCTTCTCATACTGCTGTCATAAACAAAAATACCTCGCCCCTGTTCAAACATATGCTTCCGTTTCTGACAATCCCTGCAGTACTCACCTTTTTCTACAGGTTTTCCGCATTTAAAGCATCTGGGATGCCCTATAGGATGAAGCATTGTCTCACATTGAGGACAGATCATTCTTTTCTGATCTTTCAGAATTTTCTGACAGACCGGACAACGTCTTGGATAAAAAATATCTGACATCTTTTCCAGAAACCGTTTCATTTCTGCTCACCTTTCATTATTCTACGCTCTGTTCTGCCATCCTCTGTATTTCTTATCTTCTTTTTATCTCCGGTAGTTCAGTCCTTATATATCTGTATTGTCATTCGTCGTGATCAGCCCCGCTGTTCTCCATAGCATCATTCAGTTCAATAATACGTTCATCCAGAGCACTGTAGCGTTTCTGCTGTTTCTCGTTGCGGATCATCTCTGCAAAAGTTTCCTCATTTCCCACAACAGTTACGCACTTTCTCGCTCTTGTAACTGCTGTATAAAGTAAATTTCTGTTCAGGAGCATATGCGGACCTGTCAGCAGCGGAAGTATCACTGCCGGATACTCAGATCCCTGAGATTTATGAATCGTAATAGCATAGGCCAGTTCCAGTTCCTCCAGCTGCTTAAACGAATAAATGGCAAAGCGTCCATCTTCAAATTCCACCTCTGCAGTCTCAGCAAACTCATTAATTTCTTTAAGAATTCCGGTATCTCCGTTAAATACACCGACTCCCTTCTCGATCACAATCCCATATCTTCCGCGAATTTCCCATTCCATTTGATAATTGTTCCTGATCTGCATGACCTTATCTCCTGTACGGAACAACCGGTCTCCAATCGCTTTCTCCGGTTTTCCGCTTTCAGGCGGATTCAGGTATCTCTGAAGGATCTGGTTAAGGCGTTCCACGCCCAGAAGCCCTTTTCTCATAGGGGTCAACACCTGTATCTCAAAAGGTTTCGCATCCACATAACGGGGCAGTTTCTCCTGGATCAGTGCGATCACCACTCTGATAATGATGTCCGCATCATATCTCTTCAGAAAAAAGAAATCACGACTCTTGTTATTAATCTGTACCTGCTCACCTCTGTTGATTTTATGTGCATTCACAACAATATCGCTCTCAGAAGCCTGACGGAAAATCTTTGTCAGCTCTACTACAGGGAAACAGCCACTGTGAATAATATCTCTCAGGACATTTCCAGGTCCCACACTGGGCAGCTGATTCTCATCGCCTACCAGAATCAGTCTGGTCCCGGCTGTAACAGCCAGAAGAAGAGAATGCATCAGATGGATGTCTACCATAGACATCTCATCAATAATGATCACGTCTGTCTCCAGCGGATTCTGCGCATTTCTCTCAAATTTTGCAGAATGTCCGTCTCTCTCCTCCTCAGGCATTCCGTTCAGTTCAAGAAGCCGATGGATAGTCTGTGCTTCATATCCTGTTGTTTCTGTCATTCTCTTTGCTGCACGTCCGGTAGGTGCAGCCAGGCGAAGTTCTGCGCCCTCACCTTCAAAAAAACGTATAATAGCATTAATGGTAGTTGTCTTACCTGTACCCGGTCCACCTGTCAGGATAAACAAACCATGACTGGCAGCCTCAGTCACTGCTTTCTTCTGCATTTCATCCAGAACCGTTCCTGTTTCTTTCTCAATCATGGCAATTCTGCGCTGGACAAGCTGTTCATCCTCGGGGCACAAAATATTCAGTTCATTAAGCATACGGGCAGTATTCAGTTCCAGATAATAATACTGTGCCGGATAAACAATGGTCTCGCCATTCTTCTCCTTCAGAACCAGCTTCCTGTCAATGACCATATCCATAAGGTGCTTCTCCATATAGGATTCATCCACCCCCAGAAGTCTGGTACATCTTGTAAATAACTGCTCTTTTGGGAGATATGTATGTCCCTCTCCCGAAGCCTGCAGGAGAGTATACAACATACCGCTTCGAATTCTGTAATCGGAATCTGCGTGAATTCCTATCCTTGCTGCGATCTCATCCGCAATCTTAAAACCTACACCGGAGATGTCCTCTGCAAGTCTGTACGGATTTTCCTGCAGGATCGTATAAACAGATTCCCTATATTTCTGATAGATCTTCGCTCCAAGATTCAGTGAAATACCATATTTCTGCAGAAAAATCATTGCACGCCGCATATCCGCCTTCTCAGTCACCTGCGCAGCGATCTCTCTTGCCTTTTTTTCACTGATTCCCTTGACCTCTGCAAGCCGTTCCGGTTCCTCCTCCACAATCCGCAAAGTATCATCTCCGAATCTGCGCACGATTCTGGCAGCCAGAGCAGCACCGATTCCTTTAATGGCACCGGATCCCAGATATCGTTCCATGGCATAGGTATCTTCCGGCATCTTTTCCACAAAAGAGCTGATCTGAAACTGCTTCCCATATACCGGATGATGGGTATATACACCTGTTGCCTCAATAGACGCCCCCTGTGTAATAGACGTAAAACTTCCGACGCAGGTCAATTCTTCCTCTTCCTTTGTATCCTTTAATACCTTTAATACCATAACTGTATATCCATTATCTTCATTTCTGAAAATAACATGGTCTATGTATCCTGTAACAGTCTCGCTCATGTATTCCTCCTGGTTTTCTTAACAACACAAAAAGGCACTGCGTATGCAGTACCTCCTGCTTTATCCGTCAAATCGTGCTATTACTTCTGCATATTTGCCAGTTCCTACGGCCACCACACTCATAGCATCCTGCACAGTCAGTGTGCTCACACCTGTTCTCTGCTCAATAAGTGTATCCATACCATGAAGAAGTGCACCGCCGCCTGTAAGTACGATTCCTCTGTCTACAATATCCGCAGCCAGTTCCGGCGGAGTTTTCTCCAGAACTCCATGTACTGTCTCCACGATCTGGCTTGTTGCATCTTTCAGCGCCACGCGGATCTCCTCCGAAGTAAGTGTCACAGTTTTCGGCAGACCTGTGATTACATTCCGTCCTTTTACTTCCATAGTCCTTGGATTTGGTTCTTCGCAGGCAGTTCCGATCTGAATCTTGATCTTTTCTGCCATATCTTCTCCGATAAACAGACCATGATTCTTTCTCACATAATTCAGAATTGCCTGATTGAATGTATCTCCGGCAACCTTCACAGATGCAGAAACTACTACCCCTGCCAGGGAAATTACCGCAACATCGGAAGTCCCGGCTCCGATATCTACGATAAGATTTCCAAACGGTTTCGTTACATCCACACCGGCTCCAATTGCTGCCGCTATGGGTTCCTCCACCATATAAACATCTCTTGCTCCGGCCTGGTAAGTTGCTTCCTCTACCGCCTTTCTCTCTATCTCCGTGATTCCGCTTGGAACACAGATACTGATCCTTGGCTTGCGGAAAGCCCTCCTGCCTATCGCTCTGGATATAAAATATTTCAGCATCTTCTCTGTAACTGTATAATCAACGATCACTCCCTGACGTATTGGCCGAATAACCTCCATATCTGAGGTAATACGTCCCTCCATCATACGTGCTTCTTCACCGATAGCACGGATTTTCTCTGTATTCTTATCATAAACTACAATTGAAGGCTCATTTAACACCAGGCCTTTTCCTGTAGAATAAGCCAGACTGTTCCTGGTTCCCAGGTCAATTCCAATATCACTTGCAGGCATGGAAATCCCCTTTCTGTTCTTATGTTCTTTATCAATCAGGCGGACAAAAACATCCACTTCACTCCACTGCGCTATACCGAATAGCTACTTAATTCGGTTAGACACTTTTTACTCAGATAATTATTCTATTATATACAACTTCCGGTCAAAAGAAAAGCCCTGCTTAATCTTCCAGATATTTTTTTACATATTTTCCAGTATAGGAGACTGGTGACTGTACAATTTCTTCAGGGGTTCCCTGGGCTACCACAGTTCCTCCTCTGTCACCGCCTTCCGGTCCAATATCAATTATATAATCTGCCGTTTTGATTACGTCCAGATTATGCTCAATGACAACTACTGTATTACCGCCTTCTGACAGTCTCTTAAGAATTTCCACCAACTTGTGTACATCTGCAAAATGAAGACCTGTAGTCGGCTCATCCAGAATATATATTGTCTTTCCTGTGCTTCTTTTACTCAGTTCTGTGGCAAGCTTGATTCTCTGTGCCTCTCCTCCTGATAATTCAGTAGAAGGCTGCCCAAGTCTGATATAGGAAAGCCCTACATCATACAATGTCTGGATTTTTCTTTTTATAGAAGGAACATTTTCAAAAAAGGTCAGTGCCTCTTCTACAGTCATGTTAAGCACATCATAAATGCTCTTATCCTTATATTTCACTTCAAGGGTCTCTCTGTTGTATCTCTTCCCCTTGCAGACTTCACACGGTACATACACATCCGGAAGGAAATGCATTTCGATCTTAATAATGCCGTCACCACTGCAGGCCTCGCATCTGCCTCCCTTTACATTAAAGCTGAAACGTCCCTTTTTATATCCTCTTGCCTTTGCATCTGCTGTTGCTGCAAAAAGATCTCTGATCTGGTCAAACACGCCTGTATAAGTTGCAGGATTTGACCTCGGCGTACGCCCGATCGGCGACTGATCAATGTTAATAACCTTATCCAGCTGTTCCACACCAAGAATATCCTTGTGCTTACCAGGGATCACCCTGGCACGATTTAAGTCTCTTGCCAGATGTTTATACAATATTTCATTGATCAGAGAACTCTTACCCGAGCCGGAAACACCGGTAATACAGGTCATGATTCCAAGAGGAATTTTCACATCAATATTTTTAAGATTATTCTCCGCTGCACCCTTGACAGTAAGGAATCCTGTCGGCTTACGTCTTTCAGAAGGTACCGGAATCTTTAATTTTCCGCTCAGATAAGCTCCTGTAATAGAATTCTCATTCTTCATCAGATCCTCTGCAGTCCCCATAGCTACCAGCTGTCCGCCATGTTCCCCCGCACCCGGTCCGATATCTACAATACAGTCCGCAGCACGCATAGTATCCTCGTCATGTTCCACAACAATCAGACTGTTGCCAAGATCACGCAACTTCATCAGAGAACTGAGGAGTCTGTCATTGTCCCTCTGATGAAGTCCGATACTGGGCTCATCCAGAATATAAGCAACACCTACCAGTCCTGAACCGATCTGAGTAGCCAGACGGATTCTCTGTGCCTCTCCTCCTGACAGTGTTCCTGTTGCACGTCCCAGAGAAAGATAGTCCAAACCTACATCAGAGAGAAAGCTTACTCTCGCTCTGATTTCTTTCAGAATCTGCTTGCCGATAAGCTGCTGCTGTTCTGAAAGCTGCATATTGGAAAGAAACTCCTTCAGCTTTTCTATCGAAAGATTAGTAATTTCATAAATATTCTTATCTGCCACAGTCACAGCCAGTGATTCTCTCTTTAAACGCTGACCCTTACATGTTTTACATGGTGTGATGCGCATGAATGATTCATATTCCTGTTTCATAGTATCGGATCCGGTCTCTCTGTAACGCTGTTCCACATTTCGTATCAACCCCGGAAATGCCACATCATAAACACCCTCTCCACGCTGCCCCTTATAGTAAACCTTAACAGAATGTCCATTGGTTCCATTAATCAGAATATCCTTGATATTCTCCGGATATTTCTCAAATGGTGTAGCCAGACTGAAATCATATTCTCTGGCAAGTGCATCCAGAATAGCTCTTGAGAAGCTTCCCTCATTTGTACAGGACTGCCATCCTGTTACCACTATGGCACCTTCCAGAATACTCAGCGACTTATCCGGGATCATCAGATCAATATCAAATTCCATCTTATATCCCAGGCCCAGACAATCCGGGCAGGCACCGAACGGATTATTAAAGGAAAAACTTCTCGGTTCAATCTCATCAATACTTACTCCGCAGTCCGGACAGGAAAAGCTCTGACTGAAATTATGGATATTTCCGTCCATGGTATCTACCATGAGCAGTCCATCCGCCAGTTCCAGCACGGTCTCGATAGAATCGGAAAGTCTCTTCTCAATCCCTGGTTTTACGATCAGACGGTCAACCACAATCTCAATATTATGCTTAATATTCTTATCCAGACTGATCTCCTCTGAAAGTTCATACATGTTTCCATCAATCTGCACCCGGACATAGCCGCTCCGCTTCGCATGTTCAAGAAGCTTGGCATGGGTTCCCTTACGTCCTCTCACAACAGGAGCAAGCAGCTGAATCTTCGTTCTCTCGGGAAAGGCCATAATACTGTCTACCATCTGATCAACAGTCTGTTTCTTAATCTCCCTTCCACACTTTGGACAATGTGGTATACCCACTCTGGCATACAGAAGTCGAAAATAATCATATATCTCTGTCACAGTTCCTACTGTAGAACGTGGATTACGGTTAGTAGATTTCTGATCAATGGAGATTGCCGGCGGCAGACCTTCGATGCTCTCAACATCCGGTTTCTCCATCTGTCCAAGGAACTGTCTCGCATAGGAAGATAAAGATTCCATATAACGTCTCTGGCCCTCTGCATAAATAGTATCAAAAGCCAGCGAAGACTTACCGGAACCGCTCAGTCCGGTAAGCACTACAAACTTGTCCCTGGGAATATCCACACTTAAATTCTTAAGATTATTGACATTCGCTCCTCTGATTCTGATAAATTGTTTCTTCATTATATCTGCGGCCATCATATGCCTCCCGTTTCTTATTAATAAGAATGCTGTATCTTAAAAATCCTGAATATTTTCGCATTCCGTCTATCCGTAAATTTGTTTTCAGTATAATATAAGAACATTTGTTCGTCAAGGCGTTTACAACAAAAAATCTGCCATAACCGAATTGCTCACATGAATCCCGGCTCTGCTAAGAAAAATCCTGCCGTTCTTTTCCTGTAATAATCCCATGGATTCATATTTTTTCAAAACATCTCCATATATCTGCTCTATACAGCATCCAAAAATCTGCTCAAAATCTGTCCTTGCAACTCCCTCTGTCATACGAAGTCCCAGAAACATAAATTCTGCCATTTCATCCTCCCTGCTAAGAATCGGCTCTCTTTCTCTGATCAGTTCGGGACTGAAACTGTTTTCCAGATACTTCTTTCTGTCGGCTGTATTGGAAAAACGTTCTTTTCCATAAAGAGAGGAGGCGCCAAGTCCAAATCCCAGATAATCCTGTCTGGTCCAGTATCCCACATTATGTCTGCAGGCCATGCCTCTCTTTGCATAATTGGAAATTTCATACTGCTTATAGCCATATTCTTTCAAAATCCGTGCAGTTGCTTCATACATATTGTATTCCGTATCCTCATCGGGCAGATTCAGTTGCCGGGCAGCAAAAGGCGTTCCCTCCTCAATGATCAGGCTGTACGCAGATATATGTTCAGGTTCAAGCTCTGCTACAGTACGCAGATTTTTTTCCCATCCTTTATAGGTCTGATCGGGAATCGCACTCATAAGATCTACATTGATATTATCAAATCCTGCTTTCCTTGCTTTTTTATAGGTTTCCAGAAACTGCTCATAATTATGAATTCTTCCAAGGATTTTTAACTCCCGGTCATCCGGTGACTGCAGTCCGATGCTCAGGCGGTTGATGCCATAATCTCTGTATGCCTGAAGTTTCCCGTAATCTGCGGTTCCGGGATTTGCTTCTATAGTGATTTCAGCATCGTTCTGTATCTGAAACTTATTTCTTATTCTGTTTAAAATTTCTCCAATGAATCCGGCATCCAAAACAGAAGGAGTGCCCCCTCCAATAAATATAGAGGATACACTCCTTCCTTTACCTTCCTTTACTGCATCAATCTCTCTAAGCAATGCCTGCACATAATCAGACTGCTCCTCAGGGCCTGAAGGACCCGAAAGGAAGTCACAGTAGTCACATTTTTTAACACAAAATGGAATATGGATGTAGATTTCAATGGGAGAAGCTATACCATTTCTCATTCCATTTCAATCTCCTGTCTTCACATGTGCGCTGTTGTCATTTCCACTGTCAGATGTATCTGTCTCAGCAGATTCATCCTGCTCTGCAAGATATCCGTTGACCATGGTCAGATTTCCGTTTGTAGTAACTGCATCAGCATTTATCTGATCCGGATCAGGTGTAGGTGTCACATTCACAGGTGCCAGACTAATCTGAATCACCTGCGAAGAGGCTTCATCTGTCGCTTTAGTCTTTCCACATCCAGAAACAGTAATACACAGCAAGACCATACACAGCACAATTATTTTTTGTTTACTTTTCATCATAAAATATATCAACTCTCTGTCAGTATACCGCTGTCATAATACGTACCTATTTATCATCAAGCTTCAATACACTCATAAACGCCTTCTGCGGAATCTCTACATTTCCTACCTGGCGCATACGTTTCTTACCTTCCTTCTGTTTCTCCAGAAGTTTCTTCTTACGGGAAATATCACCGCCATAACACTTGGCAAGTACATCTTTACGCATAGCTCTTACTGTCTCTCTCGCAATGATCTTGCTTCCGATCGCTGCCTGAATCGGGATTTCAAAGAGCTGACGCGGAATTTCTTCTTTCAGCTTCTCGCACATCTTGCGGCCACGTTCGTAAGCGGTGTCTGCATGTACGATGAAAGAAAGTGCATCCACTTCTTCTTTATTTACCAGAATATCCAGCTTCACAAGTTCACTGCGCTCATAACCACAGAGTTCATAATCCAGAGAAGCATAACCTCTGGAACGAGATTTCAGGGCATCAAAGAAGTCATAGATAATCTCATTTAACGGAAGTTTATATTTCAGGAGCGCACGGGTTTCTTCCATATAATCCATTCCAAGATACTGGCCTCTTCGTTCCTGACAGAGATCCATGATCGCACCGATAAATTCTGTTGTTACCATAATCTCAGCATTGACCATCGGCTCTTCCATATATTCAATTTCTGACGGATCAGGCAGATTACTTGGATTTGTCAGGTTAATGACTTCGCCGTTTGTCTTGTGAACTTTATAAATAACACCCGGAGCTGTAGTCACAAGATCAAGATTGTATTCTCTTTCCAGACGTTCCTGAATAATCTCAAGATGAAGAAGTCCGAGGAAACCACAGCGGAAACCAAAACCAAGAGCTACAGATGTCTCCGGCTCATAGAAAAGAGAAGCATCATTGAGCTGAAGTTTCTCAAGCGCATCTCTTAGATCTCCGTATTTGGCACCATCTGCAGGATATAATCCGCAATATACCATTGGATTTACCTTCTTATATCCAGGAAGTGCTTCTGCACATGGTCTGTCTTTGTCTGTAACAGTATCGCCTACACGTGTGTCACCAAGGTTCTTGATGCTGGCTGTAATGTAGCCTACCATACCTGCAGTAAGTTCATCACATGGGATAAACTGGCCTGCACCAAAATATCCTACTTCTACAACTTCTGTAGTAAAGCCGGTTGCCATCATATGAATCTGAGTGCCTCTTTTAACACGGCCGTCCATAACGCGACAGAATACAATAACACCTTTATAGGCATCATAAACAGAGTCAAAGATCAGCGCCTTCAAAGGAGCATTTACATCTCCGTGTGGCGCAGGAATCTTGGTTACGATCTGTTCAAGTACTTCTTCTACATTCAGACCTGTTTTTGCGGAAATTCTGGGTGCATCATGAGCTTCGAGACCGATAACATCTTCGATCTCGTTTACTACCCGATCAGGTTCCGCACTTGGCAGGTCGATTTTGTTGATAACCGGAAGTACATCCAGGTCATGATCAAGCGCAAGATATACGTTGGCAAGAGTCTGGGCTTCAATTCCCTGTGCTGCATCTACTACCAGGATTGCACCGTCACAGGCCGCAAGACTTCTGGATACTTCGTAGTTGAAATCGACATGTCCTGGTGTATCGATAAGATTGAAAATATATTCTTCACCGTCTTTAGCTTTATACACGATCCTGACTGCCTGAGATTTGATAGTGATTCCTCGTTCTCTCTCCAGGTCCATATTGTCCAGTACCTGTGACTGCATTTCACGCTCTGTCAATGTACCGGTCATCTCGATAATTCGGTCGGCAAGAGTTGATTTGCCGTGGTCTATATGTGCAATAATACAGAAATTTCTGATTTTCTTCTGATCTATCATTCAGGAATTCCCTCCTACTATTTCCTGTTCTTTCGGCCCGTTTTCAGATCCGGCCCTCTTTAATTGGTTAATTGCTAATTAAGAATTATATCACAGCCCCGGTTACTTTGTCACGTATTTATTACACTCTGAAGTGAATATACAGAGTAACCATCCAACTCTCTATTCAGTGGCCATTTTACAGGTTGTATCTGCCTTTTATTATGGTATAATTATGGTAGAGCTGCTTTGCAGCGGAGCAATTCGTAAATATCAAGTTAGGAGCAAAATATCTTTTGCCCCTAACATCATAATCTATCCAAGGAGGACTCTCTATGAAGAAAAAGTTGAAAAAGATTCTCTGCTGTCTGACTGCCGGACTGATGATGCTTACCGCCTCTCCCCAGACCGGTTTCATAACTGGAATTACTCCCTGTCAGGTTCAGGCTGCCCAGGCAGTTCCTTCCACCCCTCGTCTGCTTTCCCTAAAAACCCAGGGCAAAAGCACTCTGATATTAAGATGGAAAGCTGTACCTGAAGTTACCGGCTACCGGATCTACCGCAAAACTTCAGATACAAAATGGAAAAAGGTGAAAGATATTTTCAGCCAAAGCCAGACATCTTTTACTGATACCTCTGTCACCTTCGGCGAAAAATATACCTACACTGTGAAAGCATTTATCAAAAAGAGTGGAACTCTCACCTGGAGCAGTTATAATCGCGAAGGGCTCTCCATGGTTGCAGGCCTGAATCAGTTGAAACTGAATCGGACAAACCTTGAGCTGCAGACAGGACAAAGATATACCCTGAAACTGGCTGATACCAAACAGATTCCTGTCTGGAAATCCAGCAGCAAAAATATAGCTGTGGTATCCACCAGCGGCAGAGTCGTTGCCAAGAATCCGGGTACTGCAAAGATCACTGCAACTCTCTGCGGAAAAATTTTTACCTGCACAGTTACAGTACAGGGTTCTTCCGTATATAATAAATACTCTGCACAATACACTAAAGTGAGAAATTATCTGAAAACCAAAGGAACCAAGGATGGTTCCGACTGGTATGTTGCATATGAAGATGGTCATTTTGGCTATTATTTAATCTGCGATAACAAAACAGACGGTATCACTCTCTCATGTGACTATCCGGTAGGAGACACTGAAGATGTCTATTCAATAGTACAGCTTTATATTGATTGTCTTCATACCTATAACAGCAAAGTATTTATGCATTTAGAATCGAATAATATGAGCATGGATACCTGGGCATCTCTTGATGTCAGATCTTCCGGCAAACTGACTTTCTATTATAGTAATGGTAAAAAAGCTGACAGTGATGTTCAGAACCTTGGCAACACATTATTTGAAGTTATGCTGGACGGCTGCAACCAGGTTCTGAAAAAAACCGTAAAACTCTCACTCAAACAGCTTGGTGTTTCTTATACCGCTTAACAACAACCTCGCAATATAATAATTTCATAATTATCCCTGCAGTACTTTGTTGAGGATATCTGCAAATGGCTCCATAGCGTTCTTCACTTCCTGGACAGTATTGGTCTGTGCACCTGCTTCCAGGAGGATAGAACGTGGTCGGAAATGGAGATTATAGCGGTAACCGGCAAGGTAGATCCCTCGATAAAATTCAGGATAGTATTGAGCAGCCTGGTATTCTAACTGAAAAGAGAATGCCAGGTTTTGTTGTATGTAGGGATTAGGCAGATAATCCAGCGAACCTCTGGCTGTAGTATAGCTCAATCCGTTATAAAAAAGGATCTGGGCAGTTGGTTTTCCGTTTATTTCCGTTACAAGGCGGCGGTCCTCAGGGACACCATCACGATGAAGATCTATAATTACCTGAATATTAGGATTCTCCTGTAAATATGGTTCCAGATAATCACGGGCATAGTCATAAGCCGCGCTGCGGTCAAGCTCACCGGAAGCCATATCAAATTGCTCTTTCAGATGAATCACCTGATATCCGTAAGTTTCCGTAAGCAGCCGGGTAAGGTAATCTCCGACTCCCACAATCGTGTCCGCTTCTTCTCCTTCCCTGGAATCAGCAAAGGTTTCCTGAGAGTGACTGTGATAGATTAGAATCTGGGGTGTTTCGGTATCTTTGGATATCTTTAAATCCTGCTTCAGAAAGTCTTCTGCATTGATCTGAACAGCATCTGCTTCTGTATTAGAATCTACAATGTAGAATTGCCCAAGAAGATAATCATAGTCTGCCAATTTCGCAGGAGACAAATCTATTTCCGGATGAGGCAGCACTGCCGCCAGAGTTTCTGCGGAATCATGAAAATCCGGTTCCTCGGATGTTGACAGTTCCGGTATTTTCCCGGATTGCACTGCCTCATCTGATGCAGGCGTTTCTTCAGGCTCTGGGGTTTCCACAGGTACTTCCGTTTCTTCAGGCTCTGGAGTTTCCGTTGGTGCTTCCGTCTCTTCAGGCTCTGGAGTTTCCGTTGGTACTTCCATTTCTTCAGGCTCTGGAGTTTCTTTTGATACTGGTGTCATCTCGGCTTCAGCTTTTATCAGTTCCGACTGAGCCTGTCTTCCCAGATACTTTCCGTTTTCTCCTGCAATTTTTTCGTAGGTTTCCTGATCTTCATAGGAATGTACCTGGGTCTTTTCTTCCAGAAAGCGGTACAAGGGCAGATGCCTGTACACATTTTCTCCTGTAAAAAGTGCACCCGGCAGTACCGCCAGAGTTGCAAAAAAGCACATACTCAGCACAATGCAGAACGCTTTCTGAAAGTTTGTCACATGGATCACCTCTTGACTTATCCTATGTCCATGTCTTCCTGTTTATACACAGTTCATTATGTCAGATATTCTTTCATTATTTACAATTGTTTTATTTATGGCATTCTTATCAGGCATTATAAGCCAAATCCGCATTCCCTTATTGATCCAGATTTTCTTATTCACTTATCTGTTCAAACGCCATATTCAGCCCCTCTGAAATAGTGAAGCTTAAATATTTTACTGTCTCATCCACATCTTTTGGTGTTACAAACATTGTATGAAGATGTGGAGCTATCATTTCTTCCAGAAACTCTTTTTGTTCCGTTTCTTCCAGTGTATCCAGCAGATGTGCCATAGAATCATGGACAATGGTAGCTGCATCCACAACCGTGGGTACTCCGATACCGATTACTTTTACCTGAAGATTTTCTTCCGTGAGACCTACCCTATGATTTCCCACCCCCGATCCCGGGTTGATCCCTGTATCAGTAATCTGTATGGTACGATTTAAACGTCTGGTGCTCCTGGCTGCAAGAGCATCAATAGCAATTACCACATCCGGTTTTGTTTCTGCTACGATTCCCTGAACGATCTCAGAAGTTTCCATTCCGGTCTGAGCCATAACGCCGGGAATGATACCGCTGGTACGATGCATTTTTTCTTTTCCAAGGCTCTGCAGACCGTATTCGCGAATCATATGTCTGGTTATATAGAGATTCTCTACTACATGAGGCCCCAGAGAATCCGCAGTAATAGCAGAGTTTCCCAGACCTACAACAAGAATCGACTGCTCCTGTTCCAGATTAATAAGTTTGTGCAGATGTCGCGCGATCTCCTGTGAAACTTCTCTGTGATAATCTTCATCATGTACAGAAAGTCCCGGTGCTTCAATGGTAATATAACTTCCCTGAGGGCGTCCCATTGTCCTGGCTCCGTTTTCCGTAGTGATCTTTACTACAGTTGTACGGATATCTTTCTCTTCATCATAATCTTCCTGAATTTCCACGCCGCGTATTTCTACATTCTCTTCTGTAAACCGTTCTGTTGCCTCCAGTGCCAGGTCTGTTCTTATGCCATAACTTCCCAACATTCTTATGTCCTCCCCTGTTTTATCCTTACTGTCTGTTATCATTATTCATTTATATTTTTAGCTTTTTTTGCGGAAATATGTATTGACAAGAAAGACTATTTGGGATAATATATATAAGCATGTTCATAGAGGCGCCCGTGTCTGTTTCTATGACAGGAGTATAATAATTTTTTATCGAATTAAATTGGAGGTGTACGAATTGGCTAACATTAAATCCGCTAAGAAAAGAATTTTAGTAAACAGAACAAAAGCAGCTAGAAACAAAGCGATCAAATCCGCAGTTAAGACTTCTATCAAGAAAGTTGAAGCAGCAGTAGCAAGCAAAGATAAAGCAGCTGCAGAAGTAGCATTAAAAGATGCTGTTTCCACAATCAGCAAAGCTACATCTAAAGGTGTTTATCATAAAAACAACTGTGCAAGAAAAGTTGCTCGTTTAGCTAAAGCTGTTAACAGCATTGACTAATCATAGATTGAATTTTTAATTATAAGCTTATAATTAAAAGGACAGCCATCACCGTCATGTGGCTGTCTTTTTTATTATCTATTAATCTATTATTTTACGCAAAAACACCGGCAATATGGGATGCTTGTATAGATGTCTCATATTTTGCCGGTGTTTTTTCATTATCATCAATTTGGCTGAATCTTTATCTGTATATTTTCAGCCCACATTACTCACCTTACTGCTATATTTAATGATCAACAGTTCCACACTCAATTTATCTTCCAGTCGTCCTGTCTTTACGGATTCCTCTGCATCCACGAAATCCTTCACTGCCTGTTCCAGTTCAGATATGGTGTAGGCTCTGGCACAGGACGCAATGTTTCGCACTGCGAAGCTGGGTACGCCCAGTTTGGATGCCATCTCCGGCTGCGCCAGGCCTGCCTCGGCAAACTGTTTCACCTGAAGCAGCTGACGGTATTGTTTTGCAAGGAGAAATAGAATTCTCATTGGTGGTTCTTTCAATGTCAGCAGATCATAGTAAAGATCCAGCGCACGTTTCTGGTTCTTCTCTGTTACTGCACGGACCATATCAAATATCCTGTTGGTAGTCTGGGTAGTGCAGATTTCTTCAATATCCTCTGCAGTTACCACATCTCTGCCTTCTGTGTAGCAGATCAGCTTCTCCAGTTCCATTCTGAGATTTCCCATGTCAGTTCCTGTCTTTGTAAGCAGAAGTTCCATATCTCTCTGCGTAATCTTCTTTCCTGCTTTTCCAAGGATTCCAGCCGCCCAGCGCATAAGCGTTTTCTCGTCCTGTCTTGCAAATTCTGCGATCGTACCGCAGGCTTTTACTGCTTTATACATACGGTTTCGTTTATCCACTTCGGTTTCCACAAAGACCATGCACAGATAATCCGGTAGTTCTTTCATATAGTCTGCCAGTTCCTCGCTTTTATTTTTAAAGAAACCAGTATCCTCCAGCAGAACTACTCTCCGATCCGCAAAAAATGGCATAGTTTCGCAGAGGTCGATCAGCTGTTTAACATCAATGCCTTTTCCCTCATAATGGCTGAAATTCATTGTATCGCCATCCGGATTCAGTGCTTTTTCCAGATTATGTTTATACTGCTGTTTCAGATATGCCTCTTCTCCGTATAAAAGATACGCCTGTTTAAAATTTCCTGATTTAATATCTGCCTGTATATTCTTCAATTTTCTACCCCTGATCTGTTTTCATATTCTCTCAATACTACTTTTATTGTACCAATTCCATGCAATAATAGCCAGTAGAAAATTGCTAGTTACTGTTCACACGCCACTATCCCGCGAAGTGTTTTGGCATGAATATGCCAAAATCCCGAGACATACGGCGCGAATTTATGCGATTAGCATAAATTAAGTTTGCGAAACAAACGATACTCCTTGGGCTTTGCGCAAGGAGGTTCATCTTTCCTGCATCGCAAAGCGTGTTATTGAGCACGGAGTGAACGGTAACAATTGCTATAGTCAAGCGGATATTCGCAATCCGCTTCGCTACTTGCTCATAACCAAATAACTGCTCCGCAGTTTATCAGAAGGAGCTTGCACTCCTCCTGATACAAGCAAGTCCCCACCCACTGCTTATTGCTTTTCGCAATTGAAGCAGGGGACTTACTTGATTTGGTTAAATTCAGCCGCCCAGTTCTACCATTCTGTGAATGCATCTTCCGGCGCCTTCCATGACATCCTGCTGAAGGAAGATTTCTTCTCCACCTTCTCCTCTTAGACAGTTATAGATATCCATAAGGGTTGTAACTTTCATATTCATGCAGGTAAGCTGCACAGTAACCGGATAGAATTTTTTATCAGGACAGGCGAACTGAAGATGTTCTACAATGCTGTTTTCTGTTCCGATAATGAATTCTTTGTGATCAGATTTTTTTGCAAAGTCCATGATTCCTGTTGTAGAGCCTACAAAGTCTGCCATTTCTACTACTTCCTGACGGCATTCCGGGTGTACCAGGAAAAGGGCATCCGGGTGTTCTGCACGGGCTTTTTCTACATCTTTGGCACTTACTACAATATGCCTAGGACATCCGCCTCTGTAGAATGCAAATGTTTTCTCCGGGAGTTTTTCTGCTACATAATGCCCCAGATTGGGATCCGGGATAAATAAGATTTTATCCTGTTCCAGTTTTCTACAGATCTCCACTGCTGAAGAGGAAGTAACACATACATCACATTCTGTTTTGAGTTCTGAAGTTGTGTTGATGTAGGCAACCACTGCATGATCCGGATACTGTGCTTTTAATTCACGCAGACTTTCCAGATCAAGCTGTTCTGCCATCGGACAGCCTGCTGCCGGATTTGCGAGCCATACTCTTTTTTCAGGACTTAATATTTTACATGTTTCTGCCATGAAGCGTACCCCGCACATGATCACGCCGCTGCAGTCTCTTTTGGAAGCCTGTACGCTCAGACCGTAGGAATCCCCTGTATAGTCTGCCACCTCCAGGATTTCCTGACCCTGATATGCGTGTGCAAGAATACAGATATCCTTTTCTTTTTTCATGCGCAGGATTTCCTGCTGAATTTCTGCTATTGTCATTGTTTTAATTCCTTTTTCCTGATTCTGTTTTCGTTATTCCTGTTTCTCTTTTTCCCATGGCTGAAGCGGAGCAATGAACCCTGCTTTCTCCAGCTGTTCTCCGATCAGGTCCAGTCTTTCCTGGCTGGAAGCTTCTACCAGATGATAATGATAACCAGAAGTCGCACTGCTTAATACTGTGGAATGGCTGCTGTTGATAGCCTCGACAAATTCATTTACATCCTGTCTGGAACGAATATCCATCTCTGCACTGACACGTCCGTAGACTCTGTGGCTGATGCTGATGTTTTTGACCCGTCCTCCGCAGTCTACGATCAGGTTTAGTTCTTCTGCTGCCTGTTCCTGTCCGTGACGTACTTTAAATTCTCTGGTACATGCAACGTCTTTATCCTGCTGCAGAACATAGCCTCTGGTAGTGGAGAGAATTCCCGGTGTAGATGCCCGTATTACCGCCATATCCTGTACGATCACCTGCCTGCTTACCCCAAACTGTGATGCCAGTGCTCTGGCTGCGATCGGCTTCTCTGCCTGATGAAGGAGTTTTAAAATTTCGTTTCTTCTCTGCGCAGTATTCATAAATACAATCCTTTCTGTAACAATATTTAAGCGGAATCAGGTGGATAAGATCATCCTCTTTGCCGCCTGATGTTCATTGGTAATATTCCGCAAAATGTTTTCTGTGAACAAAAATGTACTTATGGGATATCCCACTTGCAGTTCCCTGCAGATACATAGTAACAGAAAAACCAAAATATATCACACAATATTTATACGATTAAGATAAATCCTGTATACTGGCAGAACGGATCATTCCCGATAATGATCATTCTTCAACTGCGTGAAGATTTTTCATTGAAATATCGAGGATCGGTGCAGAGTGCGTCAGTGCACCGCTGGAAACGAAATCAACACCTGTCTCCAGGATCTTTTTGATATTTTCTTTTGTAATGTTTCCAGAGCACTCTGTCTGTGCACGACCTGCGATAAAATCTACGGCTTCTTTCATCATTTCCGGTGTCATATTGTCAAGCATGATAATATCTGCGCCCGCTTCCACGGCTTCTTTTACCTGATCCATTGTCTCAACTTCAACCTCGATCTTACGGACAAACGGTGCATATTCTTTTGCCATAGCTACTGCTTTTGCAACGCTTCCTGCTGCTCCGATATGGTTATCTTTGAGCAGTACCCCGTCTGAAAGATTATATCTGTGGTTGCATCCGCCGCCTACACGTACAGCGTATTTCTCAAATACACGACAGTTCGGCGTAGTTTTTCTGGTATCAAGAAGTGTCACTTTGCTTCCTTCAAGAAGTTTTGCGACCTGACTGGTATAAGTAGCAATTCCACTCATTCTCTGAAGATAATTCAGTGCTACTCTCTCTCCGGAAAGAAGTACGCGGATATCTCCGCTCACTGTACCAAGAAGATCACCTTTCTTTACTGCATCTCCATCTTTGAAATTAAAATTAATTTCTGTTTTCTCATCTAAAATCTGGAATACTCTCGCATATACATCCAGTCCGGCAATAATCCCATCTTCTTTTGCGATCAGGTCTACGGTTCCCTTGACTGCGCTGCGCATAACTGCGTTTGTGGAAACATCCTCACTTGTAATATCCTCCTGAAGCGCCATACGGATCAGCTGGTCCGCCTGCATTTTCATTGTAATCTCATTCATGGCTCATTCTCATCCTTTCAATTTCATTTAAGACTGCTGTGTGATAGCCGCTCAGCAGTTCTTCTCTGTTTTCGTATATTTTCATATCGACATCGTCTGCTTTCACATATTCCGGTGTTTCTCCAAATATCATATCATCGGCAGCTTTTCTTGCAAACACTAAAGATTCCAGCAGAGAGTTACTTGCCAGACGGTTCTTTCCATGAACACCATTACAGCTTGTTTCTCCGCAGGCATAAAGCCCTTTCATGGAAGTTTTGCTTCCAAGATTAACCTTGATCCCGCCCATGAAATAATGCTGGGCCGGAACAACCGGGATCGGCTCTTTTCTTGGGTCAAATCCCTCTTCTATACACTGCTCATAAATGTGTGGAAAATGCTCCATGATCGTTTTCTCACCCAGTGGGCGCATATCTTCCCAGACAAATTCTGTTCCGTCTTTTTCCATCTGCTCAAAAATCTTCTGACTCAGCAGATCTCTTGGCTGCAGCTCATTGGTAAAGCGCTGTCCGTTTTTGTCATAAAGTAATGCACCTTCTCCTCTGACTGATTCTGAAACCAGAAAACGCCGTCCCGGTTTATGAGAAAACAATGTCGTTGGATGAATCTGTATGTAATCCAAATGTTCCAGTTCCACATGGTGTTTCATGGCAATTCCCAGACCATCTCCTGCAATATGGGAAAAATTGGTTGAGTTTTTGAAAAGTCCTCCAATGCCTCCACAGGCAAGAACCACAAACTGGGAAAAAACAGGAATTGCCTGTTCATTCTGATCTATCACAATAATCCCACAGACAGTATTATCTTTTGAAATAAGGTCTACCATTGTCATATATTCACAGATTTCTATGTTTTCTCTTGTCTTTGCCGTATTCAGAAGACTCTGTGTAATTTCTTTTCCTGTAATATCTTCGTGGAAAAGAATTCTTGGCTGAGAGTGCGCTCCTTCTCTGGTAAATGCCAGATTTCCCAGCCCGTCTCTTGCGAAATCCACATGATATCGTAAAAGATCTCTGATAATATCGTTGGAACTGCGGATCATCAGATCCACAGCTCTCTTATTATTTTCATAATGTCCTGCACGCATCGTATCTTCAAAATAATTCTCATAATCTTCTTCTCCACGCAGCATACAGATTCCACCCTGTGCCAGAAAAGAATCCGACTGGTCAGCTTCCTGTTTGGTGATCAGAAGAATATTCATTTTTTCCGGAAGATTCAACGCACAGTACAGTCCGGCAGCTCCGGTTCCTACAATAATGGCGTCATAACGTTCTTTCATTTTCTTATTCCTCATGCCGGTATCATACCGGATATTCTTTTTTGTCTGTGCCATTATACTACCTGACTATTTAGGTGTCAAGACACCTAAATATACTATTGTAAATTTACATGATACATTGTTATTGTTTGTTCCATCTGTTCTCAGCAACGATATTCTATATACTCCACTGCTATTCCCAGGTCAATCGGATATTCGCAATTGAAGCAGGGGACTTACTTGATTTGATTAAAATTTTGTCGATAACATTTTGTAAAAATATGTTTATGTTTTCTGTATATCATAACTGCCCCTGCATCCTTCGTGATCAGTACTTTGCTTCCACTGTTTTTCAGACGCCGCAAAGTGTCCGGTGACGGATGTCCGTAAGTATTCGTTGACGAACAGGAAATCACTGCCAGTTCCGGTCTTACTATATCAAGGAATTCCTGTCCTGTAGAATATTTCGATCCATGGTGTGCCACTTTTAAAAAATCCACATTTTCCAGCCATCCATTCTGCAGCAGCTTTTCCTCTGTTTCCTTTCCGATATCTCCTGTAAAAATCCCTTTGAAATCCCCACTTGTCATCTCCATCACCATCGCATCTTCATTCACCTCTGTTCCTGTCGCCCCCAAAAGCGGCCACAAAACTTCCAGACTAATCTGTCCATACCGGACCCTGTCACCGGCTTTTGCATACAGCACCCTTGTTCCTGCTGCCTCTGCCAACTGTATCAATTCCTGATAATTTTTATTATCCTGTACATTCTGCCAGTCAGGAAGAATCAGTTTCTCTACGCGAAGAACGGTCAGTCCTTTCCCGATATATTCCAGAAGCTGGCGCACGCCACTGATGTGATCTTCATCTGTATGAGAAATATAGATTCCATCCAATCTGGAAATCCCTCTGCTCTTCAGATATGGAAGCAGCTGGTACTGTCCAAGTGCACTCTTGTTTGTGCTGCCGCCGTCAATCAGAATATTCCACTGATTCTCGATTTCTATTACAATTCCGTCACCCTGTCCGACATCCAGACACGCAATACGGAAATCTTCCCGTGGCTTATATCCGATCAGCAGGATTCCCAGACAGACTGTTACAACACATATACCACGAATCCCCCGGATTTTCATAACAGCCTCTTTACATTGGTTCTGTCTTTTATATCTTTTATGGCATTTATTAACCCCTGATTTCTGTAGTATCTGCACTCTCTTTCCAGAAATTTTCTTCTTATACAGATCAAATCCTCGCTTCCAAAGCCAAAAACTGTCATTATCCACACACACCTGCGCCGCCCGCCTGTATATCCACACAGCCACAGCTAAAATCACATAGTAACCCACAATCTGCCACACTTGGGGCTTTCCGCCTACCCAGGTACAGAACGGCAGTTTTCCTGCCAGTGCAGCCAGAAATTCATATCCTTTCAGAATAATCCTTCCCGGAATCACAGTCAGGAATGCACCTCTGTCGCTGAATAATCCCATAAGTGCACCTGCCGTTCCACTTCCCAGCACGACCCCCACTGTCGGAAGTACCAGCAGATTCAGAAAAATCCCAAGTACTGATACCTCCCCATAGAACCACAACACCACTGGCAATGTTGTAAGCAGCACTGTTCCAGAAGCCAGAAATGATTTCCAGAGTGATTTTCCCGTCGATTCCAGTAACACTCTTACACCTTTATCCTCTGTCTTCCACTGACTTTTTTCTTCTCTGTCCATCACTTCCGTGATCAACGGCCACACACATCCTATCCCAATCACAGAACCAAAAGACATTAGAAACCCTCCGTCCAACAGATACGCCGGATTCTCTACCAGTATCAGGATTGCCGAAGCCGCCATCCCCGTAGGCATGTCATAAATCCGTCCTGCAATCTTTGCTCCGACCGACAGCAAAAACATGCACACAGCCCGCATCGTTGAAACAGTTCCACCAGTCATCAGCCCGTACTGAAGCATGATCACCAATGCCAGCAGGCCTGCAGGCCTGATTCCCAGACCGATTTTTTTCAGAATATTGTACAGTCCCATTCCCAGCAGACTGATATGCAGCCCGGAAATCGCCAGAATATGAATGATCCCTGCCATCTGATACCGCATTTTCAGCTCCACATCCAGATTACTCTTGTCTCCAAGCACGATTGCCTCAAATGCACCAGCCTCATTTCCACAGACTTTCTCCAAAATCCCCGCAAACTTCTGCTTCATACCAATAAGAAACTGCCCATATGCGGAATGATTTCGTGACTGTTTCTCCACTTTTCCTTTTTTCATCACATAATAAATATGACGGCATGCATAATACTGTCTGCTGTCAAATTCTCCCGGATTTCCAGGTTCTGGCACTTCTTCCAGCTTTCCGGACACCAAAATAAGACTTCCTGCCAGAAGTTTTTTATTTTTGTTATTCTCTTTTAAATAAACTCTTACATTATCAATGGAAACTTTTTCAGAATTGTAAATAAGATAAGTATCTTTCAGATATACAGATTGAAATTCTTCATTCTCCTGGCACCTGACCACCTCCCCGCAGATAGTGGATTCCGGGTGCTTTTTAATCCATGTCTGTACAGACTCAGGCAATGGATTTCCCCGTATCAGGGAAAATCCAAGCCAATCTGTCACACACAGAAAAACAACCAGAAGCAGGCACAGGATACACACAGGGCGTCTCCTCACTCTTACTGCCTCCTTTTTATTCTTCGCTTACAATTTTATCATCTTTTTCATAGAAACGATACAGTGCCATCTTATCACCGAAAGTATCCAGTTTGTCCGAACTTCCAACTGTGATCTGCACTTTGTCAGCCTCCAGCGCATTCAGCAGTGAATTTACTACTGAATAAACCGGAATCTTCTCAGACACATCCAGGGCATAAGAAGAAAATACTCTGTCAAATGCCACATAACAGATTCTGTCCGCAATGGTCACATCCAGAATCTCCGTATTCTCCGGGATTGTCGGATAATGGCCTTTCTCCAACGGACCTTTCATCAGCTGCTCCAGTATGATCCGTTCTTTTGGAATACTGCGTTTATAGCGTACCGTCCGCTGCTCTTTCACCAGTTTCTTGCCATCTTTATCTGTGAAATAAAGAGTAAAGGTATTGCTGCAGTAAGCATCAGGTTCACTTCCCGTAAACTCTGCAAAAGTATCTGCTGTCATATCGCCTACAGCCTGACCTCTGGAATCTGTCAGGGCTTCATTCTCGATAGTAAATCTTACAGATGTAATTCCCGGGATCTGCAGAAATGTTTTAACTACCCCGGCTCGCACAAGAAGTTCCCTTGCACGGCTCATATTGCTGTACTGGCTGTTAAAGTTCACAACAAGAGTCTCCCCCTCTATGCTGTAGTTCATCTGCACTTCCTCAGGAAGCAGACTGATTCCAGAAGAATCAGCTTCCTGACTGTTCATCCGCTGCATCATATCCTTGAGCAGATACTCCGAAGTTGTCTCTTCCGGGTAATATGCTTCTTTCTGAAGCTGTGTCTCATCAGCATCAATATCATAGAGATAGTATGCCGGTTCTTTTTTATTTGAATCTTCGTGTACTTCTACCGAACATCCAGACATAAGGAGGCTCAATATCAGCACGACTGCAATCATTGAAATCTTCTTTCTCACAAACGGCACCTCCTATGACGGGATATATGACAGAGGAATGCGGACAGAGAATGTAGTTCCCTCTCCCTCTCTGCTGAATACTTTGATTGCTCCGTGATGCATGGCAATGGAACTCTTGGTGATTGCCAGTCCAAGACCAGTTCCGCCAATTTCCTTTGAATGGGATTTGTCTACACGATAGAAACGTTCAAAGATTCTCTCAATACTGTCTTCCGGAATTCCCATACCGGAGTCTGCCACTGTTATATAGAAATATTTATGGTCTGCATCCAGAGACACACGGACCCAGCCATCGTCTACATTGTATTTGATACCGTTCTCAACCAGGTTGCTGATGGCAAGTGTAAACTTCACCTCATCCACATCTGCCTCTACAGGACGGAAGCAGTCCAGAATCAGATCGATATTGCGCTTGTCCGCGATTGGACGCAGACGCTTGAGAATATCCTCAAGAAGCTGATTGATATCCATATGTGTGATGTTCACATCTGCTGCCTTCTTGTCCATCTTAACAAGGGAAAGCAGGTCTGTGATGATCTTATTCTCTCTGTCGATCTCGGCAGTGATGTCACTCATAAATTCCTGATAAAGTTCTTCCGGAATTCCCTGCTGTCCTACCAGTGAATCTGCCAGAACTTTCATGGAAGTCAGAGGTGTTTTCAGCTCATGGGACACATTGGATACAAATTCCTGTCTGGATTCGTCCAGGATTTTCATACGATTGACCATCTTGTTAAATGCATCCGTGATCAGCTCTGTCTCTGTATAGTCAGGAACACTGATCTCCTCGTCCAGTACACCATCTGTCAGATCCTCGATAGATTTCGTTACTCTTGCAAGAGGTTTTACAAGGATTGTTGACAGCAGCCATGACAGAAATACGGAAAGCACCACAATGATCCCGATCATCATAACGCCCCTTTGTTCCAGTTCATCCAGTGTCTGTGCAATGTCCATTGTGGAAACCGTTACCAGCATCACACCCTGAAGCTGCTGAACATCCGGACTCTGTACAGGAACTGCCAGCTCCAGAACTTTACTCTTTGCATCGTAATTGCTTTTCTCTTCACCTTTGAGACACGCCACAGCCAAAGAACTCAAAAGTGTCTTCCCTTCTTCTGTGTGAAACGTATCTCCCACTATCTTAAAATCTCTGTCAGCCAGCAGAACTCGTCCGTTATACACATTGGAAAACAGTTCCAGTTTGCTGTTTACAACATCTGAGCTTGTATCATTGAGATAATTTTCCCTGATAATGAGATTGCTCAGGATCTCACACTGATCGCTCACAGTCTCCGTAAGCATGGAAACCGCGCGGTCCTGGTAATTATGAAGCATTGTATAAGTCACAATAACACCTGGCACGATCCCCAGAATGATTAAGATAACCAGAATACGAAAACGCAGACTTCTGAAAAAATTGTTTCTTTTTTTCACCTTTTCAACTCCGTTCTCTTCTGGCACGCAGTTTGATGCATGCACTCTGTCTGTTCGTAAAACAATTATTGTTTATCGAATCCTTATCATCTTATCACAGAAAAATGGGGTTTTCTACATCTTGACAAATAAAAATATAATAAATACTCTTTCCCAGATAAAATTTTATTTCTGATCATCTGGAAAAGAGTACTTTTTTTATTTTACAATCTTCTGATAAGTTACGGGATCGTTGATATTGGAAAAATACCAGTCCGGAGCGAGGCTTTCGTAACATTCGTATCCATTTCTCCGCAAAAAAGCAAAGACTGCACCTTTTCGCTCAGTAATCTCTTCAAGCATGGCATCTGCCAATTCCGTACGGTATACTCCCATAAGAGGCTCCTCATGTCCGCTGTGGCTCAGGATCACTGCTTTTGCGTTTGAATTCTGAGCCTGACGGATCAGTGCAGCCAGTTCGTCTGCCGGAACCAATGGCACATCTACACCAAGTACCAGACAGTATGGATTCTTTGCTTCACGAAAGCATGCTTCCAGCCCTCCCAGAGGACCTTTTCCCGGGAAGCGGTCTGGTATAATGGGATATTTATATTTATTTTCACCGTGGTAGCCGGACAGAAGAATATCGCTGATTCCCAGTTTCTTTCCTTTTTCTATCTGCATTTCGAGAAATGTTTTTCCTTCTATTGTAAGATCTGATTTATCCCGTCCCATGCGGCTGCTGGCTCCGCCCGCGAGGACTACCATAGATATCTGCTTCTCCTGCATTACTATTTTTCCTCTTCTTTATTTTTTTCAATTCAGCAACCCCAAACATTATGTGGAGTAATTCATCCTTTTTTTGCTTTTAGAAAACTCTATAAATTCAGCCTCCAATCTGTGACATTCCTCTGATTTCATCCTGTTCTGTCTTTGCTTCATAGAAGTTGTGGCTGACTGGTTTATTCCAAATTACCTGGTGAATTGCATCTTTGAGCTGTTCATCTGTACAGCCGCCGCGCATCAGGCCTCGTAAATCTGCGCCTTCCTGATACTGGAGGCATCCCTTCATGAATCCTTCTGATGTAAGACGTACACGGTTGCACTGGCTGCAGAATTTGTGAGTCATGGCACTGATAAAGCCAATTTTTCCCTTAAATCCTGCGATTTCATAGTAGTGACACGGGCCGTTTCCGTAGCGTTCATTGACTGCATGCATCGGACCATAGGCTTCTTCCAGTACTGCTTTGATGGATTCTTCATCCTGGAATGGGAACTGTTTTCCGAATCCAATCGGCATCATCTCGATGAAGCGCACATGGATTGGATATTTCTGCGCCAGTCCTGCAATCCCGATGAAGTTTTCTTTTTCCTTGATCACCGGAACGCTGTTGATCTTCAGGGAAAGTCCCGGATGTGCAAGTGCTGCTTCGATTCCCTCGAATACCTTTTCCAGTCCGTCACGTCTCGCTACTTTTTTAAAGAGTTCCGTATCCAGCGTATCCAGACTGATATTAATGGCATCAATCCCTGCATCCAGCAATGCATCCAGCTGTTCTGCCAGCAAGATTCCGTTTGTTGTTAATGTTACTTTCTCGATTCCCGGGATCGCCTTGATCTGTTTTGCAAGACTTGCACAGCCCTTACGAACAAGAGGCTCACCGCCTGTCAGTTTAATCTTACGGATTCCCAGATCTGCTGCACTCTTGCAGATGCGGAGAATCTCATCGTATGTGAGGATTTCATCATGAGAAAGTGATTCCACACCTTCCGCTGGCATACAGTAAATACATCTCAGATTGCATCTGTCTGTCAGGGAAATCCTTAAATAATCTATTTCTCTTCCATATTTATCTATCATAGGGCTCTACCTGCCTTTTATTTTCTAAATCAAATGGATAACAATATCCGCTTGGTAACTCGTTTCTTCTAATATTTCTTCTGTTATTCGCCGTCAAAATTATGATTGCTATTATAGTTATTTCTAATACAATATTCCCTCGAGATGTCCTGTCTGTTTTTCTTCCATAATCGTTTGACACTCCATACTCCGCAGTCTATACTTAATGTATCAAGATTATTAAAATCCTTACCGGACGAAAGGAACAATCCTATGAAAATCAACGAACAATACCACAACCTGAATCTGCTCGAGAATGTCACCTATGAGTTTCTGGGTCGTGACGGGGAAACTCATAAAGAAACGGAACCTATCCTCGTGGAGCACATGATGGATGTGTATGTAAATGAACGCCTGACCATGAAACTGGTCTGTATCCCGGAACATCTGGCTGAACTGGTCCTTGGCCGTCTTTTTACTGAGGGGATCATCTCTTCTGCCGATGATATTGACCAGATTTACATCTGCGAATTCGGCAAAAGAGCCCGCGTGATCCTGAGTAAAAATAAATCCGGGCAGCCTCATGAGGAAAACGAAGATTATGTTGCACCTACTCCTACCTGCTGTACCGGAAATCGTGTTCTTAATGATTATTTTATCACAGATCAGCCGATGATGCCAGTTACACCTATCCCCTGGAAAAAACAGTGGATCTTTGAGCTGGCAGACTGTTTCGCAAACGGCACTCCGCTTCACAGCCAGACCTGGGCGACTCACAGCTGTTTTCTTGCATGTAACGGAGAACTGCTCTTCCAATGCGAAGATATCGGCCGCCATAATGCCCTGGACAAAGCTATCGGTTATGCCCTGCGGCATAATGTTGATCTGAAAAAATGTGTGGTTTATTCCAGCGGACGAATCCCTACAGATATGGCAATCAAAGCCATCCGCGCCGGAATACCGGTTCTGGCAAGTAAAGCTTCACCTTCTGCCGAAGCAGTTGCCATGGCCAAAGAATATCAGCTTACATTAATATGCGCTGCACGCCGTGACCGCATGAAACTTTTTACCGGAAATAATCCGACAGAATAAATTCTGCAATACTCTTTGCATTGTCCAGATCAAAAAACGTAACATTCTCCTGTACAGACAGTGCTTCTCTTTCTTCTGCATCCAGATTGGTGGCGATTGCCATCAATCTTTCCGGATTGCTGACACTTTCTGCAGAATTTCCTTTTCGTACAATTTCAATTTTCGGATAAGTACTATATTTAAATCCTTCCAGAAGAATCAAATCTGCCTCTGGAAAAAATTCCATTAACTCTTTTTCAGAAATCTGCGGCTGCTGTTTTACCAGCATATATTTTCCTTTTGAAAACACTGCTGTCCCATAAGCTCCTGCCTGAAGCTGACGGTATGTATCTGTTCCCGGTACATCCGGTTCAAAATCGTGTCCATCATGCTTCAGTACAGCCACCCGAAGTCCCTTTTCTTTAAAAATTTCCAGCAATCTGCAGATCAGAGTTGTTTTCCCGGAATTTTTTATTCCGCTGATCGCAACTATTCGTTTTCTTTTCACCAGTTTCTTTGTTCCTTTCAAAGCAAAATCGCACTCACTTTATCTCCTGTCTTCAGACTCTTGCTTTCCTTATCTTCCATGGTTTTTGTATCGATCAGACAATTGCAGCCTGCCATTGAACTGAGAACTCCGTTGGAATGCAGTCCATTTGGAAGATGGAACTCACCTCTTTCCCAGTAAGCACGGATAAAGCGGCGGCCTTTGATTCCCTTCACAAAATCATCTGTCATTACACCTGCAACTTCCTTCAGACCAATTGCAGGATTCTGCATCATTTTCTCCAGTGCCGGACGGATCAGAAGTTCCACGCCAACAGCAACACCAAAAGGATTTCCTGAAAGACTGATTACCGGAACTTTTCTGCCCGGCTCACTCTCATATACAGAAAACAATGTCGGCATTCCAGGTTTCATCTTTACTCTCCAGAAGATTCTCTCTGCATTGATCCGGCCCAGAGATTCATGCATGATGTCTTTCTTTCCCACAGAAACACCGCCTGTAGTAATGATCATATCTGCCTGTTTTGCTGCTTCTTTTAATCTCTCTGACATGATCTGTGGATCATCTTTCACCGCTTCCATATAGAACGGTTCCATTCCCAGTTCCCGCATTCTGGATGACAGCATCGTCATGTTGCTGTTGTAGATTTTGCCTGCCGGAAGAGGATTTCCAGGTTCTACCACCTCATCTCCTGTAGTAAGAAGTACAACCTTAGGCCGACGATAAACAGGCGCTTTTGCAGCTCCCATTCCTGCCATAACTGCCGCCTCCACATAGCCAATATGAGTCCCTTTTTTCAGGAGTGTGGTTCCCTTTTTGAAGTCTTCTCCTGCGAAACAATAATTATCCCACTGCTTTTGTTCTGTGTAAATCTCTACGAAATCTTCCCCGTAATCTGTACGCTCCTGATAAATGCAGCAGTCGCATCCTTTCGGGATTGCAGCACCAGTCATGATACGCACTGCCTGGCCATGCTCCACAACTCTCTCAGAGTACTGTCCTGCATCGATTTCTTCCATTACTTTCAGCCTCACCGGATGCTCTGGAGATGCCCCTGCAAGGTCTTCTGCCTTACATGCATAACCATCTACCGGTGATCGGTCAAAAGGAGGATTGTTAAATTCTGCCACCATATCCTGCGCCAGGATTCTTCCCCCTGCCTTATTCAGTTCCACTTCTTCTGTCTCGTTTATTACAGGCGTATACTGCAGAATCTGTTCCATTGCCTGTTCTACACTGATTCCCTCCACGCACTAAATCCTCCTTTTGTCTGTTATGATCCAACTGTTAAATACCTGCTTCCCTCATCTGATAACATGCAGGATATTCTCACAAAATAACTACTGTCGTTTATTCTATGGGTTCAATTTCTGTCCCTTCTTTCAGTATTCCCGGCTCTATGATCTGGCAGAAAATAAACCACGGTTCCATCGGGGAGCACACTTTCTCACCTTTATATGCATCCGATGCAGGACCTCCCGCACCGATCCGCGCTGCTTCCAGAAGCACGTCTCCGCAGCGAAATCTGCTTCCTTCTACGATCGCATTCCAGTCAAGACCCTCTACCAGAAGGTTCTCACCGAAACGTCCATACCTGACAGGCTCTCCTGTCTCATCAAAGTATGGCTTTACTTTCTCATACGGAAGAAGAGTGACCTGTCTTCTTCCACCCATTCCGTAATGCACATCTCCCACAAGTCCCTGCAATGTTGCCTCACATTCATGAATGTTCTGCGAGCTGGTCTTACGCTCTTTACTGATGCATACACATAATATTTTCGCCATTTTCTGCCTCGTCCTTCCTGCTGTTCAAACAAATCCAAATATGTCAAATTGCTTAATATCCAAAAGTCAAGCGGATAAAAAGCATTCACTTCGCTATTCAGCTCTAACAAAATAACTGCTCCACAGTTTATTTATAACAATTTTTTATCAGATTGCCCAGAATGCAATATTTACATTCTTCCCTGCATTTCTCAGATGTTCCACCAGCTGTTCTGCCACTTCTTCCTTACGCTTCTCTGTAATCCCCAGTTCTGCATTGTTCTTATTAATGGCACCACCGAAATAAAAATTAATGTCTGTCGCTGTCTCAAACAACATCACTCCCAAAAGTGCAGCCGCATCTTTCTTTCGTTTCAGCCTGTTAAATACCAGCTTATCATCCAGCCATTCTTCACAATATTCCAACAGATGTTCAATTGTAAGAAATCCCTCTGTCACCAGTTCTGCACCTTCCAGCTTATAATAGGCAGGAACATCTCCACACGCAGTTTCACTAAGTGAGATCAACTCTTTATCCAGATACCTGGCAGCACACTGTGCAGTAGTTCCACCGCAGATTACATGATATCCATCCTCTTCAAAGAAAGACTTCAGATATCTCTCATCATGTTCTTCCTTGCTCGGAGGACCGATCATGATATTCACAACCTGTTTCTGCCGCATTCGCAACACGATTGCCGTGATGTCATCGTCCGTCTCATTCAGATTCAAATCAAGGCTTGCCTCAGCCAGATAACCTGCCATTTCCTGCGCACTCATACCTTTGTGGTATTTCGCTTTACAGAAGGTCATCACATCTTCTCTGCCCCAGCCACCATTTGTAGTCTTTCCCATCCCGGCATTGGTCACACCGTCAGACATAATGATCAGCATATCCTCTTCCTGCAATTCAAAACAGCTTTTGTGAATTTCTTTCTCCTCAATCATGCTGGTTTCTACAGGATAATCAAACAGCTTTCCATCTCTGATCAAAATTGCATCCGGATTATCAAACTGGTAAAGACTAACCTGTTTCCCCTGAAAATTCAGCACTGTAAAAGTAGCATAAGCCAGATTTCTCACACTGCATACAGGCAGAGTCTTCGCAACAGCACGTACTGCTTCGTCCAGTTCAACCTGATTAATAATCATAGTACTAAGCATGGTCGCAGTCAATGTGGAAAGAATGTTCGCTTTCACACCGCTTCCCAGTCCATCAGAAAGCACCAGCACATGATCTTTATCATTTTCTTCAATTTTATAACAATCTCCACAGAGAAATTCTTTCTTCTTGTTCAGGCTTACATGACCGAAATCAATACATAAGCCATCAAATTCCACATTCAGTCCATGATATCTATTTCTTTTCATTCGGTTTTTCGCTCTCCAGAAGTATCGTATTCTTTAATTTCTCCACTGCAACCTTGGTATCTGCCGCAGTTTCTCCCAGAAGTCCTGCAATCTGCTGAACAATTTTTAACTGTTCTTCTACCAGTTTATCTGCCATCCTGGCAGCCTCGAGCTGTGCATGCTGGATCTGATCCTTATGTTTCCGCTCTTTTGTGATATCTTTCATAATGCAAAGGATCATTTTATTCTCCCTGTCATTCGTCATGACGCGATCCAGATAACGTTTCTGTTCTTCCAGATATATTTCATCCTGCATCAGATTTCTGTCAAATGCCAGAATACTTGCAAAACTGTAATCTTCCATAATTTCCGAAACCGGATGACCGATCAGTCTGCGTTTATGTGGTGTATTGAACAAATCCGTCGCTGCCTGATTCATCTGAATAATTCTCAGATTATAATCTACTGTAACCAACAGACCAGGCATTGCATTAAATACTTTATTTGAATAACTCTCCTGTCTTGCCCGCATATATGGAATACACATGGCAACCTCTGCCTTATTCTGAATAATGGCAATTGCCTTTTCCCGGCATGTGTTGTACCCGCAGGCACCGCAGTTTAATTCATCCTTTGGAGAAAATTTTCCCATTTCTGCCAGAGCATCCCTGATTTCTTCCTCAGAAACCTCATCCTGCTCCTGTACAGGGCAGTAGCCGAAATTCTTTCGCAGTTCAAATCCCGGTAATTCATAGTCTCCCTGCTCTCTGTGAAAATCTTTTCCAAAAGCTGCATTCTTCACTGCCAGAACATCTGCCAGATAACGTCCTTTCTTCATCTGAAAAGAAGGACCTGCCACACATCCGCCGCTGCATGCATACATCTCAAGAAAACAATTTGCAAAATCCTCCGGATGAAGTTCTTCCAGAACCTCTCTGCATTGTTCCATTCCACTCACGGAAAGCTTACGGATTCCCTTTACAGTTCCAAGCAGATCCGTTAAACCGTCTGCAATGGCGATTTCTCTGGAACGATAAGCAATCTGCTCAGGTTCTTTCTCAGTTATGGAAATCCCTTCTTTTTTCATCCACTGTGCAAGTTCTTCCAATGTAATAACATAATCTACTTCATTTCCTGAATCTCTCAGTTCTGACATAGCCGAAATACAAGGACTTACATAGACAATCCTTGCCTTCGGATATTGCTTTTTCAGGTAATTGGCATGAAACTGCATCATAGAGGCAGACTGTACCAGATTTCCCAGAAGATGTGGATAATGCTTCTTGATAAGCTGTACAATTACAGGACAGGCCGAAGAAATCATCACTCCCTGCTCTTTTTGCTCTGGAAAAAGTGTTCTGTACTGTGCGGTCATCAGACTTGCTCCTTCCGCTGCATCTGCCACATCTGCAAACCCCAGTTTCTTCATTGCCTCTTTTATCCCATTGATGCCGGTTATCCCAAAACGTGCCAGATATGCCGGATGAAGAGAGGCAACGACCTGTGCTTTATTTTCCATTGCACTGCGGATCGCAGGGATCATATTCTGTTCTTCTTTGGCATCCTGCGGACAGACAAGAATACATTTCTCACAGTAAATGCACTGACTTTCTATGATCCTGGCCTGATGATCATGAACACGGATTGCCTTGACCGGGCAGTTTCGGACACATTTATAGCAGTTTTTGCAACTGACTTTTTTAAACTGAAGGATTGACTGAAATCTCTGCATGCCTCGTACTCCTTATTATGTAACATTATACTTCTCTGAAAAAAATTATCTCTACTTTTCCATAAAGGAATATGGAGCTGCCGCAAGGACAGCAGATCCATGTGCGACAGCCCCATATGATATTTAAGATATCAGGTTCAGAACCTTTCCCTGATATTCTTTTTATGCTTTCTCAATCTTAATTGCGCATACCTTATATTCAGGAATTCTTGCATATTTATCAAGTGCGGCGTTTGTCAGCCAGTTTGCATTTCCATCCGGGAAGTGGAATGGCATCCAGCTCTCACCCGGTGAAGTCTTTGTACCTACACGGGCAGTAGACTCGATAGATCCTCGTCTGGAAGAAACTCTGACTTTATCTCCGTTCTTGATACCCAGCTTGTCGGCATCTACGATATTCATTTCAATAAATGAATGACCTTCGATTTCCATAAGCTCAGGTGTCTTTCCTGTCATGGCTCTTGTTGTGTAATGATACAGGATACGTCCTGTCATCAGGATGATCGGATATTCCTCATCCGGAAGCTCTGCAGACGGTACATATTTGGCCGGATAGAACCAACCAAGACCACGAGAGAATTTACCGACATGCATGATCGGGGTTCCCGGATGATCCTTGGATGTACATGGCCACTGAAGACCCTGTCCGTGAACTTCTTCACTGTCAAGACGTTCGTGGCTGATACCAGCAAAGCTCGGTGTCAGGGATGCGATCTCATCCATGATCTGAGCAGAGGTCAGATGTGGCTGCGGATATCCCATACGGTTCATCAGGTCGATGATGATATCTGTATCCAGTCTCATCTCACCAGGTACTGTGACTGCTTTACGCACTCTCTGTACACGACGTTCTGTATTGGAGAAAGTTCCCTCTTTCTCTGCATAACTTACACCAGGAAGAATGACATCTGCATACTGAGCAGTTTCTGTCATAAAAAGTTCCTGAATAACAAAGAAATCAAGACTCTTTAATGCTTTAATAATATGTGTGGTATCCGGATCAGTAACTACCGGGTCCTCACCATAGATATACAGACCTTTAATTTCGCCAGAAATAGCTTTCGGGAATACATCTGTAGCATAAGTTCCAATATTCGGATCCAGTTTTACGCCCCATGCTTTCTCGAATTTCTCACGTACTGCAGGATCAGTAACTTTCTGATATCCAGGGTATGTATTCGGCTGAGCACCCATATCACAGGCACCCTGTACATTGTTCTGTCCACGAAGCGGGTTAACACCACAGCCTTCACGGCCAAGTTTACCAACCATCATTGCCATATTGGACATGGACATAACGCCTTCTGTACCAGTGGAATGTTCAGTTACACCAAGGCAGTAGATGATCGGAGCACGATCAGCTTTTGCATACATGATGGCTGCTTTTCTCAGATCATCTGCGTCAATGTGGCAGATCTCTGCTACTTTCTCAGGTGTGTAATCTTTTACGATTTCTTTTAATTCTTCAAAACCTTCGGTACGCTCTGCGATGAACTTGTCATCCTGAAGTCCCTCTGAAAGGATTACATTCATAATACCATTTGCAAAAGCAACGTTTGTACCAGGTTTCAGTTTCAGATGAATATCTGCCTTCTTTGCAAGACCGATATCACGCGGGTCAACTACGATCAGCTTGCAGCCTCTCTTGATCGCCTGACGGATCTGCATACCAACTACCGGATGCGCTTCTTCTGGGTTGGAACCAACCAGCATGATCAGGTCAGCATTCTTTGTAATATCTTCGATCGGGTTTGTCATGGCACCGGAACCCAGAGTCATGGCAAGACCTGCTACAGATGCAGAGTGACATACACGGGCACAGTTATCTGTGTTGTTATTACCGAAGCAGCAACGAACCATCTTCTGAACCATGTAGATATCTTCGTTCGGTGATCTGGAGCATGCAAAACCTGCAAGGGAATTGGAACCGTACTGTTTCTTGATTTCCATAAACTTGGAAGCAACAAGATCCAGTGCTTCATCCCATGTTGCACGTTCGAATTCACCTGTTTCTTTGTTTTTAATCAACGGATATTTGATACGCTCCGGAGACTGTACGAAATCGAAGCATCCGCTGCGGCCCTTAACACAGAGCAGTCCCTTGTTGGAAGGTCCGTTTGCAGCTTCTGTATCTACAATCTTTCCGTCTTTTACAAGGAGATAATACTGGCAGCCTGTTGCACAGTGTGGACAGGTAGTCAGAACTTTCTTGTCGATCTGGTATGGACGGTATTTCTTTCTGCGCTTCATGGTCAGAGCACCTGTTGGACAGGCCTGAACACAGTTACCACAGGATTCACAGATACCTTCATTCCATTTATGTTTATAATGCGCACCGATCACAGACTGGAAACCACGATCCATTGTATCGATCGCACCTCTTCCTACGATTTCTTTACAGGTATTCACGCAGCGATGGCAGAGAATACAAAGGCTTGGATCATAGGTAAAGAATTTATTGGAATCATCGATCGGCATATCCTTCATTTCACCAGGATAGCTTGTCTCAGTTACACCATATTCAAAACAGTAGTCCTGTAATTTACAGTCACCGTTTGCTTCACATGAGAAACAGTGTACACGATGGTCGGAAAGAAGGAGGTCAAGAGTATCCTTACGATATGCAACAACCTTCTCAGACATTGTCTGTACTTCGTCTCCCTCTGAGCAGCGAAGCGTACATGCCGTATCAAATTTGGTTCTTCCGTTGTTTGTAACTTCTACCACACACAAACGGCAGGAACCATCCGGCAATACATTCTCCAGATAGCAGAGTGTAGGAATCTCCACTCCGATCTGTCTGGCAGCCTGCAGAATAGTCGTACCTTTCTCTACCTCTGCAGGAATTCCATCTATTGTCAAATGAATCATCTTTTCACCCTCCTTAATTCACAGAAATTGCGCCGAATACACAATTTTCCAGACATGTTCCGCACTTAATACACTTGGAGGTATCAATGCTGTGAGGCTCTTTCTTATTACCTGTGATCGCACCAACCGGACAATTTCTCGCGCACTTGGTACATCCTTTACATTTCTCAGGATCGATCACATAAGAACGCATTGCCTTACATACATGTGCCGCACACTTCTTATCAACGATGTGCTCTACATACTCATCACGGAAGTTCTTTAATGTGGAAAGTACCGGAAGTGGTGCACTCTTTCCAAGTCCGCAGAGTGAACGGTCCTTGATAAAGTTTCCAAGGTGTTCCAGTTTCTCCAGATCTTCCATCTCACCTTTACCTGCTACGATCTTCTCAAGGATCTCAAGCATACGTTTCGTACCAATACGGCAAGGTCCGCATTTACCGCAGGATTCTCGCTGAGTAAAGCCCATGAAAAATCTCGCTACCTCAACCATACAAGTATTCTCATCCATAACTACCAGACCACCGGAACCAACAATCGCACCGTATTTCTTAACAGAGTCAAAATCAAGCGGTACATCCAGATGCTCTTCTGTCAGACATCCGCCGGATGGTCCACCAATCTGTACAGCTTTAAATGCTGCACCGGATTTCAGACCGCCGCCGATATCGAAAATAATCTCTCTTAAAGTTGTTCCCATTGGAACCTCGATCAGACCTGTATTCTCAATAGAACCTGTCAATGAGAATGTCTTAGTTCCAGGTGAACCTTCTGTACCGATACTTCTGTACCAGTCAGCTCCTTTAAGAATGATTTCCGGAATATTTGCATAAGTTTCTACGTTATTCAGGACTGTAGGTTTCGCCCAGAGTCCCTGCTCAACTGTACGAGGCGGTTTTACACGAGGCATACCTCTGCTTCCTTCGATAGAAGCAGTCAGGGCAGAACCTTCACCACATACGAAAGCACCTGCACCACGGTTGATATGCATATGGAAAGAGAATCCTGTTCCAAGGATATCATCACCTAACAGTCCGACTTCTTCCAGAACCGCGATTGCATGTTTCAGTCGTGCTACAGACTGCGGATACTCCGCACGCACATAAATATATCCATGCTGTGCCCTTACTGCGTAAGCTGCAAGCATCATACCTTCAATCAGACGGTAAGGATCGCCTTCCATTACAGAGCCATCCATAAATGCTCCCGGGTCACCCTCATCACCGTTACATACTACATAATGAACAGGATCAGCCTGACGGGCTACCTGAATCCATTTCTTACCTGCCGGGAAGCCACCGCCTCCACGTCCGCGGATACCAGATTTATCAACCTGATCGATAACCAGATCCGGATCCATCTCAAACATTGCTTTCTCCAGAGCCTGGAAACCGCCGCTTGCTATGTATTCTTCCAGAGATTCTGCATCAAATTTACCACAGTTCTTCAGAACAATTCGTGTCTGTTTCGCAATAAACGGAATATCTTTTGGTCCACGGCTTACTTTGCCGCCTTTCTGATAGAGCAGTCTCTCGATTGTTTCATTGCCCTGAACACTCTTCTCAAAAATCTCCTGGCAGTCTTCGATCTGAACTTTTGTATACTGGATCACATCGTCGCCCTTCTGGATACGAACCAGAGGTCCAAGTTCACAGACACCCTGACATCCTGTTTTCTTCACACCTATGTGTGCATCTTTGTCATGAGGTCCGAACTCAATTGTTACTCCAGGGGCATCCTTGGCGATTTCCATGAATTTCTCATAGATTTTCTGGGAACCGGTCGCTACACATCCGGTACCTGAACAGACAAGGATACGACAGTCATAAGAATCAAGCACCTTAACGGCTTCTTCTCTGACCTGGTCTAATGCTTCTTTATTCTGGATCATCCCTGTTCGCCCCCTCTCAGTTTATCGATCAGCTCATCTGCCTTCTCAGGTGTCATTCTCGGATGTACATCCTCATTCACCATCATAGTCGGTGCAAGACCGCATGCACCAAGACAGGAAACGGTTTCTACCGTAAACATCATATCATCTGTGGTTTTCTTTGTTCTGGAAAGCCCCAGTTTCTTATACAATTCTTCCAGAACCGGTATAGATTTTCTTACATGACAGGCTGTTCCGTCACAAACCTTGATCACATATTTACCTTTCGCATCAAATGAGAAATTCTCATAGAATGTTGCCACACTGAATGCTTTCGCTTCTGTTACACCGATCTGCTCAGCCACATATGTAAGTAACTCCCCTGGCAGATATCTGTATACGCCCTGAATGTCCTGCATGATCGGAATCAGTGATGCCGGCTTTTTACCATAGAAAGCAATGATCTCGTCCGCTTTCTGATAAAATGATTGATCTAGCATTTCGCACCCTCCTTATACCTTCTTTTTCTCTTTTTATTGCACTCTTTACATATTGTAACGTTAATTATATGCCTTTTTCGTCATTTTCACAAGTGTATTTATAGAAGTTTTCTAAATTTTTATTATTTTTCTCTATAAATATTGGTTTTGTTTGTCTAACTTTTATCAGCTTCGTTCAATAATAAACTATGTCTAATCCATCCAAAACCAAACTGAGCAAAACAAAGCAAAACCAAACAGTCTGAAAAATCATCCATGTTCAGAGAATCGCAAAAAAGTCTGAATGAAAATATAATAAATAAAAAACAGACCGTATTTTATGAAAACAAAATCATAAAACACAGTCTGCTTTGCTTTATTTTTTATCAGTTCTGTCTATTGAGCCTGAAAATAATATCCAACGCCCCATTTAGTGTGTACATATTTCGGCTCGCTTGGATTCGTTTCGATCTTCTCACGAAGGCGACGGATATGTACATCCACAGTACGTACATCACCCGGATACTCATAACCCCATACAATATTCAACAGATTCTCACGGCTGTAAACCTTGTTCGGATTAAATACCAGAAGTTCCAGTACATCAAATTCCTTAGCTGTCAGATTAATTTCTTTTTCTGCGATAAATACACGTCTGCCTTCACAGTCCATACGAAGATCACCGACTTCTATGCTCTTTGCTTTCTCTTTCTCTTCATGGTCACTTCCCGCACGGCGCATAATGGCTTTGATACGTGCTTTTACTTCCAGAATGTTAAATGGTTTGGTGATATAATCATCTGCCCCATACTCCAGTCCGAGAATCTTGTCCATGTCCTCTCCCTTGGCCGTCAGCATCACGATCGGTACATTGGAAAATTCACGGATCTGCTGGCATACTTCCAGTCCGTCCATCTTTGGCAGCATCAGATCCAGAAGTATAATATCGTATTTTTTATCTTTTGCTTTCTCTACTGCTTCTTCTCCGTCGTAAGCACAGTCAACTTCCATTCCATCCTGTTCCAGGCTGAAACGGATTCCTTTTACAATTAACTTCTCATCATCTACTACCAATACTTTCCTGCTCATTCGGTTCTCCTTATCCTACTACTATCTCATCTTTTATCTTTGCAAAAGTACCTTCTTTGATACCCTGTACATTCATAATATCCTCTATCACAGCAAATGGCCCGTTCTCCTCCCTGTAAGCAATGATCGCCTGAGCACGGGTCGCCCCAATCCCTGTCAGTGTTGTCAGCTGAGCTTCATCTGCAGTGTTTATGTTAATCCTGTTATCCTGCTGTCCGGAAGATACAGCTTCTGTATTACGAGAGTTATCACTGCCGGACACATTAGATGCATTCGCCAGTTCCGCCTGGCTCATTCCCTGTTGTTCCATTTCTTCCCGTGTAAGAATATAAAGCTGCTGACCATCTGTCAGAACTCCTGCACGGTTCACACAATTCTCAACAGCCTCCGGAAGATATCCTCCAGCTGCCTCAATCGCCTGAAACACCCTGCTTCCTGCTGCCAGTTCAAACACTCCTGGATTCGCAACTGCTCCGCAGACATCCACATAAATTCTCTCCTGCTGCATTTCTGCATTAGAGATTCCTGTATTTCCTGCGTCATTTCCCTCACTGTCGTCAGTACTTCCTGAATCCATCGAATCTGAATCCTCTGTTCCCGGCTTCTGTGAATTCCTGTCATCCTTCTGGTTATCTGTCACGTCTAAGCTCTTCTTATCCGGCGTTTCCTTATCTGATGTTTTTGGGTCTGACGATTCTGCATCCACTTCCGCTTTCGCTTCCTGGAATCCTTCTATCAGAAACTGTGCCTCTCTGCTCTTACATCCCGTCAGTCCTGTAAGAAATAAAGCACTGCTCAACATCAGTATCACAACATAACAAGATTTATTCTTTAATGTCTTTCTCTTCATCAGCAAGGTCCTCTCTTATTTTAAAAGTAAGAGTCCCCCGTCCATAATGCCACCCTTATTGTAACGAAATCTTAAAGATTTTACAATAGTAAACTCTTATTTTTGCCATTTAAATATAATAATTCCGGCGATTGCAATAAGCATTCCCAGAATTTTGCGCCATTCAAAAGGCTGCTTATCCACGCCAAACATTCCAAACAATTCAATCACATAAGCGACCACAAGCTGAGAAATCACTATCAGCATTGCCGCTTTTGCCGGTCCAAGCGAGCCCATACTCTGAATAACAGTAATCGTAATAAATGCCCCGATCACGCCGCCAAGCAATGTATATTTATTGTCAACTTGCCAGAGCGCAGCTATACTTTCCCGACCTGTAAAAAGCCACGCCAGTACACAGACCACAAATGCAGACAACTGCACCCAGCCTGTAGATACCCACAGGCTGGTTTGTTTCGTCACTTCCGTGTTAAAAACACCCTGAATACTCATCAATGCACCTGACACCAGTGCTGCAATAAATCCCCACATAATAACTTCCTCCCAAAAATTAATAAACTATTCATTTCCCCTAAAATCCTTACTTCAGTGAATAAAAGTCTCCTATTCGCAGTTTGCTTATAACCAAACGGTTTCTTTCGCAAATTAATAAAATCCCCTTCACTCTGACCTCAAATTTTATGTTTAAAAGAGGTACCGCCATTTAGCAGTACCTCTTATTCTTTATAAGATTAGTTTATTCATTTCAGGCAAAATCATGCGTACAACATTAACGCAATTTAGATTACGCTTAATAAATCTGTTCCTTATAATTCTTCACCATTAGTTCTAATCACATTCTTATACCAGTCAAAGGATTTCTTCTTGTATCTCTTGCCTGTTCCGGTTCCGTCATCGTTTTTGTCTACATAGATAAAACCATAACGCTTCTTCAGCTCACCGGTTGTAAAGGAAACCAGGTCAATGCAGCCCCACGGAGTGTATCCCATCAGATCCACACCGTCAATCTCCACTGCTTTCTTCATTTCACTGATATGTGCGCGCAGATACTCGATTCTGTAATCATCATCGCAGGTCTTATCTTTTTTCAGAATATCAATAGCACCAAAACCATTTTCCACGATGAAAAGCGGTACTTCATAACGTTCATACAGTGTAACCAACGCATAGCGCAGGCCTACAGGATCGATCTGCCAGCCCCAGTCGCTTGCTTTGACATATGGATTTGCGATAGAGTACGGGGAACTTCCATCCAGAGACTCTGCGGTATCTTTTTTCACATCTGCTTTTACCGCATTTGTCATATAGTAGCTGAATCCAAGGTAATCGCATTTACCCTCTGCCAGAATCTGATCATCCTCCGGCAGCATCTCCGGTTTTGTACCTTCGCGTTCCCATTCCTTTTTCGCAAATGCAGGATAATGACCTCGGATCTGTACATCTGCAAAATAGAATCTCTCATGCATACATTCTGTCGCGGTCATAATGTCATCCGGATTACAGGAATATGGATAAAACGGAACAAAAGAACACATACATCCAATCTTAAAATCAGGATTAATCTCATGACCTTTCTTTACAACCATCGCACCTGCAACCATCTCATGGTGCGCTGCCTGATACATTGCTTTCTTCTTGTTTTCATACTGAGAGAAAAGCACGCCGGAATCTGTCCATCCGAAAATGTCTGCAGAAGTGTTACTCTGGTTGTTGATCTCATTGAACGTCATCCAGTACTTAACTTTATTTTTATAACGTTCCATGACAGTTACTGCAAAACGTACAAAGAAGTCGATCACTTTGCGGTTTACCCATCCGCCATACTCCTTCGCCAGATGATACGGCATCTCGAAATGGCTCAGTGTGATCACTGGCTCAATGCCGTATTTCAGCAGTTCATCGAACATATCATCATAGAACTGAAGTCCTGCCTCATTCGGTTCTGTCTCATCTCCGTTCGGGAAAATTCGAGTCCACGCAATGCTGGTACGGAAACACTTAAATCCCATTTCCGCCATTAGTGCGATGTCACCCTTATATTCGTGATAAAAATCAACCGCTTCGTGATTTGGATAATATTCTCCCTCGATCACTCCGTCCGTGATCTGTCGCATCTTTTTGTTGCTTCCACCAGTCATCACATCAATGACGCTGACACCTTTGCCGCCTTCATTCCAGCCACCTTCTAACTGGTTCGCCGCAACTGCGCCGCCCCATAAAAATTTATCTGATAATGCCATAATATCCTCCTGAAAATATCTCTAACTCTAGTTCCAGCCTATTTCAGCCTGTCATTTTTTCCAAAATATCACCCTGGAGCAAAGCTTCTCTGTTACCCATAACTTCATTATTTATTCGCAACAACAGACCAGTAAAGATGTTATCATTCATACTTTTACTGATCTGTTAGTCAAGCGGATATTCGCAATCCGCTTCGCTACATGGCTCTACACCAAATAACTGCTCCGCAGTTTATCAGAACGTGCTTGCACGCCTCCTGATACAAGCAAGTCCCCACCCACTGCTTATTGCTTTTCGCAATTGAAACAGGGGACTTACTTGATTTGGTTAAAATCCTCAACTTTCAGCCAACTTATCTGTTACCTGATCACTTCAGCTTACATTAATTTCAGCAGTTTATCTCCATTCTTCACCTGACCGGCAGTTTCTGTAGTAATCTCTGTAAATTCATCACTGTTTGTAATGATCACAGGTGTCACGACCTCATAGCCTTCTGCTTTGATCGCATCCATATCAAATTCCAGTAAAAGCTGTCCTTTTTTCACCTGCTGTCCGTCTTCGATATGACAGGTAAAATGTTTTCCACCAAGTTTTACAGTATCCATTCCTACATGGATCAGAATCTCGATTCCGTTCTTACTCTCCACGCCGACTGCATGATGACTGTCAAGAAGTCCTACGATTGTACCGTCAAATGGAGCAAATACTTTTCCCTCTGACGGGATCACTGCGCATCCTTTTCCCATTGCTTCACTGGAGAAAACCGGATCATTAACTTCTGAAAGCGGGATCACCTGTCCGATCAGCGGACTGTCTACTGTTTTCACTGCTACTGTATCTATTACAGTATTTGTTGCTTTATCTGCTACTCTATTTCCAATTTCTGCAGTCTGTGTTGCCGTAGTTTCTACAGTTGCGCCAGTTATTGTACTCTCCGTCGGTGTCACATTTGCTGTACTGGAAATCTGTCCTGCTGCAGCTTCGGTCTTAGATACCGGATCATCAAAACCAATGATCTGAATCAGTACGATTGCGATCACTGCCGCAACTACACATCCGATCACTTCACCAGGGAATGACATCGGCGCATCTTTACTGATCGCATTTACGATCGTAAGCGGTCCCGGAAGTCCTGCGTATGCATAGTAAGCAGAATGGAAGAAACTCATCACAACCGCACCGATCGCACCACCTGCGCATCCGCAGATAAATGGTTTCTTCAGGCGAAGTGTAACACCGTAAATGGTAGGTTCCGTAATTCCGAAAAGTCCTGTAACACCTGCAGAAAGTGCCACACCTTTAAACTCTTTATTCTTTGATTTGATAAATACTCCAAACGCTGCTGCAACCTGAGCAACAACTGCGATAGTCTGGAATGCCTGGAAAGTATCATGTCCGTTCATTGCAAAGTTTGCAAGGTTAACAGGGGTGATTCCCCAGTGGACACCGAAGATAACAACTACCTGCCAGAAACCGCCGATAATGGCACCTGCCAGTGCAGGAGCTGTGGCTGCAAGAAAGTTATATCCTTTCGCAATACCGTTTGCTGTAACTGCTGATACCGGGCCAAGTACAAGAATGGTTGCCGGAACCATGATGATAAAGCAGATCATCGGTGTTAACAGCGGTCTGAATGTCTCCGGAAGTTTCTTCTCAATGAAACGCTCCAGATAAGAAAGAAGCCATACCAGAAGCAATGGAGGAAGTACTGTAGAAGTATAAGTTGTCTCTGAAAGTTTAATTCCAAGGAAACGGATCGTCTCTCCATCTGCGATTCTTGCTGCCATTTCCGCCCAGCTTGGATTTACCAGTGCACAGCAGCATAAAACTGCTATAAATGTGTTGCACTTAAAATGTTTGGACGCTGTTACTGCAATAAAAATCGGCAGAAATGTAAATGGAGTCCATGACATAAAACTCAACACTTCATAAGTTCCTGTATTTGCAAAATTCGGTGCCGCCATTGTGAGCAAAATTAATGCACCCTGAAGCAGACCTGCCGCAGCCAGAATGTAAACAAATGGTGCAAATACCGCTGACATCGTTGCAATGATACGGTTTACAACACTCTGTTTCGGCTGTTCTACCTCTTCCATATTTTCATCCAGATGCAGGATTTCGGCTGCTGCCGCATACACATCTCCTACATGAGTTCCGATTACTACCTGAAACTGTCCATTGTTCTCCACAACTGTGATCACGCCCGGAAGCTCGGAAATCTTTTCTTTCGCGCCTGCCGGTGTTTCCTTTAATACCAGACGAAATCTGGTCGCACATCTTGTTGCATTGACAATATTCTGCGCACCCCCGACCTCACGGATGATGTCATGGGCAAGCTTATTATAATCTCTTACCTGTGCCATTTCTTTCCTTCTCCTTTTACCATATATACCCCTGCAGAACTCTTCTGCCGGATTTACTGAAATTGAAGTTTCACGCGCGTTTTCTTAACTCCTGTTTCATATCTGATGGGTACAATATATAAAAAGTCAGCTTCTTTTTCAATGTTTTTGAAACACGGTGATATGCTGTTTCATATTTTGTGTTTCATTCCTCTGAAAATAGTGCAACAGCGTTTCACGTGTCAAAATAAAAGCTTCTGTTTTGTGCAATTTGCACATATAATTATCCCTTTGCTTTCACAACTCCCATAATTCTCAAACAGGCTCTGCAAAACAGATACCATTTCGCAAAGCCTGTCCAACATCCCTGTTATAATATACCTAAAGCAAACGGATACTCCACCCAAATAACTGTTTCGCGGTTAATTTATTTAAACATCTTCAATAAGCCCCCATAACAATTTCTCACCACTCTGTTCATATTTCTTATTCAACTTCAGATTTTCATCATATCGTCTGCTGAATTCCATACCATACAAAATATCCAGCAGATATTTCCCTGATGCAAAGAACATGGAACTCCAGAATTCCTCCACTTTCTTCTGACCAGCCGCATAGAGAAGTTCATCTGCATAAGGCGCAAGAGTTCCTTCTGTTTTAGAAGTGATCACGATCACCTTTGTCTTATTCTTACGAAGCATTTTTGCGATCTCCACCAGTCTCTCATTCTCTCCTGTATGACTGATCAGAATCGCAATATGCCCATCCGCCGGCATAGCAGCCTGTAACCCCTGAATATTCGTAGCAGAAAGCACATTCGCAACTTTTCCCCCATGGAAAAATAAAGACCGTCCATACTCCGCCAGATAAACATTCATATCATACACATAAAAATCCACACAGCTCGCCTCTGCGATCAGCTTTCCTACCCGCACAAGCTGACTGTAGGAAAATTCTTTCTTCGTTTCCTCAATTGCCTGCTGCTGTACCCGGGTTGCTTTTCGCACGATCGTCACTACATTTTCCCGTTCAGAGATTGTTACTTTCTCCTGCCGTTCTTCCATCTGACCGTTCTGCACTTCCCGTACAAACTGCATCTTGAATTCCGGAAACCCTTTCACTCCCAATTTCTGGCATAAACGGGTGACCGATGCGGCACTTGTAAAAGTTGCATGTCCCAGCTCCCTGGACGAGATCGTCTCCACCAGCTCCGGATGTTCCAGTATATAATTGCAGATATCCCTTTCACGTTCTGTCATATTTTCCTGTTTCTTCATCTGCTGTATCAGCCTCATAATTCTTCCCCTTTGCATAAAATATTATCTGCTATCATCTGTGCTTTATTCGTCAGTCCTGCCACTCTTATTATCAAAACATGTCTGCCTACTCACCATATATTTACCTATAGAATAAAGGAAGGCTATTGCAAAATGCAACAGCCTTCGAAAATTTTCCACTATTTTATTAATTCAGATACCAGAATTATTCCATACACTCATCAAGAATTGCAGCCATCTTATCAATGTGTTCCTTTGTAATCACAAGCGGAGGTACGATTCTCAGTACATCACTGCCTGCGGAGATCACCAGCAGTCCTTTTGCAAGAGCAGCCTTTACAACTTCTCCGACCGGACGGCCCTGGATTACGATTCCCTGCATGAAGCCCATGCCTCGCCTTGTGGCAGCGCATTCATGTTTTGCAACCAGTTCATCCAGCTTCTGTTCCAGATATGGAGCTGTTTCCTGTACATGCTCGATGATCTTATCATTCTCATAAATATCAAATACTTTGCTGACTGCAGCACATACAAACGGGTTTCCGCCGTAAGTTGTACCATGATCACCTGGCTCCAGAGAAGCTTTGGCAGCTTTCTCACTCAGTACAAATGCCCCTACCGGCACACCGCATCCAAGTGCCTTGGCACTGGTCATGATATCCGGCTGCACGCCGTATGCCTGCCATGCAAAATAATGCCCGGTTCTTCCCATACCGCACTGAATCTCATCAAAGATCAGCATAATATCTTTCTCATCACAGATCCGGCGCAGACCTTCCAGGAATTCTTTCTTCGCCGGATAGATACCGCCCTCACCCTGAACAACCTCAGTGATGATTGCACAAGTCTTATCTGTGATCTGAGCCTTTACACTCTCAAGATCATTGAAGTCTGCAAACTTTACACCGCCCATCAGAGGTTCAAATGGCTCTCTGTAATGAGCAGTTCCTGTTACAGAAAGGGCTCCGATACTTCTTCCGTGGAAAGAATGGTTCATGGCAATGATCTCATGACCAGCATGTCCGTCACGGGCATACGCATATTTCTTAGCTGCTTTTAAAGCACCTTCGATTGCTTCTGTACCACTGTTGGTAAAGAATGCCTTGCTCATTCCGCTTGCCTTTACCAGCTTCGCACCTGCTTCAATGATCGGCTCATTATAATATAAGTTGGAAATATGCAGCAGCTTATCGATCTGATCTTTTAACGCTTCATCATATCCCGGATAATGATATCCCAGAGAATTTACAGCGATACCTGCTGCAAAATCCAGATATTCCTTTCCCTCGGAATCATATAAATAACATCCCTGTCCTTTTTCAAAAACAACAGGAAAACGATTATAAGTGTGAAGGATACTCTCTTCAGATTCCTTCATCTGTTCATTCATGTTCATTGTAATATTTCTCCCCGTCTTCTCTCAGAATTGCAGTACCAATACCTTTGTTAGTAAAGATTTCCAGCAGTAAGCTGTGCGGAATTCTTCCGTCCAGGATATGGACTCTGTTAACCCCCTCTTCGATTGCATCAATACAGTTTTTCAGCTTCGGAATCATACCGCCGCCTACAAACCCTTCAGAAATCAGCTTCTCTGCTTCATGTACATGAAGTTCAGAAATCAGACTTGACGGATCATCTTTATCCTTGTAAACACCTTCAATATCAGAAAGGAATGCAAGTTTCTCCGCATGAACCGCCTCTGCAATAGCACATGCTGCATCATCTGCATTGATGTTATAAGTAGCAAAATTATCATCATAACCTACCGGGAAAATGATCGGCAGAAAATCTTTCTCCAGAAGATCATACAGAATCTTCGGCTCAACCTTTGTAACCTCGCCTACAAATCCGATGTCTCCGCCCTCTGTCTGTTTCTTACGGCATTTCAGCAGACCTCCGTCTTTACCGCTGATACCTACAGCATTTACCCCAAGGGATTCTACCATAGCGACCAGTTCCTTGTTTACTTTTGCAAGGACCATCTCCGCAATCTCCATAGTATCTTTATCAGTTACACGAAGACCGTTGATGAACTTCGGCTCCATACCAACTTTACCAACCCAGCGGCTGATTTCCTTTCCGCCGCCGTGAACAATGATCGGTTTGAAACCAACCAGTTTCAGAAGAACTACATCTTTGATAACATTTTTCTTCAGTTCATCATCCAGCATGGCACTTCCGCCGTACTTTACAACTACGATCTTACGATTAAATCTCTGAATATAAGGAAGCGCCTCGATCAGCACCTCCGCCTTGTCCAAGTATTTCTGATTAACCATCTGTATTCTCCTTATTCCCTTTATTATGAACGATAATCTGCATTAATCTTTACATAATCATATGTCAGATCACAGCCCCATGCAGTTGCTGTAGCATCGCCCATCTTCACATCAGCGATTGCTGTCACAGCCTCCTCAGAAAGAATCTTAGTTGCTTCTTCCTCGCTGTAATCTGTAGCAACACCATTCTCAATGATCTTAATCTTTCCAGCCTTGCTCTCAAAGTAAAGGTCAACCTTCTCAGGATCAAACTGCGCACCTGAATATCCCATCGCACAGAGGATTCTTCCCCAGTTTGCATCATGACCGTAAATAGCTGCCTTTGTCAGAGAAGAAGTTACAACAGATTTGCTCAGAGTAACAGCCTGCTCTTTAGACTCAGCACCAATGATCTTCACTTCAAATAAAGCAGTTGCCCCCTCACCATCACCGGCAATCTTCTTAGCCAGAGAAGTATTAATATAATTCAGTGCAGCCTTGAAAGTCTCGTAATCCTCACCCTTCTCTGTGATCTCCGGATTCTCAGCCAGACCATTTGCCAGAAGAAGAACCGTATCATTTGTAGAAGTATCACCATCTACAGAAACCATATTGTAAGTATCTTTTACGTCTTCGCTTAATGCTTCCTGAAGCATTTTCTTGGAAATCTTCGCATCAGTGGTAACAAAACCAAGCATGGTACACATATTCGGATGAATCATACCAGATCCTTTGCACATACCACCAATGGTAACTGTCTTACCGCCAATCTCAATCTGGACAGCAACTTCTTTCTTCTTAGTATCTGTAGTCATGATAGCCTTCGCAGCTTCCGTACCTGCTTCCAGAGAACTGTCCAGCTTCGGAGCCATCATCTTTACGCCATTCTTAATACGGTCAATCGGTACCTGCCTACCGATAACACCTGTAGAAGCAACCAGCACACTATCTGCTGCTACGCCAAGAACCTCAGCCGCTGCATCCGCAGTATCCTTGCAATATCCATAACCTTCAGCACCAGTACATGCATTAGCAATACCACTGTTACAGATCACAGCCTGCGCATACGGATGATTATAAACAATATCCTGATCCCATTTAACAGGAGCAGCCTTCACAACATTTGTAGTAAAAGTACCCGCTGCCACACAAGGCACCTCACTGTAAACCATTGCCATATCAGTTCTGCCCTTATATTTAATCTCAGCAGCTGCCGCTGCTGCCTGAAACCCCTTAGCCGCCGTAACGCCACCTTCAATAATCTTCATAAAACTTATCCCTCCTAATATTCCATAACTTCCCTTTTCAGGGCCTGCCGCAGGTCCCCTGCGCAGTCCCGTCCACTTACTGGAAAAGTCAGCTCCGGAAATTGTTTGTATTTGTACGCATTTGCAGGGACTGTAGTGTCTTTTAGTGCTCGGGGATTTACGTTATGGAAAAAAAGCTCACTGTCTGAGCGAAGCGAGTTTGAACTTCTTTTCCATGCTTTTAGCAAATTCACGAACACTTAGAGTTACTAAACCCCGAAACCGCGTACAAACACAAACAATTTCCGGAGCGTCCCCTTTTTCATCAAATCATCACGGACACATCGGTACCTGAAGCAGTCCCTCAGATTCCTTAAATCCAAACAGCAGGTTCATATTCTGAACAGCCTGACCAGCGGCACCTTTTACAAGATTATCCATAGCGCCCATCATAATTACTCTGTGAGTTCTAGGATCGATCTTGAAGTTCACATCCACGTAATTACTTCCCTCTACACACTTAGTCTGCGGGCAAACATCCTTATCAAGCACTCGAACGAAAGTCTCATTCTCATAATACTTATCATAAATTGCTTTCACTTCTTCATAAGAAACATCCTTAGTCAGAGAAGCATAAGCAGTCACCAGAATACCACGGTTCATAGGAATTAAATGAGGAGTAAAGTTAATCAGCACCTCTTTACCGCATGCATAACCAAGCTGATCCTCAATCTCCGGTGTATGTCTGTGAGTAGCAACACCATAAGCTTTGATATTCTCATTTACTTCACAGAACAGATTTGCAACCTTAGCTCCACGTCCCGCTCCTGAAGTACCGGACTTCGCATCAATAATAATGGTAGAAGGATCGATCAGTCCTTCTTTGATCAGCGGATAAATAGAAAGTGTGGAACATGTCGGATAACATCCAGGGTTAGCGATCAGTCTTGCTTTCTTGATATCCTCACGGTTGATCTCACATAATCCGTAAACAGCTTCATCAATAAACTGTGGAGCCTTATGCTCGATTCCGTACCATTTCTCATATTTCTTCACATCTTTAATACGGAAGTCTGCGCTCAGATCAATGACTTTGGCTTTGGAAAGAATTCCTTCATTAATTAAAGAAGCGCAAAGTCCCTGAGGGGTTGCTGTGAAGATTACGTCTACTTCGTCAGCTAATGCTTCCATATTGTCATCCATACATTTCGCATCTACCAGTTTAAAAAAGTTCTGATAAACATCCGCATATTTCTGGTCAATGTAACTTCTTGAACCATACCATGCAATTTCTACATCTTTATGTCCCAGAAGCAGTCTCACGATCTCGTTACCTGCATAACCTGTGGCACCGATAATTCCTGCTTTAATCATAATAATTCCTCCATCTTTCGCCTTATCGGCAAGGTTTATTTTCCATTTTTCTTTTGCTCTTCTATTTCATGCTGTTGAGTATATCTTAGTTCTTTTTTTCTTATCTGTGAAGTTCTTTTTTATTGACGCCATTCTAGCTATATCTGCCGGCAATAAGTTCAACAGCATTGTAAAACTTTACTTTATCAGAGCGCTGGACTAATTATACATCTTACCTGCATAATATGCAATAGTCATTTTCCAATGTTTTTACATGAATTTTAATTTAGATTGTTCATTTTCCCTTGTTTTTACCTATATTTATGTTGCATATTTATGCAAAAATGAATAAAACTTTTTTGTATTTAGCTATTGCATATTTATAAAAAAAGGTGTATATTATCACTTGTTAAGCGGAGTCACAGAAAATCAATTTATTCCGCATTGAATATTTATTCAAAAAAATAAATCAGTAAATCTCGCATTTATTCAAAAAAATGCGCTGAACTCCCGACTTATTCATTTACATTCAGCAAACGAATATCTCTGGAAATAGTTACTGTATAATATGATCAGTAACGCCTTCATAAAACTACGAAAATAATAAAATCCAAATTTCAGGAGGAATACAATCATGAAAGAAAAAGTCGTTTTAGCATACTCAGGCGGTCTTGATACCACAGCCTTAATCCCGTGGTTAAAAGAAACATTTGATTACGACGTTGTCTGCTGCTGTGTAAACTGCGGTCAGGGAAACGAGCTGGACGGACTGGACGAAAGAGCTAAACTTTCCGGTGCTTCCAAATTATATATTGAAGATATCGTAGATGAATTCTGTGATGATTTCATCGTTCCATGTGTACAGGCAGGTGCTGTATATGAGCACAAATATCTCCTTGGTACATCTATGGCTCGTCCGGCAATCGCTAAGAAATTAGTTGAGATCGCACGCAAAGAAGGTGCTGTTGCTATCTGCCACGGTGCTACAGGTAAAGGTAATGACCAGATTCGTTTCGAACTTGGTATCAAAGCTCTTGCTCCAGATATTAAGATCATCGCTCCATGGCGTATGACAGACAAATGGACAATGCAGTCCCGTGAAGATGAGATCGCATTCTGCAAAGCTCACGGAATCGACCTTCCATTTGATGCAAGCCACAGCTACAGCCGTGACAGAAACTTATGGCACATCAGCCATGAAGGTCTGGAACTGGAAGATCCATCCCAGGCTCCAAACTATGATAACATGCTTGTTTTAGGTGTTACACCTGAGAAAGCTCCTGATAAAGAAACAGAAGTTACAATGACATTCGAACAGGGTGTTCCGAAAACACTAAACGGAAAAGAAATGAAAGTTTCCGAGATCATCACTGAGCTTAACAAATTAGGCGGCGAGAACGGTATCGGTATCGTTGATATCGTAGAAAACCGTGTTGTTGGTATGAAATCCCGTGGTGTATATGAGACTCCTGGCGGAACAATCCTGATGGCAGCTCATGAACAGCTCGAAGAACTTACACTTGACCGTGAAACAATGGAAACCAAGAAGAAACTTGGCAGCCAGTTCGCTCAGGTTGTTTACGAAGGAAAATGGTACACACCACTTCGTGAAGCAATCCAGGCATTCGTTGAATCCACTCAGAAATATGTAACAGGTGAAGTTAAATTCAAACTGTACAAAGGCAACATCATTAAAGCCGGTACAACTTCTCCATACAGCCTGTACAACGAGTCTCTTGCATCCTTCACAACAGGTGACCTTTATGACCACCACGATGCAGACGGATTTATCACACTGTTCGGACTTCCACTGAAAGTTCGTGCTATGATGTTAAAAGAAGTTGAGCAGAACAAGAAATAATTAAATAAGAACTATTTACAGCCAGATGAGTTCTTGTTCATCTGGCTGTTTTATTATCATTGAAAAGAATGCAACATAGTTTATAATAATATAATGCAGAATCTTACCTACAGAAAATTCTATACCAGGCAGTAAATCTTTTCATCAACAAAAAAGCCACCGTAAATACGGCAGCCTTCTTATCGTTTTCATTATTATCTGTGCAATTTTCTGTATGATATATTATGCTTATCGTTACCATTCTCAGTAACCGCTTATCTGCTCTCCAGCTCACTGCGTTTCTTATCGATAAGTTTCTGAAGCTGTTCCAGATCTTCCATTGTGATACCATCGGATTCCAGAAGTGCAGTCATCATTTCCACTGGACTGATCTTTCTGCTTTTTGCGTTTCCCTTTAAATAGTCCTCTCTTGAGAGAAGAGGAGTATAGTTTCTTGCATAAACCTTGCCGTTCATGGAAGTTCCTGCGACTTTGATCAGATTTTCTTTTAAAAGAAGCTCCAGGCATCTTCGTACTGTCGGCATTTTCAGTTCCGGTGCAATGTCATTGATCTCAAAAGCAGACAACGGTCTTCCTTCTTCCCAAAGCACATTCATAATATCATAACGTTTACCTTTTAAGATGTCCATCTTAAGATCTCCTTCCACTTTTAACCAGATATCACTATAATACAGAAATATCAGATTAATTACAATTACAGAGACCTTACACTGATTTACAGTCTTTTTACAAATTTATCTCATTCAGTTGATAATTTCGTCACAAAACGATCTGTTTCTTCTCCAGACGGGCATATACCCACTCCCTGAAAAGTGTGTAGATCACAGATACCATCGGGATGAAAATGAGCATTCCGACGATTCCCATCAGGCTGCCGCCAAGTGTTACTGCAGCCAGTACCCAGATAGACGGAAGTCCCACAGAACCGCCTACAACATGCGGATAGATCAGGTTTCCTTCAATCTGTTGGAGAAGAAGGAACAGTCCAAGGAACAGGACTGCTTTCACAGGGCTTACCATAAGGATCAGGAAAAATGAGATCCAGCAGCCAATGATCCCGCCAAACACCGGGATCAGAGCTGTAAACGAGATCAGAACTCCGACCAGCATTGCATATGGGAAGCGCAGGATTGTCATAGACACAAAGAACATACTTCCAAGGATGACAGCCTCGATGCACTGTCCTGTGATAAAACTGGAGAAAATTCTGTTTGCCAGATGCCATACATGTTCTATATATCTAACCGGTTTCTCAGGGAACATTGCGTACATGGCTTTCCTGATCTGCTGCTGAAGTTTTTCTTTCTGGAGAAGAATATAGCAGGCAAAAACAAAGCCGATGGATACGTTCATAGCCGTGCTCAGAAGTCCCATAGTGATAGATACCGTAGAAGAAACAAAATTGTTAACTCCACTTTTCAGTACGACAAGTACAGAGTCCATCATTTTAGCTGGATCAATTTCCAGGGACTGAGTCCATTTGACAATCTCAGGATTATTTCCGGACAGACTGTCGATCCATTTCTGGATTACCGGAATATTTTCTTCTATTTTTTTGCCTACGCTTACAAAGGTTGTGGCAAGTTCCGGTACTACTACAAGCATAACGAGCACGACAAGACAGACCACAAAACAGATTGCAAGTACCAGACTGACTGGACGCGCCATTTTTCTGGAAGCTTTTCTATCCTGTTTCAGAGCTTTTCCGAACAGATGGAGTTCAATGAATTTCATCGGGACGTTCAGGATAAAGGCAATTCCAAAGCCGATGATGAACGGGAAGAGGAAGCCGAGCAGAACCTGTGCTGTGCTGATCACAATATCCAGATTCTGTACACCAAGATACAGCAGAACGGCAAATGCAATGAGCCAGCGGATTTTTTTCATATTTTCTTTGTTTAATTCCATTTTCTTTTCCCTTCTCTTTTTATTTTAATGGTTATTGTATCATATTTCGGCTATAAAATGGACACTTACAAAAATATTTTAAGTAAGCATAAACTAACAAAAAAGAATAATAAATTAAATTATAGAAAAGAATTGACAGTCAACTATAAATATTTTATAATCATTTTGTAAACAATATCAGAAAACTTATATATGTCCATAATCGGTTGGATGTTTCTACCAACTACCGTAATAGTTGTCTATAAGTTCTCTCCCCAAGGAGAAAGAATGAGGTAAAGGCAGCATCGGTAGATTTTTTTTGCCTTTCCTTAACTACAAAGAAAGAAGGTAATGATTATGAACAACAAACAGACATTTGCACTTAAAGGAACAATCTGCTACAGCAGTTCCCAGACAGAGCTCTCTATTACTGAGAAGGGCTATCTGGTCTGTGAAGATGGACGCTGTATCGGGGTATTTAAAGAACTCCCTGAGAAGTATACAGGAATTGAATGTACAGATTTCGGCGATGAGCTTATTATTCCAGGTCTGACAGACCTGCATCTTCATGCTCCGCAGTATACCTTCCGTTCTTCCGGCATGGATCTGGAACTGCTGGACTGGCTGAATACTTATACGTTCCCACAGGAAGCACGTTATGCAGATACGGAATTTGCAAAAGAGGCTTATTCTATTTTTGTTGAAGATATGAAAAAAAGCCCTAATACAAGAGCATGCATTTTCGGAACGCTTCATGTTCCTGCTACTGAAATTCTGATGGAACAACTTGATAAAACAGGAATGAAGACCATGGTCGGTAAAGTAAATATGGACCGGAATGGTTCTCCTGAATTGCAGGAAGAAAGCGCTCAGGCTTCTGCAGATGCAACTGTTAAATGGCTTGAGGATACACTTACAAAATTTGAAAATGTAAAACCGATCCTTACTCCGCGATTTACTCCGTCCTGTTCTGATGAGCTGATGGAGAAACTTTCTGAGATTCAGAAGAAGTATCATCTGCCTATGCAGTCTCACCTTTCTGAGAATTTCGGTGAAATTGCCTGGGTGCAGGAACTTTGTCCAAATACACATTTTTATGGAGAAGCATATAGCCAGTTTGATCTTTTCGGCGGCGATTGTCCAACGATCATGGCTCATTGTGTTCACTCCTCAGATGAAGAAATTGCCCTTATGAAAAAGCAGGGCGTTTACATTGCACATTGTCCACAGTCCAATACAAATCTCTCTTCAGGTATTTCTCCTGCGAGACGCTATCTGGATGAAGGTTTACATATCGGACTGGGATCTGACATTGCAGGAGGAACTTCCGTTTCTATTCTGCGTGCCATGGCTGATGCCATTCAGGTTTCCAAACTGTACTGGCGGCTGGTTGATTCTTCCATGAAGCCGCTTACTCTTGAAGAAGCCTTTTATATGGGAACAGAAGGCGGCGGCTCCTTCTTTGGAAAAGTCGGAAGTTTTAAGGAAGGTTATGAGTTTGATGCAGTCGTACTCAATGACAGTACCATCCCAACCCCTTTGAAACTTTCTCCAAAAGACAGACTGGAAAGACTGGTCTATCTTTCCGACGACCGTAACATTACCGCCAAGTATGTAGCTGGCAGGAAGATTCTGTAACTGCAGGAAATACAGATTCCGGTGATGTTTTTCTAAGATGATTATTCCAGGAGTTTCACCCTGTTTTTTCGGGACGGTCATCTGAACCATCACAATATAGCCGGCAATTGTTACTGTTCACTTCATACACAGTAGCAGCAATTTTAAAATCAAAAGGGGGAAGGATTATGAACCTTGACAAAATGTTTCATCTCAAAGAGAACCACACTGATGTAAAGACGGAAGTCATGGCAGGTATTACCACCTTCATGACAATGGCCTACATTCTGGCCGTTAACCCAAATATTCTGGAAGCATCCGGCATGGACAGAGGGGCTGTTTTTACAGCAACCGCACTGTCATCCTTTATTGCCACCTGCCTGATGGCACTGCTTTCTAACTACCCATTCGTTCTTGCACCGGGCATGGGCTTAAATGCTTACTTTGCATACACGGTTGTTCTCGGCATGGGATACAGCTGGCAGCAGGCACTGGCAGCCGTATTTGTAGAAGGTATTATTTTTATCCTGTTATCACTCACCAATGTGCGTGAGGCAATTTTTAATGCAATTCCAATGAACCTGAAACATGCAGTATCCGTTGGTATCGGACTTTTCATTACTTTTATCGGACTGCAGAACGCGAAAATCGTAGTCAACAATGACTCCACTCTGGTAAGCGTATTTTCCTTTAAATCCTCCGTCTCCGGCGGTACATTTAACACAGAAGGAATCACAGTTCTTCTGGCACTGATCGGACTTCTGATCACTGCAGTTCTTCTTGTTAAAAATGTAAAAGGAAATATCCTCTGGGGCATCCTGATCACATGGGGACTTGGAATCATCTGTCAGTTCCTCGGACTTTACAAACCGGATGCAGCAGCAGGCTGGTACAGCCTTCTGCCGGATTTCTCAAACGGAATCTCCATCCCAAGCATGGCTCCGACATTTATGAAAATGGATTTCTCTATCGTCTTTTCACTTGATTTCGTAGTCATCATGTTTGCATTCCTGTTTGTAGATATGTTCGATACACTTGGAACACTGATCGGTGTTGCTTCTAAGGCAGATATGCTTGATAAAGAAGGCAAACTTCCAAACATCAAAGGTGCTCTTCTTTCTGACGCAGTAGGAACTACAGTAGGTGCTATGTGCGGTACTTCTACAGTTACTACTTTCGTAGAAAGCGCTTCCGGTGTTGCAGAAGGCGGACGTACAGGACTTACTTCTCTGGTAGCAGCTGTCCTCTTCGGATTATCACTGCTGTTATCCCCGATCTTCCTGGCAATTCCTTCATTTGCTACAGCACCTGCTCTGATCATCGTTGGTTTCCTGATGCTTACATCCGTAACCAAGATTGATTTCAACGATCTGACCGAAGCAATCCCGGCATTTATCGCAATAATTGCAATGCCGTTCCTGTACAGCATTTCCGAAGGTATCTCCATGGGCGTTATCTCCTATGTGATCATCAACGTTGTTACAGGAAAAGCAAAAGAAAAGAAGATCAGCGCACTGATGTATGTGCTTGCTGTACTGTTCATCTTAAAATATATCTTTATCTGATCTGAAATCAAAATTAAGATCAAAGATTTACAACTACACACTTGCGAAAGAGAAGCCTCCTGCAGAGGCTTCTTTTTTGTTATCCCGAAATTTTCTTTCACTTTTTTTGTCTGTGATGTATAATTATAAAAGTGTTTATTCATTTTATAAATCAATTTAATACAGATAAGCCTGGCATCTCTGTCCACACTGACTGAATAAATATTTTGTTTTATCCATATTTTATACATTACTATATTATAAGGAAGGATTACTCACTCATGCAAAAACAACAAATACCTTTGAAAAATTCCTTACTCCTGCTTCTTGCAGCAATCATCTGGGGCATCGCTTTTGTAGCTCAAAGCGTAGGGATGGACTATGTCGGTGGCTTCACCTTTAATGCTGTCCGCTCTCTGATCGGAGCAGCTGTACTTGTTCCACTTATCCTCGTTTTTGAATCAAAAAAATCCACTGACACCACAACTGCAAAAATTGCCAGCCATTCCAGGCCAACCAGCAATACTGTATCCTATATCCAAAAACGAAAAGACCTGATCATCGGCGGCATTTCCTGTGGCATATGCCTCTGTCTGGCAAGCAACTTTCAGCAGTTCGGCATTAAATATACTTCTGTCGGAAAAGCCGGATTTATCACTGCCTGCTACATTGTAATCGTCCCGATCATCGGACTGTTTCTTGGAAAAAAATGCAGCAAATTTATCTGGGCTGCTGTTGTGATGGCGTTAATCGGACTTTATCTTCTGTGCATTACAGATGGATTCTCTATCGGAAAAGGTGACTTGCTCGTACTGGTCTGTGCATTCTTATTCTCCGTACATATCCTGGTCATCGACCACTTTTCTCCAAAAGTAGATGGCGTAAAACTTTCCTGTCTCCAGTTCCTGACTTGTGGAATCCTCTCCGGAATCCCTGCTCTACTATTCGAACACCCAAGTTTTTCCGCAATCTGTCAGGCATGGATGCCAATTCTCTACGCAGGTATCATGTCCTGCGGCGTAGCCTACACCTTACAGATCATCGGTCAGAAGAACATGAATCCAACTGTCGCATCCCTGATCCTCAGTCTGGAATCCTGCATTTCCGTCCTTGCCGGATGGGTACTCCTTGGTCAACAGTTAAGCACAAAAGAAATCCTTGGATGTGTGATCATGTTTGCTGCGATCATCCTTGCGCAGCTTCCACAGAAACAGAACGCATAATACTCTGAAAACTTACTTAATTCGGGTCAAGCGGATATTCGCAATTGAAGCAGGGGACTTACTTGATTCGGTTAAACAAGAATATCTGCAACTATCAAAGGGCGGCTGCTCCGTAATATTTTACGAAACAGCCGCCCTTTTATCTTATTCTTACTTTACTTATTTAACCTCTCCCATCACTTTGTGGAAGTGTTCTTTTATTTTAGAAAAACTCTCATCACTCAGATCATGCTCTAACTTGCAGGCATCCTCTTTCGCAACCTCAGGACTTACACCAAGGTGTTCGAGCATCGTACTCAGCACTGTATGACGCTCATAAATGTGAACCGCAATTTCATTTCCCTTTTCAAGAAGTGTCACCGTACCATAACGGTCCATGGCAATATAACCATCTTCACGAAGCAGTTTCATCGCATGACTTACACTCGGTTTCGATACCCCAAGCATCGTTGCAATATCAATAGAACGAACCCCGTCCCCCTGTTTGGACAATACCAAAATGGCCTCTAAATAATCCTCCGCCGACTTTCTAATTTGCATTCAAAATACCTCCCATATTGTACTTATATTAACACAAAATGAAAGGAGTTTCAATCGCTCTTCTTGAGAACAGTCGTCATTAACCGGCAACTCCATAATCCATCTCATCCATATCAAACCAACCTTTTACCGCCCGCTTCATACAGCACCACTCCTTTTTTAACACTTCATTTTCCAAAGACAAAATATTTTTTCTCCCTCATACAATAAACCAGCGTATAAAAATATTTCATTTCAGGTGCATTTGCAGGATGCTTAGATATTCTTAGTCCTCAAAAATCTGCGTTATGAGCCTCCAGGGACACTGTCTGAGCGAAGCGAGTTTGTCCCTGAAGGCTCATGCTTTTAGCAGATTTTTGAAGACTTAGAATATCTTAGCGTCCGAAACCGCACCTGAAATGAAATATTTTTATACGCGTCCCAATTGAAAATAAAAAGCCCCCTGACCAGTATTCCCACATACCAGCCAAGGAGCTCCCCACTATATCGGATTATCCCCTAAATACCTAAAGCAATCTCCATCATCTTATTAAATGAAGTCTGTCTGGCCTCCGCAGAAATCGCTTCCTCTCTGAACATATGATCAGAAATAGTAAGAATACCCAGCGCTTCCTTACCGGCTCTTGCAGCATTCATAAACAGCGCCGCACATTCCATCTCTGCACAAAGAACTCCCATCTTTCTCCATGCCTTAGAACTTTCCGGATTATCACTGTAGAACACATCAGAAGATACAACCGTACCAACATGAACCGGAGTCCCCTGCTCTTTTGCCACTTCTACTGCTCTCTCAACCAGACTGTAGCTTGCTGTCGGAGCAAATGTTCCAGGTAACTGATACTGGCTTCCATAATTGGAATCTGTGCATGCACTCATAGCAATCACAACATCCATTACATTCACATCATCCTGTAAAGCACCTGCAGAACCAATACGTATGATCTTCTCTACATCATAGAAATTATAAAGCTCATAGCTGTAAATACCCATAGACGGCATACCCATACCGCCACCCATAACGGATACCTGTTCTCCTTTATATGTTCCCGTATAACCGAACATATTTCTTACTGTGTTAAAGCATACCGGATTCTCCAGATATGTTTCTGCGATATATTTCGCACGCAGCGGATCTCCCGGCATCAGAACTTTCTTTGCAATGTCACCTTTCTTTGCGGTGTTGTGTGGTGTTGGAATACACATAGTTATTTCCTCCTTTTTTGTTTTTTATCTCTATAGCAGTACTTTTGCCTGTCCACAAATGAACTCAAACATATTTTTTACTGCCATGAATCACTGTTTAATAAGTAACTTCCGCCTTACCTTTACCTCTCGCCAACAGCTCTTTCTGTAAACGAATTGCCTCTTTCAGCAACGCATCTGTGTCCATTTTCAGCTTTCCGTCATATTTCAGGAACTTACCTGCCACCATTGTATATTTTACATTCTGACTGTTGCTGCTGTAAAGGATGGATGAGATCGGACTGTAAAATGGGAAAGTATCCGGCTGGTACAGATCCCAGATTACCAGATCCGCCGGTGCTCCCTCTTTCATTCTGCCACTTCCAAACGGAAATGCCTGGTGGCTTGCCATCAGATGCTTCCATATTTCCTCAGCTGTATACTCTGCAGAATTTCTGTCCTGATACTTGCCAAGCAGACCAAACAGTCTTGCCTGTTCCATCGGATTCAATGTATTGGAACTTGCCGCACCGTCTGTTCCGAAACCATAATTTAACTTTTTATAATGATCAAAGAAACCACCCTTACCGGATGCCAGTTTCATATAAGTTTTCGGGCAGAATGCAAACCATGTATCATCTCTCAGATATTTCAGGTCATCCTCTTCGATCCATAAACCATGTCCGATCAGAACCTTACAATCAAATCCGCCTGCTTCATGCAGGATTCCAAACGGAGTCATACCTGTTTCTTTTCTGGCTTTCTCTACCTGCACATCCTCTTCTGATACATGCAGATGAATCGGCAGATCCAACTCCTTTGCCACATCAATAATCTCTTTCAGAGTCGGTGACGGGCAGGTATAGTTTGCATGTGGTCCCATATGGAAAGAAATCTTGTCAGAGTCATTTCTGTGCTCCTGGATAAACGCTTTCACCTGAGCCAGACGTTCATGGAAATCAGGTGTCATACCAAACAGCGTCGGTGCCAGGTCTCCGCGGATTCCTGTCTCTTTCACTGCTTTCAACACCTGCTCTTCTCCGAAATAATGGTCAGCAAAAACTGTTACACCATTGTTGATCATCTCTGAGATTCCCATAAGAGTTCCGATATAAACATCGTCATCTGTCATCTTACTCTCATACGGCCAGATCATCTCATTAAACCAGGCATCCGCAGTTACATCCTCTGCAATTCCCTTAAATATATTCATAGCTGTATGTGTATGCAGATTCGCCAGACCCGGACTTACAAAATATCTGCTGCAGTCAATGATCTCATCTGCTGCTACGGAATGGTCATCCTCACTCTCAGCTACAATCTTAAGGATTTTTCCATCTTTAATATATACATTCTGTTTCAGAGTACATTTCGCTTCTTCATCCAGAATTCCTGCACCCTGAAGTAAAATTGTTTTCTGCATAATTTCCTCCTTTCTGTATTGCCTGCAAAATCTATCTGTGATAGCATATTTAATAAATTCGTAACTGCTCAGTACCTTCACAGTTACGAGTCAAAATCCATCGAAAATCGCCTACAGCGATGGGATTTTGACTTGTATGTCTCGGGATTTTGGCATTATCATGCCAAAACACCTCGCGGAATAGTAGACTGCTGAATAGTTATATAAATTCATATTTTCCATTCAAAGGAGCTCTTATCATGAAAAAAGCACTGATCATTGGTTCTACTGTTGTAGATGTTATCGTAAATCTTGTTGATTCTCTTCCAAAAACCGGAGAGGATGTTCATGTCCGCAGCCAGCATATGTCTCTGGGGGGCTGTGCCTACAATGTTTCCGATTCTGTCCGTCATTTCCAGGTTCCTTATATTCTGTTTTCCCCTGTAGGTACAGGAGTCTATGGATATTTCGTAAGAGAAGAATTAAAGAAAAAAGGGATCTCCAGTCCTATCCCGTCCCCTAACATGGATAACGGCTGCTGTTACTGTTTCGTAGAAAATAGCGGCGAACGTACCTTTATTTCCTACCACGGTGCAGAATATCTGTTCCAGAAAGACTGGTTTGATCTCATTGACCCGGAAGAAATTGACTCTGTCTATATCTGCGGTCTCGAAATTGAAGAAGTTACAGGAAGCAATATCGTAGAATTTCTGGAAAAGAACCCTCAGCTTACTGTTTTCTTTGCTCCCGGCCCACGACTCACTGTTATTGATCCTGACCTTATAAACCGCATTTATAATCTCTCACCAATCCTGCATCTCAATGAAACAGAGGCACTGGATGCCAGCGGAAAGGTAACTATTTCAGAAGCAGGTGCTTATCTTTATAATAAGACACGCAACACTGTGATCATCACCCTTGGAGAAAAGGGCTGCTACTATTTCCATGGAACCACCGAAGAAATCGTGCCTCCGGTACCCACCATCCAGGCAGATACCATCGGCGCAGGCGACTCCCATATAGGTTCTGTCATTGCCTGTCTGAAAAAAGGTGACAGTTTACACGATGCCATCGCCAAAGCTAACCGCGTTTCCTCTGCTGTTGTGGCAACTCCATCCGCAATTTTGCCGGACGAAGAATTTGATAAATTAAACTTTTAAGTTGTAATCATTCTTAAATCAAGCATTTATTTGTCTTATACGATAAACAGCCCGAATTACCAACTTACATATTTATTATCTCGTATACAAGCATCCCTGCTTTATTGCTGTCTGCAATATAAAGCAGGGATTTTTTCTTAAAGCATTCAGTCAATCTTTCCAGCCCTCTGCTTTCCTGTTCTTTTTTATTTACCGCTCAGACGCTCTTTTTTCTTCTTCTGTCCATAATAGTAAACACCAAGTCCGATCAGAGTGGTCAGGTAAGGTACCATCAGGATAATCTCATACGGCATAACAGAGGTAAGCTGCATAACATTTGCAACTGCCTGAGCAATACCAAAGAGCAGGGATACCAGGAATCCTCCGATCGGAGTATTTCCACCCATACTTGCGGCTGCCAGAGCGATGAAACCACGACCGCCTGCCATATCCTTTGTAAACATGTTCATATATCCACCGGAAAGGTAAAAACCACCCATAGCAGCCAGCACACCACTGATGATCAGTGCAATATACTGAATCTTACGGGAACTGATACCTACAGATTCTGCTGCATTCTTGTTCTCACCGACTGCACGGATTGCAAGTCCCAGAGGAGTTTTGTACAGAAACAGATGAAGCAGGATTACTGCCAGAATAGAAAACCATGTCAGGATATTCTGTCCGGAAAGAACCTGTCCGATAAACGGAATCTTGTCAATAAGCGGAAGTGTTACAGCCGGTGCTGATACGCTTCGGATAGAGGAAGAAACTCCTCGGTCTCCGGAAACTGCAACCAAAAGTAATACAGTACCGCCGGTAGCCGTCAGGTTAATAGCGATCGCAGCCAGGATCTCATCGGTCTTCAGGTTCAGGATAAAGAACGCAAGGATCATACCGATCAGTCCACCGATCACCATTGTGATCAGAAGTCCCAGCCATGCGCTGTGTGTCATTGATGAAAAAATGACTCCAAACAAAGCAGAAAACAGCATGATTCCCTCGAGGGCCATATTACAGATTCCGGCTTTTGCAGCAATGGCAGCTGCCAGAGTTGCAAACAGGATCGGAGTTGCCGATCTTAAAATTGTCGCAAAAAAGTCAGGGGATAAAATCGCGCTCCACATACCTATGCCTCCTCATCTTTCAGTGCTGCTTTTGCTTCTTTGGCAATAATCTTATGTTTATACTTACTCAGGAACTGTTCAGCAACTACAAGCAGGATGATGATACCCTGTGTGATCTGTACGATCTCCAGTGTAACGTCAGTTCTACGTGCCATGATAGAAGCTCCTGTACGCAGATAAGCAAGGAACAAAGCTGCAAAAGGTGTATATAACGGGTTCTTCTTAGAAAGTGTACAGATGATGATCGCATCCCATCCATATCCAAGAAGGGAAGTCCAGGTAAATCTGCTGTAGATCGGGCTGAGCATTTCCACGCCGCCGCCAAGACCTGCAACGAAACCACCCAGAAGCTGGGAGATCATGATAACTTTCACAATGCTGATTCCGGAATATTTGGCAAATTCTTCGTTCTCACCGGCAAGACGGAGTTCATATCCTGTCTTTGTTCTGTAGAGGAAGAAATATCCAAGAACAGCTACTGCGATTGCAATGATAAATCCTAAATGTACACGAGTTCCAGGGATCAGTACCGGAAGCTCTGCAGCATCTGCCAGCTTATAGGAGGCAGCACTGGCTTTCGGGTCACCGATCACGTTATTTAACATATAGTTTCCAAAGTATAACGCCAGATAGTTGATCATCAGAGATGAAACCATCTCAGACGCTGTCGTTGTAATTTTCATGATAGCAGGGATTGCTGTAAACAGCGCACCTACCAGACCTGCACAAAGAAGCGCCATAAATGGTGATACAAAAGTGGCAGTTAATTTAATTGCCACGCAGGATGCGATCAGACCACCAATGTGGAATGCACCCTCACCAGCCAGGTTGATCTGGTTCGCAGAAAACATAATGCAGACACCAGTACCTGTAAAGATCAGCGGAATCATGGATTCCACTACATTTCCCATGCTTCTCTTGTTTGTAAAAGGACCGATCAGTAAATATTTGATTGCCTCCAGCGGCTGATCACTTACCATGAAGATAATCACAAAAGAGATGGCAAGTGCGATCAGGACGGAAAAAACGGTCCTCACCATATCAAATCTCTTTGCACTATTCATATAAAACTCCCTCCAGTACATCATCATGCTTGATACCCAGCATATGCTGTCCAAGCTCATCCTCTGTTACCTTCTCCACGTCTGTAAAGAATCCGGCAAATTTGCCTTTGTACATAACAGCCAGTCTGTCACTCAGAGAGAAAATTTCTGTAAGGTCTGCAGAAATCAGGATAACTGCACATCCTGCATCACGGAACTCCAGCAGTCTCTTTCTGATAAATGCAGCGGCACCAACGTCAATACCACGTGTCGGCTGGTTTGCAATAATAATATCCGGACCTGTTGAGAATTCTCTGGCAACGATAACTTTCTGGATATTTCCACCGGAAAGCATTCCCACGTTCTGCTTTCTGGATTTACATTTGATCATATATTCCTTGATCAGTTCATCGCTTCTCTGCTCCATTGCCTTGCGTTTCAACAGGAATTTTCCTGAAAATCTCTTGTCTTTATACTGATTGGAAAACATATTTTCCATGATGCTTAAAGTTCCTGCACATCCGGAAGTCATACGGTCTTCAGGAATATGTGCCAGTTTCATCTCTCGGATATCCTCGATAGAAGCATTGGAAATATCCTGACCTTTAATCTTAATCTCACCTTTGTATTTCTTATTCAAACCGGTCAATGTATCAATCAGTTCACTCTGTCCGTTACCCTCAACTCCAGCGATTCCAAGGATTTCGCCGCCCTTCAGGTCAAAGGAAAGATCATCAACTTTCAGGACACCCTGTGCATTATGTACAGTCAGATTACGCACTCTCATAAATACATCATCTGTGAGATGCTGCTCTTTCTTGTCAAATTTCAGGGAAACTTCTCTTCCTACCATCAGACGGGACATTTCCTGTGTGGAAATATCCTTTACTTCATAGGTTCCCATACTGCGTCCATTTCTCATGATGGTCGCACGGTCGCAGATCTTCTTAATCTCATCCAGTTTGTGAGAAATAAAGATAATGGTGTGGCCTTTCTCTCTCAGTTTCATCAACTGAATGAAAAGCTCATCTGTTTCCTGTGGAGTCAGTACTGCTGTCGGCTCATCCAGGATCAGGATCTCAGCACCTCTGTAAAGAGCTTTCAGAATTTCTACTTTCTGTTTGATACCAACCGGGATTTCCTCTACTTTCTGACGGACATCAATGTCAAAGTTATATTCTTTTGCAATGTCCTCCGCCGCCTGGATTGCTTTGTCCATATCAATGAACAGGCCTTTCTTAGGCGCAACTCCCAGAATGATGTTTTCAGCAACTGTAAGTGACGGCACCAGCATAAAATGCTGATGTACCATACCGATTCCTTTACTGATTGCATCTTGTGGAGATTTGATAGTTGTAGGCTGTCCATTGAGAATAATCTCACCCTGATCAGGTGCTTCCAGTCCGAAAAGAACTTTCATCAACGTACTCTTGCCGGCACCGTTCTCACCGAGCATCGCGTGAATCTCGCCCTTACGAAGCTCAAGGGATACATCTTCATTGGCTACCACACCATTACCATAAATTTTCATGATGTGGTTCATCTGTAATACAGTCTGATTATCCAATCTGTTCACCTCGTTTCTTATTTATCACATATATCAGGTTCAAAAAACTCAAAAACAATTCCTATAAGCTTTTGGAACCTGATATCATTGCTCATCTCTGATAAAGCATTGCATTAAAATGTTTACTTTCAGACGCAGAATGCGCATCATGCGAAACAGCATGACGCGCACCTTTGCTTATCATCTTGATATATCAGAATACTGACACATCACCAGCCCAAGGCTTGGTCGTTTTCAATATTCAGTTCTATTAGCTTAATTTTGCAGAATCGATCAGTGCCTGAACATCATCCGGGCTCATTGCATCATCACCAAGAGTGGTAGGAACAGTGATCTTTCCATCGATGATATCCTGTTTCAGTTCTTCAACTTTTGTACGGATATCTTCCGGAACTGTTTCCTCATAATGTTCGTCTTCTACAAGTTCAACACCACCGTCTGCAAGTCCAAGGTATTCAAGAGTACCATATGCAAGGTTGCCTTCCATATCTTCTTTGATTGCACGAACCAGAGAGTTACCTACATTTTTAAGAGCGGATGTAGGAATATTTGCTGCATAATCCGGAAGAACTGCTGCCTGGTCAGAGTCAACACCAAAAGCATATCTCTTAGCATCTACAGCTGCTTCAATCTGTCCAAGACCTGCACTTCCAGCTACGTTAAATCCTACGTCTGCACCATTCTGGTACTGTGTAAGAGCCATATCTTTACCTGCCGCGGAATCGTAGAAGTTACCTACATAAGCAAGTGCAACCTGTGTTTCTTCATCAATATCCTTAGCACCCTGGATATATCCAACAAGGAAGTCTTCGATAACAGAGTTATCCATGCCGCCAAGGAATCCGATAACCTTATTGGACGGATCGATCATGTCGAGTGAATCATCTGTTGTCATCATAGCTGCCATAGCTCCGAGAAGATAGGATACTTCGTTCTGTTTGTACATTACGTTGTATACATTGTCCTCTCCGCCTGCACTAAAGTCAAAAGCTTCATCAAAGAAGATGAATTTCTGATCCGGATAATCATTTGCAGCATTTGTAAGAGCATCCATCATCTGATAAGTGCCGCAGATGATTACATCATAAGAACCGTCATCACAATAGTCATACATTGTCGGCTCCCATTTTGCCTCGTCTGCAGATGTAGCACCCATCTGTTCTACTTTGTAAGTGAACTTGTCTTCTCCAAGTTCTTCCTGCAGTGCTTCCATTCCTGAGTTTGCAGAGTCAAAGAATGATTTGTCTCCAAGCGTTCCGTTAAGCAGAAGCGCTGCTTTGTATGGTTCTCCATCGTCTTTAGCCATAACCGGTACTGCTGCTACTCCCATGGACAGGATCATTGATGCGGTAAGAGTTGCTGCTACTAATTTTTTCTTCATTATTTCGTTCCTCCTTTTCCTTTTGCCTGTTCAGCCATTTTGATACTCTTTACTGTTTTCTGAACTAACTCCTCCAGAGAAATGGTTCTGTATTCTCCCCTCATATAGGTATCCAGTCTGGAAAAAGCCGGATGAATCAGTTCAGAGGGAATCGCTTTCGTTCCCTGTTGAATTGCCAGAAGCGGCATGATCATTCCCGCATTACAGTCCACATCAACACCGCACATGGTAATGATATGAAGTGTCTCACGAAAATCGCCGTTTCCATATATTAATGCGATGATCTCGCAGCAGGCATTGGGATACGCATGGATCCAGTTGTACTTATGATACTTGTCCATACATGCCTTTAATGCATCCTGCCAGTGCTCATAGCGTATACAGCAGTCATACGCATAAGAGATCACCGAATAATATTCACTGTCTTTCGGAATCAGCTCTATAGAAGTTCTCACCACATTCCGTATATCCGTATCCACAAATGCCAGTGAAGTCATCACTGCGTTAAAAACCTCTCCAAGGATTCCGTTATTCGCATGGGAAACCTCACCGTCTCTCCATGCAAGCATTGCTGCAATATAAGGTTTACCAGGTGCTGCCATGCCACATACACCGGCTCTCATCTGCGCTCCGATCCATTCATTGAACGGATTACAGTGTGTACCGCTCTCTGGTGGAAAAATTCCATTCTTAATATTACGGATCGCCAGTTCCTCGGCAGACCATCCGCAGGGAATCAGTCCAACCCAGGCAAGTGCAATATCCTCTGAAGTAACCTCATATCCTTTCTTCGAAAATGCATCCAGAAATGCAAGTTCAAAGGTTATATCATCATTATATGTATTGGGTTCTCTTAAAAATCCCTTTACATCTCCAAAAGCCTTAATTAAATTTTCACTGGTGTAGCCCTCAACCATGGTTCCCATAGCTCCGCCAACCAGCTGTGCAAGCCATCCTGCACGAATCTTGTCTGAAAATTCTTTTGACGTATAATCCACAGAAACTGTTGCAGAAAAAATGACCCGCTCCTCATACTCCTCAAAAGAGCGATAATACCTATAGTTCCAGTAAGGCGATGTCTCATCTTTCTTCGCATCTGCCAATTCTCTCCGAAGCAATGCCGAAACCTGATGAAGCTTCACAAAATCTCCTGCTTCACAGGCTGCAAGCCCCTCATGCAAAAGCTGATAACCATACTCACTGACCAGATATCCTCTGTTCTCTAATGCCTGAACTGCTGCCACCATAATCTTTTCCGGTGCTCCTGATCCAGGTACATTGCTGCCCCAGTCAAGAGATAAGTTATCGTCATAGAAACCTGAAACATCTACGTTATCCGTCCATGTCTGTTCTTCTTCACTCCGGATCACAGGCTGTGCATTATGAAAAATCTCCTGCGCCATTTCCCACGCTTTCATGTGGTTAATTTCTCCTTTTTTGGTATTATTGACCATAATATCAAGATTTTCTCCCCTATTTTAGTTTAACATATCCATTGTAACTTACTTTCGTAAGAATTTCCACCTTTTTTTCTGACAAAATACATATATTTTTGCGATTCAGAAACTACTTTCTACTATTGCAGGCAATTTTACTCTTATATAGAATTATCCTGCTGATTTGTGAAAATAATTGATATGTCAAAATTTCCCCTAAAGGACTGGCAACCATTATTGTTTTCCTGTATAATAGCGTGATACGATGTTACTGTACAAAATATTTCTATGCTTTCAGGAAATATATTCTGAAACAGCATTCATTTCATAACATCACTATTTAGGAGGAGAAAATTTTTATGTACGCACTTTTTACTCTGCTCGCAGGCGCCTGTCAGTCTGCCATGGGCAGTCTGAACCGTATGCTCACAGATTATGTGGGAATGTTTGGCATGAGTCTTGTAGTCCATGCTGTCGGCGGTATCCTTCTGCTTCTTTACATGAAGCTGTACTGCCACGAGAAATTAAAAATTTCCGGAATGCCATGGTATCTGTATTCTGCAGGATTCTTCGGCATCTTTCTGGTTGTCACTTCCAGTTACTGTATCGGAGCTCTTGGAGTTTCTGTAATGACCTGTCTTTCAGTTACAGGACAGCTTGTGATCTCTGCAGTGATCGACCACTTCGGCTGGTTTGGAGTCCCTAAGATTCCATTCAACCTGAAGCGGCTTCCCTGCTTCGCACTGATCCTGATCGGTCTGATCATTATCAATCTTTCATGAAAGGAGCTTCGATATGGCATTTGTACTTACTCTGGCATTCGTAAATGGATGCGCAACTGTAATTTCAAAGATGATCAATTATCGCTGTACCAAATATCTCGGAACAAATAATGGTTCCCTGGTAAACTACATTGTTGCTACAGTATTATCATTTATTCTCTTACTGGTGTCTTCCAGATTTTCTGTAAATCTGTACTCTTTCAGTCAGGCACCATGGTGGGCTTACCTTGGAGGTGCATTCGGAATCGTGGCATTTATCATTTCCATGATCACCCTCTCACACCTCAAAGTTATGGAATCTACCATTCTCCTGCTGGTTGGTCAGTTAACCGCAGGTATCCTTTTCGATGCTCTGATGTTCCAGAACATCAGCCTTAAGAAAATTTTCGGCATCATTCTTGTTGCAGCAGGAATTATCTGGGACAATCGGATTTCGCACGGTCCTGAGCAATAAGCAGTCTCAATGCTCCCACACCCACGCGCACAGCCATGTCTGTGTCGTGGCACTGCGGGTTATCCAATCCTCTTTTTGCTCTTTCCTGATTTCCAACTGCCAGGAAAGCTGCCCCACAACGTACTCTCAGATAACTGCCGACTGTGAAAAGAGCAGCCGACTCCATTTCAGATGCAAGGCATCCAAGTCTCATCCATGCTTCCCATTTATTCTCAAGTTCATAGCTTACAGGTTTTGTCTGCGGAGAATGCTGTCCGTAGAAGGAATCTTTACTTTGCACTACACCTGTATGATAATTACATCCCATTTCTTTCGCAGAAGCAACCAGGGCATTCACTACATCCAGATTTGCCACTGCCGGGAATTCGATCGGTGCATATTCCTTGCTTGTTCCCTCCATACGGATAGATCCTGTTGCAACAATAATGTCACCGCCTTTTACATCCAGATCCATACCACCGCAGGTTCCTACTCTGATAAAGGTGTCTGCCCCGCACTGCACCAGTTCTTCCAATGCAATAGATGTCGACGGACCGCCAATTCCTGTAGAAGTTACGCTGACTTTCTCTCCGTCCAGATAACCTGTATAAGTTACAAATTCCCTCTTATCTGCAATCTGTACAGGATCATCAAAGTATTTTGCAATCGCTGCGCATCTCTTCGGATCTCCCGGCATAAGCACATATTTTCCTACCTCTCCTGGTGCCACATCAATATGAAATGCTCTTCCATTGTCTGAATAAACCATAATTTTCCCTCTCTTTCCTTCTATGTTTTTCTAATTATTTGTTTCATCTTTGCCATATCTGTCTTTCATATACCAGTACATCATTTTCGAAATACCTATAGCACTCGCTTGTTTGCGAATCCGATTGAACAGATAAAATAACCTCAGCGTAGCCCGAATTATTCAACACCTAAGCGGCTGCATACTCTCTTCGTTTCGTCAATCGCTTCATTCAGAATTTCTTCTCCGTTCAATTCCTGAATATCAATTCCGTCTGCGTATACACAGGCATATTCATCAATTCCGAAGAACTTGCACAGTGCCTCCATATAGGTGCTTCCCTGCTCCATATCACTGTCTGCCCAGATTCCGCCACGTGTTGTAAGGAAAAGCATCCATTTCGCCTTACAGAGTCCATATAAGCCCTGTTCATTACATCCAAACGTAATTCCCTCTGCTGATACGTTTTCAATGTAAACCTTCAGAACTGCCGGAACACTCAGATCCCAGAACGGAGCAGCTACGATCATTCCATCAGCCTCGCGAAACTGATTGCCATACTTAAATACCGGTGCATCATATTCTCTCTTTGCCAGAAGCTCATCACGCTCTTTTAATGTCTCTGTTTTCCAGTACATTAAGTCCAGATCCATTAAGTTCAAAATCTCCAGATTCCAGTCCGGATGTTCCTTTTTTACAGTGTCCAGCGCTGCATCCAGAAGCTTCTTTGTTCTGGATTCCTCTCTGCGGACACATGCGTCAATCACAAGAATTGTTTTTTTCAAAACATTTCCTCCTGTTTTTCCATATTTGTTTTTTATATCTCCTATTTTGCATACAATTATATAGGTTTTCAGAATTTATTACAACTCCCAATAAGCCAAAAGATGCAGTGACAAAATGAATTTGTCACTGCATCCCGGTATCTGCAAATACTTTTACAAATATATATTTCACATAATCATCATCCTAATGGTTAAACCTTATTTGTCATCTCCTGTAAGGCGCAAAACATCCCGAATTTCTTCTTCATCCATATCCAGAATGATCGCCAGTTCCTCTATACTGAATTTAGAATTCTCATCGTCTTCATCCTCTGTAAGTTCACGGACTGCAGATTCCAGTTTCTCAACTTTTGCCACCAGATAATCATCCTCGAACTTTCTCTGAGTCTGTTCTTCGATTGCATTGCGGATTCCTGCACGTATACGGCCAAGAAGCCATGCTTCGTCTTTCTGCGCAGGCTCTTCCTCCCCCAGCGCCATCAGAAGGCTGATATTTGCCTCCTGAATCAGATCAGCAATAAAAATCTCCTCACAGTTCATTTCAACCGCCATTTCAGCTGCTGCGCGCAAATATTTCTGTGACAGTTCAGCCTGTGCCATAGCATCCCCCTGAGAAAGGAGTGTAAAAAGTTCTTCTGTGCTTCTCTCGCCCTGTTCCTGCTCATCAAGACCTTCCAGATACTCTTTCAGATAGGCCTCTTCTTCCGGAGTAAGAGCCACTTTCTTTTCCTCCTGTTCGGAAGTGTCCTCTTTTTCTTCCTGAGGCGCTGCTGCAATAGCTTCTGCACCTTCAATGGAAATTCCTTTTAATTTCAGATACTGCAGGATCTTGATCAGCTGGGATTTGTCCAGATCCAGTTCCCCAAAACATTCTTTTATCTGTTCTGGCTTCAATATTTTTCCATTCTTTTCTCCAAGCTCACAGACTTCTGTAAGTTTCTGCTGAAATTTCTGTATATCCATAATTCCAATCTCCCTATTTCTATATTCTTATATCTATCTCTTTGGTCTTCCCTGCAAAATCAAATGAACAAAACCTTTCTCTTGTAAGAAGCTTTTATCGTAAATTAACTATACAACAAAATATTTCCCCTGTAAAACAGAAAAAGTACCGTTTCTGACCGGTACTTCTTTTCTGAATGCGGATAACAGGACTTGAACCTGCACGGGAAGCCCACTGGTACCTAAAACCAGCGCGTCTGCCAATTCCGCCATATCCGCATTTTTATTGATTTTGTACTTTTACCACTTCTGGAAGTTTCTACAGAAGCAATAAAATAGCGGAAACCTCTTAATAAGATTTCCGCTATTAATGAAGCATCGGGGATTCGAACCCCGGACAACTTGATTAAAAGTCAAGTGCTCTACCGACTGAGCTAATGCTCCATATTTAAGACTGGGCTAGCTGGATTCGAACCAGCGAATGCAGCAGTCAAAGTGCTGTGCCTTACCGCTTGGCGATAGCCCAAAGGCAAAGGGTGGATACAGGGATTCGAACCCTGGGCCTCCAGAGCCACAATCTGGCGCGCTAACCAACTGCGCTATACCCACCACAGCGTGCCTGAAGGGATTCGAACCCCCGACCCACGGCTTAGAAGGCCGTTGCTCTATCCAGCTGAGCTACAGACACATCTCTCTGTGCATACAGAGAAGCGGGTGATGGGAATCGAACCCACGTATCTAGCTTGGAAGGCTAGTGTTCTACCATTGAACTACACCCGCATTTCGCTGAAACGGTAATGTTGTTGTTACAGCAGTCGGGGTGACAGGATTCGAACCTGCGGCCTCCTGGTCCCAAACCAGGCGCTCTAGCCAAGCTGAGCCACACCCCGCTGTTTTCTTTATTTATTTGTGCTTCGTTGTCCGACGCAAGACATATTATATGGTAACCCACCCCAAATGTCAACACTTTTTTTCAATTTTTTTTGATTTTTTTTAAAAAAGCAAATTTTAAGAGTCGAAAAAGCGGCACAAAGCCAGTAAAATCAAGGGTTTCCGGGCTTTTTACTTTCATGAAAAAAGTTTGGATTTTTTTATAAAAATTCAATTCCTCAGAGTAGTTTTTAAGATTTTTTGTAAAAAAATATTTTATTTGCACAATAAAAAAATCTTAATTTTTTTTGATACTTTTTATTTAACACAAGAAAGAATCCTGCTTGCAGGATTCTCCGCCTGCGGCGGGTCGCTTCAGCGACATGATTTCTCTCCGACGCAGTGCGATCCTGCCCGGAGGGCTTTTTATGTCATAGGAACATTACGGAGTAATTTCCTATGACATAATAAAAGGTTACTGCAATTTTGCGTACAGTAACCTCATAAAAATTCATAAGCAAATATTTTATTAAAGATATTTTATCTCAACCAGAGGTTCTTTTCCCTCTTCCAACTCCATAATCGCATAACTTGGCCTGCGACCGCGCTGACGTGGATATGTGAGGCTTCCAGGATTAATCACCAGAATCCCATCCTCTTCTTCAGCTACAGGCGTATGTGTATGCCCGTACAGAGCAATCTGACAGCCCTTTTCCTGTGCTTTGGCTATAAGTCTGTCATGATCTCTGGATACAAAATAATAATGTCCGTGTGTGACCAGAATCTTATGCCCTTCCAGGATAATCTCCTCTTCATTAGGAAGATCTGTAAAAAAATCATTATTCCCTGCGACAATAGTACATGGACATTCTGCCAGAGCCTCAATAAAAATCTCTCTGCCCTCTACATCTCCGCAATGAATGAGATATTCAAAAGGAGCTTCTCTGAGCACAGCCTCTTCCAGATTCTCATCCTGTCCATGTGTATCGCTGACGATCAGTACCTTCATTTCAGTTCTTCCTTTATGGCACGTAAAGCCTTACCTCTGTGGCTGATCTTATTTTTTTCTTCCATGGAAAGCTCTGCAGATGTACAACCATATTCCGGCAGATAGAAGATCGGATCATAACCAAAACCGTTTTCTCCCTTCTCCTCATACCCAATACGGCCTTCCATTGTTCCACGTACTGTTTTTACACTTCCATCCGGAAAAGCCGCCGCAACGGCACATACGAACCTTGCAGTACGTTTCTCATCCGGCACGCCATTCAGACGTTCAATTAAATTTGCATTCTTGATTCGGTAAGAAGTATCCTCTCCCATATAGCGCGCAGAATAAATACCCGGTTCTTTATTCAGATAATCGATTTCCAGACCGGAATCATCGGCCAAAGTGATCTCACCTGTCATTTTGCAGATAGTTTTTGCTTTGATCACGGCATTTTCCTCAAATGTAGAACCATCCTCCACAATATCAGCGTGGATTCCTGCCTCTTTCATGGAAACTACCTCTACATCCATATCTGAAAGGATCTCTCTGATTTCTTTCATCTTATCCTGATTTCCAGTGGCAAAAATTATTTTTTTCATAGTCTCTATATCCTCTGTTTATATTTTTACACTGTTACATTTTTGTACTTCTATTGTATCAAAATTTTACCCGTAGATTTTTTCCGGTATCTCTTTCTGACTTTGAAACATTTTCATAAACTATCATTCCGTACTGATATCCACTTATTTCTGACTCTTTTTCGGCGGGCGCGGTCCCAGAAACTGGTAATAATATGTTTTCAGCATTCCGTTGTAAATCTTACGGTTCTTGTCTGCTTTTCTTCCGATATCATTTTCTGCTTTATCATAAGATGTGATCAGATACATGGACCATTTGTCCAGTCGCGCATAACTTTCACCGATTTCTCTGTAAAGTTGTGCCAGATTTTCTTTTTCTTCCAGTCGTTCACCGTATGGCGGGTTTGTAATAATAAAACCATATGGTTTCGAATGGCGCAGATCTTTTACAGGGCGCTGCTGGAAATGAATCAGTTTCTCCACACCTGCCATCTTCGCATTGGCACGTGCAGCTTTCAGTGCTTCCGGGTCAATATCAAATCCCTGGATATCTGTATCAACGTTAAGATTTACTCTGTCCTGCGCTTCCTCGTTGGCATCATACCAGCATTTTCTCGGAACCAGATGCTTCCAGTCCTCTGCCAGGAAAGAACGGTTCATACCAGGTGCAATATCTGCTGCCATCATTGCTGCCTCAATCGGGAAAGTACCGCTGCCGCAGAACGGATCTACCAGGATTCTGTCTTTGTTCCACGGAGTGAGCATGATCAGTGCAGATGCAAGCGTCTCTGTGATCGGAGCCTTAACAGTCATTTTCCGGTAACCTCTCTTATGCAGAGAAACTCCTGAGGTATCGATACCGATAGTTGCCACATCTTTCATAAATGCTACACGAATCGGAAAACTTGCACCGTCCTCTTCAAACCAGGATACCCCATATACGCCCTTCAGACGCTCTACAATGGCTTTTTTCATGATAGACTGGATATCTGACGGGCTGAACAGCTTACTCTTTACAGAATTTGCTTTTGCAACCCAGAATTTTCCGTCTTTCGGAATATAATTTTCCCATGGAAGGGCTTTTGTTTTCTCAAAAAGCTCATCAAAAGTTTCTGCCTTGACTTCCGCTACTTTCAGCAGAATCCTCTCTGTGGAGCGCAGAAATACATTGGCATCTGCGATTCCCTGTGCATCCGCCTCAAAAGTAACTTTTCCATCCTCTACCTTGATAATCTCATAACCCAGATCAAGGATTTCACGTTTCAGTACTGCTTCCATACCAAAATGGCATGGTGCGATCAGTTCATATTTTTCCATTCTTTATCCTCTCTAAATATATATGCAGCAATATGCTATAAGCTCTATAGCAGTACAAATATCGGCTATCCGTTCAACTGCTGCCTGCCCGTAATCGAATAGCTGTTTTTCTCTTAAAGTTCAAGACTTTTTACAATATTTTTCTCAAAGTCTTTAATCGTAAACACACCATCCTCGAAAATCGCATATGTAGGCGGATTTCCCTCTTTTGGGATAGACACGGAACCCGGATTCAGAATCACATAGCTGTCTTTACGCTCTGCTCTGAGTACGTGGGTATGTCCGTGGATCAGAATATCTCCGTCCTGAATTGGCGGAAGGTTGTTTTCATTATAAATATGTCCATGTGTAGCATAAAATGTTCTTCCATCCAGATTTAAGATGCAGTAATCTGCCATGACAGGAAACTGCAGTACCATCTGATCTACCTCTGCTTCGCAGTTTCCGCGCACAGCATAGATTTCTCTTTTCATAGCGTTCAACATAGCAATGACTTCCTTCGGAGCGTATTCCTTAGGAAGGTCATTCCTCGGACCGTGATAAAGCAGATCGCCCAGCAACACCAGGCGTTCTGCCTTTTCTTCCTTATAAGCATCCAGCATCTTTCTGCAATAATATGCAGAACCATGAACATCTGACGCAAACATATATTTCATAATTTCGTGTCTCCTCTTTTAGTTTGTATTTTGTTGTCACTTACATGCTACTTTTCAAAGTATATACCGTCTGTTATTCTGTCAACATATGAATCGCAGCTGTATTTCCCACTACCCTTTTACAATATTTTCTACTATTGTACTTCTGTTTCTGTTATCAGATTCTATAAGCCACAATGCTCACCTTTGCCTGTAACTACAGATATATACACCTTATCATGCTTATGACGAAATTACAAGATTTCTTCCCCGATATGCTTCAAAACCGCCGATCACCGAACGGGTACGATATCCAAATTTCGCAAGCTGCCGCGCAAGCCTGAGGCTTGCCCCTCCCCTGTCGCAATAAAGCACCAGTGTTTTTCCTTTGGGAAATGATGTATATTCCTCTATTTCTGCGTATGGTATATTCACCGCTCCTTTTACATGACTGTGCGCATAAGATTCTCTTTCACGCAAATCTATGATCAATGTGTCCCTGCGGTCCACATAATAATCCAACATTTTTGCAGAAATCGTCTCCACCGGAAACATGGCAGACTCCTTTTTGTTATATCATATGAAACAATACCAAAAACTGCCAGCGGATTCTTACCGCTGGCAGAAAAAACTTAATATTCGTTTTCCTCTGAAGTATAGGACTGGGAAGTTTTGTTTTTCATTTTGTTTTTTGCCTTATCTCTGCAATCTGTCTCGTTTTTGCTTCTCAGATTATCAGTGTGGTTCATTTCATTTCCATAGGTATTTTTACTTGATGTCTCTGTGTAATTTTTACTGTTTCTGTTTTCAGATTCATAGTTTTTTGCCATTATTTTATTCCTCCTGATGCATTTTGTCTTCCCGGACTTCCTGAAAGGAACAGAAGAACCCGGGTATTTCTGCGACGCGCTTTGTTACTGAATGCGCTTCACATTGACTATTATCCCAAAAACGAGGGGGAATATTCATCAAAATATGTTGCTTTTTTCACCAAGCTATATTATAATCATACCTGTAAAAAGAATTTACCCTTCAAAAATTTTTTTTACATAAACCCCTTATTTAATTATTTATACTCCCCTCGAAAGTCCCGTCAGCTCCCCTGGCGGGGCTTTCTTTTTACAAAAAAGAATTCGTCCAGAGAACTTACTACAAAAAAAGCAGCATTGCAAGACCTCAAGTCATGCAATACTGCTTTATTTTTGTATTATTTTTAACCAGAAGAAAACTCCTGCATCACTTCCTGCTCCGGTCAGATTACCAGATTTTTGACTCTACTGCAGCTCTTTCGATAGAAAGGCCTTTCATATAACTGTCCATAAATGCATTGAAACCTGCAACTCCTTCCGGTTTCGGATCCAGTGTACTGCTTTCCTGATCTGCAAATACTTTATTGTCCAGGAATGCTTCCAGAGTTTCGCCTTCTTCTTTGTTTACAAGATATGAAGCAAGAAGCGCAATTCCCCACGCTCCGCCTTCACCTGCAGTAGCCATTACAGATACCGGTGCATTTACTGCATCTGCAAGGATCTGCTGTCCAACGCCTTTAGTCTTGAATAATCCACCATGTCCCAGAAGACGGTCTACCTTTACATTTTCTTTCTCAAACAGAAGGTTCAAACCTACTCTCATAGCACCAAGGCATGTATACAGATTGGTTCTCATAAAGTTTGCAAGATTGAATTTACTCTCCGGGGAACGAACAAACAATGGACGTCCTTCTTCGAATCCTGTCATATGCTCGCCTGAGAAGTAACAGTAAGAAAGAAGTCCGCCACAGTCAGGATCACCTTCCAGTGCTTTATTGTAAAGAGTTCCGAATAATTTATTCATATCCACTTCCATACCCATAGCTTCTGCAAATTCCTTGAATACATTTACCCATGCATTCAGGTCAGAAGTACAGTTGTTGGAATGAGCCATAGCCACCAGATGTCCTGACGGAGTAGTAACCATATCGATTTCTTTATATGGTCCGGAAAGTTCTTTTTCCAGAACGATCATTGCAAATACAGAAGTTCCTGCTGAAACATTACCAGTACGAACTGCAACACTGTTTGTAGCAACCATGCCGGTTCCTGCGTCACCTTCCGGAGGACACATCGGGATTCCTGCTTTCAGTTTACCTGTTACATCGAGAAGCTTCGCCCCTTCCTCTGTAAGAACACCTGCATCCTCACCTGCAACAAGTGCTTTTGGCATAATGTCACGAAGTTTCCATGAAAATCCATAAGGAGCTACCAGCTCATCAAATTTATCAACCATTTCCTGGTTATAGTCTGCTTTTGTTGTATCAATCGGGAACATACCTGCTGCATCGCCGATTCCCAGAACTCTTTTACCTGTCAGTTTCCAGTGAACATATGCTTCCAGAGTTGTAATATAGTCAATATCTTTTACATGTTCTTCCCCATTAAGGATCGCCTGATACAGATGAGCAATGCTCCATCTCTGTGGAATATTATAGTTAAACAGTTCCATCAGTTTTTCGCTTGCTTCGCCTGTAATATTATTTCTCCATGTACGGAATGGTACGAGAAGTTCTCCTTCTTTGTTAAATGGCATATAGCCATGCATCATAGCACTGACTCCAAATGCACCTACGGATTCCAGTTCTACATCATATTTTGCCTTTACATCTTTCGCCATATCCTGATAACAGTCCTGGATACCTGTCCAGATATCTTCCAGGCTGTATGTCCAGACACCATTTTCATAGCGGTTTTCCCACTCATGTGCGCCGGAAGCGATCGGCTGGTTTTTGTCATCGACGAGTACTGCTTTGATTCTGGTTGAACCGAATTCAATACCAAGTGCTGTTTTGTTTGCAAGGATTGCTGCTTTTGCTTCTGCTGCTCCCATTTTTATGTACCTCCCTGTTTCTCTGTTATTCATTACTGCTGACCAATAGAAAAATATGATCATATATGCAGTCTGACTGACTTTATTATCGCATTTCTTCTGTCGTTTTACTATAGAAATTTTTTACTGTTTTGCTGCACTTTTTTTACATATTTTTAGAGCGTGTTTGAAAAAGGCTTTCTGCGAGATGTGCGTCACAATTTGTGGGAGATTTTGTTCGGATGAGGGCGGCGTAGCGGGCTACGACAACCGAATTCGGACAAAATCTCCCGCAAAGTGGGGCGTGCAGATTGCGGGAATGATTTTTCAAACACGCTCTAGGGCTGCCATTTCAGGCAGTAGGATGAGTTCAAGACATACATATATGTAAACCCATCCTTTCAGTCTCAGCCTGATATGGCAGCCTCTGTATCAGATAGTCAGACAAATAAAATCATCTTTTCTGCTACCCGAATTTCATTGATATTATTTTCTGAATGCAAGTTCATTCCATCTCAATTCATTCTTGAAATCACGGATGTTTGTATCTTTGTCAATGTAAACAGCTTCGATACCCATAGCTGCTGCCCAGTCACCCATCTGCTCTGCTGTCAGATCGTAGGTGAATGCTGTATGATGAGCGCCGCCTGCAAGAATCCATGCTTCTGCACCTGTCTTAAGGTTTGGCTGTGGTGTCCAGAATGCGCTTCCTACAGGAAGTTTAGGCATTGGTTTCTCAACTTTCTTGCATTCTACATCGTTGATGATCAAGCGGAAACGATCACCAAGATCGATCAGGGATGTTGCGATAGCCGGACCGGTTTTGCTTGTGAATACAAGTCTTGCAGGATCCTCTCTGTCACCCATGGAAAGCGGGCAAACTTTGATGCCGATCTTGCCATCTGCAACAGACGGGCAAACCTCAAGCATATGAGACTGAAGAATTCCTTCTTTTCCAGGTACGAAGTTATATGTATAATCTTCCATCATGGAAGTTCCTTTTGCATCTTTCATTCCTGCTGTCATGATCTTCATCAGACGAACCATTGCAGCTGTCTTCCAGTCACCTTCTGCACCGAATCCATAGCCTTTTTCCATAAGTCTCTGGATAGCAAGTCCAGGAAGCTGCTGTAAAGCTCCAAGATCACCAAAATGTGTAACGATTGCCTGATAATTCTTCTCTTCCAGGAATTTCTCAAATCCGATTTCGATCTGAGCCTGAACAGCTACGTGACGTTTGAATTCTTCCGGATCTCTTCCCTCAAGAATAATATCATATTTGCTGTAATATTCATCAACTAATGCATCAACATCGCCTTTGGCTACATCTTTTACATAGTCAGCAATCTCATTTACAGGATAAGCATCCACTTCCCATCCGAATTTGATCTGTGCTTCTACTTTATCACCTTCTGTAACTGCTACATTTCTCATGTTATCAGCTACACGGCATACACGGATGTGGCTGCTCTCCATGATACCAACTGCTGTACGCATCCAGGAAGCAAGTTTTTCCTGAACTTCTTTATCTGCCCAGTGACCAACGATTACTTTTCTCTCGATTCCCATTCTGGTAACAATGTGACCATATTCACGGCCGCCGTGTGCAGACTGGTTTTCGTTCATGAAGTCCATATCAATAGTGTCATAAGGAATTTCTTCATTGAACTGTGTATGCAGATGGCAAAGAGGTTTTCTGTATTCTTTCAGACCAAGGATCCAGGATTTTGCCGGTGAGAAGGTATGCATCCATGTAATAACACCTGCACAGTCCTCATCTTCATTTGCCTCATTAAATGTTTTACGGATCAGTTCGTTTGTGATCAGTGTTGGTTTCCATACAAGTTCGAATGGAAGAACACCGCTCTTGTTTAATTCTTCAACAATAATCTTAGAATGCTCTGCAACTTTTCTTAAACACTCATCTCCGTAAAGATCCTGTGAACCTGTGCAAAACCAAAACTTGTAGTTTCTTCCTGTTTTCATGATAAAATTCCTCCCTGGATTTTTATTTATTTTTCAGATCATTGCATCTGCTCTCCATAATGAAACCAAAGATGCCTGACCTGTGCATTTACCTGTTAATCTGTTCTTATAACTATAACTGCTGTAGTCTGGGGGTATGTTATTCATACGACATGGCTCTTTTACTCAACCCTTCTGCATGAACCTCTGATGATCAGTTCCGGATGGATCATTCTTTCAACTTTGCTCTCTTCTTCAGGAACTCCGTTAATCTTCTCTAGAATCAGTTCTGCTGCCATTTCTCCCAACTTTTCCTGCGGATGTGCAATGGTCGTGATCCCGTTTCCTCTCTGTGCATACAGAGAATTATCATAACCCGTAATGGAAATATCTTCCGGAATCCTGAGTCCCTGCTTCTCCAGTTCTTCCATAACCTGAACAGCGATCTGGTCATTGTAGCAGACGATCCCATCCGGAAACTGTCCGCTCTGCACCATCTCTTTTGCCATCAGCGCAGGTTTTACTTTTCTGTCTTCTGTATGAAACCAGACCACATCATCCGGATCATAGGAAATTCCCGCTTCCTGCAATGCCTGAACATAACCTTTATGACGTTTCAGTCCCTGCATATCATCTGCTTTAAAGAATCCTTTGATCTTCTTATGTCCCAGTTCCAGCAGATATTTTGTCACCAGATAACCGCCCTGCGTATCATCCATAAGAATGTGCGGCTTGTCCCGCATCTCCGAATAAATCCCCTGAATGAACACATACGGTATTTCGAACTTGTCCAGATTCTGATACAGATTTCGATGTTTGCAGACCATTTCACTTTTACTTGGTTCAATGATCAGACCATCAATATCCTTTTTCAGAAGTTCTTCCAGGCATCTGGCCTCTTTCTGCCTGCTGTTTGCTGTATTCTTAAGAATAATACTGTAACCGCTTTCTGAAAGAACGTTATCCATTCCCTGTATCAGTCTTGGAAAGATATAATCGGAAATATATGTGGTAACTACTGCGATATTTTTTGATTTCTTTATGTGGCGCATATTTTCCGAACAAAAAGTACCTTTTCCGTGAAATGCCTCCACATATCCGTCCTGCTCCAGAATTCCCAGTGCTTTACGAACTGTATGTCTGCTCAGGGAATATTTCTGTGAGAGTTCGTTTTCCGAAGGAAGCTTCTCTCCCGGGCGGATAGCTCCTGATACAATATCGTTTCTGAGCTGCTCCATCAGCGAGAAATATTTAGGCTTTCCATTATCTGTCATGTCTTCTTCCCTCCTGTGTTTATGATACAACTTGTACGCATATGCAAACAAGTTGTTTTTTCTGCATAAATTATACAAAATATCGCAGGAGTTTTCATTAATTTCTTCCAAATATTTCTTTCAAGTGCCTCAAATTTCACTTCCATTTTTGTGTACAAAGATAATTTTTCTATTTTTCAAACACGCTCTAAAGTCAGGCGGATATTCGCAATCCGCTTTGCTACGCTGCTCTGCACCAGATAACTGCATTCATTATACAGAGTTTATTATTTCATAACAGCTTCCATGTACCGCCATTCGGATTTCTTTATCCAGATGTGAATTGCACGTAACCAGTGTTACGACCGGTGCTGATTCCTCAGGTTCTATCCCTGTATCATACATAGAATTATTTTTCAGTTCTGTCAGTTGTAACTTGTATGCAGGACTTGACAGTTCATATCCATATTCAAATGCCGCACTCTGTGAAGATGCCTGCTCTACGGAAAATATTTTGTACAGAAATTTTCTTTCCGGTGTCAGGATTTCTATTTCCGGACATGACTTTAGAAACTCTGGCTGTTCATAACGGTTCAGATTGGCAAACATCATATTTCCTTCCATATTATGACCATAGATAATACTGTGTGAACCGGTCAGGTCTTTCTTATTATTATGTTCAAGAAAAATACACCCAAACAGATCCTCCGCTTTTCTGAAATTATGATTCAGATAGTATTCATCGTCTGTTCCCTGAACAACAGGATAAGAGATATCAGCTCCCGGTATGGTAATCCAGGCAGCCACCTGAGAGTTGATCTTTCTTAAATTTTCCCAGGAAATCCCGAAGGATTCCCTGATCTTATCTGCCTCATTACTGTACTTTCTGTTCTTTTTCCTTTTTTTCTTTTCAGACGCATCTTTATCTTGTGTATCAGACATATCCTGCACATCCTTTGTTTTTCTGTTTAAATCTTTCTTATTTTCCTTCTCCGCTGTCACAGCTATATCCGCAATTTCTTCATATCCCTGTTTCGCTGCAAGATTTTGTTTATAACTTCTTATAAAAAAGCCTCCGCAATATATCAGGAGACCCAGCGCTGCCACAATCATGCTTACCGCAAACGTTCTGAGTTTCTTCATTTTCGAAGCATCCTTTTTTCATCTTTTCTGCCTGCTGCAGATTTTCTGCAGATCAGCACACCTCCTGCCAGCAGACCAAGTCCAAGAATTCCGGCCACAGCCATTGCTTTAAACGGTCTGGTATCTCCAGTCTTGAAACTTCCCGCCACAGAACCATTCTGATAGCTTCCATATCCCGAAGAATATCCACCGGAGCTTCCATAACTGCTGTTTCCGTTTCCACCATTTCCATTACTATACGATGGCACTGGTGTTTTTGTTGGTACAGGTGTCATTTTCGGACAGGTTCCTGAAGTTGTCGGTTTTGGCACAGATTTCACATATACCTCGTTCTGCGCAGATGTTTCCGGGGAACTATCTCCCTTTGCCTTAGCTGTATTTACAATTGTTTCCGATCCTGTACTCTCTGTTTCAAACACAACTTCATAGCATACCTCAATTTTGTCCATATCAGAGAGTGTTGTTCCGGTTTCTATCTTAAATCCGGTTTCTGAAGCTTCTACTTTAATGTCATTCAGTTTTACACCGTTTTTCTTTACAAAAATACTGTCTTTTACAAGAGTGGCACCTTTGTTTTCAAATGCATCTTCTATCACAATATTACTGTCTGTAACATCTTCCCGCAGTTGTCTTACTGTCAGCTTATAATATCCTTTTTCACCGGATATATACTCTTTTTTATCTGACTCTTTGACAATCTCCAGGATCGGACTGTGTACCTCGACTTCCTCTTCGTCTGACGCAGGTATGTTCTCTCTGCTGTTTACCACTGCAGTATTATGTACTTTCTGTCCGTCCAGTGCTTCATCGATCACTGCCGCCTGATATTCTACGATCATACTCTTCTGCATCTGGCAATCCAGTGGATTATACATCACCTGTTCAAACAGGCCACCTCTGTCATTGTCACAGATACTGTATCTGCTGTCTTTGATCAATGCTTTTCCTGTGTTCATGACAAATGTATTATCATCATTGATCTGTACATTTGCATCTGTCACATTTCCGTTCTCATCCATAAGGATCACAGAATCCTTCAGAAGACGTACTCCCTGTGTATCAATCACATCATTCACTGTAACATCGCGTGCCACACAGCCGGTATGTTCCTGTGTCAGCACAATACGATATGTAATAATATCTCCATATTTATAAAATGGTTTATCTGCGTTTTTCTCTATCTTAAGGACCGGAGAATTTATCCACACCTTAGATGTATCTTTTACAGTCTGTGCATTATCTGCGTATGCCTGAGCAGTATTCACAACCTCCAGACCATTTACACTCTCCTGTGCCATACAGCGGAAATTGACTGTAACAGGAGTCTGGTATGGCAGATCAGAAATCGTCACGATCCATCCTGTTCCCTGTCGTGCAACCTGACAGGTAACTGGTTTTTCTATAGTTTCATTATAATTCTCCGGATTCAGTTCATTCCCTGCATCATCCGTACCTGCTACCGGATCCTGGATCACCGCCGGTACACCGCTTACTGTAACAGCTCCCTCATCTCCGTCCAGAGCAAGTCCCTCCGGCAGAGAAAGATCACTGATCACCAGATTTCTGGCAATAGATCCTTTCTGAAGGTTATTTACTGTTACCTGATAATTTACCGGTTCTCCAACGCGAAACTCATTTTCCACACGTCCGTCACCTGCTGCCAGATATGAATTCTGGAAACTCTTATCAATAGAAAGAACCGCTGTATTTACATAAACTTCTGCATCATCCTGTGTTGTTGCTGCATTCTGCGCCTGTACATTGGCAATATTGATGCTCTCCATACCATTTGCTTCTTCAGCAACTGTGCAGAGGAACAAAATCGTAACCGGAACTCCTGCTGGAAGATCCGAAATATTCAGCCGCCATCCGGCTCCTTCCTGAAGAAATTCGTAACTGACCGGTTTCTCCGCGGTCTCATTATAAAATTCCGGATTTAACTGATTTGGTACATCTTCGGTTCCTGCCACAGGCTGCACAATGCTTTGCGGGATTCCGGTGACAGATACGCTGTCAGCAGATGCCAGTGCAAGTCCGGCTGGCATCTGCGTATCCCAGATCGTTACGTTTCTTGCAATGGTACCTTCTTTCTTATTTTCTACCACCACAGTATACTGTACCTGTTCTCCTACCTGCCACTCATAATGGTCTGCTGTTTTCTCTATCCAGAACTCCCCTGTATTTACATAAACTTCTGCATCATCGGATCTTTCTTCTGCATTGGAAGCTTTCACAGATGCTGCATTTACACTTTCATGTCCATCAGCCTCATCCTGTGCAATACAATGAAAAATGATCGTCACAGGTATACTGTATGGCAGATAAGAACAGTAAAACGCAAATCCATTCTGATCCGCATCCAGTCTGGTTTCTACCTGCCTTGTTTCGTATGCCTGTCCTGTTTTCTTATCCGGCACAGGATAATTGATCTTCTGCTGTACCCCCAGTACTTCCACACTGTCAGCTCCGCCTGCCAGTACCAGTCCCTGAGGCAGACCGATATCTGTTACATTTACATTCTTCGCAATTGTTCCTGCAGACACATTATTTACTACAATCCTGTAGGCAACCTGCTCTCCGGTCTGCCACTCATATTTGTCTGCAGTTTTATTAATTTCAAGTCTTGGGCTGTTTGGCCATACTTCTGCCATATCTTTGCGTGATTCCTGTTCTCCTGTAGCCGGATCGATCAGGTTGTCAGCTGTAGCCGAAACAATATTCTCCCATTCCATTCCATTTGAAGTCTCCAGCGCCTGGCATTTAAACCTGACCGTAATCTTCTCTCCATATCTCAGAGACGGGCATTCTGCTTTCCAGCCATTATCTCCAAGTCTGGTCAGCGTACAGTTTGCAGCACCTCCACTTGTCTCTGCTGTATACTGCCCTTCCAAAAGCTGCAGACAGGCAGGTATTTCATCGGTGATCACAACATTCACCGCCCGTACATCCTGTTTTGTCTGAGATACTGTAATCTCATAATCCACAGTGTCTCCGACTTTCCATTCATATGCAGATACGTTTTTCGTCACTTCCAGTTCTGGCGGAATCACACTCTTTACCCATACAGTATCTGTATCCATTGTATCGCCTTTTCCACTCATGCGTTCATAGCTCATAGAAGCATGGTTCGGAATTAAAATCGTATACCCGTCGTCTGCAATATATTTCGAAACATTAATCTCTGATTCCGGTCTCAGCTGTACTTTCAGAATAAATGTATATGTCTGATTATCTGTGAAAGCCTCGTCCTGAAGACTTTCTGTTTTTGCACTGCAGGTTATTTTCTGTCCATCAACAGAAATGTCAAACTGGTCTGTTACATCCTGCCCAACGTCATTTGTAATACTTACTTTCGAAGCATCTTCTATTCTCAGGCACTCTTCCAATGTATCCTGAACGACAAATGACCGGAGTTTATTTGGCGTTACCTCTGCCTGAATTAAATACTGAAATTCTTTTCCCTGTCTGACTGCAAAAGGCTGATCTTTTGTCGCTGCCACAGCCTGTTCCCACGTACTGCCAGTCTCTCCCACTCTTTTTTCAGGGGCTTTCTTCATCTCAATATCTCCAAAGCAATAGGAAGTAAAATCAAAATATGCAAAACCTCTGCATACCTTCTGTCCTTTAAAATTCGGACAATAGGAATTTCCTGAAGCATCCACATACTTATTGATCAGTGACTGCGCCCATTTTTCCTGAGAACCAGCCTTGGCAATACTGGCTTCACGGCTGGCATCCCACATGTCCAGCTTCTCCTGATGGGAAAATACAAGATTGAAATTATCGGTATCATACAACATATTCATCCAGCCTTTTTCATCATCAGGTTCTATGGCAACATTCTGTGAACCGACATAAGTTCCATTGACTTTAAGAAAATCATTGTCTGCCAGAACATATGCATGATCCAGATTACTGTCAACAGGAATTTCTACCGCCTGTGCCGCATCTATATCCCGGATCGTTCCATGTCCGCGGATCGGCAGAGTTTCTTCCGTTCCATGTTTCAGAAACTGAAAATTAATCTTCGCGGATCCTACCGAATAAATAAAAACACCGATACTGTTCTTCGAAAATCCAACGATAGGATAAGACTCATTATTCTCCCAGCCAAAACTTAAGCCTCCATTGTTCTCTGTTTTTGATATCGGTGTGCGGATATCATAACGTCTCTCCGCATTCTCAACTCCCATAAGCGTAAGGCGTACATCTACAATATTTCCTGCCCCGTCTTTGCCAACGTTATTGTAACGGATCCCGGCACTTCCCGGTTTATAATCTGCTGATACACGCACAGATTCTGTATCTCTCTCACTTCTTCCATGGTCAGAAAACGCATCACTGTCTTTATTATCGCATCCAAACGTTTCATATGTAGTAACACCCGGCTGATATTTCATGTTGAAGCGGTATTCATACTCCAACATCTGGTCTGTCTTCCATACTTCTATGGACTTCACAGCTGCCTGCACTGTATCTACAGGCAAAAGTCCGAGAATTGCCTGCATGGCAAACAGCGCTGCAAGCAACAAAGCTCCCAGCCGTTCCTTCAATTTTAAACTGCGTTTCATTTTCTGTCTCCTTTCCAGATGAAAAAATAAATATAGATGTGGGATTTTTCCCTGCCCGAAGCAGGATTAGAGAATAAATTTTCAGAGAAATGTTTTCAGCCGCAGAAAAAACAGCCTTTGTAAGAATGAATATTAACTCAAAAGTGATTATAAAAAATAATAGGGATCTTAATAAAGAAAATCACTGAAAATAAAAAAGAGAGGTCTGTGCAAAGCTCATTCATACATAAGCCCTGCACAGATAATGCATATTTTACAGAGTATAGAATAACCGATACCGGCCATTATTTATTACGCTTCTTAAGCCATGAAAAAAAATAAAGAATAATTGCAAGAACAATAAAGAACGGAAGAACTGCACCGATCACAAGAACAATAAGAATAATCGAGATGACCGCACCCACGATTACCACTGCCTTCCCCTGCCAGGTAGAAAGATCAATAAATTTCTTCCAGCGTTTCTCCGGCTGTGCCTGATCCTCCATTCCGTTTCCATAACCGCTGTCATAACTTCCGCCATAGGAAGAGTATTCTCCGTAATCCTCCTGCGTGCTTCCATCATCTGTATCAATCAGTGTCTTAGCTATAAGTCTCGGATCTCCCAGTTCTTCGAGCACTTCCTGCTCTGAGCGTCCACCACGTACCTGGGACTGTATATAGTCTTCATAATACCTGAGATGCGCCGCTGCTTTGCCTTCCTGCATCTGACCGACAAGCTGGCTCCTCAGGTTTTCCAAAAATTCCTGTCTGTTCATCCTTTCACTCCGTCTTACCAGAATATATTCATGAATCTATTTTACCACACTTAACAGAAGTGGCAACTAATATAATCATAAAGTTTTTATGAAATTCTTATAAACTCAGTTTCTGTCTGATCAGATCTTCTCTTTTTCGTCATTTTCCTGCAATTTTTGCATACATTTCCGGTCTGCGGTCTCTGAAAAGGCCCCAGTTCAGTCTGTCTGCCTTTACTGCATCCAGATCAAAGGTATTTACAATAACTCCTTCTTCATTTCTGGACAGTTCTGCACAAACAGCTCCTGTATTATCTGTAATAAAAGAGGAACCATAAAAATTAAGAGATGACTTCTGACCTCCATTTTCAGAACATGGAGTTACTGTTTCCTCACCAATCCTGTTTGCTGCGATCACCGGAATTAAATTTGAAGCAGAATGTCCCTGCATACATCTTCTCCAGTGCTCCATACTGTCACATTCAAGAATCGGTTCACTTCCGATCGCAGTCGGATAAAAAAGAAGCTCCGCTCCCTGTAATGCCATGCATCTCGCAGTTTCCGGAAACCACTGATCCCAGCAGATCCCGACTCCGATCGTACCGTATCTTGTTTCAAAAACTTTAAATCCGGTATCCCCGGGAGTAAAATAAAATTTTTCCTGATAATAGTGATCATCCGGGATATGCGTTTTCCGGTAAACGCCAAGATTCTTTCCATCTGCATCCAGAATTGCGATACTATTGTAAGTATTATTTATTTCTTTTTCATAAAAGCTTACCGGAATTACAACTCCAAGCTCAGCTGCTACTCTGCCAAAATGCCGGACTGCCGGGTTTTCTTCTACCGTCTGTGCATACTCATAGTATTCATACCTGCGTTCCTGACAGAAATACGGCCGCTCAAAAAGTTCCGGTAAAAGGATAATATCTGCTCCTTTTTCAGCTGCCTGACGTACCAGCTCCTCTGCATGAGAAATATTTGCTTCCACACTTTTTTCACATCGCATCTGAACTGCTGCCACTGTTACATTTCTCATTTTGCTCTTTCCTCCGCCATAAAATAAAAAATTTATCCTGCAAAATTATTTTCAGGATCATCCCGCCTGCACACTGCTGCCGGAATCTGCTGAGTAATACAGTGAATATTTCCACCGCCGACAATGATCGCTCTGGCATCAACAGGGCAGATTTTTCTCTCAGGGAAACATTCCTGCAGGATCCTCACCGCAGTCTCATCATTTTCATCTCCGAACTGTGGCAGAATGATCCCGCCATTTGAAATATAAAAATTTACATAACTGGCAGCCATGCGTTCCCCTGCTTCTCTTTCATCCTCACCGACTTCAAACACAAAACCATCCACATCTTCCTGTGTGAGACAGACTGGTTTCTGAGGAACAGGCAGTTTATGGATCTTAAACTTTCTGCCTTTTGCATCTGTTTCTTTTTCCAGCACTTTCAGATCTGTAAGGGACATTTCATACTGTGGGTCTGACTCATCATCTGTCCATGCAAGCACAACCTCTCCAGGTCTTACAAAAGCACATACATTATCTACATGTTCATTCGTTTCATCCTGCCAGATCCCGCAAGGCAGCCAGATAACCTTCTGTACACCAAGCCAGTACCTGAGTTTTTCTTCAATCTGCTCCCTGTCAAGTTCTGGATTCCTTCCCTTACTTAAAAGACAGGTCTCTGTCACCAGCAGTGTTCCTTCCCCATCAGAATGAATGGATCCGCCTTCCAGAACAAAAGGTCTTGCATCCAGACATGGATAACCCAGTTCCTTACATATAAACGCTGCCACTTTATCGTCTTTTTCCCAGTTCTGATAAAGTCCGTCAAAAGAACCGCCCCATGCGTTAAACTGCCAGTCAACTCCGCTGATCTCTCCATTCTTATCCATAACCATGGTTGCACCAACGTCTCGCGCCCATGCGTCATCTGTCTCGCATTCGAGCAATGTTATACCAGGAATATCCTTAAGCTGAATTTTCGCATTTTCTGCCTGTACCTGTGAAACCAGCATGTATACTTTCTCGCTCTCCGCAATCGCCTCTGCTACTCTCACAAATGCTTTCTGTGCTTCTTTTGCTCCATAATTCCAGGAACCCGGACGTTCCGGCCATATCATCACGCATCCGTCATGCGGCTCAAACTCTCCCGGCATCCGATATTTTACAGAAGCTTCTCCGCAGTTCTTCTCACTGTTTAGGGTGCTGCTTTTTATTTCAGTTTTTCTATCATCTGCCAGACTGACTTTTTTATCACTTTTCACCTTGCCATTTTCACTCATTGCCGGTCTCTGTCCTTTCCTTCTGTTATGAAAGTCTGTTCTTAAAATCTTCATATCCGAAATGCCTGATAACTTCACACTCTCCGTTTTCATGCATAACAGCAATATCCGGCAGAGGCATTCCGTTAAATGTATTATTCTTTACCATCGAATAGATTGCCATATCCATAAAATACAACTTGTCTCCGATCTGGATCTCTCTGTCAAAAGAATAATCTCCGATCACATCTCCCGCCAGACAGGTACAGGAAGACAGGCGATAAGTATATGCTTTCTCACCCGCTTCCCCGCTGTCTTTCAATGGAGGGCGATATGGCATCTCCAGTACATCCGGCATATGACAGGCTGCAGAAGCATCCAGGATCAGCGTCTTAATCCCATTTTCCACAATATCCATAACTTCCGTCACCAGATATCCTGCATTCAGCGCAATTGCCTCTCCTGGTTCCAGATAAATATCCAGATCATATGTTTCTTTCATATGTATAATGCATTTCTCAAGAAGCTGCACATCGTAATCATCCCGTGTAATATGATGACCACCGCCCATATTCAGCCAGGAAACCTTCGGCAAAAATTCTCCGAACTTCTCCTCTACCGCATGCAGAGTTTTCTCCAGATCATCCGCATTCTGCTCGCAGAGTGTGTGAAAATGCAGCCCATCTATCCAGTCAAGACATTCCTCATCAAAGTTCTCCCTTGTAACTCCCAGCCTGGAACCCGGCGCACACGGATCATAAATCGCATGATCTCCCTGCGTGGAACATTCCGGATTGATACGAAGCCCGATGCTTGCGTTGGTACATACATCTTTAAATTTCCTCAGCTGTGCATTGGAATTAAAGATGATATGGTCGCAGATCTGATCCAGTTCTTCCATATCTTCTTCCTTATAGGCAGGGGAAAAGACATGATTCTCTTTCCCCATTTCTTCATGCCCAAGCCTTGCCTCAAACAAACCGCTTGCTGTTGTACCGGCCAGATATCCTGCGATCAGCGGATACAGTGCAAATCCCGAAAACGCCTTCTGCGCAAGCAGGATCCTGCATCCTGTATCTTCCTGAACTTTTTTCAGAATTTCCAGATTCTCCCGCATCTTTTTTTCATCGATCACATAGCAGGGAGTCCTCAGCTGATCAATCTTCATTTGCTTTCCAGACCTTTACAAGTTCAGGGTCCTCGCAGACTTTCCACGGAAGTCCCCATTTATTTAATGCTTCCATATATGGATCCGGATCAAATTCCTCTACGTTAAATACGCCCGGTTTCTTCCACTGTCCGGTCACTACCATCATGGAACCGATCATAGCCGGAACACCTGTTGTGTAAGAGATTGCCTGAGATTCCACTTCTTTATAGCATTCCTGATGATCACATACATTATAGATATAAACGCTTTTCTCTTTTCCGTCTTTAATTCCTGTGAAAATACATCCGATATTCGTTTTTCCCACTGTTCTCGGTCCCAGAGATGCAGGATCTGGCAGAAGTGTTTTCAGGAACTGGATCGGCACGATCTCTTGTCCGTTAAATTCTACAGGCGCTGTAGAAAGCATTCCCACATTTTCCAGACATTTCATATGTGTCAGGTAACTCTGTCCAAATGTCATAAAGAAACGGATTCTCTTTACTCCCGGAATATTCTTTGCAAGAGATTCAATCTCTTCATGATGAAGAAGATACATATCTTTCTTTCCTACTTCCGGGAAATCATAGACAGACTTGAACTCCATCGGTTCTGTCTCCACCCAGTGTCCGTCTTCCCAGTAAGAACCATTTGCGGAAACTTCACGGAGGTTGATCTCCGGATTAAAGTTTGTGGCAAACGGATATCCGTGATCCCCGCCATTGCAGTCAAGAATATCAATAGTATGGATCTCATCAAAATAATGTTTCAGGGCATACGCACTGAATACACTGGTAACACCAGGATCAAAGCCTGTTCCCAGAAGAGCTGTCAGTCCTGCTTCTTTAAATTTCTCATCATAAGCCCACTGCCAGGAATAATCAAAATATGCTGTAAATCCCTTTTCTTCGCATCTCTTTTCATAGATTGCACGCCACTTAGGATCCTCTGTATCTTCTGCTTCATAGTTTGCAGTATCGATATAGTCTGCTCCCGCTTCCAGACATGCATCCATGATCGTAAGATCCTGATATGGAAGCGCCACATTCAGAACAGCATCCGGTTTATAAGCTCTGATCAATTCTGCAACTTCTCCCGCATTGTCCGCATCCACTTTCGCTGTCTCGATCTTTGTCTTAGTTGTGCTTTCAATCTTCGCTTTCAGGGTATCACACTTTTCCTTTGTTCTGCTTGCGATCATGATCTCTGTAAAAACATCACTGTTCTGGCAGCATTTACGGATTGCCACTGAAGCAACTCCGCCACATCCAATCACCAATAATTTACTCATAAACTGTTTTCCTCCTCTTCCAGTAAGTCCTCTACATATTTCGGAAGCATGAATGCTCCTCTGTGAAGGTTTGTTGTATAGTACCATGTTTCTATATTAAGATCATCAAACCTCTCAGGTCTGAAATCTTCCAGTGGATGATATTTCTTTGATGCAAATCCAAAAAGCCAGTATCCGGAAGGGCAGGTCGGGATATGTGCCTGATAAACCCTACTCACCGGAAATGACCGGAATACTTTTCTGTGCATCTTTCTGCATTCCACTTCATCCTCATCATAAAAAGGACTTCCATGCTGATAAACCATGATCCCGTCATCTCTGAGAGCTTTATAACAGCTTCCATAGAATTCCTTGGTAAAAAGCCCCTCTGTATGTCCCAGCGGATCTGTGGAGTCATTAATGATCAGATCATATCCTGACTTTTTATTTCTCAGGAAACGAAGCCCGTCCTCATAATAGATATTGACTCTTTCATCCCTAAGTCCCTGTGCAATATCCGGAAACATCTGCGCACATACATCCACAAACATTTTATCGGATTCCACCACATCAATGCTTTCGATCTGCGGATAATGGATCAGTTCTCTGGCAACTCCGCCGTCACCGCCGCCGATAATGAGGACATTTTTTACATCCGGATGTACTGTCATCGGCACATGAGTCACCATCTCATCATAAATAAATTCATCCTTGTCTGAAAATACGATCTCACCGTCCAGAGCCACAAATCTTCCAAATTCTTCTGACTCAAACACATCGATCCTCTGAAATTCGCTTTCTCCCGAGAACAGCTGTTTATTGATCCGGACAGAAAGTTTTACATTTCCTGTATGAAACTCGGAATACCACAATTCCATTATCAGATACCCCCTTTCAGGACCTGAAGACTTTCCACCTTCGGGTCCTCCATTCCCTGCATGGAACAGCCTTTATCTCTCGCATAAAGAATATATTCTACTATTTCCTGTGTAACCATTTCTCCTGGTGCAAGGATCGGTATTCCCGGAGGATAACACATAACAAACTCACCGCTGATTCTGCCTGCTGCCTGTTCCATAGGCAGAAATTCTTTTTCCGCATAAAATGCCTGCTGGGGAGAGATCACAACTGCAGGTGCAATATATTCACCGGAAAGCATGCCTGTACTGTCTTTTTTATAAAGGCGTTCAATATCTGCCAGAGCTCCTACCAGTCTCTCGATATCCTGAATACGGTCTCCGATGGAAATATAAGCCAGAATATTGCAGATATCGCCAAACTCGATCTGGATATCATACTCATCTCTGAGAAGATCATAAACCTCAATTCCCGCAAGCCCATTACCCAGCGTATAAACAGACAGCTTGGTAACATCAAAATCAAACACGCTGGTTCCATTGATCAGATCCATTCCATACGCATAATAGCCGCCAATCTCATTGATCTCCTCTCTGGCATACTGTGCCATCCCTGCAACCTTTTCAAAAGATTCCTCACCCCTTAATGCAAGGTTTCTTCTGGAAATATCCAGGCTGGACAGCAGAAGATAAGAAGCACTTGTGGTCTGGGTCAGATTAATGATCTGGCGCACTTTCTCAGCATTCATACTTTTGTTCAGAAGCAGCAGCGAACTCTGCGTCAGACTTCCACCGGACTTGTGCATGGAAACCGCTGCCATGTCTGCGCCAGCTTCCATTCCGGATACCGGAAGATTCCTTCCAAAATACAGATGTGTTCCATGAGCCTCATCTGCAAGTACCTTCATCCCTCTTGCATGTGCCTTCTTTACAATTGTGCGCAGATCCGAACAGATCCCATAATAAGTCGGATTATTCACCAGAACTGCCACTGCATCCGGATTCTCATCCATTGCCTTCTCTACCTGGCTGATCTCCATGCCAAGAGATATCCCAAGCTTCGCATTTACTTCCGGATTAACATAAACCGGGATTGCTCCACAGAGCACCAGTGCATTGATCGCACTTTTATGTACATTTCTCGGCAGGATGATCTTGTCCCCGGCCTTACAGACCGAAAGGATCATATTCTGCACTGCAGATGTCGTTCCTCCTACCATGAGAAATGCATGCGCTGCACCAAAAGCATCTGCTGCAAGTTCTTCTGCTTCCCTGATCACTGAGACCGGATGGCAGAGATTATCCAGTGGTTTCATTGAATTGACATCCAGACCTACACATTTTTCTCCCAGAAGCTGTGCAAGTTCCGGATTTCCTCTTCCTCTTTTATGTCCGGGCACATCAAAAGGAACGACTCTCTTTCTGCGAAAACGTTCCAGTGCTTCATAAATGGGCGCATGCTGTTGTTTTTCATAATCCATTTGCCTTGTCCTCTTTTCCTGTTATGTACTGGCTTTTCTCATAACATTTCCAAAGTCAATACAATGATCGATCGTATCTGTTCAGCATTCCACTGTTCCGTGAGGTGCCAGACAGTTACGGGTGATTTTTGAACATATCCGCAGCTTTAACCGGAACAGATGATCAATATCCCCAAAAAGCGCAACAAAAAAGGAAGCAGATATGTTCTCTCATCATCTGCTTCCTTCATGATCCGTTACATTCCACAGGCTATATGACCGATACACCTGCGGATTCTCCGTACAAATCCATGTATACCCTGTGCCTGTTCCTGTATTCTAAAATATTCATGACTGCTGTCGTCTTCAATCGCTGGCAAATATATGCTATGCTCTTATTGACCGTTTCACAAGATGATGCGTGCTTATGCACTGATTATAAAGTAATCAACTTATAAAATTTGAGCTTCTAACTCAATCAATAATGTGGTTTCCCACCTCGGCAACTGCCCCGCCTGTCCGTATGGGCTTAACATTCAATATCTGTTACATTTGAATGTGAGCAAATATTTGCATGAAAACGATAGTCTCTTTTCATACTGGAAAAAAGAATAACATACCTTTTCTGCTGCTGTCAATTCCCTTTCTTATATTTTTCATAAGTTTTGCATTGCTTTTATATAAGTTCTTTTTTGCAGAAAAATCATGTTTATTTTTTAACAATAGCATTCTTTTGTAAAAGATATTTTTTCTCAACACTATAGAAGTTCCTTCCCCTTCATTATTTAATTTGCACAACTTTCATCCAGATTGTTTGATTTTTTTGACGTTTCAGTAAAATTTTCTTGACATTTTTTTCTCAAAATGCTATATTGTATTCATCAATTGAAGGAACCTTCGAGTACTGACGGAAAGAGTGGAATACAAACCACGTGGAGTCGGAGGTTTGTGAGAGCCGACCGTCTGGGCAGTATTTGAATCTTTCAGATACTGGCCTTTTTTTATCTCATGGAACAGCAACTATTTTGTTGAAATGTTTCATCAGACAGACTGGCAGGACGATACTTCCTTCAATGAATAAGTCTGTTACTGATCGTGAACTGAACAGTAACATAAGTTTTTCATGTTATGCGGAGACGAAAGGAGAAAAACATTATGGGATTCAAATCAGACATCGAAATCGCACAGGAATGCGAAATGCTTCCAATCACTCAGATTGCAGAGAAAGCAGGTATTGACGACAAATATCTGGAACAGTACGGAAAATACAAAGCAAAGATTGACTACAATCTCCTGAAAGAAAGCGATAAAAAGGACGGAAAATTAATCCTCGTTACAGCTATCAACCCAACTCCTGCAGGAGAAGGTAAAACTACTACTACTGTAGGTCTTGCAGATGGTATGCAGAGACTTGGAAAGAGTGTTATGGTAGCTCTTCGTGAGCCATCCTTAGGACCGGTATTCGGTGTTAAAGGCGGTGCTGCAGGTGGCGGATACGCACAGGTAGTTCCTATGGAAGATATTAACCTTCACTTTACAGGTGACTTCCATGCGATCGGTGCAGCTAATAACTTACTTGCAGCTATGATCGACAATCATATTTTCCAGGGCAACGCATTAAATATTGACCCACGTAAGATCACATGGAGAAGATGTGTAGATATGAACGACCGTCAGCTTCGTAATGTAGTAGACGGCCTTGGCGGAAAGACAAACGGTATGCCTCGTGAAGACGGATACGACATCACAGTTGCATCTGAGATCATGGCAGTTCTCTGTCTCGCAAGCGATATCAAAGACCTGAAAGAAAGATTATCCAAGATCATCATCGGATATACATACGGTAAAGTTTCCGAGCAGAAACCTGTAACAGCCGGTGACCTTCACGCAGAAGGTGCTATGACAGCCCTGTTAAAAGATGCTCTGAAACCAAACCTTGTACAGACTCTGGAACACGTTCCTGCAATCGTACACGGCGGACCATTCGCTAACATTGCTCACGGATGTAACTCCGTAACAGCTACAAAAATGGCTCTGAAACTTGCTGATTATGCAATTACAGAAGCTGGTTTCGGTGCTGACCTCGGTGCTGAGAAATTCCTCGACATCAAATGCCGTATGGCAGGCTTAAAACCAAGCGCAGTTGTTATCGTAGCTACTGTACGTGCCCTGAAATACAACGGCGGTGTTGCAAAAGCTGACCTTAACAATGAAAACCTGGAAGCACTTGAGAAAGGTATCCCGAACCTTCTGAAACATGTTTCCAATATTAAGAACGTATACAAACTGCCATGTGTTGTTGCCATCAACGCATTCCCAACAGATACAAAAGCTGAACTTGACTTCGTAGAAGCAAAATGTAAAGAACTCGGCGTTAATGTTGCCCTTTCTGAAGTATGGGCTAAAGGCGGCGAAGGCGGAATCAAACTTGCTGAAGAAGTTCTCCGTCTTGTTGAAGAACCAAATGACTTTACTTATGCATATGAACTGGAAGGTTCTATTGAAGACAAACTGAACCAGATCGTTCAGAAAGTTTACGGCGGCAAGAGAGTTGTCCTGACAGCAAACGCTCAGAAACAGGCTAAACAGTTAGAAGCTCTTGGATTCGGCAACTGCCCGATCTGTGTAGCTAAGACTCAGTACAGCTTAACAGACGACCAGACCAAACTCGGTGCTCCGACAGACTTCGAAGTTACAGTTCGTAACCTGAAGATTTCCGCTGGTGCAGGTTTCATCGTAGCCCTCACAGGCGAGATCATGACAATGCCAGGTCTGCCAAAAGTTCCGGCTGCTGAAAGAATCGACGTAGACGAAACAGGTAAGATCACAGGTCTGTTCTAATCTTACAGAACTCAATCAAAAATAAAAAGTCATATTTATATATGATATATGTCCAGACGATTTACAGGCGGGAAGACTTTCCCGCCTGTTTTTATATTCGCATCCAGCTTTGCAGACTCCAGAATTATTATGGATTTTTTGTTATACATCGTGTTTTCTTTTCACAAAAAAATACCGCTATAGCTTCACCTACAGCGGTATTTTATCTTTACATCTTAAATTGTTTTTTCCATTTCTGTATGTAATACATAAAACATGTCAAATCTTAGAATAATGGTTTCATAGCTGGATACAGAGTACGGAATTTCTGGTATTTTTCTTCGTATTTAGCAACCAGTTCAGGATCCGGTTCTACTGTATCAACAACCTTTGCAAATTTCTTACCGATTGTTTCTACATCCGGATAAGCACCGCAGCCTACTGCTGCAAGCATAGCACCACCCATGGATGGTCCCTCTTCATTCTCCAGAACGTCAACTTTCAGATTCATGACATTAGCAATGATCTTCTTCCACAGTGGGCTCTTAGCTCCACCACCGCAGATCTTAGTTCTCTCAATCTTGATTCCCAGGCTTCTTGCAACTTCCAGAGAATCACGAAGTCCAAATGCAACACCTTCCAGAACAGCCTGTGTCATGTCTGCTCTTGTACTATCCATGGACATTCCGAAGAATACACCTCTTGCATCCGGATTATTGTGTGGAGAACGTTCTCCCATCAGATATGGAAGGAAGAATACGTTGTTCTCACCAAGTTTCTGGATCGGAGCCTGCTCTGCATTGAAATCTTTTGTCTGAAGGATCTCTTCTGCCCACCATTTATTACAGGAAGCTGCGCTGAGCATACATCCCATCAAATGATAGCTTCCATCTGCATGACAGAAAGAATGAAGTGCATTGTGAGCATCCACGCCGAAGTTCTTGCTGGAAATAAATACAGTTCCGGATGTTCCAAGGGAAATATTACACTGTCCGTCACCAACTGTACCGGTTCCTACGGCAGCTGCTGCATTATCACCTGCACCTGCAACAACCTTTACATCTTCACTGAATCCAAGTTCTTTCGCAATCTCCGGTTTCAGAGTTCCAACTACTTCCCAGCTCTCATACAGTTTCGGAAGCTGTTCTTCTGTGATTCCACAGATCTCCAGCATTTCTTTTGACCAGCAACGGTTCTTTACATCAAGAAGAAGCATACCGGAAGCATCGGAAACATCTGTGCAGAAGGAACCTGACAGACGATATGCCAGATAATCTTTTGGCAGCATAATCTTAACTACTTTCTTAAAGTTCTCCGGCTCGTTTTTCTGCATCCAGAGAATCTTCGGTGCTGTGAATCCAGCGAATGCGATATTGGCTGTGTACTCAGAGAGCTTGTCTTTTCCGATCACTGTATTCAGATATTCTGTTTCTTCACCTGTACGTCCGTCATTCCAGAGGATTGCAGGACGGATTACGTTGTCATCTTTATCAAGAGTAACAAGACCATGCATCTGTCCACCGAAGCCGATTCCGGCTACCTGACTTCTGTCAATGTCTTTTGTCAGCTCTTTCATACCTTCCATGCTCTGTGCAAACCAGTCTTCCGGTTTCTGCTCAGACCAGCCCGGATGTGGAAAGAATAATGGATATTCTTTTGAAACAATGTTACAGATCTTTCCGGATTCCTCCATAAGCAGCAGCTTTACTGCTGAAGTACCAAGGTCAACACCAATATAGTACATAAATACCCTCCTTACACCTCTTACATCCCAGAGGAAGCCCCCTGGGATGTCTTTGTATATTTCGTGTCAGTTTTTAATTTTTAAGTCCGATTGTAAATTATCCCCAAGGATTCTCTGTTGGATATCTTACTCCTGCAGGCTGATTGTAACCGATTTTGTTTACATTGATTCCGAGGAATTTAACTACTTCAAAGAAGAGTTTTCCGTAATGACCGAACATAACAGCTCCGTGATGCGGATAGTTGCCTTCAACAAGAACGTGACGGTAGAATCTTCCCATTTCTTTGATAGCGAAGATACCAATACCACCAAAGGATCTTGTAGGTACATCAAGAACTTCACCTTCAGCAACATATGCTACCATTTCACCTTCTGAATTGCACTGCAGACGGTAGAATGTAATGTCAGAAGCAGCGATATCACCTTCAAGAGTTCCTCTTGTAAAGTCTGGCTCAGATCCTTCTGGCTCAAGAAGTCTGTGCTGGATGAGCTGATATTTAACTGCTCTGGAATCGCACATTTTGCATGCCGGAGTATTTCCGCAATGGAATCCCATGAATGTGTCAGTAAGTTTATAATCATATTTTCCTTTGATATCTTCATCATAGATATACTGCGGAACAGAGTTGTTGATGTCAAGCAGTGTAACTGCATCCTGGGAAATGCAAAGTCCGATGTACTCGCTGAGTGCTCCGTAGATATCAACTTCACAGGATACCGGGATTCCTCTTGAAGCAAGACGGCTGTTTACATAGCAAGGCTCAAATCCGAACTGTGACGGGAATGCAGGCCAGCATTTATCGGCAAATGCAACATATTTTCTTGCACCTTTGTGAGCTTCTGCCCAGTCAAGAAGAGTAAGCTCAAACTGTGCCATCTTAACATTGAGGTCAGCATAATATCTGCCTTCGCCCATTTCTTTTGCCATATCTGCACATACTTCCGGGATACGAGGATCGTTCTCATGCTCTTTGAAGGAAACGAGAAGGTCAAGTTCTGAGTTCTCTTCAATCTCAACACCCAGTTCATAAAGTCCTTTGATAGGTGCGTTACAAGCGAAAAAGTCCTGTGGACGTGGTCCGAAAGTAATGATCTTCAGGTTACGAACACCGATAACGGCACGTGCGATCGGTACGAAATCAGCGATCATTTTGGAAATGTCTGTAGCTGTTCCGATCGGATATTCCGGAATATATGCCTCAAGATGACGCATCTTTAAGTTGTAAGAGCAGTTCAGCATACCACAGTAAGCATCACCTCTGCCGTTGATCATGTCGCCGTCGCCTTCTGCTGCAGCTACATACATGCACGGTCCGTCAAATCTCTCTGCGATCAGTGTTTCAGGTGTTTCAGGTCCGAAGTTTCCAAGGAAAACAACCAGTGCATTGCACTCTGCTTTATTTACATCTTCAAGTGCTTTTTCCATGTCTTTTTCATTCTCAACAGTTACCGGACATTCATAAAGTTCACCTTTGTATGCGTCCATGATAGCTGCACGTCTTTTTTCAGAAAGCTGAATTGGGAAACAGTCACGGCTTACTGCGATTAATCCAAGTTTTACTACTGGTATATTGTTCATAGTATAATTTCCTCCATATTTTATATGCTTTAGTTTTATATGATTTTGTTTTTTAGTTCTCAGTCAATTGCGATGTTCTCTCCGCGAAGTCCGTTTACAGCACCTGCGATTGCTGCATCTTCGTGTGCGATGAGCCATTTGTTTTTAGCTGTCAGAAGGCTGTCCTCTCCTGTCTTTGCTGTTTCAAATGTCAGATCTGTGTTAGTTCCTGCCGGAAGTACAACTACACACTGGAATCCTCCGTCCTGCACATTACATGGTGCATAATGAAGCGTTGTTGCGTATACTTCAATGCCTGTTCCTGCAGGTACTAAAAATGCTTCGATTTTAGAAGTGTCATATGTAAGTTCGTCTGTGATATCCTGCTGGCTTCCGATGAGCAGAACCAGATCTGTTACTGCTACGTTGATCTCTGAGCTGCGATGATATTCTACAGCATTTAATTTCTTATTATGTCCGTTGCAGTATCCGATCTCGATCGGAATTCCTCCGAAACCTTTGTTCTGTAATTCTTTTGCCACATCCAGAGCTTCCAGTTCTTCTACAGAAGGAACATAAACCACATCATCCGGAACCGGTGTGTGTTTCATCTCTTTAAGAAGTGCGCTGAAGTCATAACCTTCCAGAACTTTTCCGTATCTGCGGAAAGAAGCATCTGCTACATTCTGAATCTTCACCTGTAAAACCTCCTTTTCCCCTTTCGGGGATGTCACTTTATCTTTACTGTGATTCGAGTATAGCAGAACAACCTGTTTCTTTTCGCCAGTTTTCTTGACTATTCTATAGCATTTTTTTGACCTTTTTCATTTTTCTGCTTTCGCATCTCACTTGGCAGAATTCCATATCTTTTCTGAAATTCCCCCGAAAATCCACGACTGCTGCAAAATCCATTGTCCAGTGCAATCTGACTAATAGTACGATCAGTATTCACCAAATCTCTGTACGCATATGCCATACGGATATCCTGCAAATAAGTTTTATAGTTAACTTTTGCATATTTTTGGAACATTCGCGACAAATATGCATCAGAATAACCAAATGTGGCTGCCAGGTCTGAAAGTTTCAGATCTTCATTATAATGTTCACGCATATAAGTGGTAATTTTTGACAAAGCATCCAGTCTCCTGCTGTGTCGAATCTCCTTCTCATGAACCTCCGTCAACCGATAATTTTTGACCAACATATACATAATCTCATAAAACAGAGACATCGTCCGAAACTCATATCCCACATCTCTCGCCGTATAAACCTTATATAGCTTCTTAATCAATGAAGCCAGCTTCACATCCGCCGCCTCATCCTGACTCCTGAAACGGATAAACCTTTGCGCTGTAAAATAATTCTCAAACTGCTTCAATGGTATCTGAAGCACCACAGTCTTATTCTTCTCCACTGCGCGTATGGAATGAATCTCATTGGAGTTAATAATCATCTGCTCCCCCGCCTTCAGCGGATACTCCTCCTTATTCATAAAAAACTCCAGATGTCCTTCCAGAACCGCAAAAATCTCAATCGAAGTATGCCAGTGCTTCTCCCTCACATAATTTCCATTTCCACCCTCAAACAAAAAAACCTTAAACGGCAGCCCCTCATTGGGAATGATCAATTCATGCTGAAACTCCATATCACTTTCACCTCTCTCCACAGCTAACCCCCAACACTAAAACCTAATCTTTTTCACTGCAAACATTTGTATCAGCCAATAACCAGCGCAGAAAAATAGTTGCTTTTATGTGCATTTGCAGGACACTTAGATATTCTTAGCCGGCAAAAATCTGCGTTATGAGTCAAATGGCACACTGTCTGAGCCACAGGCGAGTTTGTGTCATTTGACTCATGCTTCTAGCAGATTTTGGGCAGCTTAGAATATCTTAGTGTCCGAAACCGCACATAAAAGCAACTATTTTTCTGCGCGTCCCTATTATGCACACTAATAAAAAACCGCAGTATCTATTTTTTCCCCAGATACTGCGGCAACTCCTATATCTCTATATCCAAAACAGACGGCTTTTTATTTACAGAGCTCTGCAACCACCTGGTTGATCACCTTACCATCTGCTTTTCCCTTCAGATCAGCCATAACAGCCTTCATAATCTGACCTTTATTCTTAGTTGCAAGAACATCTGCAAATTTCTCTTCCAGATATGTTTTAATCTCTGCTGCATCCATCTGCTTCGGGGCATATTTTGCGATTACATCATATCTTGCCTGATATTCTGCTTTCAGATCCTCTCGACTCTCCGGGCAGGTATCCAGCTGTTCTTTTACTGTTTTCAGCTCTTTCAGGATTACTCTGTCTACCAGATCACTCTTGATCTCATCACGGCATCCTTCATCGATGGCTACTTTCTTTACTGCGGAGATCAGGGAAGATACAGCTTCCTTTGTTACTTTATCTTTGGCTTTCATAGCTGCGACCATATCTTTTCTTAATACTTCAAGTTCCATTTTTATTCCTCCTCGTTTGCTATTGTGATTCGCAAATAGCAGAACTATAAAAAAACACCTTTAATGATCGGGTTCCGGATAATAGTCTGCTTAATAATCACTACAATTCTAATAATCAGCATACCACGATTTATCTGAAAATCCAATGCTAATTCGCATGAAAATTAAATTTATACGGAAGTTTTCCCTCTTTTTTGTACACACTTTGATATAATTCCTGCCAGATTTCTCCCAGAGAATCCTCACCCTCACGGATATCATCCGGTATCAGGCCACCCTTACTTTCCAGCAAATCTAATGCTTTTTTATCCTGTTTCAATCCATGAAGTGCCTGCACATATCCCAGTTTCAGTCTGCCATCTTCCTGCTCTTCTTTGTCCAGTTTTCGATAGAAACGGCTCAGTTCTTCATACTTTTCTGCAAGTAAAAGAATACGAAAGCCTTCTTTCAAATAGGAAAGTTCCTTGCGTTTAAATGCCATTCCCTGAAGGATATATGCTCCTGCCTGGTCTTTGTCATTCTGCATCAGTTTCACACAGCTCAGGCCATGAAACGCCCATGCACTCTCCTTTAATTTCAGTGAAGTCACAAAAGCTTTCTCCGCTTTCTCATAGTCTTCTCTGCGGTAATATCCCAGTCCCAACTGATAATGGGCATACCAGTTCTGCGCATTTTCTTCCATATGTACTTTCAGGAAATCTACATTTGTCTCATCGATCAGAAATGCATCCGGTGTTTCCAGAGGCTGCGGACAATGTAAAATTCCTGTCTCAAAAAAGTATTTCCAATTTTTCAGAGATTCTTCCTCTTTTGAAATTTCACTCTGTGTTTGGCCAGTACTTTCCCCAAAGAATTTCAGATGTTTTGTGCCTTCTCCATGCTCAGCAAGTGCACCATACACACTTCCTCTGTATACAGACTGTGCTTCTTTTTTTGACATTTCTTTTGAAGTTTCCAGCTTCTCTTTCAATTTTTCATGTAACCCGGATTCAAGGATTCTGCCTGTTACCAGAGCCGTACGCTCTTTATATTCTTTCTCAAGTACTCCCTCGGAAATATTAACAGAGCCATACTGTTCCATCCACTCCCAGGCTGTATGAGGTGCCATCGGGATGCATCCATACTGCGTTTTTGCAAGTCCGGCCTGCACTTCCAGATAACG